>DASZTS010000128.1:0-29041 GCA_035547915.1 Pirellulales bacterium | reverse complement strand
CTCCGGAACAGCGTGTGGTAGTTTGTCCCTCGCACTTCCCAGCCCACCTAACTTCCGGTGGAAGCGCCAAAAATTACGCTAACTCTCCGATTGACACGCGCCGGGCGACCTGCTCCGCGCGCAATTCCCCTTATGCACCCCGCGCGATCACACGCCCGTCGATTGGTCTTTTCCCGCGCGGCAGGATTTGGTATCTAGCGGCCCACGACAGGGTGTCTTGCGCCGGTGACCGCCTGCGCATCCACTTGATACACGCCGACAAACGGCAAGCCGAACCCCGACACATCTACCGGCTGGCCGACACACGTTCACATCTCGCCTATCTTTTCGGAGATGAACCGATGAAGCGGTTGCTCGTCCGCACGTCTGCCCTGGCCGGTCTGACGGCCATCGCGGTTTTCGCAGTCGTGCAAGCCCATCGCGCCCAGCCGACGGCGATGGCCCAAGACGGCCAGCTCCCACCGGTGACCGCGAAGAAGAAACCCAAGACCAATAAGAGCGCGTCGGCCAAGAAACCGGCTCCGAAGGCAGAGCCTGCGGACCGCTATGCCGACCGTTATGCAGACGCACCCGTGACCACCGACGGCGTCGATTTCAACAACGAAGTGCCCGACGCGGGGCCCGACCTATTTCCCGGCGGAAAGGACGGAGGTGGACCACCGGTCGACATGGCCACCGGCGACCCGTTCACCAAGCAACTGGCCGACGATCAACCGGTAGCCGACGATCGAGTCGAACCCCGTGATCGATTAGCCGAGGAGGCCACGGGGCGTTATGCACCCGGCTCGATCGGCGGCGAGAAACGACGCCAAACGGCCAACAAATCCGTAGCGAACAAGACGGCCGACGCGCGCAAACGCCGCCCGGCCGCCACCGGTGCCGAGCGGCCTGCCGCACGCGTCGATGCGGCCGCGGACCGTAATCCGCAGCGCACGACGGACGTGTTCGGCCCCGATCCGCGAGAGCGAGAACCGGGCCGCCGTGTGCCGCCAAACCGCGATCCGTTCGGCGATGCCGGAGGCCGGCAGCCGATCATGGGTCACGGGCGGCCAGGCGTGAAACAGCTCGAGGGTCCGCAGTCGCCCTCGTTGGTGGTCGAGAAGGCAGCGCCCGATGAAATCCAGGTGGGTAAGCCGGCGGTGTTTGCGATCCGCGTGCAGAACATCGGCACCGGGACGGCGCAGAGCGTCGAGATTTACGACGTTGTTCCCCAGGGCACCCATCTGCTCGAAACGCGCCCGGCCGCGGCCGAAGTGGTCGAAGGACGGGTCATGTGGAAAGTGGGCACGATCAAGCCGGGTGACGAAACGACGGTCGAGATGGAGTTGATGCCCGTGACCGAGGGCGAGATCGGCAGTGTGGCCACCGTGCATTTTGCCGGCGAAGCGTCGGCCCGCACGCGTTGCACGCGGCCACAGTTGGCGATCGAAGTGTCGACGCCCGACCAAGTGCTAATCGGCGAGGAGCTGAAGCTCACCATCAAGATCAGCAATCCCGGCACCGGCACCGCGACGGGAATCGTCTTGAGCGAGATGATCCCCGAGCAACTCGAACATCCGGCGGGCAGCGAGCTGGAATACGAAGTGGGCGAACTGAAGCCGGGTGAGTCGAAACAGCTCGAACTGACGATGAACACCGTCAAGGCCGGTCAAGTGCTCAATAGCCTCGTCGCACGGGCCGATGGGCAGCTTCAGGCCGAACAGCGGTCGGAGTTCATGGTGGTGGCGCCGCAGCTCGAGGTCTCGATGCAAGGCCCGAAACGGCGTTACCTCGAACGGCAGGCGACCTACACGGTCACCGTCAGCAATCCGGGCACCGCCTCGGCCAAAGAAGTGCAACTGGTCACGCACCTACCGAAGGGTTTGAAGTTCGTCGAGGCCAACAATTCGGGCGAATACGATCCGGTGACCAATTCCGTCCACTGGGTGCTCGAGGAGTTGCCGGCCAAGGAAGCGGGCCAGGTGACGCTGACGACCCTGCCCATCGAGCCGGGTGAGCAGCTCTTGAAGGTCGAGAGCGTCGCGCAGCGCGGGCTGGCGGCCGAACAAGAAGAGGTGGTGTCGGTGGAGGGGCTGGCTGCCATTATGTTCGAATTGACCGACGTGACGGACCCCATCGAGGTCGGCGGCGAAACGACCTATGAGATCCGCGTGGTCAATCAGGGCTCGAAGGCATCCACCAATGTCGAGTTGCTCGCCGTCTTCCCGCCGCAGCTCAAACCACGCAGTGCTCACGGGCCGACGCGCGACTCGGTCAAGGGACAGGAGGTACGCTTCCAACCGCTGGGCCGGCTGCCGCCGAAGGGCGAGACGACCTACCAAATCCGTGCACAGGGTATCGAGCCGGGCGACCTGCGCGTCCAGGTACAGCTCTTGACCGACGAGATGAAAAGCCCTGTGACGAAAGAGGAAAGCACGACGGTCTACGCGGACGAGTGAGAAGTCCCGCTCCGGGCGGCAGTCGATTCTTGACTGACCACCGAACGGGTACAAGACTGGAAGGTAGTCGTCGATCCGACACCTTCACCTCCTCAGCCGCCATGGCCATTCGCTTTCTTTGCCCGCTGGGACATCGGCTCAAGGTGCCGGACGAGCGGGCGGGCAAAAACGGCCGTTGCCCGGTCTGCCAGCAGCGACTGATCGTTCCCCAGCTCTCGATACCGAGCGAGAAGAGCGAGGCGGCGTGCGAGCCGGTCGCGGAAGAACGCAGCTCCTGTCGCGAACCCTTGCTCGAAGTCATCGATGAATCCTCGTCGTCGATTGCGGCTGTGGTCTGCGAACCGGACAGCAAAATCGGCGGCTTGTGCGCCGGGCCGGCTCCGCCAGAAACTCCGGCACGGGCGTTAACCACCATCGACCAGACGACGACCCCCAACGTGCCACAGCAGGCTGAAGATATCGGTGGTGAACGAGCTACCGCGGTCGGTCCGGCCGAGCCGCTCGCCATCGTTGTGCCGCCTCTCGCGCCGCCGCCTGAACCTGAGGAGTTTTTGATTCCACCGCCGCCCGGGAATGAGCCCACGCCGCGCTCGGCCCTTGCACCGTTGCCGGAGAAGGCCGTGGCAGCGCCTTGTCCACCGCCACTGCCGGTGGGCACCACGGTGTCGTCGCCCCGAGAAGTTCCGGCATCGTCGGCTCCTCAGGCGACCGGTTCCACCACCGCGATCCGCCGCGTGCAATGGTGCACCTGGGCGCGGGGTGATGATTTGACCTCATTCGACGTCTATCGGCCCGGTCCGCGACAACTCGAGTTCGCCTATTGGATCGCCTGTTTACTGCCGTTCGTCGCGGTGTTTTGTGCGGCACCGGCGCTCCCCCATCTGCAATTCAGCGATGCACCATCGTGGGCGCAAGCCCTCTTGTGTATCGCCGCCGTGGAATTGGGCTACGCGGCGTGGCTGGCGATGGTGCCCGACTGGAGCATCGTCCGCATCGGCATGTTTCTCTTCGGCGGTGTCGCCGCGCTCTTCGCCGGCAGCATGTTCGCCTGCCTGCTTTCATCCCAGGCACAATGGATGTCGCTCGCCATGGCAGAGCTGCGTGCGACGGCGGCCACATGGTGCGGACTGTCGGCCGTGGTCTCGGCGTGCGCATTCGCTGCCTGCCGCTGGCTCGATCGCGTTTGGCGTGCGGCCTCTATTTAGACCCTTCTCGCGGAGGGGGCATCAAAGCCAACCACGCACCCAGGCATAAGCCAATAGGCAGAGCAGCGGAAAGAGCACGAAGACGGCGCCGTAGGTGAAGAACCAGGTCCAGCGGTTGTAAGGCCAACGGGCCATGTTCGTGCGCGGTTCAGCCAGGGTGCTTGGGGATCATGAGCGCACGAGCAACGAATCGGACCTGCACCGTCGTCTCGCTCTCTGCCACTTGCGGCAGTCGCACGTCGATTCGAGCGCCATGCGGATAGAGCTGACCGACCTTGAGCGTGGCTTCGGGACCGGCATCCGGTTGCACCTCAAGTTGCGGCCTTTCCACCAGCGGCGGGCAGAATGCCACATGTCCCGCGGCCATACGGGCGCCCGGCTCGATCCGCACAGCCAGCAGGCCTTGCACGACTTCCTCGCCCTCGGGTGTTACGAATCGCGTGAGCTTCTGTACGACACGATCGGCGGCGGGACGCCTTACGACACGTTCGGCGGCACGCGGCATGCGACGCCAAAGCTCGATGTGACGTCGCCAGGCCCACGCTTCTTCGCCCACGACCAGCAGCCAAAAGACCGCCGCCGGCGCGCTGGCTCCGTGAGCGAGCGGCACTCCCCACAGCAACAGAGCCGTGGATGTCGCCACGACAGGGAGGAAACCCGTCCAATGTCGGTGGATATTCCGCCCGGAGTCGAGCATCGACGTCCGGCGGGCCAGCCAGATTACGCCGACGACGCCGCAGGCGATGATCAAGAACTGGGGACCGATGAACGGACGCGTCGCGCGAACCATCGTGCGCGCCGTCAACAGCAATCCCGATAACAGGAGCCAAGCTAGCACGATCACGGCGACGGCGCGCAACAGCCACGCCGGCGCCACGGCACGCGGCTTCGTTACGAGGTACGCACGCTGCAAGGAATTGTTCCTGCTGGCCGAGTCCGGCCCGTTTGCACGGGTCGTGGTGCAACCACCCTTGTTTCACCGGACGACAACGGATGCCGAGGGCAGCAGATCCGATCCGAAAACCGACTGCTACGCGACCCGTAACGATCGAGATCGGGGTTTCTCGGCCAGGCAACTAGGCGGTAGCAGCGATGCCGGCCGCTTCCAGAAGCTGGTTGGCCCGCTGGGTACTCTCCCAGGTGAACTCCGGTTCGCTGCGACCGAAATGTCCGCCCGCAGCGGTCAATTGGTAGATCGGCCGCCGCAGGTCGAGATACTTGATGATGCCGCTGGGCGTGAGTGGAAACACCTCGCGCACCAACTCGCAGATCCGAGTGTCGTCCAGCTTGCCGGTGCCCTCGGTGTCGACATGCACGCTGACCGGTTCCGACACGCCGATGGCGTATGCTAGTTGGACTTCGCAGCGGTCGGCCAGTTCGGCGGCCACGATGTTCTTGGCGATGTGGCGCGCCATGTACGCCGCGCTGCGATCGACCTTCGTCGGGTCCTTGCCGCTGAAGGCACCGCCGCCGTGCCGCCCCCAGCCGCCGTACGTATCGACGATGATCTTGCGGCCGGTCAAGCCGCAGTCGCCATGTGGACCGCCCACCACGAAGCGGCCGGTCGGATTGATGTGGTAGGTGATGTCGCCCGACACCAAGTCGGCAGGCAGCAACGGCTTGACGACTTGATTGATGACGGTGCGGCGGATCTCTTCGTGGCTGACATCCGGCGCATGCTGCGTGGAGACGACGACCGTATCGATGCGCACCGGCCTGTGCCCGTCGTATTCGACGGTCACCTGGCTCTTGCTGTCGGGCCGCAGCCAACGAATCGTGCCATCGCGGCGAACAGCCGTCAACGCGTTGGTGATGCGATGGGCCAGGGCGATCGGCAGGGGCATCAACTCGGGCGTATCGTTGCAGGCGTAGCCGAACATCAGCCCTTGATCACCGGCACCGATGTCTTTGCCGGACGCGGCGTTCTCGTTCACTCCCTGGGCGATGTCCGGGCTCTGCTTGCCGATCATCGCCATGACGGCGCACGTGTCGGCGCAGATGCCCATCTCATCGTCCGTATAGCCCACATCGCGGATGACGCGGCGGACGACGTCGGCGTAATCGACGACGGCTCGAGTGGTAATCTCTCCCGCGACCACGGCCGCTCCCGTCGTGACGAGCGTTTCGCAGGCTACCCGGCTGAAGGGATCTTGGGCGAAGAGTGCGTCGAGAATGCCGTCGGAAATCTGGTCGGCCAACTTATCGGGGTGACCCATGCTCACCGACTCGCTGGTGAACAGATACTTGCCGGAAGCCACTGTGAAATCTCCCTGAGAATGCGAAATCGGCCGCACCGGCGGCCCGCCCGAGCCATGGACCGAACCGCGAGGTCTCGATCGACAACCCTGCTGGCGCCGGCCACCAGCCGGGCTGAAACAGTAAGCAGAAATTATAGGTTCCGCGGCAGCCCGGCAGCAAGCTGAAATTGGCCTTTGTGTAACCTTGCCACTGCGGTTTGGCACTGTTTAGCGCCCGCTGAGAGAGGGCTTTGCACCTGCGCACCATGCGGGGGTGGCTGCCGGAACCAGCCATCGCGGCGATACCGGGGGAAGGGGAAGAGGCAACTTGGTCTTGGCCATTTTCTTCGCGGTGCCCGCGTCGGCGGGTGCCGTTTGCGCGGTCGTCTGTCTCCTCTTGCGCCGCCTTGTGCCTGGCTGGACCGCCCTCGGACACGCAGCGTGGTTTCTGGTGGCAACCGGCCTGGGAGTCGGCACCACCGCCAGCGCGATGCACTGGCGGGGCTATCGCATCGAGACCTTGAAAGCGGTCTACGATGTGCCACAACGAGAGTTCTTGGATCTGGTGCTTGGCCGGTCAACTGCCGCCGGGTCGGCCGATCGCGAAACTTGCGTGAGTTGCTCGGCGCCCGGAGAGCGGTAGGTGAATAATCGATGTATTTCGGGCAGCGGATTCATACCAGTAGCAACCGTCTTGCGCACAGGCTGAAAGAGATTCGCATTCCGGGACGCCGCGTCATGGTGCCGGCATGGTGTTGCGCGCAGGTGATCGGATTTGTATTCGGGGCCGGACTGACCTACGCCGCCTTCGATCTCTTTTCGCTCTACGTGCCGCCGTTGTCGTCGGTCGCCGCCCCGAGCCTGAGCTGCGGCGAACGGCCGATGCCGCTGAAAGCGGCCGGCTGGCTCAACGGAGAGCCCCCTCCTTGGTCCAAGCTGACCGGCAAGGTCGTCGTGCTCGACTTCTGGATCGATTGGTGTCCTTATTGCCACTCGATGGCGTCGTACCTCGTGCCGATCAAGAGACATTTCGAGAAGGAGGGGGTGGTCTTCATCAGTCTGACTCCCGACAACGAGGACGTGGTCAGGCAGTTCGCAGCGCAGTATGGGATCGACTGGCACATGGGCTGGGGTGCTGGGGAAATAGTCGAACGGTACCTGGGCAAAGACTTTTCGGTGCTCATCGTGATCGGCCGCGACGGTCGGGTGGTGTGGAACGACGGCGGCGCACGGCTGCAACACCGGACCGACGATGCCGCACCGGAACTTTTTGACCAGATCAAAAAGGCTCTTTGAACGCGCCGCGACGCATGCCGTGGCGACCAGCTTGCACACTTTTCTCAGCCGACCCTACTGCCGCGCGAAGAGCACTTTGCGGAGTTGGTCTTGGAAGGGTAGGCTCGCCGCCTTGACGCGGTTGAAGTCGTCTTTTCCCAGCGAGTATGTCTCCAGCGGATCGGCCGCCTTCACGGTGGCGTTGCGGGGTGCGCCGGTCTCGAGTGCAGCTTCGCCGAAGAATTCGCCGCGCCCGAGCGTGGCCACCTTGCGCGCTTCACCGTCGCGCGTTATGTACACGTCGGCCTTACCGGAGCGAATCACGTACAGCTTGTCGCCCGGGTCGCCTTGGCGGACCACCGCATCACCCGGTGCAAAGCGTTCGAGCGAGATCTTATCGGCCACTTCGGCCAACACATCGGCCGATAAGGGTTTGAAGAGGTCGATCCGCTGCAAGAATTCGGCGATCGTGGCCGCCTCCTGCACCAACACGTCGGAGATCACACGGCCATCGACCATGTTCACGATCCGATCGGCCACATCGAGGATGCGGTTGTCGTGCGTGACCATCAGTACGGTGCATAGTTCTTCCTTGGCGATTTTCTGTAGCAACGCGACGACGTCGCGCCCCGATTCGCGGTCGAGGGCGGCGGTCGGTTCGTCGGCCAGAATCAACCGTGGATGGCTGGCCAGCGCCCGGGCTATCGCCACGCGCTGCTTCTGCCCGCCGGACAACTGGTCCGGTTTGTAATGGATGCGGTGGCCGAGTCCGAGGGCCGTCAGCATCTCCTCCGCGCGCTCACGGATCGTGGCTTGATCGTACCCCTGCAACTCCATCGACATCGACACGTTTTGCATCGCCGTCAGCGAATCGAACAGATTGTGCGCCTGGAAGATGAACCCTACGTCGCGGCGTACGGCGACGAGTTCCCTGGCGGTCAGGCCGTGCAACTCGCGGCCGAGCACCATCAGTTTTCCTTGCTGCACGGTGCGCAGACCGCCAATCAACGTGAGCAGCGTGGTTTTGCCCGACCCGGAGGGGCCGGTCATGATCACGATTTCGCCGCGCGCCAGATCGAGTTGGTTGTCGAACAAGACCTGCTTGCGCAGTTCCCCGTCGCCGAACGTATGGTTCAGGTCGCGGACGCGCACGGCGAACAAGTCGTCGGCCGAATCGGTGAGATGCGCGTGGCGGCGCGTGGCCGACTTCGGATTTATGCTCGGAAACGCGGCATTCGCACGCCGCCCGGTTGTCGCCATGAAGAACACTCCCTGCGGTCCTCGGTCATCGCCGACACGTTACCATCCGTCGACACCTGCGCCCAATGTCGGTCCCGTCGGTCTGCGGCACGTCACGGTTCGGTCGGTTGTTCTAGAATAGCTCGGCGGGGTCGAGTTTCATCACGCGTCGCACGGCGATCAGTCCCGAAACGATGCACATCAATACGCTCATCGACAAGACGGCTACCGCGGTCGGGGTATGAACGGCGACTCGCAGGTTCGTGAGCCAGGCCACCGCCCGGCAGACCAGTTCGCTCGCCGCGACGCCGGGGAAGAATCCCAGCAACGACAGCAAGATCGATTCTTGCAGGATGACCCAGATGAAATAGCGATTCGCGTACCCCATCGCTTTGAGCGTGGCGAACTCGGGCAAATGGTCGGATACGTCCGTGTACAAGATCTGATAACAGATGACCCCGCCGACGATGAATCCCATCAACGCGCCCAGCCAAAAGATATAACCGATGGGCGTGCTCGTTTTCCAGAAATTAAGCTCCCTTTCGACGTACTCCTCTAGGGTGAACACCGCGACGTCGTCGGCCAGTCGTTCGCGCAGCTTGCTAGCGGCTTCTTCCTTGTCCCAGCCAGGATTCAGCTTCACGAGGCCGATGTCGACGGTGTCGAGCGGATTTTCGCCGGGGGCTGCCGGGAACAGTCGGCTGAAAGTCAGGTCGCTGGTGATCAGGTTGCCGTCGTTGGCGAAGTCGGTTCCCAGAGAGAACAAGCCGATCACCTGCAAACGGCTACCTGCCAGCTCGATCGATGTGCCGGGCAGCACCTCGCCGTATTCCGGCTTCGATTTTCGGTCGTACAGAGCCCGGTCGGGGAGCCGCAGGTCATGCAGGTGCTCGTTGACCGCGGGCAGGTTGAAAACCGGGTCGTCGGGGTTGAAAGCCAGCACCCGGATCGGCAGGGCTTCACCGGTCAAAGGGTTTTTCAGGTTCGAGCGCTTGGTTTCGATGTACAGCGGATACGCGGCGGCCACTGCTTCACTGGACCGTGCCTGCACCAGCCGTCGATGGGGAAAGGGCTGGCCGACGATGATCGTATATTGTGCCCGGCTGGCGATGACCAGATCGGCGTTCATCTGACGCAGCACGGCCACGGTGCTGTCGAACAGGGCGTCGCGGAAGCTCAACTCCATGCACATCAGGAGCACGGCAAAGCCGACACCCGCGGCCGCGAGCGCCAGTCGTCGGCGATTGTGCGTCAGATTGAGCCAGGCGAGCGGGGTACGACGCATGCGAAGGGGAAAAAGGCCTCAGGTCACAAAGGTATCGAGAGCTGATTAAAACAGATCGGCGGGGTCGGCTGTACTGATTTTGCGCAGCGATGCGATGGCCGAGATGGCACACATGGCGATGGTCAGCACCAGGATTGTTCCGGACAGCACCGGACCCATTCGCATGGGAACGTGTTGTCGTTGCTCGGTCAGGACATACAGGCCCCACGAGATCGCCCAACCAGGCAGGAAACCGAGCACCGCCAGGATGAACGACTGGAACAGCACCACGCTGGCCAGGTAGCTGTTCGGATAGCCCATCGCCTTGAGCGTGGCATACTCGGCCTGGTGGTTGGCAATGTCGTTCGAGAGTACCTGATAGACGATCGCCACGCCCACGATGAACCCCACCACGACACCGAGCGAGAAGATGACGCCGACGCTGGTTCGCACCAGCCAGTGCTCGCGTTCCTTGCTCTCGATGCCCTGGCGCGTGTAGACCAGCACGTCGCGCGGCAAGCGATTCTCAAGTTCCTGGCGAACCTGGTCGACGTCGACGCCTGGCTTGATCGACACCAAGCCCAAGCTCACATCCTCGAGCGTGCGGTAGGGAAAGAACTCTAAGAAGGTCTGCTCTCCCACCACCACGTCGCCGTCGGCGCCGAAGCCCGTTCCCATGGCAAACGTGCCGACGATCTCGATCTGTTGGCTGCCGATCTGCAAGCTGCCGGTCGACGTTCGCCAATCGCCGAACTGCTTTCGCGAGAGCCGATCCATGAAGACCGACCCCGGAAGTTTCAGGGCCGACAGATCGCCCGACAACTCGGGAATGCGGAACGGCCGCTGGGTCAGGGGAAAGCCGATCACGAAGATACCACGGCGCGAAGGGGCCGCGGCCTGGTCGCCGCGGTTCAGCCAGAGATTGAAGTCGAGATACAGGGGCTGCGCCTCGCTCACGCCTGCCGTCGATGCGGCCTGGTAGAGGCGCGTGCGCGAGAAAGTGCCTGCCTTCGAGATGGCCTGATATTGCGGCGAGAGGATGACGATGTCGAATTTCAACTGGTCGTAGATCTGGGTGGCGGTCTGTTCCACCGAGAAGAAGAAGCCGAGCTGCATGAGAATCAGCACCACGGCGAACGCCACGCCTGCGATGGCCACGAGCGTGCGCGGTTTATCGTGCAGCAAATTCAGCCAGGCCAGCGGGGTTTTCATTAGACTATGGTACACGCCCGACTTGGCAGCCTGGAATGGACATTTTGCTACTGGCCGCAGGCGACGCCGGCAGCCCCACAGACGGGCATGTCCAGCCTGGCGCCGGCCTGCTGCGCCGATCGTCTTATGCGCGACGAACTTACCAGCATTCATCGCGACCGCGCCACGCCCGCGAATTTGACTCACCCCCGAGCCTCCTTATAATCTAAGCGGTTAAAAGGCCAAACTTGGTCGTCCTTTGCGCGATCTCGCGCGACGGGTTTCCTGATTGGTATGGAACCGCGGGTCACCGGCTTACAACGCGGAATAGGGCCCGGAGGCCCAATGCTCACTGATCTTTTGGCTCAGCTCTGCACGGTGTTTCGGCTGTTCGTCCTGGCGGCAGCCGTTATGCTGGCCGGCCAGCGCTGTTTCTCGGCCCAACAGGACGAGAAGCGAACCGACGAAGCGAAGGCCGCCGACACCCAAGAGCCAGCCATCAAAGAGGACGCCGAAGCCGGGGGCGAGAAAGACGCCGCAGAGGCCCGGCAGCGCTCCGGTGCAGACACACGGAAGCAACGCGGCGCCGATGCGCCACCGCGTGTGGGCACGCTGATTCGTCTCGAAGAGCGTTTGACCGAACGGCTGGATACTCGAATTCGACGCGCCGTGAGCAAGGCGATTCGGAAGGCCAAGGAAGAAGGCAACTGGCCGGTCATCATCTTCGAAATGCGATCTGTCGAAGCGGAATTTGGGAAGGCCTTGGATCTGGCTCGCTACCTGGCGAGTTCCAACCTGAACGGAGCCACGACAGTAGCCTACATTCCCGAGAGCCTGACGGGCCACGCGGTGCTGGTGGCCCTGGCTTGCGATGAAATCATCATGGGGGAAGAGGCCCAGTTGGGCGACGCCGGCAAGTCGGAGTCGGTCATCAACGCATCGGAACGGAGCGCCTACGCCGAAATCGCCAATAGCCGCAGGACGGTGCCGGCCGATGTGGCGTTGAAGATGCTCGATCCGTCGGTCGACCTGCGGCTCGTCGAGACGGACGTCAGTCGAGAATTCGTGCGCGCCGACCGGTTACCCGAATTGCGCAAGGAGAAATCGATTGCCAAGGAAGTACCGCTGATCCCCGCCGGCAAACCGGGGCTCTTCAACGGCGAGCGGGCCCGTGAGCTCGGTTTCGTTAGCTACCTGGCCAACGACCGTCAGGCCGTGGCCAAGGCCCTGGGGCTTCCCGCCAGCGCCGTCGAAGAAGACCTGGCGCTGGGCGGCGCCGTCCGACCAGTGCTCATCGCCGTGAAGGGGCCCATTTCCGCGGCGCTGACCGATCAGATTCAGAACGTGGTGCAGACGCAGATTCATGATCACGACGTTAATTTGCTCTGCTTCCGGATCGAAAGCCCCGGTGGCTCGCCGAACGACAGCATCAACTTGGCGAACTACCTCAACGGTATCAACGCGGCAGAACGGCGGACCGTGGCCTACATTCCCACCGAAGCACGCGGCGACGCTGCGTACATCGCGTTGGCGTGCGACCAGATTGTCATGCGGCCGCAGGCCGTGCTGGGCGGTTCGGGTGCGGCGGAACTGGCCCCCGACGAGCGCGAGACGGTGGCCCGCTCGGTCGCGGCGATCGCCGAACAGAAGCACCGGTCGCCGGCCTTGGCCGCAGCCATGGTCGAAAGCAAGGTGCCCGTATTTCAATACACGCGGCAAGCCGACGGGCTCATCGACTTTTTGACCGAAGAACAAGCGGCCAAGTTGCCCGACGCCAAGGCGTGGCAACGTGGTGAGCGCGTCGTCGAACCGGGAAAGATTCTGCTGGTCGACGGTGAAAAATCCGAGCAATTGGGGCTGGCGCACGCCGTCGTGACCGACTTTGCCGGCCTGAAGGCACTCTACGGTTTGGAAGAAGATCCGGCGCTGGTCGAACCGGGCTGGGCCGATTTCTTGATCGACGCCCTCAACTCGCCGGGCGTCTCCTTCTTCTTGTTGTTCCTGGGGGCAGCGGCTCTATATGCCGAGTTGCAGTCGCCCGGCATCGGTCTGGGGGGGCTGATCGCTGCTTTGTGTTTTCTGCTTTTCTTCTGGAGTGCCTACCTGGGCGGAACCGCGGGCTGGCTGGAAGTGCTCCTGTTCTTGGCCGGAGTGACCTGTTTGGCCCTAGAGATTTTCGTATTGCCCGGCGTCGGATTGTTCGGATTGGCGGGCGGTCTGCTCGTGATCACGTCGCTGATCCTGGCGAGCCAAACATTCGTGTTGCCGCGCAACGATTACCAGTTACATCACTTGCGCAATAGTCTGCTGATGCTGATCGGCGCAGGGATAGCGGTCGTAGCCGCGGCGGCGACGATGCGACGCTTCTTGCCCCATACGCCGGTGCTCAACAACATGGTGCTCGCGCCTCCTTCCAGCGAAGAGGTGTCGCGCATCAACGAGCGCGAGGCGCTCGCCCGCCTGGAACACCTCCAGGGACGCCGGGGTGTAGCGTTCACCCCCTTGGTCCCCGGCGGCAAGGCTCGCATCGGAGACGAACTGGTCGATGTACTGACCGACGGCGAATTTGTCGACCGCGGCTTGCCGATCGAGGTGATCGAGGTGCGAGGCAACCGAGTCGTGGTTCGCGGACTGAGCTGAGGGCCCCAGTCATGCTAGATCCCGTGGCTTGGGCGGTGCTCTTGATGTTGCTCGGCGTTTCGCTGGCCGTACTCGAGATTTTCGTTCCCTCCGGCGGTGTGATCGGTTTCCTCTCGATCACGTCCGTGTTGTGCGCGATCGCGCTGGCGTTCTACCGCGGGCCGTGGTACGGGTTGAGCTTTCTTGGCACGGCCGTGGTCGCCCTGCCGATCGTCATGATCACCGCGCTGCACTACTGGCCGGAAACTGCCATGGGCCGTCGGCTGCTGCTCGAGGTACCGAAGAGCGACGATGTGCTGCCCGAAGACGATCAGCGCAGGGTCTTGAAGTCGCTCGTGGGCCGCGTCGGTCAGTCCAAAAGCCTGATGTTGCCCAGCGGCGCCGTCTCGATCGACGGTCACCACGTCGATGCCGTCAGCGAAGGCATGGCCATCGAAAAGGGGCAGTGGGTGCAAGTCATCGAGGTGCGCGGCACGCGCGTTGTGGTGCGTCCCACCGATCAGCCGCCCAAGCCGGCCGACGACGATCCCTTGTCGCGTCCTATCGAGTCGCTCGGCCTCGACTCGTTCGAAGAGCCGCTGTCGTGACCGCGTTCGTTAGGTCGTGAGCTTTGCGTCGAGCGTGATCTTGGCGTTCAGCACGCGCGACACGGGACAGTTCGCCTTGGCGCCGGCGGCGATCTCCTGAAACTTCTGGTCGTCCACGCCTGGCACCTTGGCGGTCAGCGTCAGATGGATGGCGGTGATCGTCCAATTGCCGTCGACCTGCTCCAGCGTCAGCGACGCCTCGGTCGAGAGCTTTTCGGGAGTGAGTCCCGCCTTGCCCAAGGCGGCCGATGTGGCCATCGTGAAGCAACCGGCGTGTGCCGCGGCGATCAGTTCCTCGGGATTCGTACCGGCCCCGTCCTCGAAGCGGGTATGGAACGAATAGGGAGTTTGCTTGAGCACGCCGCTCGGCGTGGTCAACGAGCCCTTCCCCTGTTTCAAATCGCCTGTCCAAACGGCAGATGCGCTGCGTTTCATCCGATTATCCTTTCGACTGTAAAAGGCACTCTCAACGAGATGCCTTCTATCTAGCCGATGCGAAAAATTCGTCAACCGGCGCAGCGCATAAGCAGGCTACCATGCGGGCCATTCAAGAAATGCGCGGGCGCACGATTGGCTCTCGACGCCGGGCGGCTTCACAGACCGTAGGCGCAGTCGCTCTGAACAACCGGCCCTGCCGGGAATCGCCGCCGCGCTTACTTGGCGCCGACGAGTTGCTTCTTCTTATCGGCGATGATCGTCTCCTGGATCGCCGCCGGAACGCGACGGTACTTGGAGAACTCCATCGTGAACGTCCCCTGTCCCTGCGTCATACTGCGCAGGTCGGTCGAATAGCCGAACGTCTCGGCGAGCGGAACTTCGGCTTCGATGGTCGCGGTGTTGCCCTTCATCTCGGTCGCCACGATCATGCCGCGGCGGCTGGTCAACTCGCCCGCCACCGAGCCTTGGAACGTGGCCGGCACCTCGACTTCGAACTTCATCACCGGCTCGAGCAACACCGGCTTGGTCTTCAAGAACGTCTCGCGGAAACAATTGCGAGCGCAGATCTGGAAGGCCATGTCCGAACTGTCGACGTCGTGATACGACCCGTCTTCGAGCGTCGTTTTGACGCCCACGATCGGATAGCCCGCGAGCGGTCCCTTGTGCAGCGAGTCGCGGAAGCCCTTTTCCACCGACGGAATGTATTCCTTCGGAATGCGCCCGCCCACGACCTTCTCCTCGAAGATGAAATTCTCCTCCTCGGCGTCGTCGGGCAGCGGCATCATCTTGCCGACGATGTGGGCGTACTGGCCCGAACCGCCGGTCTGCTTCTTGTGCTTGAAGTTGTATTCGGTTTCCTTCGTCGGTGCCTCGCGGTAGCTCACCTTGGGTGCGCCGACTTCGACCTCTACCTTGTACTCACGGCGGATGCGTTCGACATAGATGTCGAGGTGCAACTCGCCCATGCCGGCGATAACGGTCTCGCCCGTCTCCTCGTCGGTGGCGACGCGGAACGTCGGATCTTCTTTGACGAACCGTTGCAAGGCCTTGCTCAGACGGTCGGCACCGTCGCGATTGGCGGGATTGATGGCCATCTTGATGACCGGCTCGGGCACGAACATGCTCTCGAGCGTGCAGTATTTGTGCTCCGAAGCGTAGGTGTCGCCGCTGGCGCAGTCGATGCCCATGATGGCCACGATGTCGCCGGCTCCGGCGGTATCGACCTCTTCGCGCTTGTCGGCGTGCATCCGCACGATGCGGCTGAATCGCTGTTTCTGGCCGGTGCGCTGGTTGTAATACGTCTCGCCCTTGGCGATCGTGCCCTGGTAGATACGCATGAACGTGAGCTGTCCGTACGGATCTTCCACGATCTTGAACGCCATGCCGACGAACGGCTTCGTCGGATCGGCGGCCAACGGAAATTGCTGCGTGGCGTCGGCGTGTTGCTTGGCCACGACGGAACGATCGAGCGGGCTCGGCAGGTAGCGCACGACGGCATCGAGCAAAGCCTGCACGCCCTTGTTGCGATAGGCGGTGCCCATGAAGACGGGGGTCAGTTCTTGCGACTGCGAGGCCTGGCGGATCAGGTCGTGCAGCATCTGCTCGGGTACTTCTTCTTCTGCCAGCAACAGCTCCATCAATTCGTCGCTGTACATGGCCAGAGCTTCGAGCGTGTGGTGCCGCTCGGCCTCGGCTTCGGCCTTCATGTCGTGCGGAATCGGCTCGCGGCGCACCTTCTCGCCGTTATTGCCATCGAAGTAGATCGCTTCCATGGTGATCAGGTCGATCACGCCCTCGAAGTTATCTTCCTTGCCGATGGGAAGCTGCATCAATACGGCGTCGCAATCGAGCTTCTCATGGAGCTGCGACACCACACGGCGGAAATCGGCTCCGGTGCGGTCCATCTTGTTGATGAATGCCAAGCGGGGCACATGGTAACGCTTCATCTGTCGATCGACGGTCATCGACTGCGATTGCACGCCACCCACCGCGCACAGCACCAGCACGGCGCCGTCGAGCACGCGCAGACTGCGTTCGACCTCGACCGTAAAATCGACGTGGCCCGGCGTATCGATCAGGTTGATCTGGTGCTCGTTCCACTCGACGGTGGTGGCGGCGCTGGTGATGGTGATACCGCGCTCACGCTCCAGGTCCATGTAGTCCATGGTGGCGCCGCCTTCACCCTTGACTTCTTGCATGCGGTGAATGCGTCCGGCGTAATACAAGATCCGCTCGCTGAGCGTGGTCTTGCCCGAGTCGATGTGTGCGGAAATGCCGATGTTGCGTAGCCTTGCCAGGTCCATGTCCGGTATCTCAAAAAGTCGAAAAACTGGAAAACACTCTTCCCTTGACCGGCGTGCGATTCCACCGCACGACGACTCCGCCGGGGAAGGGAAATTGCCAAATCGAAGGATCGCCCTAACGGATCAAATCCATGCTATGCCGACAAGCGGCCTGCGACCAGCACAGGCCGAACAACGGCACGGCAAACTCGAAACATCAGGCGTGGTCAAAGGCGGGCGACGAGCCCCGGGCCCCCCAGGCGTTTCGGGCCATCTGGCCCTGAGGTCGGGGTGACCTAGGACGTTTTGCCGTCCGACACCACCGGTGCGGCAGAACCGGCGGGGCAGGACCTACCAGACCATCTTATCCTATTTCGTCGGGCGGCAAAGCCCATTTTCTGCAAAGCTTGCGCTAAGGTTGCGCAAACTCCACATTTTCCAAAGCAAAACAACTCTTTGGCCAGGGCGTCCGGCTAACGTGCTTCGCCGTCTCGTAGTATGCCGTCTCGTAGTATTAGGACCAGTGATGTTATGGCCGCTCCCCCCGCGAGTCAAGAGTTCGGCCCGCATCACTGCCGCCTACCGCACGACCTCCGCTGGCGGCCGACCGGCCATCTCGCCGGCACGCTGCTGATCTCTGTACGCATAATGCACCGTGATGGCGGCGATCAGGCAGACCGCGAAAATCCACAGGAAGGCGGTGACCGTCGTGCCGACCACTTCCTCGGCGGCGGCCGACTCCTGGGCTTCGATCCGAGTACGGGGCTGCCGCACGGGCAACATCGCCGCGATCAATAAGGCGACGACAAATCCCATCAACAGGAATGGCAGCCATGCGGCGCCGAACAATTGCGGCCCGATCGGACTCAGCCAGATGCCGCCGGCCCAACTCGTCAGGAACAAGATGCCGAACAGGACGAGCGCTGTCGCCCAACCGCCGCGCTCGTACGCATTGCCTCTGCCTATCGCGAACAAGATGGCCGTGAAGGCGATTGCCACCGCCACTGCGAACAGTACATGAATCCAGACCATCGCTCGCCCTCCTCAAAGTTTTGAGATCCGCTCAGGACTGGTAGCATCGAAGATGCCAATTCGAGGTTTTTTGCACTTATGCGAGCAACGGCTGAATGACCTTACCATGGACGTCGGTGAGCCGGCGGTCGATGCCGTTGTGACGGAAGCTGAGCCGTTCGTGATCGATGCCCAACAGATGGAGCACGGTGGCGTGTAGGTCGTAGCAGTAGGTGGGATTTACGACGGCCCGATACGACCACTCATCGCTTTCACCGTAGCTCGCGCCCCCCTTCACTCCGCCGCCGGCGAGCCAACTGGTGAACGTGAAGGGATTGTGGTCACGCCCCTTGCCGCCCTGGCTGCACGGCATGCGACCGAACTCGGTGGTCCAGATCACAATCGTGTCGTCGAGGAGTCCGCGCGCCTCGAGGTCGCTGAGGAGGGCGGCCGCCGGTTGGTCCATGCTCAGCCCCATGTCACCGTGATCCTTGGCGATGTCCTCATGGCTGTCCCAGTTGCGGCGCGGAAAACCATTGTCGGCCCCGCTGAAGAGCTGCACGAAGCGCACGCCTCGTTCCAGCAGTCGCCGGGCCACCAGGCAATTACGACCGAACGATTCGGTTTCGGGATGATCGAGGCCGTATAGCCGCAACGTCGCTTCGGTCTCGTCCGACAGGTTGAGCACCTCGGGCGCACTGAGTTGCAACCGCGCGGCCATTTCATAGGAGGCGATGCGGGCCTCTAGCCGCGAATCGCCACCGCGGCTGGCCAGATGCTCGCCATTCAGGTCGCGCAGCAGCCGCAAACCGGCCGCCTCGCTCTCGGCCGTGATGAAGTCGGCGCCGGGCGGCGGACTCAAATCGGCAATCGGGTTCTTCGCCGCGGGTCGGACCATCGTGCCTTGATGTGCGGCCGGCAAGAAGCCTGCGCTCCAGTTGCCCGGGCCGTTGGGAGCGAAACCGCGCGCGTCGGGCAGCACGACGAACGTGGGCAAATTGTCGTTGATGCTCCCCAGCCCGTACGAGATCCACGAGCCCATGCTGGGAAAACCGGGCAGAACGAAACCCGTGTTCTGCATGAACGTGGCGGGACCGTGCACGTTCGACTTGGACACCATCGCATAGAGGAAGGCCATCCGGTCTACGCATTCGGCCAGCCGCGGCACAAGGCTGCTCATCCAACGGCCGGACTCGCCGTGCTGCTTCCAAGCCCAAGGACTCTTGAGACAAGCCCCCGGCACGCTTTGAAACAGCTCGACTTTCTCACCGGGGTCGAAGGGTTGACCATGCCGCTGGATTAGCGCCGGCTTATAGTCGAACAGGTCGCACTGGCTCGCCGCCCCCGACATGAAGAGCTGCACCACCCGCTTGGCCTTCGCTCGGTGGTGTAATCCGCCGTTCAACTCCCCACGGCTGGAGTCGGCCGCCGCATCAGCGAGCAGTCCCTGCTCGCCAAGGAGCTCCGCCAGCGCGAGGCCGCCCAGTCCGCCGCCGAACTGCCACAGGAAGTCGCGACGTGACGGCTGCCGACTGATGTGAGAGCGCATGCTGTTCAGTCCACGAATACAAACTCGTTGCTGTTGAAGATCACGCGGCAGGCATTGGTCAGACCGAAACGGGCCGCGTAGCCGGTCAGCCTCTCGCGCTCGGCGGCCGATGGTAGCCGGCCCAGGGCAAAGCGGTATGCAGCGTCGATCTGGCCGGGCAGGTCGGCGGCGGTGCCGCGAACGCGTTCGGCCAGGTGCTCCGCTTGGCGCACGGCGAGCGGGTTATTCAACAGGGCCAGCGACTGTAGCGCCGTGAGCGTCGTATTGCGCTTCGGCGTCAGGATCGAGGGATCAGCACAATCGAGACATTCCATGAACGGATCGGGCACGCTACGCACCAGGAAGCGATAGACGCTCCGCCGTCGCGAGCCGGGATCGTCGATGTCGTACTTCTCGTAGTCGTACACCGGAGAATGATCGTCCTTGAAGAGGAATTGCCGCACGGGCGGTCCGCCCATCCGCTCGTCGAGCCGGCCGGTCGTCAGCAGCATTGCGTCGTGAATCGATTCGGCGTCGAGTCGCAGGCGGTTCATGCGCCAGAGCAGGCGATTGGACGAATCGGCTTTGGCATACTCCGGCCTGTCGGCCGACGATTGCCGATAGACCGCGCTGGTGACGATCAACCGGTGTAGGCCCTTGAGCGATTCACCGTGTTCGACAAACCATGCGGCCAACCATTCGAGCAGTTCGGGATGGCTCGGCAACGAACCCATGCGTCCGAAATCATTGGGTGTGTCGACGATGCCCTGGCCGAAGTGATAATGCCAAACGCGGTTGACGATCGACCGGCGGAGCAAGGCATTGCTCGGATCGGTAAGCCAGCGGGCGAGGGCCGCGCGCCTTTCGCCTTCGTCATTCGGATCGGCGATCGTGAGGTCGGCGCTCGGGCCGGGTACGCAGGCCACCGCTCCCGGCCGGACGATCTCTTTGGGGGTACGCACGTCGCCGCGGGCCAACAAGTGCACCGGACGCGGTTCGCGGGCCGGCGCAAAGGCGCCCTGCGGGGCGAACTCGTGAGCGGCCGCAAAGACGAGCGATTGGGACGGCAAGGCCGCGAGTTGGCTCTGAACCTCGCCGAGGCGCGCGGCGGTTTGGGCAACTTCCTCGCGCAATTCGCCGGGGATGGCGGCCAAAACAAGTCGGCGGCGTTCGCTGCCGAGCCGCGCGAGTTCCAGGCTCAATTGGTGGCGCGGCGAGATACCTTTACCGCTGGCATCGGCCAATCGTTCGCGACTGCTAAAGCCGTCGACCAGGTTACCCTTTGCCCAGCCAGGCGGTGCCTCGATCGAGTCGAGGGCCGTCACCGCAGCACCGGCCGCCACGTTTCGTCCGGCGGAGAGAACAAACAATTCCCCCAGCGCGAAAATCCAGTCGTCCGTACGTTTCCAGAGCCGAGTGGCCGTGACGCGCACATACCGGCCGCTACGGCCGGACACCAAGATCCGGTACGGCGTATCGCCCGGGTGCGGAAAATCGCTTTCCTCAGCGACGAGCTGCGCCGTGCCGAACGCCGGGTCGTCGGACAACTCGACCTTGAACCGCGGCGGGAAACCGAACCCCGGCCCCGGATGGCCGCCGTAGACCACGTGAGCCGGCACGAGCACGATCTCGTCGAGCGGTACCGATTGGCCCAGATCGACCTGCACCCATTTCGTCGACTCGGCCTGCGGCATGATCTGGCTATGGTAGCCGAGCGTCGGACTGGCTTGCCCCGGCTCGATCGGCAGGAGCGACAGGTCCTTTTCGGCAGCCGCGATGCGCACATCGATCGCCGTAATCTCGGGCGACGTGACGCGGGCCAGGGCTGCTGCCAGGTCCTGTTGCCGGGCCGCGATCGCCTGTCTCGCGGCGATGAGCTCTCGACGCTGCCGGGCGACATGCGGATCACTGTCGTACGGCCGGTCGGCCCGATCGACGCCCGCGAACACGGCCTGCAAGCGATAATAATCGGCCTGCTTGATCGGATCGAACTTGTGGTCGTGGCAACGGGCGCAATGGACCGTCAGGCTGAGAAAGGTGGCCGCCGTGGTTGCCACCATGTCGTCGCGGTCGTTCGACCGCGCAATCTCTTTGTCGACGGTCCCTTCACGCAACTCCACATGCCCCACGAAATCCCACGGCCCGGCGACTACGAAGCCCGTGGCCACCGTGGCTTGCGCGTCGTCGGGGCTCAGGATGTCGCCGGCCACCTGCTCGGCGACGAACCGGCTATAAGGCATGTCGTCGTTCAAGGCCCCGATGACCCAGTCGCGATAGGGCCAGGCATTGGGCCGCGGCTTGTCCTTGTCGTAGCCGTGAGATTCCCCGTAGTGCACGACGTCCAACCAATGACGCCCCCAGCGCTCGCCGTAGTGGGGCGATGCCAACAACCGATCGACGAGCCGTTCGTAGGCTTCGGGCGACTCGTCGTCGAGAAAGGCGTCGATCTCTTCGGGAGTCGGCGGCAGCCCGTGCAGATCGAACTTGAGGCGGCGCAAGAGTGTTCGGCGATCGGCCGCGGGCGAGGGCTCCCAGCCTTGCTCGCGGAGCTTGTCGAGAATGAAGGCGTCGATCGGCGTCCGCTGCCAGCCTGGCGGCGTCTGTGGCGGACTCGACGGGGCCAGTGGTTGCAGTGACCACCACGGTTGTCCTGTCGCGGCGCGCTCTTTCAACGAGAGCCCGGCGGGCCACTCGGCGCCTTGTTCGATCCAGCGGCGGAGACTGGCGATCTGCGGCGGTGTCAGCGGCGGACCGCCCTTGGGCATCTCAGGCCGCTCACCGGAAACGTATGTGAACAATAGACTTTCGTCCGGCTTGCCGGCGATGACGGGCGGGCCGCTTTCGCCCCCCACGCGGATCGTCTCTCGCGATGTGAGGGCCAGCCCGCCCTTCGCCTCGCCGTCGTGGTGACAGCGAAGACAGTTCGCTTCAAGGATGGGAGCGACTTCTTCACGAAAGAATGCTTCGTCGGCCGTCGCGCCCGCGGCAACACAACGCGACCCGGCGAGCAGAACCAAGCTGCCAATCAGTAGATGACGGCGCATCACGTCCTCCTCGTGCGCGGCGAGGCTTTGTCGTCGGCGGCCCGCAGATCGCGCTCAGCCAGGTTGAGGTGCTCGAGCATGGCGGCTTTCGCGGCGGCCCCTTCGCCGCGGCGGACGGCGTCGAGCACGGCGCGGTGTCCTTGCGCGGCGATCTCGGTCCCCGATTGCGCAAGGGTCTGCCGCCGTGATTCACGCAGCAACCCCGCGATTGTCTCCAGCATCAGGCAGAACACCGGATTGCCCGTGGCTTCGCCGAGCGTGCGATGAAACTGTACGTCCGCTTCGACTCGGTCGTCGAGGGTGCGTGCGGCCACAAGGTGATCGATGGCCGCGGACAACCGGTCGCAATCCTCCGGCGTGGCCCGCTCGGCGGCCAGGAGCGCGATCTCACTTTCCAGCGGCCGACGGGCCTCGACCAGATCCAACAATGTCCCCGCACTACGCCGTAACAATAATGCCAGGCTGGCAGTCGCTGCTTCCGGGTCGGCCGGCTTGACCCGCGGCAGTTTGCCTTGCGACACTTCGACCAACCCCTGCGCCCGCAAGGTGCGCATCGCCTCGCGCACGACGGTGCGCGATACACCGAACGTCTCGGCCAAAGCACCCTCGGGCGGTAGTGCACCGCCCGGACCAAACACGCCGCTCATGATCTGGTCGCTGAGTTGTCGCAGCACCTCCGACACCATGTCGGGGCGATCGACGGGTGTCAGTCGCCGCGATCGGTAGCGGTCGCTGGAAGACTGCCGGGAACGTTCCTTCAAGCCAGCCATCGGCACGCCTCGTAATTGCGCAATTCCAGGAGATTATCGGCGGGACGGCGTATAACATATCATACAAGTTGGGTCGTCCGCAACGTAGTGGACCGAGTGTCCGGTTGGCGCATGAAGATGGTACTACCCTGGCGGCGAAGAAGCTGGTTGCAATCGAGCGCATGCCGCACTATCTTTTCGGTCGAGCCGCCGCCCTTCAGCGCGAACACGATGGTAGAGCAAACGGCTGATCGCACGACGGGCGATATCGCGATACCGATTCTCGGATAGGTTCCTTAAAAGAAACGGCATGCCACGATGACGACCGCGTACTTCGATCTGACGGGTCGCGTAGCCCTAGTTTCTGGCGCGGCCAGCGGGATGGGCCGGGCCATGTCGCTCGCCCTGGCCGAGCATGGCGCCGATTTGATGCTGGCCGACCGCAACCGCGAAGGTATGGAGGGAACCGCCGAGGAGATCGGCCGCCTTGGCCGCCGCGCGGTGCCTGTCTGCTGCGATGTCTCGCAGCCCGAGCCGATCCGCGCGATGTTCGCCCAGCTCGATCGCGACTTCGGGCGGATCGATTTCCTCGGTAACGTGGCGGGCGATGCCATTCTGGCCAAGCCCGAAGAGCTGCCGATCGACGGGCTCAAGACCGTCTTACAGAACTTGGTCGTGGGCCGCTTCTGCATGTGCCAAGAAGCCGGGCGGCGCATGCTGGCTCGCGGGAAAGGGAGTATCGTCAATATCGGATCGTTGGCGAGCATCACGGCCCTGGGACGCGGGCACATCGCCTACAGTATGGCGATGGGGGCCGTTGTTCAGATGACGCGCGAGCTGAGCACGGAGTGGGCGTCGAGCGGCGTGCGCGTCAACGCGATCTTGCCCGCCCAGGTATTGAACGCGGGTCTCGAGGATCGCATGCAAGCCGATCCGGCGTTGCGCCAGACGTTCTTGCGGGGCATCCCCGCCGGCCGCTTTGGCCATCCCGACGACATTCGTGGCCTCTCGGTGTTGTTGGCCTCCGACGCGTCGAGTTGGATCACCGGCGCTCTGATACCCATGGATGGCGGCAATCTCGCGCTGAACGGTGGCGGCTCGGTGCGGCCCAAGGAAAAATAGGACGATCCGTCCGACGCGCTCGGCCGGCCACGCTATCATCGACGACGATCGTCGGCCGGTCGGTATACCCCATTCGAAGAACGCCTATGGCCAAGAGCAATCTCGCCCCGGAACAAAACTCCCTCGCGCAAGCCAGCGGGCATCCGCGACGTGCCGTGAGCGACAGCGTGGTCCAGTCGCTTTATCGGACCATGCAGATCATTCGGCGCACTGAGGAACAGCTCGCGCGCTGTCACCAACGGGGCCTGATTCACGGCGCTTGCCATACCTACGTGGGACAGGAGGCGATCGCCGCCGGCGTGTGCGCACACTTGCGCGAAAGCGACGTGCTTTTCAGCACGCACCGCGGTCACGGACACGCCCTGGCGAAAGGGCTACCACCGCGGGAGTTGATTGCCGAGTTGTTTGGACGCGAGCTGGGCTGCTCGCGCGGCCGCGGCGGCAGCATGCACCTGTTCGCCCCCGAGATCGGGCTGATGGGCACCAGCGGAATCGTGGGCCCCTGTATCTTGCAAGCGGCGGGAGCGGGTTACAGCTTCAAGCTCCTCAAGAGCGATCGGGTGGCGGTCGCCTTCTTCGGCGACGGCGCCGTCAACAACGGTGCCTTCCACGAGGGGCTCAACATGGCGAGCATCTGGCAACTGCCGGTGCTCTTCGTGTGCGAGAACAACCAGTACGCCACCGAAGTCCCCTTCGAGTATTCCAGCGGCATACCCGACGTGGGACGCCGCGCGGCCAACTACGGCATGCCCGGTTTCGAGGTCGACGGCAACGACGTATTGTCGGTCTACAGTGTGGCGGAAGAGGCCATCGCTCGCGCTCGCTCGGGCGGCGGCCCGACGTTGCTGGAGTGCAAGACCTACCGCACGCGACCGCACGCCGAAGGGATGGGCGATTTCACATATCGCACGCGCGACGAAGTCGAGCAGTGGAAGACGCGCTGCCCGATCCGACGTCTGCGCGACGAACGCGGCGGTTCCGACGGCGAAGCCGCGCGGCGCGACTTTGCCGCCCTCGATCAGGAGGTTGAGAAACTGGTTGACGCGGCGCTGGTCGAGGCGGAACAGGCACCCTGGCCTACGGCGGCGAGTGCCACGCGCTACGTCTATTGCGAACAGTGCGATGACCCCGAAACTGCCGCCGCCCCACCGTCGCCGGGCGACCGCGAGACGAACTTCGTCGCCGCCACGCGCGAGGCGCTCGAATCGGAGATGAACCGCAACCCCCGGATCTTCGTGATGGGCGAAGGGATTGGCCGCCGGGGTGGGAATTTTCGCACGACCGAGGGCCTCTACGAACGGTTCGGCGCCGATCGGTTGTGTGATACGCCCATCTGCGAGCGAGGTTTCGTCGGTCTGGGATGCGGGGCCGCCATGACCGGCACGCGTCCCGTGATCGACTTCATGTTCATCGACTTCATCAACGACTCGTTCGGTGAGCTGGTCAATCAGATCGCCAAGATGCAATACATGAGCAGCGGCCGTGTGCGGATGCCCATCCTGCTGCGTGGCTGCATCGGCGTCGGCCATTCGGCGGCCACGCACCACTCGAGCAGCTTCTACTCGATATTCAGCCACATACCCGGTTTGCGAGTTATCGTCCCCGCCACGCCCTACGATGCCAAGGGGCTGTTTCTGCGGGCCCTGCGCTCGTACGATCCGGTGCTGTTTCTGGAGCACCGCGAGCTGATGTCTGTCAAAGGCCCCGTGCCCGAGCAACAGTACGAGATCGAGTTCGGCCGTGCCTCGGTCGTCCGCCCCGGCAGCGACGTCACCGTGGTGGCGCTGGCGCTGATGCGTCACCGCGCGCTGGCCGCCGCCGAGCGATTGCAACGCGAGGGCACATCGGTGGAGATCATCGACCCGCGGACGGTATCGCCCCTCGATCACGAGACGATTCGGGCATCGGTGGCCAAAACGGGCCGGCTGCTCATCGTCGACGAAGAGTACGGACCGTGCAGCGTGGCGTCGGAGATCGCGGCGCACATCGCCGATGCGGCATTTGACGAACTCGACGCGCCGATCAAGCGGTTGAACGGCGCGTTTGCGCCCACGCCTTACAGCCCTCCGCTGGAAGCCGCCGTGACGCCGCAAGTCGACGACATCTACCGCGCCATCGTCGAACTGGCGAACGAGTAGACCCGCTTTTGGCCGCCTGTCGGCGTGCGCACTACTCCTGGTCGAACAGCCGTGACACGAGGGGAGCCGGGGGCGGCGGCGTGAGCAGGCTGACGGCGACGCCGCAGAAGAGCGATACCGCCAGTCCCCAAACGATCGGATCGAGGCCCAGCAAGTAGTACGGCCGAAAGAGCGTGGCTTGCCCGATCATCGGATCCTCGCCTAAGAATCCGGCGACATACAGAGCGACTGTTGTTGCCGCACCCACCAGCATCGCCGCGAGTGTCCCGGCTGCCGTCGATCGCCGCCAGTAAGCGGCCATGGCGGCCGGCACGATGAAGGCCGAGGCGGCGCCGCTGCCGCTGAAGACCACGAGTGCTTGCAGGTATTGCACAGGCCGCAGGTTGGCCGCGAAGGCCGCGGCGCCCACGAGAATCATGGCCGCGTAGGTCAGCCGCTTGATCTCGGTCATCGAAGCCTGTGGCCGGAGAAACCGCTGGTAGAGATCGCGCACCAACCCCGATGCAATGACGACGAGGAACGAGCTGACGGTGGCCATGACCGCGCCGAAGGGGGCCGTCAGAATCAAGCCCGCGAGCAGAGGTCCGCCGGGCAGGTGACGTGTGGTGTGTAGCGCCAGCCGCGGAATGATTTCGTCGGTCTGCGCCAGGTTGGGGATGATGGCGCGGCCGCAAATACAGATCACGATCAACGGCAGGTAGATGAACATATTGTAGGCCGCCAGCAGGCCGATCGATTTGCGGATCGTTTCACTGCTCTTGCTGGCCATGACGCGCACGATGCCGGCCGGCGACCCCATGCCCGCATAGACCCACACGAAGAAGAAGGACGCCGCCAGACTCGCCGGCAGGAACGTTCGGCCGTCGGCAGAGTAGCCTCGCGGCGAGAGGAAGTCAGGGCCGGTCTGCTCGACGGCAACGCGCGAAGCATGTTCCAGTCCACCGGCCGCGTTGACCACGAGCGGCAGCAGGATCAGCACGCCGACGAACATCATCACACTCTGAAACAGATCGGTCCAGACGGCGGCCAAAAAGCCACCGATCACCGTGTAGCCGACGACGGTGAGGGCGAAGAGCGTCAGTCCCAGGTAGTAGTAATAGTCGAGCTTGCTCACGGCCGATTCATCGAGCGTAAGCGCTCCCGAACCGGGCCAGGCAACCTTCATGACGATCGCGCCGGCCTTGAACTGGGCCACCATCGTGAAGCAGAGGAAGAACAGTACGAGCAGCGAGGTCGACAGGCCGAGCGCGGGACTCGCGAACCGTTCGCGGAACAGATCGGGCATCGTAATGGCACCCGTGCGGCGCGACAGTTGCGCCAGCCGTTTGCCCACGAACGCAAATCCGGTGATCGGCACCACCATGTAGCTGGCGATCCACAGCGCCAGCGACCAGCCGTGCGAATAAACGAGTGACGGAAAGCCCATGAAGGTGCCGCCGCTCTGCACGGTGGCGGTGAGCGCCAGGGCCCAGGCGCCCAAGCCGCGATTGCCCAGAAAGTAACCGCGCAGGAACGATCCACGCTGCACGATGCGCTGGGCGACCGAGCCCAGCCAAACCGAAGCCGCGACGAAGACCAAGAGCGCGACGAGAGTGCCCGCACCGGCCGACATCTCATTCATCGGCGGCCTCCCCCTGACCCGACTGCTGCGACGGCTCGATCGGCTCCCGTCCCAGGTCGGCGTCGGACATGCACCAAGCGAAGATTCCGGAAATCAGCGTACATGCGGTCCAGGGAGCGACGATGCCCCACAACACCCATTCCGGCACGCCATAGATGAGCCGAATGGTCGCCGGATCGGGCCGGTAGCCGTAGAGGTAGCAATATCCCACGGTGTACGACATGGCCAGCAGCCAAACGATGGAGGCGGCGAGCATCTCGCGCCGCGCGCTGCGGACGACAGGATCTTCTTGCATAGGTCGGCTACTGGGCGACGTTCGGCTAACGGGAATCCGTTCAAAATCTGGTCGCCGCCACTCAATTGGTCGAACCGCCCGGGCGCACGGTCGCTCGGCCGATCGAGTAATAGCTGAAACCAGCCGCCAGGATATGCGAAGGCTCGTACACGTTTCGTCCGTCGAAGATGACCGGCGACTTCATCCGCCGCCGCATCTCGTCGAAATCGGGATGCACGAATTGCTTCCATTCGGTCACGATCGCCAGCGCGTCGGCGCCGTTGAGAGCGTCGTATTTGCTGTCGCAATAGACAAGGTGCTCGCCATAACGGGATCGCACGTGCTCCATCGCTTCGGGATCGTGCACCCGCAGCTTCGCACCGCGCGGGAGCAATTCGTCGATCAGGACGAGAGCCGGTGCTTCGCGCACGTCGTCGGTGCGCGGCTTGAAGGCCAAACCCCAGATGGCGATCGTTCGACCTGCGAAATTGTTGTCGAAATGCGCCGCCAGTTTCCGGAACAGCACCTTCTTCTGCTGCTCGTTGACGGTGTCGACGGCGGTCAGCAATTGGGGCACGATGCCGTGCGTGCGGGCCATCGCCTGCAAGGCCCGCACATCTTTCGGAAAGCAACTGCCGCCGTAGCCGACCCCCGGAAAGAGAAAGGCGAACCCGATCCGGCTGTCGTGCCCAATGCCACGGCGGACGTCGTTGATGTCGGCTTCCATGCGCTCACAGAGGTTGGCCACTTCGTTGATG
>DASZTS010000127.1:0-7295 GCA_035547915.1 Pirellulales bacterium | reverse complement strand
ACAGCAGCGCCTTCCTCGACACCGCTGCGGTCATGCAGGCCCTCGATCTTGTCATCACCTGCGACTCGGCGCTTGCACATCTGGCGGGCGCGCTTGGTGTGGCGGTCTGGTTGGCGCTGACGCATACTTCCGACTGGCGCTGGCTGCAGCATCGGGCGGATTGCCTGTGGTATCCGACGATGCGGCTATTCCGTCAGCCGAAGCTCGGCGACTGGGCGCCGGTGTTCGAGGCAATGCTCGAGGAATTGCGGACGCAGCGCGATTCGACCTCAGCTACGATTCGCCTCGAAGTCGCGCCCGGCGAATTGCTCGACAAGCTCACGATCTTGCAGCTTAAGTCGGAACGAATCAGCGACGCGGACAAGCTGCGTAACGTTTGCGCCGAACTGGCCGTCGTTGCCGCGACGAAACGCGAGCGTATTCGAGAGGTTGCCGGTTTGGCGGCGCTGATTGCCGAGTTAAAGGAAGTGAACGAGCGCTTGTGGGACATCGAGAATGACATCCGCGCCTGCGAACAGTCGCAGGATTTCGGTTCCACATTTGTCGAGCTGGCCCGTTCGGTGTATCACACGAACGACCGCCGTGCTGCGATCAAGAAGCAAATCAACGAACTGCTCGGTGCGAAGTTCCGTGAAGAGAAGGAATACCACGGCTCATGAGAACGCGCAATGCACGACCTGAATCCATACTTCGATTTACTCGCGACCTTCAACAATCAGAATGCCGTTGCTATCGACCTGGCTCATAACGTTTTTCTGGTCGGCAGCGTGCTCGCGCGCAAACCGGCTCGCGTTCTGGAGCTTGGCGTCGGCTCCGGCTATGTGACGCGAAGCCTGTTGCACGCGCTACGTTATAACCGCAAGGGCACGCTCACTAGCGTGGACAACTGGTTTGACTGGAATGGCGCGGAGCCGCCGTTCGCCGCAGCCTTGCGTGCTGCCGGCGCAACCATCGTGACCTCGGGCGAAGAGGAATTCGTTCGCCTGGCCCCAGATGATGCCTACGACTTCCTCGTCTCCGACGCCGATCATTTCCGCAGCGCCGGTTGGCTCGACCAGCATCTGCGCATCGTGGAAGCCGGTGGATTTCTGTTCTTTCACGACACCAATCAGCCGCGCATGTTTCCGGGCCTGGCAACGATCGAAGGCCAGGTCCGCGAGCGCGGCCTGCAGCACTTCCATTTCAAAGAGAGCAGCCGGCCCGAGGAACGCTGTCAGCGCGGCTGGCTCTTCGTCATCAATCAGAAAACCTCGCAATGATTTACCTCGGTGTTCCCTACGGCTCAAACTTCGGCTGGGGCGTCCTCGGCAAAGAGATCGCCTTTGCCATGGCGCGCTCGACCGATGTCCGTGTCATCGCGCCGCCGGACATCGACCAACGCCTCGATGACGAATTCGAACGCTATCACTTGCGCCGGCTGCTTGTCAGCCCGAGCGACGTCAGCTCAGCCAATGTCCCGCTCATCCAGGCCGCGATCGGCCGCACGCTCGATCCGTTTGTGCCGGGCCTTCCGCCCGCCGCTGTCGGCTACGCCGTCTTCGAAGAGGATCGACTACTGCCCGAAGCCGTTGCCCAGGCTCGCCGCAATTATCGTCATCTCGTCGCAGCTTCCGGTTATTGCGCCAACGTGCTGCGCCAGCATGGTCTGACTGAAGTCTCCGTGCTACCGCACGGAGTCGATACCACGCGGTTCACACCGCGCACCGAGCCGCGGACGTTTCTTCAGGACCGATTCGTGATCTTTTCCGGCGGCAAGTTCGAGCTGCGCAAAGGCCAGGACATCGTTATCCGCGCTTACAAGGTCTTGCAGGACCGCCACAAGGACGTGATGCTCGTCCACTCCTGGCACAACGTCTGGCCCAAAACCCGCGACACCATGGCGGCATCGCCTCACATCCGCTACTTTCCGCCAAGGGATGACGACTATCACGCCTGGATCAGCGCCTTGCTTGCCAGCCATGGCATCGACCTTGATCGCGTCATCCCCGTCGGCCCACGTAATCATCGCCTGCTTCCCGACCTGTACCACGCGACGGATTTAGGTATTTTTCCCAATCGCGCCGAAGGCGGCAACAACATGGTCCTCATGGAATATCTCGCCTGCGGCAAGCCCGCCCTGGCGAGCTACAACACCGGCCACAAGGACATCCTGCGTCGCTCGAACGCGGTACTGATCGAAAGCCATCGCCCGATTGAGTTTCGCCCCTACGGCGAATTGCTCGCAACCTGGCACGATCCCAGCCTCGACGAGACGATTGCCAAGCTCGAATGGTGTTACCAGAACAGAGGTCGCTTGCAATCGATCGCGAAACAGGCCGCCGTAGATATGCGCGCGTTCTCATGGACGCGGCTCGCCGATGGCTTGCTAGGGATTGCGAAGGAAGGTGTTCCTGCCGAGGCCTAACGATGAACGGCCACCGTAGGCTTGATACGAACGCCGATGCCCATGAAGTGCTTTCCGGGATACTTGAATTCGAAGAACTCGCTGCCTGGTTCCCTTTGTTTGAGGTCTTCCCAGAATCTACCTGGATCCAGCATGTCAAAGTCCGCGTTATCGATGTCATGGAAAACGCAAACGGGCGAACGGGCTCCCACATTTTGATAGTCCCGCTCGATCCAGGGGAAGGTATGATCGCCGTCGATGAAGGCCAAATCAAACTGCAGGTCACGGGCTATATCCGATGTGCCGACGAGAAAAGTGATGGGTAGGCCAAACGAGTTCCGGGCGACGTCAAGAACGTCAACGCAGAGCGTCTGCACTTCCGGATTATAGCGCTGCAAGAACGCCGTCAAAAAGCACCCGGTATGGCCGGCCCAGGTGCCGACTTCGATGAGCCTGTTGCACCGATATCGCGATAGCGTTATCAAGGCGTCGGCGAATTGATGGGGGTCTTGCAGCATGAGGCCACCCTCCTGCGCGAAGGGATCGTAGGGGCCGAAGGGGTGGATACCAGCAGCACGGATGATAGATACCAGGAACTCTCGGTTGAGAAGCAGGTTCTTGTCAACAAGCCGGAGGAGCGTCAGTACCGCTTGAAATCGCTCAATGCTGGCTGGCATAGGTTGACTCCTTCTGGTTGTGCGAAACTGTCGGCGACAATATTTCGTTCTCGGACCTTGCAACCGGCCATGCCATCGGCGATCATGTCACTGGTTTCGGTAACCGGGATCGGGACGAAATCCGCCCCTCCTGGCATGATCATCTCCGAGTGCAGCCAGCCCTGTCCGCCTAGGCCAATGAGGATTCACATGCAACCGACAATTGCCTCAACTGCGGAAATATTCATAGAGGCCCAAAAGCATCACCAATTACATCGCTTCGCCGAAGCGGAGATTTTATATCGCCGGGCGCTGGAAGCGGATCCAAATCATGGAAACGCCTGGCATCATCTTGGCCTGGTTTGCATCGCACAAAATAAATTTGACGCAGCTACAGATGCATTTCGGCGTGTCCTGGCATTGTCTCCCCATAATGCAGACGCTCATACGCAGCTTGGTATCGCCTTGGCGCGCCTTGATCGAGTTAATGACGCCGTGACGCATTTCCGCAAGTCCATCGAGGTACGGCCCGACTTTGCCAAGGCCCACAACAATCTTGGGGTGGCGCTGACCCAGCTCGGAAGGCGAGAGGAAGGCCTGGCGTGCTACAGGGAAGCAGTCAGGCTGCAACCCGACTACGCCGAAGCCTATTTCAATCTCGGCGTCGCGCAGGCGGATCAAGGTCAGATTGCGGACGCGATCGCTTCCTACGAGCGTGCGTTGCTGTCCCCCTTTCCGAAATGTTTGCCATTTTAGCGGTTTAAACGGTTAGAGCAAATCCCTCCTCCCAGGTGCGGGGCGTTGCCCCGTAGAGAGGGAGGAATGCATGTCCGATTCGATTAACGATCAGGTCCACGGTCCGGAGGAGGAGAGCGCGCCGGGAGTCGCTCAGCAGCCCGGGGGTGCGGTGGTGGGGCGTGCGCAGCGCAGTGAGCCGGAGCGCAGCGAAGGCGAACGGAGCGGAGCACGCCCCACCACCGCGGCGGCTCCGGTCCCCGGTCCCGACGAGACGCCGACACCCGACACCGATGAGTTCCTGACATCGCGGCCGAAGCTCGTGGGGCGTGGGCGCGGACGTCGTCTCGTGAAGAAGGACGCGACGCCGACGCCCGCCCTGAGTGCCGAACAGCGTTTGCTGTTGTTGGATACCTGGCAGCGTAGCGGTTTGCCGGCGGGCGATTTTGCGGGCCTCGTCGGCGTGTCGAAGCACTCGCTGTATGTCTGGAAGAAGAAGTTCGACACGTTGGGGCCGGCGGGGTTGATGGACCAACCCAAGGGCGGGCCGCGCGGCAGTCGGTTGCCGGAGTTGACCAAGCGGACCATCTTGATGCTGAAGCAGTCGAACCCGAAGTGGGGTTGCCAGAAGATCAGCGACATGCTCACGCGCGGCCCGGCTCTGCCCGCGAGCGCGTCGGCCGTCGCCCAGGTGTTGCACGAAGCCGGCTATCAGATGGAGGAGGTGCCGACCCGGCCGCATCCGGACAAGGTGCGCTTCTTCGAGAGGGCTCGGGCCAATCAACTTTGGCAAACTGATCTGTTCACGTTTGTCCTGAAACGTCAAAATCGACGGGTCTATCTGGTCGCCTTCATGGACGACCACAGCCGATTCATCGTCAGCTACGGTTTGCATGCGAGTCAGTCGTCGGCGTTGGTGCTCGAGGTGTTGCGTTCGGCGATCGCCTCGCATGGCACACCCGAAGAGATCCTGACCGACAACGGTTCGCAGTATGTGACCTGGCGTGGCAAGAGTGCGTTCACGAAGGAGCTCGAGAAGCGTGGCATCAAGCAGGTCGTGGCCCGGCCGCGGCGGCCGCAGACGCTGGGCAAGGTCGAACGCTTCTGGGGGACGCTGTGGCGCGAGTGTCTGGAGAGCGCGGTGTTCATCGACCTGGGCGATGCGCAGAAGCGCATCGGACTCTTCATCGACCATTACAACTTCCAGCGCTGCCATCAAGGCATTGATGGCTCGACGCCGGCGGATCGGTTCTTCGGCGCTGCGGAGGAGGTGAAGCGAACGCTGCAAGCACGCGTGTCGGCGAATGCGTTGGAGCTGGCGCGGAATGGTGTGCCGAAGGCGCCGTTCTATCTGACAGGCCAGGTGGGAGGCAAGGCGTTCAGCGTGCACGCGGAAGGTGAGCGCGTGATCCTGACGCACCCCGAAGGAGCGCGACAGGAGATCGATCTGGTGCCGCCGGCACCGGCGCCGGAGACGCCAGCCGCGCAACTGCCGATGCCGGTGTGTCCGATGGGAGAAGTGGTCGGGTTGGGCACGGACGAAGCGAACGCGGAGCCGCTGCCGCCCGGCGTGTCGGAGCTGGACGAATGCTGGCCACCGACGGCACAAGGAGGTGACGCATGAGCGTTGCGAAGTCGCGCCGGCGTCATCAGACCGGCGGTGCGGATCTGTTGAAAGATCGCGGCGCGCAGGCCAAACGTCTGGCGGCGGCGGTCCTGGAAGTGCTGGCCGGCGCACGCACGCCGACCGAGGCGGCGCAGGCGTTGGAGGTGTCGGTGCCGCGTTACTATCAGCTCGAAGCGCAGGCGCTGCGCGGCCTGTTGGAGGCCTGTGAGCCGAGGCCGAAAGGTCGCGTCCGCACGGTAAAAACCGAGGTGGAAACGCTGGTCAAGGAGAATCAGCGCCTGCAGCGTGAGCTGACGCGGAACCAGACGCTGGCCCGCGCGGCGCAGCGCACCGTGGGCTTGTCGCCGCCCGCGCCGACCGCAACGACGAAGGGCGGCAAGAAGCCTCGCAAGCGCCGCGTCGCCCGCGCCTTGAGCGTGGTCGAGCGCTTGCGCGAGGAAGCGACGCCGTCGCCGGAGCCTCAGACGGCATCGGCTGGCGTATAGGTGTAATATCGTACCACGTGGGATGCGCTTCCCGCGCATCCCACGCACGATCATGGAGGATCCGCTCATGCGTGGACGACGCCCCGTGGGGCCGGAGTATGCCGACAAGCTGCAAGGTTCGGATGTCGCCAAGGAGCGCGTGAAGATCATCCTGGAGACCATGACCGGCGCTTGCCGCCTGAAGGAAGCCTGCGCGCGACTCGGCATCTGCGAGCAACGCTTCCATCAGTTGCGCGAGGAGATGATGACCGCTGCGGTCAAGGCGCTCGAACCCGGCCAGGCCGGCCGCCCCGCACATACGCCGACGCCTGCGGAGGAGCAGGTCGTCGCGCTGCAACAGAAACTCGCGGATCAGGAGGTCGAGCTGCGCACCGCCAAGGCCCGCGCCGAGATCGCCGTGATCATGCCCGAGGTGAAACACCAACCGCCCGACGCGTCGGAAAAAAAAACGACTGCGCCGCCGCCACCGAAACGCCGACCCCGTGGCAGGAAGAAGAACACGTGAAACGCTTGCACCAGCTCGTTCATCCCCACGACCCGCCCAGCAACCGACGCGGCTACGCCCGCCAACGCCTGGCCCGCGAACGCGAGTCCATCCTGCGCACCAACGTCATCGAACTCACGCGCTGGACCGCCCAGTTCGGCTTCTCCTTGCCGCAGACCGCCAACCTCCTGCACCTGTCGCCGCGCACCCTGCGCGAATGGTTCCACATCGAGTCGCCACGCATCCACCTCCTCGGCCGCCCAACCATGCGTTCATCATTAAAAGAGCGCACCGAGGTTCTCGACGTCCTGAACGAACTCGGTCCCGCTACCAGCGTCGCCACCCTGCGCGCGTGCTTCCCGCTCATGCCGCGCGCCGAGCTCGACGATCTCTTGCGCCGCTACCGCCGCGTCTGGCGCATCCGCCACACGCACGCGCCGCACTCTCTGCGCTGGACCACGCCCGGCACCGTCTGGGCCATGGACTTCAGCGAAGCCCCGCGCCCCATCGACGGGATCTATCCCTACCTCTTGGCGGTGCGCGACCTGGCCAGCAGCTATCAACTTCTCTGGTTGCCCGTGCGCACGCCGTCGGCCGACGAGGCGATCCAGGCGCTGCGTTCACTCCTGGCGACGCATGAGGCGCCGCTGGTGCTGAAAACGGATAACGGTTCTGCGTTCATTGCCGAGGACACAGCGAGCTTCTTGCGCCCGTTCGGCGTGAATTTGTTGTTCTCGCCGCCGCATACGCCAGAGTATAATGGCGCCATCGAAGCAGGCATCGGCTCTTTGACAATAATCCCAGGCTTCCGCGCGTCGTGCGCAGATTTTCTCATGCCGCTTGGTTTAGTTTTGCAGTGTCCGCTTCGCGAGCGGCGAGGAAGGCCGCAATTGTTGTTCTGCCCAGTTGCGTCAGTTGATAACGG
>DASZTS010000126.1:0-6554 GCA_035547915.1 Pirellulales bacterium | reverse complement strand
TCAGACGCTTCGCGGTATCGCTCCTCAAACGCCATCCGCAGAAGGACAGTCTCCGCGGCAAAATGATTCGTTGCATGTTGAACACCGCGTTCCTCACCGAAGTCCTAACGCTCAACCGACTTTAATATGCGCTGGCCTTGCGGCTTCACCGTGACAGTAAACGCCGGCGGGATCGGCTTCTCTTTGACCACCCTTCCGCCGACACACAACATGGCCTCGTGCCGACCTGCTACGCTCGGCTTACAACGCACATGTGTGACATGAAATTGTTTTCCAAGAACCTTGATTGTCTCCGGTGTCTGTTCATATACGTACTCCTGGCGGCACAGTTTTCGGAGATCGAGGAAGGTATCGTCCCATTCATCGCGCAGCACACACTCGATGTCCCGCATTTGTGTGAGCCGCCGGAAGAAATGTCGGACGATGTTCCCAGCGATGGCGTCTGCTCGCTTTGGGCACTGATTTTGGAGTTGCTGGCGCAACAGTCCCAGCTTAACCGTTGTCCCGGTAGGCCGCCCGACGACCTCGGATGGCTCTTCGGCGGTCGTCGCTCCCTCTGCGTCGTCCGCAATTTCGAGGTGGCGCAACCAGGTTTTGCCGGCCGACTTAAAATAGCTGTCAATGACCACGGACCTGAAAGCCAGCAAATACGTGAGGCGACCAACTCCCTTTCCCCCACGCGCTTTCTTATGGGGCGTGTATGCGGTCGTAAAGGATGACCAGTTGCGCTCGTCGAGGCCGACGCCGTTGTCGGTGACGACGAATCCGGTTGGGCACTCAGGAGTGCCAATCCTCGATGGGTTTCCGGACTCAGCCCGCAATGTTGCCTGTTTGAGATCGCGAAGCACGAGGATGTCAACGCGGCCGCACGCCGTATTGGACTCCTCGATGGCATTAAACGCGTTCTCGATTGCTTCGTAAAGCGGTTGAAACCGGTTTTTTGCAGCTAGTTGGTGCTGGCGCAGCCAGTGATTGTAGTCAATCCGGTCAAACAGCATTTGGCACCGTGCGGGACATGCCGTGTGAACTTGCGCCGCCGGCGGCTGGCAGCGGTTCGGCCAAAAGGAGCAGATGCGATTTTACTGCCAAGGATGCATGCAAGCAATTCGAGCCGCGAACCGTTGTCGCTCGTAAGGGAGATGCGCTGCCGTGTGAGTGCGGCCTCTTGCACGATTCCATCTTTGCAGTGCCGAGCCGCCTGATGCAGTACTTGATCTCCTGGTACCGCGCCCCCATGGTTGTAAGAAAAATCGCTTGAATTTCTCGCCAACTCTGACAACCTGCGGCTGCATTATAGGCACCGCATGGCTAAAAGACCGCCGTCCCCCTCATCCCTCTTGCCAGGCTTTGGCGAAAGCCTTAGTCCTGCCGGAGAGGCGGCGGTCGCCGTCATCGAGCCGACAGAGGAGGAACCGCATGCCAGCCTACAAGACGATCGTTCACGAACTGCTTTTGGATCATCCGATGCTGCACGAGCGTCTGCGCCGCGAGGGCACGCTGCTAGAGAGCATGGAGCAACTGGCCGTGGCGTTCCGGGCCTGCCACCTGAATCGCATGAAGGAGCTGATCCAGTCGCGGCCGGGCAGCGACCCGGCGCAGCTATCGAGCGAGGCGATGGAGATGGCCCAGCAGGAACTTCAGGACAGTTTGCCGCCCGACTCTCCGGCGAGCGACGAGACGTTCCGGCTCGATCAGGTGATGGCCTTCCTGCAACGGCATATGCCCGCCGAATAGTCGCTTCACGGGGCGGCCATACGCGGCCGATTGCCCGGCGCCAGTCACTGATCGACTTCGATGCTCCCCCCTCGCCTCCCGACGATCCGTCGCCGGTTTCCGCATCTTCCCCTGTCGCCCCGCCCGGGGCCATCGAGGGCGGCAAGGTGCATCAGCCGGCGGGCCGGGCAAGCGGAAAGCCGGTTCCCCCTGAAGGTCTCCCCCAACTTTCCGCTGGCCCTCTCCGCTCGCGGTCGCTCGCTTCGCCCCAGCCTGAGGCTGATGCCTCTCCCAGCCGCCAGGCCCCGGAGGCGGGGCCGCCAACCAAGGAGGGAGAGGCTATGGAAAGCACGACGACGGCTATCGCCAGTGGCGATAAGGCCAAGGCCCGCGACATCATCGCGGCCATCAGGACATTAAACCGCGTTGAGCAGGAGCGACGGCGGGCGAGCGACGATGAGCGGAAGATGCTCTCACGCTTCGCGGGCTTCGGCACCGTTGCCCTGTCGCTGTTTCCCGATCCGGCCACTGGCCGCTACAAGGACCACGGCTGGCAGGTGCTGGGCGACGAGCTGAAATCACTACTCTCCGACGAGGAATATGCCAGCGCCAAGCGCACGACGTTCAACGCGTTCTATACCTCGCCCGTCGTGATGCACGCCATGCACGACGGCTTGGCTCGCCTCAGCATTCCGCCTGGCGCCACGGTGCTGGAGCCCGGCTGCGGCATCGGCAATTTCATGTCGCAGGCCCCGAAGGGAACGCGGTTCATCGGCGTCGAGCTCGACGGCATTTCCGGCCGCATCGCCCGTGCCCGTCATCCTGACGCCGACATCCGCATCGAGAACTTTCGCGACACGAAGCTGCCGGAGAACCGTATCGACGCAGTGATCGGCAACGTGCCGTTCGCCGACGTGAAGCTGGACTATGCCGGCCGCAAGCTGGCCCTGCACGATTTCTTCTTTGCGAAGTCCCTTGATGCCCTGAAGCCGGGCGGCATCATGGCGCTGGTCACCAGCCATTTCACGCTCGACAAGCAGAACGCCGAGCTGCGCGAGCACTTGGCGGAGAAGGCGGATTTCTTAGGGGCGGTCCGCCTACCCTCCGATGCCTTCAGGAACGAAGGCACCAAAGTGGTGACCGACATTGTCTTTCTCAAGAAACGCCTGCCCGGTGATGAGCCGCACCATGCCGATTCAGAGTGGCTTTCAACCAGGCCATTACCATCGAGGACGCCGAAATCCCCATCAACAAGTATTTTCTTTCTCACCCCGAAATGGTGCTCGGCACCTGGAGCCGCAAGAACCGACTTTACAGCGACGGCTACAGCCTGGATTCCAATGGCGACCTCGCTTCGCAGCTTCGTGAGTCAGTCGCTCGACTGCCGCAGAACGTCGCTTCTATCGCCGCAACGGTGGCCGAGCCCGCCGCGGCACCGCCACCGGCCTTTGTCCCTCCCCCGCCGCTGAACCACATCACCGAGGGCAGCTTCTTCGTCGGCGACAACCGCGTCATTCACCAGATCGAAGACGGCGAGGCCAAGCCTGTCACCTACGGCGGCACGCTGTTAAAAGCTGACGGCACGATGATGGGCAAGCGCCTGGCCGCCCTGATCGGCCTGCGCGACCATGCCCGCCGCGTCCTGCAATCGCAGAACGAGGGCTGGCCGGACATCGAGCGGCAGCGAGCCCGCCGCAACCTCAACATCTATTACGACCTGTTCGCTGGCGTCTACGGCCCGATCAACAAGACGACGTTCTCGAAGAACGCCGACGGTACGCTGATCCGCCGCATGCCCAACGTCGTGAAATTCCGGGAGGACCCGGACGCCATGCTGGTGATGTCGCTCGAAGAGTACGACGAGGTGACCGGCAAGGCCGATAAGGCCGCCATCCTGCAGAAGGACGTGGTCGGCAAGACCCCGGAGATCACGTCGGTTTCGAGTGCCGAGGAAGGGCCGCTGGTGTCGCTCAATCACCGCGGCACGGTGGATATTCCTTATATTTGCCAGCTCTACGGCCAGTTGCCAGACCGCGTCATCGAGGAGCTGGGCGACCTTATATATAAGGACCCGGAATCGAACACATGGCAGACCGCCGACGTGTACCTGTCGGGCAACGTGCGCGCCAAGCTGAAAGCCGCCGAGAAGATCGGCCCGCTTTACGCCCACAACGTCGAGGCGTTGAAGGCCGTGCAGCCGGAAGACGTGCTGCCCGGCGACATCGACGCACCGCTCGGCGCACCGTGGATACCGGTGCCCGATGTGCAGCAGTTCGCCTGCGAGCTGTTCCGCGTCGGCCCGAAGGCGATCAATGCTGCCCATATCGCCAAGGACGCCGTATGGAGCGTCGACGCCGACCATACCGCCCAGGCGTCGGTCGCCGCGACCTCCGAGTTCGGCACGCACCGCGCGTCCGGCATCTGGCTATTCGAGCACGCCCTCAACCAGAAAATCCCCGTCATCTACGACACCATCATGGAAGACGGCCGCGAAACCCGCGTTGTGAACCAGTCCGAGACGTTGGCCGCCCGCGACAAGCGGCGGCAGATCAAGGAAAAGTTCCGTGCGTGGGTGTTCACCGATCCCGACCGCACCGAGCGGCTGGTTCGGCTCTACAACGACACCTACAACAATCTGCGGCCGCGCCAGTTCGACGGCTCGCATCTCGACTTCCCCGGCATGAACAAAACGATCGCCCTGCGGCCGCACCAGGAAGACGCGGTGTGGCGCGGCATGTCGAGCGGTAACACGCTGCTCGCACACGCCGTCGGCGCCGGCAAGACGTTTACGATGGCCGCGACCGGCATGAAGCTGAAGCAGGCTGGCCTTGCCAAGAAAACCATGTACGTGGTGCCCAACCACATGCTCGAGCAGTTCGCCCGAGAATTCATGCAGCTTTACCCGACCGCCAAGCTATTGGTCGCCACCAAGGACGACCTAACTCGCGAGCGGCGCAAGCGGCTCACCGCCAAGATCGCCAGCGGCGACTGGGACGGCATCATCATGACGCATTCATCGTTTGAGCGTGTCGGCATGTCACGCGGCTACCAGGCAGAGTTCCTGCGCGCCCAGATCGCGGAGTACGAAAGCCTGCTTTGTGAGCACGCCAAATCCTCGATGGACGGCAAAGCCGGCCGCAACATGATCAAGCAGATCGAGAAGCAGAAGGCGGCCCGTGAAGAGCGGCTCAAAGGCCTGCTGGCCGCCGACAAGAAAGACGACGGGCTGGTGTTCGACGAACTCGGCGTCGATCACCTGTGTATCGACGAGTCGCATTACTTCAAGAACCTTGAAACCCCGACCAAGATGGAACGCGTCGCCGGCATCCAAACCGGCGGCAGCGAGCGCGCCTTCGATCTCTACATGAAGTGCCAGTACCTGCACCGCCTGCATCCCGGCCACGGCGTTACCTTCGCTACCGGCACGCCGATTTCGAACACGATGGTCGAGATGTACAACGTGCAGCGCTTCCTCGATCCCGATGGACTGAAGTCGCGTGGCATCGAGCATTTCGACGCGTGGGCCGGCACTTTCGGCGAGGTGGTCGACACGATGGAGATCTCTCCCGACGGAGCGAGCTTACGGCCGCGCAGCCGGTTTGCTCGGTTCATCAACCTGCCGGAACTGCAGCAGATGTTTAGGAGCTTCTCGGACGTCCAGACCGCCGACATGCTGGACCTGCCGCGGCCGAAGTTGGATACTGGCAAGCCGATCACGGTGGCTTGTCCCATGTCGGACGAGCAGGCCAAGGAGCAACAGGATCTGGTCAGGCGCTACGAACGCATCCGCTCCGAGCGTGTCGACCCACGGCTCGACAATGCGCTGGCCATCACGACCGACGGCCGGAAGCTCGCCCTCGACGGCCGGTTGCTGTCGAGCGACGCCGGTGACTTCGCTAGCTCGAAGATTAATGCTCTCGTCGAGCGGGTGACCGCCACCTGGCAACGCACAACTCCGACCCGCGGCACGCAGCTTATCTTCTGCGACATGGGCGTGCAGCCGACGAAGTGGGGCTACTGCGTCTATGACGACATCGTCGAGAAGCTGGTGAAGAACGGCCTCCCGCGCGACCAGATCGCCGCCATCGGCGATGCCGATTCCGACGCCAAGAAACAGGCGTTGTTCGACAAGGTCCGCTCCGGTGCCGTCCGAGTGCTCCTGGGCAGCACCTCGAAGATGGGCACCGGCACTAACGTGCAGAAACGGCTGGTCGCCCTGCACCATCTCGACGCCCCGTGGAAACCGGCCGAGGTGGAGCAGCGCGAGGGTCGTATCCTGCGCCAAGGCAACGAGAACAAGGAAGTTGCGATCTATCGCTACGTCACACAGGGAAGCTTCGATAGCTATATGTGGCAGGCTTTGGAGACCAAGGCCCGGTTCATCGCCCAGGTGATGAATGGCACGAGCCGCGTGCGCCGCGCTGAAGATATCGGCGGCCAGGAACTCAGCTACGCTGAGGTGAAGGCCATCGCGTCTGGCAACCCGGCTGTCCTGACGCTGGCCGAGGCCGACGCCGAATTACAACGCCTCGCCATCCTCAAACGCAACCACGCCGACGAGCAGTATGTCGCCCGCCGCAATCTACGCGAGCTGCCGGAGGCCATCCCACGGCTGAAAGCCCGCGTCGCCGGCTTTGAGCAAGACATCGCTACGATGGCTGCCCATGCCGATGACTTGGTCACGATCGGCCAGCGGCATTGTGTCAGCGGCCAGTTAAAAGCAGCCAGCGTGGTCGGAATCAAAAGCAGCCATTTTACGTGCAGCGCAGTGCGCGGTTGGTTTTCATCAACATCCCCGACGTTGATGGAGACCGCGCATGGCGCACGTTCTGGAAATGGCG
>DASZTS010000125.1:0-36339 GCA_035547915.1 Pirellulales bacterium | reverse complement strand
CCAGTAGGTGTGCGGCTTTCCACTCTTTCGCCGCTCGAACCGTCTGAGAAACATGAGCGATCCTTCACTGGCGCTTGTCCGCCGCGAATAAGGATCGCACAGGGTTGGGCGACGTCAAGAAAGTAGGTCTTCACTACATCGCCCTTTGCCACGCCGGGCCCCATCAACCTTGAACTTACGGTCGGTTCCCGGCTAAAAATTCTCGAAACCGCACTCGAACTCTCTAACTTGGGTTAAATCGCCTCTTAATCTGCATTCGCGTTCTTCGCGAACTCAGCGATCGGTATTGCCAGAGCATCGCGGAGTGCGCGGGCCAACAATCGCGCCAGCCCAGCGAATGAGACGGCCTATCCGTCCCATTTGCTGGGTTTATTCGCTAGCCGTGGGATTTGCTAGTCGACCCACGACTAACTCTGACCGCATTTGCCCCCCAGCGCGGAAATTCTTGCGGCGCATTGATCGGAAACGTAGAAGCGCCGCGACACGGTGCGCAGGGGGATTATCAAACTCCGTGCCTATGCGCCGACGCGATTTCAATTCCTGAAACACATCGTCGTCAGCGGGTGTCGATCGCTTGGCGAGGCGAGCGCCGTCCGATCGGCATATGGATTGCTAAGGGGGCGGCCACGGGGTTTCCAGACTTGTCCAACATTTTGGGAGAAACGAAAGGTGATTCGAAGGTATCAGGGACGGACAGTTATGCAGTTGCACGACGTGCGCCTGCGCCGCAGGCGCGGGTTCACGCTTGTGGAACTTCTGGTCGTCATCGCCATCATCGGGTTGCTGGTGGCCTTGTTGCTGCCAGCCGTGCAGCGCGCGCGTGAATCGGGAAATCGCAATACCTGCGCGAACAATCTGAAACAGATCGGGTTGGGCCTGCACCTGTTCAACGACAACTTCAAGACTTTGCCGTCGGGCGGCGAAGGCACCACCTACGTCGCGGGCTACAGTCCGTCCTACTTCGCCCAACCGGCTTATCCGTCGGGTTCCGTGGGCTGGGCGGGCGCCAACCTGGCCCTGGGCGGCACCGCGGTCAGCACCAATACGTTCTTCGATGCCCCCGTCTTCCAGTACACTGCCAACGGCAACAGCTACACCTATGCCGCCGGTTACGGCAAGGCAACCAACGTCGTGCCGAATGGCAGCACGCAGTCGACTCCCGGCGGTTACTCGCCCTTCTACTACATCCTGCCGTACATCGAACAGCAGGAAGTCTACGACACGGTCGACAACCGCTATTACTACAACGACACGGCCAACCAGCCAGCGGCGTCCAATCCGAGTCTCCTTCTGCCTGGCACTCAGGTCGTTCCGACCTTCCTCTGTCCGACGAACCCCTTGCGTCCCAAGAGCGGTGTCGATTCCGCCGGCTACGCCTATACGGATTACGGTGCGACCACCTATACCACCATCGACCCGACCGGGGCGACGTGGAAGAACCCGAACTTCCGCGTGAACGGCGGTTTGCACGGTGGCGGCGGCACGGTGCAGCAGGTCATCGACGGCCTGAGCAAGACGATCGCGATCGCCGAGGATGTGGGCCGCAATGAGTTCATGCCCGGGCCCTATACCGATCCGATGGCGACCGCTCTACCGAACGGCGAGGTCAACCGTGCCATTTGGCGCTGGATCGAACCCGATAGTGCCTTCGGTGTCAAAGGTCCCCCGAACCAGGGTCTGACCGACTTCAGCCCGTCGGTCGGGGTGATCGCCTATACGGGTGACTCGACCGCCGTGAAGTCGACGGTCATTCGGGCGATCAACAACAACTCGCTGCCTCTGGGCGGTCCGACGGGTTGCAATTGGAACGCCGACAACTCCTGCGGTCCGAACAACGAGATTTTCGGCTGGCACGGCGCCGGTGCCAACGTCGTGTTTCTCGACGGTCACGTGACCTTCCTCTCGCAGGACCTCGCGCCGCTCGTCCTGCGCTACCTAGTCAGCTCGGCCGAGAGGGTCAGCCCGTCGGTCGTCGGCGGCTTCAGCGACTACTAATCGTCTGATCTCCGCACGGAGAGGTCTAGGTGGCGCAACGCCAATGGAGGGACGTGCGAACGCACCCTTGGCCGTAAACCCCACGACGAAGAAAGGCATAAACCACGGATGGCATGGACAGCACGGATAAGGGTGACCAAGTCATCGTATCCCTGCTCACCCGTGCCATCCGTGCTGCCTTTTTGGGTCCGCGGCGGCGGGGTCATAATATCCCATGCCGCTGCATTGCCGTCGCTGGCGGGCTGGGTAAGAGCCTTTTTTCGTGCGGTTTTCGGCGAGTTCCAGTTGACGGCGGCCGCGAAATTGTCGATAATTATCACTAAGTTGAGTCGATATGTGATGTATCGTCCGGGAAGAACGCATCCTACCGACGACAAGCTCATTACAACGATGATCCACGTCGCTGACTGGTTCCGCCAGAGGCATGACGCTTCCAGCGGGTGTGGCCTTGTTCCAGAGATATCCACATTTCGACCTGCTTGAGGGTAGAAACGGCAACAACGTTCCCGTATCGCGGTTCGGTCACCTCTTGCTCTCCGTGTGGCGCGAGGCGTGCCGGCACACCGAGATCGGTGACGCTTTGGCCGACGCGGCCCCGCATCTGTTTCGACGGTTGCCGGTTGATTTGATCGTGGTGCGTCGCCTCGATCATGCACGGCGCTCGATAGAAACCGTGGCGACAGGCGCATGCCGCCCCACCCCCTCGCCGGCCGAATTGCGCCGGGAGCTGAGCGAGCGGAGTTGGTCCGCGCTCCTGTCTTGGTGCCAGCGGGGGCAACTTCTTCGTGGTGCCACGGAGTCAACGGACGATTTTCCGGACGGAGTCGTCCCAGCAGGGCTGACTGGCGATCTGATTGCCGGTCCGCTCTTGGGCCCCGAAGGGCCGGTCGGAACAGTCCTGTTCTTACGCAATGAGCGCGGCGAGCTGGGGCAACGGCACGAGCGCATCATTCGGTTATTGCTCGAGCCTTTCACTGTTTGGCTGGAGAACGATCGCCGTTTGCGTGAACTGCGCGCCTTACGTGAGGCGGCCGAAGCGGATAATCGATCGCTTTTGTCGCGTTTGGGCCGCCAAGACATCAGCGAGTCGATCATCGGCGCCGAAACGGGCCTGCGAGAGGTCATGGAACGTGTGGAGCAGGTCGCCAAGACGGACGTGCCGGTGTTGATCCTGGGCGAAACGGGCTCGGGGAAGGAAGTCGTGGCGCGCGCCATTCATGAGCGGTCGCGTCGAGCGAGCGGTCCCTTTCTGCGCGTGAACTGCGGTGCCATCTCGCCGGAGTTGGTCGATTCCGAATTGTTTGGGCACGAGCGAGGAAGCTTCACCGGCGCGCTCGGCCAGCGCAAAGGATGGTTCGAGCGGGCCGACGGTGGTACGCTCTTCTTGGACGAATGCGGTGAGCTGAGCCTCGCCGCGCAGGTGAGACTGTTGCGCATCCTTCAAGACGGCACGTTCGAGCGTGTCGGCGGCGAAAAGCAAGTCACCGTCGATGTCCGAGTCGTGGCGGCCACGCACCGCGACTTGCACTCGATGACGTCCGACAAGAGTTTTCGCGAAGACTTGTGGTACCGGCTGGCCGTCTTTCCGGTTCGGCTCCCCCCGTTGCGCGAACGCAAGCAGGATATCGCCGCGCTGGCCCACCATTTCGCGATGCGATCGGCGCAGCGTCTAGGTGCTCGGCCGCTCGTGCCATCGGAGGCGGCCGTGAACATGCTCACCTCCTACGACTGGCCGGGCAACGTTCGCGAGTTGGCAGCAGTCATGGAACGGGCGGTGATCCTCGGCGATGGAAAGCGTCTCGACGTTGCCACTGCCCTGGGACCGATGGCAACGAGCCCTGCACCCATTCGACAAACCGAACCTGCCGTGGCGAACGTGCTGTCGCAGTCCGAAGCGTTTGCCTCACTCGACGCGGCCATGGCTCGTCATATCGAAGAAGCCTTGCGACGGAGCCAAGGACGTATCGAGGGGCCGTTCGGCGCGGCACAACTACTAGGCATCAATCCCCATACGTTGCGCGGGCGCATGCGAAGTCTGGGAGTTGATTGGCGCCGATTCCGGAACGGGCAACCGAGGCCGTAGTAGACGCCGGAGCCGCCCTCCCTGCCACTCGCAGCGCAACTGACAAAAACTAAAAACTGTATGGAGCTGCGAAAAAACAGCTCCAGGACCATCTAGCGGCCGATTTGTTGAGCCAAGTACTCTGACTTATGTGCCCGAGATGGACTGTTTGGCTTGAGCGATCAGACGCTGAAATTCGTCGGCGTTCTGGGTGAACGCCTGGTCGGCGGCGGGCGATTTGGCGAGAGCCAGATCCTCAACCATCGTCGACACAGAGTTGGCCGCCGCCTCAAGGATTGCTTCCACACCGCCCGGGGCCGAATTTCGCAAAGGGAGTCGTAGTGAGTTGATTTGTGCTCTGAGCCGCCCCTTCAGTATCGCGGCAGCCACATAGTCGAGATCGGTCTGCCGTGACTCCTGAACTTCGGCAAAGTATCGCTCGAGCTCTTGTGCAATCGCACGATGATTGACAGGGGTGGCCGCTGCCGCCTGGTAGGCTACGTGGCCGGCGCCGGCAATTCCCGCGATGGCAAAAAGAAGTGCGAGCGCCTTCAACCAGCGCAACGAGGGAAGGCTGATGGATGGTAAGCTTGCCCTCCGCCGGCGCGGACTTATGCCGCGTTGGGGCTTCTTTGGCGGAGAGGCATCGCGAACTCGCCCCTGCGGCGCCCGCGGTTGCTCTGGGGTGGATAACTCGACCCTCGCCGATTGCTCGCGATGTTCGTCGACAAAGAGGCCATGGATCTGGCCCGCGGGCCGCCAGACGCGTTCTGCCGCCCGGCAGACCGGCGTGTCCCGGCGCAGGTTTCCCTTCTCGGCCAAAAAGACCAACTCGTCCCGAGACATCGGGCCCAATTCTTGACCGAATAAACGGCAATACCACTCACTCATCGGCGTGGCCTCTGCTGACATAGCGAATTGGCGGCGGCCTGTTCCGTGGCCGCCACACGTTCCAACTGTTCCGTACGGCCTCCCTAAGCAAGTGCGGTGCCATACTCATTGGCGACTTGCTCAAGTCCATTCGCTCAAAGCGCTTGAGATGTTCGGCGCGAAAAGGGGCCGATAGATAGAAGCTGCGAGCAACGGGGTGGGGCTAGCAAATAAGACGGCTTTCCCGTCCTATTTCCTGGCATGAGGCGAGCTTCGGATGGTCAATCGTCGGCCGTCTCGAACCTGGCTGCCATCGGCAAACTCGAGCGGAGATCGATATGTTCCGAGGTGCCGGCAAATTCGGGCGGAGGGGCGGTGAACGGCTCGATAAGGTGCCAAGGCGCTCGCCCTTGGAGTGAGTCGTCGGCGGCGGTGGGAGCGGAGAGAGTTGCCACCAGCTCCACGATGATCACGATCCGCAAGCAGGTGGCACGACGTCGGCGGATCGTTATGCGGTGCCGCCGTGGGCGAGCAGCGACATTCCCTGAGAAAGCTCGTCGGAGCTGGGACGCGAGACCTGTTTGAGCACCCGGCCGTCTTGCAAGAAGACAAGCGTTGGCCAGAGCTTGACACCGAACGAGCGGCCCAGGGGCTTGCCCTTGCCGTCCTCGATCTTGATGTGCCGCACATTTGCCTGGGCGGCCAGTGCCTTGACCAAATCGGGCTGCAACGCCTGGCAATGGCCGCACCACGCGGCACCGAACTCCAACAGCACCGGCCCCGTCATCTGGTCGACATCCGCACGCGTCGGTTCCGGCTCGCTCTCTTCGCTGTATGTCATCCGTCGGCCCTTTCACCCGGCCGGGTCAGTATATCCGCCTCGCGGCCAGGATGAAATCGGCCTCAATCGTTGCTCGCGCCGGCTTCGTCGGCGTGCCAACCGGGCGCGGCCGAAAATCGGGCGGCCTGATCGAGCGATTGCTTGAGCAAGGTGCAAGCCTCGCATGACGGCTGTTTGTGGGCCGAGGCGAAGCGGAATACACCGTTGGTGGGCGGCTTCAGGGCAGTGACCGGCGTCTTGATGGAGGCGGCCACATGGTGCGTGTGCGACGCGTCGCGCCACGGCCGCGCTTCCGTTGCCAGGGTGGTGATGATCAGGTCATAGCGGTCCTTCGGCGGCTTGGAAGCAAAGTATTCTTCCTGTGCTTGAGCCACTTCGACCGCGGCGTGTTCCGCGGGCGCGTCGCCGGCCAAGTGCAGGGCCAAGAAGGCCTTCGTCGTGCCGATCTCTTCGATCGACTTGAAGAAGTAGCGGGTGACCGTTCCCTGCGCTTGGCACGAGATCACCACCCAGTCGCCGCGCCAGTTGCTCGGCACCGCGAACCGGAACGAAAAGAGCTTGATTCCCTCGAAAGAGCCCGCTGCCGTGCGCTTCAGCTTGAAGAACACACCGTGCTCGTTTTCGAGCGTGCCGCTCGTCACGACGGGGCGGCCCGCGGGAATCTTCTTGGTCGTCTCTTTCAATTCATGGCGATGGGTGGCATTGGCGTTGCCCGCCGGCAGGGCCGAGGTGACGACGGCGCCGTTGCCGTGCGCATTGCCTCCGTTGATGGAGACCGTGGTGCCCACCGTCGCCCCGAGGCTCCGCACCGTCTCGCTGGTTTTGACCACTTCGATATTGTCGGCTGCCTCGGGCTCGATCGTGGTCCGTGGTAGGAAGTCGATGATCCGCAGCCGCTCGCCGGGGCTGGTGATCTCGACCTGCAATTGGTCAACGTCCTTTTCCTCGCCCTTTTCCAATCGCACCGAGAGGCGAAGATTGGCTTCGATCACCTTCTCGTTAGGGTGCAGCAGGGCAAAGGCCTGGGGGGTTACGTCGTGGCATTCGACTACGTAACCCAGGTCGAAACTGACCTTTGGCTGAGCGGCAAGGACTGGGGAAACCGTGCCGAGCGAGAGCAGCAGAAGCGCTAAAACAGGCCGAATTCTCTGCAATCTCATCGTCGACCCTTCCTTTCTACAAAGAGAAGTCAGGTTACAAATTCGTGCTCAACCATGCTACGCGAGATGCGGGAAGGACGTTCGATTTTTTGAGCGGCGCGCGGGAAAAGCGCCTTTCCTTCGGGCGCATTCGCGCGCAGTTCGCCCAACTTATCGGGAGACAGGCGACGCGGCGGAATGGTTCGAGGAATTCGTCAATCGAGCCGCGACTCGTCGGCCCACGCATCTTGCCAATTCCGCAAACCGAGCGGATCGCTGGGATCACAAACGAGCAACTGCTCTACGACGCGCCGGGCGAGCTTCCGTTTTCCCAGTTTGTGCAAGCAGAGAGCCAGCCCTTTCGCCGACTCGAAGAACGGCTGGTTGGCGGCCAGGCGGTGGGGGAGCGGGCCGTCGAGTCCTCCCGGCGGAAACGCCGAAAGCACGATCTCGTAGGCGTAGCCGAAATGACCTCGCGCCAAGCGCCAGTCTTCGTCCGTCAGCGCCAATTCACCGAGCAGTCGGTGGGCCGCGACGAAATCGGCGCAGCCGTTCAGAAGCCAACGCAGCTCGTCGATCGCGATGTCGGTCTCGCCGGCCTCGAGCATGAGTTGCACTTCTTCCAAATCCTCCGCGCGTTCCAGGGCGCAGCGCGGATGGACCAGTTCCCATGCTTTTTCGGCCGGTCGGCGCCGCACGCGCAACGTCGTCGGGCGGCGACGAAAGCCGAGTTCGTCGTCATCGGCTGAGCCTGCGGGTTTGTTGCCTTTGCGTTGCTTCATCGCCGTAGTATAGCGTAGAGGGCGATGAGCGACGGATGCGGAATTCAGTGAATGCTGCGGCCGCCGACGCCGACGGCTCCAATCCGGTCAACCTGACCAACAGCGCCAGCTACGACTCCGATCCGACCTGGTCGCCCGACGGAAAGCAGATCGCTTTCGCCAGCAATCGGAGCGGTGTCTTGGGATCGTTCCACATCTGGGCGATGGATGCCGACGGGGCGAACCCCAGACGGCTCGTCGCTCGCAATACCATAGGCTTCATCTATCCGAGCTGGTCCCCGGACGGTGCGCAGACTTCCGTCGGTTATTCTTGATCGCTTATCGATCGGAAGGGTGACATAGTCTGTCTTGTATGGCGAACGCCGCGGGCCGAAATCGTGAAACGTGCCGACCGCGAAGCCTTGACGGCGCGACGGCTTCGGCGAAAATCCCGAAACTGGCGACGGGCGAGAATGCATGGTGTTTGTTTTCCCATACGATGACCAGCGAACCAAGGAAGGCCGCTCGACGGCATCCCACGTTGAAGGACGAATCGCTCGAAGGCGAATGGCCGACGCCGGCCTGGAAACGGGAATTCCGCCGGAAGCTGCACGCCTGGTACGATCGCCACGCCCGCGATCTCGAATGGCGACGCTCATCCGACCCCTACCGCGTGTGGGTCAGCGAGATCATGCTCCAACAGACGCAGGTGGCGACGGTCGCCGCCTATTTCCCCAGGTTCTTGGCCGCCTTTCCTACGATCGAAGCGCTGGCCGCGGCGGACGAACACGATGTGCTCCGCCTCTGGGAAGGATTGGGGTACTATCGGCGGGCGCGGCAGTTGCATCGCGCGGCGCAAATCGTCGTTCGTGAACATGGCGGTCGCTTTCCGGCCGATCGCGAGGCCGTGAGGCGGCTGCCGGGAATCGGCCGTTATACGGCGGGTGCCATCCTCTCCATTGCCTTCGACGCGCGCGAACCGATCGTGGAAGCCAATACGATTCGTCTCCTCAGCCGCTTGATCGCCTACCGGGGCGACCCGCGGCAGAAGCAAGGAACCGCGATTCTTTGGAAGTTGGCCGAAGAGCTCTTGCCGCAGCGCGGGTCGAGCAGGTTGAACCAGGCATTGATGGAACTGGGCAGTCTGGTCTGTACACCGCGTGCTCCCGGTTGCACGAGTTGTCCGGTGAGCGATCTCTGCCCGACGAACCGGCTGTCGCTCCAGGAGGTGATTCCATTGCCGAAAGCCAAGCCGCGGGTCGAAACCGTGCGCGAAGCGTTGATTGTCGTCCGGCGCGGAACAACCGTGCTGCTGAGGCAACGTCAGGCGGGAGAGCGCTGGGCCGGCCTCTGGGATTTTCCTCGTTTCGGCGTCGAGGCGGCGAACGGCTCGCTGGCCGAAGAGATCGCCGAGAAGCTGACGGCTACGACCGGCGTTGTCGCTGCCGTGGCGGAATCGATCGCCACGCTCAAGCACGGCGTCACGCGCTTCCGCATCACGCTCGACTGCCGCTGGGCCGATTGCATTTCCTCGCCGCGTCGCCGGGCCGGCCTGCGATGGGTGCGCCCCGCGCAGCTTGGCGACTTCCCCATGAGTACGACGGGGCGTAAAGTCGCAAAGTTGATTTGCGAATGTTCGGACGAGTGATGCGGTTCGGGCCGTGGATGCGTTAGAACCCGTTTGTTTTAGAGGAACCGACAAAACCGGATCGCGCTCCACAAAATCGGCGGTGAAACGCCGATTTTCGCCCACGGCACTCCGGCTTCGCGGTTTTGTCAGCCGCCCTTAGGACACCGAAGGGTAGGCAGACCGCCCTCACCCTAACCCTCTCCCGGTGGGAGAGGGAATTGTCGTTCGATGGTCCGTTATCTTCTTCTACCTGTGATTTCGCTCACGGCGACAGCACGATGCTCGGCGGCGGACCGATAGCAGGCTTCGACGAGGGCCATCGTTTTCAGATTGTCGTGACCACTCGTCTCGGGTTCGCGCCCGTCTTCCAGTGCGCACAACAACTGGGCCATCGGCCCCACGAAGGCGTCGGGAAACCAGACTTCCTTCCAGCGCGGCTGGAACCAGTACCCCGGTCGAGACAGCGTGGTGAAATCGAGCGTGCTGGGCGTGCGTCGCGGGTAGTCGGGCCAGCCGATCGTGCCGCGCGCCATTCCCCCCGTTCCTTCCACGCGCCAACGGATCGAAATATCGCTCTCGGCGCCTTCGAGCGCCGGGCCGGTCCAAACGTCGTCCGTCGATGCGGCCCGCAGACCGTCGGCATATTCCAGTATGTAGAGGCAGATGCCGTCGGCATGCTTGAACTTGCGCTCGGTGCGCGGGTCGGGCCGCACGCTGGCGAAGACACGCACGGGGTCGCCGAACCAATAGCGAAACGTATCGAGGTGGTGGATGCTCATGATCCGCAACGTCACCCACCCCAGCCGCTCCTGCCACGGCATCCAATGCGGGATGGCCCGCATGTCGATGGTGGCCAGCACCGGCTCGCCCAAGTCGCCGCGGTCGATGAGAGACTTGCAGGCCCGCACCGATTGGTCGTAACGCATGTTCTGATTGACGGCCAGCGTGATGCCCGCGCGGCGGCACATCGTTACGATCTGCCTGGCCTCGTCGAAGTTCATGCCGAGCGGCTTTTGGGCCAGGATGCCGCGCAGGTGCCGTTTGTGCTTCACCGCCTCTTTGATGACGTCAAATTGAGCGTCGGGCGGCACGGCGATATCGATCACTTCGATCTGCTCGTCGGCGAGCAGGTCGCGATACGTTTCGTAGACCTTGGGAATGCCGTGGCGATCGGCCACCGACCGAGCGCGGACACGCGTCCGCGAAGTAATCGCCGCCGGATTGAATCCGGCCTGGCGATACGCCACCAGATGGCAGTCGGCCATGATGAATCCGGCCCCGATGCAGCCGATCGGCGTCCGCTTCTGTTTGGGTATCTGGGGCCGATAGTCGAGATCGAGAGAAAAGGAAGGAGCCGATTTAGACTGCATGGGTGTTGGGCTGCAAGAGGTGACAGAATCCGGCGGTGCGGCGGGTCGCCCAACCGCCTCGTCGGCGACCTCGAATCAAGGCTATCGTAGCCGCCGTCTGCCGAAACCCAAGACCCGGCGCCGACCTGTGCGCGCAAAAAAACTCCCGGAAAGAATAGGTCCCAGGGGGGCAAAGGACGCCATCCGTTTCCGGGAGCGATTGGTCGTTGCGCGAAGCGTGCCGCCCGCATCCATGCTGGCGGGCAATCGCTTCGTGGTCCGCAGAAAGGTTTTCGCCTTCCCAGATGCGGACCCAACCACGTGGTTTGACGCTCGGTCCCTCAAGACGATCCACCGTTGGCTGCTCCGCCTTGAAGTGGCCGGGAGGATAGGAGATCGCCCGCACACGGTCAAGGTCGGTTTTCTTCGCTGTTTCGAGGATTTTTGAAAGAGAATCAGACGGAACGATTTCGTGATCTCGCAGTCGTTTTCGCGAGGCGCGAGCCAGGTTTTACGCACGTCGACGCGACCGATCGTGGGAGCTCAATGTTCCCTTACGGCCAATGCCAACCCATGTTGCCGACGGTCAGCGGCAATACCACCAAGTGGTGCAGTGCATCGCTCACGATCAGACCCAAAGCGATTCCCAGGAGCGTGCCACTCAACCGCGGCCTGCGCCAGACGATCGGCAACGCGACCAGGAACGGCACGCTCCAGAACATGTGGTGGATCTGCAACAGGAGCGGCGCGGTCTTGTTGAATTCAGCCGCGGTCTGGTGGCGGCCGAAACGCAGATAGACCGTGACCGCTTCCGTGAGCAACGTGACCAACACCGTGGCCCCGACCGCGAAGCGGATGTGGCATCCCTTGCCGGGGCTCGCACAATTTGTTGGGTCGCCGATCGTATCCACAAAACGGTCCAACTCGAGGCGCAGACGGGCCGACTTTTGCCTTGAGCCACGCCGGCCCCTGTGCCATATTTGGAGAGGTAAACAAACGTAAGTACTTGCGGAACAATTGGTAGCGTTGATGGCCGTAGCTCAGCAAAACTCCCACACGAATCATAACAACACCGGCGACCTGCTCGAAAGCCTGCTGGCCGAGCGAATTCTCGTCCTCGACGGCGCGATGGGCACGATGGTCCACGCACTGAAGTTCGACGAGCAGGACTTCCGGGGTGAGGAGTTCGCGCACCACAGCAAGGATCTGAAAAACTTCATCGACATCTTGTCGATCACGCAGGGGCCGGCGATCGAAGACATCCACCGGCAATACCTGGCCGCGGGCGCCGATATCATCGAGACCAACACGTTCGGCGCCACCTCGGTCGCCATGTCCGATTTCGAACTGGCCGACCGGGTGCGCGAGCTCAACCTGGCGGCGGTGGCACTGGCGCGCCGGGCCGCCGACGACTATACGCACCGCACTCCCCACAAGCCCCGTTTCGTAGCCGGCTCGATCGGCCCGACCAATCGGCAGCTCTCGATCGCGGGTAACGTCAACGACCCGGGCCACCGCTCGACCACCTTCGAAGAAATGGTAGGCGCCTACTACGAGCAGGTCGATGCGCTGGTTACGGGAGGCGTCGACCTCCTTCTGCCCGAGACAGCCTTCGATACGCTCGTGCTCAAGGCCTGTCTGTTCGCCATCGAAAAGTATTTCGAGGACCACCAGGTGCGACTGCCGGTGATGGCGTCGTTCACCATCTTTCAGGGTGGGCGCACGCTATCTGCCCAGACCATCGAGGCGTGTTGGACATCGATCTCACACGCCAATCTGCTGAGCGTGGGGATGAACTGCGCTCTGGGGCCCGAGCACATGCGGCCCTACCTCGAAGAGCTGTCGCAGATCGTGCCCATCTACGTCAGTTGCTATCCGAACGCCGGGCTGCCGAACGCGTTCGGCGGCTTCGACGAAACGCCCGAAAAGATGGCGGCCACGCTGGGCGAATATGCCGAAATGGGTTGGCTGAACATCGTCGGCGGCTGTTGCGGCTCGACCCCGCCGCACATTCGGGCCATCGCGGCCGCGGTGGAGAAGAAGAAACCCCGCGTGCGTCCCCGCACCGAGCCGTTCACGCGGCTGAGCGGGCAAGAGACGCTCACGATCCGCCCCGAGAGCAACTTCACCATGATCGGCGAGCGGACCAATGTGACAGGGTCCAAGAAGTTCGCCAAACTTGTGCTGAACGGACAGTTCGAAGAAGGGGTGTCGATCGCCCGCGGGCAGGTCGAAGGCGGGGCGAATGTCGTCGACGTCAACATGGACGAGGCTATGCTCGACGGCGAAGCCGCCATGACGCGGTTCTTGAACCTGGTTGCCGCCGAGAGCGACGTCGCCCGCGTGCCAATCATGATCGACAGCTCCAAGTGGTCGATCATCGAGGCCGGCTTGCGCTGCGTGCAGGGCAAGTCGATCGTCAATTCGATCAGCCTCAAGGAAGGTGAACAGCAGTTCCTGCACTATGCGCGGCTGGTGCGCCGTTATGGGGCCGCCGTGGTGGTCATGGCCTTCGACGAGCAGGGGCAGGCGACGAGCATCGAAGACAAGGTGCGCATCTGCCGCCGTGCCTACAAGCTGCTCACCGAAGAGGTCGGCATGCCGCCCGCCGATATCATCTTCGATCCGAACATTCTCACGGTCGCCACGGGCATGGAGGAACACAACCGCTACGCCATCAACTTCATCGAGGCCACGCGGCAGATCAAGCAGGTCTGCCCGGGGGCCAAGGTCTCGGGCGGGGTGAGCAACATTTCGTTCTCCTTCCGCGGCAACGATGTGGTGCGCGAGGCGATACACGCGGCCTTCCTGTATCACGCGATCCGGGCCGGCCTCGACATGGGTATCGTCAACGCCGGCCAGCTCGCGGTGTATGAAGAGATTCCGGCGGATTTGCGGGAGCGCGTGGAAGATGTGCTCTTCGACCGCCGGCCCGACGCCACCGAGCGGCTGGTCGAGTTCGCCGAGACCGTCAAGCGGCAGGGTGGCCGGCAGCCGGGCGCCGAGTTGGAGTGGCGTAACGCGCCGGTCGAACAACGGCTGTCGCACGCCTTGGTGCGGGGCATCGTCGACTATATCGACGCCGACGTCGAAGAAGCGCGGCACATCTATCCGACCGGCCTGGCGATCATCGAGGGGCCGCTGATGAGCGGCATGCAAGTGGTGGGCGATCTGTTCGGGGAGGGCAAGATGTTCTTGCCGCAGGTCGTGAAAAGCGCACGAGTGATGAAGAAAGCAGTCGCCTACCTGCTCCCCTTCATGGAAGCCGAGAAGGCGGCCAGCGGACAGATCGATGCGCCGCGCGGCAAGATCCTGATGGCCACGGTCAAAGGCGACGTGCACGACATCGGCAAGAACATCGTGGGCGTCGTACTGGCCTGCAACAACTACCGCGTGATCGACCTGGGGGTGATGGTCCCCTGCGAGCAGATACTCGAACGGGCCGTGAAGGAAGGGGTCGATCTGATCGGCCTCAGCGGCCTGATTACACCCAGTCTCGACGAGATGGTGCACGTGGCCAAGGAGATGGAACGGCAGCAATTGAGGATGCCGCTACTCATCGGCGGCGCGACGACGAGCGCCAAGCACACGGCCGTTAAGATCGCGCCGGCCTACAGCCAGCCGACCGTTCATGTTCTCGACGCCTCGCGTTCCGTGGGCGTCGTCGAGCAACTCTTGAACCCCAAGTCGAAGGCCGATTTCGACCGCAAGAATCGGACGGAGCAGGGGCGGATGGCCGACGCTTACCGCGATCGCCAGGCGGTACACCTGGTGAGCTACGCGCAGGCGGTGGCCGCCCGATTCAAGACCGACTGGAACACGGTCCGCATCGACGAGCCGTCGTTCGTCGGCAGCCGCGTGCTCGACGAGTTTCCGCTCGACGAACTGACGCCCTATATCGACTGGTCACCCTTCTTCTCCGCCTGGGAGCTGCGCGGCAAGTACCCCAAGATCTTTTCCGATCCGGTGGTGGGCGACGAGGCTCGCAAGCTGTTCGACGACGCGCAGCGACTACTGGACGAGATCGTCTCGCAGCGGCTGTTGCATGCCCGCGGCGTGTACGGCTTCTGGCCGGCGGCGGCGGTCGGAGACGATATTGTCATCTACGGAGACAAGCAGAGGGCCAGCGAGATGGGGCGGTTTCATACGTTGCGGCAACAATGGGAGCGCAAGGGAACGACCAGCTATTACGCGCTGGCCGATTTCATCGCCCCGGCCGAGAGCGGCCGCCGCGACTATTTGGGCGCCTTCGCCGTCACGACCGGGCACGGGGCCGAAGAACTCGTGCGGCGCTTCGAGGCCGACCACGACGACTATCACGCGATCATGGCCAAGGCATTGGCCGATCGTCTGGCCGAGGCGTTCGCCGAACGGTTGCACGAGATCGCGCGGCAGGAATGGAACTACGGCCGCGAAGAACAGTTCACGAACGAGGATCTGATCGAGGAGAAGTACCGCGGCATTCGTCCGGCGCCGGGCTACCCCGCCTGTCCCGATCATACCGAGAAGCGTGCTTTGTTCGATTTGCTCGACGCGGAACGGGCAACGGGCATCCAGTTGACCGAGAATTATGCCATGTTCCCGGCAGCCAGCGTCAGCGGATGGTACTTCGCCCATCCGGAATCGCGGTATTTCTCGGTCGATCGCATCACGCGCGACCAGGTCGAAGACTATGCCCGCCGCAAAGGCATGCCGATTGCCGAGATCGAGCGTTGGCTTTCACCGAACCTGGGTTACGACGCATAGCGGTTGGGCGCGGAAAACGCGGCTTTGGGCCGCCCTCCTGCTTCCTAGCCACACCCGCGACGCTCATTCGACCTCGTGAACATCGTGCAGCACGCCGCGCGGAATACAGACGGTGAGCACCGTCAGATCGCCGACCGCCTTGTGCCGCACGCCGCGAGGAACGTACACCACCACGCCTTGGTGGACCTCGATCTCTTCGCCGTCGAGCACCATTTTGCCCTGGCCTGAGATGATGTAATAGATCTCGTCGGTCTGGGCGTGATAGTGCAGCTTGGCATTATCGATCTCGACATGGTGCACCTCGGCCGCGGCACCGTCCTGCTCCTCGATGAGCGGGCGGATCTGCCCGCACGTTTCGCCCCATGGCTCTACTTGTTTGGGATCGCGACGCAGGAAGCGGACGGCGGTGCTCATAGGCGGCTCCTGGATGTTACTAGAACTAGATCGCCCTATTTTCGCGGATTCGATACCCAAATGCTATTCGGGGCCAAGATTTCTCGCGGTACGGCGAACTTTGGAATATAACAGATGAAGTCCCCTTTCCACCCTCCACCTTCAGAAACCATGTCCGGACAAGGCTCTGCCGGCAACGTCATCGCGGCACTGTGCAGTTTCTTCATACCTGGGCTCGGCCAATTGCTACAAGGCCGCCTCTTGATGGCCATTGTGCAATTCGTGTTGGCCGGCCTGTTGTGGTTCGTATTCATGGGCTGGGCCATCCATCTCTGGTCGGTCCTCGACGCGGCCATGTTCAACCCCAACCGTAACGCCCTTTAACGAGCCGCAGCGAAAGGAGCCGAATTCGACTTGTCCGGAGTTGGAGGCACGCGGCCACCGCCCTTCCGCTGCGCCACTTGCCTCTCCGCGCAGCGCCGCCTGGCCGCAGCCAGTGCAGGAATCGCCAGAGCAACTTGCCCACGACGGTGAGCGCGGGGTAGTCGCTGGCGGTTGACACGAGGAACGGGCCGAGCGAGCGCGACGTATTTCGACACCAACCCGCGGATGGTAACGTCGCGCAGCGGCTGTTCGGCAGAATCGAGGCCCGTCGTTTCGTAGAGTACCGAGCGGGAGCGCGGCCCGGACAGCGGCGGGGCAACGAGTCGCGGGTGTCGGGCCAAGCAACCTCCAGCATACGCTCTCTACACCGAACCTATGTTTTACCAGCAAATCCATTTAGTTAGCGCGAAATCTTCTGCACCAGCGCCGGCCGACGAGCGACGTTCGCTGGTTTAGCTGCTTCTACTCTTTCGATAACCCTTCGGCGGCCTGTTCCAACAACCCAACCAGTTCGGGGTGCCGTGCGCGGGCGACGTCGAGCGGAGCCTCACCTTTCATGTTGGCGATCGTTGGGTCGGCGCCGGCAGCCAGCAGCGGTCGAACGATCTCCACGCGATTGCCCCAGACCGCGCCGTGCAGACTCGTGTCGCCACTGGCGTCTTGGTAGTTCAGGTCGGCTCCGGCCTCCAGAAGCGCGGCAACCACTTCAACATTATCGCGGCGACAGGCAAATTGCAGCGGGCTCTCTTTGACGTGGGCGTCGACGGCGTTCACGTCCAAGCCGCGGGCGACGAGCAGACGGACAAGCTCGGGATCGCCGCCGATGGCCGCTTCGTGCAAGAGGGTGCGCCCCAGATGTTGTCGCGTGTCGAGCGGAGACCCGGCGTCGATCAGGAAGAGCGACATTTCTCGGTTTCCTCGGAACAGCGAGAGGGCGAGGAGCGTCGGTTCATCGTCTTGCGTCTGTCTCGCCCACAGACTGCTGAATCGTTGCTTGACTATTTCGGGGTCACTCTGGACGGCCAGCCGTAGTTCCTCCAGACGGCCAAAGGCGACCATCTCTCGCGGCCCGTAAGGCAGTCCATATTCCCTCAGCAGGTCGCCCATCTGGCTGTCTGATTCGTGAACGGCGATATCCATCGCATTGCGCCCACCGCCTTCGATCAGAGGATCGGCGCCCGCCGCGACAAGGACCCTGATCATCTGGCAGCGGACTTCCGACGGTTGCTGGCATCCAACGGCAACACAAAATGGCAGACCTTCGCCACTTGGGCTATCGAAATGAGCCCGCTCCGTTCCTTCCGGGTTCGCCCCGAAATCGAGAAGTAACTTGAGCATGTCGACATGACCGCGCTTGATGCTGGTGACGATTACGCGATTCCTGAAAGTCTCAGCTACAGCATTCGGATCCGCGCCCGCTTCGAGCAGTCGTCGTGCAAGCGATACGTCGTTTGAATTGACCGCGGCGACGAGGTCTCTGGTAGCGGAATTGATTCTTCGATCGGTCTGCTCTTGCCGCCATGACCGAAACGTCTGATGGATTCGTGGGGCCACGATGCCCAACAGCACACCCGAGACGGCGAGCAAGAGCAGCAACTGACGCATCGTGAATTGCAAGAAGCGCCGCTGCTCCTGTGATGCGGCTGCGCGGACTTGTTCGGGCATACAGATCTCGCTCGGGCTGTGCCGGGTTGCGGAAGCGGAACAAGGTGCCGTGGTTTCTCAGCAGCCCGCGAGTTCTCGTCTTCATTGCCCTCCCTGCACTCGGCAATCGTTATATCGCGCCGCCCGGATCGGTGCGAGCACGTCAGTCCGAGCCCGTCTTGTTGACCGCACGCTTCGGCTTGATGCCCTTATTGCCACCACCAAGCCGAGCTACCCGAGCGCGGTCTGGAAGATCGTTCGCCGAATGCCACCCGCTAGACTCTGGCATCTCCGATCGCCGGGTGGTGTTCCATCCGCGATGAACTGTCGGATGAAGGCCCCGGCCTTGTCGCTGGGGAGCCGCGGGGGACGGTCGGCTGCGCTGGACGGCACTTCCAGCGGTTCTGGATGCGCGCGATATATAATAGTATCCTGAGGCCTGTCATTCGGCTGATCGTTAGCGGTGGGACATGCTCTTTTCGGCGCGCATCGGATTACGCGAATTGGCGGCGCTGTGCCGGCGACTGTCGACCGGGCTCGAAGCGGGAGTCGACGTGCGCCGCGTGCTGGCCCGCGAGAAAGGGGGCTATGTTTCGCCCTCGTTGCGACGGCATTTGGACGAGGTCGTCGATACGACCAACCGTGGGGGCTCGGTCAGCGACGCGCTCAAGGACACGGGCGGTTATTTTCCGCGGCTGTTTCTGGAGCTGACCGAGGTCGGCGAGCAGACGGGCAAGTTGGCCGAAGTGTTGCACCGACTGGCCGACCATTACGACCACCAGATCCGTTTGCGGCAGATGTTCATGGCCGCCATCGCCTGGCCCATGCTGCAACTCGTGGCCGCGGTGTTCATCGTCGGATTGCTGATCTACGTCATGGGCTTCCTGCCGCCGATGGAGGGAGGGAAACCGGTCGACATCCTCGGTTGGGGCCTCGTCGGCGGTCAGGGACTCATGGTCTATCTGATGATCGTCGCTGCCGTCGTCGCAGGCATCGCCATCATCATTCAGGCGGTCCGCCGCGGCCTCGTTTGGACGCGGCCCTTGCAACGGATACTCATCAAGGTGCCCGGCATCGGGCGGCCGATCGAAACCCTCGCGCTCGCCCAGTTCGCGTGGAGCATGTACATTACGCTCGAAGCCGGCATGGATCTGCTCAAGGCCATGCCCCTTTGCCTGCGCAGCACGGGCAACGCCCATTACACGGATCACACCGACGACGTCGTGCGCGAGATCCGGTCCGGCGGCGAAATCACGTTCGCCCTGGCCGACACCAAGGCATTTCCGCGCATGTTCCTCGACAGCGTGCGCGTGGGCGAAGAGAGTGGCCGGCTCCCCGAAACGCTGGCTATCGTGTCGGACCAGTACCAGGATCAGGCCAAACGGGCGATGGCGACACTCACGGTCGTGGGCGGCTTTTTGGTGTGGGGCATGGTGGCGATGCTGATCATCATGGTCATCTTCCGCATCGCCTCGATGTATATCGGCACGATCAACGACGCCGTGAACATGTAACCGATGTACGAGATCTTCGAGCACACGGCCGACCTGGGGCTGCGGGTGGAGGCGGCCGATCTCGAAACGCTCTTCGCCGACGCCGCCCGCGGCCTCACGTCGATGATCGTCGCGAACCTCGACGAGGTCCGGCCTGTCCGTGAGGTGCCGTTGCGCCTCGCCGGCAATCGCCGCGACGATCTATTGTTCGACTGGTTGAGCGAAATCCTCTACCTGTTCGAATCGGAGCGTCTGTTGCTCGGTGATTTTACCGCGCGATTCACGAGCGACGGTCTCGAGGGTACGGCCCGTGGGGAGCCGCTCGACGAAAGTCGCCACGCATTGGAACACGAAGTGAAAGCCATCACCTACCACGGACTCAAGGTCGAGCAGACGCCTGCTGGTTGGCTCGCGGAAGTCATCGTCGACATCTAGGGACGGCACTAAGGACAGCAAAAATGGCCAAGGACGCGTATAGCGGACCGCTGGAAAGGGTGAACGACAACCTGTGGCGCATCCCCAAGAGCTACAAACAAGGGATGCGCGTCGACGGGTTGATCTATGCCAGCGAAGGGTTGATGGAGCTGATTCGCAAGGACCAGGCGCCGGAGCAGGTGGCCAACGTGGCGTTCTTGCCCGGCATCCAGCACGCCAGCTTGGCCATGCCCGATATCCATTGGGGGTATGGCTTTTGCATCGGGGGCGTGTGCGCCACCGATCCCGCGGAAGGCGGCGTCATTTCGCCGGGCGGTGTCGGTTACGACATCAACTGCGGCGTGCGGCTGGTACGGTCGAACCTCTTCTACCAGGACGTCAAGCCGCACATCACTCAGCTCGTCGACGAGCTGTTCAAGCAGGTTCCGACCGGGGTGGGCCGCTCGGGCAAGTACCGCTTCGACGCCCGCGAACTGAAGCGCATGATGGCGCACGGCCCGAGCCGGCTCGTGGAGCGCGGCTTGGCCACGCCCGGCGACATCGATCATACCGAAGCGGGGGGTCGGCTCGACGGCGCGGAGCCCGATAACGTGAGCGAGCGGGCGCTCGAGCGCGGCAAGGATCAATGCGGCACGCTCGGCTCGGGCAACCATTTCATGGAGGTTCAGGTCGTCGACGCCGTTTTCGACGATGCGGCGGCCGCCGCCATGCACCTGGAAAAGGACATGGTCTGCGTGATGATCCATTCCGGTTCGCGCGGGCTGGGCTATCAGGTGTGCGACGACGCGCTGCGGCTACTGCGGGGCGTGCCCGAGAAGTATGGCATCCAACTGCCCGACCGGCAGCTCGCCTGCGCGCCGGTCGAGAGCAGCGAAGGCGAGCACTATCTCGGGGCGATGCGCGCCGCGGCGAACTACGCCTGGTGCAACCGCCAGTTGCTGATGTGGCAGGCCCGCGAAGGGTTCGAAACGATCTTCGGGCGGCCCTGGACCGAGTTGCAGATGAACCTGGTCTACGACGTGGCCCACAACATCGCCAAATTCGAAGAGCACACGATCGGCGGCCGCACGCGCCGGCTGTGGGTACACCGCAAGGGCGCCACGCGGGCCTTTCCGCCCGACCACGAAGAAGTGCCGCCGATGTACCGCCGCATCGGCCAGCCGGTCATCATTCCGGGCGACATGGGCCGGGCGAGTTGGGTGCTGGCGGGACAGAACGGCAGCATGGAGCAGACCTTCGGCACCGCCTGCCACGGAGCGGGACGCGTCATGAGCCGTACGGCGGCCATCAAGCACGCCCAGGGGCGGCGCATCGACGAGGAGCTGAAGCAGCAAGGGGTCATCGCGCGGGCACGGAGCTGGAAGGGGTTGGCCGAGGAGCAGCCGGCGGCCTATAAGGATGTGAGCCTCGTCGTCGACGTGGTACACAACGCGGGGCTCGCCAAAAAAGTCGCCCGCATGCGGCCGATCGGCGTGATCAAGGGTTGACGCGAGTGTTCGTCGTTCGCCCAGCAAAACACGACCGATCTCGGCGGTACGAGATCAAAGGGAGCTTCTCATGCGGTATGTGATGCGGCAGAAACTCTTTTCCTGGGGCGACGACTTCACGATCAAGACGGAAGACGGCCGCGATGCCTTCTTCGTCGACGGCAAGGTCTTTACGCTCGGTAACCAGCTTTCGTTCCAGGACATGAACCGCAACGAATTGGCCTTCATCCGCCAACGATTGCTGGCCTGGGGACCAACCTACGAGATCTACCGGCAGGGCGTGGTGCAAGCCGTCGTCAAAAAGGCTCTGTTCACGCTCTTCCAATGCAGATTCACGGTCGATGTTCCGGGGCCCGACGACTTGGAAGCGACGGGCAGCCTGACCGACCACGAATACGCCTTCGAGCGGCACGGCGCGACCGTGGCCACGGTCTCCAAGCGTTGGTTCTCCTGGGCCGACACCTACGGCGTCGACATCGCCGAGGGCGAAGACGCGGTTATCATCCTCGCGGCGACGGTCGTCATCGACATGGCGTGCCATGGTGACCGCGAACGGCATTAGGACCCTTCCGGGAACTGGCGCGAGCCGGTGCGAGATCGATAATCTGGCCGTAACAGCGACCGATGGGCTTCTGGCAGTTTGTTACGCTTCCCAATTCTCGACAGTGATTCCGGGAATTGCCAAAAGATCCGAATCCTTCGACACGACGATGCAACCAGGCAATGTTCGGGCGATGGCGCCGATCTGCATATCGATTTGTTGCATCGGGCGTCCCAACCGCCGCAATTCGGCAAAAATGCGCCCGTATTCCTCCGCGCCTTCTGAGGTGTAAAGGCCAGACGATGAGGGTCGCGACGGCGTGTCGCAATCGCGCCAGGTTTCGTTCTCGGCTCGCACTACATTCGACGCCGCTCCACGGTTCCCCCAGGACCGGCACGCAGATCCCGATCCGGTGGCCGTTTTGCCGAAGCTCGATCGCTCGTGCGCGAACCGTACCACGCCCTGCCTGATAGTCTTGGGCGATTCCTGTGTCCAACAGGTAACGACGTTTCATGGTGCGTCGTCGACCGACGGCTTTTCCATTTGCTTTCGAACCGCGTCGATATTGAACTCCCGTTGGAGGGCGCGGTCGTGTTCTTCGCGTTCGCCAGGCGCCCAGACGATCGGCTCGATTTGCTCAACGGCCGAGATCCAAGCTGCGATCGCCGCCGGGTCATCCCGCCACTCGTCTTCAGTGAGGCCGATCTGTTCACGGGTTGGCGAAATCGGTTCGACCACGAGGTGGCTCCCTTCCGGCCAGTTGACAGGCTCGGCCGGCACGATCTGGCCGTTCGTCCAAGTTGCTCTGATCGAGTTCATGATTCGTTGTCTTCGGTTTCTGACCGACAATCCCGTCCATCCCAAACATTATAAGTGTAGTGCGGAATACCGACTTCTAGAAATCACAACCGTTTCCTCAATCGGCCGACGTGACGACGGGCTTCGTGGCGTCGATGAAGAACGCGGCGATGCCGGAGACGACAAACGCACCGGCGCACAGTAGTAGGGCCAGGTTCCAGTCCATCACCTCCTCTTCACCACTGAGCCGGCCGATGACCACCGGGGCGATGGCGGCGCCGAGATTGCCCCACATGTTCCCCCAGCCGAGCACAGCCGCCACATAGGGTCCGCCCACGTCTTGCGTATAGGCCCAGGTGCCGGGCACGCCCAGATCGGTGGCGAACGAGACGATGCAGAAGGCGGCCATCGCCTCCCAGGGAGATTCAAGGTATGGCACGGCCAGGTAGGCACCGGCTGCAAGGAAGCGTGAGAGCGCCAACGGCAATGCTCGGCCGTGCCGCAAACCGAGGCGGCGACTCAGCACGTCGGTCAGCCCGCCGCCGGATAGCATGCCGAACATCCCTGTGAACAGGATGATCGCATTCATGTTGGCGCCGAGCTGGCTCGTTACGCCGCGGACTTCGGTCAGGTACCTGGGTAGCCAGGTCAACAAGAACACCCAGCCGATGTTCGTCGCGAATTGCGCGACGCACATGGCCCACATACTCGCGCTGCGAACCAACTGGGCGAAGGCACGCAGCGGCTGTGAATTTGCTTGCGTCTGTACCGAGAGCCCTGTCTGTGATGGGCGGCCGCGTTCGATCAGAGCCAGCTCGGCTGCGTTGAGCCGCGGGTGCTGTGCCGGCCAATCGCGGGCCACGATCGCGAACGCCGCGCCGAGAAAGCAGCCGATCACTCCGTAGATCATCATCGTCGCTCGCCAAGACCAGGTAATGAGCGCCGTCGTCATCACCAGGGCCGTGGCGGCTCCCAATCTTCCCCCGAGCGCGATTACGGAGCTGGCCCGGGCGCGCTCGGCGAGCGGCATCCAGCGGCTGACGATATTGCCGCTGGTCGGATAGGCCCCGGCCTGCATGACACCTAGGCCGATCCGCACCGCGAACAACGAAACGAACCCGTTCACCCATCCTGTGGCAGCCGCGCATAAAGACCAGCCGATGACGTAGAACGTCATCAACCAGCGCGGGCCAAAACGGTCGGCCAGCCATCCCGAGGGGACCTGCAAGAGGGCGTATGACCAGAAGAACGCACTCAGGCTCCAAGCTACAAGGAGGTCATTGTGATTGAGGCCGAGCTCCAGCGTCACCGAGTCGTGCTTGAGCAATTCGCCCAAGCAGTAGCGGTCGACATACAACATGAAAGATGACGCCGTGGCCAGCAGGAGCACCTGGTAGCGAACGGCCGTGGGCCGGTCGGCCACATCTCCCTGTCTGCCGGAATCGGCCGTTGCTAGCGCCACTCGACGGCTACCTTTGCCACCGCCTTGTGGAGAGGTCCTTGGCCGGCGAGCGGAGCGTGCGCGTCGTCGGGATAGAAGATGGCGAAGGTACCCGGCGGCAACGAAAGCCACGTCTCCGGCCGGGCCGTGTAGAACGCGATGTCGCGCTCGGGCGAAAAGGGCTCGTCGGACGCTCCGCAATCGGCGAGCGGCAGCCAACCGATCTCTTCGGGGCCGGCCAGCGTGAGCTGGATGTCGATATAGCGGCGGTGCGATTCGAGTTTCGCCCCTTCGCGGCCACGTCCCGCGTCGCGTCCGATGACGAAATAGAGGCGATCGCCGTCGATAACATGGCGGCCGGCCGGCAACTGGGCCGTGCGCGGATCGGCCAGCGCCTCGAAAGCCGCTGCAAACCCCGCGTGCAACGCGGCGTAACGCCGCCAGCAAACGAATCGATCCAGAATCATGTCGACCGTCCCAATCCTCGTTTGAGCAAAAGAAGCGGATTTGTGCAGACCGCCTGGGCGCCGGCACGTCTCAAGCTAACGTCGCCGGACGGCCCGTGCAACCAGCTTGTGCCTTCGCGGACCGGCTGATTTATCGCCCCTTGTGTTTGCGCGATGGCAGTCGTTTCGCCGCGGCGCGAGTGCGCTCTGCGTTACTCGAAAAACGTCCGGCTTACGCGCAGGCCAACAAACCACAACAACGTCTTCAAGGTGAACGGAGGGCTGCATCGCTATGGCTCCCGCGTCCACCTTGATCCATCGCGCAGCGTCATCGTCTCGGCCCAAGTTCCGCCGGAACCGTTACTCGTGCCAAATTTGCGCCTCTCGACGGGCTTTTCTAGCTGATGCTGCAACGCCATGCCTCCAAAGAACGCCCCGACAACCAGCATGGCCACCAGCAACGCGCGGAGGGTGAACTGTGGGCGAGGCGTGCGTGTGCATGGGCTATCGCCCCTCCAGTGTTCGCAGCCGGGCCTCTGCTGCTTCGAGGCGCGATGCGGCTTCGCCATTTGCCGACGCAGCCACATATCCCCTGGAAACCATCGCCCGATGCGCGGCCAACAATTCCCGACAACATCGAAGCTCTGATCGGGCTTCTGCGATCCGAGCCTCTCGGGCGAGACGCATCCTTCTAGCTGCGCCAGCCGCAATTAGGGCGGCCACAACCGTCAAGACCAGCATCGCCTTCAAGCCGAACTGAAACCGTCGGCTCATGGGGTGGCCTAAAAGTCCCGTTTGCCCAGAAAGTCAGTGAGCGGTTGCCGACGCCTTTCGCGATCTGGCGTCGAACCATATCGCCACAATGCCGCCCACGGAAGCAGACAGAAAAGCACCAAGTAGTCGACCAATCGCAATGAAATGTTCTTTGGGTGGCCACCTGGTGAGAATGCGGCCATCGTCCATGTATACACCGCCAAATCTCGCGCCGATCTCAGCATCAACCACAGCATCGTGGATTACCAATTCGTGGGCGTTGTCCAGGCCGGAATCCAAGAGGTGCACTGCCTTGGAAAGCGGCTCTGGCAGATGGGCCGCGGCAAGGTATGAGCATCCCGAGATTAGACAGCCTACCCAGAACGGGCGCTGATCGCGCCGAGAGTAACTGGCCCCCACTACGGACAGAACCAGAAAGGCGCATGTTGCGGCAGCCCATGCCCCCTCAAGAGTGCTTGAAGCATTCGCCAATGAAAAGCAACCGATGGCAGCGAAGGCCACCGCCACGAACAGCCACCGAAGCGAAAACCGCATGACCGACTCCTTTTCGGCCATTAGACCGCGCCAGAGAGGCGGGGTGAAGCTAAGGAACGCGCAACTCGGACCTGGAAAGGATGGCTCGGCCGCTGCCTGGAAGTCGTGGTGGCTGGAGAACAAGCCGTATCTGTTCTTTGGCGATAGCGGCGGCTACCGCTGGTATATCGATCCGCTGGCCACGAAGCGGCCGATCGCCACGGCCGACCTGCGGGGGCCGGCGCGGGCCGATGTCGTAAAACCGAAAGGCAGGCCGCGCGGCAAATCATGATCAAGAGCGGCTGACAAAACCCCCGGAAGCGAGAGCGCCGCGGGCAAAAATGGCGGTGGAACGCCGTTTTTTTGGAGCCTGATCCGGTTTTGTCGGTTGTTCCAAGATGTCTCGTGGGCGAGGGGAGCGTTGGCCGACGTCGTTCGCGATGATCAAGCCGTTGTGTCACCTTGCCCGACGCTGCCCCTCCAGACAAACTGAAAATGGTACCTACCGTCACCTTTTCACTCGTAACTCGATGCGTCAACTCCCTCCCTCCCATCGATTGCACCGGCGTTCCACGATGCGTCTGGAAACGCTCGAAGTCCGCGCCATGTTGACCGCCGGCGTGCAAGAAGAATATCTGCTCGAATTGATGAACCGGATGCGGAGCGATCCGGCCGACGAACTGCCGCTCTTGCTCAATTCCACCGATCCGAACGTCATCGAGGCACTGAGTTATTTCCAGGTGAATACCACCGTGTTGGCGCAGCAGTGGTCCGCGCTCACGCCCGCGCCGCCGTTGGCTTATAACGACGACCTGGCCACGTCGGCCCTGAATCACAGTGAGTTGATGAACCAGGACGACGAGCAGAGTCATCAATTGCCGGGTGAAGCCGACCTGCTGACGCGCATCGATGCGACCGGATACTCCGGCGTATTGGTGGGCGAGAACATCTATGCCTACGCCGCGGACATGTTCGACACCCACGCCGCCTTCGCCATCGACTGGGGCAATGAGCCCGATGGCATACAGAACCCGCCGGGCCACCGCGATAACATGATGGACGCCAGCTTCCAGGATGTGGGCTTCGGCATCGTCGCGGGCGGCGGAGCAGGCAAATCGACTGGCCCAGAGTTGGTCACCGAGGATTTTGGTCAACCGCAGATCTCCGGCAATCCGTTCCTGGTGGGAGCGGTATACACGGGTACCGCGACCGATCCCTACTACAGCCTCTCGGGCGAAGGCAGCGCCCAGGTGACGAGCAACGGCTTGGCGAGCGTTTCCATCACAGCCACGTCAACCACCAACGCCGCGCTCACTTTCAGTACTACGACCACCGCGGCCGGCGGATATCAGCTTCAACTGCCGGCGGGGAGCTACACCGTCACGTTTTCGGGTGGGGGCCTGAGCGCGAACGTCGTGAAGAGCGTGACTGTGGGCACCAGCAATGTCTTGCTCAACGTCAATACGTTTCAGAACGGCTTGCCAACGAGCAGCGTCGACGCACTGCCGGCGACCAGCCCCGTCAGCTTCACCGTCTCGTGGAGCGGCAGCGATCCCGGCGGGCCGGGCATAGCCGACTACGACGTTTTCGTCTCCGACAACGGCGGACCGTTCACGGCGTTGTTGACCGCGACCACGGCGACCTCGACGACGTTCAGCGGTGTGAGCGGTCACACCTACGGCTTCTATAGCGTGGCCATCGACACGGCCGGGAGGAGCCAATCGACCCCCACTGCGGCCCAGGCCACGACGCTTGTCGAGGACGACGACGCTAACAGCAAATATGTCGCGGCTGTCTATGAAGACGTGCTCGGCCGCCCGGTCGACGCCGACGGACTGGCGTACTGGACGAACCAGCTCGACTCGGGCACGTCCGTCAGCGCCGTCGCCCAAGCCATCGCCACCAGTGCCGAGTATTACGCCAACTTCGTCATCAAGCCCGCCTACCTCAACCTGCTCGGCCGCGCGGCAGACGACGCGGGTATAGCGTACTGGACCGGGCAGATGCGGAACGGGTTGACCGACCAGGAGTTGGAAGCCGGCTTCGTGGCCTCGGCCGAGTTTTACGCCAGCGCCGGAGGTACCGACGCGGCCTGGGTCAGCGCCATCTACAGACTGCTTTTAGGCCGCACGGCCGATGGCGATGGATTGACCTATTGGACGGGCCAACTGTCAGCGGGCGTCAGCCGGCTGGCCATAGCCGAGCGGATCGCCAACAGCAGCGAAAACGATTCGCAGCTCATCACCGCCGACTACGAACACTATCTCGGCCGCGCGCCCGATTCGGACGGGCTGACCTACTGGCTCGGGCAATTTACCGCCGGCAAGACCAACGAAGACATCATCGCCGGCTTCACCGGGTCGGAGGAGTTCTTTGCGGCGAACAGTTGATCTCTGGCGAGACGTGGCAGCTCTGCCGTGGGTTAGGTGAGTGCGTGTGTGCAGGCGATTGAGATCGGCCGGCGACGCAAGTAGACTAGCCAGCGACTTAGCCCGACAACACTCGCAAGTCGACCACGACGCCAAGCGAAGAGGAGTTTCCGATCATGAGAATTCGCCGCCTTTGTATTGGCTGGCAGATTTTGTTGCTGTGCATGACATGCGCGGTCTGTTCGCCGCAATCTGCCCTAGCCGGTTCCACCGATGGCCGATTGGATCTGTATTGGATCGATGTCGAAGGCGGCGCGGCGACCCTCATCGTCACGCCGCAGGGTGAATCGGTGTTGATCGACACCGGCAATCCCGGGCGACGCGATCCGCAGCGTATCTTCAACGTAGCGGTCACCACCGCCGGTCTGCGAAAGATCGACCACTTGGTCACGACCCATTATCACCGCGATCACTTCGGCGGCGCCGCGGCACTGGCCGCCCTCCTACCCATTGGTGTTGTGTACGACAACGGCGAATTCCCCGGTGGTGTGGAACGCCCCGACAAGGACTACCTCGCTTTTCCCGCCGATCGCCGCACGGTGATCGAGCCGGGCGCCGAGATTCTGCTCAAGCCGTCGTCTGACGCGTCGCGGCCGCGCGTGTCGTTGCGTTGCCTGGCGGCGCGTCAGCAATTCGCAACCGCGGCCGAAGGCACTCCGGAGAACGAAACGATCTGCGGCGACGCCCGCTCGAAGGCGCGCGACGGATCGGACAACGCCAACAGCGTCGTGCTCTTGCTCTCGCTGGGCGATTTCCAATTCTTCGACGGGGGTGACCTGACCTGGAACATGGAGCAGAAGTTGGTCTGCCCCAAAAACATCGTCGGTGAAGTGGACGTCTACCAGACCACACACCACGGGCTCGACGCCAGCAACAACCCGCTCGTCATTCGCAGCCTGAAACCGAAGGTGGCCGTGTTCAACAACGGCGTCACCAAAGGCTGCGAGCCCGATGTCTTCGCGGCGTTGAAGAGCGAGCCCTCCGTCGAGGCCATCTACCAGGTGCATCGCAACCTGCGGGCCGATTCGACCAACAACACGGCCGACGAATACATCGCCAATCTTGAAGAGGAATGTCAGGGCAACTTCATCAAGCTGTCCGTCGACCCCACGGCTCGCCACTACACGGTCTCGATTCCGGCCCGCGGCCACGAGCGGACCTTCGACGTGAAATAGTCATTCGCCGTTCAACGTAAACGGTCCGTCGACCACTTCCATGTAAGCAGACTCGCTCTTTTGTCGCACTTGCCAATAGGGGCCGACCGCGAATACCTCGCGTTCGTCGAGGTGCACCACGACCCGAAAGGTGGTTGAGCGGCCGAGCGTATAGCGCCATTCGTATCGTTCGCCGTCGTCAACGGCCACCGCCTCGAGGAGCAGCAGGGCCTCTGCGTCGTTTGCTTCGACAAACGCGAACAGCCCGCCGTCCAAAACGGCCGCTGTTTGCTCGGGATAGCGGTAGAGCGGCTGATTCAGGAGCCGCAGTTCGTTGGCGGATTCCGTTTTGTACGTCGCCGCTCGAAAGCGCTTGGCGAGTTCGCGCATTTGTGCGAGCCGCTGCGCCGGGCGCGCCGCAGGCGGTGGAGCGTCGGCCAGCGTCTGGTCGACAACGCCGCCCGTTTTGGGTGACCAGAGCAGAAGATCGTCGCGCCGGCAGGAGAGCGGCTCTGGGCTGAGCGAGATGAATTCGTGGCACTGCTCGCCGCTCTCCAGTTTGGGGTCACGGCCACGGACCCAGACGGTCACGATGGCCCGCGGCCGCCGCCCATCGAAGAACAAGAAGGTGATGCCGTCGTTGACGAAGTCGCGGACCGGGTTGCTCCAGCGCAAGATCGGCTGTTGTCCTCGCTTCAGCAGCTCGTCGTTGTTCGTTCGGATCTGGAACTTATCCGTCTCCGCAATCAAGAACTCCAGCCGCTGCTGCCGGCGGGCCGCATCGGCGCCATCTGGCTCGTCGCCACGACTCTGCCCAGACATCGTGACGCAAAACGCCGCGAAGAAAACAACCGCCTTGGTACGTTTCCAAGCATTTCGCATAATGTTGTCCACCAGCTCGACGCGCAAAGGGTGGTGCTAAGTAGTCGGCGGCAGGCTCATCTCGGCAAGACGCACTCGGGCGTCAGTGGTCATGTCGGCATCGTCCCGGCTGCTGCCGCGGTCGAATTGCAAATACGCTCTCAGGTGGCGGGCTGCGTCGCGGTCGCGGCCGACCTTGATCAACGTCTCGGCCAGGTTGTAGTGGGCATCGGCATAGCTGGGCACGAACCGCAAGGCGCGCTCATAGGCATCGATCGCTCCATCGAAATCCCCGCCTTCGTCCAGCACATTGCCCAGGTTGTTCCACGCTTCGACATAGCACGGATCGCAACTCACCGCCCGACGGAATTGCTCGGCCGCCTCGTCCGTTTCATGGCAGGCAAGGAGCGCGTTCCCCAGGTTGAAGTGCAACACCGGGTCATCGGGCGCGAGCCTGATCGCCTCACGGTATGCGGCGACCGCTTCTGCCGGCCGCTCACGGTCTTCCAGCTCGAGCCCCTCCTCGAACCATGCCTCGGCCGTCTTGCCGCCCAGGACGACAACTTCGGCCTCGCCCGGCGAACCCATCACGAAGTCGAAGTGTAACTGCCCGCCGGAATCGGCAATTTGGTCGTCGTCGAGGCGCACCAGCAGTCGGCCGTCGCTCTCGAGCAGGCTGAGCTGCGCCAACGGCGCGTCGATGCCGGGCAACCAGTTGCGGAGCTGCTCCAGGCTTTCGCGAACGTGCTGTGGTTTGACGCCCGCCGCCGTCAGCTCGCAGAGATTCTTGGCACTGGATGCCTGGCGGAAGTCGAAGTATGCCAGGCGATGTATCACCTCGACCGGCTCGATCAGCCCGGCACGCAACCACGACCGCAAACGTCGCCCGGGCAGATTCAAAACGCGGCTGAGTTGGTTGATGGTGCAGCGGCGATGGATGGCGTTCTGAGGCTCGACCAGGTTCAAACGGCCGTAGAACTCGTCTTCGCTCAACAGCTCGATGGCATAGCCGAGGGCCCGCAACCGACGCGCCCGCGCCAGTCCGACAGTCTGGCGGCCATTCGGCTCCAAGGGCCAGCCGTCCTGCCCGATCACCAGCAGGGCCGTGCCGCGGTTGGGCAGCGGTAAGAACTCTCCGCCCCGTGCGGCCACCAACTCCGCGAACTCGGCATGCGTCATGGAGACGAGGCGCCCCGTCACGGCCACCCGCTTGCCCCGCAGCCAACTCTCCTCCATCGCTCACTCCATGCCAAGCGCCCTGCACTTCACCCAGCAGTATAAAGCAGGTTTGACGCGATGGGCACCGCCCGCGGCAGGCCCCAGAGAGAGCTAGACGCCGCGAAAGAGCCGCAATGCCGAAAGGTCTTTCGAGCTGTCGGCGGGATAGAATCAGCCCGTCTTCTTCTTCCCCTTCGCGGGCGTGCGTTGACGGGCGCTGGCGGCCATTTTCTTGGCGGGTGGCGCTTTCTTGGCGGTCTTGCGCGCCGCGGCTGGGGCCCTGACCGCGGCCACCTTGGCGACGCTTTGCTTAAGAGCGTCCATGAGGTTGATGACGTGTGTCGGTTCCTCGGACGGAGCCGCCACGAGTTCCTTGCCTTCGACCTTGGACTCGATCAGCTTGGTCAGCCGCTCCGTGTAGAGATCGCGGTGCTGCGCGTGGTCGAACGGCTTTTCCGCCGTCGCGGTGACGAGCATGTTCACCAGCTTCATCTCTTCCGACGCGATATCCGGATTGCCGAGCTCGTCTTCGAACGATGCCGGAGCTTTGATCTGGCTATGGTAGTAGAGGGTCGTCATGCTGAGCAGCCTTTCCAGCGGTCGCACCAGCACGAGCTGTTCCTTGCCATGCATCACCACTTGGGCCGTCGCCCAGACGTTCTGGTCGATCATCGCCTGTTGGAGCAGGGCAAAGCTCTTTTGGCCCGCCGGTCCATCGGGAGTCAAATAATACGACTTGTCGGTGAAGTAGATCGGGTCGATCTCTTCGGGCTGGATGAACGTCTCGATGCTGATCGCCTTGTCGCCTTCCGTGCGGAGCTTTTCCAACTCCGACGTGTCGATCACGACGTACTGGCCCTTGGAGTACTCGTAGCCCATCACGATCTGGTCTTGGGTCACCTCGCCGTGGATCGGGCAGACCTTCTGGTACTTGATGCGGCTGTTGCAGTCGGCATGCAATTGGTTGAGACTGATTTCGCCACCGCCACTGCTGCTGGCCGTGTAGGCCTTCACGGGAATCGAGACGAGGCTGAGTCTCAAAAAGCCTTTCCAGCTTGAGCGCGCGGGCATTTTTGGCGGAGTCCTTTTAGAGTCCAGCTCAAAACCGGTTCTCGCGCGGCTCTTGCCACCGCGAAATCGGTTCTCGGATCGGCTCTTCGCGACACCGACAAAACCGTGATTGCCCAGAAAATCGGCCTTCTCCGGCCGGTTTGCGCGCGCGGCGCGCAGCTTTCGGGTTTTTGTCAGTCGCTCTTAACCGACCCGACGGATCATGGCAGACTCCGTTGCCGGCGGTTGACCTCCGTACCTTCATTAAGCGTAGTTCATGCTAGCACGTCGGGTGCTAGCAGCCGAGCCTGAACGGGCGGCCAGTAAATGCCTGCTGCCTTGAGCCACGGTCGTATCGCGGGAGGGATGCGCGATCGTCACTGCCATTGAGTGCGGTTCAATTGGACGGAGTCGCCGGCGGTGCGGCACCGCTCAGATCGTCGTAGAGCTTCTTGAGACCCACCACGACGTCTGGGTGCTCGGCCGCAACATCCTTCTGTTCGCCCGGATCTTTCCGCAGATCGAAGAGCTGCATCGGTCGTGAAGCATCGCCCGAGGTCAGTCCTGGGCGTGCCTGAGGAGCGTATTGTTCGAAGGGCGCGAGCAGCGTGACGCCGTCGGACGCACTTGCAACAGAAGCCGGTCGATGGCTCAGTAGGCGCTCGTTTGCATCTGCCTCGGCAGTGAAAGCTCGGTCGGCCGCTTGCCTGTTCGCATCGTGCGACGCTATATTTCCAACACAACTTGCTGACCGGTCAGCCGGAGGCCATTTGCAGACCACAATGTGGGGCACTGGCCTTTTTTCTTTTGACCATTGGCTCGACGCTCGGTCGACGCCACCTTCGAGGGTTTTTCTATGTCGCGCTGGTATCAGGACAACTCGCTCTCCATCGGCCGAACTCCCTTGGTGCAATTGCACCGCGTTACCGATGGAGCACCCGCGACGATCCTGGCGAAGATCGAAGGCCGCAATCCGGCCTACTCGGTCAAGTGTCGGATCGGCGCCGCCATGATATGGGACGCCGAACGTCGCAATCTGCTCGGGCCAGGCAAGGAACTCGTCGAGCCGACCAGTGGCAATACGGGGATCGCGCTGGCGTTCGTCGCGGCCGCGAGAAACATCCCCCTTACGTTGACGATGCCGGAAACCATGAGTCACGAGCGGAGGAAGCTGCTGATCGCCTACGGTGCGAAGCTCATCCTGACGGAAGGCATGCGCGGCATGCCTGGCGCAATCGCTCGCGCAGAAGAGATCGCGGCCGAAGCTCCCGATCGATATGTACTGCTTCAGCAGTTCAAGAATCCCGCAAACCCGGCGATTCACGAGCAAACGACCGGACCGGAGATATGGGATGACACCGACGGCAAGATCGATATCCTGGTCTCGGGCGTTGGCACGGGCGGAACGATCACGGGCGTGTCGAAATACATCAAGCAGACGAAGGGCAAAGCGATAAAATCGATCGCGGTCGAGCCGACCGCCAGCCCCGTGTTGTCGCAGCAACGTGCGGGTCTGCCGTTAAAACCCGGCCCCCACAAGATCCAAGGTATCGGCGCCGGGTTTGTGCCCCCCGTGCTCGATCTTTCGCTGGTTGACGAAATCGAGCAGGTCACGAACGAGGAGTCGATCGAGTATGCGCGGCGGCTCGCACACGAAGAAGGAATTCTGTCCGGCATCTCGTGCGGCGCCGCCACCGCCGCCGCGGTGCGAGTTGCCAAACGGCCTGAGAACGCTGGGAAGACGATCGTTGTCGTGTTGCCGGATTCCGGTGAACGGTATCTGAGCTCGATCCTCTTCGAAGGCGTATTCGATTCCGAGGGGCGCGCTCGGTGAATCGTAGTGCCAGCCTCCGCGGACAAGCTAACGAGTGACTCTGCGCACCGAAATAGCACCTTGGGCGGCACGGAGGCCGCCGGCTTCAACGATTCCAAGGCATGCGCGCCAGGAGCATGCCCATGCCACAGGTATCCGTGACACCCGCGAAGACGAGCCCGGCCCCGACAAACGCGGCCAGGCCAAAGAACGCGGGATGCACGAACCACCCCAGTCCCGTCCCCAACAGAACCAGCGAACCCGCGGCGATGCGCACTTGCCGTTCAAGAGACATCGTCGCTTTGCCGCGCACCACGGGGAGGCCAGCTTGGTCCCAGGCCCGCGTGCCACCTTCCACATTGACGACATTCGCGCAGCCGGCTTGCTGGAGTTTCTCACATGCCTTTTGGGCACGTGCACCCGTGTGACAAATGAAATACAGCGGCTCGTCTGCCTTGCCGTTTCGAGCGCGCATGATCGCCGCGGGATCGATCCGGTCTAACGGGATGTTGCGGGCAAACTCGACGTGAACCTGCTCGAACTCGGCTGGCGTCCGCACATCGATCAGTTCCAACTCGTGGAATTCTTCATGCCGGCGCGCCAAGCCGTCCGGCGATATTGTGGCGGCACTCATGGACGTCCTCGTGACTGATTTCATTTCGATGACGCAAAATCTTCCCCGGCCGAGAATGTTACGGAGGCTCGCGGCCAAGAGTCAACTCGGAAACAAATGCACGTTTCTTCAGCCCAGCAAATACGACGGGTTCGCCGTGCTATCCGCTGGCCCGAGCCCTCCGCCGTTACGACTGTCAACGCCGGTTCCCGAATCGCCGAATTTATAGGATTTCTTTGCATACTCCTTTTCGATCACGGTGAAGGTTGGTAAACTGGCGAGCCTTTGCGGCCGATGTAAAACGTTGGGTGCACCTCTGGCGGCTGACCGGACAATCCGGAGGCTCTAGCCGCGCCTAAATCGTCGCGATGCCTGCGCTGCGTAACGTTGTGCGCGTGGCAACGACAAACTCGGCCTGTTATCCGATTCGTTGGCAGGCCGAGGGAAATGGCCGTCATTCCAGCCCCGCGTGAAATCGTTCGCGTGGTTCTTATCGCCACTCACGGAGATCTACGAGATCGCCATGTCGGACTCTACCTTGCAACGCAGCGTGACGACTTCGGTCGCGAAGAACCTCGCCACCACGACGAAGACATCACCGAAGATGATGTCGATCACGCCGCGCGGGCTATTGGGCCTTCTGCCGTGGGTGCACGTCGCGGGCGGAACCTATCGCGTCAATCGCACGAAAGTAGAACTGAGCAAAGCGACGCGGATCCAAGTCGACATGCGCGACGGCGGCGCTCTCTTGCCGGCCGAAGCGTTGCGTAGCGTACCGCTGTTTTCGCGGCTACCGGAAGCTGTGCTGACGCGAATGGCGACTTGCTTCAAGACCGAATCGGTCTCGCTGGGCAACAAACTCGTCGTCGAGGGAGAAGACCTGAGCAAGTTCTTCATCTTGGCCCTGGGCCAGGTCGAGGTGCTCAGCAAGGGAGTGCACGGTGCCGACTTGCGTATGGCGCTGTTGACCGAAGGAGAGTTTTTCGGCGAGACCGATCTGGTCTCAGACAGACCGTCCGACATCACCGTACGAACGATCACGCCTTGCGTTCTGCTGACGCTCTCGCGCAAGGATCTCGATGCCGTGCTGGCAGAGATTCCGAGCCTCGCCGACGGATTCAAAAAGGCGATTGATGAACATCTCGAATTGCGTTCGACGGTGAATCGTTACGGCGAGCGCAACATCGACCTCGTGTCGGGTTTTGCCGAGAACGTCGAGATTCCCGAAACCTTCGTCGATTACTCGGCCCATCCGCGGGAGTATTCCCTGTCGGCGGTGCAGACCGTCGTACGCGTGCACACGCGCGTCTCGGATCTCTACAACGGTCCGTTCGATCAGCTCGAAGAGCAGATGCGCCTGACGATCGAAGGGATCAAGGAGCGGCAGGAATGGGAGCTGGTCAACAACAGCAAATTCGGCCTGATCCACTCGGCCGAACCGGGGATGCGGATCAGCACG
>DASZTS010000124.1:0-53792 GCA_035547915.1 Pirellulales bacterium | reverse complement strand
TTTACAGGTTCGCGCCGCGGCCCTGAGCGACGATGACCGGCTGGTCCGCCATCTTCGAAACCGTCCCGGCTATCCGTTCCTCCGCCGACCCAGAGTATCTAAACTACCGGTGTAAAACCTCCCGAACTTGGCGTGCACCCGAACCGCTACAATGACCTGATCGGCAAGCACGGCGGGTTTCGCGTTGTGCAATGAGACCGCCGAGTAGGTCTTGCGCGCTCAAGCTCAGCCTGCGGCCACGCCCATTCGTTGGCCGATCGGCCAGTCCAAGCTGAATGTAGCGGCGGGCGGCGGCGGCCATGGAAGCACCGCATGGACGCGTGATCTACAGGACATCTGACCGGTCGCCGACCAAGAGCTGCTGACAAAACCTGGAAGCCGGAGCGCCGTGGGTCAGAAATCGGCTGTGAAACGCCGATTTTTCGAAGCTCGATCCGGTTTTGTCGGTTGCTCTAAAAAGCACCCGGTGGTCTTTCTTCTCTCGTGGTTGCCGCTGGACTACTTCGACGAGGTCTCACGGTCTCGAAGCCCATAGCGTCGGTCGAGCGGCCCCGAAACGTCCGGCCTTGGTCTTCCCTTTTCTTGCTACAGGGAGCTTGCCCGCCGGCGATTCGTCCCGCACCCAATGATTCCGGTCAAATCACCGGACACGTGCCCCGCCAGCAACCAAGCAAGCCCGTTGCGTTGGTCATACCTGGTAGAATCGGAGCATGGCAAGAAGAAAACGGGACCGGACGCGGAGGCGTGCGACAAGGAAGTGCGACTGTTCTTCGCGCTCACGGCAGTGGCTGTAATTGCGCTGCCGCTCCTGACGTTTGCGATCGGTTTCGGGCTGCTCTACCTCATCGCTCTCGTTCGCTCTCTCACCTAACCCCCTGCCCAAGATCCCGGCCCCCGCTCGGCACTCGTTTCGGGTCTTCGTTTGGCCGACGGTATCACCACCCCAGCAGATGGCGGTGCCTGACATTCAGACACCACGCCGACAGATCGGGACTTGCCCGGTGTGGGCGGGCGTTGTTTAATGGTGATCCCGAACCGCTTCGGCTTCGCCCACGGGTCCGTTTGCCGCGGATCTCATACCTGGGGCATGTCGCCCGAAGATCGTTCGGAACCGTCTCTTACAGCAACCGACAAAACCCGATCGCGCCCCGAGGAAAATCGGCCTTTCGCCGCCGATTTCTCCCACAGCGCTCCGACGTCCGGGTCTTGTCAGCCGCTCTCCGAGACGACGCCGGAGTGGCGGAATGGCAGACGCGCTGGACTCAAAATCCAGTGACCGCAAGGTCGTGCGGGTTCAAGTCCCGCCTCCGGTACTTAGCCCAAATGCCGAGAGAGCGAAGATGATGGGAACGAGACACTCAACCGCAGCGGCAGCGTTCGACTGGCTGCATGCAGCCGGTGCAATGCAGTGTCTCGAGACGCGTCGCGTAGTTGGAAAGCACCGCTTGCCACTTCCGACACCGAGGGCAGATCGAAGGCGAGACGGTTTTTCCGCGGCGATTAATCTCGCGTTCCAAGTCTGCCAACGGGGCGCTGCTCAAATCCATTTGGACGAACTAGCTCCGCAATTTCAGTGTTTCTGCCTTCAGACGGCGATGAGCGGAGAGTTCGGCGAGGCGGCGGCGATAGGCCGAACCGCGCGGCGCCATGCGGAACGGGTGGAACAGGTAGGACTGAGTCGGATCCCAAATTGCGGCAACGGCCGCAACCGTCGGCGAGCTGAGGACGAGGATCCGGCGTTGGCCGTTTTTCGTTACCTCACCCGGAAGGATGATCACACCGGCGGCGAAGTCGACGTCGGTCCGTCGCACCTGCGTGATCTCACTCAATCGCGCGCCGGTGTCGAAAGCGACCATGCTGAGAGCGTGCCAATGCGGATTGAGCATGGCGCGCGACGAAACGCTGTAGACGGACGGCTTGCGATCGCCATGCGCAATGACCTCGCTGGCCGGCCGAGCGAAAAACGGAGCCAACGGTGCGAACAAAAAAGTTCGACGAAGCATGCTGAACCTCCAGGGTTAAAGAGCGGGCGCGGGAAACATCATGCCGCCCGCGGCCGCCAATCGTCCGGACGGCAAAAGCATAACCAAGCCGGGACGGTTCGCGAAAGATCAGCGGTTGAGCCAAGCCCACGCGCCGGCGGCCGCGGAACGCGCCCAGTGCGGCCGGGGCTTGGCCGGCTGTTTGACCTTCGGCACGCGGGGCGTGGCGACTTTCGCACGTTTGGGCTTGGGCTACCGTCTACGGGCTCTACGGAGGGCATTTTGGCGGGTTTCGGCCCGGGAACCTGGGTTTTTGGGGCAAGCCAACAGACAAGTCTACACGACGATATGCCCCGCGCGCTGGACTGCAAATCCAGTGTCCGCAAGGACGTGTGGGTTCAAGTCCCACCTCCGGTATTCCTAATTCTAAGAGGAACCGACAAGAACGGATTGCGCTGCAAAAAAACGACTTTTAACGGCGGATTTTTTTCGCATGGCGCGTAGGCTGCCGGGGTCCGGCGACCACTCTTGAACCGTTATCGGGCAGCAGGCCATTCGGCCGCCGAGGGTGGCGTTCGCCGGGGGATTTTTGTTGCTGATTCTCGGCGGCTTGCTATCTTGAATTCATGCGAGTCCTCGTCGTCGATAACGACCGTGATGCGGTCGATTGTTTGGCCATGCTGTTGCGGTTCGCGAACTGCGACGTGCGGACGGCCTACGACGGCTTCGCGTGCCTGGAGGAAGCGACGAAGTTCCTGCCGGAGTTGCTGCTCGCCGACCTGGGCATGCCGCAGATGGACGGCTGTGAACTGGCCCGCCAGATCCGCCAGTGCCGGAGCCTCGATCGAACGGTGCTCGCCGCTCTGACGGGCTACGCCGACGCCCAACACCGCGAGCTCGCCCTCGCGGCCGGCTTCACGGAATATCTCGTCAAGCCCGTGCCGGCCGAGAGTCTCTACGAACTGCTCGGGCGGGTCGCCGAGACGGTCAAGTCATCGCGCCGATTGACGGAAGAGTGCCACCGGCAGGCCGATATTTCGGCGGCGGTGGTACGGCGGTCGATGCGGCATGTCGGCGAATAGACGGTTGAGCCTGCAAGACTGCCGCATTCGCCACTCTGAGTGACCGCTCGACGACCACGCGGGACTGCTCGCCCCTCTCCTGCCACTCCGGCCAGTAGCTTCACGTCGATCGGGTAGTGGGACATCAATGCGTTGGGCGCGTTTGGCCGCGAGGCATGCGATCATGGCCGATTGACGGTGAAAATATCGGGCCGTTAGTCTGACGGCATGCCCCGCTTCTCGATCCGCCACCTGCTCGTCGCAACCGCCGCCGTGGCCGCGGGGTTCGCCGCCGTCCGTATCGAACCGACTTGGAAATCGTCGTTGGCGATGGACTGTTTGACCGTCGTGTTTGCCACGATTGCTCTTGTTGGCGTCTTGCATGGAATGCGACCTTTCTGGATCGGCACCGCCGCCATGCTCTGTTTTGGACTGATCGTGGCTGCCCTGTCGCTGTGGCAGGTATCAGCTTTTCTTTCCTACGAGAACGGGCACCAGAGAAGCGAACTCGTTGCGACAAACCGCTGTTTACTCGTCGTCTGGTGTGCCTCCCCCGTCAATGGCCTTCTTGCAGCCTCCCTTCGCTGGCTCATCTGGCCCCGGTCGCCGGAGACCTGATGCCCAAGCATTTCTCACTGCGCCTGGTGCTGGTCGCCGTGACCGTGGCGTGCATCGCCTTGGGTGCATCGATGATGCCGGTCGAGCGGCGGCGACGAGCGGTGCAGGCGATCCAGGCTGTCGGCGGAGAGACAGGCGTCTGGCATGAGCAGACGGCAAGTGAGACGTTCCCGATAACCCTTCTGCGACGGTGGCTCCCGGCGGATTACTTCGACGAGGTCTGGGATGTCCGCCTCACCAGCAATCACGCATCCTTGGTCGACGAAACCCGGGTCACCGACGAGCTGTTGGCCCAGATGGAACCGCTGAGCAGGCTTCGCTGGCTCCTGCTCGATAACGCTCGGATCACGGATGAGGGGCTGGTCCATCTCGAACGTCTGACGGACCTGGAAGTTCTTTCGCTCAGCGACACACAGGTCACCGATGCCGGGTTGGCCCATCTGCAAGGACTGACCAGGCTGGAAGCGATTTACCTTAGAAATACCCAGGTCGGTGATGCCGGATTGGATCATCTGTGCGGGCTGACGAACCTGCGCGCACTCGATCTCGGCGATAGTCGGGTCACGGGCGAGGGGAGTGCCCGACTCCAGAAGGCGTTGCCGAATTGCCAAATCAATCTGTCTACGCAACGGCTAACCTTCCCTCTCCCCAGAACGAAATCGCCCCGCCGCCGCAAACCGAGGAGCCCGCAATAGGCGCGTTCACGCCGGGCATCCTTCTGAGCAACGGGCCCTCACCTCTCGGCCAAGCCACCCGGATTTTCGGCCGGGGACTCGCTGAATCTGCCCCGCTCAAGATTCCCGGACAAGATTTCCCGACTTGAGATCGGATTTTTTTCTTGAAAGTCGCCGGCGGTCTGTTATGCTTAGGAACTGACGGCCCAAACCGTCAAACGCCCCGTCCAGCTACCTGCCCCGGCTGCGACGGGGTTTTTTGTTGGCCTCGCCACGCTCGGCAAGGGCCGATAGCCTGATGGCATGCGATTTCGATTCCGTTTGAAGACGCTTCTGTGCGGTTCGCTGGCGTTCAGCGTCTTCCGCGGGTGGCTTGTCGCCTCCTGATCCATTGGATCATATCTGGCCAAAGCCGCCGGAGCCCTGATGCGCAAGCAAATCTCCCTGCGCCTGATGCTGGCGGTCGTGACCGCCTTGTGCGTCGCCCTGGGCATGTGGATCGCGCCGCGTGAGCGGCAACGGCGGGCGGTGGCCGCCATCGAAGCGGTGGATGGGGAGGTGAGCCTTTGGCCATCGATGAGCGACGAGCCGGCTGCCGTAACCTTTCTGCGGCGGTGGTTTCCGCCGGAGTATTTCGACGAAATCGCCGAGGTCAATTTCCCCAACCGTCCGGTCACGGATGCAGGGCTCGCTCCCCTGAAAGGGCTGACCAGCGTGCAGGGGCTCTATCTCGACCGCAATCACGTCACGGGCGGCGGGTTGGCTCATCTGCAAGGACTGACGAACCTGAAATGGCTCCATCTCAACTATACCCAGGTCACCGATGCCGGACTCGCTCACCTGGAAGAACTGACGAGCCTGGTGGAACTCGGACTCAGCGACACGCAGGTCACGGATGGCGGACTGGCTCACCTGCGACGGATGACGAGTCTGGAACATCTCGATCTCGACGGCACCCAGGTCGCCGATGCCGGGTTGGTTCACCTGCAAGGACTGACGAACCTGCGATGGCTCGATCTCGGAAACACTCGGGTCACGGATGCTGGGTTGGCTCACCTGCGAGGACTGACAAGCCTGCGCACACTCTATCTCGGCGGCACTCGGGTCACCGATGCCGGCCTGGTTCACCTGCGACGGCTGACGAGTCTGGAACGGCTCGATCTTGGATACTCTCGGGTCTCGGATGCCGGGTTGGCTCACCTGCGAGGTCTGACAAGCCTCGAAAATCTTTGGCTCAGCGACACGCATGTCACCGATGCCGGGTTGGTCCACCTGCAAGGACTCACAAGCCTGCAAGAGCTTTGGCTCAACGGCACCCAGGTCTCGGATGCCGGGTTTGCCCAAATTCGTAGAACGTTACCGAAATGCCGACTCAATTGGTGGTAATGCCCAAGCAATTCTCGCTTCGCCTGATGCTGACGGTCGTGACCGCGGTGTGCGTCGCCTTGGGCGTGTGGATCGTTCCGGCCGAACGGCAGAGGCGGGCGGTGGCGGCGATTGAGGCAGCCGGTGGAGGAGTACGCTACGTCTCACGTGATTCAGTGGCGGGCGAGACGTTCCCCATAGCTTTGCTGCGGCGGCGGCTTCCGCGGGATTACTTTGACGACGTCTGCGGTGTTAGGCTCACCAGCAGTTCTGATTTGCTGGACACCATGCGGATCACGGACGACGTGTTGACCCACTTGGAACCACTGAGGAAACTTCGACGGCTTCCGCTTAATTACACTCGGATCACGGATGCCGGATTGGTTCATCTCCAAGGTCTGACGAAGCTGCGATGGCTCTGGCTCGACAACACTCAGGTGACGGATGCCGGACTGGTCCACCTGCAAGCGCTCACGAGCCTGACGAACCTCTCGCTCTACCGTACTCAGGCCACGGAGGACGGAGTTGCCCGCCTCCAGAAGACATTGCCGAAGTGCCGAATCTCACTCGACGGTCTGCTTGCCCGGATCGGAAAAGGGCGGTAGCCTATCAGCATGCCCAAGCAATTCTCGCTTCGCCTGATGCTGGCGGCCGTGACCAACGGCGGTTGAAGAAGCGCGAGCCGCCTGAGCGTCTGCTATTATGCATAGCTATCCGTCGACCTCGCCGATCGTCGGCATGTTGCGACCGCGAGGGCGAGTGGCGCGTCGGTCAGCGACCGAAAGGCATGAACTGGGGAGGGCTCGTTCGATGAAAGGGCGGTTCTTGTTGGCGTTGGCGCAGGTTGTCGGTATTACGGCCGCCGCGATGGCGCAGGGCATCGGTCGGATGCCCTTGCAACCCAGCGGCCAGAATCCGCACTACGGCAGCGGTCACCATGACGGCTGGATCGCCGGCATGAACGATGCGCGGCAGAATAACTGGAGCCTCCCCAGCCCGAACTTTCACCACTCCGAATACCAGCACGGCTACTACGACGGCTATTCCGCGACACGGGGCTTCGTCGGCCCCGACAACCGCTATGGCTTCGGCACCGTCATCGTCAACGGCGTCCAGGTGCCCACTGACCCGGCGACCAACTACCAGTTGGCCTATCAGGGGGCGAAGATGGAAAAGGAATGGCGCGCCGAAACGTGGCTCAACCAGCGGGATCAGTACGCCAGGTACCACGCCGCCCTGGCGGCGCGACACCCCCACGCCACCCCCGAGGAGCTGGCGGCCTTCGGCCACGCGAGGTTGCCGGCACCGGCGCCGGCCAAGGATGTCGTCGATGCGGCAGGGGCCATCCGGTGGCCGGAGCTGTTCCATCGTGCGGAGTTCGACGACGGCCGCACCAAGCTCGAAGGGTTCTTCCGTAAGGCGGCCGACGACCCGCACGGATCGGGTCTGGGCACGCAGAACTACCGCGACATCGAACAGGCCGCCGAAGACATGAGCGATCAACTGCATTCCGAGATCGCCCAGTTCTCGCCGAACGAATACATCGCCGCCAGCAAGTTCCTCAAGGGCCTGGTCCATCAAGCCAGCCTGCCCGGTGCCGGCGCGCCGGAAAAGCAATAGGAGCAGCCGACGAAACCGAAGCCGTCCCAGCTTTCGGATTCGGTCAGCCGCTCTCATCGCACGACGTGCAGGTGCGGCAGCTTCTCTTGCAGGGCTTCGACGCCAGCGTCGGTGACGTGAGTCGCGCCCACGCTCAGCGTGGAGAGGAGCTTGAGTTCGGCCAGCTCTTTCAGGCCGGCGTCGGTGACGCGCGTGTTCTGCAACGACAGCGCCTCGAGCCGCTCCAGACCCTTGAGATGCGCCAGGCCGGCGTCGCCGATCTCGTTGCCGGTCAACGTCAAGGCGCGCAATGTCGAGAGCTGGCCGATCTCGGCCAGGCCGGCGTCCGTCACGCGCGTGCCGGCGAGGTGGAGCGATTCGAGCTTCTTGAGCGGTCGCAGCGACCCCAACTGCGCGTCGCCCACGCTCGTGTGCGACAGGCTCAGCTCGACGAGGCCGGTGAGCGACTTGACGTGCGACAGGCCTTCGTCGTCGAACGCGGAATCGGTCACATCGAGGAGCTCGAGCTGTGCGAGCCCCGCGAGTGCCTTCAACCCGGCGCCCCGGACGCGGGTCTGTTGCAATTCGAGGTGTTGCAGATGCTTCAGCCCGGCGAGGTGCGGCAGCCCCGCGTCGCTCACTTCGCAACCCGTCAGAACGAGCGTCTGTAGATACGGCATGCCGACCAGCCCCGCGAGCCCCGCGTCGCCCACCCGGCTGCCCGCCAGGTACAGATGCTCCAGGCCGGCGCACTTGTCGAGATTCGCCAGCCCGGCGTCGCCGATGGCGGTCAGCGCGAGGTCGAGCAGCCGCAGCTTGCCGAGCCTGGCCAGGGCGGCCAAGCTCTCGTCGTCGATCGCCGTATCGGCCAGATAGAGTTGCTGCACACTGCCGAGCGATCGGACGTTTTTGAGGCCGTCGGCGTCGAGTCGCGTGGAGGCGAGGTCGAGCGACTTGAGCTTCTTGAGTTTCGCGAGCCGCCCCAGGTCGCTGCCCGTGATGGCCGTGTGTTTCAGCACGAGCGTCCGCAGGTTTGTCAGCGGCTGGAAGTGGACGAGCGCCGCGTCGGTGAGGTGCGTGACGCCCACGTCGAGCGTTTCGAGGCTGGTGAGTTTGCTGAGGTGCTCGACGGCGTCGTCTGCCAGGCGCGTGCGAGACAGGTGCAGGATCTTCAAGTCCTTCAGGCCGCTGAGGCTTTCGAGGCCGTTGCCATTGATCGGAGACTCCGAGAGCGCCAGCTCGTTGAGGCCGGTCAGTCCCTGCAAATGCTTGAGCCCGGCGTCGGTGACGCGCGTCTTGTGGAGGATGAGTGTCTCCAACTTCGACAAACGGCCGACGTGTGCCAGGCCCTCATCGCCGACGCGCGTGCCGCCGAGATCGAGCCAGGCGAGATCGGCCAACCCTTCGAGATGCACCAGCCCGGCGCTCGTGACGTGGGTGCGCCACAGGTTGAGCCAGCGGAGCTGCTTGAGCGGCTTTGCTAGCACAACTTTCAGATCGTCGTCGCCGGTCGAGGTATTGCCGAGATCGATCCTGACGATCGGTTTGCCCTCGAGCTTGGCATTGAGCTCGACGCTGCCCCCGAGTTGATTGACGCGATCGATCACGGACTGCCGATCGGCGCCGGCCGCGACGTTCGTTGCTCGCACCAACATGATGCCCGACAACAATACGCGCCGCGCCAAGACATGAGACTTCATGGTGCCCTCTATTCAGCGTACGACTGATACGGCGTGCTCGGCGTTCGCGATCGAGTCTCAGCGAACGACGACTGCCCGGCGACGCGCGTGGCCCGGCCGGCACCAGCGTAGTCCGTAGTGCAACTCGCGGCAAGTTTGGAGCGGCGTGCTACGATTCGGCACCGGGTGGCCCGCATTCTATAGAGCCGCTAACGTAAGAACATGCCCAAGCAATTCTCTATTCGCCTGATGCTGACGGTCGTGACCGTATTGTGCATCGCCTTGGGCGCGTGGGGGGGTGCGGCCGAGCGGCAGCGGCGCGCGGTGAAGGCGATCGAGGCAGTCGGTGGAAGGGTGCGCTACGTCTCGCGTGAGCCAAAGGAAAGCGAGACATTTCTGCGACGGTGGCTTCCGCGAGAGTACTTTGACGACGTCGAGGACCTTTGGCTTAACGAAACTCAGGCCACGGACGACGTGTTGGCTCACGTGCAAGCATTGGCGAAGCTCCGACGCCTTCGCCTAGATAAAACCCAGATCACGGATGCCGGGTTGGTTCATCTAGCAGGGCTGAGGGACCTGGAAGCGCTCGTGCTCGACGGCACGCTGATCAGCGATGCCGGGCTGGTTCATCTCCACGGGCTGACGAAGCTGCAATGGCTTCAGCTCCATAAGACGCGGGTCGCGGACGCCGGATTGGCTCACCTCCGAGGGCTGACGAAGCTGCAAGCGCTCTGGCTCGGCAATACTCAGGTCACGGACGCTGGGTTGGCTCACCTCCAAGGGCTGACGGAGTTGCAAATGCTCCGGCTCAACAATACTCGGGTCACGGACGCCGGGTTGGCTCACCTGCGACGGCTGACGAGCCTGGAATGGCTTTGGCTCCGCAAGACACTGGTGACGGATGCCGGGTTGGTTCATCTGCAACGGCTGACGGGCCTGCGATACCTTGGCCTTCGCGAGACTCAGGTCACAGATGCCGGCTTGGTTTGTCTGCATGGACTGAAAGAACTCGATCTCGCTGACACACAGGTCACGGACGCCGGTCTGGTTCATTTACAAGGGCTGACGGAGTTAGAATTGCTTTCCCTTGACGGCACGAAGGTCACGGGCGACGGAATTGCACGACTCCAAGAGGCTTTGCCGAAGTGCGTGATTTCGGCGGGCCCATGATTCTCTTTGCCCTTTGAGCCGCAGGCTCCCATGAGTCGCCCCGAGTTCGCCCTCGCCGCCCTTATCCTGACCGCCGCCGGCTTGGCAGGAGGCCTGGCGTCGATCGTGCCTGCTGCAACGCGCGCGGCCTTCGCCAGCCTCACCGTGATCGTCCTCGTTTTGATGGCTTTGGTACTAATCGCGTTGGGCGGCCGTCCGGTCTTTTCGCTCAAGGTCCTTTTCATCGCTATTGCAGTGGCCGCAATCTGGTTTATGACTCCGCTCGCCTATGGCGAATTGGGCCAATACTTCCTTCTGGGCGAATTGCTCACTCTGGCAATTACAGCCCCTTTTTTGGTTGTCATTTGCAGGAGAAAATAACCCCGCAACGCCCCCAGTCTGCAGCCGGCTAGCAGCGCCTGCCATCCTTTCCTTTCCCATCCTTGGCATATCCTGACGGCATGCCCAAGCAATTCTCTATTCGCCTGATGCTGACGGTCGTGACCGTATTGTGCATCGCCTTGAGCGCGTGGGTCGTTCCGGCCGAGCGGCAGCGGCGGGCGGTGACGGCGATTCAAGCTGTAGGCGGAAAGGTCGAATACGTGTCGAACGACGCACCGGCCGCCGAGACTTTTCTGCGGCGGTGGCTGCCGCAGGATTACTTTGACGACGTCGACACGGTTTTGCTCGGCCGCCGCACCCGAGTCACGCACGCCACGTTGCCCCATTTGGAAGCACTGCCCAGACTTCGGCGCCTCTGGCTTGATGACCCCCTGATTACGGACGCTGGGTTGGTTCACTTACAAGGACTGACGCATCTCGAAGAGCTTGGGCTCAATGACACTCGTGTCACCGATGCCGGCTTGGCGCATCTCAGAGGTCTGAGGAACCTGCGAATCCTTTGGCTCATCCGCACTCAGGTCGCGCGCGACGGTGTCGCCCGACTCCAGAAAGCACTGCCGGGGTGCATGATCCATTCAGACGCACGACCTTCCTTGCCATTTGGGCCGCAGCCCCGTTGAGCGACCGGAACGGCTGATTGATAGGTTCGCCGCATTGCTATTCCCGCCACGGGGCGGACCGTCGATAATCGTCGGAACTCCTCGCTTTGAAAGGAATCAGCTCATGCGTGGCTCGCTGCTTGCCGTAGTCATTTGGCTACTCCCCGCATCGCCGACGCTCGCCCAAGAGGTCGATCGGTCGCTGGTTCTCGAGGAGTTCGACATTCAGACCGACGGCGACATGCTGCTGGTTCCGGTCAGAATTGGCGACAAGGATTGTACTTTCGCCGTCGCTACCGGTTGCACTGACACCCTTGTTGATGCTTCATTGAAGCACCTTCTAGGTGCTCCCGTGGGAACGGCGTCGGCGAAGACGCCGAACGGAACAGTCGATGTCCCGGTCTTCGAGTTTCCCTCGATGTATTGGGGGCGCATCCCAGTCACTGTCCGGGGGCGTGTCGGCTGCTTGCCGCTCGACTCCATCCGAAAGCAACTCGGCCACCCGGTGGACGGCTTCCTCGGTATGGATGTGTTGAGCAACTTCGTCATGCACCTTGATTTCGACAACGGCAAGCTAAGCCTTTTACAGAAACCGATACGTGAGGGCACGGTCGTAAGTTTTGCTGACCAGCAAAAACCCACCGTTCCCATACAGTTCCCCGGCTTAGAACCAATCCAATGCTCAATCGATACCGGCAAGTATTCGGGGAACACCGGGTCGATTCTCCCAAAGACATTTTCACGGCTTGGCAACAATGGCAGTCTCGTTGAGTCTGGCAAACTGCACCTCATTTGGGAGGCAAGCGGCACAGCGGAGGTACGACATGGCCTGGTCAACAAGTTCACGATCGGAGACGACTTTTCGTTCGTCGACACAGCTTGGGATGAACATAAGCATGGCCGCGAAGGCTTCGTCGGTTTGTATTTTCTGACCCAGTTCAATGTCACTTTTGATTTCCCGCATTGCGTCATCTATCTAAAGAAGAACAAGAACTTTGGCCATCGCGACGCAGTCGTGTGCTGTGGCTTGCACGCTTATCGCATCGACGGCCAAGTGGTCGTGCAGTCGGTCGACGAAGACGGGCCGGCGGAAAAGTGCGGCCTGCGAGCAAACGACATCATCAAGGCAGTCGACGGTAAGGACGCCGACCAAGCGCGCATGTTTGAGCTGTTCAAGGCCTTTTGGTATCCCCGTGAGCATATACCGCTCGTGATCGAGCGCGATTCGAAAACGATTGAAATGGAACTAACGCTGCCCGAGCCACCGCGGTTCGTATTGTCCCGCATCCGAATCGACTGAGCGACGCGGCCATCGCGGTCGCCGGCATCGTTGCGCGGTCTCTTGGAAGCCTCCTCCGCCATCCGCCGGACGAATGACGCCCGATGCCCCAGTTCTATCCGCGGCTTGCGAATAAGACATTCTGTCATTATCCTGAGCGGTGGCATCCGAAGGGACCAAGCTGCGTCGGGAACCGGGTCGCTGTCCGGGAGCCGAGCATTCGGAGACGAAATGAACCTGTCGTTGCGAGCTTTGGGCGTTGTCGGTTCTGTCGTTCGCTGGATCGTCGGGACGGCGAGCGTTTGGACCCTCGCCGGCGCATTTTCGTTCGCGCGGGCCGACGAACCGGAGAAGGCTACGCCGCCCGATCCCTTGCGGGAAATCTATCGTGAAGATGCGGAGAGATGTTCGTTTTCGACCGCTCGCGGTGAGCCGCTGAAGCTGGCGAACGAATCGATCATGCGATGGTCGACCGACGACGACTGGTCGGGCGACGTCTTTGTCTGGATGCGCGAAAAGCAGCCGGAGGTCATCGGCTGCATCATGTCGGGACCGACGAACGACAGCCTGCGCAAGGTCGTTCACGAGTTTCACCTGCTGGCCGAGACGCCGATCGGGCCGGCCGTCGTACAGAACGGACGCAGGTGGAAGCCCGCGCAAGGGCTGAAGCGCGAGCGGCTGGCCGACGCGCCGCCGCCGGCCTCGAGCGCTGCGGCGAGGCTCGTTCAGATGCGCCAGATCGCCCGCGGCTTCACGGCTACGATGGAATTCGACGGTCGCTGGGAGCTGCGCTTGCTGCCGCAGCCTCTACTGCGATATGGCGACGAGCAGGGTGAGGCGGCCGACGGCGCGCTTTTCTGCTACGTCTGGCCCAAAGGCACCGATCCCGAACTGGTCTTGCTGGTGGAGTCCCGCCGCGACGATCAAGAACTGGCTTGGCATTTTGCGCCGGTTCGATTCACCACACGGGAGCTCTGGCTGAGCCGAAACGGCCGCGAAGAGTGGCATGGCGAACCTCATCAAGAAACCGACAGACTTTCCACGATGCTGTACACGGTCGATACCGCGCGCGAGATATCGAAGCCCATGGCCAGCCGATGATCGACTCGGCCGACATCGTCGCCACCGAGCGGAATTTGTCGGCGCTTCCGGCCGCCGGCCGACAAAACACGGAAGCCGGAGCGCCGTGGGCCAAAAACTGGCCGTGAAACGTCGACTTGTTCGGAGCCCGCTCCCGTTTTGTCGGCTGCTCGGAGTCACCGACTGCCAGCACGGTCACTTGCGCCGTCGGGGCACCTGACCCGCGGCAATGGTTTTCCATTTGCCTCGCTCGGCTTCCGCGTTAGCCTGAAGGCATGACCAAGCAATTTTCGCTGCGCCTGATGCTGGCGGTCGTGACGGTGCTGTGCGTCGCCTTGGGCGTGTGGGGCAGCCCTGCCGAACGGCAACGGCGGGCGGTGAAGGAGATTGAGGCCCTGGGCGGGAGGGTCAGGTATGCGAACGATCTGCCCGGCACATGGACGGATTCGCGACCCAAGACACTTCTACGTCGGTGGCTGCCGCCCGATTACTTCGACGAGGTGCGAAGAGTCTCACTCGGTGATTCGCCGATCACCGACGCTGGCCTGGACCACCTGCAAGGACTGACGGGCCTGCGATTTCTCTCTCTCCGTGGCCGCGAGGTCACGGATACTGGGCTTGCCCGCCTGACAGGGTTGACGAGGCTGCAAACACTTGGGCTCGGCTACACCCCGCTCACGGATTTGGGGCTGGCGAACTTACAACGGCTGACAGCACTGCAAGCTCTCGACCTCACCGACACCGGCATCACGGACGCTGGGCTGATCTACTTGCGAGGGCTGACCGACCTGAGGATCGTCGTGCTCGACCACACCGCGATCGCGGACGCTGGGGTCGCCCACCTGCAAGGATTGACGAATCTGCATACGCTTTGCCTCAACGATACCGAGGTCGGCGACGCCGGATTGGCTCATCTGCGAGGACTGACGAACTTGCGAGAGCTCGAGGTCTGGAATACTCGGGTCACGGATGCTGGAATGGCCCGACTCAGCGAGGTGTTACCGAGCTGTCGAATTGATCGCTGAGCCTTCGGCTACCTCTGAGTCAGAGCGGCCGACAGAAACGAAAGAATTGACAGTGCCGTTTCGCCAGCTCTGCGTCGGCGTTAGGCTGACGGCATGCCCAAGCAGTTCTCCCTGCGACTGATGCTGGCGGTCGTGACCGTATTGTGCATCACCTTGACCGTGTGGGTCATTCCCTCCCAGCGGCAGCGGCAGGCGGTGAATGCGATCCGGGCTGACGGCGGCGAGGTATTCTATGTCTCGCGTACATTTCTGACGCGGTGGCTTCCGCAGGATTATGTTGACGACGTCGAACTGGTTTTGCTCCGCCGTACTCGGGTCACCGGCGACACGTTGGCTCGCTTGAAATCACTGCCGAGACTTCACATCCTTTGGCTTGACGGAGCCCTGATCACCGACGCAGAGCTGGTGCATCTAGAAGGGTTGACAGACCTGAAGCAGCTTTCGCTCGAATACACACCGATCACAGATGCCGGGCTAGCGCACGTGCACGCACTGACGAACCTCCAACGACTCTGGCTCTTCGACAGCAAAGTGACGGACGAGGGTATTGCTCGACTCCGGAAGGCATTGCCGAATTGTAAGATCTCGTCGAGCCCATGAGCCTGGCCGTCGCCCTCCAAGGGTTCTTCGCCTTGCCGAAGAAGCGGCAAGAGCCGCCGCAGAATTCACAGAGTCGTTTCCCCGCCTCTGCGTCGGCGTTAGGCTGACGGCATGCCCAAGCAGTTCTCTCTGCGTCTGATGCTGGCCGTCGTGACCGTGTTGTGCATCGGCTTGAGCGTGTGGGCCGTTCCGGCCGAGCGACAGCGGCGGGCGGTGGCGGCGCTCAGGGCTTTGCGCGGGGCGATCACTTACGACGACGAGCTCGGTCGGTTGGTGTCGCCAACTCGACTTCTACCACGATGGTTGCCACCAGACTACTTTCATGAAGTGGCATCGGCTTCTTTCATCAAAGCCCAAGTGACGGATGCCGACCTCGTTCACCTGCGAGGGCTTAAAGGCGTGCGGGATGTCGACGTCTCCGGTAGACCGATCACGGACGCCGGAATGCCTCACTTGGCAAGCTTGAAGTCGCTAGAAGAGCTATCGCTCGCTCGCGTTCAGGTCACCGATGCCGGCTTAGTTCACTTGCGAGGGCTCACTGGTCTGCAACGACTTGTCCTCAGCCGCGATCAAATCGTCGGCGACGGGCTCCGAGCCGTGCAGGGACTAACAGGTCTAAAGGAGCTTCATCTCGCGGGAACTCCCCTCACGGACGTGGGATTGGCTCATCTGCGCAAGTTGGCGGTTCTGCAAGAGCTTGGCCTTGCCGACACGCAGGTCACCGACAAAGGATTGCTCCATCTCCGCGGGCTGCGGAGTTTGCGGACGCTTGACCTCAGCAACACAAAACTGACAGACGATGGCCTCGCGCACCTGGCACAGCTAACCAACCTGCAGACGCTCAATCTCTGCCGCACCGAATTGACGGACGCTGGGCTGATCCATCTGCGCGATTTACCGAATCTTGAGAAACTCTTTCTCAGGGACACACGCATCACGGATGCGGGATTGATTCAACTCAAGGAGATGTCGCGCCTCCGAGACATTTGGCTCGGTGGCACTCAGGTTACGGACGCCGGCCTGATCCACTTAGAAGGGCTCACGAGCCTGCGATCGCTCGATGTCGGCAACACTCAGGTTACGGACGCGGGCAGGGAGGATTTCCGTCGAGCATCGCCGAGCTGCCAGGTTGGTACTGGATTTTTTTGAAATGCCCCCATTCCCCGCGCCGCTGCTTCGTTAGCCGGAAGGGATGCCCAGGCAGTTCGCCTGTACCTGATATCTCGGGCCATCGGGCGCAATAAAAAGGCGGACGGCATTTCTCCGTCCGCCTTCCCTCGCCGACAAGGGTCACGCGCAGAACCCACAATCGGTGCTGCAACTCTAGATCGAGCACAGCACATGGCCCACCGGATGGTCGGCCCGGTGGGCCGTGCAGGATCGAACAGGCATGACAAGACGTCGGGCGGTCTTCCGCACCGGATGGACCGCCCGGCAACAGGCCGATCCGCCGGCCCCGGCAGCGTGACTGACCACCGAGGCCGGCGACTTTGAAAACACTCCGAATGGCTCGGTGCGAGGTGGTCTTTTCGGACCGCCAAGCGAAGAACCATTCCGCCGGTCAGCCAGGACAACACCGAGGCCGAGCAGGTCGATCACCTGCCGCTACGCCGCGTTGCCGCCTGACGTGGCCGTGCGTCGGGCGTTACGGCACGTTATACACGACCGCCTGGTGCGATCCGGTCCCACCGTTGAAGATGCTGCCGGTACCATTTCCCTGCGAGACGTTGCCGATGACGGTGTAATAGTCGCTCGCTCCCGGGTTGATGATGATGCCGTAGTAGGCATTTCCGCCCTGCGGGGTGTAGTTGCCACACTTGTTCCCGATCAGGTTGAAGTTGCTCATGCCACCGGCGATGTTGATGCCGACGTAATTCCCGCCGAAGGTCGACGAGGTCACCGACAAGCCGACGACATTGCTGGCGTACAAGCCATCGTGGTTGGTGAACCCCTTGCCCACGCAGTTGACCAGACTCACGTCCTGGATCGATGGGTACGGGCTCATCGATCCCGACCCGAAGAACGAGAATCCGTTCGTGCTGGTCGTGTTGCTTCCGGTGCTCGCCCAAACGTTGGAGAACCGGACCGTCAACACGTAACCATTGCCGGTCGGCGCGATGACGACGCAACCCGCCCCGTTGCCGCTATCGAACAGGCTATCCGAGACGAATACGGCGAGCACCGCCTGACCCGTCCCGGGCTGAATCGCCAAGCAGTTGCCCATCGAGATGATGTCGCAACCACCGTCGATGATCAACTCGCCGGCGTTCACCACCTGGATGCCGTACTGCGGCTGCGTGGCGCCGGGGGCTTGGGCCATGACGACGTGCCGCAGATTGACCGCGGCACTCCCCACATTCGCGCTGATCCCTCCGACGACCGTCTGCCCTTCGATGAGCAGCCGTTCGATCCAGTATTCGCCCGGCGTCGCCGACGGTTGCGACAACGAGATGCCGATGTAGGGCGAATACATGTGAACGTTATCCACCCGGATCTGGCCCTGCGTCGACGAGCCGTTCTGAGAGATGTTCAGATACGAGGCGTTCTGGGCACCGCTCGGCTGAAACGCGAGGTCGCGGACGACGCAACCCATCCCCGTGATGTTGATGGTGTTGCCCGAGCCCAAGGCGATGATGTTGGACGTGCTGCTTCCACCTCCCGAGGAGCCCATGCCACCCGCGCCCTGGAGAACGACGTTGGAATAGGGAATGTTGATGCTACCGTTGTTGACCACGAACCCCACGGCCGCCGGCACATAGACGATGCCGGGGGCGCTCGAACACGCCGAGATCGCCGAATTGAAGGCGGCCGTGTTGACGGCTGCGTGCGAAGTATTGCCGTCGCCGATCGCGCCGTAATCCGTCACATTGTATACAGGAATCGTACCCATAACTACTCGCTCCCTCTTTTGTTAAATGCACTCCGTTGTCAAGCGCACTGCGCGCATTGACATTTTAGGTGCACCGGAGGGTAAGTGAAGCTTACACCCGTTTCGGCAAGGGCTGAAACAGGCGTGGCGAGTTCCGTTGGATGCGGCGACGTGGATTATCCGTGAGTATGCTAACAACATGGCCTGTAGATTCAACGCGGCGCTAGGAGTTTACAACGCACGACATACCATCCCCCGCGCGCCATATAGCTGACCGTGAGTAACGAAACTCCGCGACAACCATTTGAAAAAGAAGGTCAAACCGCCTTTTAGGCCATCTTCACTGGACACGATCGGCGATGTGCCGTGTTCGACGCACATTTGCCGACCGCCGTTGGCTTGCCGCCATCGAACATGAGCCGCACGTCTCGGCAACAGTCGGCTTCCCTTGCGACGCCCACAGCGGACGCGGCCCAAACCCCATCGAGGCCCGCCTGGACGCGGCCACCAATAGGACCGCCGCGACGGCCGCTCCCACCACGGCAGCGTCCGCCGTCAGACGTTCCGTCTTCATACCCATCGGACGACTCGCTACTGCCGCCATTCCTGGCCTGCCCCCCCGATGAGTGCTATCCACATGCGCCGGTCGGGTGGTTCCGGTCGTGGTTCTGGGTCGCGTGTTGAGTCCGACGACTGTCTCTCCATACCCTGGGGTATAAGCCGTCTGCCCCATAAGTTGTATATATGGCTATATAGCCCCTGTATTGCGTACATGCGCAACGCACGAACGCGACAATCGACTCCGAAAGCCGTAGGAAAAAAATTGACACTTTAGATAACAGCTTGTTAAACTCGGCCAGGCTCGGACATCTAGAAGAGGCATGTACCGGTCGGCTGGAGGCCGCTGACCGGAAGCTGCAACCAGTAACGCTGATCTGCGCACTATTGAGGCATAACCGAGCGGGCCGGACGAAACGTCGGCCAGTCCGAATCTATTCTCGCACCCCTTTTTTCCGAGGAAGTTTGATGAGAGCTCGACGCGGATTCACATTGGTGGAATTACTCGTAGTCATCGCGATCGTCGGTATTCTCGTGGCCTTGTTGCTGCCGGCCGTGCAAGCCGCGCGCGAAGCTTCGCGCCGTTCGCAGTGCACCAACAATCTCAAGCAACTCACGCTGGGTGTATTGAACTACAACGACGTGAAGAAGGCGTTGCCGCCGCGATCGACCGGCACGAACACGGGCACCTACAACAACGCGCAACGATTGGCCGCTTTCGTCTTCCTCACGCCGTACTACGAGCAGCAGCACCTTTGGACCCTGATTAGCGCCAACCTGGCGAGCTACGATGGAACGATTCTTTTTCCACCGCAAGGTCCGAACGCATGGACCAATACGTATCCGGCCTGGTGCGTCAACATTCCGGTTTTGCACTGTCCGTCGGAAGTGGGACAGATGAATCCCACTCAGCCCGGTCCGATCGGCCCGATCTATACCCAGGCGACGAGCGCCACCGGGCAAGTATATGGAACCATCGGTCGAACCAATTATTGCTTCAGCCAGGGTGACTCGATCAACGGTGCCGCCACCTCAACCGTGCGCGGTCCCTTCGGCTATTTGTCGACTTACACCTTGGCGAACATCACGGACGGGACGAGCAATACCGTGGCCATGTCGGAGAGAGTTGTCGGTCTCAATGGTGCGTTCATCAAAGGGGGAGTCGCCGAAGGCTATCCCAACATCAACACGAACCCCTCGGCCTGCCTTACTTCGGCGGTCGCGGGCAAGTACACCAATACGGGCAACCAAGAAGCGGGGATGCGCTGGAACGACGGCTACGCTGTTTGGACGAGTTTCAATACCGTCCTGGCCCCGAACAGCCCCTCTTGCTGTCAGTCGGCCAACGGCACAACGAGTTGCGACAATTCGGGCGGAGTCTATTCCGCGAGTAGCAACCATCCGGGCGGCGTGGTCGCCAGTATGATGGACGGGTCCGTTCGTTTCATCAACGACTCGATCGATACGGGCAACCTCTCGCTCCCCGAGGTCACCCTTGCCGGCGCACCGAGCCCCTACGGCGTGTGGGGCTCCATGGGTACCATAAACGGAGGCGAGTCGGTGACGCTGCCATAACGAGTGTCGCGGCGAATCGAGCTGCGGATCACCGACGGTGCTCGACGGTCACTGGCGGCGTTCGACGACGAACCGCCCCAGCCGTTCCAGTGTAGAACGTTCGCGGCCGGCAGGCAGGACGCACAATTCGTCTACCGCGCGCCGGGCATAGGCCCGGGCTTGGGCGCGTGTGTAGTCGAGTGCGTCGCTGCCGTCGAGCCACTTTTGCAGCTCGTTGCGTCGCTCCGCGGCGGGTTGTTGCAGCAGGCCGAGCACCCGACGTTGATCTCGTTCATCAAGCCGGCTCAAGAGCCGTATCAGGGGCATCGTCAGTTTCTGCTGCGCCAGATCGGTACCCAACGACTTGCCGGCCGTCCCTTCGTCACCCACCAGATCGAGCAGATCGTCGGCGATCTGGAAGGCGATCCCCAGGTAGCGGCCGTAGTTCTCCAAAGCGTCGGCCACCGGGGGCTGAGCCTCGGCATAGTGCGCCCCCAGCCGACAGCAGCAGGCGCACAGCTCGGCCGTCTTGGCCTCGATGATGCTCAGATACTCGTCCTCGGACAGCGAGAGATTGCCGCGATTGGCCACCTGGCGCAGTTCACCCTCGCACACGATATTGGTCGAACGGCCGATCCGCTGGCAGGCGAACACGCTACCTACCGTGCTGGCCAGATAGAAAGCGTGGCTGAAGAGGAAATCGCCCAAGAGGACGCTCGCTTGGTTGTTCCAGCGGGCATTCACCGTATCGAGGTGCCGGCGGACCGCGGCTTCGTCGAGAACGTCGTCGTGCACCAGCGTGGCCGTGTGGATCATCTCCACCACCGCCGCTAGCACGACATGCTCACGGCCGACAGTGCTGTTCACGGCCTTGCCCGCCAACAGCAGCAATGCCGGCCGCAATCGTTTGCCGCCCAGACGGAAGCTGTGCTTCACCAATTCGTCGACGGCCGGAAAGCGGCTCCGCGCCTCGCTGCGCAGCAGTTCTTCGACCTCCTCGAGTTCGTCGCGGACCGGTTCGTAGAGCAACTTGAGTCGCTCGGGCACGCTGACGTGCTGATTGATCGCCTGGCTCATGGCTGACTCTATTTCCCCGTCCTTTCATAATGCCCGCTGCGGCCCCCCGATTTCTCTTCCAGTCGGATTTGCTCGATCGTCATCGACCGGTCGGCGGCCTTGCACATATCGTAAATCGTGAGCGCCGCCACGCTGGCGGCCACCATCGCTTCCATCTCGACCCCGGTCCGAGCATGCACCCGCACCGTGGCCTCGATGGCGACCGACTCCGCGTCGGGAAACGAAAACCCCACCTCGACCGCATCGAGTCCTATGGCGTGGCACAGCGGGATGAGTTGCGGAGTCTGTTTGGCGGCCATGATGCCAGCCAAGCGGGCCACCTCCAGCACATCGCCCTTGGCCGTGCCGCGATCGCGAATGAGTTGGAGCGTGGGCGGCTCCATCCGCACGCGGGCACTCGCCCGGGCGGAGCGCAGGGTGATCGGCTTGTCACCCACGTCGACCATGCGGCTGGCGCCCTGGTCGTCGAAGTGCGTAAGTTCGTTCATGGGTGCCCATTCTAAAACGGCGTGGCGACACGTCGAGGGGTCCGGCCATTCCCCGATCGGACAGCGCCACGGCCCGCGAGAGCAATCGCAGCGCCGGTCGGCCGGGAAAGAGTCGCCGGCAACTAACCGTTCCGGGCGGGCGGACATTAACCGGTCGCAGAGAGAGAAACCCGCGCGGAAGACGGGCCGGCAGCGTATCGCTAGTCCGTCGCGCGACTTGAGCGCAAAAAAAACCGTCGCGGGGGTCTATCCGCGACGGGTTGATTTTTAGCGGCGACGAGTGCGGGAGGGGGCGCTTGAGCGGGCGGTGGCGGGCAGCCCGCGGGTAACTAGCGAACCAATTCCTTGCGGGCACCGATCAGCGTTCGCAGACGCTCGGCCAAGAGGGCCACGTCGAACGGCTTCTTGAACGTCTCGTTGATCGTCGAGCGATCGAAGCTGTTCGAGTTGCCGTCGTCCGGCAGCAGGGCGATCAAGATCGTGTCCGAGTATTCACTGTTGCGACGCAGGTTTTGGCAAATCTGCAACGCTTCGGTGCGGCCGATCGAGAAATCGACAATGATGCAGTCGGGGTGGAAGCTCTCGGCCTGGATACCGGCCTCGAAGCCGCTGGCCGCCACGGCCAACTTGAACGACTTTTCCAGCGGCAGTTCGCGCTTCAGGTTCTCGATCAGGACCTGATCCTGACCGACAACCAGCACCTTTGCCATGGCTTCGTCTTCCAGGTCGCCCAGCGGCATACCGTGTTCTTTGAGGAACCGGATCAGGTACTCGCGGGGGATTCGACGGTCTTGCGATCCCGGGATGCGGTAACCCTTCAGCCGGCCGGAATCAAACCACTTGCTGACGGTGCGCGGGGCCACCTTACAGATCTTGGCGACCTGTCCAGTTGTGAAAACCTTCATCGCAGGCTCTCCGATTTACTATCGCGTTGGTTTGGAATGCTCGTTCGTGGCACGGGTGCCGTTCGAGCGAGCTTTGCCCCTTGGTTGTTTGCGGAAGCGGCTGCCGCGTTCCTTCTCGCCGGCTGTGGGTGGCAAGCAAGCAAGCGCAAACATCTGGGTCGGGGCTGACACATTCATGTTCATCGGCTAGGGGTCAGATCCCTCTGATCCGGCCTTATTAGGGTCATCGGCTCGCAGGGCATTCGGAAGTCAGTGAAAATCCGTAATATGGAGAAGTCGTATTCCAACCGACTCACTCCGGATTTCACTCACTTCCGGGCGACTAGCCCCGGGAGAGCCGAGGCAGGGGAGAGAACGAACCGAGGCCAGCGCGCAGCGGCCGCGGTGGCCGGTTGGGCGCGGGTCAAGAGGCATGACCCCTTTTGGCAGGTTTTCCCCCCTGCGGCCTCGGGCGCCGACAGACAATCCGTGATAGACGGTCTGACGTGCCCGAAGCCTTCCGAAAGGTAGTTTCGATTCGGACTGGGGCTCTTCTTTAGAAAGTTTTCACACTCATAGCGAGGAAACGGATCGCCGCAGTCCTGCGGCATCCGGCAATGCTCGCGATTCGGCGGCGAAAGCCGGTTGCCCAGCGCGGGACAACGGCGGGAATGGCAACGACTACAGCACCTTCGCCGTCGGCCGGGAGATGTACCTAAGAGGTGGATCGAGACGCGACGACGCTTCATCCCTATTGTATGGGTCGCGACAAATGGGCAAGGTTTGCGGGCGGCGATTCGCACCGGGCAGCCGACCAACCCGGGCAGCCGACCAACGCGGCGACCGCGAACGAAAAAGCTCCGTCGAACGAGCGTTCAGAGGAGCGGCGTCGCCAGCACCTGAATGTCGGCGAGCCTCACCTTGCCCGGCCCCTCGAAGGCGAGGTTCAACTTGGCAAGATCGGCATGCTGGCCCTGCCGCAAATGGAAGGGGATTTCCACCGTCAGCCAGCGGTTGGTGCCGTGCACCTTCTGGTCGAGGCCGCGCGAAAAACACTCGCCGACGCCTACGACACGGCACCACATCTCGGGATAGACCTTCGATCTCAAATCATCGGTTTGGATGCGAAATCGGTACGAGATGAGCGAGCGATCGATATTCGGCAGCGGCAGCTCGAACAATCGCACCGGCCCCGGTTCCGTGGCGGCAACCTCCAATTCGTTCCCTATCCAATGTGCCGCGTCCGAGATGGGAGCATCGGCCGGCTCGAACGACCTGACGACCGTCGGCTCGCCGGCCACCGCCGGCGGTGTGGCTCGGCCCGCGGCCCGCCGAATAAGAACCACGACGGCCACGACCCCGGCGAGCGGAGCTCCCACCAACAACACAAATACGGCGAGCACGATGAGCAGCTCAATCGGCGATAGACCCATCAGACCGAGTATCATCTTCACGCGCGCCCATAGTAAGAGTTGACCGAGCGTTGGCCCGTTGCGTTGGGGCCGGCCTCGTCGTCGGCCCCCAGATGCTGCCAGCCGAAGTCGATCGGCCGCGGACCATCGGCCATCAGCAGACGCCGCCGGCGGTCATACGTCAAGCAAAGATCCCGGAACCGTGCCAGGACTGCGCGATTCATGGGCCTCCCGTCGTCGAAACGCAGGTTGGCCAAATCGAGATGCGCGGCAAGACGGCCCTCCGCCGACAACCAGCCGACCGACCGCTCGATCAGCCCCAGCTTGTCGCCCACGTAATGCAAACCGTGCACGCAGGTAACGAGATCGAACGTCCGGTCCGGCCGCCACTGATGGAGCGACGCGGCATGGTACGAAACGAGACGCAATTCGGGCGGCAGATATGGCCACGTCGCGACCAAATCGACACCCACTAGGATCGGCCTCGCAGACGATCCTTCGTTTAAGCCCTCTGCCGCTTCGCGCAACGCACGGCCGTTGCCGCAAGCGAGATCGAGCCAGGCCGCTTCGCGACCAGCGTCTAATCGTGGATGCAAGACTTCCAGGGGCGAGAATCCCAACTCCTTTTCATCGCTGCTCGGCCCGCGTAGCCCCCGATCGCGGTTCATCGCCGAATTGGCTACCGTCCACGATCGCTCCAGCTCGCCGTCGTTGAGTCGTTTCACGAACCAGTCATCCTAGACGCGCTACCCCGGCGGAGTCGCATCTCGCAAAAGTATGACAAACTTGACATCTTTTTGCCGCCACGTGAAGATGCGACTGAACAAACGTGTTCCGGCCCGACAGGAAGTTTGCGATGACGAGAGCGAAGGGGGCGCGGCAACCGGCGGCGGTAGTTTGGGTGCTTGTCATCGTGCAGGCGGGCGGTAGCGTTCTGCTCGCCCAAGACGCGAAACCAGAAAACGCCGCCACGCGCGACTATGCGGTGGCCGTGGGGTTGGAGAACAAGCGGCTCTATCCGCAAGCGGCGGCACGCTGGCAGAAGTTCATCGATGCCTATCGCCAAGACTCCCGCCTCGATCGGGCGCACTACCATCTGGGCACCTGTCAGCTTCAGGCCGGTGAGGCCGACAAGGCCGCCGCGACCTATCGCCACCTCCTCTCGACGTATGCGAATTTCAAGGATCGCGACGCGGCCCAGTTCAATCTGGCGATGTGTCTCTATCAGCTCGCGCTGAAGTCGCAGAAGGCCGACGAGTGGAAGACGGCGGCCGAGGCATTCGCCCAGGTATCGGCTACTTACGCGCAGAGCAAGCACGTGCCGGCGGCCCTCTACTACCAAGGAGAGGCGCTGACCGCGGCCGGCCAAATCCAGCCGGCGGCGGCCCTCTACGAAAAGCTGATCGCCGGTTTCCCGCAAAGCGAACTGCTTCCCTCGGCTCGCCTGGCGCTCGGGGCCGCGCAGCAAGAGTTGGGACAGGACGACCAGGCGATCGCCACGTTTCAATCGTTTCTGGCGGCGCACGCTCAAGATGCCCGGGCCAACGAAGTGCGTTTGCGGCTCGGCGCGGCGCTGATGGCGGTGAAGAAATACGCCGAGGCGGCGGCACCGCTCGCGCAGGCAGCGGCCGCGGCCGACTTCGATCTGGCGGATGTCGCCCTGTTGCGGCAAGCCCAATGCCTGGCCGAACAGAACCAGGTCGATCAAGCGGTCGCCCTCTATCAATCGCTCCCCGGCAAGTTTCCCAAGAGCAAACATGGTGGCGCCGCGCAGGTCGCCGCCGGCAAGCTCTTGTATACGGCTGAAAAGTACCCCAACGCCCAACAGGTGCTCACACCGGTCGCGGCGACGACGAGCGATGCCTCGCCCGAGGCCTCGTATTGGCTCGCCAAGACGCTCGTAAAACTCAATCAAGCACCAGCCGCTCTGGCGGAATTGGATAAGGCCATCCAGGCCTATCCGCAGAGCAACCTCCTTCCCGCGCTCAAGCTCGGCCGCATCGACGTGCTGTACGAGATGCCGGACCGGAGGAAGGAGACCGTCGCGCTCTACCCGCAGTTCGCGCAGCAGCATCCCGATCACGAGTTGGTGCCGCAGGCCGCGTACATGGCCGCGCTGGCGGCGCTCTCGGTCGGCGATTTCGCCGAAGCCGATCGGCAGGCGACGGCCTTCTTGGCGAATGCCAAGTATCAGGCCAACCCGCTCGTCCCCGAAGTGCTGTTCGTGGCCGCGGAGAGTCTGGTGTTGGCCGGCGGCGCGGCCGATCCGGTGCCGCAGGTCGTCAAGGCCGAGGCGCTCTACCGCCAGATCGTCGACCGCTTTCCACAGAACGGACACGTTGCAGCGAGCCGCGTCCGCATCGGCCTCTGTCTCTATCTGGAAAAGAAATACGACGAGGCGGTGGCCCAGTTGACGCAAAGCCTACCCCTCGTAACAGACCCCGCGCTGCAAGCCGAGGCCCAGTTCCTCACCGGCCGCGCGCACTACGACGCCAAGCGTCAGCAGCCGGCGGTGGCGGCATTTCGCGAATCGCTACGCCTCAAGCCCGATTGGCCCCGCGCCGACGAAGTGCTGCTAGCCCTGGCGGGCAGCTTGCAGGCCGACAAGAAGGCCGACGAAGCCGCGGGCGAGTTGAATCGGCTGGTCGGGACCTTGCCCAACAGTGTGCATCGGGCGCACGCCCTTTTCGAGTTGGGTGAGATCGCCGCAGGACAACAAAAATACGATGCGGCCATCCAGCACTTCGAGCAAGTACTCGGTGAATACGCGGCCAGTCCGTTCGCGCCGGCGGCCGCCTATGGCATCGGCCGGGCGAAGTTCGCCAAAGATGATTTCGCCGGGGCCGTCGCGGCCATGACGACCACCAACGACCGCTTTCCGACCAGCGAAGTCGCACCGCGGGCGCGCTATGTGCGCGGGCTGGCGCAACAACGTCTCAAGCAATATCAGCCGGCCGTCGCCGACCTGGAGGCGTTTCTCGCCAGCAAGCCACCGGCCGCGGACGTACCCGACGCCCGTTATGCCATCGCGCTCTGCCAGATCGCGCTCAACGAATTCGATAAGGCGGCCGGCACGCTCAAAGGGTTGCTGCGGGAGGCGCCGAGTTATCCGCGCTCAGACGAAGCGTATTACGAGTTGGGGTTTGCGCTGGCCGAAGCGAAGCAGGCCGCGGCGGCGGCCGACGCTTGGCGCACGCTGGGCACGAATTTTCCGAAGAGCGACCTGGCCGGCGATGCCTGGTTCCGTGTCGGCGAGCATCACGAATCGCTCAAAGAATGGGACCCGGCCCGCGAGGCATATCAGCGAGGCCGCGATCAGGCCAAGCCGCCCGAGTTGCAGGAAAAGCTGCAATTCAAGCTCGGCTGGGTGCAATACGAGGCCCAGCAATTTCCCGCAGCCGCGGCGGCCTTTCAGGCACAGATCCAGTCGTTTCCCGCCGGCACACTGCTCGCCGACGCTACCTACCTGGCCGGTGAGTCGCTCTACCGCCAGATGCAATATGGTCCGGCGCTGGAGCGATTCAATCAGGCCATCGGACAGAAGGCGGAAAAGTATCTGGCTCGCGCGCTCTATCGGGCGGGGGAATGCGCCGCAAAGTTGACGCAATGGGCCGCCAGCGAATCGCACTATCAGGCACTCGTCGACCAGTTTCCCAAGTTTGAGTTACTCAGCGACGCGCGTTATGGGTTGGGTTGGGCGCAGCAGAACCAGGAGAAGCTACCCCAGGCGCGGCAAACCTACGAGCAGGTGACGAAGGAGACCGACACCGAGACGGCCGCCAAGGCGCGCTTCATGATCGGCGAATGCGACTTCCGCGAGAAGAAATACCAAGAAGCCGTCGAGCAATTCCTGACCGCCGCGCTCGGCTATCCCTATGAAGAATGGCAGGTGCTCGGCTACCTCGAAGCGGCCCGTTGCTTGATCGAGCTGAAGGACGACGCCAAGGCCAGCGACCTGTTGGAAACGCTCATCAAGAAATATCCCAACCACCCCAAAGCGAAAGATGCCGCGACCTTGTTGGCGAGCATCAAGAAATAAAGCGGTGGTCCCCCGCCAGCCAACACCGGACGGAGAAGGGCTCGCCCTCCAAACTCGTAGCCAACCAAGTCCACAGCCGAAAGCGAAGAAGGTCGCATGAACTCATTTCCGTTTGCCGGAGTAGGCGCGAAGGGGCTGCGATTCCCTTCCCTGCTCGTCGTGCCCTTGTGTCTGGGTGGTCTCTTCTTCGCCCAGCTCCACGCCGAGGATGCCCAACCCGCGGCCGAGGCAAAGGCCGAGACCGCCATGAAAGATTCGGCAGCGGGTCCCGATGCATCGACCGGCGCCAAGAAGCCGCCCGGCAATCTCTGGGAAATGATCGTGGCCGGCGGGCCGATGAATCTCGCCTTCATGGGCTTCTTGGGGCTGATCTCGTTGGTGGCCGCGGCGGTGACGTTCGAGCGATTGGCGAACCTGACGCGCGGCAAGGTGGTGCCGCCGGCGTTGGCGCAGGCCCTGAACGAGTTGCTGCGCACGGGCGACCAGAGGTTGGAAAAATACCAGGCCATCTGCGATCAGCATCCGTCGCCATTCGCCAAGATTCTGCGAGCCGGGCTGGCCAGGGCCGGCTGGACACCGGCCGAGATCGAAAAGGCGCTCGAAGACGCGGTCGCCCGAGAGATGGCCGAACTGCGCGCCCGCGTGCGGCCCCTTTCGGTGGCGGCCAACGTCGCCCCGATGGTCGGACTGCTGGGCACCGTCGTGGGCATGCTCGAAGCATTCCGTGTGGCCAGTCAAGCCGGGTTGGGCAAGGCCGAGTTGCTGGCCGAAGGAATCTATCTGGCGTTGGAGACCACCGTCGCCGGGCTGTTGATCGCCATTCCGGCCATGCTGTGTGCCGCCTACTTCGGCAGCCGTAGCGAGCGGTTCGTGCGCGAAATCGACGATCATCTGACCGACGCCCTACCCACCTTGGCGCAAGTGAAAGAGCGTACCGGCGGCCGGCCGGCGAACGCGAATCCGTTGCTCGGCTCTTCGTCGTAGTGCGGCCGTTTGATGCTCGGTGTTTCGATCTGCCCGATCGACGCCCAACGCAGGAGTTCTTGTATGCGATTACCCGCCAGCGAGGCCGAGCTTGATGGGCCGAACATGACGCCCGTCATCGATATGGTGTTCTTGCTCTTGATCTTCTTTCTGTGCGCCACACGTTTCGACCGCGAAGAACGCGAGTTGCCGATCAAGCTGCCGGAAGTCGCGCGCGCGGAACCGCTCTCCATGCCCCCGCACGAATTGGTCGTGAACGTCACGCGCGACGGCCAGTATGTCGTCATGCAGCAGACGTTGACGGAGGAACAGCTCGCCGCCCTGTTACGCGATTTCGGTCTGAAGAACCCGGGGACGCAGAGCGTGCAGATCCGCGGCGACGCACATACGGCCTGGGAGGCGGGCGTGCGTGTCATGGGTCTCTGCAACAAGGCAAATATCACGGACTACAAGGTCACTGTCAGCCAGAACGAATGATCGCCGATTGCCGCCACAGGGCCTGCGCGGCCGCAACCTCGTGCCCACGAGTTGGAAACTAACGCAATGCTTCATCCCCGCCTTCGCCACTGGCCGCTTTGGCTCGCCTGCGGGCTCTTGATCGCGCTGGCGTTCTGGGCGCGGCCGCGGCGGATCGAGGGACTCAGCACACTCGACGGGCAGCAGCGTTGGCTCGCCGACGAGACCGCACCGATCCGGCCGTTCGCCTGGCAACCGGGCGAAGAGCTCGGCGACCTGCTGCCAGCCGGCAAATCGCCCAATGAAATCAGCCGCCCCTGCCTGGCCGACGAGGGCCGTACGCTGTTCGTGACGGTGCGGCGTGGAGGGGGCGATGCCGACATCTATCGCTCCGAGTGGCGCGACGGCCGCTGGCAGCCGGCCGCAGCCGTCACCGAGTTGAATACGCCGTGGGACGACGAAGCCGTGGCGGTCAGCGGCGATGGCCGGCAGCTCTACCTGGCGTCGAATCGCCGCGGCGGCGAAGGGGGATTCGATCTCTACCTGGCGCCGCGTCGCCCAGCGGGCTGGGGAGTGCCCAAGAACCTCGGCCCAGGAATCAACTCGGCGCAGGATGAACGCGATCCGGCGATCGCGCCCGACGGGCTGCGGCTCTATTTCGCGTCCAATCGCACCGGCGGTCCTACGAGCGACCTCTACGTCGCCGGCCGCCAAACGCCCGCCGAGCCGTGGGCCGACGCCGTTCCGCTCGCCCGCGCGAATTCGGCCGCCAACGAACGATCGCCCTACCTCGATAGCAGCGCGAGCACGCTCTACTTCGCATCGGACCGACCGACCAAGGGGCGCGACGCCAACTTCGACCTCTACCGCGTGCGGCTGGGCGATACGGCCGCGACCGTCGAGAGCCTGGGTCGCGGAATCAACACCGCCGCGAATGAAACCGATCCCGCGGTGTCGGCCGATGGTTTCGGCCTCACGTTCGCCCGCTCCGGCGACGGTGCGGCGTCTGCCCTTTATCGCAGCCGACTGGCCGAGGTCGAGACCTTCACGTACTGGGACATCAGCCGCCTGAGCGCGCTGCGCGCCGTGTGGGGGAAGGGATTGCTCGCGGCCGTGTTGTTCGGCGGCCTGGTGGCGGCCGTGTACTACTACGGCGGTTGGCTGCGACGACGCGCGGCGATGGCCCGCTTCGTGGCGGCCAGCGCATTGGCCCACGCCGTCATCCTCTGGTTGCTGGTGCTCGTCCCGCTGAGCCAGGAAATCGTGCGACGCGTCGAAGAGATCCGCGTCACCGATGCGAACCGGGAGTTGTTCGACGACAACCTGCACCAATCGCACGTACCGGGCGATCGCCCCTACGAGAAGTTGGCCGATCTCAAGAGCGTCGAAAGGGTCGAGGCGCCGGCCGTTCCGCGGCAAGTGCTCACGCCGACGAACGTGCCGTTGCACGCCGATTATCCGGCACCGACCCTGCCGCTCGAGTTGGCCCGCCGGCTGCCGACCGATCGGGTCATCTTCGTCCCCACCCCCGCCGAACCCGGCAAGAAGAAGATCGATCCCGACATGGAACGCAGTGCCGAGTCGGCGATGAGGGTGGCGCAGATCGAACCCCTTTCGGCCGCGCCGCCCAAAGAAGTGGCCTCGCCGCGGGAGCAACCGCTCGCTGAGGAAGTCTCGGTCCAGCGCATGCCGGCCGCGAGCATCGCGCCGCACGATGGGCCGAACAGGGAGCGATCTCTGGCCGAGTTGGAGATGCAGCCGTCGCTTTTGCAGCCGGTCGACGGACCCCAACCGACGAGCACCGAACCGAAGCCGGATCTGCCGCCGCAAATGGCTCGCGAAGTGCCACGCCCGGCGGACATCGATCCCGACGCGACGGCTCTGACGGCGGTTGAACGTCCGGACGAGCAATCGGCGATCGAGGCCGGGCTGCCCGCCGTCACCATCGCCCCCCGCGATGGCCAGACGCCCCTGCTTCCCGCCGATGACCGCGCGCCGCCAGCGATGACCACGCCGGCCGCCACAGCGTCGGCCCTCCGACCGAAAGACGTCGACATCCCGTCGCAGGCGGCGAAAATCGACCTCCCGCGGATGCCGAACGAATTGCCGCAGTTGGCGGCCGCCGAGACCGAGGAAGCACCGACTCCGCTGAAGATGGACGCGCCGGCCACGGCCGACGTCGCACCGGCGAAGATCGATTTGGCTCCCCTCTCGCCCACTCCGCCACGGCTCGCAACCGATGCGCTGGAGGCGGGCGGCCCGCGGCAGGCCGGCAAGGTCGACCTCGTCGTCGGCACGTTGGCCAAGAAGGCGATCGATTCCCCCCCCGCGCAGAATCCGCTGGCGACGAAGATCGAACGCGAAACGGCTCGCGCGACACCGGTGGCCTTCGCCGAAGACAACGTCGGCATGCAGGCCATGTTTGCGTTACGCCAGGGCGACACGCGACGCGAATTCATCGACCTCGTGGGCGGCAATGAGCAAACGGAGGCCGCGGTGAAGCGCGGCCTGGCCTGGCTGGCGGAACACCAACACGCCGACGGGCACTGGAGCCTTCAACAGCTCGACCCGCCCGAGAAGAAGTTGCCCGCCACGAGCGGTGCCGGCGGCGCCGCTTCCGACGCCGCGGCGACCGGCCTGGGCCTGCTCCCGTTCCTTGCCAGTGGACACACGCAACTGGCCGGCGACTATCGGGCCACTGTCGGCAAAGGGACCGAATGGTTGATCCAGCACCAGAAGCCCGACGGCAACCTGTTCACCGACTCGCCCTCGACGGCGTTCATGTACAGCCACGGCATCGCGACCATCGCACTCTGCGAGGTCTATGGCATGAGCCAGGACGAGCGGTTGCGCGAACCGGCCCAGCGGGCGTTGAATTTCATCGTGACGGCACAGCACCAGGGGACCGGCGGGTGGCGCTATCAACCCGGAGAACCGGGCGACACGTCGGTGGTCGGCTGGCAGGTCATGGCACTCAAGAGCGGCGAGATGGCCGGGCTGGCCGTACCCAAGCCGGCGCTCGACCTGGCGAACAAATGGCTCGATAGCGTGGCCGGCAAGGGCGACACCCTGGGCACGTTCGGCTACCAGGGGCCGGGCCCCACTCCTGCCATGAGCGCCGAGGGCCTGCTGTGCCGGCAGTTCTTGGGGGCCCGCCGCGACGATCCCGCCCTGCTGGCCGGTGCAAATTACCTGCTGCACCATTTGCCCGAAGACGGCCAGGAGAGCAGCTATTACTGGTATTACGGCACCCAGGTCATGTATCACCTGCAGGGCGACTACTGGACCGCCTGGAACGACCGGCTGCGCGACCGTCTCGTCGCATCGCAGATCAAGGACGGGCACCAGTCGGGCACGTGGGACCCGCGCGACGGCTGGGAACATGCCGGCGGCCGGCTCTACGCCACATCCCTGCGTCTGCTCATGCTCGAAGTCTACTACCGCCACCTGCCGCTCTACCAACCGCTGAACTAGCGCGGGGTGAGCATCGCCCACCAAGGACACTTGTGCGGGTGAATGCGGGCCGAACGGCGCGTCCGTTTGCGGCGGCGAGGGAGCGAACGCGGCGGGACGCCGCGTCTACGTTAAGAGCGGCTGACAAAACCCGGAAGCGCTGCGGGCAAAAAATCGGCGGTGAAACGCCGATTTGGTGAAGCTCGATCCGGTTTTGGCGGTTGCTCTAAGCACGATTCGTGCACTCGACGAGCCGGGCGAGTAAGCGTGCGGCGGCACGGGAATCGAGCGCATCGCCGGCCAGGCGCGCGGCGTCAGGCAAAGAGTCCGTCTTGCCGGACACCCATAGAGCGGCCGCGGCGTTGATGACGACGATGTCTCGCGCCGGGCTGGCCGCACCCCGCAACACCTGCCGCACCAGTTCTGCGCTCTCGGCGGGTCCGCTGACGCGCAGCCCTTCGATGGACGAACACTCCATACCGAAATCGGCCGGTGACCAGGTCAGCTCGCTCAAGCGGCCGTCGCGGACGAGCGTAACGTGCGTTTCGCCGGCAACCGTGATTTCGCCCAGGCCGTCGGTGCCGTGCACCACGGCGGCCCGGCGGGTGCCGAGCCGGGCGAGCGCCGCAGCCAAGGTGTTGCGCAGCTCGTCGCGCCCCACTCCCATGAGCTGATACGGCGCCGACGCCGGATTCGTGAGCGGGCCGAGCAGGTTGAAGATCGTCGGTATGCCCAGCCGCTGCCGGACCGGCGCCACGTGCTTCATGGCGGCATGGCACAGCGGCGCGAAGCAGAATCCGAGTCCCAATTCGTCGATGCACTCGCCGACGCGCGACGCGTCGGCCGCCACATTCACCCCGAGTTCGACGAGCACGTCGGCCGATCCGCTCTTGCTGGTCACCCGCCGGTTACCGTGCTTGGCCACCACGGCACCGGCCGCCGCCGCCACCAGCGCGGCCGCCGTGCTGACATTGAGGATGTCCGATGCGATCCCGCCGGTCCCGCAGGTATCGACGATCGACTGGCGGTGCGTGGGAATGGGCGTCATGTGACGCCGCATGGCCGCGGCCGCCCCCGCGATCTCGTCGACCGTTTCTCCCTTTTTCCGCAAGGCGAGCAGCAGGTCGGTGACCTGCGGCTCGGTCCATCCGCCGAGCATGATGCCGTCGACCGCCGCCGCCATTTCGTCGAAAGACAGGTCGTGGCCGGCGGCCACGCGGGCCAACGTCGGTTCGATCAAGGACGTTTCCGGCGATTCTTGCGACATTTCGATGCTTTTTCTGCTACTACGTGCTGCTTCCGACCATTTGGCATTTTAATCGAACGTCAGGTGGCTAGTATGGAGCAAACTTGGGGTCCGTTGTCGACCTGTCAGCCGCGGCCGGTCGAACGGCGCCCCGCTGAGCAAGGGAGGACTGTCAGAACGGATGAACGCTCTACTACGGCTCGCCGCGCTGGGCGCCGAGTCGGCGGTCTACGGACCGTCGTTCGGCTACCTCAACTATCTGATCCGTTCTCCTCAACCGCTCGATCCGGAAAAGACCTGGCATGAGATAACTCGCCCGCGGTCGAACGGGGAATTGTTCATTTCCGATCACTTCCCTCCTTCGTTTTTGCGGCGGCTGTTGTTGACGCTGAAACTGCGGCAAGACCATGTGCTGGGTATCTCCGAGCACTACGATGTCTCGAACGATTTCTACGAGCTGTTTCTGGATCGGCGCTTCATGTTCTACTCCTGCGCCGACTTTTACACGGGCCGTGAGACGATCGAAGAGGCCCAGCAGAATAAGGCCGACTTCATTCTCAAACTGATCGATCCCAAGCCGGGCGAGAAGATCTTGGAGCTGGGCTGCGGCTGGGGACCGATGTTGAAGCGCATCTACGCGGCCACGGGCGACAAGGAGAACCTGACCGGCTACACGCTGTCGCGCGCCCAGGTGGAATACAACGCGCAGCACAACGGCTTCAACGTCGAGTTCAAGAATTTCATTACGTCGGAGTATCCTCGAGAGGCGTTCGACAAGATCTACTCGATCGGGGCCTGGGAGCATGTGCGGCCGGCCGAAGTGCCAATGCTGCTGGCCAAGCTCTACGGCGCGTTGGTGCCGGGCGGACGGCTCGTGCAGCATTTCTTCTGCCGGTTGCAAGAGAACCTACCGGCGGCGGCGGTCGTGAGCCAACTCTTCTTTCCGGGCTCGATCAACTCTTCGTTCCGCTACCACCTGCGGGCGCACGAGGGGGCCGGATTTCGTGTGCGGCACGTCTCCGTCCACGATTATCGCCCGACCTTGCGGGCCTGGTTCGACAACCTGGTGAAGAATCGCGAGCGAGCCCTGGAGTTGGTCGACGTGAGGACGTTCAACCGCTACCTGGTGTTCTTTCCCGCCTCGTGGCACTACTTCGATAGGATGACCGGGTTCGTGGTGCGGCTGATCTTGGAGAAGCCGGGGCCGACACAATAGAGGGCCCGGTCGGACCGCAATAACAGTCGCCCTTGGACAACCGCCGGGCTGGCGTTGAAATCGCTCGGGTCCGACTCGAATTCGTTGTGCGCCAGCAACTCGAACTTCGGCCCCTGCGCCAAAACGAACGTGCCGTTGTGGCGACTGACGGCGTAGAGCTTGCCATCGGCCGCGACCACGGAAGCATAAACCGCCGAACTCGCCCCGCGCCGGCCACCGCCACCGAGCCCGGCCAAACGCTCGCGATAGACCTGCTCGCCCGAACTGGCGTTCACGCAATAGGCGATCCCTTTGTCGTCGACCCAATACAGATACTCGCCCAACACGACGGGCGAGGGGACGTACGAACCGATCGACTTCTTCCACAATTGACGACTCTGCGTCACGTCTCCCTGACCGCCCGCACGAATGGCCACCGCCCCGGACCCACCCGGACCACCGGCCAGCGCAAAGACGATTCCGTCGCGCGCGACGACCGTGGTGTTCGATGCGCCGCGCAGCGAACTCGAATACCAGAACAACCCGCCGTCTTGCGGATCGAGCCCCCAGATCTCATCCGGCATGTTGACGACGATCTCGGCCTTCTTCCCCACGTCGACGACCACCGGAGTGCTATACGACCCGCCGTAGCCCTCGGCGTCGGTCTTCCACACCTGTCGGCCGGTGGGGCCGTCGAACGCATAGATCGCCTGGCCTTCGATGCTGGCGTTGACAATCACCAGGTTCTTGTAAACGCACAGACTGGCGCCGGAGCCGAACCGCATTCGGTCGGAACGGGTGCCGACCTTCTGTTGCCAGAGCTGATTGCCGTCGAGATCGAACGCCACCACGCCCGACTTGCCGAAGAAGGCGTATACGCGCTCGCCGTCGGTGGCGGCGGTGTGCGAGGCGTAGCCGTGGTCGGCCAGCATCCCGCCGTAGGAGTCTTCGGGCAGGGCCGCGGCGACCGATTTCTGCCACAAGATCCGGCCCGTCGAGACGTCCACGCAAACGAGATTGCGTTCGAGCTTGGTTTGGTCACCGGGACTCGTCTTATCGAGGCCGTATCCGCTGTAGCAGGTCAGGAACACCAGCTTGCCGACCACGATCGGGCTTGAGCTGCCGGGGCCCGGCAGCTCGCGTTTCCAGGCGATGTTCTGTTCGTCGCTCCAAGTGACCGGCAACCCGGTGTCGGGGCTGACGGCAAGTCCATGCGGACCGCGGAAGCCCGGCCAGTCATCGGCCACCGCACGTGCCGCGAACGAACCGGCCAGAGACACGAGACAGAGCCAGACGACGGAGGAGAACCTGAATCGCGTCATGAACTTCGCTCACAAGCAAAGAGGGGGGTGGTCCTGAAGCCATCAGTGGCGTGCGAACGGGCGGCGGTTACGCCGGACAAACGCGACACACACACCCCGCGCCGTCTCATTATCACACGGCCGATGCCGCCGCCCAATGCCAACGCGGCCGCGATCTGGGCAAATTGCGGTCGCCTTCCGTGCCTCCGCATGTCCCTTTTCGTTACTTCGGCGAAGTCTTATAATTCGGGCAATCGGAGCAGGAAAACCGAGTAGCGTGGCAAGGATCCATCGATGACTCGCGGCAAAACGGTCGTTCTGTTCGGCCTGCTGTGTTGCGCCGCCAATTCGGCCCAGGCGCAACACGAAGGTGCCGTGCAACTCCCTTCTTCTTCAATCTATGGCGCCGATACGACGGTGTCGGTGCCGGATCGAGGGTCGGTCTCGTTGGGCGGCGTCGGCCGCTCCAGTACGGGGTCGACGGCGTTCGGCCCCAGTGTTGGCCGAGGCAACCGATCTGTTGGGAGCAGCTTGAGCGGCAGCAGCGCCTCGGTGCGTGCCAAGGTCCATGACATCCAGGCGCTCGATCGGGCGTCGAACGGAAACAAGAACAAGAAATCGTCTGCCCAACCGTCCGAAGCGGCGCGGCTGGCCAACGCCCGACAGAGCTCCGCCGACCAGGTGCCGCCCGGAAGCGTGGCCGACGCTCGGCGCCGCCGGGCGGCCGAATTGGCTGCCAACCAGGCCGAGTTGCAGTCCAATATCAAGCAGGCCCGCGAGGCCGCGGCTGCCGGCAAGCCCCGCGTAGCCGCCATGTTCTATAAACTGGCCGCCCGCCAGGCGACGGGTGAGCTGAAGTTGCAGGTCGAGAAAGAGGCCGCCGCCTTGGCCAAGCCGGCCCAGGCACCCCGCGCCGCGCACACCTCGATTACGACACATTGAAGATCCTGCTATCCGAAGACGAGGTGCGCTCGGGCGTCGCACGGCTGGCGGCCGGCATTTCGCAGCGATATGGCGACGGCCCGTTGACGATCATCGGCGTGCTCACCGGCAGCGTCGTGCTCTTGGCCGATCTGATTCGCTTGCTCCGCATGCCGCTGCGCGTCGGCGTCGTGCAATGTCGCAGCTACCGCGGCAGTGCGACCACGCCCGGCGAACTGGCCGTCAACGCGGACCTGCTGCCCGAGGTTCGCGGTCATCGTGTGTTGCTGGTCGACGATATCTTCGACACGGGCCAGACGCTGGAGCAGCTCCTCGTCCTCTTCGACGGGCTGGCGCCCAGTTCGCTCGGCAGCGCGGTGCTGTTGCGTAAGCGCGGGCGTCAGCGTGTCGCCATCGAGCCCGATTACGTCGGTTTCGAGATTCCCGACGAGTTCGTCGTGGGCTACGGCCTCGACTATCAGGACGCGTACCGCAACCTGCCCTACGTGGCGGCTTTGGAAGAGCACGAGCTCGGCCAGGGGCCGGCGACGTGAGTCTACCGCGAGTCGTGCTGGTCACACGGCGGTTCTGGCCGCTCGTCGGCGGTGCCGAGTTATTGGCGGCCCGGCTGGCCAGTGGCTTGCAAGCCCGCGGGGCGAGCACCACCATCCTCACGGCCCGTTGGCAGTGCGACTGGCCGGCCGAGATCGAGCACCACGGCGTGCGCGTGGTGCGACTGGCCAATCCGCGGACACGCGTCTGGGGCACCTGGCGGTATATGCAGGCGCTCGCCCGTTGGCTCCGCCAGCATCGATCGCAGTTCGATCTGGTCTATGTCTCGATGCTCAAGCATGATGCGTACGCGGCACTGAGCACCGCGCGCCACGAACGGACACCCGTCGTGCTGCGGGCCGAAGGGGCGGGGCTCACCGGCGATTGCCATTGGCAGCTCGAAGCGAATTGCGGGCTGCGCATCAAACGGCGGTGTCAGCGGGCCGAAGCGTTCGTCGCCCCGAGCCCCGCCATCGAACGTGAGTTGATCGTATCGGGCTATTCCCGTGGCCGCATCCATTACCTTCCCAACGGCGTCGCCGTACCCGAGGCGCGTGACGCCGCGGGCCGCTCGCAGGCCAGGGCCGACCTGGCCGAGGCCGATCCCTCGCTGGCCATCGGGCAATCCGCGCCGTTGGCGGTTTACACGGGCCGGCTGCACGCCATGAAGGGGCTCGACTTTCTCGTTCGCGCCTGGCCGCGCGTGCTCGAGCGATTTCCCGATGCCCGGCTGTGGCTGGTCGGCGATGGACCGCACCGAGCGGAATTGAACGACCTCGTCGGCCAGTTAGGTCTATGGGGGTTCGTTCACCTGCCGGGCCCCTTCGACGACGTCGAAGACTTTTTGCGGGCGGCCGATCTTTTCGTCCTGCCTTCGCTGGAAGAAGGAATGTCTTTGGCGCTGCTCGAAGCGATGGCCATGGGTTTGCCCGTCGTCGCCTCGGCAATCCCTGCCAACACGGTGCTCGTCGAAGACGGGGTAACGGGGCGGCTGGCACCGGTTCGCGATAGCGAACGGCTGGGGGATGTCGTCATCGAGTTGTTCGCGAACCGCGACTTGGCCGATCGGTTGGGACAGTCGGCCCGCGCGCACGTCAGCGGGCGCTACTCGCTCGACCGGATGATTACCGATCACGTCGAACTGTTCCAGCGTTTGCTGGCTCGCTGAGCGCGGCGAACCGGCGGCCGATGGCTGTTCAAAAAACCGGGCCGCTCATTGCCACCACCAGCGGACGCTGCACCGTCAAAACTCGCGACCGCGGCGGCGGGCGGGCGGCTGACGCACGGGAGGCGGTGCCTCCACTTCGTCTTCCGGAGCGGGTGCGGGCGCGTCGTTGGCCGCCACGAAGTGGCGCGCCAACTTGTCGGCCTCGACGCTGGGCTTCGCCAGCGCGAGTTCCTTGAGAGCGCGGACAGACTCGCCCAAGCATCCGTATTGATAGCCGATCAACAGATGGCCTTCCCGCCGGCCCGGGTACAGTTCGACAAATCGCTCCAAGCTGCGCAGGTGACTGGCGAAACGCAACGGCGAAGCAAAAAGCTTCTTATAGTCGGCCACGTATTTGTCCCAATCGTGCTCGGGTGCGTGAGCCAGCGCCGCCGCCAGGGCGTCGGCCGCCGCCTCGTAGTTCGCCAGACCGAAATAGCACTGCACCAACAAGAGCAACGCGTCGCCGTTATCCGCTTCGACGTCGAGAACGGCATTCGCCCGATCGATGGCCGACTCATATCGTCCCGCCTTGAAGAGCACCAGCGCCGCTTCGAGCAGTTCCCGAGGCGATGGAGGGCCCGCGGCCAACCGCGAGACAAGCGAAGGGCCAAGCGTCTCCCGGACATTGGGCATAGCGATGCTGGCCGCCGTCGGGTCGTTGGCGTAGACCGGCCGGTAGACATACCCGTTCGGCGAGGTGGCGATCGTCTGATGGCCGATCGGCTGTCGGGCGATCACCGGGTTCGGCCAAAATCCCCAATACGCCGCGACGGAGAGCGGATCGAGAGGACCGGGACCGGGCGGCGGGGCGATCATCGTCGTGCCGCGCGGGCCGGCATAGAGCGTGGTTCCATACTGGGCGGCCGCCGGCTCGCTGAAGATGCCGAACGATGCCACGATCAACAAGCCCACACGCCGCCATCCGAGTTTACCGGTCGGCATCGACATTGCGTCACGTATCCAATGCTCGGCGAAGAAACGGCGAGCGGCTAGAAGAGTTGCCGCATCGCCTCCTCGCAGTATATCGATGCACTACGAACAGGGCCACCGCAGCGTAAGAGCGGCTGACAAAACCCGGAAGTTTGAGCGCCACCGGCGAAGAACCGGCCGTGAAACGCCGATTCTGTCGGAGTTCGATGCGGTTTTTCGGTTGCTCTAACTACCGTTCGGCTTCCGAAAGGGCCTTGTAGTAATTGTTCAAGAGCGATTCGAAACCTTCGGGATAGCCTTCGTCGGACGACTGCAACAGTTCCTCGCGCATCTCGGGGGGCAACTCACGGGCGCGGCTGAGCTCGATGGCGGTCGCCTGATCGGGCCGGGTGAGCGCACCCTTGAGCTGGTTGAGCGCGATGCGGCGTTTCGAGGCCGCGTCTTCGTAGCGCAGATCGCGCAAATCCTGTTCGGCCGATTTCATGAGGTCGATGCTCTGATGGAGCCGCGTCGAATTCACGCCCGTCGCTTCCAGCCGTTGGGCGACCTGCTCGGCCCGCTCGCGAACGGAAGCCTGCTTCTCGCCGAGCCGCTCCATGTCTTTCACGAAGTCGGGCGGCGTGCCTCCTTGTAGACCACGTCGGCCGGCCCCCGCCTTCTTGCCACCGCCCGTGGCGCCGTTGGGATCCTGCGGCGTTTCTTGCTTGAGCTTGCCGGGCTCGTAGCGCTCGTTGCCGACTCGCGCGGGCGTCTTGCGGCCCTGCAAACCGCGCGAAGTGTCACCCGCCATCTGCCCCGAAGATTTGCCGCGACGGCCGTCGCCCGATCGGCCGCTCAGCTCCATGTTGTTCGGCATGTCGTTACCGGTTTTGCCCTTGGCGGAAAAGCTGCTGATCGGCCCGTCGCTCACGCCCCAGCCGGCCTGATTGAGGTTATCACCCCAGGCGCTGGTGATGTCATCCGCCTCCTGATCGAAATCATCGGCCTCCTGGAGCAGGTCGCCCATCATGTCTTCCAGCGCATCGGGCAACGGCATCTCGGGTATTTTCATGGGACCGTTGTTGAGCGGTTCCTCCAGAACCCACTGCGCCGCGTCGGGTGTGTCCATCATCCACACTTCGAGATCTTCGAGCATCTTCGTCGCCAGCCCCGCACCGAGATCCTCCAAGGCGACCTCGGCCTTCTCCGCCTTCGGCCGATTGGCCGCCTTTTCGATCTCCTCGAAGATACGATTCACATCCTCGCGCAAGCCGAAGTCGTCGACGAAGCCGGTGGGCAGCTTGGTCATTTCGTCGACCTTGCCCTTGGCCCATTCGCCGTACTTCTGCTCCAGTTCGTCGAGGTTCTTCATCGCCTCCAATGCTTCTTCGTTCGCCTCGTCGACCGGCTTCTTGGGAAGCTTTTCGAACTTATCGGCCAACTCTCGCTCTTCGGCCACCAGCCCCTTGAGGTCGCTGGCCAACCCGCCGAGGGCTTCGATCGTGGCCACGTGGCCCGCCTTGTCGCTCTTCGCCATCTTCTTCAGCGCCTGCCGTGCCTGTTCATTTCGTTCCAGACGGGCCAGCAGTCCTTTGAGCCGCTCGAGAATCTGATCCTGCACCGGTAGCGAGGCGTCTCGCATCGTCGTGGCCTTGGCTTCCTCCTTGGTGTCTCGGCCCGATTCCAGCAGCCGAATGCAATCGGCCATGAGGCCGGCATAGAGCTGGTCGAGTTCTTCGATCATCGAGGCGATCGGAACGGCGTCGCGAGCCATGCCGCGCGACAGCGCGAGCGTCTTCGTGCGGATCAGTGTCTCGCGGACGACCAATGTCTCAAACGACACGGCCGCCGCCGTCTGCGCCCGATTCTCGCTCTGCAAGCGGATGAGTTCTTCGAGCGCCTGGGCGTAATCGTCGAGCTGGAACTCCAACCGCGCGAGCGCCTGCTCGGGCGTCTTGATGAACAACGAATAGATCGGCGACCGACCCGTACCCGGCCCTGTGATGTCGTTGCGATCGGCGACTTCGGCCCAATACTGCACGATGTCGCCCGCCTTGAGCCCACCGCTGGCCAACTTCCACTCGTATGTTTCTTTACGCTCGGTGGCCGCCTGACCCTCGGAGGCAAATACGGCCAGCTCGTGCGGCTCTTTGCGGTCATTGACCCGGTACAAGACCTTCATCTGCCCCACGCCATAATCGTCCTTGGCGACGAGTTCGACGGCGAGCGACTCGTCGGGCGTGCGTTGTACATCGCGGCCGGGCGAGACAATGGCGACGGTGGGGGGCAGATCCTCAGCCAAGGTGATCGAGCGCCATAGCGGATCGGCGAGATCCGAACCGTCGGCCGCGGCGAGGTGGATCTGATAGCGGACCGGCGCCATGACACGACGTGTCGCAACCGTGTCGTTCTCCTTCGCCTTTCCGCTCCACAGCACGAACTTGGCACGCCAACTCGACCCGTCGGCATCGCGAACCAGCTCGATCGGTTCTCCGGCATCGAGCACCAGACTGGCGGATTTGAGCGGTTTGCTCGCCTGCAAGCCGAGCTCGATCGATGTACCGCACAGGCCCACCATCTCGCCATCGGCACGCTCGGATGCCGACGCCGTCAGCTCCGTGTAGGCCGGCGGCGTCATTCGGACGGACAACTTTTCGACGCGCGGTCGCTCGACCACGTCGATGCGATAATGCCGCGAACGGCCGTCGCCCGCGGTCACGTAATAATCGAACGACTCGGCCGCCTCGCGCAACGTGAAACCGAACAGCTCGGGACGCTTGGCATCGAGCGGCCGCATCGGCAGCGGTTTCCAGCTATCGCCCGCACGCATCAGGAGCTGCGCCGAGTCGGGCAACGAGCCGGCCAATTCGGCCGTGAAGGCCACGGGCAGCCCTTCGATCACTTGCTTATCGCCCGGCGCGACCTTGGCGACTTGCGTGGCCGTATAGGGCGGGACGTCGGACCAGGGCGACAGCACGCGTTCCAGTCCATTCATGAATCGCGGCGAGAACGAATAGGCCACGAGCAGGAAGGTGGCGGCCGCCAGCAGGCTCGCCGAACGGCGCAAGGGGCGGCGGTCGAGGGAGTCGGTCATCTCGAATTCGCCGATGACCGCGACCGCGTCGCGGACAATCGCCTCGATCAGCCGCGGCGAGCCCGGCTCGGTGCCACGGCCGAGTTGCAGGCCATTGATGAGTCGGTTGCGCAGTTGCGGATGCCGCGCCTCCGCTAGCGCCGCGAAGAAATCGTCGCGGCGATCGTCGAGCCACCTCTGCACGATCCACCTTCCGACCGAAAAGAGCCCGGCCGCGACCAGGGCCAGCAGCAGCACCATGCGGCCGCCCGCGTCGGGCCAAAACAGATTGTCGATGGCCACGGCGGCAACGGTCACCACCGCGAGCAAGGCCAGCGTACGCACGGCGCCTTCGCTCACTTGTAGCAGGCGCCATTGTCTGCGCAGGGCGTCGATCTTATCGACCAGCACCGGATAGTCTTGGGCGACGCTCATGATTGCGGCCTTCGATCGGGTAGGGATGGTCCTAGACGAGGTGGTTTCTGCGCCGCAGCACCCATTCGGCGGTGACGGCCAGCAAGAAGACGACGAAGAGTGTGGATTGCGACCTGCCCGAGTCCCACAGGTCGGTGCGCTCGACACGGGTCAGGCGGCGTTCGCGACGTTCGATATTCTCCGCCAGGCGACCGACATCGTGAATATCGTAGTACAGCCCCCCGGTGAGCTTGGCCATCGCGCGCAGACGCTCGGGATGCGTACCGCTGTCGGCCAGTTCCAGATCGGAACCGTGCACCAGGAATTCAGCCGTTTCGTTGGCCAGCGTTTGACCGTCGGCGACGAGGCTCGCCTCCACGCGGTAACGGCCGCCCGCGGGCGCGTGCCACGTACCCAAAAACAGATCGGGTTCGGCCGAACCGGCGCGAACGGGCACAGCGTACGATTTTCCGCCTTCGTCGCGCACCTCGACATGCGGCTCGGCCGCGGCCAACTTTCCGTCGTCGGCCGGCTGGCGCCGCGCACGGATCTCGACCGGTTTGCCGACCTCGTAGTCGGGGCGGCTGGTCGACACGATCAGCGGCGACCGGTCATCGGTCATTTCCCGGCCGGCGAGCCAGCGCACCGTCTGGCTCCAGAAGCGGGCGAACAACGTGTCGGCCTGACCTGCCAGACGTGGCAAACGGCTCCAACGCCAGGTCGTGTCGGCCGCGATCACCAGCGTATGGCCCTTGCCATAACGCTGCGCCGCCACGACGACAGCCGGTTTGCCGCCTTCGACGTAACTAGGGTTCACGGCCAGAACGTCGGCACCCGGCTTGGCCCGCGCAACGATCGACGAGCCGAGCAACTGCGGGGCCGTGCTCCACAGCGCAGCGTCCTTCACGCGATCGCCCGTCACTTGAAAGATCGCGTGCCGCCGGCCCTGCTCCGTCAACTCGAGCGTGAACGGATCTTCGCTCTGCACCACCGCTCCCTCGCTGAACACAACGGGCAATGCATCGGCCAGCGGCGTGTCGCGAAGCCCTTGCGCACCGAAGGAGCGATAACCACCTAGCACCAGCAGCGAGTGGCCGCCTTCAACCCACTCGGCAAGCGTCCGGTATTCCGCATCGGTGAAAAAACGCGCCTCCATGTCGCCGAGGATGACAACTTCGAATTCCTTCAGACGGTCGGCGGTGAGGAGGTTGCCTTGCGATGACGCGTCGACCTGTTCGGGGTTGGCGCGGCGCACGACCGCGACCAGCCGCACGTCGGGGTCGTCTTCCAGCCGAGCTTTGAGGAACTTGTATTCGTAACGCAAGAAACCTTCGAGGTAGAGCACCCTCAAGGCTTCGGCATCGACCTGCAAGGGGAAGTACTGGGCGTTGTTGGCAGCAAGCCGCTCACCCGCCTCGGCGGCGACGGCCGCCGTATAGACGAACGTGCCCGGTTCGGTCGGCTTGATCGGCACGCGGATGAGTTGGTCTGTCGACCCGGCCGGCAGCGCGACCTTCTCGCTCGCCACTTCATCGCCGCCACGGCGGATCGAGACGACCGCATCCACGGCCGGACCGGCCGTCTTGGCGACCAGCACTTCGATGCCCACCTCGTTATCGACGATCACGCGCTCCGGCGCTTTCACGTTGCGGACCGCCAGATCGAGTCGGCTGGAATCGACGTCGGGCTGGAAGCCGACCGTGTAAAGAGGGACCGGCAGGTCGGCCAGTCGCTGGGTTTCGTCGCTGCCGGAGTTGTCGGCACCGTCGCTGATGAGCACGACCCCGGCCAACGGCTGGGCGCGGAGCTGCGCCACCGCCTGGCGCACCCCGGTCGCAAGATCGGTGCGTTCGGCCCGCGGAGCCGACGGCAATTCCTCGCCGAGCGGCTTGCCGGCCAGATCGAAGCAATCGACGGCCATGGCGGCCTTGCCGCCGGGCGCGGCGATCTGCTGCCGCAAGTCGTCCAGGGCCGATCGGGCGAGCTGAAAACGAGGCTGACCACCGGCGTCGGCCAGCGACATCGATAGTGAATCGTCGAGCACGACGGCCAGTCGGCCTGGGTCGACGATCTGGCTGACGTGCGTCCAGATCGGCCGAGCCAAGGCGATCACCAGCGCTGCCAGCCCGGTCACCCGCAGGGCCATCAACCACCAGGCCAAACGTTCGCCCGAGCGGAGATAGATGCCACGATAGATGGCGACCAACAGCGCACCGCCGCCCGCCAACAGCAGCAGCCACAGCCAGCCGTGCCGGACGTTTTCGAGTTCGATGTTGGAGAGGAGCAAATTCGCGTGCATGGAATCTCAGGCTCCCGCCGGCACCGTCGCGGTGCGTCCGGCGCCCCGTCCGACGGTTTTTGGAGGTTCCGGCGGTGCGATCTCTCGCGGACGCCCGTAGTGCCGCAGGCTGATGCGATTGGCCAACCAGGGCTCGACCAGGGCCACCAGCAAGGCGACGATCAAGAAGATGTCCCAGAGCTTCACGCCGCGACGTGCGGCGAGCGACACCTCGCCGACCTTCGTGGGGTCGGCCACGTAGGCGACGTTCTCGCTCCCCGCCAGCTCGCGCAAGCCGGCGGCCACGGCCTCATCGTCGATCGCACCATCCTCGTTGCCGCCGAGCGTTTGATCGAGATAGGTCAGATCGGACTCGAAACTCTCGAGGTTTGCAACAAACCTCGCGGCCTCTGCTTCCTTGGTCGGCGCGAAGAAGCGATAGACGCCCGCCGCATCCGTCTCCGAAAATACCAGCGGTGCGAGGGCGTCGGGCGAGGGCATCGCGTGCTTGACGGTATTGTCGGGAGTGCGCACCAGCACCTGTCCCACGCCCTCGAATGCCGAGGCCGTGAGCGGCACCTCGTCGCCCGTCCGATAGAACGGTTGCTTCACGATCGGCTCTTGGGCGAGATAGCCGACCAATCGATAGACCCAGGGGAGGTAAGCGGGCCGGACGGGAAAGTTCGTCCAGTCGCGATCGCACGTGCTGGCGAAGAGCATCACCCGCCCCTTGCCGAACGGCTTTTCCAGCAGCAGGGGCGAGCCGGTGTCGGCCCGCATGAGAACCTCGGCCTGTTCGGGATCGACCGTCCAGAGCGCCTGAAAGCCGACGCCCGACAAGCTCGCCAACTGCGGGTCGTCGAAGGCCGCCAGCGCCGGATGTTCGACCACGATTTGGCCCACGCGCGAAACCACCTCGCTCCCTGCTTTGCCTTCGACGGACAACAGCCTGCCGGGCGACAGGCCGCCGTGCAGCCGCGTACCTCCGGCCAGCGCGGAGTTGAAATACAACTCGTTGGTGCGGTCGCCGAGAAACATGAGCAGGCTCCCGCCACGATCGACAAAGGCTTCGAGCTTCTCCAGCCCAGCCGCCGTCAGGCTTTCGACATTGGCCCACACCACGACGCGGTATTTGCTCAGGTCGGCGGCCCCCAGACCGTCGGGCGAGACGGCATCGATCTCGATGGGACTCTTGGTGCCGGCCGCCGCGCCCAGCGCCGTCTTCAGGAAGAAGAGTTCGTCGAGCCGCGGCACTTCCGACGGCGCACCATTGACGGCCAACACACGCACCGCGTCGACCACCTCGAAGGCGAAATAGCGACGATCGTCGGCCTCGAGCGATCCGTCGTCGATCTCAACATAGCCTTCGTGCCAGCCCCCCTTGTCGAAGGCGTGGTGCAGCAACGGCGACGCCCAGCGGCCGCCGGCCAAGCTTTCGAGTGGCCGCTCCGCCACCTGCTTGCCGTCGATCCAGAGCTTCACCCGGCTGGTCCGTGGCTCGTCGCCCGAATTGTGAATGTGTGGCCGGATGGCGAACGGCACGCCCACCATCGGCCGTGCGGCCGAGTATTGCACGGCCGTGATCGCGAGATCGGACGGCCGACTGGGACGGACCCGTACGAAGAAGATCAACTCGTCGGAGGCGGCCGGCGCGCTTTCGTCGCGGTTCGACCAACCCGAATCCTGCAAGTCGCTGAGGACGTAGATCTCCTTGCTCTCGGTCGTCGCCTTGGCCAATACCTGCCGCGCGGCGTCGACCGCCGACGAGAGATCGGTGCCTAGCGACGAAGGCGTCACCTGCTCGAGCGCCTGACGAACGTCTCCCAACTGGGGCGTCAGCTCGGTGAAGATTACTTCCGGTCCCGCGGCGCGCCGGCTCGCGAGAACGAGCCCCGCCTGATCGCCCGGCCGCAGGCCGTCGATCACTTCGCGCGCGGCCTTCTTGGCCCTGTCGAGCATCGTTTCGCCGTCCTCCACGAGGCTCATGCTGGCCGAATGATCGACGACGAGCACCACCGAGCGGCGCTCGCCCGACCACACCACGCCGCCGCGCGGCAACAGCATCGGACCAGCCAGCGCCAACGCAAACAGCGCACACAGCGCCATGCGGCACGCCAGCAAGAGCAACTCCTTGAGCCGGCTCATGCGGTAAGAGCGCAAGAACTGGTCGGTGAAGAAGCGCGTCGTCGAGAACTGCATCTTCTTCGTCCGCCGCGAACGACTGAGATGGATCAGCAGCGGAATGGCCGCGGATGCCAAGCCGATCAGGAATAGTGGGCTGACGAAGGTAAGCATGACAGGTGGGTTGATCGTACAGTAGACGCGGAGCAGGCCCCGTTGTCACCCTTCTCCCTTTTGAACCGTTTTCAAAAACGGTTTCACCCCCCTTTTGAGTGCAACGACGGCGACCAGCCCATTGTAACGCCCTAAACGGCAACCGTGTTGCCGGTCACGCCCCCGTCGTTGGCACGACGGCTGCACTAGGCACCGGGCAATCTGTTTCGCACCGCCCGAGAAATCTCGCATTGCCATGGGCACCGCCGCGTTCGTCGCTGCGCCGCAGCGCACCCTCGAGACCGATATTCCGGCCCGACTCGATCGTCTCCCGTGGAGCCGCTTTCATTGGCTAGTGTTGTTCGCCCTGGGAATCACTTGGGTGCTCGACGGCCTCGAGGTCACCCTCATGGGAGCCCTCAGCGGCACACTGAAACAACGGGGGACGCTCGGGTTCAGCAGCGACCAGATCGGTCTGATCGGGTCGTGCTATGTGGCGGGCATGGTGATGGGCTCGCTCGTGTTCGGCTATCTCACCGATCGTTGGGGTCGGCGGCTGCTGTTCTTTCTGACGCTGGCCATCTATCTCGGCGGCACGCTGTTCACGGCGTTCTCGTGGAACGTGGCCAGTTTCGCCCTGTTTCGCTTCATCACCGGCACGGGCATCGGCGGGGAGTATGCGGCCATCAATTCGGCCATCGATGAGCTGATACCGGCACGTCGTCGCGGCTGGGTCGATCTGATCGTCAACGGCAGCTATTGGCTGGGCGCGGCGCTGGGATCGCTCTCCACCCTCGTCATCCTCGATCCGCGATTGTTCGCCGTCGATCTCGGGTGGCGAATGGCGTTCGGCGGAGGCGCCGTCGTCGGATTGGCCATCTTGTTGCTGCGGAACCATGTGCCCGAGAGCCCGCGCTGGCTGGTGTTGCACGGTCGCGAGCGCGAGGCCAAACGCATCGTCGAGCAGATCGAGAACGACGTCGAGCAGGCCACGGGCCAACGCTTGGCCGGCGTCGAAAAGAAGTTGAAGGTGCATCCCGATCGCAATCACGGGCTGGCCAGCATGGCGCGGGCCATGTTCACCCGTTATCGGCAACGTTCGCTGTTGGGACTGGCGCTGATGGCGGCCCAGGCGTTCCTGTTCAATGCGATCTTCTTCACCTACGCGTTGGTGCTCGACGAATTCTATCACGTGCCGGGGGAGCACACGGGACTCTACCTGCTGCCGTTCGCCCTGGGCAGTTTTTTGGGTGCGGTGGTGTTAGGACATTTCTTCGATTCGTGGGGCCGCCGGCGCATGATCTGTGCCACGTACACCATATCGGCCCTGCTGCTGGCGTTGACTGGCGTGCTGTTTCAGCAACAGATGTTGAGCGCCGTGAGCCAGACGGTGCTATGGACGGTGATCTTCTTCTTCGCCTCCTCGGCCGCCAGCGCCGCATACCTCACGGTCAGCGAAATCTTTCCGCTGGAGACGCGCGGACTGGCGATCGCCGTCTTCTTCTCGATCGGCACGGCGGTCGGGGGAGTCGCCGCTCCTTGGCTCTTCGGCTCGCTCATCGCCAGCGGCTCGGCCACTTCGCTCTTATGGGGTTATCTGCTGGCGGCCGGTCTGATGCTCGGCGCGGCGGTCGTAGAGTGGTTCTGGGGCGTCGACGCGGAGCGCAAATCGCTGGAGGAAATCGCCCTGCCGCTCGCCAGCGATGAGGCCGCTTAGGTTGGAGCGCTCACCGCTGCGCGACGATCACCTGCTGTACCGTCGGTTGGAGATCGAAAACCTCACTCTGCGAAAAGCCGGCGGCGGAGAACATTTCCTTGTATTCGGCGAATGTGTAGGCGTCGCCGGCGGGAGTGGTGGCGAGCATCACGAGCGCGAAGGACGCCGAGGTGGACGGCGACACGCGGTCGTCGTTGGGCACGAACTCCAAGGCGAAGACACGGCCGCCCGGTCTGAGCGCCGCATGAATCCGGCGCATCACCGTATCGATCGCCGCGCGGTCGAAGTGGTGCAAGAAGTTGGTGAGCAGCACCACGTCGTAGCCATCGCCGAAATCGACATCGAAGGCGCTGCCCGGCAAGGTTCGATAGCGATCGAGCACTCCGGCCTGCCGTGCGTTGTCGGTCGCCACGGTGAGCACGTTCGCCCAATCGACGGCCACGATGGTCGCCTGTGGATCGTGACGGGCGACCGCGATGCCGAACAGCCCGTGTCCGGCCGCAATGTCGAGCACCTTGATCGCCGCCCCTGCCGGTTTGCGGGCGACGATGCGTTGGGCCAATAGTTCCGCGGGCATGGCCATCATGCCGGCCATGCCGCGGGCGAACCGCACCCAGGCCTCGTGATCGGGGGCGAGCACGCTTTGGTCATCGGCCGGCGCGCCCCCGGCCCGCACCGCGGCCGGGAGTTGGTCGAAGCGACGCTGCATGTCGGCCGACCCGATGAACTCGGCGGCGCGGCCGAGATAGGCCGGCGAACGACGATCGAGAAACAAGGCCGAGTCGGGGGTTAGTGCCCAGCAGTCTTGTGATTTCGTGAGCAGGCCGACGACCACCAGGTAATCGGCCAGAATACGCACGCCACGCTCGGCCGCGCCGCAGGCTGCCGCCAGACTCGCGGCCTTATCGTGACCGCTGGCGATGGCCGTGAACAGATCGAGGTCGATCGCCGTCTTGAGCGCCGCCGATCGGTGGTATGCACCCAGGGTATCGAAGATCAGTTGTGGCGAGACGTTGGCCGGCATAGTCGCTGCTCCGCGGGCGGGCTGGTTGTGAGCCGCTCATTCTATCGCGGGTCCGCAGGAGTCGAAAGAATCGGCCAGCTTGCAGGCGGCGGCGCAGCCGACTACGTTGAGCCGCAGAGACCTCTGAGTATTGGGAGAAAACTTCCATGCGCCGCGCATCGATCGTCGTCGTGGCAACACTACTGCTCGCCTCGTTGGCCCGGGCCGCCGACGATCGGCCCGAGAAACTTACGCTCTGGCCCGATGGAAAGACGCCTGGCGCGCTCGGCACCGAAGATAAGGACGTGCCGACGCTGACGGCGTATTGGCCGTCGCCAGAGAAGGCCACCGGCGCGGCCATGGTCGTTTGTCCGGGCGGCGGATACCGCATGCTGGCGCAGCACGAGGGCGAAGTCTACGCGCGCTGGCTGAACGACCTGGGCATCGCGGCCTTTGTGCTCAAGTACCGACTGCCCTCCGGCGGCTATCACGTACCCGATAGCTTGCAAGACGCCGCGCGGGCCGTCCGCACGGTGCGGGCCAACGCCGAGGCGTGGCACATCGATCCGCGGCGCATCGGCATCATGGGTTCTTCGGCGGGCGGACATCTATCGGCCACGCTTTCGACGCGCTTCGACAGCGGCCGTAGCGATGTCGACGACCCCATCGAACAGGTCAGTTCACGCCCCGATATCTGCATCCTCTGTTACGCCTTCATCCTCTTCGATCGCAACGACCGGCCCGAGCGTCACGAGCAATTCCTCGGCAAGGACCCGAAGCCCGACCAGATTCGCGCCTATGCGCCGGCGCTCAACGTGCGCGCCGACACGCCGCCCTGTTTCGTCTGGCAGACGGTGGAGGATCAGGCCGTGAAGGTCGAAAACGCCCTGGTCTTCGCCGAAGCGTTGCGCGTGGCCGGCGTGCCGTTCGATTTGCACCTCTATCAAAACGGCGCCCACGGCATCGGACTGGGCGCGAAGCAGTACGACCCGGCCAAGCTTCATCCCTGGACGCGCGATTGCGCGTTCTGGCTCGGCGAACAAGGTTTCCTGGCGAAGAAATAAGATGCTTTCCGCGTTCACGGCACGCAGTGCAACCCTGTGTGGTCTGTTGTTGGCCGCTCGCTTGGCCACGGCCACCGAGCCGCTTGCGACGCAGATCGAGGCCTTCGTCGATCAGGGTCCGTACCAAAACGGACAGTGGGGACTGCTCGTAACCGATCTCAAGACGGGCGATGTCTTATATTCCCGCGCCCCGGACAAACTGTTCGCCCCGGCCTCGGTCACCAAGGTCTTTTCCGTCGCCGCGGCGCTCGACGCCTTCGGCCCCGACTACCGCTTCGAAACGCCGATCTATGCGCACGGCAAGATCGACTCGGCCGGCGTTCTCGATGGCGACCTGGTGCTGGTGGCCAGCGGCGATCCCACGCTGGGCGGCCGCGCGGGGACAAATGGCGAAATCGCCTACACCACGAGTGACCATATCTATGGTGAAGGAGCCGTGCTGACTCGCGGCGACCCGCTGGCCGGCTTGAACGAATTGGCGCTCGCGGTCCGCTCGGCCGGCGTGCACCACGTGCGCGGCGATGTGCTCGTCGACGATCGGTTGTTCGACCACGCCAAGGGCAGCGGCAGCGGGCCGTCGCTCCTAACGCCGATTATCGTGAACGATAATCTGATCGACATCACCGTCACACCGGCCGAGGCCGGCGCGCCGGCTCAGGTGGTCTGCCGCCCGACGAGTGTGGCGCTGGTGGTCGACGCGCAGGTACAGACGGTGTCCGACGACCAGTCGACGAAGGTGACCGTGACAGCGCCCGACGAAGGGTCGCTGGTGGTGCGCGGGCAGATCACGGAGGGTCGGAAGCCGGTCGTGCACACGCACGAGATCGAAGCGCCGGCATCGTTCGCCCGATCGCTGTTGATCGAAGCCCTGCGCCGCGCCGATGTCGCGGTGGACGCATCTCCGCTCGCCAAGAACCGCACCGATCGCCTGCCGGCCCGCGACGAATACGGTGGGATGCGGCGCGTCGCCCAGCTCACGTCACCCCCGTTCTCCGAATCGGCCCGCTTGATCCTCAAGGTGAGCCACAATCTGCACGCCAGCACGCTACCGTTGCTCATGGCCGCAAAGCATGGTGAGCGCACGCTGGTCGACGGGCTGAAACACCAACGGAATTTTCTCACCGAGGCGGGCATCGACCCCGATCAGATTTCGTTCGGCGGCGCGGCGGGGGGCGACCCGGCCGACTTCGTGACTCCCCGCGTCACCGTGGCCCTCCTGCGATACCTGTCGACGCGGAACGATTTGTTCGCTCCCTTCGAGCGCGCCCTGCCCGTGCTGGGCGAAGATGGCACGCTTGCTCACGCCGTGCCGCCAGACAGCCCCGCGCGCGGCAAGGTGCAGGCCAAGACGGGAACCATGTACTGGTCGAATCGGATGAGCGGCGGCGCGATTCTGACGAGCAAGGCGTTGGCCGGCTACATGACGTCCGCCGGTGGACGGCGGTTGGCCTTCGCGTTCTTCGTCAACAACATACCGACCAAGACGGCCGGCGACCGCGACCAAATCGGCAAGGCCCTCGGCCAGCTTTGCCAGATCGTTTACGAGTCGAGCTGAGGGACGGACGAAAGCCGATTTTTTGCATCCTGATCCGGTTTTGTCCGTTGCTCTAGCCCAAGTTAGAGAGTTTTGACGTTCGCGAAAGGACTTAGGTGCGATTTGGGGGTGTTTATTTCACTACATTTGGATGCCGTCGAGCCGGCGGAGCCGGCGTGGTGGCATCAGGCCGAGCCGTTGGAAAATCACGGCCT
>DASZTS010000123.1:0-122617 GCA_035547915.1 Pirellulales bacterium | reverse complement strand
CACAGCAGCGCGCGCGCCGCGCGCAGACGAGCGCGCGCGCGGCGCGCAGACCAGCGCGCGCTCGTGCGCGCGCGCCGCGCAACGAAAAAACGTATCGAGTCGTCGCCTCGCGCCCGTACTTTCGCTGTTCGACGGCACACGCCTCGCGATAAGTGCTTTTGTACTTGGTGGTTTGTACGTCTCGCTGGTCGGATTCAACTCGCGTGCCAAAGAACGTGCGGGGATCGCGCGCCGCGCGCGCAACCTCGGCGCGCGCGCAAAAACCCCCCTCTGCGCGCGCAAAAACCAGCGCGCGCGCTCGAAAATCTGCGCGCACATCGGCGCGCGCAAGACCCCCTCGGCGCGCGCAGAAAAACGGCGCAAGCGTCGATCTTCGGGCGCGAGATCCCGTGTTGTCGGGCGCCCTGAAGGAGAGATGCCCGAGTCAGGGGCTCAAGGCACGGAGATATCTGACAGGCGCGAACGGAACCACGCACTCCACGACCATGCCACGAGATATTGCATTGGCATGGAAGTCGGGCCGATACCGACGAGTAGCCTGCCGGACGCCGCCCGCGGTGTCGCGGATCCTCAGGTAGTGGTTGTGCGCCGACAGAGACCTGGCACTACCAGCCGGCCTTTTCGACGACGTCGTTGAGGGCGTACCAGAACTTGTCGGGATCGAACGAGCCACGGTTGCTCAGGATGACCGTGGTGCGATCGGCGAGCTGGTAATGATAGTACGACGTGCGGAAGCCGCCCCACGAGCCGTCGTGGCCGAAACCGTTCATGCGGCCCGAGTCGTCGAGATAGACCGACCACCCCAGACCGTAGCCGTTCGTCTGGCCGTCGTCGGTCCGCGACGGTTTCAGCGCCTCGCGCAGGGTCGCCGCGTTCAACAGCTTGTGGTGTCGCAGGGCCGCGTCCCAATGCGCCATGTCGGCGAGATTGGTCCAGACGGCCCCGTCGCCGACGGTGAGCAGCGTCTCGTGCCGATCGGGAGGCACACCCCAGGCGGCGTCCCACCCCTTCTTCGTCTTCTCGTACCCGATGGCACAGAGCGTGCCGCGGCCCGCGGGCACGGCTGACGGGTTCTCGTAGACGAACGTGCTCGTCATCCCGGCCGGCGCGAAAACCTCGTCGTGCAGGAACGTGCCGAACGATCTCTTCGACACGCGTTCGACGATCAACGCCAACAACATGAAGTTGGTGTTGTTGTACTCGTACTTCCGGCCCGTGCGAAAGTCGAGCGGGTGTTGCTCGCGCTGGCGGGCAAACTCCGCCGCGTAGTCTTCGTTCACCCAGAAATCTTTGTGCCGGGCCGGCACGTCGGCGAACTGCATGTAATCGGGCAGGCCCGACGTGTGCTGCAAGAGATCGCGGATGCGGATCGGCCGCTGCGGGTCATACTCGGGCAGCTCGGGCAGATAGTCGCGCACGTCGTCGTCGATCGACAGCTTCTTCTGTTCCGCGAGCCTGAGCGTGCCCGTCGCGGTGAACGTCTTGGAGACGGAGGCCAGCTCGAACAGCGTCTCGGGCGTGATCGGCGTCTTCGGGTGCAGCTTGGCCAGCCCGTACCCCTTCTTGAACGTCGTCCGTCCCGGCTGCACGATGAGGATCGCCACGCCCGGCCCCTCGTCGGTGAAGCCCTGCTTCTTGACCAGCCGATCGATCGCCGCGGCGAGCGGCGTCTCGGCCGCCACGCGCGACGAGACCAGCAACAAGACAACGAGGGCGACGTGCGGCAGGACCAGCCTCCCGGCCGTCAACCAAAGCCACGACTTGGGGGAGAACTGGCGGGGCATGACTAGCGTGGCCTCTGGATGATGCTGAGGATTTGCCCCATCACAAGCAATACGACGACGACGCCCAGCCCCATCATCGCACCGCGTGGGCCGTCTCCAAAGAGGTGCCCGATCGCCGCGCCGACGAAGATGGGGATTGCGAACCCGACGATCAGATCCGAGTTGCATTCCAGGTGCCAGCAGCCGGCAGCGAGTGCCACGAATCCCGTGGATTCCAGCAACGTCCTCACGCTGAACTGAAACGGTCGGGGCATAGTGAGAATGGCACCAACTTGCGAGCGTGTCTGGAAATTAACAGATGGGCCACGCAACGTGCGACCCCGACCCCAGCGCGCCGAGAGTGCCTACGGAGATTGCGTTTATCCGCGTTCATCCCTGGCTCCCTCCATCAGAACCTGCCGACGCGCTGGCGGCAAGACGAAGGGTATTCGTCAGGGCTGCCAACGACCAAATGACAGGGCCTAGAGCGGAATTCATGGCGCGGTTGACAGAGATCGGGCGATCACGCTTTCGCATCGAGTAGCCTCCGTCTCATCGCTGCCACCTTGTCGGAAGGAATCCGCGAACGTAGACAAACCAAAAGAACATGCCGAACGCCCCCGTCAGGAACATTTCCGCGGGAGTACCGCCATGCAGATAGGATTCCCTGATCGCAAGAGAGGTCGGTGCCGCACAGGCCATCAACCACAGCGTCGATTTGATGGAGAACTGGCGGGGCATTTTGAGTCACTGCTTCTGGGCCATCTGGTCGAGTCTTTCGGCGATTCGAGTCAGTACGGCCGTTTGCTGCTCCATCGCGGTGAGCCACTCCTCATGCCGCCCCTCCCGCGCGGAGGGTGAATAGCGGGCGTTTCATTCTTTCGCCCGCTGGATGTATTCAAGCGCGTAGACAAAGATGGTCGCCGTTACGATCACAAAGAATGCGGTGAGCCAAAAGGCACCAGCGAAGCTGAACCGAATCCGTCGCGGCATGGGTTGAATGGTCGCTAGAAGACGGGAAGGCCGGAGATGTATCCGATGTGCCGAGCCAAGCCATACGCCGCCGCGTCGTCTCGGTAGGCGACCCTCCTCCTCCAAGACGATACGGCAGGAACCGCTCGCGATGACACCTCCCGTCCCAACGATTCGCACGCGATTGTAGTCGCGTAGTGGCGGGGGTTTCGATCCCACCGAGCGAAAGCCTGCCCCTCCGCCAGCTTATAAGGCTGGTGCGCCGACCAAGACGCGGGCCGCCTTCCGTTGTTTTTTACGCGCCAGCCTCTTCAAGCTTGCCGGCGACCAAGTTCTCGCCCTGGGTCGAGATACGCCACATCCCACGGCCAATACTTTCTGCATAGCCGTACTTGCGCTTTGCATCGAAGAGCGCTACAGGCATTTGAGACGGCTTTTGGAACCCGCACATCGTAAACCAGCCGTCCAGTTCTTTTGGCGAGAACGAAGGTCGTCCCTCGATCTTGTTGATATAGTAGGCAATCGCGGCGATGCGTTCGGGGGCATTATTCAGTGAGAGGGAACGTGCAAACTGGCGTAGTGTTTTCGGTGCCTGTCCAGATGCGTGATGCACTGCGTTTTCGTTGACACCGTCTTGCTTCGCCAGCATCCCGCTGTCCGGTTCTACAGACGTGATGATCTGAATTTGTTTGACGTTTGGCATCAGGGCCTTGGCAGCCTCCAAAACTTTCAGGAGATCGGGGCCATCACCCTCGATGACCATTCGCCCAGACGCGATATCGAAAATGACCTTCATTTTTACAATCTCCAGGTCTAGCATGAATATGGAAATATTATATAATGTTTCCGGTTATCGGGGGCAATTGGCCATCGGATTTTTCCGATGAGCGAACCTCGAATAAACCAGATAGCGGGCCGTCGTTTTTTTGCCATAACTCCATTGACCGTCCGAAGTTCTGAAGCGTACCCTTGTATGGAGGAGCCGCGATGAAAACGCGGTGGATTGTCACCTTTAAGGCGATAGACCCTCGCAATCCGACAAAGACATGGGAAGTCGGCCTTTTCGAACGGCGACTGAAAATGATGGTGCAACAGGGCCACGACGCAAAGCTGGCTCAGTTGAAACTAGTCGAAGAAATTCTTGAAAAAGGAGGAACCGAACGACTGTACGGGGGTTGGTCACGCGCGGAAACCGATGATTGCTTCGTCTACGTTGGCCGTCCGAACCACAACTGGACCAGCCTGACGATCGAGACGCCAGCGCCAAAAGGATGCCTGTTTTTGGTGTTCGTCTTGCCAGACGGAACAATAGCCGACTGGACGTGGCGACAGTGTTCTGAGGACGACCCATCCTGCCCCTCCGGCGTTACGGGAGAATTGCTATGGCCGCCAAATCAGACCTAGAGCGTTTTCTCAGGGAAAACCAGCCAGCCAAGAAATTTGTGCCTTACTGCTTTCTTGACAAGCAGTCAGACACCCTTACAGCGTATTTCGAGGGAGATGCCGACTACTCGAAGAGACTGAGCGATCACCTCACGCTATATCTCTCTCTGGAGACAGATGAAATTGTCGGGTGTCGCGTCAAAGGCATATCGGGGATCATCGAGGATCTTCCGAACTTTATTCGCATCAATCACAAGGGCGTGGAGCTGTCGATTGTTTTCTTTGCGTTCACTGGTGGCGCAGAGGAGGAGTCGCGAAAGGCACTTAAGGATCTTGCGCGCGTTGCTACAGAGCGCGAAATGGTGCTAGAGCCTTGCTCTGCCTAGCGCTGCCCCATGACCAAGGCATGGGTTGAATGGTCGCTAGAAGACGGGAAGGCCGGAGATATATCCGATGTGCCGAGCCAGGCCATACGCCGCCGCTACGTCTCCGGTAGAGATACTCAACGTCAGAGGGCGACCCTCCCCCTCCAAGACGATACGGCAGGAACCGCGCGATATGACACCTCTCGTCCCAACGATTCGCACGCGATTGTAGTCGCGTAGTGGATAGCTTCGGCGAACGAGCGGAACCCCGATTCCCCAGCCGACGAGGATGTCGCCTCGGTCCGCATCGATCAAGACGATTCGGAGTCTGATCGAAGCCCACAAGCACCAGACAAGCGCGACCAGGAACGGAAATGCAAAGACGACGAATCTCCATCCAATGTCGGCGGTCGCAACCAGTAGGAATAACAGACAGGTGGCCCACAGCGCGCCGCGCGCGAGACGAGCGAGCGTCGGAAACGAGAAGTCGAGTTCCCCGTCGCGGATGTCCGACCAACGCGCCCCCCACAAGACGCGAACTCCCGCCGGCCAATCTCCCTTGTTACGTCCGAAGAAGGCTGCCAGCACGTCGGACACCGTCGCGGCCACCATCAACCAGGGCGATAGCCAGAGCAAGAGTTGCATGTGGGCCTCGATTTCTGCAAGCCGCCGGGGCATGGAACTCCAATACAGCGTCGCCACTGCGCTGGAGCGCGAAGCCCGCGGGGTCGTCGTCGTGGATCGGCCACAGATGAACGCGGATAAGCACAGATTATGCGACCGACTTCGAAGAAGAGGTCGTGCCTCGGTGGAAGAGCCGAACGCGCCCACCGAACGGAGACACAAACCTCTCCTTCTGCGTCTATCCGCGTTCATCCGTGGCTCCCTCCATGAGAACCTGCCGACGCGCTGGCGGCAAGACGAGGGGGTGTCGCGAGCGCACGCGTTCGCCAGGCCGCACGGCTAGCGCGCGTCGGCCGCTACGCCGTCGACCGCGCTCGGACCGGTCGAGGTGTCCATATCGGCGGTGCCCGCGCGCTCTTCCATGACGCGGTCGATCACCTTCGACCCGACGATGGCGTCGGCGAAGGCCTGGCCGATCAGCTCGTTGCCGGCCGGGGTGTAGTGCACGTCGTCGTAGAGGTAGTCGGTCGTCTTGGGCACCCGCCGTTCCAGATCGACCAGGTCGACGTTGAGTTGCTTGGCCAGTCGCCGCGTGGAGTCGTTGAAACGGCGCATGCCGTCGATCATCGAATGGAGCGACGGCCGCTTGCCGGCGAAGTAATGCGTCAACGGGAAGACGAGCAGTTGTTGTTCGCGCGGCGTCAGATCCTCGCGATAGAGGGCCGGTTGCGTGGCGAGCAACACGTGCATCCCCTTCGAGCGGGCGATGCCCACGAAGTCGCGCAGGTTGCGTTGGAAGGCCGGCAGGCTGTTCCACTCGGTGATCTGCACCGGCCGGGCCTTGGGCACGAACGAGGTGCGCACGCCGGCGAGCCCCGACCCGTCGGGCCCCTCGATGCGGATCTGGTCGAAACGCAGATCGGAACACCAGTGCCCCGCGCCGACGGTCCAGGGCACCTTGCGGCCGCGGGTGACCAGGTTGGCCGCCGCGCCGAGATAATGCCGGTAGTCGGACCGATAGGGCCCCTCGCCGAACATGTCGGGCGTCAGGCTGCGCACCAGGTCGTTGATGGCGTGGAAGGTGATCACCAGGTCGGGCGAAAAATCCTGGCTGTAGAACAGCAGCTTGATCGTGTCGTGTTCGGTGGTGTGCCAGTCGGTGCCCAGGTTCTGCACCTCGATCTTATACCGCGGATAGAGCTCGCGCAGCCGCTTCTCCATGATCCGGCAATGCGTCTGCTCGTAGGGCACCGTGCCGCAATAGGCGGTCGAGCCGCCGAACATGAAGATGCGGAACACGTCGTCGCGCTTGGTCTGATCGAGATCGTCGCCACGGAAGCCCCAGCGGTTGATGTGCTGGGCCGTGTCGTTCGGCCGCGGCGTGTTCTGCAGATACGGATGGTAGCTGTCGCCGCCGACGGTCATGGTGCGGTTCACGAACCGCTCGCTGTAGGCACTCGCCGACAGGTAGACCGCCGCGGCGGCCAACACCACGAACGTCACCTTATGCCTCGGCCGCACGCGAAACGTCTTGCCCGAGCGCGACTTCAGCTCGTGCGAGACGGCGCAGAAGCGGGCCAGGAGGTGCAGGGCCGGCAAGACGACGATGAACAACACGGCCAGGAACGTCGCGTACTGAGCGTCGTATTTGCCCAACACGACGGGATCGTTCGACGTATGCAGCAGATAGCCGAGCGACAGCACGCAGGCGGCGCACGTCACCAATCGGGGCAGCCAGACGACGAACCGCGACGCTTCTACTTCACACCGTTGAGTCATGGGGCCCGATCCAGCTACCAATTCCATACTCTACGATGTTTTAGCGGAGCCGACAAAACCGGATCGCGCTCCACAAAATCGGCGTTTCACGGCCGATTTTTCGCCCACGGCGCTCCGGCTTCGCGGTTTTGTCAGCCGCCCCTAGAGGAGCCGACAGATCGGTCGGCGCGTGAGAACGGGCCTCGATCGATCGGTTTGGGTAGCACGGTGAGGGTCGGATAGGTTCAATAATCGTTCGATCCGTCACAGGCCGCAAGTCTGGTCGCAGCTGGGTCGCGGCTCAAAAGCTGTGCCGCGCCGCTCCGGCGCGGTCTAATGGTCGGGCGGGGCGAGCACGTCAACCGTTCCTGACGCTTTCGGCGCTTGTTGGAGGAAGGAGACCGACTATGTTTGTTTCCAATGCCCAAGGCTTGCGACGTTCGTGCCTCGGTGTGGTGTCGGCGGCGCTCGCCGCCTGCCTGCTGCCGGCGTTCGGGCACGACGCCGCTCAGGCCCAGACCGCCGCGCAGGCGAACGGACGAATCTACGTCGCCACCTCGTATCGCCTCAAGCGCGAGGGCGCGGAAGAAGAAAAGACTTCGCACAGCGCCATCATCGCCATCGATCCGGCCACGGGTGACTGGCAGGTCATCGTCGAGAAGGACGCAACCAAGGGCAGTGCGGGAGATCACGTCCGTCTCTCGCCCGACCGCCGGACCCTGGTCTTCACCCGCCATCGAGACGGCATCTGGAAATGCGAGTCGGACGGGCAGTTTCCGGTAAGAATCTTCGACTTCCGGGTCGGTTCGGCATCATTCCCGATCTGGTCACCGGACAGCAAGCACCTGGTCGTGCACAACAGCAGGGCGGAAACCTGGCAGATCGACGCCGATGGCCGCAACCCGGTCAAACTCCAACTCCCGGATAACGAGCTCGTCTGCGATTGGTCTTCCGACGGCCAATGGTTCGTCACGTGCACCGGTCGCGAGTCGCAGCATGGCCAACTCTACCTGATGAAGACCGATGGCACGCAGCGGCGGAGGCTGACCGAAAGCGGCGGGAACCTCGCCACCAGTAGCCCGCGATTTTCGCCCGATGGCAAAAAGATCGTGTACAACCACTCGGTCCCCGCGGACGGACGCAGCATCTGGACGGTCGACGTCGATGGCGGGAGTGCCACGCAGCTTGTCACGGAGGCTGGTCTTTCCGTACCGACGGGCGCCCTTTGGTCGCCGGAAGGGAAGCAGATCGCCGTCATCCTGTCCGACTGGCGGTTGCTGCCGAATGGCAAGAGAGTGCGTCCCCGTCTCGATACGGCGGACTATCGTATCGAGATCATGGACGCCGATGGCACGCACCGCCGGCGAATACCGCTCAAGGGAGCAAGATTCGATCTGATCAGCTCGTGGGCGGACTGGCGCTAGCCATCTGCCCGACTTTCTGGGCAAAATGACTGGCGCACCGAGCGGCGACCGATTTGCATCGGCCGATCCGGCTGACGATTAGTCCATGCGCCGCCAAGACGCTGCCGTGGTTGATTACTCGAAAGCTTGGCGGACGTTTCGACACCCGCACCGTTTGCATTTTGCCGGCGGTTGCCGAAAATCGGTGCGGTCGGATCCGTTCGGCCCGATTCAAGAAGCTCAGTCCGAGTAGCCCACTCCCATGACCAAGCGAGTCTTCGCCGTCGCCGCCCATCCCGACGACATCGAGATCGTCATGGCGGGCACACTGCTGCGCCTGCGCGACGCGGGCTACGAGTTGCACTACCTGAACGTGGCGAACGGTTGTTGCGGCTCGACGGAGTGCGACGCTCCCACCGCGGCCCGCCTGCGGCGCGAGGAAGCGCTGGCGGCCTGCCGCGCGCTCGGCGCCGTGTTCCACGAAAGCCTGGTCAACGACCTGGAGATTTTTTACGACCGGCCGACGCTGGTGCGGCTGGCGGCGATCATGCGCGAGGTCGCGCCCGAGATCGTGCTGACGCATGCGCCGGTCGACTACATGGAGGATCATACCAATACCTGTCGGCTGGCGGTCACGGCGGCGTTTGCCCGCGGCATGCCGAACTTCCCCGTCGAGCCGCCCACCCCGGCCGTGTCGCAGCCGGTGACGGTCTACCACGCGCAGCCGCACGGCAACCGCACGCCGCTCGGCGAGTTGGTCGTGCCCGGCCTGTTCGTCGATGTCACCGAAGTCATCGAACAGAAGACGGCCGTGCTCGCCTGCCACGCCAGCCAGAAGCGCTGGCTCGACGAGAGCCAGGGGCTCGATTCGTACCTGCGGGCGATGCAGGAGTTGTCGGCCGAGGTGGGCCGCATGTCGGGCCGCTTCGCCTACGCCGAAGGGTGGCGGCGGCATCTACACCTGGGCTTCTGCGACGGCGCGGCCGATCCGCTGACGCAGGCGCTCGGGCGGCATGTGTCGGCGCGGACGGTCTGACTCGCAGTTCTTCGCCCCGCGTCAGTCCTCGGTGTCGCTCGTCGAATCGTCGGCCGGTTCCGGGGCGATGACCCTGGCCGCCACGCGCACTTCTAGCGGCTCTTCGCCTTCCAGATCGGTGGTGATGCGGAGCTTCGTCTTGCGCTCGCCCGGCTTATCGGGGGCCGTGAACGTCACGTTGACGATGTGCCGCCGTTCGGCCGTCTTGGAGAATTCGCATTTGACGCCGTCGTCGTCGCACTCGATGCCCGTGATGCGGAAGGGTTGTTTGCCCTGGATCACCAGCGGCTTGCGCGTCTTGCTCTCGGGTTTGACGGCGCCCATGAAGAGCAATGACTGCGCGGTGAGCGGCGGCAGCAACCGACCCTCGACCTCGATCGGAATCTCCATGCCGTTGGAGACGACGACGAGCCGTTCCTTGAGATAGCCGGTGGGAGCGCCCGGCAGCAGCTTCACCTTCATGTCGTAGGTCACGTTGCCCACCTGGCGGCCGGTCTCCACCGCTTCGGCTTCGACGAATTCCGAGCTGCTGCGGATGGCGGTGATGTGCCAATCGCGCCCGGTGCGGCCCGTAATCTTGAGCATCTGCTCGGCGGGCGCGCCCGCGTCGACCGTGCCGAACTGAACGCCGCCCGGCTCCAACTCGACGTCGCTGCGGATGAAACCGCTCACCTGCAACTGCACCTCGGCCGGAAACGGTTTGTCGAACGTGACCGTCAACGTGGCCGATTTCTGCGCCAGGTGGTTCTTCGTATTGAACGTGGCGAGGATGTAACCCTCCTCGTAGGTCTTCAACAGGTCGACGCCGATCGTCGGCGTGGTGCAGCCGCAGCTCGAACGCACGCCGGTGATGTGTACGTCTTCCACGTAGATGTTCGTCAGCTTGAAGCGGAATTCCGACTTCGCCCCCCGGGCCACCGCCCCGAAATCGTGAGTGGTGGTCTCGAACATCTTACGAGCCCATTCCTGGGCGTGCGCAGTCGAAACGCCGGGCACGATGAGCGCGAGGAAGACGAACACGTTGCGCAGCACAAACAGACCTCCGAGACAGGCCTCGCGAAAAATAGGCGGCACGCGCATCTCTGTCAACGACGCATATTTTCAAAGTTCGACCACCAGAATCATAAACTGCAACGAAGAAACCTATTTGTTGGCAAACTGGAGAAGAATGGCAATCGTGGTCGACCCTGCGGACGTCGCCGGCTTTTCTAGCTTATTTGAATTACGATAAGATGATGATTCTATAGCGCTTCCGGGATTCCTGCCGCCATGACACCCGCGATAAAGAAATGTCCTCAGCCCGCATGACCGATCGTCCGACATCCCCCCTCGGTGCACGCCCTTCGATTCTCATCCTCGCCCTATTGGCGGCGGTCGCCTGGAGCGGCGGCCTGCTTGTCGCCGAGGAGGGGAAGAAACCCCCCAAGCCGCGGACGGGTCAGGCCGCCGACGAGAAGGCGCAGCAACAAGATGGGGACGGGAAGGAAGAGTTCCCCTATCAACACCGCGTGCCGTGCCCCGAGTTGGTGGGCGGCACCGGCTGGCTGAACACGGCCGGACCGCTCGAGTTGAAGGATCTGCGGGGCAAGTTCGTGCTGCTCGACTTCTGGACGTATTGCTGCATCAACTGCATGCACATCCTGCCCGAACTCAAGAAGCTGGAGGCGGCCTACCCGCGCGAGTTGGTCGTCGTGGGAGTGCACTCGGCCAAGTTCGACAACGAAGAGGACTCCAAGAACATCAGCGAGGCGATCCAGCGGTACGACATCGAGCATCCCGTCGTCAACGACTCGAAGCACGCCATCTGGGAGCGATTCGGCATCCGCAGTTGGCCCACCGTGCTGCTCATCGACCCCGAAGGGAACCTGGTGTGGGGCCAGGGCGGCGAGGTCGAGTTCAAGACGCTCGACGCGGTCATCAAGGCGGGGCTGCCTTATTATCGGCGCAAGGGCTCGCTCGATCCGACACCGGTGCGCTTCGACCTGGAGGCGTACAAGGCCCGCAGCACGCCGCTGCGCTTCCCGGGCAAGGTGCTGGCCGACGCCGAGGGCGATCGACTGTTCATCGCCGACAGCAATCATCACCGCATCGTCATCGCCGGCCTCGACGGGCGCTTGATCGCCACGATCGGGTCGGGCGAGTTGGGGGCCGACGATGGTTCTTTCGAGAAGGCCACCTTCAACCATCCCCAAGGCATGGCCCTGCGCGGCGAGACGCTGTACGTGGCCGATACCGAGAATCACCTGCTGCGCAAGGTCGATCTGAAGGCCAAGCAGGTGACGACCATCGCCGGCACGGGACAACAGCGCCGCTCGTACGCCTGGCCCGGCATGGAGGGAGGGGAGGAAGCCAGCGGCAAGAAGAAACCCGTGGCCAAGGCGGCCGGCACGGCCATCAACAGCCCTTGGGATCTCTGCCTGCACGGCCAGGATCTGTACATCGCCATGGCCGGCCCGCACCAGATCTGGCGGATGTCGCTCGACGAGAAGCAGCTCGGCCCCTATGCCGGCAACGGGCGCGAAGACATCGTCGACGGCCCGCTCTTGCCGCCCCAGCCCTACGAGGAGGGTTTTGCTTCGTTCGCCCAGCCCAGCGGCTTGGCCACCGACGGCAAGACCTGGCTCTACGTGGCCGACAGCGAAGGGAGCTCGATCCGCGGCGTTCCATTCGACGCCGCCCAAGAAGTGATGACGGTGATCGGCACCTCGCGTCTGCCGCAGGCCCGGCTATTCACCTTCGGCGACGTCGACGGCCAGGGAGACCGCGTGCGGCTGCAACACTGCCTGGGCGTGGCCTACGTCGACGGCAAGATCTACGTCGCCGACACCTACAACAACAAGATCAAGCTCATCGACCCGAAGAAGAAGACCTGTCGGACGATCGCCGGCGGCGGCAAACCGGGCAGCGGCGATGATCCGGCCGAATTCGACGAGCCGGCCGGCCTCAGCGCCGCGGGCCGGCGGCTGTACGTGGCCGACACCAACAACCATCTGATCCGCATCGTCGACCTCGACCGCGACAACGCCGTGAGCACGCTCTCGATCGACGGGCTCGAGCCGCCGGCGCCGCGCGACGAGACCGCGCACGCCAAACAACCCGAAGTGCCGGCCGTCGAAGTGCCGGAGGCCGTCTTGAAGGCCGACAACGGACAAGCCCACCTCTCGGTGCGGCTGCACCTGCCCGACGGCTACAAGATCAATCCCCAGGCGCCGATGAGCTATCGTCTGACGGCGGCAGGCGAAGAGGGAGTCGTCGATCGCCAGGCGATCAACAAGCCGATCAAGCTCAAAGAGCCCACGGCCGAATTCGACGTCGACGTGCCGCTCACGTCCGACAAGGGTACCGACGAGCTGAAGCTGTCGCTCAACTATTATTATTGCCAGGAGGGTGGCGGCGGGTTATGCAAGTTCGGCAGCGTCGCCTGGAAGATACCGTTGAAACTCGCCGCCGACGCCGACACCTCAAGCATATCGCTCGAAGCGGAAGCCAAGTAACCTACCCCGCTGCGCCCCATCAACGTAGACGCGGCGTCCCGCCGCGTTCTTCGCGAACCGACAAGCATTCCCTCTCGAACGCCGTCGCCAACCGATCGGCGGCCCCTCCCTCTTCGCCCTCCCGGGTTCGCATCCCCGATCCGTATTCACGCGTAGCGGTGCGCCACAACGCGACGAGACGTCGCGTCTACATAGACGCGGCGTCCCGCCGCGTTCATAGCCAACCGACAAGCATTCTCTCTCGAACGCCGTCGCCAACGGATCGGCAGCCCCTCCCTCTTCGCCCTCCTGGGTTCGCATCCCCAATCGGTATTCACGCGTAGCGGTGCGCCGCAACGCGACGAGACGTCGCGTCTACGTAGACGCGGCGTCCCGCCGCGTTCTTCGCGAACCGACAAGCATTCCCTCTCGAACGCCGTTGCCAGTCGATCGGCAGCCCCTCCCTCTTCGCCCTCCCGGATTCGCATCCCCTGATCCGTATTCACGCGTAGCCGTGCGCCGCAACGCGACGAGACGTCGCGTCTACGTAGACGCGGCGTCCCGCCGCGTTCTTCGCCAACCGATACGCGTAGCGGCGTGCTGCGATTGCGGCTCGAGGGCGATCGGGTGATTCTCGGCGGCCAGGCCGTGATGGTCTGGCAGGGCGAGCTTGTCTGAACGATCTCGCTTTGCCTTCACTCGGAACACGCAATGCGCTCCGACTTACCGGACGCGGCAGCGGAAGCGGACGATGCCGCCCTCGCCCGGCTTGAGATCCTCGTCGATCTCCCACCGTAGCACGAGCGAGTCGGCCTCGTTCGGTTCGACGGCGAACCGTGCCTTGAGGCTCGATTGGGCACTGTCGGGCACATACTCCAACCGCGTGGTCAGGTTGTCGACCAGCACGATGTTGCCCAGCGGCTGATCGCCCACGTTGTCGTAGCGGAGTGTGAAGTCGACGAACTCGCCCGGCTGGGCCGACTGCGTCGAAGCCACCTTGATCACGCGCAGCTTGGGCGAATTGCGCAGGTCTTTGACGGTGAAGAGTTCCTCGGTCCGTTCGTTCTGCGTGACGCCGACGGCGACGCGGCCGTCGAGCACGGCCTGGACGGCCAGGTCGTGCGACCAGACGATGGCCGCCTGTGTGCTCTCGCTCAAGCGAGCCTTCTCGGCCTGATCGAAAATACCGTTGCGGATGGCGGACAGATCCTCAAACGGCAGGAAGGCGTCTTGGAAGGCGACGGCGAACAGAGCGCTCGACATGGCGCCGTCGCCTTGATGCGAGCGGTAAGCGCTAGCGATCTTGGTGCCGATGTCGCCCCGCGCCTGATAGCGCTGTAAGCTGCCGGCGGGCACGTCGACGTGATCGGCCTTCACGAGTTGTTCTGGCCTCTCGACGCCGCCGGGCTGATCGATGTTTTCGTTCTCGGCGATGCGGCTGACCACGCGCACCGCTCCGAAACGCGGCGCGTAGACGCACACCTTGTTCGAGGGCTCGACGAGCGTGCGCCCATCGAGCGTGTCGTAGTGGGCGACCGTGTCTTCCAGCTCCAACCCATAGACTTCCCAGTCGGGCGATACGGCGACCGGCACGCCGGCATCGCCGCCGTCGCACAGATATTCTTCGGCCGGCCAGGGGCACGAGATGCCGGGCGGCTTCCACTGACCGTGTACCTGGTAGGCCAACGGCGGGCCGCAGGGCGCACCCTGCGCCATCATCTCTTGCCCGGTGGGCGGCCCGCCCGTGTAGGCGGTGGCGGGCAGGCCGTCGATCGTCGGACCGACCGGCGGTACCGGCGGATTGGGCCGCGAACGGCACGCAGCACAGGCGAGCATCGTCAGCGCGAGGAGCGCCCAGCGGTGAACCATTCGTTCGGCCTTATCGTTGATCATTTGCCGGCCCATCCTTCGGCGGCCGGACGTCGTCCGCGGCGGAGCGTAAGGGGTCCCATCTCATCGGGATCGACCGGCGTCGCCGGCAGACGTTTGACCAACGGGCGGAAGAGGATGAACGGCGCGGCGCCTCCGATGAACTGCACATCGGGTCCGCGCTGCTCGTCGGGCACGCGCCCGCCCATCCGCACGATCGCCAGCGGACGCCCCCAGTTGTCGGCTTCTTGTAGTGCGTTGACTCCGGGGCCGGCGTCGTACCAGTGTTGGTCCGTCCGCTTCTCGGTCACGGGCAACGCCCGTTCGGGATCCTCCAGGTAGATCACCCGTGTCACGTACTTGCCATCCAGCGCCAACTCGATGTCGTCGGCGTTCAATTCGACCGGTATCGGAAACCGGCGTTCCTGCCCCGCCGGTGGATAGAGTCGATCGATGATCTCGACGGTGGGAAACACTTCCTGCCCTTCATGTCCCGGAATGTTCGACACCTTGAAGCGATAGACCGGGGCGATCAGTAGCCCGAGTTCGAGCGGCGTGACCAGTGGCACGCCGAACTGCCCCTGACTGGCGATCGACACCCGCACCCCCTCCGGCGCCCGGATTTCAACCGGTTGAAAGTAGTTGAAGACCGGACCACCCCGCTGGAGTCGCACGCTTCCAATCGCTCCCGGGGGCGCTAGCCCAGCGTGGCGATAGTGGACTTGCGGTCCCTGACCGTTGGTGGAGGAGGTTGCGGCCAGGACCAGGCAAACACTTGCCACGGTGCGGGCGACTCCAGCCCGAAGTCGGTTCAGATCGGCTTCGGAACGGCGGGGTGGTTGAGCCATGTTTGTCTCTCACGCAGTCTCGAGGCACGCCGATTTCAATGAACGTCCGGTGGCATCACATAGCCAGGGGCCGATTCCGGTCCTTCCATCGGAGCCGAGATCGGTTCGCCCTGCTGCACCGGACCACCTTCGTCGACGCACTGCCCGTCCTCGCACGCACCATCGGTGCCGACGCGCTGATGGCGTTGCCTCCACGGCAGGTGGAAGTTAAACCACGGCGCGCGGGCCTGTTCGTGGATATAGACGTGTTTCACGGGCTTGGGATAGCTCATGCCAGGCGACTGCTTGACATGGATGCCCACCTGCTCCACCGACTTCGGAATGTGCATGTGGGTGTGATTGTAGATCGTGTGGCGTTGCAGCCCGGCCGGAATCCCTAGCGGCACGTGCGGCGGGCCGGGCAATCCGATCGGCGTACCGCTCATCGGCATACCGTACTCCGGCGCGGTGACACCGGCGACGAAGGCGGGCGGCATACCACCGCCGGCACCCATCGGCATTCCGCCGGGACCGCAGTTATCACCGTTCATCATGCCACCCGCGCCATTGCCCATCATCTGGTCGCCCTGTCCGCCCACTTGCAGGTCCTTGTTGCCCACGCGGATGATGGCCAGGATGGCACCACGGCGGTCGGCTTCGATGATCGGATCGAGCCCCGGATCGAGCCGCGTGCTGACGAGCGTCTCGACGCCGGCCAGTGCCAACTCTTGGAAGTCGGGATCGGGCAAGTAGATCACCTTGGTTACGAAGTTGCCCGACAGCACCTGGTCGAAATCCTCTTCGGTGAACGCGGCGGGTACCGCGTTGTGGGCCAGGTAGGCGTCGGTGCGCGGCAGCGACGGAGCGATCTCGATCGTGGGATAGAGCTCCACGCCTTCGCGGCCGGGAATGTTGGTCAGCTTCAGGCGGTAGATGGCGCCTTGCGGGAAGTTGTAACGGCCCGGCGCGACGAGCGGTTCGCTATCGAACGCGCCCGGTGCCGAGACGTCCCAGGTGATGATCATCCCCTCCGGGCCGGCGAACACGACCTGGCTGGCGGCGGCGACGACCGGGGGTCCCGGGTCGCCCAGCATCATCACGCCCGGACCGGGGCCATCGACGCCCGGTCCCGGATGCATGATCTGCTGCGCGGGAGGCAAATTTTTGCTGAAGGGCGCCTTGCAGCCTGCCAGGGCCGCGATGGCGCAGAAAAGGGCCATTCGGTATCTCATTCCATTCCCCCTCGTGTTTGCCCAGTTGCGCGCGCAAGGGGCGGCCTTCCCTGGGCTGGGCTAGGTGCAGGCATTCCCGCCGGACCGTCCTGATGGGGCCGTGCGGACGGCCGTGTGGACGGACTCGGTCGGCGATAGTGGCGTGGCTCCGCTGCGGTCGCCGATCTATAATCCCGCGTTCAATCGCCCGTCGGCCGGGCCGACCCTCCTAGCGGGATACAGATTTTGCCGGCGGCTCTCGCTCAAAAGCGGGCCTTCCGTAATAGTTGGTCGGTATGGAACAACGCGTTTCTTTGGCAAATTCCGCAGAACCCTAAGATGGCGTTTTCACGTTCCAGTTGGACCATCGCCTGCATCTGCTGCATAGCCGTTATCTGCTTCTGCTGGCTCGGTTTGGGTTCGCGGTCGGCCGTTTCTGAAACCCCGTCAAGCTCGCCGCAAGCCGCAGTGTCAGCCCATCCCAACCAGCCCGACCAGGGGCACGTCTGGTTGTTGCGCGCGCGTGCCGCGCTGGCCGGCCATCAATCGATCACCGCCAAGATTCACCAGCGCGTCCATCTATATGGTCAAGAGCTGGTGGCCTCCGGCATCCTGGTGCAAGGTGCCCCCACGAAGAACCTGCTCTGCCTCGACCTGACCCTCAAGATAGACGGCCAGGATTCGTACACCCAGCAGCGGTCGGACGGCCGGGATTACTGGCTGCAAAAGTTCGAGGACGGCATCCCCAAGCTGATGCGTATCGATCTGAAGCGGGTGGAGTCGGCGGCCCGCGCGGCGCATGCACCTATCCACCTGGCAAACCCTGCCGCGACCGGCGGCACGGTGGGTGTGCCCTTGTTGGGAATGGGCGGGATGGCCAACCTGCTCGATCAACTCGCCGAGTGGTGCGTCTTCCCCAAGGTGATCGAGGGGCATCGGCTGCCCACGCGCGAACGCACACCGGTCATCGTGCTCGAAGGAACCTGGCAGCGCGAGCGGTTGTTGCACTGGCTACCCGATCAGGCCAACGCCGCGCCCGACGCCAAGGTCGACCTCCGCAAACTACCGCCGGAGCTGCCCGACCGGATCGTGGTCTTCCTGGGACGCGACGATCTCTTCCCGCGGCGTATCGAATACAGTCTGGGCGAATCGCGCGAGGCCTCCGACGACGATCCGGAGCCGTTGGTGCAGGTGCATTTCGACGAGGTGCACTTCGACCGGCCGGTCGATCCTCGGCAGTTCAAGTTCGAGGGTGGCGTCGTGCCGCCCGTCGACCTGACCGACTATTATCTGCTGCGGGCCGGCCTGCTGCATCCCGTGGCGCGTTGAAAACGCACGCGGTGACCTCAGCGCATCAGCGGCGCATCGGGCAACGAGCGCGCGGCGACGTTCTGCTCCGGCTCGGCCAAGTCGTAGATCAGGAACGTGGCCGTGCGCGCCACGGGCTGCCGCGCGCCGACGAATTCCATGGCCGCCCGATGGCCCGGCAGATCGAGACGCGTGCCGTAGAGGAGCGTCGTGCCGACGGCCAGATACCGGTTCTGCACGAACGCACGCACGTCGTCGGGCTTGTCGATCGGAAAGGCGTGCAACGGCACATAACGAAAAGGAGCGGTGTGCACGGCCGGGTCGGTGCCGAAATACCAGACGTCGAGATCGCCGATCTCGCGCTCGGCGGCCCAGGCAGTGAGCTGCTTCAACCCCTGCCCCCAGTCGTAATTCGAGTCGCTGAGGCAGAGATAACCACTGCGCGTGCCGCCCCACAGTTCGTTCGTGTAACACAGACCATCGGGCCAGACACGAGCGGCCGATAGCGAGGTCCACAACAGGGCGGCCGCGCAGGCGGCGGAGCCGAGCCGACGGGGCCAGGGGCGGCTCTGACGGAGGACCGAAACGTAGGCCGCGGCCAAGCCGACGACGAGCAGCGCCACCAACGGCAAGAGCATGCGTACGCCGATCTGCACGCGGCACGTGAGGCTGAAGAGCAGGAGCATCCCGGCCGGGGCCAGCGCCCAGTTCCAGACCGATCGACGTCGGAGGGCGAGCAAGATGGCCGGCCCCGCGAGCACCGGCGGCGAGAGCTTGATGGCCAGCGCCAAGGGAAAGTAATACCAGACGGGGTGTTCGTAAGCGCGGCCCAACAAGAACGAACCGTTGTGGCCGTGCAGGTTGTGGATCACCTGCCGCACCAGTCCGTCGCCCGCGTTCATCGACACGCGCAGATGCTGCGCCAGCCAAACCATGACCGTGTGGTAGCGCCCCTCGGGCAAGCCGCGCGCCCAGGCCAGGAAGTTCTCTTCGGGCCAGCGGTCACATCCGCAGAAGACGAACATGAGCACACAGCCGACGATGCCGATGTGCACGAAGTCGCGCCGGGACGAACGGAGCGTGCTGCGTATCGTTCCGGCCGCCGATGCCGGCGAAATCGGATCGCCGGCGGTCCATCTTGCTTGCAACAAACGGTGGGCCTCGACGGCCAGCAGGCAGAGCGGACCGAAGACCATGGCCGACGCCTTGGCCACCAAAGCGGCAGCGAGCCAGATGCCCGGAATGCCGATGCGCGGCCACCACGCCCGCGCGCGGCCCGTGTGGAAATGATAGACGAGCGCCAGCAGGCACGCGCTGAGCGGGATGTCGGTGGTCGCCAGGCTGGCATGCGCCAGCAGTGTCGGTTCGCAAGCGAGGGCCGCCGCGGCGAGCCTTCCGCCCCACGCTCCGGCCAGCGCGCGGCCGGTCAGCCAGCCATAGAAGACGAGCAGCCACCAGAAGACGAGCGCCGCGGCACGGGCCCAAGGGAGCATCCAGCCGAGGTCGTGCATCAGGTCCAGACGCGTGCCGGTCCATCGCTCGTATAGATACAGCGGGAGCGTGTCCCAGTCGGCGGGCAGCGGCATGGTGCCGAGCACGAGCAGGCTACAGTGACTCCCGTTGCGCCAGCTCTCCAACCCGCGTTCGATGTAGATCGGCTCGTCAAACGTGGCGCCCAGTTCACGGCCGGCGGAGAGGCACCACAGAGACGACAACGCCAGGCAGCCCACCAACCAGGAGCTCTCGAACAGCCGGCTTCGAATCTGCATTTTCGGGATCGGAAGGTATGCGACGCGCCGCGAGCGCGGATCGAGCACCCGCCGATTCGTGCGGCGTAGGGCGGATACAAATACTTGGCGACCCCATCCGCCGCAAGAAGACTTTTGGAGTAACCGGCAATACCGGCCCAAGCTTCCGAAAAATCGGCGTTTCATGGCCGATTTTTGCCCATGGTGCTCCGTGCTTCCGGGGTCTGTCAGCCGGCCACGCTTGCGCGGGGCGGTGCGGCGGCCGGCGAATCGTCGAGCAGCGGCAATCCGGCGGCCGAGGCAAGTTGGGTAGCCGCGGTAACCGCCTCGTCGCGCGGCAGCCCATCGATCACCGGCAGGCGCAGTTGGTCGGCGCCCATGAGTCCGACCAGGTATTTCGGAGGATCGCTATCGGCGGCCTGGTCACCGGTCGGCGCGACGATCACCGCGTAGAAAGCGGTCAGCTCATAGACGGCCGGTGGCAGTGGCCAGGCCCGCCACGCCCTGACCGCCCGTTCGCCGCCATCGACCTCGACCCTGTGTCCGCCCAACACCAACCACGCACCGAAGAGCCACAGCGGCACGAGCATCGCCAGCGCCGCCGGCCAGCGGCCGCTCTCGCCCGACGTGAGCATTCCGGCCAACAAGGCGATGCCGAGCGTCAGGCAGACGACCCCCAGCCCGCGCACGAAGAGGCCGAACGGCTCGCGATACGCCCAGCGGTTGTCGGCCGACACAGCGGCGGTAGCCGGCGCGGCGGTCGTCGCAACGGGGTGGCCGAGAGGCGCCGCCGCTGAGTCGGCCACCGACGGCCCGACCCTGAGCGACAGCAAGGCGCCGACCTGACGCGCGGCAAGTCGGGCCGCTTCGAGGCTGGGCAGATCGAACAGGTTGAGGCATTCTCCCTGAGGGCTTTTCAGCGCCACCCGCCAGCGGACCAACCCGGCGGCATCGTGCGGCTGCACCTCCACGTCTTGGTAGAGGTTCAGGTCGTGGACCGAACGGATGAGCGGAAAGACGATACCCCACCAGCGCCGGAGCGTGCGCGTCTCGAGATCGAAGAGCATGCCCCGTTCGCCGCAGAACAGTGCCGCGCCGGCGAGGAACAAGAGGGCCCCGACCAGGCCCATGACGCGGATGGAGTTGGTCATCGGTCCGCTAGCTATGCCGACCAGCGCGGCGGCCATCAGCAGCGTGCCGGCCAACAGGACGAGGCAGCCGAGCATCCGCACGCCGAGGCTGAACCTGCGCCGGTAGGCGAGCTGGTGGGCGTGGCGAGTCGCGATCCGCGGCATCGAATTTCTTTTTCGGACGCCCCCGCTAGAGCTTGGGCAAGACCGCTTCGACCGGTTTTTCCAGCTTGCGCGGCTGTTCCGTTCGGCGCGTGTTCGACGGCGGCGGAGGTGGAGGAGGCGGCGGCTTCTGGCCCGGCTTCGGCTTCGGAGGCGGTGGCGGCGGCGCAACGTAAGCCTCGTCCACGCGGAAGCCCAACGGGTCCTTGAGTTCTCGTTGTGCCAGCAGGGCCCAGGGCGTGCCCGGATTCTCGTTCACGCAGCGCGTCAGCAGTCGAGTGGCCTCCTTGGCCATCCGCTCGCTCTGGCTGCCGAAGTGCAACGCCTTGTCGGCCTTGAACTGCCAACGATTCGACTTCTTGTCGACGAAGTCGGCCCCCTTGGCCTTCATCGTGGCGCAGGCCCAGTTGTATTCGTTCGAGCGCACCGTCATCGCCAGCAGCCGGCCGTAGGTCAGGTCGTACCAGGCCCGCCAACGGGGCGACGTTTCCCTGGCGTAGGCCGACTCGAGGCCGCGGGCGCCGAACACGGTCAGGCACTGTTGCAGAATCTGGCTGTTGTAGGCCGCCGTCTCCTGCGCCTCGCGCATCTCGTTGAAGAACGTCTGGCCGGTGGGCGCGAATGACAGCCGCGGGGTGCCTTTGAACTTGCGCTGCCGCGTCAGATCGACCACCGTCAATACGGCCTTGCGCAACACGTCGTGATGGGCGTCGCGCACGTATTCGTCGGGCGAATTGTATTCCGGCTCATAGCGGCGCATCGTCTCGATGGCGAAGGGCGAACCGTCGCCCGGTTTGTCTTTGATGAAGTACGCCCCGCCCGATTCGTGCGCCAGCCGCGTGAGGGCGAACGGACCGAGGCCCGCGTGGAGCGTGTCGTATTGGTCGCCATCGAACCAATACGGCATGTGCAACCGCTCCTCGCGTACCGAATCGGGACCGCGATCGACGGGAAGGCGGTAGGTCTTGCCGTCGGTGTGGCGATACGAAACGGTACCCTGTTCCTTGCCGAACATGGCCGACGGCCCGACGATGTAGACCGGAATGACGTTGTTGCGGCAGAACTGCACGGCCTCTTCCAGACGTACGTAGTCGTTGCCCGACTCGTCGGTCCAGATCACGATCATCACCCGGCGGTGCTCGGCCGTCCGCTGCTTCTGGTAGCGGAGCACGCATTGCAGGACGGCCGTAAAGACATTCTCGACGCCCGACGTATCGGTGGGCACCTTGCGGATGGCCTCGACCACCTGCTTGTAGTCGTTGGTCGGGGCGGCGAGTTCCTGTACCTGCTGACCGAAGGCGACGACGGCGCTGGTCAGCGCATCGTCGGTCGTTCCGCCCGAGGCATCCAACTCGTGGTAGATCTGTTCGAGCCGCTGCGAAACCTCCTGCCGGTCGGGGATGAGGCTGATCGAGGCATCCATCAGCCACACGACCAACACGCGGCTGTCGTCGAGATTGTTGAGAATCTCTTCGGTGAGGCGGTCGACCGCGCCTTCGACCTCTTTGACTTCGACGCCGACGCTGCCGGTCTTCACGACCAGGTCGTTCAGCTCGAAACCTTGCACGTCGCTCACCAGCGGTGGCAACTCGATGCTGGAGCTCACTTCGGTCGTCTCGCTCACGCTGGTGACCAGCGGCTCGTCCTCGATCGCGGCGGCCGTCGAAAGTGACATGGAGGCCATCGTCTGCTCGGCCTGCTCACTCGTCTCTTCGGCCGGCAAGAAATCGGCTTCCTCGATGGGAAGCGGCGTATCATCGAATTCGGGGATCACCGTGATCAGCGCGGCCACCTGCTTGGGCGGTTCATCGACGATCCATTCGGCGAGCGAAATCAAGATCGCGGCATGCACCGCGGCGCTGAGCAGGGCGCCTTGCAGGATGGCCCAGCGGCGTACCCGAGCCGTGCGGCCCGCCGGCGCGGCGGGACTCAGCACCGCCGACTCGCCCGATCGGCCGGCCTGATAGGCCTCGGCGAGCAGATCGTGCTCGTCGAGCCAGGGCTCGGCCAGGTATTGCGACAACCGATGCCAGAGCGTTCGCATGGACGTACTGCACCAAGAGAATTGGCCGCCCGCCGGACTACGCCGTTTGCGCATTCCCCTCGACAGGGAAGGCACTTAAAGCATATCGGCTTTCGCGCTCCAAGTCGAGCAACCGCGGAGCGAGATCCGGTTTTGTCGGTTGCTCTAACGACCCAACTGGCGATCGCTCAGCACCCAATTCGGACGGAAACTGGCGTTGGCCCGATATGCAGCGGTCGCTAGACTGCCGCGATGGAAAAGAAGCCCCGTCGATTCGCTATCATCCTGATCGTCGTCCTCGGGCTCTTGATCGCCTACCCGCTCAGCATCGGGCCGGCAGTCATGGCACTCGGAGCGGTCGGAGAGCTCGGCATCGACGGCGGATCTCCAGTCTTGGTGGACGCCTTCTATTGCGTCTACGATCGGCCACTCGGACTCCTGCCCATGCCAGAGGCGATGGAAGAGGTGCTCTTCTGGTGGATCGATCTTTGGGATATCTACGGCGTCACGCCCTACGGGGCACGGTGACCGACCACCCACATTCACCGCGCCCGCTCACGACACCGCCGTCGAGCCGCTTCCAACTCTTACCGCGGTCGGAGCTTTCCAAAGACCGTGGCCGACGATGTTCACCGACACGTCGCCCGTCAGGCGGTCGACCACGACACCGGCGCAGCCACCCGGCCGGGGCTGTTTCGCGAGCTGCCCGATCTGCGTGGATGAAATATCGACCCACGTCTCGTCAGCCAGGCCGCGGGATGCGGCAAGGGCGCGGCAGACGAGAGCCGGTGCGGCCCGGTCATGGTGCGCAATCTCGCGGTTGTGATTCAACGTAGACGCGGCGTCCCGCCGCGTCGCGTTTTCGGATCGCGGTCCATCAGTTCCTTTCCGCGGCTATCACAATGAGCACGGCATGCGGGGTGATTGCAGTGAATCGATGCTCCGAATGGCCTTCTTGGAGGCCACGGTTTCGTACCGATTTGTCGGCCAGTTCCCCTGGGTTCACGAACGCGGCGTCCCGCCGCGTCGCGTTTTCGGATCACGGTCCATCAGTTCCTGTCCGCGGCTATCACAATGAGCACGGCATGCGGGGTGATTGCAGTGAATCGATGCTCCGAATGGCCTTCTTGGAGGCCACGGTTTCGTACCGGTTTGTCGGCCAGTTCCCCTGGGTTCACGAACGCGGCGGGACGCCGCGTCAACGTTTAATTCGAATCCTCACATTGCACAAATTCGAGCAGCATCTGGCGGTATAGGTTAGGAGCGGGGGATTGATTCGACCCAGAAATGCACTATCAAATAGTCGGGCTGAGCGCGCCAAGTAACCCCGACCAAACCGACAGGCGAGAAGGTTTCACTAGCCATGGGCTTCCTACAAAAGCTGTTCGGCAAGCGAGAACCCCCGGCTTGCAGATGCTACGAACGGGCTCTGGCCTGCGAGCGAAAGGCTGACCACGCTGGCGCGCTCCTGGCGCTCGACGAGGCGATTCGGCTCGATGGCGAATATTGCGACGCCTACTGGGTACGGGGAATGGTTCACGAGATCACGCAGAGTTACGACAAGGCGCTGGCGGACCTGCAGGCTGCCCACAAGCTCAAACCGTCTACTGTCGACTGTATTGAGATTAATTTTAACAAGAAACCTGTCAGAGTCCTGCGCATGGGGCCACGATTCACGGATCCGCGGGCGGTCGCGCTCAAGAACCGGGCACTTCAGAACGATATGGCGCGGGTTTGCCGCACGAAGGGCATCGCTGCTTATGACCAACAAGAGTTTGCTAGGGCCATCACCGATTTCACGGAGGCCCTAGGGCACAACCAAGACTGGCAAAGCTATTGCGAGCGCGGGCGAACATACTTTTACCTCGGCCAATTCAAGGAAGCCAGTGCCGATCTGAAGCAAGCAGTGGCGCTCGCTCCTCAGGTGGATGGCCTCTCGCCCGCAAACCTGCAACTACTGGCCGGATGCCATTACTTCCTCGGCAATTCCTACCGGGAAATCGGCGACTTCGAGGGCGCGGTTTCGGCCTTGACGAATTCCATTCGGCTGGCGCCGGACGTTCCAGATTCGTATCAGGATCGTGCCCAGGCTTACCGTGCCCTCGGCGATACCAAGCGGGCGGCCGCCGATGAACGTAAGGCCCAGCAGTTGAGTGGCTAAGAGCGGCTGACAAAACTCGGAAGTCCGAGCGCCGTGCGCGAAAAATCGGCCGTGGAACGCCGATTTTTTGCAGCTCGGTCCGGTTTTGTCGGTTGCTGTAAACCTTTACTGCCGACGCTCACTCCTTTTCCGCAGCCTCACGTTCCAGTTCGGCGAGCAGGTTCGCGAAGTCTTCCCGGTTCCGGAGCGCGTCGAGATCGCTGTCCATTTTGATTTGGGCCACGTTCCTATAGCCAGCGGCGATGGCCTTCTGGAGCGATTCCATGGCGAGGTCGGCTCGCTTGCCTGGGTCGGTGGACTCGGGGACCAAAAGCGCTTGGCAACATGCGATGTTGTACGCGCACCTCAGGGTGTTGGGGTGGTCGGGGCCGAACTTACCCTTGAGCAGCGCCAGGACCCTCTCGTACAGCTTGAGGGCATCCGCGTGCTGGCCCAGTTCCATGTAAGTGGACGCACAGATGGAACAGGTCTGGGCGTCGTTGGGATCGAGTCGGATCGCCCCTGCGAATTCAGCCAACGCCTCGGTATGCCGGCCCATCAAGTTGTAGGTGAGGCCACGGTTGCAGTAGGCCTGGGCGTTGTCGGGATCGAGTCGGATTGCCTCTGCGTAGTCAGCCAACGCCTCGGAATGCCGGCCCAGCGTGTTGTAGGTGTTGCCACGGTTCAAATAGGCCAGCGCGTATAGGGGATCGATTCGGATCGCCTCTGCATATTCAGCCAACGCCTCGGCATGCCGGTCCATTGCGTTGTAGGTGAGGCCACGGTTGTAGTAGGCCTGGGCGTTGTTGGGATCGAGTCGGATCGCCTCCGCGTAGTCGGCCAACGCCTCGGTATGCCGGCCCAGCGCGTCGTAGGTGGCGCCACGGTTACAGAAGGCCGCGGCGAGCTTGCGATCGATCCGGATCGCCGCGTCGTAATCGGCCAACGCCTCTTCGAACCGGCCCAGGTTGCGATAGGTGTTGCCGCGGTTGAAGTAGGCCGGGGCGAATAGCGGATCGAATCGGATCGCCTGCGCGAGGTCAGCCAACGCCTCGACGGAGAGGCCCAGCGCATCATAGGTGTTGCCACGATTCGAGTAGTCGCTCGCCGTGAGCCCCGCCGCCTCGGGCACCCCCCTGGGAGGCGCTCCGTGCCACTCCACGTACAGATCCGCCAGCGCCTTTGATAGCTCCGACGCGGACGCGTACCGATCCTCCGGCGGCTTGGCCAGGCACCGCGCCACGAGCGCGTCGAGCCGCTCCCCCGGCGACTCCTTGACGATTGCTCCCAGCGACGGTGGTGTCGTCTCCAAGTGCGCGTGCCTCAGCCCGTCCAGCGTCCCGGCTCGGAACGGCCTGTGCCCGGCGAGCAACTCGTAGAGCAGGCAGCCGACCGCGTAGACATCGGTGCGGGCGTCCACCTTCATACCCCGCCACTGTTCCGGCGCCATGTACGGCGGCGTTCCTCCGGCGCTGGTGATTTGCCAGCGGCCACCGGCGCTGGAAGAGGCTTCGTCGGGCGGCGCCAACCCCGCCTCACGCACCACCTTGGCCAAGCCGAAGTCGGTCAGCTTGGCGATCCGGCCCTGTGTCACCAGCACGTTCTCGGGCTTGATGTCGAGGTGCACGAAGCCCGGGGCCTTCCGGTCCGCGTGGGCCAAGGCGCGGCAAATGTCCAAGACGAACTCCAGCGCCAGCCGGGGCTCGAGCGGGCTGCGCCGGACCAGCCAACCGCGCAGGTCGGTGCTCTCGCCCCCCTCGTCCTCCACCCACTCTAGAAACAGGAAGGGGGTTTCCTCGATGGGTTTCATATAGAAGCAGCGGACTACGTTGGGGTGGTTCTCCAGTTTCACCCAAATGGCGGCCTCCCGCTCGAAGTAGGCGCGGGCCTGGGGACTGGTCAGGAAGCGCGCCTGGAAGGTCTTCAGGGCGAACGGTAGCTTGTTTTGGAGGTCAAGGCAGAGATAGACCTCACCCATTCCACCCGCGAGGGCTTGGTGCACCAGGTACCTCCCGCCGATCCTGTCCCCTTTGCGATAACGTGGCCCGCCCGGCACCAAGGAGTCGGTGCTCAGTAGCGACGTGGTTTTCATCGGACGTTCCTCGATCTGCGTCGATGCTCCAGAACTTGGCTAACTTGCCTTCGCGAGATTCGAAGGCAGCAGATGCTCCCGACGATGAACCCGGCGACGCCGCTCAGCGAATACCTGAAATTCGCCGAAGAGGCATTCTCGACGATAAGCAACCAACAATGAATGCAGCGTGTGCCCCCTTCTCCCTCTCCCTCCAGGGGCTTTGCCTAAAAGTCCCGATTTTAGAGGAACCGACAAAACCGGATCGCGCTCTACAAAATCGGCGTTTCACGGCCGATTTTTCGCCCACGGCGCTCCGGCTTCGCGGTCTTGTCAGCCGCCCTTAGCTGACTTTCTGGGCAAGTTGGTTGTCCGCGCTAGGAACTCATTCTGGTTCTTGTGCGTCGACGAGCGTCAGCGTGCGCTGCCGCTGGGAACGAATGCCTCGGCGCGGATCGAGAGTCTTTCGAGCAGCATGTCGGTGCCGCACGCCTGGGTGAAGGCTTGCGCGAGCAGTTCAACCCGTGCGTCCGCCTCGCCGGCCGGATGCTCATGCAGCAAGCGATAGTCGTCGCTGTCCTGTTCGGCGAAGAGGGAGTAGACCATGTGTCCCTTGCGCACCAGCTTGAGCTTTCCCGCCGCGGCGGCGATCGGACTCATGGCCACCTGCAAGGGGCGATCGTGCTTGCCGGGCGCGTCGAAGGAGGCGGCGGTGTGCACGACCTGCTGGCCGTCGTGCAGCCGCCGGCGCTGCAAGAACAGCTCGGTGTGGAAGGCATCGTCGAGCGGCACGTGTAGGTCGAATCCCGCCCCGCCCGCTGGCGCCCCGCAGGTCGTGTCGAGCCCACTGAAGACCACGACCACCTCGAAGTCGCCGCGGAGGCGGAAATTCGTTTCGTAACCGACGGCGGCGGGCTTCTCGTCGCCGGGTGGCAGCAGAATCCTCGCGCCCTTGGCAGAGGGTTTTATGTATTTCTCGGCCGTCTTGGGCAGCAGGCTGAGCTGGCCGAGGGGCGCCGCGCCCGGGCTGAAGTCGCACTCGAACGTGGCCCGTAGGCGGTCGGCATCGAGCGCCGCGCGCACGGCGGGCGAGACGGCCAATTCCTGTTCGGCCAGCGGCGGCAGAGATCGAGGCCAAGCGCCCTGGTAGAACACATTGCGCACGCGCGCCTCGCTCCGCGTCGCGTCGTGATACAGGCCGAAGACGCGCTGGTTCGTCGGCTCCAGGTCGCGGCGATAAACCTCGACGTCGTTCAGCCGCAGCGTGACCGTATCGCCCGACAAGGTCAGACGCACCTCGTTCCAATCGCGCTCCTTGAGCGGCAGCGCCGCGGGACCGCGGCGGTTCTCCGGCTCTGTCGCACGGTTGTCGGGCCGCAACCCGGTGCGATCGTGCTGGGCGTCCGTGAGCCAATGAATATCGACACCCGCCGGCTCCAACAGAAACGCCAACCGATCGAGCGCCGGCGCCACCGTCGCTTCGCCCGGTTGGTAATAGAACTCGTAGCGCATCTCGCCGTCTTCGAACATCGGCCGATGGTACTGGAGCAGGCTCTCGACAACGCCCTCGCTGGCCTCGGGCGTCTTGCGGCCGACAATCTCTTCGCCCCGCTTCTCCCACTGCGCCTGGTCGCCGCTCACCGATTCGGCATAGTATTCCGCCAGCCACGCATTGAGGTTGTCGGCGGCCGAGAGACGTAGTTCGGCGGGCACCGCCGGCGTACCCGTGACGCGCACGTTGCGCACCTCGCTCAGGTAGATCGAATCGGCCGCGAACGCCAACCACGGATCGGGCTCGGCCGGGAGTCGTTCCTCGAAAATCTTCCGACCATTGACCGAAACCTCGCACCTTCCGTCGCGAACCGACAAGCGGTGCCGATACCACTGTCCCAGGATATCGAGCGGCGGCTCGATCGGATGTTCGAGGCGGGGACGTTCAAAATTCGTGAGTATGGCCGTGCGGCGAGTATGGTGGAGCACGAGCGAAGTGGCCGCATAGGCCACGGCCGTATCGCGCCCGAAGAAGGTGCTCAGTTCGGCCTCGACGTCGAAATCGCCCCGCAAGGGAACGGCGAAATAGACGTAGTCGCGATGGTGCCCCGAGTAGTGCATCAACCCGCCCGGCCGATGCTGCCAGTGCGTGCGCGGTCGCCCACCGCCCCGGCTGGCGGCCGTGGCGTGCACGGCGGGCTGCCACTGGGCCAGCGGCAGCGAACCGCGGTACGGCACGGTATTTGGCGGGGCAGGATCGGCCGCCACGACCAGTTGCGCGCGAGCATGCAAATGACGCGCGATGCGCTCCCAGCGTGCGCCGGCAATGCGGCCGCGGTCGTCGATCAGATCCGACACCCAGTCTCCCGGCGCCGGTTTTCCACCGCCCGTCGCTCGACTCTTGTCGGCGATCCGATGCAGAATGGTGGCGGCGATCGGCCGCAAACCGGGCCGCTCGGCGGCGGTGCTGGCTGCCACCAGCGCCGACCAACGACGGTATTCCGGCTCCTCCCCTTTCGCGTCGCTCAGATGCGGGTAGAGGGCGATGAGGGCCTGCCGTGCCGCGCCATCGTCATCGGAGGCCATAGCAATCAAGGCGAACAGGGCCTGCTTGGCGGCCGGGTTGCCCATCGTGCGCCCCTCCACGAGCGACCGCAACTCGTCCAACCGGCCAAGTTCTTTGGCGACCACGATCAGGTCGAGCGCCGGCACGACCAGGTCGCCTCCGCTCTGGACCCGGCGCGAGGTCACGCCGTCCGGAATCGATTCTCCCGCCGACGTCTCCATGGGCGGGGCGGGGGCCGTGGGTGTAAAATCGCCGTAGAGCCGCACGATCGAGCCGCGGGCCGGGTCGGGCAGCACCCAATCCCGCAAGAAGGCATATCGCTCGGGAGCGGGAAGGTCGCGCGCCGTCTGCCAGACCTGCCAGGTGCCCAAAGAAACGATCTCTTCACCCAGCAGCGCTTCGGTCAATCCGGCGGGATCGATGTCTCGCCGCGGGTCGAGCGGAGCCAGCAGATTATCGCGCCTCGCCTGGCTCAGTTCGGCGGGCCAATCGTCACCGGCGAGGACGACGTTGCGGACTTGTACCCCCGTGCGATCCTTGAAGTGGAAGAAGCTGAACAACCGATCGTTGGCCGCTTCGATCGGCCGGCGGTAAATCTCGTGGCCGTTCAACATCAGCGTCACCGCATCCTGGGCGAGTCGGACCTCCATCGCGTTCCAATCGCCCGCCTTAAGCGGCAGCGGTTGCGGCCCGCGGCGGCAGGCCGGTTCGGCGGCAACGTTGCCGGTCGACAGCCCCGTGCTGTCGCCTTCCCCGTCGGTCATCCAATGCAGGGCCACGCCCTCCGGCTCGATCAAGAAGACCAATCGATCGAGCGCCGGATGAACGTGTGTGACGTCGGGCTCGTATAAAAACTCGTATCGCAACGTCTCGCCGTCGCGCAAGGGGCGCATGTAGCAGAGGCGGCTCTGCGAACCGGGTGGCAGCGACACCGCGCGGCCGCCACGGAGAATGCCTTCGGCCGCCCGCCAGTCGTAGTTGTAGAAGGTTCGGTCGCCGAAGAGATAATAATTGCCTGTGGTATTATTCGCTTTCGGCTCGTAGAGCCGTGCGGGTTGGCTCTCGCCATAGAAGTTGGCCAGCCAGCCGTCGAGCCGGTCGCCGCGGACGAGCTCGACTTGGCGGGGGATCGTCGGACTGCCCGAAATCCGCAGGTTGCGAAACGCCGTGCGTCGCTCGCAGTGGCTGAACAGATCGAGCCAGGGCGCGCAGGGGCTCGGCGCGTCGTCGCGGTAGACCAAGTGGCCGTTGATAAAGAAACCGACCGCCTCGGGCGAGACGCGCACGGTGTAGTGGTTGTAATCTCCGCGACGGATAAAGGACCCGGCCGTGCGGCGAATCTGCTCGTGGTGCCCGACGGGCCAGACGTCCAGCGGGCCGGTCGTGTTGGCCTCGACGCAGACGCCGCCGTAACCAAGGTTGGCCTCCCCCCAGGTATTATCAAGCAAGTCGGCCGAGACCTCGAACGTGCCGCTCAGGGGGTAGTCGAAGATCAGGTGGTCCGATCCGCCGCCGCCCGTGTAGACAGCCTGGCGACCATCGACCGACCACCAGGGGCGCGCAGCACCCGCCGCGTGCAAGGTGGCCGGCGAATCACTGGCCGGATGCCAAGGCACGAGCTCGCCCACGTCATCGGGCCGCTTCTGCGCGAGACGATTCAGGGTCTGCTCCGCAACGTCGATGCGCAGGTGCGCGAGCAACGCTTGGTTCTGTGTGCGTTGGGCGTGCCCCGTCAGCGCGGCCAGCATCTCTCCCCCGACGTCGATCAGGGTCGGGTTCGACGCACAGGCGTTCGCAACGAGGTAGTCGGCCCAATGCGTGAACGACGACCGTGCTGACGTGCCGGTCAGCATCTGCGGCAACTCGGCCGCCAGGCCCACGGCCGCCTCCCTCACGCTCTCGGGCCTTTGCCGCACGAGCTCGATGAGGATCTCCAACGGCGCGGCGTTCTCGATCTTTTGGTCCGGATCGTGGGCCGCCCGCCGCGCGACTTCCGAGAGCTCTTCGATCTGGCCGTTGGCCTGCGCCGCCTCCACGAGCATCGCCAGCGTGCTCATCAGGTCGCCCGCGCCGTTGCGGAAGCGGGTGGCGCCGGCCGCCACCGACTGAGCCGTGGCCGTCGACTTCGCCTGCGAGAAGACCTCAGGGATGTCTGGCTGGGGCACGAATGCCGCCAACAAGCGGACCGATTTACGGTCCTTGGTGGGGAGCGACCAGGCCTTGAGTTTTTCGTAGCGCTCGTCGGCCGGCAACGCCGCGAGCTGTTGCAACAGAGGCGCCAGGGCGGCTTGCACCCCAATGTCGGCGTAATTGGTGCTTATCTGTGTGTCGGTGTATTGGCCCAACATGGCGAGCGCCTCGTCGGTTTGGCCAGAGATGGCGAATTCCGTGGCCGCCTTGGCGAGCTGCTGCTTGCGGCGGTAGACGCCGTAGTCGCCGACGTACCGCATGTTCATTTGCTGGCAGACCGACAGATAGTCGAACAGCGCTTGGCGACCAGCCGCCGGTGCCCCATGCCGCAATTGGTGCCGGGCCAACAAGAGCAGCAGGCTGGCGGCCGGTTCGTCGGTGGAGCGCTGACTGGCCTGCACCGACAGGTTCTTGGCCGCCGTTTCGACAATGCCGACGGCCTTCGCGGCCAACTCGCTGTCACTGAGGGCGGGCAAGGCGGCGTGGCAGGCCAGTTCGGCGGAGCTTTGCAAGGTCTCGCCCACGATTCGTTGGCTCAGCCACTCCAGGTTCTCCGTGGCCGCTTGGCGATCGGCCACCGCCAGCCCTAGTTGGGCGAGCAGCACATGGGCGGGCAATTGCGCGAGTGGTTGCCCGCCGCGGTCGGCCACCTGCTGACGCAGGCGATCGACACATCCCGCCCGTACGGCCCAGTCGACGAGAGTTTGACCGACGCTCATCGGCCGTTGCAGCGTGTTCATGGTCAGGGGCGGCGCGTAGAGCACAATCTCGCCCGGTCGCCCGGCGGGGAACACAACTTCGACGAGCGTGCGATAGACCGCCTCGGGAGGCGTGGCGTGCTGTTTCCACAAGCCGTCGAGCAGGGTCAGTCGCTGCTCGACGCGCTGGTCGACCTGGCCCTGGTCGTCGGTCGTCTGGCTCGACCGCACGCGCACGGCGGCTTGCACGTTCGCCCTTTGCATGGCTTTCATGGGCAGGGCCGGCGGGCCCGGCCGCAGCAGCTCGCCGACGGCGCGCAGGCTCAGGTCGTGCATATCGTGCTCGGCCGCCAGCCGGGCGATATCCATCGCCTGCTCGAACTGCGCGAGTGTGGCCGGCGGCGTGCCGGTGGGCTTGGTCGCGGCGGGCGCACGTTGCGCGGGCACCGCGGCGGGACGCTGTGCGCGCACGGCACCTTGTTGTTCCAACTGCAGAACCGCGGCGACGACCAGTGCGGATCGCAGCGCCGTTTGCAGGGTGCTCGGCCGACGGCTGCCGGTGCGCAGCGCGGCGTTCTTATCGACGGGTCCCGGGCGAACAGGTTGGGCCGCTGGTTTCTTTTCGGCGGGCGGGGGCAAGACCAGTTCCAGCATTTCACCCCAGCTACGTTCGGCCGCCGTACGGTCGCCCCGGTCTAGTTCGGCCTGGCCACGTTCACGCAGCATGGCCAGCAGGTAGATCGGATCGGCCTGCCGTCGCGCTGCCTGCAACGCGCGCTCGGCCAACTTATCGCCGGCGGCGCGCAACGATTCGACCCTGGCACATTCTCGCGCTACGAGCCACAGGCCGATCTGCCGCGCCGCCTCCGTCCGCTGTCGCGAGTTCGGTCGCCCGCCCGCCGGCAATTCGTCGAGCGGCGCGTCATCCGCCAGTTTTTGGAGGCGGCCGATGGCTGTCGCCATGTCGTCTGCATTTCCGCCGGCGCAGGCCGCCAGCGCCGCGGCGATCTGCACCGAAAAGTCGCCCGCATAGTCGCTCGTGAGTTGTTTCAGATGCTTGGTCGCCGCGGCTTGTGCTTCGGGAACCGATGCGGCCGACTTCAGAACACTGGCCAGCATGCTGGTCACCTGCGCGCTGGCCAAGTCGCGCGGCTGCACCAGCATGACGAGGTCGAGCGTCGATTCCTTGCCGCCGTCCTTCGCCGACGGCTGCAACAGCGTGTCGACCGCGCGCCGCAACCCTTCCGATTTGAGGCCCTCCAGCGCCTTGGTCAGTCCCTGCTGGGCCTGTTGTTTCGGATAGTCGATGTTCCCATACGACTGTTGCGCTTCGTCGAAGAGTTCGGGATGGGCCAGCAATTCGTTGAAGATGCGGGCCGCGTCGGCCGCATAGCCCAACGTGAGGAGCTCCTGGCCCAACGACACGTTGGTCTCGAGGCGCTGGTAGGCGGCGTAGCTCGGGTCGTAATTCGAATAGTCCTGGCCCTTCGCCAACTTGAGTATCAGCGTTCGCGCGTCATCATCGCGACCCGCCTTGTGATAGAGGGTTACCAGACGCTTGAGGGGGCTGTAACTGAAATTGATCCCTGAGTCGTTGGTACCGACCGTGCTCTCGTAGACCTTCATGGCGAGGTCGTTCAACTCGCTCCGCTCAGACAATTCCTGCCCCGCGATCCAGCAGGCATAGGAGGGCATGGGCGAACGTTTGTTGGCCAATAACCCTTCGATCGCCGCGCGGCCGGCGTCGGTCTGCCCGCGGCGTATCTGGACCAGCGCGAGCAGTAACTTGCCGCCGGGCCATTGCGGGTATTTCTGCACGGCCGCCTGTAATTCCGAGGCCAGCGACTCCAACTCGTTGCGCTTCGCGGCGCCGTTGAGGAAGTGCGTGACGAGGGTGTTGATCCGCCCATCGCCGCTGTAAGACATCACGCTGGTGATGCCCGCCCACTCGTTGGCCGGCGCCGTCTCGCCCGCGGGAACGAGCGCCCGGTGTGCATAATCGTAGGCTTCGTCCAACTGCCAGAACCTGTCGTCGTACATGCGACCCAAGAGTAGGTCGCGTTGCGTCGGATACGCTTCCCAGGCCAGCTTGAACAGCTTCATGGCCTGCTGCTGTTGGTTGCCGCTGTTGAGCATGTTCCGGATGAGATTGGTCACGGTGTTATAGTTGCCCATCGCCCGCAAGTCGATCTCCCCGAGCAGTTGGACCAACTCGTCTTCCTTCTTCGCTTGGCGGAACGTCTGCGCGATGTGGTTGTAATCGCTGCCGATCAGCCGGGGCTCCTTCTTGATGGCCGCGCGGTATAGTTCTATGGCGGCCGCCGGATCGCCCGACTGGGAAAGCTCGAGTGCGACCGTGTATTGCAGCCGCGCATCGTCGGGCCGCGCGGCCGCCATCTGACGGTAGAGCTCGAGACTCTTCTTCCGGTCGCCGGCCGCCCGGTAATACTCGGCCAGGGTTTGAAAGATTTGCACGGAATTGGGCGAGTTCTTCAGTTGCGCCTCGGCCCGCGCGATCATGTCCTTGAGCTTGCCGGTGCGGGCCAGCACGGCGATGGCCTGGCTCCGTGTCCCGTCGTCGCCCGTCTGTAGCGAGTTGGGATTGGCCTGACGCACCGGCGTGCGCCGCAGAATCTGGTGCGCCACCTGCGCCGCCACTTCGGGTTTGTTCTGTCCTTGGTATTGCAGCATCAGCGCCACCAAGGCGGAACTGCGATTGCCGGCCTGACGCTGCGCGCGGGCCATGACCGCTTCGGCCAGATCTTGCATGCCCAACTGCCGCATCTGCGAGGCCAGTTCGACCTGCATCTCGGCATCGAGCCGCAGGCCGAAGAGTCGCTCGGCCGCTTGCCTGGCCCGTTCGATACCGCCCGATCGCACGGCCACGCGCAGGGCCAACAGCTCGCGGCGCTGCATCGTCGCCTGATCGAGCGGCGTAATACTGTCGGCCAGGGCCAGCGCCTCGTCCAAATCGCCGCTCGTTTCGTGCAGCTCTGCCAACTCGAGTTTGAGGTTGAGGTCGTCGGCCGCCAGCTCACAAGCCCGGCCGAAGTCGACGACCGCCTCGTGCGGCGATTCTTCCCAGGAGTCGATGTAGGCCAAGGCCAATTGCGGATAGATGCGATCGGCGGCCGGCGCGTCTTGCGAGACGGCCTCGCGCAGATGGGCGACCAGGTCGGTCAAGAGGTCGTCGCGTTTGTAAAGCTCATAGGCACTTCGCAGCAACTGAATATCGCTGAAATCGAAATAGTCGTTCGGCACGGGAAATCCGAAACGCACGTACTTGTACTTGTTCTTGCCGATCACGATCTGGTAGGAGCCCAACTGCGCGCTCGCCGTCGAACGGCGCTTCGAGGTGGGCCGGGTGGAGGCCCGTTTCTGTTGACGGGAATACTCGCAGTAACGGTCGTAGAGGCGTGCGATGTCGGCGTGTTGTTTCGCATCGGCCCGCTCGCTCATCAATTCGCAAAGGGCGCGCGCTACGGTACTGGCGTAGTTCTGCAGAGTGACAGCCGACGAACGTCCGCCAGATTGTTTGGACAACTTGCCGAGCAGTTCCAACGTGCCGTCCAGGTCGCCTCGCTGGGCGGTCAGCGCCAACAGGCTGGAGATGGCCGTGGCCTGGTTTGCGTCGGCGAGCAACTCGCGGTAAACCTGCCGTTCCTCGTCGGTGCGCTTGGCGCGCCGCAATTCCGTGATGACGTTGTTGGCGACGAGGGCGAAATTGGCCCCCTGCGAGAACAGCTCCGGCCGCTTCTGACGAAGGGTGTGGTAGGCCGTGAGCATCCGCTCCAACTCATCGGCGGCCAACGGTTCCACGTTGTCGGTGCCGTCGTTGTTGCGCGCCGCGGCGGTGGTCGTCGTGAGGGTGCGGTTGGTGAGCGACAAGAGATAGACCCATTGCCCCAAGGGGTCGTCTCCCTGCGCCAAGATCTTGGCGGCGGCGAACGTTTGGACAAAATCGCGCCGCACGTTTTGCAAGTAATACCAGTCCCAGCGCGCTCGGGCGATACGGTCGGCGTTGTGCGACTTTTCGGCCTCGTCGAGGGCGGCGCGCCGTTCGGCCAGGAAATCGTCGGCCCGCTTGTCTCGCTCGGCGAACGACAAGAGCCAGCCGAGTGCCGCCATCCGGGCCTGCCCGAAGTCGTCGGGCACCCACGTCCGGGGCTGGAGCGAGTAACCGGCCGACACTTGCAGACCGGTGGCGAGGCGAAGCTGAATGACCGCTTGCACGCGCGTTTGCACGGGGAGTGCCTGCGCGAACGGCGCGGCCTGGCGCGACGACAAGGCGGCGGGTTTGTGGGCTTCGCGGCTACGGAACGCCTTGACGGCCGCGTTCGGCTCGTCGTCGTCCAGGCGCAGATCGAGAATCGCCCGGCAGCGGGCGGCGGCCTCTTGGGGTTTATCGGCGGCCAGCAGCACGACCTCGCGATAGAGGGCCTCCCAGTTGTTCGGCTGCTCGCGCAAGAGTCGATCGGTGATGGCCAACGCCATCGCGCCCTTGCCCGCGCCGATCAGGCTATCGATCGACCTGAAGATCTTCTCGGGTTCCTGTTCCCTTTCCGTCAAGCGCTGCCAGATGGCTCCGGCTTCTTCTGTCTGACCGGCGCGCGAGAGCAGCATGGCGAGCTTGGCCTCGGCCTCGTTGGTCGGGGCCAGGTGGACGAGCTGCTGCTGATACTTGGCCGCCTCGGCCAGATCGCCCTCGGCTTCTAGCAGTGTCGCCAGTTGCTGCAAGAGCTGCGTGTCGTTGGGATTCTGCGACAAGAGCTGCACCAGCTCCTTGCCGGCGGTGCCGTAGTCGCCGGCGGCGTGATATGCCTGGGCCACGCAGATGCTCAACTCGCGCGACTCCTTCGCCTCGCGCCGCAATCGCTCTAGTCGCTCGAGCAGGCGGTCGAATTGGTTGGTCTGCAAATAGAGATCGGCCAGCCGCGACACGACGTCGAGCTTGGCCTGCAACTCGGCCCCCTTTTCGAAGGCCCGCCAATAGAGTTCGATCGCCTCGTCGGTGCGGAAACGATCGGCGAGCGTTTTGGCCAGGGTGAGCAGCACCTTCGGATCACTGGGGTTGGCCCGCAACGAGCGACGCAGTGTGTCGAGCCCCTCGTCGTTCTGCCCGAGCTGGAAGCACAATTCGGCGAAGAACTCGTAATGCTCGGGGTTGCCAGGGGCGGCGGTGAGCAGGTCGCGGCCGGCCGCCAGCGCCGCGTCGCGACGACCGAGCCGCGCTTCGAGCTTGGCCACCTCGGTCAGGTACAGCGTGCGCGAGCGGCGGTCGACGGTGGCCAACTGGCGATAGGTGTTGGCCGCTTCGAGCAGGTTGCCCGCCGACTCATTGATCCGCGCCGCGGCCGTCAGCACGAGCAGCGATTTGCCGTCGATCGCGAGCGACTTGTTGATGGCCAGGGTCGCCTCGGGATATTGTCGGGCGGCCTCGCGCAGGCGGGCCAGCCGATACCAGTCGGCGGCGCCGGCCTGGCCGGCCGTTTCGAGTTGCTTGGCCGCGGCGTCGATTTCCGCCGAGAGCCGCTCGGCCGCTTCGTACACCTTGATCTGCCCTTTCAGCACCTCCTCGCGCTCATCGTCGTTCTCGGCCACCTTGTCGGCCTGTTCGAGTTCGACCAGCGCCGCGTCGTATTGCTCAGTCTGTCGCAGCAGGTCGGCGAACTTTAGTTGCCGGGCCAGGTCGTCGCCTTCCAGTTCGCACGCCTCTCGCATCGTCTTGACCGCTTCGCTCAGATAACCGAAGCCCGACAACACCTCGGCCAGCCTGGTCAGATTCTTGGCGTTGCGATTCGAGCCCTCGGCGATGGCGCGCCACGTGGCGAGCGCTTCGTCGGCTCGCTTCAGGGTGTGGTAATACTCGCCGAGATACTCCCGATACTGCGGCGAACCGGGATCGAGCTCGACGGCCTTGAGATAGTAAGTGAGCGCCTCTTCGGGCATTTCGGCGTGGCGGAACAGGTCGGCCACCTGCGTGGCCGCCAGCGGATCCTTCGGGCGGGCGTCGGCCAACCGCTTCCAAACGGCCGCGGCCGCCGCCTTCCGCTCTGCTTCGTCGCGCGATTTGTCGCGCAGCAGGAGCTGCCCCCATTCGCGCAGATAGTCGGGATTATTGGGATCGGCCTTGTCGAGCGCCTCGTATTGCGCGATCGCTTCGGGCCAGCGCTGGTCGTAGACCAACTGCTCGACGAAGGTCAGCCGCAATTCCTTGCGCGAGGGGGCGAGTTTGATCGCCTTGTCGAGCCAGGTCTGCGCCTCGGGCACGCGCCCCTGCGTGGCCAGCGTGTGCGCGAGCCGGGCCATGGCGTCGACGTCCTCGGTGTGCTTCTCCAACCAGGCCGAGTAATACGCCGCCAGGCCGGCTTGGTCGTCGTTGCGCAAGAAGGCTTCTTCGATGCGGCGGCGGACCTCGCGATAGAGCCAACTATCCGGGTTCAACTCGGCGAGCAGCGCTTCGAAGTCGGCCAGCGCCTGCGGCGTGCGGCCGAGTTTCAACTCAAGCTCGCCGGCCTCCATGCGAAAGAGCGACTGCCGGTAACGATCCTTGGCCACCTGGGCGAGCTTCTTGTAACGCGTCAGCGCTTCGGCGTGTTCGCCCTCTTCGGCCAGCGCGGCGGCGATCTGCTCCTGCACGCGCTGATCGTCGGGAAAGAGTTTTTCGAGCCGCGCCCAGACGGCGAGTGCCTGCTCGTTGCGTTGCGCACGCTGATAGACGCGTCCGAGCGACTGAAACACGTCGAGCAGTTCGGTGGGCGGCGGTTTGCGTTCGATGGCCCGTTCGAAGGCCGCGGCGGCCGCTTCCGGCTGTCCGACGAGCACCAGCGACTGGCCGAGATAATACGGCGCCAGGTAGTTCTTGGTCTCGGCCTTCTCGGCATTCTGGAAAGCGGCCACCGCGGCCGCGTCGTGACCGCGTTGCGATTCGAGCAGCCCCACGATCATCCATGCCGGTGCGTCCGCCGCATCGTTGGCGGTGCGCTGTCGATAGCGTTCGACAAGTTGGTCGAGCGTGCCCCGTTCGACGTGATAACCGTAGATGCGATCGAGGGCTGTGCCCCGCCGCGGGTTCTTCTCCAACACGGTGAGGAACCGTTCCATCACCTGAAGATCGCGCTGCTCGTCGGCGTCGGTCGCTACGTCAGGCGCAGAGGGCGCGGGCTTCGTCCGCGTCGCCGGCCCACGCCCAGCCGGGGCCTGCGAAGCCTGTGCCCAAGCCATGCTGCTCGTCGCCAGGCCCATCGCCAAGAGGGCGAAAGCCAGGGATACACGTCGAACGATTCCCGCGGTGTACACCGATCGTCGGGTCGGCGGTGTTGCCGAACGTTCCGATGAACAGCCTCTCATGGCGCCTTCTCCTCTGCTGTGGGTTGAGCGATCTCGAACCTCTTCGCGTTGACCAATCGCTTCTCCGCCTCGAGTTCGGCCTCACTCAATGGCCGCCTCGGCGCGAAGAGCTCGCCTGGCGGTGGTAGCGTTTCTGGCCAGTCGCCCGTCAGGACTACGCTACGAATCGTAGCCTGGGTCCGATCCCGATAGTAAAAGAAACTGAATCGTCGATCGTTCGTGCTCTCCAACTTCCGTTGGAAGACGAGCACGTCGTTCAGCTCGATCAAGATTTCATCGTCGACGAGCTTGAGCACCACCCGGTTCCAATCGCCCTCGATCAGCGGCAGCCGCGCCGGTCCGCGGCGCGCTGCCGGTTCATCGACAACGTTGTCGAGCGGCAGATCGCCCGCTTCGGCATCGGGATGATCGGTCATCCAATGCAATCGCACCCCCTCCGGCTCCAACAAGAACGTCAGCCGATCGAGTGCCGGATGCACCATCGTTTGTGCGTCACGCAAAAACTCATATCGCAACGCCTCGCCGTTTCGCAGCGGTCGAAAGTACGTCAGCCGGCTGGGTGCAGGAGTCGTCTCGCCGGTGGAAAACGGCGCGGCGAGTATCGTCCCCGAATTTCCGATCCACAGGGAAGTCTTCGCTCGGGGGCGCGTCGGCAAAGAGGCAAACGGAATGTCCCGAAAGCGGTTGCCTCTCGTCGCGGTAGAGGGTGCGGTCTCGCCCGGGGCCTCGCTGGCGGTCCTGCGTCCCGCGCGTGGTCGCGGAAGTAAGGGTGCGGTCTCGACCGGAGGCTCGCTGGCGCTCCTGCGTCCCGGGCGTAGTCGCGGAAGTAGTCGCGATGGAGGCTCTTCGTAGAAACCAGTTATCCAACCGACCAGTCGATCGCCTCCGACGAGCGATACTTCTCGTGGTATTCGCCACTCGCCCGTGATCTGCAAACGGTGAAAAGTCGCGTCCGTGGACAACCACGACGAAAGGACCATCCAAGGGGCGGCGGGGCTCGGTTCGGGCAGGTCAGCAACGACGTCGTCGTTTCTACGTAATTGGTTCTTGCCCGGTTCTACGTGCAGTGTCCAGCGGTTTACGCCAGATGAAGCTGGCACGGGCGGCGGGATCGGATTGGCTTCCAGCGGGTTGCTCGAGATCAGCGACGCAGGGAACGCATCGTCGTAAATACGCACTCCCCGCGATCCTATCCAAATGCCACCGTAGCCGATCGACCCCCCGCCGCCGAGCAGGTCGACGCTCAATTCGCCACTGCCGATCAGCGGATACATCAACAGCAGCGAGCTCGTTCCTTTGCCGCTGACGCATCGCAGATAGTCGGCGTCTCTGGCCCAGAGCGAAGGGACGAAGATCGGCATCGTCCAATTCTGCCCCGCGCGGGTGATCTGCCAGTGGGCGAACCCGGGCTCCGACAAACCCGGTCGTTCCAGCCCCAGATCGCGGCGAATAACCGCCGCCTGTTCGAGATCGAGAAGACCGGTAAGATTCCGGTGCCTGGGGCTCAAGATGCCAGCCAATACCGCACCGTGTTCTCGCCAGCCCGCGCTGCCCAAACAGGCGCGGGTCAAGAGATACGAGGCGGGCGACATCGGTTGGCCCACGCGCGGCGGACCGCCATCCGCCGCCGGCTGAGGTGAGCACAGCCGTTCGATGCCCGCGACGACTTGCTCCTCGTGGCCGGTCTCTAGAGCCAACATGGCGCGCAGTGCAACCACTTTGACACCGCTGTCTGTGGAAAACTCCACCAACCGTTGTTCGAGGTCGTCGAGAAGCCGGGCCTCGCGCGCCGCATCGACGAGAAGCTGGAAGTTGCTCGTGATCGTGTCGTCGGGCGAGGACCGATAGAGCTCGGTCTGGAACACGCTGGGCCGACCGTCGCGGTGCACAGCGCAGCCCACGAACCGAAGTTGGCGGGGCTCTCCCTGCGGCATCGTCCACGAGGCCAACCGGTGATAACGTTGAGCGGCGGGCTCTTCGAGCAACAGCCGGCGCGATCCCAACCAGACAGGCACCATGAGCGGCTCATCGTCGGTTACCTCCGCGGCATCGACGTGTTTCGCGATGGAGTCGAGCGTGTCGTCGAGCAGGCCCGCTCGCACGAATTCACGCGCGACGCGGAGCCAACGGGTGGCGTGATAGCGTTCCCGTTCATCATTATTCCCGCCTTCGCCGCCCAGGCCGAGTTCGGCGTAGCGCTTCAAATGCCGCCGCGCCAGGTCGAGATGGCCGTTGGCGACCTGCCAGCGGGCCAAGGCGAGCAGCAACTTCAACCGCGTGCGATCGTCGGCGATTCGGCGGTCGTTGTTCGTCTGCTGCTCCAGCGTCGTTTCGAGCCAAGCCACCATGTCGGCCGGCATCTCGGGACCCTCGATCCCGATCGCCACCTCGCGCAGCAGTTCGGCTACATAGAATGGTGGATCGTGGCTGGCCAACCGCCGCAGATGGGGCCAGCACGTCGCGACATCCACGTTTCGGCTCGTCAATGTCAACTGCGCCAACAAGACCGACCTGCCGAATTCGGCCTCCTTGCCATCTCGCGCGGCCATCCGCTGTTGCAGATCGTCGATGCGGCCGGCCTGCGTGGCCGCATCCACTAGCATCTGTCCGACCGTGGGCCACGATACCTCGCTGCCGTTAACCTGAGCGCTAGCGGCCACCTGGGCGGGAAGGTTCGCGACGAACCCGCTCGGTAGCTCGGTTGCAGGTGCGGATCCCGACGGGTCGTGGTAGAGAAAGATCTCACGCGGCCGCTGCGGGGGCAACACGATGGCCGCCAAGGTCTGGTACACGGCCTCGACGGGCGCGCCCTGCCGCCACTTCTGCACCAGCGCGGAGAGCCTCTGCGAGACTTGCGAATCGACCGAAGGCGGTCGCCTGGTAGCCGTTCGGTGGCGGACTGTGGGCAGGCGCGATTGCGGCTTGCCGAGGCCCAACATCGGTTCCACTTGCACCGGAGGGCCGTTGGCCAGGGCCCGCAGAATGGCTCGCTGGCTCAGCTCGTACAAGCCGTGCTCGGCGGCGAGGTCGGCAATCTGCGCCGCTTGCTCGAATTGGGCCAGGGTGATCGGCCTGGAAAGGGTGCGCTGCGGATCGGCATCGGCGGAAGGAGCCCCTTTTTCGGCGCCTGCCGGGTCTGGCACTTGGGCCAACAGCGCCACGGGCCACATCGCGGCCATAGCTACCAAGCTTCGCGCCAACCCGATGCGACACATGACTTCGCGCCCTCCACGGGTTTCGTCCGGTCGATCGGAGACATGGCCGGACGCTCGATCTGGCGGGCCGAGATTGGTCGCCTCGCGACGAGAAGCGCGTGGCCCCGACCCCTCCGGATACGATTCCGCCACGGTAGGGCCGCCGCAACCGAAAGTCAACCAACGGGCTACGAGGCGACGATTTTTAGCGACCGATGAAACCGGATCAAGCTTCGAAAAAAGCAGCGTTCCAAGGGCGATTTTTTTGCCCGCGTCGCTCGGGCTTCCGAAGTTTTGTCGGCGACTTTTTCGACCTGTTAGTTGACAACCGCCTCGCGTGGCCCTTTCAATGGGCATCGTGTGAACCTGTCGAGCGTAGACCACACGTTCTCTCTCCTGGGACCGTTCTCATGTCTCTGCCGGAAAGCGTCACCGAACAAACTCGCCAGGAGCTCGATCGCTTTCGGCAAGATTACGACATCCTCCGCCGCGAGATCGGCAAGGTGATCGTCGGGCAAGACGAAATCATCGACGGCACGTTGACGGCACTCGTGGCCGGCGGGCACGTGTTGCTCGAAGGCGTGCCCGGCCTGGGCAAGACGCTGCTGGTGCGCACGCTCGCCGACGCCTTGCATCTGAAGTTCCAGCGAGTGCAGTTCACGCCCGACCTGATGCCGGCCGACCTGATCGGCACCAACGTGGTGCTCGAAACGCCCGATGGCGGGAAGCGGTTCGAGTTTCAGCCGGGCCCGCTGTTCGCCAACGTCGTGCTGGCCGACGAGATCAATCGCGCCACGCCCAAGACGCAGTCGGCGCTGCTCGAAGCCATGCAAGAGCACTCGGTGACAATCGCCGGGCAGACACACCGGTTGCCCGAGCCGTTCTTCGTGCTGGCCACGCAGAACCCGTTGGAGATGGAGGGGACCTATCCTCTGCCCGAGGCCCAACTCGATCGCTTCCATGCCAAGTTGCTGGTGCGCTTTCCCAACTCCGCCGAGATCGAGACCATCTTGGACCGCACCACCGAAGCCGCCTCGCCCCGTGCCGAACCCGTGCTCGACGGCGCGCGGATCCTCGAAATGCAACAGCTCGCGAGGCGGATTCCGATCGCCGACGAGGTGCGCCGCTGGGGAATCGCGGTTGTGTTGGGCACGCATCCCGACAACGGCCAGGGTGCCCCGCTGGCGCGCAATTTTGTGCGCTACGGCTCGAGTCCGCGTGGCGCGCAGGCCATGATCCTGTCGGCCAAGATCCGGGCCATCATGGACCATCGTTATCACGTGGCCCGCGACGATCTGCGGGCCGTGGCGCCCTCCGTGCTCCGCCATCGGCTGATCTTGAACTTCGAGGGACAGGCCGAGGGAGTGCAGCCGGACACGGTAGTGGAGAACGTTTTGGAGAGCGTCGGTACGTTGGCAACCACGGCAACCTAGTGGCAGGAGGGTGCGCGGCGGGCAGTTCCCAAGCCCCGTCGGCCGCCCTCGGGCCCGTTCGCGGACCGTCCGAATCGCCATGCCCGTCTTCGATTCCGACTTTCTGAAAAAGCTGGAATACCTCTCGCTCATCTCGCGGCGCGTCTTTCGCGGGTCGCTGCTCGCCCAACGGCGCACGATGCAGATGGGCGGCGGTGTCGAGTTCGCCGATCACCGCCAGTACACGCCCGGCGACGATTTCCGCTACCTCGATTGGAACGTCTACGCGCGGCACGACGAGTTGCTCCTCAAGCGTTTCCAGGAAGAAGAAGACCTGCACGTCTACCTGTTCGTCGACTGTTCGCGGAGCATGGATTTCGGCTCGCCCAACAAGTTCGACTTCGCGCGGCGGATCGTGGCGGCCCTGGCGTATATCGCGTTGGCCGATCTCGATCGCGTGGCGGTGATTGCCTTCTCTAACGAGATCGTGGCCGATTTTCCGCTCACGCGCGGCAAGGCCCGCATCCTCTCGCTGCTCTCCTTCCTCGAGTCGCTTCCGCCGCAGGGCACGCTTACCGACCTGGCGCGGGTCGCCACCGGCTTCGTCCACCGCACGCAGCGCCGCGGGTTGGCCGTGGTGGTGAGCGACTTTTACGATCCAGCCGGTTTCGAACGCGGGCTCGACATCCTGCGCCACCGCCACTACGAGCCGCACGTCGTGCAGATTTTCGATCGGGGCGAAGCCGAGCCGACCGTGTTGGGCGACGTCGAGCTGTACGATGTCGAAACTTCGTCGAGCCGCAAGGTGACGGTCACGGAACGCAATCTCCGCCAATATCGGGCGATCTTCGACCGCTTTCAGCAATCGTTGCTGCGCTACTGCCGCACCTATGGCCTGGGCTGCACGCGCACATCGACCGAGACATCGTTCGACGAATTGATCTTGAAGATGATGCGCGCGGCGGGGGAGATCCGGTGATGGCGTTCACCAATCCCTCGGCCCTCGCCTGGCTGGCTCTCGCCATACCCATCGTGATCTTCTACATCTTGAAGATCCGCCTGCGGCGTTTGCCCGTGTCGACGATCCTGTTCTGGCAACAGATCTTCGAGGAGAAACAACCGCGGTCGATCTGGGAACACCTGCGGCACTTGCTGTCGTTGCTGGTGCAGCTCGCGATGTTGGCGCTGCTCGTCTTGGCGCTGGCCGAGCCGTTCTTCGACTGGGAGATGGCGCAAGCCCGGCGACTGGTGCTCGTGCTCGACAACTCGGCCAGCATGCGGGCCACCGACGTCGCCCCCAGCCGCTTCGAGCACGCACGCGACATCGCCCGGCACTATATCGACCGCCTGCGACCGCGTGACGAAATGGCCCTCGTCGTGGCGGGCACACAACCGCGCGTCGTGTGCGGTCTGGCCGCCCATCGACGCACACTGTGGCAGGCGCTCGATACGATCGAGCCGAGCGACGGCCCGACACGCGTTCCCGAAGCGGTGGAGTTGGCGCGCCGCTTGGTGTCGGGCGGCGAGAACGGCCGCGTGATCGTGTTGAGCGACGGTTGTTTCGACGATGCGACGCAATGGTCGGCCGGTAAGGACGTAAACGGTAAGGACGTGGAGTTGGTCGCCGTCGGTACCCATGCGGCCAACATCGGCATCACGCGGTTTCAGGTCCGCCGCAGTCTGCTCGACCCGATCGGTTACGAAATCTTGGCCGAGGTGCAAAACGCCTCGGTCGCGCCGGCCCATTGCCGCCTGGAACTCGACCTCGGGCCGGACGTGGTCGACGTGGTGCCGCTCTCGCTCAAACCGGGCGAAGTGTGGACGCACCTGTTCGAAAAGACCTCGGCCGAAGGGGGCGTGCTCGCCGCCCGCCTCGACCACGGCGACGCGCGGGCCGGAGACGTGCTGGCCGGAGACGACCGTGCTTGGGCTCTGCTCCCTCGCCGCGAGCTGTTGCCGGTGACGCTGGTCACCGCCGGAAATCTGTTTCTCGAAAAGGTGTTCGAGGCCAACCCGCTGGTGAAGCTGTCGGTGGTCGAGAAGCTGCCCGCCCAGGTCGCGCCGGGCAGCATCACGGTGTTCCACCGGCAGGTGCCCGAACGGCTGCCTGACGGTCCGGTGTGGGTCATCGATCCGCTCGTCGCCTGCGACGTTTGGCAGGTGGGCGACAAGCTCGACAACCCGATCGTGACGAAGCAGGACAAGGACTCGCCGTTGATGGCCCACGTGCGCCTCGACAACGTGATCATGCCCGAGGCCCGCCGGCTCGCCTTCAACCAGCCGCCCCAGGTGCTGGTGGGCGCCGTAACGGGCGAGCCCCTTTATGCGTATCTCGAACGGCCCGCGGGCAAACTGCTCGTGCTCTCGGTCAATCTCGACCAGGGCGATTTGCCGCTACGGACCGCTTTTCCGATCATGGCCACGAACGCCTTGGGCTGGTTTGCCGGCCATCGCGGCGAGCTGCGCGAATCGTTGGCCAGCGGCACCGTCACTGAGCTCGACCTCTTGCCCCCCGGTCAAGCGCACGGCCAACCGTTGCCGGCCGAGCATCCCATCCTGATCGCGCCCGGAGGCCGGCGTCAGCCCTTGCCGCCCGGATTGGCCAAGACGACGGTGGGACCGCTCGACGAATGCGGTGTGTGGCAACTCTTTCGTAACGGCGGCGAAGCACCAGCCCCGAACGAGAAATCGGCCGAGAAGCCCGACTTGGAGTTGGCCTGCAACCTGGCGAACCGCCGCGAGAGCGACGTACGAACGCCAGAGGAGCTGTTGCAGAACCAGGAACGGCGGACGCCGACGACCGTCGCCGCCGGTCTGCTCGTGCACCCGATGTGGTTCTACCTGATCGTGCTGGCGTGGCTGCTCGCGGCGGTGGAGTGGTATCTGTATCAGCGGCGGTGGATCAGTTGACGATGAACAACATTGGGTGGCAACTCGAGCTGACCGACCCCGCCTGGTTGGCGACGCTCATCGCGCTGCCGCTGGTGGCCTACTATTTCGTGCGCAGCCTGGTCGATTTCGCCCGCTGGCAGCGCATCTCCTCGCTTGTCGCTCGCGTGGTGGTTCTGCTGCTGCTGACGCTCGCCTTGGCCGGCCTGACGCTCGTGCGCCCCACGCACGAACAATATGTCGTGTTCGCCATCGATCGGAGCCTGAGCGTCGGCGACGAATCGCAGAAGGAGATCGACGCGTTTCTCACCGAGGCGCTGCCTCGGCAGGGCGCCAACCGCGCGGCCTTCCTCCCCTTCGCCGCCCTGCCCGCGCTGGCGACCGATCGTCCGCCCGAGGGCGAACCGACGATCGACCGCCAAGGCACGAACCTGTCGGCGGCCATCGAAGCGGCGGCCGGTTCGTCTCCGCCGACCTACGTGCCGCGGATCGTCCTCCTGAGCGACGGCAATCAGACCGAAGGCGACGCCGTGCGGGCCGCGCTGCGGGCGGGTGTTCCCATCTCGACGGTGCCGCTGAAGACCCGCACCGATCCCGAGGTGCAGGTCTCCGAGGTCAACGTGCCGGCGCAGGTCCGCGAGGGCGAACCCTTCTATGTCGAAGTGGTGATCGACGGCAATCACGAAGACGAGGGGCTGATCGAGGTCTATCGTGGCGCGCACAAGGTGGTCGGCGAGCGCCGCAAGCTCCAAAAGGGCGAGAACCGGCTGCGGTTCCAGCAATCGATCACCGACGAGCGGTTGGCGGAATACACGGTCCGCGTCAGCGGCCTGGCGCAAGACACACTCCTCGACAACAACGCCGAATCGGGTCTGGTGTTCACGGCAGGCAAGCCGCGCGTGCTGCTCGTCGAGAGCGATCCCAAGGTGGCACAGCATTTCTCCTGGGCGATGGAGCAGGAGGAGATCCAGGTCGACGTGCGGCCGCCGGAAGGGATGCCCGACGGATTGGCCGACTTGCAGAACTACGAGCTGGTGATCCTCTCCAACGTGCCCGCCACGGCCCTCTCGCAGCGGCAGATGGAGATGGCCCGTACCTACGTGCAAGACCTCGGCGGCGGTCTGATGATGCTGGGCGGCGAACAGTCATTCGGCCTCGGCGGCTATTACAAAACCGTGCTCGAGGAAATCCTGCCAGTCCGCAGTGATTTCGAAAAGGAAAAGGAGAAGCCCAGCCTGGCGATGGTGCTGGTGATCGACAAGTCGGGTTCGATGGGCGGCGAGAAGATCGAGTTGGCCAAGGAAGCCGCCAAGGCCGCCGCCGAGTTGCTGGGCGGCAGCGACAAGCTGGGCGTCATCGCCTTCGAGGGCGAGACCTTCTGGATCAGCGAGATGCAGCCGGCGGGGAACAAGGGGCGGATCATCGACGACATCAGCCGCTTGGAAGCGGGCGGCGGCACGAATATGTATCCGGCCATGGAAGAGGCCTTCGCCGCCTTGCAAAACACCGTGGCCAAGCTGAAGCACGTCATCATCCTCACCGACGGCATCTCGGCCCCCGGCGATTTCGAAGGCATTGCCAACGACATGGCCACCTCGCGGATCACCATCTCCACCGTGGGCGTGGGCAGCGGGGCCGACGAACGGATGTTGGAGGACATCGCCCGCATCGGCCAGGGCCGCTACTACTTCACCGACGACCCCGGCAGCATCCCGCAGATCTTCGCCAAAGAGACGGTCACCGCCAGCAAATCGGCCATCGATGAACAGCCGTTCCTGCCCCAGGTGGTGCGGCCGAGCCAGGCCCTGGCCGAGATCGACTTCGGCGCCGCGCCCTTTCTCTTGGGCTATGTGATGACCCGCGTGAAACCGACGAGCGAGTTCGTGCTCGCCACCGAGAAGGGCGACCCGCTGCTGGCCTGGTGGCGCTACGGGCTGGGCATGACCGTCGCCTTCACCTCCGACGCCAAGAGCCGCTGGGCTGCCGAGTGGCTGAGCTGGCCCGGCTACGGCAAGTTCTGGGCCCAGGTCGTGCGGCACGCCATGCGCAAGAGTGAGACGAAGGGAGTGCTCGTCGACGTGAAGCGCCAGAGTCGACGCGCGACCGTCACGGTCGACGCCATCGATCCGGCCGGCCGCTTCCTCAACCGGGCGGAGACGGAGTTGACGGTGATCGACCCTCGGCTCGGCAACAACAAGCTCTCGATGGTGCAGAGCGCCCCGGGCCGCTACGTCGCCGAGTTCGAGACGCCGCAGGCCGGAGCCTATCACCTCGAGCTCAGCCAACGTCAGCAAGGGGCACTCACCTACCGCCAGTCGCGCGGGCTGGTCGTCGGCTACCCCGACGAAGTCCGTCTACGTCCGACCAACGAGTCGTTGCTCAAATCGCTCGCCCAGGTCTCCGGCGGTATCTACAACCCGGCGCCGACCGACGTCTTTGCCGAAACGGAACGCACGGCCCAGCGCACGACCCCGCTCTGGCCCTACCTCCTCATGGCCGCCGCCGCCATCCTGGTAGTCGATGTCGCCTTGCGGCGAATCGACTTCAGCCTCGTCTGGAGTCGGCTACGAAGTCCAAGATCAACTGGTTGACCCGTTGGGGCTCCTCGTGCTGCACCCAGTGAGTCGCCTCCTCGATCATTTCCAGCCGGCCATTATCGCAGAGGTCGATGCTCGGCCGCGCCATCTCTCGTCCCAGGAAACGGTCGCGGGCTCCCCAGATCAACAACGTCGGCACATGAATGCGTGTCGCAGGGGCTTGGCGCGCCGAGGATCGCAGGGCGGCACGGTACCAGTTGACCATCGACGCGACGGCTCTCGGCTGCGACCAGGCTTCGCGATACTGTTCGAGTTCCTCCGGCGAAAACGTGCCTGGGCGGCTCGTGCGCCGCAGGGCTCGCGCCAGCGGCCAGCCGCGTTTGAACGCCAACCAGACTTCTGGCAGCCACGGCACCTGGAAGAAACCCATGTACCAGCTACGCAGCATCTGCCGCAGGCTGCGCCGCAGTTGCCGCAGCATGATGGCCGGGTGCGGCACGTTCAGAATCACCGCCCGCTCGACGATCTCGGGCATCATAGCAGCCAGATGCCAAGCCACCACGCCTCCCCAATCGTGACCGACGACGATGGCTCGTTCCCGGCCCGCGGCGACGATGAGTCCCGCTACGTCGGCCGCCAGATTTTGCACGGCATACGGCTCGATGCCCTCGGGCTTATCGCTCAGGTTGTAGCCGCGTTGATCCGGCGCCCATACCGAGAAACCGGCCTGAGCGAGCGGGTCGATCTGGTGCCGCCATCCGTACCAGCATTCAGGAAATCCGTGCAGCAGCACGATCAGTTGCCCATCGCCAGGCCCAGCGGTTGCCACGTGGAACCGCAGCCCGTTGCTGCTGACATATCGGTGCTCGATCATCGTTCGGTTGTCGCGAGTCGGTTGGACGTGAGCCATGCCCAAGCGACCGTACCGTCCCTATCTCGTCCCCGATAATTCGCGGACAATCGCGGCCTTCGTGTGGGCCCGGTCGCATACCTCACGCAGCTCTTCGCGGTCGAGCACGCGCAGCCCCGAGAGTTCGACTTCGGCGAACTCGTCGACGGGAATGATGTAGTAGGAGGGGATCAGGCTCGAGGGCATACTCCAGTCTTCGTCGCCATCGACCGGTTTCATCTTCGGCGGCACCTCGTAGCTGGCTTGCAGCCGCGTGAGACGCACGCCGAGCGAAGCCCATAGCCGCGTGGCACCTCGCCGGCGATCGACGTAGACGGGCACCGCCACGCGCGTGTCGACCGCCAGGTCGGTATCGTGGTCGATGTCGTTCAGCCACTCGAGGGCCAGGTCGTAGCAAACCCCCTCGTGGGCATGGGCGGTATTCTTTTCGTCGGCGGTGAGCGGGACCGCCGTCCCTTCCGCCGCGAACGGACCGGCCCGCATGCCGATGTCTTCGGCGCTCACCAGGTAGAACCCGTAGAACAGGTCACGCATCCAGTTCAGTTCCTCCCACAGATCCTTGTTGCGCGGGCCATCCTCCCTCAAGCCGTGCATCTCGGCCATCAATACGCGTCCGAGCGAGGCGTCGAGCAGATCGGCCAAGAACTGGTAGGCCCGCGCCGTACGCAGATAATAGGTCGGCGCGGGTTCGACGCGCAACCGCGGTTGCACGAAAACTTGGGGCTTCGCCGCGGCCGCCGACTTCGCCAGGTGACCGGCGTGCGTTTCGCGCCGCTTGGTGATCAGTGCCTCGAACGCTTCGAGCATGCGCCGCTGATACGCTTTGCTGAGCAGCAGCTTGTTGCGTTCCTCGCCCACGTCGGGCAGCAGCAGCGACTCGAGCGCGAACACCTGGTGGTCGTACCAGCCACTGTTGACCGTCGGCGTCAGGTCGACCTCGCCCGACCGGATGCGCCGCACGAACTCCTTCATCAGGTCGGCCTGCTTCGGCACGCCTTGTGGGAAGAGCCGTTCGAAGAGCACAAATTCGCGCGAACTCGACGGCGGAAAGAAGGCGACCGACGGATGCCAGACCTGCTTCTCCTCGCACGCCGTGTCGAAGCCGCGGACCTCGCGGACCTGGCCGTCAGCCAGGTCGGCCAACGACAGGCACGTCCGCGGATTCGTGAGCTTTTCATAAAAACTCACCGCCCGCCGATAATCGGCCAGCAGCTTTTCATCGGCCTTCAGCGCGGCAGCCAGCTCCAATGGAACGGCCAACTCGTCGCCGGCAAACTCGTGCTGCAAGAATCGAAGAAATTGAAAATATTTCTTGAGCGCCGGGCTCCAGGTGTAGAAACCGATCGGCTTGGAGCTACTTTCGTCGCCGCGGAACCGCGCGAGCAGCTTCCGTTTTGCTGGTTCGTCCGATACCTCGACGGCAACGTCGGCCAACTCCAGAGCGGCCGCCAGGAACGGGGCCGACCGGCCGCTGCCTTTTTTGTCGCCCGGACCGAGTTGGTCGAACAGCCGGCGAATCAGCTCGACATGGCCGGCGAGCCGTACGTCGATTCCCTCGCAATAGCCCTGATCGATGGCCGCATACAGGCCGTCGTCGAATTGCTTGGCCTTGCCGTCGACCAAGTTGACCGAGGGCAGGATCGCTTGGCGTTGGTCGGCCGAAGACTTGCTGTACGCCGCCAGATACGAAGAATGCAAGACCAACAACTCGGGTTCCTGGTCGGGTTTGACGAGCGGTACGTCGAGCCGGATCACGGCATCGCTCGCGTTGATCAGCCAGCCCTCGAGCGGCCGGCGATCGACCAATCCCGCATCGAACTCGGGCGGCGTCTTGTCCGAGAGCTGTTGATCTTTCAACCCATCATCATCGTCCGGCGGCGTGTGATAATCGGTCACCTCCGTGGCCTGCGCCCCGCCACCGCCAGCCCCCCCGGCCCCGCCGCAACCGGGCAGCGCGAGCAACAACCCGAGCAACCAGACCGTTTTCATCGTTTGTCCATACCTTGCAACAACCGACCAAACCGCAGCGGGCTCCAACAGCCTCGGCGTTTCACGGCCGGTTCTTTGCCCACGGCGTTCCGGCTTTTGGGTCTTGTCAGTCGCTCTCACGATCCGCTTTACGACGCGCAACGCCCGCAACATCGCTGAGCCTCCTTGGATGAGGGTTGCTTGCGCAGGAAACAACCAGCCCGCGATTATCGCGAAATCTTCGATCGCGTGAAATGGGCCAAGCTGCGGGGTGATCCCTTCTGCCCCGTCGCCAACTGTGCAGGTAGCAGGATGAATTTCCGTAGTCACGTAAGGGCGGCTGACAAAACCCGGAAGCCGGAGCGCCGTGGGCAAAGAATCGGCCGTGAAACGCCGATTCTTTGGAACTCGATCCGGTTTTGTCGGTTGCTCTTAGATTGTGCTCGGCTGAGTGGGCGTGCTTGCCCCCGCGTGGCCATTAGACGACGTCCGAACGGTGGGGCAAGAAGATCGTCGCGGCAAGCCTATCTCGACCTCGTGGCCAAGGCCATTCACTTAATCTCGTGCCTACTGCCGATCTGCCACACGGGCGCCCAAGAACCAATGCACGGCCATGCCGGTCAGGCCGCCGCCGAGCGCGAGCGCCATGAAGAAGAGAATCACGGAGGGGTCGTTTATGTCCGGCTTGCTCACGTTCCATGTGAGCGATCCGAGGTAAGTCAGGCTGACCAGAGGTCGCAATGAACGATACGCGCCGATCACGCTCGGTGTGATGGCGCCGAGCACGAACGACCGCCGATAACCGGTGCCCGAACGCCAAACGATCACCAACAGCGCCGGACTACACGTCCCCAGAATCATCGCCAAGAACCCCGACACGGCCGAAGGTGGCGCAAGAAACGCCCCCGCGGCATAGGCCGCCGCGGCGATCGTACCGAGCAGCGGCATCAGGCTGAATTGCGGACGAGGCATGCCGGTTCTCCGATAGACAATCGTAGCCTCTCGCGCCGCACCGCCGATGTCTCAAGTCTTTGTCATTCGCGAATCGTCGCCGATAGCTTCGGCGTAGGCTCGCAATGAGCGGCCGTCGGAAAGAAGGGAAGTGCCAGGTCGCCATCCTCGGCGAGCAAGGCCATCCGCCCCCCTCACGGAGTTCGTCGGGCGTACACAAGATGTCGCCGTCAAAATCGTTCAGGTCGTCCTGCTCCAAGAACGAGGCTGCTTGGGCCATACAGAACTCACAAATCAGCAGAGCGATGGCATTCGATGGATAGGTATGTTATCAGAAAGGCAACGTCGGTATACATGCCCCACGAGTGTACCGATTAGGGCAGTTTCTTGGGCGACGTAAATGACATGCCCTACCGGGTCGACGGAGACATTTGATCGGAGGCGGCTGCCGACGAAGGTCGTGCTGTACGTGTCGGTCGGAAGACCGATGACACCGCGAACAGTGCGATCGCGAAGAAGGGCCAACCGAACCAAGGCCAGAGCGAAATCCAGGTCGGCGGCGTGTCGGCGGCGTCCAGTTCGAATTGGAGGCGCATGCTATCGCTCGGGCGATGGACGTCGACGGTGAAAGTCCACCAACCCGCGTGAGGCAGATCGAAATTGGCGGCCTGGAAGAGCTTGTTGCTCGCGGCCGCACTGGTCGCTTCGATCCGAATCTGCTCCGAGGGAAGCCCGCGGGGCGCGATCTCGATGTCAATAGAATTGCCGAGGATCGGTTGTCCGGTGTTGGCATCCTGAACGAAGACGCTGACATCGACGGGGCCCGCCCGCAAGGGCGTGGGATCCGTGAACACAGTCACCTGATAGGTCGCATTTCGCTGCGACGCGCGGATCGTTCCTGCGTCCGCACTGGCCACCGATGGCCATATCACCGTGTGCGCCAAAATGCAGATAAGCGCGGCCGGTGCTGACGATGTGATACGATGCCGATGGTCGGTCGTCATGGCCTATCCTGCCCCCGTCAAAGTGCCCCGCATCTCCATCGGCTGAAAGACGATCCAGATGCCGAGGAAGAACAGCAGCGAGATCAGCGCCGACCAAGGCAGCATGGCTTTCAGCATTTGCCACCGGTTCGAACAGTCCGCGGCCGATAGCCGATAGGCGGTGTAGAGCGAGAGCAAGAAGCCAAGGTCCAAAGCCATCAGCTCCGCGCGCAATAGCCAATCGGGAGACGGCGCGCAGCAGGCACAACTCCAGCGAGGCTCGCCGAACCCCGCGAAGCCGAGATCGGCCGCGAATCGTTGTGTGGCGGGCACGATCGTGCTGTAGCCCGTGAACAGGTGAAAGTCGTAATGTACGAGCCACATGACAAAGGCCACGGGGATGAGGGCATAGCTGTACTTCCTCGCCGTCTGCATAGGGGGTGGCGACAGTCGTGCCCAGCGGTGGCTGACGATGCTCGTCGCACCCACGATCGTCAGAGGCGCTAACACGATCGCCGCCAGGTAATAGATCGTTACGATCAAGCGCGGCGATAGGTCGAGTGCGACCCGTACCTGCCGTTCCCATTCGACCACCGGCCCGACCATGCCGGCGGCATTGGCGAAGGCACCGAAGACAAGCACCAAGACAAGCACGGCCACGTCGGTGCGCTGAGACAGGTGGCCGACGCCCGAACGAAACCGGTCGTGCCATAACTGCGATCCCGGCAGGCTTGCGACGAGCCCCACGTTCGCGTGCGGACAGGCCTGCACGCAATCGAGACAGAAGGTGCAATCGAGGTTGCCCGATTTCCGCGGTTGAAACAGGTCGAGCTCGCAGCCGGGAATGCCCGCGCGGCCGCGAAGACAATCCTTCGTCCGACAATCCGTGCAGATCCGGCGATCGCGAACGGCCACCTCGAAGGGCGACACCAGCGATTGGACGAAGTTGAATTGTCCGATCGGGCAGAGGTACTTGCAGAACGTGCCGCCGTGGAAGAAGCCATCGACGGCGAAGGCGGTCGCGAAGTAGCCGACCGTGATCCAGGCCGTCCACCAAGGGTTGTCCCAGAGGGCGAACGCTTCATAGGCCCAGAGAAAGAGGACGACGAGCGCCACGGCCAGCCATTTGCTTCGCAGCCGGCGCGGCCAAGCGCGGCGTCGCGGCAGCCAACGGCCCGCGAGCCGGCGCGGCAACGTGAACGGGCAGGCCATGCACGACACGTTTCCCACCGCCAGCAGGCACAGTACGACCAGTCCGCGCCAATGGGTCCACGGCAGCACCCCGGCCAGATTCAACGGACTCGCCTGCGGACCACGAAGTCCGTCGTAGATCACCGCCGCCGCGATGATCAGCAAGGGAACCTGCAACGCCAAGCGGGCATGCCGCCAGTGGAGGAAGCGCTCCAGAAGCCGTAGCGCGAGCGGCGGCGCGTTAGCAGGTTCGGGGCGAGTCGGCGCCGGATAGAGCACGGGCAGGCGATGCACCACGCTGCCGCGAGCGGTGACCGACCGCGCTACCTTCGGCCGACCGCGTCCGGTCTCGGTTCCGTACAGCAGCCGCAGGCCGATGGCGAAGAGCGGCCCTAGAAACGCCACCGAGCCGGGCACCCACATCAACACACCGGCTGTCGTCTGGTCGTCGAGCGGCGTGATGTTCGCGATCCGCGGCACCTCGGCGTAGTACGGATAGAGCACCTTGCCGGAAAAGGTCAGCAGAGCGGACAGGACCGTGTTCTGCACGTCGGCCAGGACAAGATACGGAAGCAGAAACCAGGCCGACCAGCGTGGCCGGCTCGGAAAGGGTCGCACGACCGGATACCAGAAGACGAGTCCCGCCGCGAGGAAGCTGACGTGCTGCACGTAATGCCACGTCTGCGAGCGCAGAGCAAGTTCGTAAGCCGGCGGGATGTGCCACAGCCAGGTACTGGCGACGAGCACCGGCAGCGCCACCACGGGATGGGTCAAGCGACGGAAGAACCAGCGCAGTCCGCGAAACGACACCAGCGGCACAACCCAGTGCGTACGTATCGACCGCGGCAGTCCGCGGATCAGAGGAAACATCGGTGCGCCGAGCCACATCAACGGCGGGGCCGCCATGATCAGCAGCAGGTGCTGCAACATGTGCACTTCGAGGAGAAGCGACGCGAGCGGCTCGATCGGCGACGCCAGCGCCAGGTAGATCGCTACCACCCCACCGGAAAAGGAAGCGAGCCGGGCGCCGTGCCAGCGCCGCGGGTCGCGGCGACGGAGTGCGCGCCATCCCGCGTGATAGACGGCGACGGAGAGAAGGCACGCCGCCAACAGCCACGGATCCCACGGCCACGAGCGTAAGCAAGCGTTGATTGTTGCGCTCATGGTCACATACCCTTCTCAGTCGGGCGCGGGTCCCGAACGGGGCGCGGGCTGCTTGCCGTACGCCGGCATGTTGCCTCCACCGGGTACCGTTGCTGATCTGATCGATGCGCTGGTTGGTGGCCAGCCGGGTTCCCACGCCCGCCAGACTGGGTCCGCGTCTGCCGCCCCTCCAATCCGTTGCGGTTGCGACCGTTTTTATATTGAAACACGGCCGCGCCCGCCAGCCGCGGGCGCATGGATCACCTGCTGAGATCGACAGCTTTTCGACCGCTTCGGAACCGGGGCACCTTGGTGGATTACGGCATCCACGACCTGTTGAAGCACGAAGGTGTTCCGAAAGTCGACTGTTTATTCATGCAGAGGACCAAACGGAGTACAATAAACCCTCGGCAGGCCGCCCACCCTCCAGGGCGCGAACGGCTTCGGCGTCCGTGAACGGCAGGTCGCAAGAAGCAGAGGGACGCTCGCACAGGACCGATAACATCTGGCCAGCGGGTATTGCGCAAACACATGGCATCGGCGCCAACTTCGACTCCGGCACCACCGTCGGCCGCACCGGCTCCTCCGGCCGCGGCACCCGTCCCCGCACCCACGATGCAACCGCAGCGCCGCAAGGTGCTGTTACTCGCGGCGGTAGGCGTGATCGCCGTCGTCGCGGCAATCTTCTTGTTGCCCTGGTTCACGTATCGTTTCTCCCACTCGATCACCGAGGATGCGTTCGTCGAAGCGCACATCGTGAACGTTGCGCCCGAGATGGTTTCGGGGCACATCGTACGGATGCTGGTCGAGGAGAATGATCAGGTTGTGGCTGGGCAGGTGCTGATGGAGATCGACCCGCTGCTCTATCAGGACCGAGTCGATCTGGCTCACGCCAAGGTCGCGGCGGCCAAGGCGGAGTTGCTACGGCAACAGGCGGCGCTCGATCGGTTCCGCATCGAAGTCCCGATCCAGATCGAGATTGCCAAGCGCACACTCGCTGCCGCCGCGGCTGACGAGGCCCGAGCGAAAGACGCGCTGCAGCTCACCGAGGACGAAACCGAAAAGAATGTGGAAGAAGCCGAGGCGGCCTTGGAAGCGGCTGACGCCGACCTGCTGCTCGCCAAGCAGGAACACGATCGCTATACGACGTTGCAGAAGGAGAATGCCGTACCGTTGCGTCGTGCCCAGGAGGTGATCCGATCCCGCGATTCGGCCGAGGCCCATCGAAAGCTGGCTGCTGCCAGACTGGCCAAGGCACAGGCCGACCGAATCCGCATCGAGGTCGCCAAGAAGACCCTCGAAGCCGCCACGAAGACGACGGAGAAGGCGGTCAAGGGGGTCGATTTGGCCGAGACGGGGATTGCCCAAATCCACGAGATCGAACTGCTGACGGCGGTCAAGAAGGAGGGCGTCGACGAAGCCGAATGCGCGCTGGGGTCGGCCCAGAACGAACTGGCCTACACCAAGCTTCGCGCTCCGTTCGACGGAGTCGTGGTGAAGCGGTATCGCCATTTGGGCGACTTCGTCTCGTCGGGGATCGCGGTCATCAGCATGTACGACCCGAAGCTGCTGTACGTCGAAGCCAATCTGGAAGAGACGCGATTGCCCGGCGTCGCCCCGGGCAACGTGGTCGAGTTGGAAATCGACGCCTTCGCCAAACCGTTCGAGGGAAGAGTGATATGGGTCAACAAATCGACCGGAGCCCAGTTCGCGTTGATGCCCCGCAATGTCGTGTCGGGCGAATTCACGAAGGTGGTGCAGCGGGTGCCGGTGAGAATTCTGTTCTCGGAGGATGATCGTTGGGATCAACTTCGTGCGGGCCTTTCGGTCCGCGCATCGATCGCTCATGGTCCGGGCAATCCTGAATGGGCGGCCAAAGCGGCACGTCAGATAGCCGAGCTTGAAATGCGCTTCAACCTGCCCGCGCACGAGTCGCCGTCAGTACCCGAGACAGAGAGTGCCGGAGCCCCGTAACGATTCCTGGCAGCAGGCGGCCGCACGCGCATGATCGTTTCGCTGGTGATCGCCGCGGGGATGTATGCTCTGACGCTTTGCACCTTGATGGCGCCGACGATTCTGTTTATTCGGATCGTTACCGGCAAGGGCCAAAACGATCTCACGCGTCCTTCGTACCCGATGAATATCCTCCTGCTGCAAGTGGCTGCGGCGGTTCTGCTGTTCTCGCACTTGGTGAACATCGCTCTCTGGGCCGTCCTCTTTTACCTTTGCGGCGAGTTCACGGAATTCGAGACGGCTTACTATTATTCCGCGGTCACTTATTCGTCGCTCGGCTACGGCGACCTGGTCATGTCGCCGCGCTGGCGGCTGCTCGGGCCGCTGGAGACCATCGACGGTATCGTCATGTTCGGCATCTCGACGGCGCTGGTCTTCGCCCTCCTCGACCGCATGATCGCACGCCGCCTCAAGCACTTGAACTTGGGCTCCTGAATCGGCCGCCGCTTAAACATGACGACACCTGACACAGCGGCCGACTCAATACTCAAGTCTACGGGCTTGGCGCTCGAACGCCGTCACCGTCTGGCGGCACTGGCGATGCTGTTCGTCCTGTTCGCGCCCTACCAGACTCTCGTGCAGACGGTCATCACCGACGACGCGGTCCGCAAAGGCGCGGAGGTGGAGGAATACGACATGACGTGGGTCCAGGTGACCTACGGAATCGGTGTGTTCTATGGGGCCTTCGCGGGGATGTGGCTTGCGGGCCGCATCGGCGCGCGCAACACAATCACGCTGGGGCTGGTCGGCTTCGCGCTGGGTAACCTGTTGTGTGGCGCCGCCACGGGGTTGGTGTCGCTCGCCTTCGGTCGTTTCGTCGATGGCTTCGGCAAGCTGCTGGTGATGGTGCTCGGCCGCGCCACACTTTACAAGCAGTTCGACCGACTGCTGCTGGTGGCGATTGGCTTTTACGGCGTCTTCGCCTACTCGACGCGTTATTGGACCCCGCTCATCATGGCCGAGATCGACGTGCATCTATCGTGGCGCTGGATGTACTGGGCTTATATCCCGGTCGCCCTTTTTGCGTTGATCCTGGTCCGTCTCTTCTTCCGCCCCGACCGACCGCCCAAACCGATACGTTTGCCGATCGATTGGTTCGCCGTCACGCTCTTCGTGGCCTGGGTGGTCTGCATCGTGTTCGGCTTCAGTTGGTATCGCAAATGGGGCGGTTGGACGTCGAACACCTTTGCCATGACGGTCATGCTGTGTATCGCATTGCCCTTTGTGCTCGTGGCCTGGGTCGGATCGGGCTATAGCCCCGATGAGCATCTGCAGCGCTTGCTGAGGACGCGTGTCTATGTTCTGGCCATGGCAACGCGCGGGTGGATGCTGCTGCACATTGCCGCCGTGCTCACCATCGTTGGTTTGTACGCCACAGAACTGCGCGCGTATCCTCGGACCACGGCGGGTTGGCTGATCGTGCCAACTTCGTTGACGATGGCCGTGTCGACGTTGCTGACGACGTGCTTTCAGCGCCGCCGTCTGCGGCACGTCTGGCTGCTCGTCGGATTCGTGGGATCGGCCGCCTGCCTCTGGTGGTTGGGCACGATCAACAACTTCACCCCGAAAGAACACGTGGCCCTGATGCTCGCTTGCTGGGGTGCCTTCGTGGGGTTGATCCCGCCCGTCTTTCTCACCGACGAGGTCGAGGGGCTCAATCCCAGAGACGGCCTGTACGCCGGGGCGCTGGGCATCGTGGCCATCGCGCTGCCGATCATCACCGTGCCGACCGCGACCGGTACCGTGATCAAGGCCTGGTCCGATCGAGCACTCGACACGTATCGTCTCAACCTCAGCCGGCACCGGCCCGCGGTCACGGAGGCCGCCGCACGCGTCGCCGTCTACTACGAGCAACGCGGCCTGAGTGGCCCGCCCTTGGAGCAGGAGACCGGCAGGGTGTTGGGCACGTTCGCCGCGGTCGAAAGCGTCGCCGTCGGCTTCCGCATCGGACTGCGTGCCCTGAGCCTTTCTACCCTGATCCTGGGCCTCGCGATCGGGCTGCCGCTCTGGCAAGCTGCACGAGGTTTGCGGGCGCCGCCCGGTGCTGGGTACGAGTGATACCCCCGCGCAACCCCGTTCTCCGTTGCTATCGGAAAAGTTACTCAACTGCCCGAGGGCGCAATGGCGATAAGCCAGATGAGATATTCCGTCTATATCGAAGAAACCAGCACAGGGCGGCGTGATCGGGGGATCGTTCGCATGCGGCTTACCAGCCGAACAGCCCGGCTCAATCTCTGGTCGCCGGGCTCGGCCGCCATCTTGATGCTGATCGCGCAAAGCTTCTGCGAGTTTGGCCAAACCCGGCAGATTCTTGCCCAGACTGCGCCGCCGATGCAGCCCTCGGCTGCAGCCAACGCGGGTAATCCGCTTCCACAGCGAGGCAACTCCGTAACTCTGCTCGGCCAACCACAGCCGGCGCGGCCGGCGACACCGCCCGGTCAACAGCGGCCGGTCGCACCGCCGGCAACCTCGTATCAAGCCGGCGGCAACGCAATCCGTCCCGCGCCCATTCGACAGGTCAACCTGCAAGAAACATTGCCGCTGCCCGTGGCGCCCCCCGAAGATGTCGCAGGGGCGCCGTCCGATTCGTCGGCCGCACCCGATACAGGCCAACGCCTGACGCTTGATGACGCGATCGCCTTGTCTTTCCGCCGTCAGCCTAGACTGCGTCTGTACCTGGAGGGGACGCAGCAGGCTCGCGGAGCATCGGACGTCGCTTTCGCGCCGTACCTTCCGACGGCGGCCCTCGGATACAGCGTCGGGGGATTCGCCATCGACGCCGGCGGAATACCGATTCGCCCGGGCGGGGTTCCCGGCTTTACCGTATTGCCGCCGGGGTTCGCGTTGCCCGTTGGGCTCGATTATCAGACCGGATTCGAATTGGCCGAGATGAAGCTGCAATGGCTGATCTGCGATTTCGGCCGACGGCTGGGGCGCTACAACGCGTCGCGTCTGGCCGTCGACATCCGGCAATTCCAGACGCAACGGGCCTTTCAGACGGTGGCCAACGAAGTGGCGATCGCCTACTACAGCGTGCTGCGAAACCAGGCCTTGGAACGCGTGGCGAAGGATTCCGTGCGGCGTGCCGAAGAGGATGTCGACGTGGCGAGGAAGCTCGAGCGGCGGGGCGTGATCGAACGCGAAAAGCTGCTTCGCGCCGAAGTCGATCTGGCGGAGACCCAGCGGCTTCTCGACGCTTCCGAGGAGGGTGTGGGTGTGTCTCAGGCGGCGCTCAATCTGGCCATCGGGCTGCAATCGTACGAACCGTTGCAAGTCGTCGAGCCCACGGAAATCCCGCGGTTCTCGCCGACGCTGTCCGATTGCCTGCAAACGGCGATCACCGAGAGACGTGAGTTGGCGGTCGCTCGACGCGCCATTCAGGTCGCCCAGGAGGGAAGTCGCGTCGCCAAGGCCGACTTTGCGCCGCGGCTCATCTCGGAGGGAGCACTGTTCGACCTCCAACAATCGAGCCCACGCGGACATGCCGACATCGCGCTCGGCTTCATCAAGCTCGAGTGGTTCGCCTACGAAGGTGGCAGACGCAATGCCGAACTTCGCATCGCCGACTCGAAGATCCGCGCGGCGATGGCCGAGTCTGAGTCGATCGCCGACACGATCGCCTACCAGATCAATGAGACCTATCGGCGTCTGAACACGGCCCGTTTGGGCATCGAGCGCGCCCGGCCGGCGGTTGAGCAGGCCGAGGAGAACTACCGACTGGTGCGTGCGCGGGCCGCCGACGGCGACGCCACGCCGGCCGAAGTGACCGACGCCGAGGCCGCGATGACCCGCGCCTTCCAAAACCACCTCAACTCGATCTACGACTATCTGCTGGCGATCGCCAAGATCGAGTACGCGATGGGAACCACCCGAACGCCCGGACGGCCCACGCGGCGTAACTGAGCGCGGCGGAGTGTAATTCTCGGAGCGCGATCGGGTTTTGTTGTTGCTGTGACCAATCTCCCCAGTCGGGCTGATTGGGCTTCACGCCGTGGCAGGCCTTCTTCGCCTCACGGAGTAATTGACTGAGGCTCTCTCGCTGTTGCTCTGCTTCGATGGGCCGCAACTGTCGGCGAGCGGAGAGGAGTGATACGAAGCGATGCAAGTCGGCACAGCGCGCGCAAACTGAGCGTCGGGCCGGTGTGATCGCCCTCGGCCGTGTGATTGAAAACCACGTCGAGGATGACTTCGATCCCTGCTCGGTGCAGCGACGGGCGACGCGCCGCAAGAGTAGACGCGGAAGTTGATACACCGTCGACGGTGGTCGCGCCGAGCGGCGCACTGCGACCTACCGAACAGCTTGGGCCCATCTTGATGTTTGCGGCGGTGGTCGCCGATCTACCGGTCGCTCCGAGCGAGCTGGACCTTGGCTGCCGTCACCACACAATCGGGCTCGAACCCGAACTTTCGTTGCAGTTCTTTCAGGGGCGCCGAAGCACCAAAGGTCTTCATGCCGATGACGGCCCCCTTCCGGCCGACATAGCGCTCCCACCCCAGAATTGTACCTTGCTCCATGGCCACGCGCGCCTTCACGGCCGGCGGCAGCACACTATCGCGATATTCCTCGGTCTGGTGCTCAAAGATGTCCCACGACGGCATCGACACGACCCGCGAACGGATGCCATCGGCCAGCAGCTTTTCGTGGGCCTGCACGGCGAGGCTAAGCTCGCTCCCCGTGGCAATGAGGATCACTTCGGGGTCGCCGCCGGGCGCATCGCCCAACACGTAGGCGCCGCGCGCCACACCGGCGGCCGGTGCGTACTTGCTCCGATCCAGCGTCGGCAGCGGCTGGCGCGAGAGGGCCAGCACCGCCGGCTGATGGCGCAACTGCATGATGTAGCGGTAGGCCTCCACAACCTCGTTGGCATCGCCGGGCCGCAGGGTGACCAGGCCGGGGATGGCGCGCAGCGACAACAGGTGCTCGACCGGTTGGTGCGTGGGGCCATCTTCGCCGTCCCCCATCGCATCGTGCGTGAACACGAACAGGCAGGGCAACTCCATGAGCGCCGAGAGGCGGATGGCGGGTCGCGCGTAGTCGCTGAATATAAAAAACGTCGCTCCGAACGGGCGCAGCTTCGACAGCGCGAGCCCGTTGACGATCGCCGCCATCGCGTGTTCGCGGATGCCGAAATGGAGGTTCTTGCCGCCGCGGTTGTCGGCCTGGAAATCGCCGGCTCCCTCGAACTTCAGCGTCGTCTTGTTCGACGGCCCCAGGTCGGCCGAGCCGCCCAACAGCCACGGAATGTTCTGGGCCAGCACGTTCAAAGCCTTGCCCGAAACCTCGCGCCCGGCGATCCCCTTGGCATCCGCGGGGAAGGTGGGCAGGTTGCGGTCCCAGCCGGCGGGCAGGTCGCGCCGTTGCATTTTGTCGACCTCGTCCGCCAACTCGGGGAATTCGACAGCGTAGGTGGCGAACAGATCGGTCCAACGGCCCCGCGCCGTTGCTCCGCGAGCTCCGATCCCGGCGGCAAAGTGCTCGCGGACGCTGTCGGGCACGAGAAACTTGGCGTCCTCTGGCCAACCGTAGGCCCGCTTGGTGAGGCGGATCTCCTCTTCGCCGAGCGGCTCGCCGTGAGCCTCGGCCGTGTCTTGTTTATGGGGCGAACCGTAGCCGATGTGGCTGTCGAGGATGACCAGCGTCGGCCGCCCCTCGGTCTTTTGAAAGATCTTGAAGGCTTGTTCGATACGATCGATGTCGTTGGCATCGCCCACGCGCAGCACGTTCCAGCCGTATCCTTGAAAGCGGGCCGCCACGTCTTCGGTGAAGGCGATCCGCGTGTTGCCTTCGATCGTGATGTGGTTGTTGTCGTAGATCCAGCAGAGGTTGTCTAAGCCGAGATGCCCGGCGAGCGAGGCGGCCTCGGAGGCGATCCCTTCCATCAGGCAACCGTCGCCGCAGACGGCATAGATGCGGTAATCGAAGAGATCGAAACCGGGCCGGTTGTAACGCTGCGCCAGCCATTTTTCGGCGATCGCCATGCCGACGCTCGTGGCCACGCCCTGTCCTAGCGGTCCGGTCGTCGTCTCTACTCCCGAGACCCAGTGATACTCGGGATGTCCGGGGGCCTTGCTATCGAGCTGTCGGAAATGCTTGATGTCGTCGAGCGATACCGACGGTTCACCCAGCCGTTCGTATTCGGCGTTCACGGCCCGCGTGCCCGTGAGATGCAACACAGACCACAGCAGCATCGAAGCGTGACCGTTGGAGAGCACGAAGCGATCGCGGTTGGGCCAGATCGGATCGAGCGGATCGAACCGCATCACGCGGTTCCAGATGGTGTAGACCAACGGCGCCAGGGCCATCGGCGTGCCCGGATGGCCGGAATTGGCCTGCTGCACGGCATCCATCGACAGCGTGCGGATGGTGTTGATCGACAACTGGTCGAGTTGCTCGTTGGTCATGGGCTCACCCTTGCGTTTGGGAATGACGGACGCTTCGCCCCTCTTCGAGCGAAACGACTGTGCCGAGACGGCGGAGGTGCCGTTCGGCCCGACCGAATTCGGCCGCCAAGAAGCTTTGCACGAGGTCCCACCTCACGCACGGCCGCACGGAGTTGCCTGCCGAGTTCTTCCTTCGACGGAAATCCACCATGATCGGTGGCGATGCCGACTCGCATGGTCTTCCTCACCTTCCTCCTTCACGACGCTACGTGGCGGACGCGTCACAGTCGGCCAGCACGAGCGCTTGATCTTGGCGAACGCGGCCCGCCGGAATCGAGTGATCGGCCTGACGGAGACGCGCGAGCGGCCCGGCTTTGTCGGCGCCGGTCACCAGCCACAGGATGCGCCGCGCGCGGTCGATCGCCCGATAGGTCAACGTCATCCGCCGTCGCCCTTGATAAACCTGTGTCGTCGCGACATCCGTGTCGGTCACGTTCAATACCGGATCGCCAGGCACCAGTGATGCCGTGTGGCCATCGGGACCGAGGCCGAGGTGGACCAGGTCGATCACCGGCGGATCGCCGGCGATCTGTGCGAGCGTCCGGGCGTAGCTCGTCGCGGCCGCCTCCAGGTCGGGCGATTCGACGGGCATGGGATGTACGCGGAGGCCCGTTTCCGACGGAAGTACATCGAGCAGGCTTTCGCGCAGGTGGGTGAAATTCCTGTCGGTGTGCCCCGCGGGAGCCACCCGCTCGTCGACCTGCAGGAGGTCTACCTTCTGCCAGGGGACGTCTTCGTTCGCCAGGGCACGGAGCATGATCCAGGGCGTCTTTCCGCCGCTGACGGCCAACACGAACCGGCCCCGCGCGGCAACCGCGGTGCGAGCGTCCTCGGCGATGAGCGCCGCGGCCTGGTTCGCGACCACCCCGGCATCGGCCAAGATTTCGATCTTCATTCGCACCTCCGTTCGTTCAGCGTGAACGAGTCACCTCGCTACTTGTTCACGACCGGGTTGGACCAACCGCCGGGAGGTGCGACCCGTTTGTCGACTTCACTCGGCCCCCAACTCTTCGGCTCATATTCCAACACCGGAGTGCCCGCCTTGAGCGCCGGATCGACGATGCGCCAGGCTTCTTCCACATAGTCTTCGCGGGCGAAGAGCGTGGCGTCGCCCGCCATCGCGTCGCCCAGCACGCGCTCGTAGGCATCCATCTCGTCGGCGTCGGGGCGGTGGGTCCGCACCAGTTCGACCGGCTCGCCGACCATCTTCTCTTGCGGATCCATCACCGTCAGGCCGAAGGCACTGGTGACCTCGGGGCTGATGCGGAAACGGAAATAGTTCGGGAAGGAACAGCAATTCGGAAACACCTTGGGCGGCCGGCGCAACCGCACCAGAATCTCCGTGCAGGTCACGGGCAGGCACTTGCCGGCGCGGATGTAGAATGGCACCCCTTGCCAGCGCCACGAGTTCACATCGAGCCGCAGCGCGGCGAAGGTCTCGACCTGTGAATCGGCGGCCACGCCGGCTTCTTTGCGGTAGCCGCTGAATTGACCGCGGACCAGGTTCGCCGGCTCCAGCGCCGGAATGGCCTTCAGCACCTTCACCTTCTCGTCGCGCATCGATTCGCTATCGGTGCGCACCGGCGGCTCCATCGCCACGTTGGCCAACACCTGGAAAAGATGGTTCTGCACCACGTCGCGCACGGCACCCGTCTGATCGTAGAACGCACCCCGGCCCTGAACCCCAAAGTCCTCGGCCATGGTGATCTGCACGCTCTCGATGTGCGTGCGGTTCCAGAACGATTCCAACACGGCGTTTTCGAAGCGGAAGAAGACCATCGTGTGCACCGGCCGCTTGCCCAGATAGTGGTCGATGCGGAAGATCGCCTTCTCGTCGAAGGTGGACAGCAGGGTACGATTCAGTTCCTGCGCCGAAGCCAGATCGTGCCCGAACGGCTTCTCGACGATCACCCGCGCATGTTCGGCACAGCCTGCCTTCGCGATCTGCTCGACGACGACCCCGAACAGCGCGGGGGGTATGGCCAGGTAATGCGCCGGCCGCTCGGCCGAACCGAGCGCTTCGCGGATGGCTTGAAAGGTGGCGGGGCTCTTGTAGTCGCCGTCGACGTAACGCAGCAGGCGCGACAATTTGTCGAAAGCGGCCTGATCGAGCCCACCATGTTTCTCGACGCTGTCTCGCGCCCGTGCCCGGAGCCGTTCGAGGTTCCAACCGCTCCTGGCCACGCAGATCACGGGCACGTCGAGGTGACCCCGTTTGGCCATCGCTTGCAGCGAGGGGAAGATCTTCTTGTAGGCCAGGTCGCCGGTCGCGCCGAAAAAGACCAACGCGTCGGAATGGGAAGCGTTCATCGGAGTGTCTCCTACGGACCTTGTTTGCGGGCAGCCTTTTCCACGTGCCCACCGAACTGAAAGCGCATCGCCGAAAGCAGCTTGTCCTGGAAATCGGCTTCGCCGCGCGAAGTGAAGCGCTCGTAGAGCGCCGTGGTGAGCACGGGCACCGGCACCGCCTCGTCGATGGCGGCCTTGATCGTCCACCGCCCCTCGCCCGAATCGGAAACGCGCCCCGCGAACTCGCCCAGAGACGCATCCTTGGCCAGCGCCGCGGCGGTCAGATCGAGTAGCCAGGAAGCGATCACGCTGCCGCGCCGCCACACCTCGGCGATGTCGGCCAGATCGAGGTCGTACTGGTAGTGCTCCGGGTCGCGCAGCGGAGTCGTTTCGGCGTCGATGTCGTCAACATGCTTGCCGATGTTGGCGCCGCGCAATACGCCCAGCCCTTCGGCATACGCGGCCATGATGCCATACTCGATGCCGTTGTGCACCATCTTCACGAAATGGCCGGCGCCGTTGGGGCCACAGTGCAAATAGCCGTGTTCGGCGGTGCCACCGGGCCGCGGGCAATTGGGCGTGCGTGGAATCTCGCCGACGCCGGGCGCCAGCGTCTTGAAGATCGGGTCGAGCCGGCCAACGGCGTCGTCGGGGCCGCCGATCATCATGCAGTAGCCGCGCTCCAGTCCCCACACGCCGCCGCTCGTTCCCACGTCGACGTAATTAATCTTCTTGGCCGCCAGTTCCTTAGCGCGGCGGATGTCGTCAACGTAGTACGAATTCCCACCATCGATGACGATATCGCCCGGCTCGAGATGCGGCATCAGATCGGCGATCGTGGAGTCGACCACCGCGGCCGGCACCATCAGCCACACGGCCCGCGGCTTGTCGAGTTGCTTGACGAACGCCTGTAGATCCTTGGCCCCCGTCGCCTTCTCTTTGACGAGTTCGTCGACGGCCTTGGCCGAGCGATCGAAGACCACACAGTTGTGGCCGCCCTTCAGCAGCCGCCGCACCATGTTGGCGCCCATCCGTCCCAGGCCGATCATGCCGAGTTGCATCGTCGCCTCCTTAAGAATTCTTAGAGCAACCGACAAAACCGGATCGAGCTTCACAAAATCGGCGTTTCACGGCCGATTTTTTGCCCGCGGCGCTCCCGCTTCCGAATTCTGCCAACCGCTCTTCGTTGAATTAGCTAACTTGCCGCTCGCAGCCGTTCGATGCCTGCGGCGATCCCTTGGGCGTAGCCGAAGACCGCCGTTCCGGCCACCAGCACGTTGGCCCCCGCGTCGATCACGAGCGGTGCCGTCGTCGCATCGATGCCCCCGTCGACCTCCAGATCACAGCCCGGCTTGACCTCGTCGATCAGTTTCCGCACGCGTCGAATCTTCGGGAGTGTCGTGTGTATAAACTTCTGATGTCCGAAACCGGGGTTGACCGTCATGACCAGCACTTGGTCGACCTCCGGTAAGACTTCTTCCAGCACCGAAGCGGGCGTGGCCGGATTGATGACGACGCCGACCCGCTTGCCGAGCGTTCGCACGCGCTGGATCGTGCGCGACAGATTGTTGTTCCCCTCCCAATGCACCAGGAACGAATCGGCACCCGCTTCAACGAACTCGTCGAAGAACTGATCCGGCGCGAAGATCATCAAGTGAATCTCCAGCGGCAGGCGCGTCACGGGGCGCAGCGACCGCACAATCGGTGCCCCCATCGAAAGGTTGGGCACGAAATGCCCATCCATCACGTCGACATGGATCCGATCGACGCCGGGCCTCTCGGCCTCGGCCACCTGTTCGCCCAACCGGGCGAAGTCGGCAGACAGGATCGACGGTGCGAGCTTGACGGCGCGACCACTCACTGAAAGTCTCTCCCGACGAATCCGATCGTCATCGCGGTGTCCCCTTGAGCTTCCGATAGCGGCGAATGAGGCGGTTGGTCGATGTGTCGTGGTCGAGTTTCGGATCGGCCTGACCTTCGAGTTCGGGGATGATGCGCTGGGCCAGCACCTTGCCCAACTCCACGCCCCATTGATCGAAAGAGTCGATGCTCCAGATGACCCCCTGGGTGAAGACGCAATGCTCGTAGAGGGCGACGAGCTTGCCGAGCATCTCCGGCGTAAGCCGCTCGGCCAGGATCGTGTTCGAGGGGCGATTGCCTTCGAAGACGCGGTGCGGCACGAGCCAGTCGGGCGTCCCTTCGGCAACGACCTGCTCGGCCGTCTTGCCGAAAGCCAGCGCCTCGGACTGAGCGAACACGTTGGCCATGAGCATGTCATGATGCCGGCCTAGTTGGTGAAGCGGCTGGGCGAAGGCGATGAAGTCGCAGGGGATCAGCCGCGTGCCCTGATGGATCAACTGGTAGAAAGAATGTTGGCCGTTCGTGCCCGGTTCGCCCCAGTAGACCGCGCCCGTGTCGTAGTCGACCGTCGTGCCGTCGACCGTGACGTGTTTGCCGTTGCTCTCCATCGTCAGTTGCTGAAGATAGGCCGGGAACCGCTTGAGGTACTGCTCGTAGGGGAGCACGGCGACCGTCTGGGCATCGAAGAAGTCGGTGTACCACAGACCGAGCAGGCCCAGCAGCACGGGCAGGTTGCGCTCGAACGGGGCCGTGCGAAAGTGCTCGTCCATCTGATGGAAGCCGTCGAGCATCGCGCGGAAATTCTGCGGTCCGATGGCCAGCATCGTCGAGAGCCCGATGGCCGAATCCATCGAGTAGCGTCCGCCGACCCAGTCCCAGAAGCCGAACATATTGCCCGTGTCGATGCCGAAATCCGACACCTTCTTGGCGTTCGTCGATACCGCGACGAAATGTTTGGCCACGGCCTTTTCATCGCCGCCCAGAGCGGCCAGCAGCCAATCCCGCGCGCTCTGAGCGTTGGTCATCGTCTCCAACGTGGTGAACGTCTTCGACGAGACGATGAACAGTGTCTCGGCCGCATCGAGGTCGCGCGTCGCTTCGGCCAGGTCGGTGCCATCGATGTTGGAGACGAACCGGAATGTCATGTTCCGGTCGCTATAGAAACGCAGCGCCTCGTAGGCCATCACGGGACCGAGGTCGGAACCGCCGATGCCGATGTTGATGACGTTGCGGATGCGCTTGCCGGTGTGCCCCTTCCAGTCACCGCCGCGCACGCGATCGCAGAACTCGGCCATCTTCTTCAGCACCGCATGGACCTGCGGCACCACGTTCTCACCGTCGACGACGATACTCGCCCCCTGCGGTGCGCGCAGGGCGACGTGCAATACGGCCCGCTTCTCGGTGATGTTGATCTTATCGCCGCGAAACATAGCGTCGATGTGCGCCCGCAACCCCGACTCGTCCGCCAACTGCATCAGCAGCTTGATGGTCTCGTCGGTGATGCGGTTCTTGGAATAATCGAGATCGATGCCGATCGCCTCGACCGTCATCCGTTCGCCGCGTGCCGGATCGTCCGCAAAGAGTTGTCGCAGATGTCGCGAGCGCATCTGCTGCGCATGGGCCGTGAGCTTATTCCAGGCCGGGCGTTCGGTGAGGGGTTGGTTCTCTGCCATGATTAGGTTCCTTTCGTTGTGGATCTCCGCTCACGCGACCTTCCCAGCGTCGCGCTCTCGGTTGAGCCGCTTTCATGCCGTCACCTTGGGTTGGCGAGCGGGTGATCGGTTGCACGTTTTCGTCAGATCGCCGAGCCACTGGAAGGCCGACGACGAGAGCATCTCGTCGGTCGCGCGCCAGCGCCAGTTGCCGTCGACGCGGCCGGGCACGTTCATACGGGCTTCTGCCCCCAGGCCGAGCAAATCCTGTAGCGGTGCCAACGCCAGCACGGCGGGCGAGGCCCACGCCAGACGCACGAGCTCTTTCGCGGCGTCGCCGCCGTCGCCCGCGGAACGTTTCAGGTAACGCCACATGTTCTGACGCTGGTCGTCGGGCAATTCGTCGAACCAACCGCGCGTGGTGTTGTTGTCGTGCGTGCCGGTGTAGACGATCGAATTCGTGCTGTAGTTCTCGGGCAGGTAGGGATTCTTCGGACTGCCGTCGAAGGCGAATTGCAAGATGCGCATGCCAGGCAGGCGGAATTCGTCGCGCAGCGCCGTCACGTCGGGCGTGATCATCCCCAGATCCTCGGCGATGAACGGCATGCGCCCCACGTCCTTCTCGACCGCGCGAAAGAACTCGGCACCGGGACCGGGAACCCATTGGCCGGTCTGCGCGGTCGGCGCGCCAACCGGTATGTGCCAGGCGGCCGCGAAGCCGCGGAAATGATCGAGGCGGATCAGGTCGACATGGGCGAGCAGGGCCCGCACGCGGTCGATGCACCAGCGATAACCCGTGCGCCGCAACGCCTCCCAATCGTAGACCGGATTGCCCCAGAGCTGCCCCAGAGGGCTGAAGTAATCGGGCGGGACACCGGCCACGAAGTGCGGCCGACGCTGTTCGTCGAGCAGGAACAACTCCGGGTTGGCCCACACATCGCTCGAGTCGGGCGAGACGAAGAAGGGCAGATCGCCGATCAGCCGTATTCCCTTGGCGCGGGCGTATTGCTTCAACCGCTCGCCCTGACGGTACAAGAGGAACTGCGCCAACCGAGCCAGGCCGACGAGATTCGCCAGCTCTCGGCGGGCCTCGGCCAGAGCCGACTCGTCTCGCCGGACCAGTTGCTGCGGCCAATCAAGATAGTGCACGCCGCCGTACTTGACCTTCAACGCCCGAAACAACGCGTAGTCGTCCAGCCAATGCGCCTGCTTCTGACAGAACACCTCGAAGGCCAGCTTCAGTTCGGGGCCGGCGGCGGCCAGGTTGGCCGAGGCCGCTCGGAGCAGCCGCAACTTGAACGCACTGACGGCGTCGTAATCGACAGCGTCGTCCGCGAAGGAGAGTCCCGCCACGTCGGCGGGCTTTACCAGCCCGTCGGCCACCAGGCCGTCGGGGCTGATCAGCAGCCAGTTGCCCGCGAAGGAAGAGAGTGATTGGTAGGGCGAGTTGGCGTAGCCGGTCGGCCCCAGCGGCAATCCCTGCCACCAGCTCTGGCCGGCGTCGTGAAGGCGATCGATCCAAGCGAAGGCACACGGCCCCACATCGCCGATGCCGTAGGGCGAGGGGAGCGAAGTGACATGCAACAGCATGCCCGAGGCGCGATATCCGGGCTCCTGCAACGGCGTGTTGGCGGCAGGCCGGCTGTCGCTCATCACCTTCCTCCCGCCGGCGCGCCGGAGGAACTCAACGCATCGCTCACGATCTGTTGGGCCTCGCCGACGATCGAGTTGAGATGCGCATCGTCGACGAAACTCTCCGCGTAGATCTTGTAGACGTTCTCTGTTCCGGACGGCCGCGCGGCGAACCAACCGTTCGCGGCGACGACCTTCAAGCCGCCGATCGACGCGTTGTTGCCCGGCGCGTGCGTCAGCTTGGCGACGATCGGCTCGCCGGCCAGCTTGGCCTGCTTGACGGAGTCGGCCGAGAGGCGTTGTAGCTGCGCCTTCTGTTCCGGCGTCGCCGGCGCATCGAGCCGTGTGTAGCGTGGCGCACCGAATCGCGCCGCGAGCTCGCGATAATGTTCGCCGGGCTCCTTCCCGGTGCGGGCCGTGATCTCGGCCGCCAGCAAGGCGAGCAGCGGACCGTCCTTGTCGGTGCTCCAGGCGCCGCCGTCGCGTCGCAGAAAGCTCGCGCCGGCACTCTCCTCGCCGCCGAAGCAGATGGAACCATCAAACAAACCCGGCGTGAACCATTTGAATCCGACCGGCACCTCGCATAGTTTGCGGCCAAGGCATTGCACAACGCGGTCGATCATGCTGCTGCTGACGAGCGTCTTGCCCACCGCGGCCGTCTTCGGCCAATCGGGCCGATGTTCCAGCAGGTAACCGATGGCGACTGCCAGGAAATGATTGGGGTTCATCAACCCGGCCGAGGGCGTCACGATTCCATGACGGTCGGAGTCGGGGTCGTTTGCGAACGCCACGCGATACTTGTCCTTGAGGCCGACCAGCCGCGCCATCGCATAGGGGCTGGAGCAGTCCATCCGGATCTTGCCGTCGTGATCGACCGTCATGAACTTGAATGTCGGATCGACGGTCTTGTTTACCACGTCGATATCGAGGCCGTAGATCTCGTTGATCGGTTGCCAGTAGTGCACCGCCGCGCCACCCAACGGATCGACGCCCAACTTCAGGCGGGCGCCGCGGATGGCATCCATATCGATCGCGCTGCCCAGGTCTTTGACGTACGGCAGCACGAAATCTTCCTGGTGGGTGTTCGACGCCCTGATCGCAGCCGCGAACGCAACCCGCTTCACGCCCGCATTGCCGCCGGCCAGCAATTCGTTCGCGCGGTCTTGCACCCACTTCGTCACATCGGTGTCGGCCGGTCCGCCGTTGGTCGGGTTGTATTTAAAGCCCCCGTCCTCGGGCGGATTGTGCGACGGCGTGATAACGATGCCGTCGGCGAGCTGCGCCTTGCGACCGCGGTTGTGAACGAGGATGGCCCGCGAGATAACGGGGGTCGGCGTCACGCCATCGTCGCGTTGGATGATGGTCTCGACGCCGTTGGCCGCCAACACCTCCAAGGCCGTACGCTGCGCCGGTGCCGATACGGCGTGGGTGTCCTTGCCCATGTAGAGCGGGCCGTCGATGCGCTGGCCGCGGCGGTAATCGCAGATGGCCTGCGTGATGGCCAGGATGTGCGCTTCGGTGAACGTGCCACGCAGCGGCGTGCCGCGGTGCCCGCTGGTGCCGAACGACACCCGCTCGTTGGGGTCGCTCATGTCGGGCAGCCGCTCGAAGTATTCACGCTCGAGCCGCGCCACGTCGATCAACAGTTCGGGCGGGGCCGGCTTTCCCGCAAGAGGAGAGATTGCCATCGGTTCGTCCTTGGTTGTTTCGCATTCCAGACCGTTTCGGTGACCGTTACTCTACGGCACCACGCACGGTTCTGCATTCCAGATGCCCGAGGCATATTCGGCGATCGTGCGGTCGCTGGAGAATTTACCAGAACCCGCGATGTTGAGGATGGCTCTGCGGGCCCAGGCGTCGCGGTCGGCATACAGGTCGACGAGCCGCTGGTCGGTTTCCAGATACGACTTCAGATCGGCCAGGTGCATGTAAAAATCGCCGTGTGTCAACAGAGCGTCGCGCAGCGGCTCAAAGATACCCGGTTCGTGCTCGCTGAAACGGTTCGAAAAGATCTGGTCGAGGGCGGTGCGCGTCTCCGGCTCATTGTCATAGTGCCAGTGCGGGTTGTACCAGTTGCGATTGGCGGCCACCTGCTCGGCCGTCAGTCCGAAGAGGAAGAAATTCTCTTCGCCCGCCTCCTCGGCCATCTCGATCGTCGCGCCGTCGCGCGTACCGAGGGTCAACGCGCCGTTCATCATGAACTTCATGTTGCTCGTGCCGCTCGCCTCGTAGCCGGCGGTCGAGATCTGGTTCGAGACATCGGCTGCCGGGATCAGTCGCTCGGCGAGCGTGACGTCGTATTCGGGCAGGAACAGGATCTTGATGCGACCGCGCATGGCCGGGTCGCTATCGATCGAGTCCGCCAGGTTGTTGACGAACTTGATGATGACCTTGGCCAGGTGATAAGCCGGCGCTGCCTTGCCCGCGAAGAGGAACGTGCGCGGCAAGACCGGCAGGTTGGGGTTGTCGCGCAGCCGGTTATAGAGCACCACGATGCGCAGCGTGTTGAGCAACTGCCTCTTGTATTCGTGGATGCGTTTGATCTGGCAGTCGAAGATCGAATCCGGATCGATCGTCTCACCGGACTCTGCCTTGAGCCAATCAGCGAACCGCAGCTTTGCGCCGCGTTTGGCTTTGCAGAACGCGCTGCGGAAGGCCGCATCGTCGGCCAGTGGTCTGAGCTTGCGCAGATCCGCCAGGTCGGTGATCCAACTGTCGCCGATCGCGCCGGTGATGGCCTGCGCGAGTTCCGGGTTGCACATCAGCAACCAGCGCCGCGGCGTGACGCCGTTGGTCTTGTTGTTGAAGCGTTCGGGGAACATCTCCGCCAGATCCTTGACCGTGGTCGCGCGTAGCAGTCGCGAATGGATCGCGGCCACGCCGTTGGTACTATGCGAACCGACGATCGCCAGGTTGGCCATCCGCACATGCTTGGTCGGGCCTTCTTCGATCAGGCTGATACGGCCGAGTCGGCCCTCGTCGCCGGGGAATCGTGCCCGCACGCCGTCCAGCAGCCGACGATTGATCTCGTAGATGATCTCGAGTTGCCGTGGCAGCAACATTTCGAACCATTCGACGGGCCATTTCTCCAGCGCCTCGGGCAGCAGGGTGTGGTTGGTGTACGCCAGGGTCTTTTGCGTCACGCGCCAGGCGTCGTCCCATCCCAGGTGGGCTTCGTCGAGCAGGATCCGCATCAATTCGGCGACCGAAACGCTCGGGTGCGTGTCGTTGAGCTGGATGGCGGCTTTCTCGGCCAGCGTGTTCCAATCCTTATTCGACTTGCGGAATCGGCGCACGAGGTCGGCCAGTGAACAGGCGACCAGGAAGTACTCCTGCACGAAGCGCAGTCGCTGCCCCATCATCGTGGAATCGTCGGGATACAACACCCTCGTGAGCGTTTCGGCCCTCAGCGTATCGGCCAGGGCGCCGACGAAATCACCGTGGCTGAACCGTTGGAAGTCGAAGAAATCGGGCGCCGCCGCGGCCCAGAGCCGCAGCGTGTTGATCGTCTTCCCGCCGTAGCCCACGACGGGGCGATCAAGGGGGATGCCGATCAGACTCGACGGTTTGCCGGGAACGAGGCGCACGATCCCTTCGCGCAGCTCGAATGAACAATTCAGCTTGACCTCGACCTGCTCGTGAGGCCGCGCGACCTCCCACGGATCGGGCCGACGCAACCAGTTGTCGGGCCGTTCCTGTTGCCAGCCGTTGCTGATCGATTGCCGGAAGATGCCGTATTCGTAACGCAAGCCGTAACCCATGGCCGGCAGTTGCAGCGTCGCCATCGAATCGAGGAAGCAGGCTGCCAGTCGCCCCAACCCGCCGTTGCCCAGGCCCGCGTCGGGTTCTTCTTCGACGTGGCTGAGCCAATCGAGGCGTTTCTTCTCCGCGGCCTCCGCCGCGTAACGATCGAGCTGCAGATTGACGACGTTGTTTACCAGCGAGCGGCCGATCAAAAACTCCATCGAGAGATAATAGACCCGCTTCGGGTTCTCGCGATCGTAGGTGTCTTCGGTACGCACCCAACGTTGCGAGAGGATGTCTCGCACCGAGTGAGCCAATGCCTCGAAGCGTTCGCGCGAGCCCACGTTCTCCGGAGCCACCACGTTATCGAAGAGCAGGTGACGTTCGTAGAGGGCATGATCCTTGCCCGCGAGATCCACCAGACCGCAGCCGAATTGCCGGAGCGGATGGTCCGCGCCGTCGGCTCGGGTCGATTTCGCTGTCGCAGTCGTGATCGTCTGGCTCATCGTTCGCTCCTGATGGTTCAAGCGCCGCCCCACTCACGGGCCCACGTGACGTGTATCATTCCAGAAACAGATCACTGGCTGCGAGCGGTCGTGCTCGTAGCCCAGTGCACCGAGACTGGCCGTACTCAGCATAAAGCATTTTCCCAGTTCCGCCCCTAGCCGCAACCAACGGGCCGTAAGCACGCGCGGAAAATATGCCCGCTCGAAACGACCATCGCGTCGCCATTGGCTGTAGCAGGCGAGGCCATCCTCCTTTGCTAAACAAGATTCTCACGAGGCCAGATGTTGAACGCTTCACGTTCCCCCCTCCGGCGCCGGCCGGCTGCCGAGTTTGTCAGCCACACTCTTAAGGAAAACGTACACATGAACACAAATGCCAAAAGCCCGACAGACGATCCTTGTGACCTGGACCGCTTTGTGCAGGCCCAGGAGAGCGACTATGAGCGGGCGCTGTCGGAGATCGGCAGCGGCCGGAAACGATCGCATTGGATGTGGTACATCTTCCCGCAATACGAAGGGCTGGGATTCAGTTCCACCGCGCAGCGATACGCGATCAAGAGCGTCGAGGAGGCTGCGGCGTATCTGAAACATCCCGTGCTCGGCCCACGGCTCGTCGAGTGCGCCGCGGCCGCTCTCCGCGTCGAGGGGCGGTCCGCGTCCGACATCTTCGGTTCGCCCGACGACATGAAGCTTCGTTCGTCAGCGACGTTGTTCGCCCACGTCTCGCCTCCGGGATCGGTGTTCGAGCAGCTCTTGTCAAGATTCTTCCAGGGCCAGCCTGACAAGAAGACACTCGACCTGATCGGGCAGTGACAAGCTCTTCATTCCTCTGTCGCCGATCGGTGCATCCATTTGCTGCTTTCGCGCATCCGACGATTGTTCGTGGCTTGCCCGCCGTATGCGGGCAGCGACGGAATTCACTCGGCTGGCAGGAGCGTCTCGATCTCGGCCGGCGGGGTCAGGGAGTTGCTGTAGATCGAGACGACTTTGCCATCGCGGTCGATCAGCACGCAGGCGGAATATCCCACGATATATCTTTCGATGGTCTTACCGTCGTCGATGAGCACGGGGAACATGATGTCCTGCTCGGTCAGCCGCTTTTCGACCTCGTCGCGCGGGGCGTTCGCATGGACTCCGACGATCACGAGCCCCTGCTTACCGTACATCTCCTGCAATGCCAACAGCGGAGGGACGAGCGGCGCGAACGACGGCTGCCTGAGATCGAAGAGCACGAGCAGCACGGGCTTGCCACGTAGCGATTGCCACGTCGGCGGCGGCTCGGTGTGGAACCACGTTTCGCCCGAAAGCTCCGGCGCCGGCGAGCCGCCGAGCTTCTCCGTCGCGAGTTTGGCCCCGAAGGCCGGTTCACGCCGCGCCCGCGCCAGCAGCTCGTTCGGAAGGCGCCAGCCAGCGAGCCGCTTCGCCACCAGCAGGTCACCGTCATCGATCACGAACCACTGTCCCACGGTAACATTCGCCGTTTCATTACCCGAAGTCCTCAGCGGCCCGCCTTCTCGCAAATCGACGTGTAGGAGTCGGACCAGGCAGTCCGCGGCCATCGAGGGCGCGCGGCGCGGGCCGGCCACAGACATGGAACCTTGCGGACCTGCCATGACATTTATCCAGGAATTGCTCACGTAGTGGCTGAGGATCGCGGTGCGGCTCGCTGACATGCCCGAACCGAACCCCTTGGGATCGCGAGGCGGAGCCTCCAATTTCGGCCACGGTTCTTCGCCGGTCTTCGGCTCCCGCAGGCAGCGAAGGGTGGCGAAGCCATCGCGAACGAAGTAACGGGCGTCGCGATAACTGAGCCTCAGCGAGCCCGGAATCGGGCCGGTCGGTCGCGGGATGGTCGTTTCGGTGACCGTGCCGTCGGCGGCGCGACGAACCCCCCGTACCTGTCCACCAGGCGGGGGCCGGTCGACGACGATCTCGGGCGGCTCGTCGCCGACTACCTTCGCCAGCACGATCTTCCATTCCACTTCTCCCTCACCCGTGCGACGTTCTGCCAGCAGCCAGCCGTCTTGCACGCCGAATCGCCATTCGCCGAATTTAGCATCCGGCGGATCGGCGACCGGTACGATCCGCGACCACGCCTCAGACATCTTCTCGGCCACCTCGGGTGGTCCGTCTTTGGTCTCTTGCGCGAATACCGCGCGCGGAGTCTGGCCGAACGCCAGCAGCGCCGCGGCGGCCAACAACCGAATTCCGCGAGAGCACGAAGGCTGAAGGCGAATCATGGATGCGCGCCTCACAAAGAAGTGTTTTTTCCAGCGATTCGCCACCATTATTGGCCGTAGGGAGCCGCAAAAGCAAACTCGTGTCGCTACAAGAGGGCATCGACTGGCGACCCACGACCCTTGGAGATCTTGAGAGAATGAATGCGAGGGGCGCGTGGCCGTTGCTTCCCGTCGTTCGACTCACCCCTTCAGGATAAATGGCCCTGCCCACTTTTCAGACATCCCGATAACAATCGAGTCGAATTTAAGCGTTTTTGTTTTACAACATGGCAAGTGGTTCAATACCCCGACGCGTCTGAGTTGATTCGCGTTCCGGGCAGACGATAACATGAATTTGGTCGCCTCGCGTCGATGCATCTCGCGTCGCTGGTCGTTGCTGGCGTCACGAGGCGACGAAGGTGCGGAAGTGAAACATTACCAGCCGCTGAGCATTCGCAGTTTCGGGCACGTCGGATCGCCGGCGTGCTCGGGGTTTGGGCTGCGCGTGCGATGGTGTGTCGTCGCGATTGTCGGCGTGCTGTCCGTCGCACCTCCAGCACGAGGCGAACTCACCGTCAGTCCCACTTCGATCACGCTGGAGCGGCCGGAAACGACGCAACAGGTGTTGGTCACCCAGCAGGACGGGACGTTTCGGCAGGATCTGACGCGCGAGGTCGAATACATCGTCGCCGATCCCCAAATCGTCCGCATCGATGCGGAAGGTCTGGTGTATCCGCTGGCCGAGGGAACGACACAGCTCACGATCCGCCGGGGGAACGATCAAGCTGCCATTCCCGTGGCGGTGAGCGGCTTGGAGCAGCCGGTGCCCGTGTCGTTCCAATACGAGGTGCAGCCGATCCTGACCAAGGCCCGCTGCAATTCGGGCGGCTGTCATGGCAAGGCCGAGGGCCAGAATGGGTTCAAACTGAGCCTGTTCGGCTTCGACGACGAAGCCGACTACGGTGCATTGGTGAAGGAGGGCCGCGGACGCCGCATCAGGCCCGCGTGTCCGGATCAGAGCCTGGTGCTCCTCAAGGCGACCGCCAGCACGCCGCACGGCGGCGGCATGAAACTCGAGCCGGGCGGGTTCGGCGACCAGGTGCTGCGGCGCTGGATCCGCGAAGGCTCGCCGTTCACATCGCCCGGTGACCAACCGGTGGTGAATCTCGAAGTCGAGCCGGCCGAATTCGTGATGGCCCCGCAGGCGATGCAACAATTGCGCGTCACCGCCACGAATGCTTCCGGCGGTCGGCAATGCGTGACCGCGCTGGCCGAGTATGTATCGAATGCGCCCCACGTGGTGAACGCCACGCCGCGCGGGCTGGTGGAATCGACGACCGTTCCCGGCGAGGCGGCCATCCTGGTCCGTTATCTCGATCAGGTGACGACCTGCCGCATCACCGTCCCACGGCGGAATCCGGCCACGACCCGCCTGGCGGAAAAGAATTTCATCGACAAGCACGTCGCCGACAAGCTCGAGCGGCTCGGCATTCCGGCCAGCGAACCGATCGATGATGCGACCTTCCTGCGTCGCGTGTCGCTCGACATCGTCGGCACCTTGCCCACGGCGGCCCAAGCACGCCGCTTCTTGCAGGACCCATCGCCCGACAAGCGCGCGCGCTGGGTCGACGACCTGCTCGGGCGGCCCGAATATGCCGACTATTGGGCCATGAAATGGGCCGACCTGCTGCGGGCCGACAAGATCAAGATCACGCCGCAGGGAACCGTCGGCATGACGCGGTGGCTGCGGTTGCAGTTCGCGGCCAACCGTCGGTACGACGAGATTGTGCGGGACATACTGACGGTCCAGGGACCGATTCAGGCCGAAAGCCCGGCCGGCTTCTTCAAGGCCCTCGATCAGCCGGAACTCGCGGCCCGTTCGATCAGCCAGTTGTTCCTCGGCGTGCGCATCGAATGTGCGCAGTGCCATCATCATCCGAGTGAACGTTGGAGCCAGACCGATTACGCCGGTCTCGTCGGCTTCTTCACGGGTCTCAAGACGAAACGGCTGCCGAACGGCACCGAGGCGATCGTGGCCGCGGCGGGAACCGATCACAAACACCCACGCACGGGAGAACCGGTGGCGGCCCGGGCCCTGGCGGCCGAAAAGGCGAATTTCGAGGCGGTGACCGATCGCCGGCAGATACTCGCCGCTTGGGTCACCAGCCCCGACAACGCGTTTTTCACGAAAGCGATTGTGAATCGCATCTGGGCACACTACATGGGCCGGGGGCTGGTCGACCCGATCGACGACATCCGTGATACCAATCCGCCCACGAACGGACCGTTGCTCGACGCGCTCGTCGCCCATCTGAAAGAGCGGAAGTACGACCTGAAGGCGTTCACGAAGACGCTCGTCCTGTCGCAGACCTATCAATTGAGTTCGACGACCAACGAAGGGAACGTCGACGATGTGCAAAACTTCTCGCATGCCCGGCCGAAGGCGTTGCCGGCGGAAGTGCTGCTCGATGCATTGAGCCAGGTGAGCGGAGTTGCCGAGAAATTCGACGGCTGGCCCGCGGGCTACCGATCGATCCAGGTGTGGGACAACCGGATGCCGTCGTACTTCTTCCGCATCTTCGGCCGGCCCGTGCGAGCCAGTGTCTGCGAGTGCGAACGCAGCAACGAACCGAGCATCTCGCAGGCGCTGCATCTGCTCAATTCGCCCGAAATCAACGAAAAGATCACCGATAAACGGGGTTATGCCCGCAAGCTGGCGGCCTCGCCGTTGAACACGCAAGGAGTGCTCGACGAGATCTATTTGGCCACGCTCTCGCGGTTCCCAACCGCCGAGGAGTGTGCCCTGCTGCGATCAGCCTTTCCGGCCGCGGACGCCGACCGACGCGCTGCCGTGGAGGATGTCTTGTGGGCCGTCTTGAATACGAAGGAGTTCTTGTTCAATCAGTGAGCGCGAACTCGCGCGGATGGAGACGTTGACCCGCATCGCCGGCCTGGAAATGATGAGAATCGATGCCCAAGCGCGGCTGACAAGGCGGAGCTCACAACCAACGGGAGTCAGCATGAACCAGTTCTTCTGGGGCCGTGAAAAAACTCGCCGTTACTGCGATGGTTTTTCTCGTCGGCAGGTGCTGCGGCTGGGTTCGACCGGCCTGTTCGCCGGGCTCTCTCTGCCAGGATTGCTCCAGGCCCAAGAATCGGCGGCGCAGTCCGGGCGCACCGCGAAGGCGACGAACTGTATCTTCATCTTCCAGGAAGGTGGCCCGCCGCAACAGGATATGTGGGACCCCAAACCGGACGCTCCCGTCGAGATCCGCGGTCCGTTCCAGCCGATTGCCACGAAGACGCCGGGCGTGATCTTCAGCGAGCATTGCCGTCGCTGCGCGACGATCACCGACAAATTCACGGTCGTCCGCAGCCACTCGCACACCGATAACGGACACAGCACCGGCTATTACTATGTGATGACGGGCCGCAGGCCGACGTTCCCCGACGGCGAGCACCCCATCCCCACCAACGATGTCTATCCATCGCTGGGGGCCTATGTGGGGAAGGAACTAGGCTCCAACGGCAAAGTGCCGGCCTATGTCAACCTGCCGCATCCCCTGTCGGCGGGCGGGCCGGGCTTCTTGGGTGCGGAATATGCGCCGTTCGTGATCGAGGCCGACCCCAGCCAGCCCGATTTCGAGGTGAAGGACCTCGGTCGGGTCGAAGGTCTGTCGCAGAGTCGCTTCGAGTTGCGTCAGAAGCTGCTCGGCGGCTTGGAAAAGGAACGCGAGCGGATCGGTCGCGCCAAGGCCATGTCGACCTACTACGCGAAGGCCTATAACCTGATCAACTCGCCCGAAGCCCGCGCGGCGTTCCACATCCAGTCCGAGCCGGCGAACGTCCGCGAGACCTACGGCATGACGCAGATCGGTCAATGCGCCTTGCTGGGTCGGCGCTTGATCGAAGCCGGTTGTCGCTTCGTGGGAATCGACGCGCCGGGTTGGGATGTCCATTTCAATTGCTTTCCCAGTCTGCAATCCGATCTGATTCCGCCGGCCGATCAGGCGTTCTATGCGTTGGTCACCGATCTGGAGCAGCGTGGACTGCTGGACAGCACGCTCGTTGTCATGATGGGCGAGATGGGTCGCACACCGCGAGTGAACGCCCAGGCGGGTCGCGATCATTGGTCGATGGCGCAATGCATCCTCTTCGCCGGCGGCGGAGTACGGCCCGGGCAGATCATCGGCTCGACCGATGCCCAGGCGGCCTATCCGACAAACGATCCGGTGAGCATCGCCGACCTGCTGCGGACGGTCCACACGCTGATGGGTATCGACCCCGACAAGGAATACGCCGACCCGCTCGGCCGCCCGGTGCCGCTGGTGAACGGCGGCAAATTGATTCCGGGGCTGATCGCTTAGCACCGTGCCGGGGTTCATTGCCCGGCTGGAACATCACATGATCTGGCGGACGTGCGTCATTCTCATCGGACTCGTGATCGCGAGCTGCGCCGTTTCGGTGCATGCCCAACTCGCGCCGGAGATCGGCTACGTGCTACCGGCCGGTGCGCGGGTTGGCTCGACCGTCGAAGTGACGATCGGCGGTTACGATTGGACGCCCGACATGCAGCTCTTCGCACACGATCCGCGCGTGAAGCTGGAGCTCCTCGGGCCGCCGACACCGGTCCTCATCGGCGAGCCGCCCTATTGGTTCGGCGCGAAGGCGCGGGGCTACGCCTGGCCGTTGCCGAGGGAATTCAGAGCCCGGCTGACAATTCCGGCCGATGTTCCACCCGGCCTGATCCGCTGGCAGGCCGCGAACGCGAACGGTGTCTCACCCGTCGGCGTGCTACACGTCTCCGACCTTCCCGACGTGTTGGAAGATACGAAACACCGGACGCCCCAAGTGCTCGGGCAACTCCCGGTCGTGGTCTCGGGGCAGATTCGCCGTATCGAAGAGATCGACCGCTATCAGATTCGTCCCACACGGGCCGGCCCCGTCACCATCGCACTGTTGGGCCGGCGGTTGACGTCTCCGACCAATCCAATGTGTCTGCATGGCATGTTGGAGGTCTACGATTCCCAAGGACGGAGGCTGGTCGATGTGGCGGCCACCGAAGGACTGGATCTCACGACGACGTTCACGGCCCAAGCTGATACGGATTACCTCATCAGTCTGCACGATATCGATTTCGCCGGCGACCGATCGTATGTGTACCGGTTGTCGATCACGCCCGGTCCCCAGGTGGTCGCGGCCTATCCGTCGGCCGGCAAGCGGGGTGAAACGCGACCGGTCGAGTTCGTCGGCTACGGTGTCGCGACCGGCGAAGCCAAGTTGGAATCGAGGTCGGTGGACGTCACGTTCCCTGCCGATCCCGCTGCGACGGAATTCTCGTACGTACTCGACACACCTTTCGGAAGATCGGCACCCTACGTCCTCGCACTCAGCGACATGACGGAGCTGGTCGAGGCGGCGGCGGTGCCCGAATTGCCTTGGGGGGTGACGGGCGCCATCGAGACCCCGTTCGGTTCCGATAACTATTCCGTCGCCATGAAAAAGGGCGACGTTTGGCAGATTTCGGCGCGCTCGCGGACCAGCGGTCCACCGCTCGACCTCGATCTGACGATCATCGATGCGGCGGGAAAGGCGCTCGCGACGGTCGACGATGGACCGGGAACGACCGATGCCGAGCTGATTTTCAACGTACCCGAAGACGGGTCTTACCGCCTGGTCGTGGCCGACCGTTCGGGCCACAGTGGCCATCGCGGGGCCTGTTACCGGTTAGCCTTCGAGAAGCCTCGCGAGGATTTCACGGCGACGGTCCCCGAGCTGTTGAACGTTCCGCTGGGGGCTCAAGCAAAACTTCCCATAACGATTGTCCGCCGCGGCGGCTTCAAGGGAGCGATCGGCCTGAAATTGGAAGGTTTGCCGGCGGGTGTCACCGTGCCCGAACCGTTGGAGATTGCGGCCGACAAGAACGATCTCGCCATCGATGTGACTTGCGCGGCCGATGCGGCTGCGTCTGCCAGTCTTGTCCGAGTTACGTCCACGGCCACGTTGAATGGCGCCGCCGTGACGAGGCCGATCCAATCGTTGGTCGTCGCGGCCATCATGAAGGCGCGGATCAAGCTCACGCCCGAGGGCTTGGACGATGTGAGCAAGGTGCGCCGCGGCACGACGCGACTGTATCCCTTGCGCATCGAACGGCTGGAAGGATTCGAGGGCGAGATCGTCTTGGAGATGACCGCCAAACAGCAGCGACATCGCCAAGGCCTGGCGAGCGACGAGTTCGTCGTTCCCGTCGGGGCGCAGCGGGTCGAGTACCCGATCTTCGTTCCCGAGTGGATGGAGACCACGAAGACGAGTCGCATGATCCTGAACGGGGCGGTGAAGATCGCCGACCCGAAAGGGAATGTCCGTACTCTGCTGCAAAGGATGGAGATGCGATTCGGTATCTTGCCCGAAGGCGCCTTGTTGAAGCTCTCGCACACCCCCGGCGAATTTCAAGCGACCGTGGGCAGTGAGTTGCGAGTTCCACTGACCGTCTACCTGGCAACCGAATTTCGCGAACCGGTGAAGATCGAACTCGTGCCCGCCGACGAGCAGGTCGGCTTGGTCTCCGCCGAATCGCTCGCGCTTTCTCCGGGCCGCACCCGTTGCGAGCTGGTCATCCGGTTGCAAGACGACACGCGGCTTATCGGCGAGCAACCCTTCCTCATCCGCGCCACCGCGCTCGAGCAGGGTAAATGGCTGGTGAAATCGGAGACCACGGTGACCGTCGACGTGCATGGAAAGTAGGCTGCACGCGTCGCCACCTATTCTTTCTTCGCCTCCAGCAGCTCTTCGATCTCGGCGGGTGGGGCGAGCGAGTCTCTGTAAACCGACACCACCTTGCCTTCGCGGTCGATCAGCAAGGAAAAGAATCCGCCGCCGAACTGCTGTTCGGTCTTGCGGTCTGCGATGAGTACGGGGAATTCGATGTGCTCTGTCGTCAAACGCCGTGCGACTTCGTCGCGATCACCTTTCGCATGGACGCCGAGGAACTCGAGCCCCTTCGCTCCATACGTCTTTTGAAATGCCAAGAGCGGTGGAATGAGCGGTAGGAACGATGGCTGCTTGAAATCAAACGACACGAGCAGCACGGGTTTGCCGCGCAAAATGTTCCACGTCGGCGGTTGGTCGGTGTTGAGCCACACGTTGCCCGCAAGCTCGGGCGCCGGCGAGCCTACGAGCTTCTGCATCGCCTGTGCGGCAGCGAGCGCGGAGTCGCGAGCGATTTGTCGTTGTTGCGCGGCTTCGACCAACTTCAAGATATCGTCTAGCGTACGATCGCGCTCGTACTCGTAATCGACCACCACACCGAAACGCTGGTCTTGGACGTGTTCTCCTTCCCGCGGCCGTAACGATTCCACCCGATCGGCGAGATCGATGTCGGTGCGCACCTCCTCGACGGCCACCCAGAGGCGAATGTACTTGTGCCCCTTCGGATTTCCGTCCGCCCCGTGCGTGAACGCCCGATCTTCACGGAACGGAATCCAAACGCCCGGTGAGATTTCACGGTAATCGCGAAAGCGAATCAGCTCGTTCGGTCCCAACCGCTCGAAATTGAGCTCGCACCAAGCGCGTGCAATCTCGACCTTTTGCCGTTCGCTGGCCGCGCTTCCCCGAATCCACTCGACATATTCTTGCTGATTGCGGAAACGCTTGCCGGCGATCTTTTGCACGCGAGCGGTCTGGAAGAACGGTTCTTCCGACTCATCGCCGCGATATCGGCTGATGACCAACACGCCACGCAGGCGTCCCGATTCGCGCCCGATCCAGAGCCGCTCCGCCCGGCCGCGCGATTCGACGACGTCGCAGATCTCGTGATCGAACGGCTCTCTCGTGACGAACCGATAATCCACCTCCTCGGGAGGAACCGGGCTGATGCGGTCGTTGTGATCGTCGCTCGTCGCCCACCAGAAACGATGGGGCGACACACGGAAATAGGCCAGCTCTCGCAGTCTACCCTCCCAGATTCGGTTCGCCGGACAAAAGAAGAAACGAGCCGGCTCATCGTCGACCTCTGTGCGGTCAAAGGCGAGATCTTTGGTCCAAACTTCTTCTCGCCGCCACGTGTCGGTGCCCTTTCCGAAATCCCCGCCCTCCCGTTCCCCCTCGCTCCAGATCGCGTGGTTCTCGGTCCATCCCAGGGTAACTCCCCATTGCAGCCAATCGGCGTCCGCAACGGGACCGTCGAGCGCCTCCTTGAGCCCCTCGATGGAACACTCCTCACGGTCGCGCATGGTATCGACGACGCCGTTGCCCGACTTGACGCGATAGAAGAATCTCCGCAGATGATCCATCGCGGCGGCGTCGGAATGCGCTTTCAGGGCGAGTGCTTTGGCCTCTGCGGGGGTGAGACGTCCGGTGTTCTGCGCGCTCGATTGGTTCGACCCCCATCCCGCGCAGCAAGCTACCAGAGCGGCCGACAAGAGCGGAAAGCCGCAACGCCTTGGACAAAATCTCGGCCACAAAACGACGATACCTTTGAGGCCCGATCCGGTTCGATCGGTTGCTCCGACGAGTATGGCACCGAGGAAACGAATGATCGATTTGCGCGCGGCGGCCGGCGGCATGAGTACCGTCCTTTGGTCTTTGAGCTTCTGTCAGATTATGTCGACCGGAGCTTTGGCCTGGATTCAGACCAAAGAAGCGATGAACTGGCGACGGAACCCGTTTAGGTCGAGACTCAACAGCGCGACGTGCCTTGTTCTCGTCCAATCCAGAGGATACCACGGCGGTCGGGAGGGGGTGTTATCACCAATGCCCGATGATCTTGTCCAATACGGAAAGCAATACCACGGGAGGCAGGTCGGCCAAGACCGCCAGGCATGCCAGCAGATAAAGCGACCCTTCTCGGCCCACGCCAACTGCGGACGCGATATAGCTCCCGAGCACCCCCGCAAGCGCGCCGAGCGCCGCAACGACTATGAAGCCGCCGATGGCGCCGTACTTCGTGACCGCGACAAAGGTCGGTGCCACAGCCTCGAAGCCACTGGCGTACCCTGCAAATGGAATAGGAAAGCGGTAGAAGAACGCGACCAGGGCAGCGACGGGATACGCTCCGATCACCGCGACCAACGCACCGAGCAAGGCAGAAGCGAGGCAGCCCAGGCGCTCTGGTTTTGCAGGACTATCAGTGGATGATGCGGCAGCTCGGCGTGGCCCTGTCAATTGGTAGGGATTTTCATCCATACCCGATTCTACCCTGGGGCGGCGCGGGAGAATGCGCCGTGCCTTCCTCGGTTGGGCTCCCCTCCGTCCGGGCCGATGGATCAATGGGGGGGCGGTGTTTAGAATCGGGCTGATTGCGGCAGGCGGCGTGGTGCGCGCCCCCGCGAGATTGTCTCGGGCTCGGGCCGAATGCCACTGCTTTTCGCCGTCACTCTCTTCTCCGCCGCGGCACTGCTGTTCCTCGTCGAGCCGATGATCGGCAAGATGCTGCTGCCGTATTTCGGCGGTGCGGGGGCCGTGTGGAACACGTGCCTGGCCTTCTTCCAGGCAGCGCTCCTCGCCGGGTATGGCTATGCCCACGCGCTCACTCGCTGGCGCCGGCCGCGGGCGCAACTGGTCGTACACCTGGCGTTGCTGGCGCTCCCCTGGTTGGTGCTGCCGCTCGTCGTGCAGGCCGATTGGGCACCGCGCGGCGGCACGGACCCGATCCTACCGTTGTTGGGCATGCTCTGTGCCACCGTGGCCCTCCCGTTCTTCGTTGTGGCGTCGACCGCCCCGTTGCTGCAACAGTGGTTCGCGGCCACGCGGCATCGGCAGGCGGCCGACCCGTATTACCTCTATGCCGCCAGCAACGCCGGCAGCATGCTCGGGCTGATCGCCTATCCGTTCTTCGTCGAGCCGCGCTTCACGCTCGGCGACCAGAGCCGGTTGTGGACGGTCGGCTATGCGGTGCTCTCGGCCCTCGTGGTGGCTTGCATCGTGATGGCTTGGCGCGCGGGCGTCGGGCAAGCGCGCAAAACGGAAGATAACGTCTCGCGTGCGTCGGCCGTGCCGGTCGCCGCGCCGCCGACACTCGTCACGCGGTTGCACTGGATCGCGCTGGCCGCCGTGCCGTCGAGCTTGCTGTTGGGCGTGACCAGCCACCTGTCGAGCGACGTCTCGCCCGTGCCGTTGATGTGGGTCGTGCCGCTGGCGCTCTACCTGCTCAGCTTCATGCTGGCCTTCGCGCGCCTGCCGACCATGGTGCCGCGGCTGTTCGCCGTGGCACTGCCGATCTGCGTGATGGGGCAGATCTATCAGGCCTTCACCTGGCACGCGGGCGCACAGTATTCGATGTTGGCGATGGCGTCCGTCCACCTCGCCACGTTCTTCTGTGCCGCGATGGTGTGCCATGCCGAACTCGCCCGCCTGCGCCCGGCGCCCGTGTTCCTGACGGAATATTATCTCTGGTTGTCGTTCGGGGGCGTGGTGGGCGGACTGTTCAACGCGCTGTTGGCGCCGTTGTTGTTCAACTCGCTGGCCGAGTATCCGCTGGCCATCGCCGCGGCGTGCATGCTCTCGCCCTTGGTCCTCTGGCGCTGGCCGACCGGACGCAACTGGCTCGACCTGGCCGCGGCGCCGCTGATCGGCCTGATCTCGGCCGTCATCCTGTTCAAGACGTGGAAGGAGGAGTCGGCCTGGCCGATCGTGGCCTGCCTCGCGCTCTGCGCCTCGACGCTCGGCCGGCCGCTCTCGTTCGGTCTGAGTGTCGCCGCACTCTCGGCCGTGGTCGGCTATTACGACGACGTGGTCGATCGGGTCGAATTCCGCAGCCGCGACTTCTACGGGGTCTTGCAGGTCCGCGGCGACACCAAAAACGAATTCTATTACCTGCACCACGGCCGCATCCGGCACGGCCAGCAGCGGCGCGAAGGCGATGCGGCGATCCGGGGGCTGCCGCTGGCGTATTACTATCCGACGAGCCCCATCGGGCAGGTGTTCGCAGCGCCGGTGAGCGTGCTCGAATCGAAGCCACCGGTGGCCGTCGTCGGCCTGGGCGTCGGCTCGCTCGCCTACTACGGGCAGGGCGGGCAGGAGTTCACGTTCTACGAGATCGACCCGGCCGTCGAGCGGCTAGCGCGCGACGACCGCTACTTCACCTACCTGCGCGACAGCCAGGCCGACTGCCGCGTCGTGCTGGGCGACGCGCGGCTCTCGCTGGCCGACGCGCCCGACCGCCACTACGGCCTGATCGTCGTCGACGCCTTCAGCGGCGATGCGATCCCCGTGCACCTGCTCACCGTCGAAGCGATGCAGGTCTACCTGCAAAAACTCGCGCCGCACGGCGTGCTGGCGTTCCACATCTCGAACCAGTTCTTGGAGCTCGGGCCGGTGCTCGCCAACCTGGCTGCCGCCTCATCGCTGGCGGGTTGGGAGCAGCTCGAAAACACCGTCCCCGCCGAAGAGAAAGCCGCCGGCAAGGCCAGCTCGCAATGGGTGATCCTCGCCCGCGACGAAGACGACTTCGGCCCGCTCATCGAAGACAGCCGCTGGCAGATCCTCTCACCCTCACCCGAGCTGCCCCTCTGGACCGACCACTACACCAGTTTATGGGGCATTGCTCACTGGCGCGGTTCTTAGAGCCGATCCGAAAACCTGCTGGCGAGTCGAATCGTTCCTGTCGCAACATCGGTTCTCGGACAGGCTCTAAGCGTGAACGGCGGCGCGGGAAGGGCAGCACCGGCGGAGGCGCGGAACGAAGTGGGAGACCCGCGCGGCAACTACCAAATACCGGGCACCAGGCGATATCGCACGCGCTGAGCGTATTCGCGGTAGCCGGGCAGCTCTCGGTGTAGCGTGCGGTCCTCCAAGGCGGTGCGCACGACGAGCACGATGGCGGCGAGCACGCCGGGGAGGATCGCCCAATACGAACCGAGCGCCAACGGAAAGGCGGGAAACAGGAAGAGCGACCACATATAGAGCGGATGGCGGACGATGGCATAGGGCCCCGTGTCGATCACCGTCTGGCCGCGATCGGTCTGGATGCGGACCGTGGGCTCGGCGAACCTGTTGACGGCGTACACCCAGATGGAACCGGCCCAGCCGACGGCGAGCAAAACGTAACCAACCGCCATCAACCAAGGCGGCACCGCCGACCAGTGCAGCCGGCCGGCGTCGAGCGCGGCGAGCGGAAAGACCGCGAAGAACGCCGACACCAGCACCCAGATGACGATCCTGTCCCAACCCTTCGTCCCCGCATGGATCTTGCTGCGGGCGACGAAGATATCCGGGTTCACGCGCCACAGGATCACGATGCTCGGCACCGTCAGCACGAAGAAAACCACCATCATCAACCAGCCATTCACCCAGCGAATATCCCCCGCCGGCCAGAAAAGCATCGCGCCCAGGAAGACCTCGAAGAAGATCAGTGACAGCAGCGACCGCAGCAGGTAAGTGATCGGGACGGCCAAAGGCGAGAATCGGAGTATGAGCCAGAGTGTAACGGGTCGGGCCGTCGGGGGGCGTGCTCCGGAGCCAGCCCCATCTGAAGACGCACGACATGGCCAAAACGTTCCATCAACAACAGTCGCGGGGCGGCCGAATGCCGTTGCGCCCCTGGTAACAGAGCCGCCTGACGCCGACGCTCACGCCCCCGCCCAACGCCACGACCGCGTAATAGGCGACGAACGCGATCTGCACGACGATGGGTTGGTCGCTGACATCGATGCCATCGGAGAGGGCGGCGGCGACGAAGAAGGGCGACGCCCACAACGCCCAGCCGCCCGAAGCGAGGCACCCGATCGCGAACGCCCGCTTGGCACCGCGGCCGTAGATGATGCCCGCGATCAACCCTGCCGGCGTGACCATGGCCACCGCCCCCAACACGGCCAACGACAGCACCGCGGGGAGCGAGAACAACACGGCACACGCGACGGCGACCAAGAACGTGAGGATGAACAGGGTCTTTAGACGGTATCGCACGTCATCTTTCCGTGAGGGCCTCGCATGACCGGACGGTAGCGAGCAAGGTCATCGATCCGCCAGATGCAATCCGGCGGCGCTGCTCGAAGTCGGCTCACCGGTCCTACGTGAGCGTTTGACGACTTGTTCGAGGCGATTAGAGCCTGGAAGCTGATCCGCGGTGGCTCGCTCTAAGAGCGGCTGACAGAACCCGAAAGTCCGAGCGCCTTGGGCGCAAGAATCGGCCGTGAAACGCCGATTCCTGTGAAGCTAAATCCGGTTTTGTCGGTTGCTCTAAGCCTAAGTGCCTATTCCTCGACGCCGGCCGTCGCCTCAAACTTCGTGGCCGAGTCGAAGGGAATGGGCAGGATTCCCTGCTTGCGGGCGGCCGCGATGGGAACGAGCTGATATTCGGGGTCGGACTTCTCGTTGAACTTCTTGTAGTTGTCCCGCAGGCCCTGATTGCCCATCGCCACGGCCGCGCAGAACGTGCCCCACGAATTCGTGTTCTGCCAGGTGTCGTCGACGACGTTTTCGACGCCCGGCAGGGTCGTCTGGCCGTCGGCCGTGGAACCGATGAGCGTCGTCTCCAGGCCTACGAGATCCGTTCCCTTGGCGTCGAGGAAGAAGGCCAGGTAACAATGGCCGGGCACGAACACGAGCATCGGTTCGATGTCGATCTTCCGCAGCATCGACGCGAGCAGCACACTGCCGTCGACACAGTTGGCCTGCGCGTTGTTGATCGACTCGTCGATCAGCCGCACGTGTTGGCTCGACACCGTGTTGTTCTGGGCGGCCGACGTCGTGATGTTGCTGTACCGCACGTCGCGTTCGCTGAGGGCGTTCCAGATGGCATAGACCTGCCGATACACCTCGGCCGTGTTGCCCGACTGGTAGCCGGTGAACGAATCGACGATGTTGCTGTTGAGCGCCTCGCGCAGCATCTTGTCGACGAACGGGTGCTGCTCGTTGACATAGGCGGCGAAGGTGAACGACACGTCGGTGAACGTGCCGTCGGCGTGATAGATATAAAAAGGACAGTCGTTCACCGAGCGCAGCGTGATGGTGCGGGTCTGCACTTCGACTTCTTCGTCGCCGATCTCGACCTCGAACGTCAACGACACGGGAACCGACTGCTTGTTCTTGGCGAGCACGCCATACTTGTACTTGATGGGCGGGTAGATCACGTAGGTGCCTTCGCCCTCCAGCGTGCCGCTGAAGGTGCTCTCCTCCAAGATCTCGCTGCCCGTGATCGTGACGGTGATCTCCGTGTCCTCGCCGGGCGACTCCACGCTCACGCCGAGCACGCCGCGCTTGTCGCCCAGCACCGCGGAGGATTCGTCCTCGCTCTCCTCCGACTCGTCACTCTCTTCGTCGTCTTCGGCGGTGGCTGAGCGGATGGCCGCCGTGGCGATCAGGTACGAGGGGAACAGTTGACCATCCCAGCCGTCGATCGGTATGAACTGGGCCTGGGCCGTGCCGGAAGCGGCCATGCCAGCCAGCCAAGCGATCGCGGCCAGGGCTGCGGCGCGGGTGCGGGAATCGAGCTTGGTTTCGCGGCGGAAGAATCGGATGAACATGGCCACCTTCCCGGGCGCTGCGGCCGCAGGGTTGTTAATAAACAGATGTTTAAATCTTCGCAATCGAATCTTTTTATCGGACGCCGCCGGAAGATAATCCAATCGCGGTGAGTCGAACGCCTCGGCAGGACGCGGCGCGGGGCGCGGGCAGACCGGTTGTATCGAATCTTCCGCGCCGATTCGCGCGATCGGTCAATCCTAGCGCGCAGTCGACGATGCCGGACCCATCACGGCAAAGCAGCGCCCGGTGCCGTCCGGCTCGGTGGTCTGCGCGAGCAGGCCGTGATGCGAACTCAGAAAGGCCCGTTCGAGCAGCGGCTTGGCACCATCGCCTGCCGGAGCCTGGTTGATGGGCGCGATGTTGTCCGCCAGGAGGACGAGTCTCTGATAGTTCCACGGCGGAACCACATCGACGACTTCCACATCGGCGCTGCGCGGGTCCCAGCGACAGAAGCGGTCGCCCAGGAAATTGAGTCTGCCGTCGGCGGCCACCAGCAGTCCGGCCGGCGCACGGAGCAGAGCCGCCTGTTCGGCGAGCTCGGGGAGATTGGCCCGGTACAGCGTGTCGGCGGAGCGATCGGACGTTTGGGGAAATCCGGGCAGTGGATCGCCGCCCATCGTCCACCAGACGGCCCTTTCATGTACCACGAAATGCCCCGCCGTGCCGGGGCACGAATTGTGTTTCGCCCGCACGACCGTTTGTCGAGCCGGATCGATCAGCAGTTGCGGATATTGCATCCGCCCGAGGACGACCAGTGGGGTGTTTCCCTTCGCGATCGGTCCGAGAGAGAACATCTCTTTCATCCCCGTTCGCAGGTCGGTCAGCGGCGGCTGGGTGATGGGCCGTGCCTGCCGCGTGGCGGGAGGTGAGAATTCGAGCAGCCCCAGCCATTGCTCCTTGCCCGAGACGCGCACGCAACACACGCCGCCGGGCTGCCAAGGTGCCACCAGCAATTCGATCCGCCGGTCGGTCACCGCGGACGACACGCCCTCCCAGCCACCTTCCGCATCGGTGAATTCCCACGCTTCCTCGCTCTTGGGATCGAGCACAATCAGTCGCGGCGCGGCGTCTTTTCGCGCGAGGGGCGCCCAGACGTAGCGTGTGTCGTAGCAGACGGAGCAATACTCGCCCGCCGGACCCGACAGGAAGGTTGCCCCCTCCTGGTCGCTGCGCCAGACGCGCCGCAACGCACCCGCTTCCTTCTCGACGTAGAGGTCGCCATCGTTCCACAACACGTCGACGCCGGACGCGGTGACCAGGCAACCTTCGACCGAGGTCAAGGTGCCCGAATTGCCCGCCGAGTCGGACCACGTCCATTACACGGGTTCGATGGCGCCGCCTGCCGCGGGCACCTCGTGGGCCGTGGGGGCGGCGCCCGTCGAATGGGCGATCCGACTGGCCCGCGTGGTTCCATTCGCGGCGGTATGGGCTTCTGCCCGCGCGGCGAGCGACGCCAGATATTCCCTCTTCTCTCGCACGCTTGCCCACTGCGAGATAAGGAAGGCCGTGCCCACCGCGGCCAACACTGCCAAGATGGCGATCAACGAGATCAACACGATGGGAGACCGCCGCGGTCGGCCCTGCGCCGGGGAACGAATCTCCATGGCAACCATCCTTAATGGAAGGGCAGGAATTGTTCGAGCAGTACGATGCCGCCGGTGCCGCCGAACAACGTGGCGAGGGCCGTCACGATCGGGTCTTGCATCAACGGACGGAACGCGCCCCGGTCTTCTTGTTTGATCTCGGCGATGAATTGTCGCAATTGCTCCGCCCGGCCTCGCCAAGCCGGCTCCTCGCGGCCCGCGGTGGTGGCCAACGAATCGCGCAGGCGCGAGAGCACCTTGTCGCGGGCGTCGCGCGCCGTTCCCCGCAAGGCGGCGGCACAGATGAGGATACCGCCCAACGACAGCCCCCACATGATGAACAGCGCCGGCGGAAAGTCGAAGAAGTCGAAGATCGAATGCCGCGAGAGGATGACGAGCAACAGCACCCAGAACGGATAGGTGACCAGCTTGCCGACGACTTGCGTGCGTTCGGCGATGATGCGCAGCGTCAGCAGTTCGCGGGCGTCGTCGAGATCGTGCGGTTGTTTGTGTTGCTGAAGGGCGACCATGCCGGCGGATTCCGCCGGCCAATCGGGGCGTTCGGCGACGACGTTTTTGACGAAACGCCGGCACAACAACGTGGCGTCGAAGACGAAGAACGTGAGCCAGATCATCAGGCTGACGGACAACGTCAATATACTGGTGGCCCACGCTTGGGCGACCGGCCCGCGATACGGGGTGTTCGGAAGGCCCGTCATGGCGAACAGGAGCGAGCTGAAGACCATATAAATGGCGGCCATCACCAAGCTGCGGAGCAACCGTAGCCCCGTAGTCCCGCGGCGGTGATAGCCATCGCGCAACTCGGCGCTGCGGGCAGACCGCTCGTCGGGCCAGTTCGATATGAGCAGATCTTGCTTGAGCCCTTCCCAGAATCGCCCCAGCCAGCCCGGCCGCGACACCTTGACGACCCGTTGCAGCCATTGTCGCGCCGACGGATACCAGCCGCGCGGGTCATCGGCCACATCCGGCACGCCCCGTGGCCGCAACTGTTCGTCGCGCTTACCGGAATCGACCGTCAGGTCGACGGTCGCCTTGTACAACAACCCGACACTCAGCAGCGCGGCGAGCGTCCGCAACAGCGTCGACGGCCAGGTGCTGATGCCTTCGAACAGTTCGAAAGGTTCTCCGTCGGCCCGCCCGTGGTCCCAGGCGGCCGTCGCCAGGACGAGCAAAAAAACTCCGGCGAACGCGATGCCGCCGAGCAAACCCCAGCGCCGATCGGTGACGTGCGGCAGCGTCACCATGTGGCAGACGAGCGCGGCCAGCGCCGCCGCCGCCAGCAGGGCACACAAGACGTGTCGCGGCCGCCACAGCCAATGCGCTTCGCGCGGACCCGGCGGCTGCACATGCGCATTGAACCAATTCGTCTGCGAGGGTGACGTGAGCTGGTACAAGCCGTGGCGGGCGACCTCGAACGTCAGCGGCTCCAAGCCGTTGGCCGGCATGCCACCCTTCAGTTGCCACGGGTCATCGGCCAGTTCGGGCGGAATGGCCTTGTCGCCCAAGGCCAGCAGCGACTGGAAGTATTGCGCTGTCTGGTAGCTGTCGCGAAAGGCGGGCGCTTCGCGCTGCAAGTCGGGGTGCAGTTGCAGTCCGAAATGCGAGGCGATGATCAGGTTCCGCGAGGTCGGGTATTCGGGTTCGAGACAATAATCGGCGTCGCAATCGGTCGTGAAGAAACAGATCTGGGGAAACCGGGCGCGCAGCGCCTGCAACACGAGCAGCTTGTCGTACACGTCGGTTCCCAACACGCCGATGGCCACGATGCCGAGTTGCCCGGCGTTGACCTTCTCGCGATGGAAACGGAGCAGGTCCTCCTCCAGGCGGCGCAGGTAGTCAAACTGCGAGCGGCCCGTGGCCGGCACCGGTTGGCCGGGCTGCGTGGTGAACGGCGCGGCCGCTCCGCCTTCGGGCTTAGGGCCACTGGCCGCCGGCTCGCCGTAGGTCGGTCCCCTTTCGTGTCCGCTCTTTTCGGGAAGCTGGCCGTCGAGGCCTTGTAGGTAACTGAAGACTTGCAGCGGATCGGCGGTCCGACCGCGCCGATCCCACGGCGTGAGGACGTTGTTCGATACCCGGCGAAAAGCGCCGGGGAGCGCCCGGCCGAAGAGCGAATCGCGTTCGCAGACGAGCACGATGTACCGGCCCTGATCGGCGCCGTTCGCGGTCGATGCGGACGCCGACTGGTCCGGCCAGGGCCAGGCGCCCCGCAGCTTGAGTTCGCCGACGATCCGTTGCAACAGAAGTTCGTCGGTGCCGATCGAACGAATCACGTGCAGTCCGCACCGCGTCGGACCTCTGCAAAACTGGATTAACGATTTTCTCTCCGCATCAGCCAGCCCGTCGGCCGACACGGTGGCGCTGCCCGAATAGAGCTTCGGATCGTTGTAGCGCGAGAAATACCCTGGCTTGGCCGCCTCGACGTAGGCGTTGCTGAGCTTTCGACCCGGCGGACCGTCCGCGCCCTCGTCCGGTTTCTGTTTCGGCTCGTTATCCTCCCGCGCCATATCGAGCAATCCGTCGGAACTGGTCGGACCGAGGATGTGGACCGCCAGCTTGGTACTGAGATTGGGAACCGAGCAGAACAACTGCTCGAGCACCTGGCCCAGGGCGGCGAGCGGTCGGCTGCCCAATTGGGCTTCGTTGATCCAGCAGACGAGGACCGCCTTCGGCCCCTCACGAGGGACTCCGTCGGAGGCGTCCGACTTCTCCAACAGCTTGATGGGAACCACCAGGTTGTCGACCCGAATGGGTTCCGCGCTGACCTGGTCGTCGACTTGGATGGGTACGGTTACGTACGACAGCCGATCCGGATAGGTCAGGTCATAGTGTAGAGTACCGAGCGCCGACAATACGGCATACGTCGTCCGTTTCCGTTGCTCGGTGTCGACCGCGTATGGTTCGCCCGAGACAAAGACCGGCAGGCAGAGCATCCGTTCGTTGGGCCCACCGGCGACCGTTTCGACGACCCTGCGAAAGAGTTCGGCCACGCTCGGCGCGTCCGGTTCGTCGTCCTTGGAAAACCGGTCCAACAGATCGGCCAGGGTTTCGATGGACGTACGCTCGTCGGCTGGGAGCCGCTGACTATGCTGGTAGGCCACCCACAACGGATCGTCCCACAGCCGCGAGTGGATGCCCGAAAGAGGCGGGGGAGAGGGTGGCGGCGGCACGCTGTTCAGCGAGGCGAGCTCCGGCCGCACCGACTTCAACACGGGGTTCGAGACCAGATACCCCATGATGCTGACGACCAGCACCAGCAGGCTCGGGTTCATCAACCCGCCGATACCGGCGCCTTTCTCTTCGCCGCTCATGCCCTGTCCCCACGGCCAGCCGGCACGACACTCTGCCCGCACCGGCGAATTGGAAGGCGAGACCTTCCTGCCTCACCCGGAAGCACAATTCGGGCAATATAACGGCGCGGCGCACCTTGTCAAATTTTTTATCGCGTCGCGGTCCGAATTCGCTGCAGGACACTCTTAGCGCAACCGACCAAACCGGATCGAGTTGCCGAAAAATCGGCGTTTCACCGCCGATTTTTACCCGCAGCGCTCCGATTTCCGCGTTTTGTCGGCCGCTCTTAGCAAAGGTCCTTTCCCTCTGGGAGAGGTTAGGAACATGCGCGGCTAATCTTCAAGACAGCAAGAACAAAACTTTTCATCACCTGCGCGCGTGTTGATCATGGCCCAGATCCGGCAAGAGATGGAATTCTGAATCGTGCTCGTATGGGCATCGGCAAAGACGACCACCACGACTCCTGGATGCTTGCTGTCCGGTCCGAGCCAATTCGAATTGGGGCCATAGAGCGCATTGTAGAGCGGCGCCATACCCGCGATCGGTGTTCCTCCGACCGTTCCCGCCAACTCGAAGCCCGCGGTCGCGCCGGCACCGCTGCCCTTGCCGCATTCTCCCCCCTGGGCCGAGCCATAGGTGTCGGGCAAGGAACAGGGTCCGCTGCCGGTGATGCTTTCGGTCAGGGCGACCAACGCCGCGCGAAAGACCAGGGGCACTTTCGTGGAGTGGTTCGGCCCGATCCGGAGCCCTGCCCTCCGCTTACCGCTTCCGGGAGCTATCTTGTCCTCCACACCGCGCAAATCCCACGTCGGCGCGAACGGCTGTTCTGAGTCGGCGGGAAAAGACAGATCCTTCGCGAGCGTGTCGTTATAGATATAGCCTCCGGACACGATCGGCATGGCCACGCTGCACGAAGTCACCTCCGCGACGGCGATCGTGTTCGATGTCCCGTCCGTGATCATGCCAAAACGGGCTGGGTCGTTGAAGGCGAAGAGGCCGCGCGTGCCCAGAGGAGCCGTCGTCCTGCCCGTGCGGTCCGGTCCCGTTCCCACCCTGGCCGAATAGATACCGACGCCCACGTTGCCGGCGTAATTCGTCCACATACACTCACCGGGCAAGTCGTCCGGGCCGCCAAAGGTGGCGTCTGATGGGCAGAGGTAGGTCGGGATCCGCAATGATCGGATGTTACGACGAGGTGCCTTCGCAGCACGTGGGCCAAGCTGTGGACTCTGGTTCCAAATCGCCTGATCTTTGTCGATGGAAGAGTAGAGCATCGACGCTTCGAGAAAAGGAAAAATGCTCAGGCTCCAGGGATAATGATATGCAGCCTGTCTTGTATCGGCCGTTTCGTCCCCGCCCCCCGGATACCGCCCCCACAACGCATCGTATGGGAAGCTGTTGTGAACGTCGGCATAGTTCATCAATGCTAGCCCGATCTGCTTGAGATTGTTATTGCACTGGCTACGGCGGGCAGACTCGCGGCTTGCTTGAATGGCCGGCGCCAATAGAGTCAGCAAGAAGGCGATCACACCGATGACGATCAGCAACTCTTTAAGAGCAACCGACAAAACCGGATCGAGCTCCACAAAAATCGGCGTTTCACGGCCGATTTTTTCGCCCACGGCGCTCCGGCTTCCGGGTTTTGTCGGCCGCTTTAAGCGTGAACCCGCGAGACCGTCTGGCCGATCGAGTCCGGAACAGACAAACAGAGTCTTTCATAGGTCACCCGCCCGTGCGCCTGCAAAGGGAAACCGAAAAGGCTATGCGTGGTTAAAAATCGCGATCGGTCGTGTCACCGCCCTGGCGCGTGTTGAGGGCGCCCCAGACCGGGTAACTGATAGAATGCTCGATCACGCCCACATGGCCATCGACAAATACGACGTTCACGATTGTTGGGTGTTTGCTGTCGGGTCCGAGCCAATTCGAATTGGGGCCATAGAGCGCGTTGTAGAGCGGCGCGATACCCGCGATCGGCGCTCCTCGAAACGCGCCCGCGAGCTCGAAACCCGCGGTCGAGCCCTCACCGCTACCTTCGCCACACGTTCCACCCTGGGCCGAGGTATACGTATCGGGCAGGGAGCAGGGGCCGCTACCGGTGATGCTTTCGGTCAGGGCGACTACTGCAGCGCGAAAGACCATCGGCACTTTGCTAGAACCGCCCCGGTTGGTCCACAACCCGTCTCGCAGCTTGCCGCTGCCGGGGGCCACCTTGGCATCCGCGCCGTGCAGTTCCCAGGTCAGCGGCAACGGCTGCTCTGAATCGGCCGCAAAGGACAGATCCTCCTTGAGCGTGGCATTGTACGCAGTGCCTCCGGGCGTGATCGGCGCGGCCACACTACACGACGTCACCTCGGCGATGGCGATCGTATTCGACTCGCCATCCTTGATCATGCCAACACCGACCGGGTCGTTGAAGGCGAACAGGCCTCGCGTGCTCAGGGGAGCCGTGGTCTTGCCCACGCAGTCCGAGTCGTCTTCCAGCGCGGCCGAATAGATACCGACGCCCACATTGCCCGCATAGTTGATCCACATGCACAGATCGGGCAGGTCGCTCGGGCCGGTAAACGTAGTATCTGCCGGGCAGCGATAGGCGGACATCTGATGATCCGATTGAGCGTTGCCGCGATAGGCCGGGGGCGAGATCACCGCGGACCCGATCCCCTTTTCTTGGCTCTGGTTCCAGATCGCGGTTCGTTTGTTGACGGCCGCGTAGAAGGGCGATGACGTGAGCAGGGGCAAGATGGAAAAGCTCCAGGGATAATGGTATGCGCGCTGCCGCGTACCGATCTCCGCGTACCGGTTACGCGGATACTGCCCCCACAACGCATCACACGGATAGTACTTGTTGATGTCGGCGTAGGTTTGCAGCCCCAGCCCGATTTGCTTGAGGTTGTTATGGCATTGGCTGCGGCGAGCCGCCTCGCGGCTAGCCTGAATTGCCGGCACCAGGAGAGCGAGCAAGAATGCGATGATGCCGACGACGATCAGCAGTTCGACCAGCGTCACGCCGCGAGACCGCCCGGTCGGTCGAGTCCGGAATGGATGACCAGAGTCTTTCATGTGTCACCCGCCCGTGCGCCTTTGTAGAAATGAGGTGAAGGCACACTTCTACCCATCAATCTATCCGGCCTATGCGATCAAGTCACGCTCGCTTCTGACGGCCGGCGGCCGGTCCGTTGCAAAGGTCCCTCCTCATCTCCCTGGCCAATAAACGTCCATCCCAGGAAAGAGACGGACGATGCGGAACTAAATTCTTGACCCGGTCGCAACCAGGGTGATAATCGACTCTTGACGGCCGGGGTCCAGGGTGTCCGCTTGCATGGGTCCGCGGCGTGGGACAGTACCGACAGGCGGCGGAGGCACGACCCATGCGTTTTCTCGGCGGCAGACGTTCGGTCAGGCGATCCCTTCTCGCTCTCTCTTCCCGTCAGATCAGTCGCGGCTACTCGTTGCGTCGGCCGACGTTCGAGGCGATGGAAGATCGGTGGGTCCTTTCGGCCAGCGGACTCGTGGCACCGGCCGCGCTGACCGCGTCGGTGAATTCCGGCACCCAGGCCGCCGACGAGACGGCCGCCGGCAACTCGATCGATGCCTTCGCGCTCGATCTCTACGCGCAGCTCCAGAGCACGATGGGCGGGAACCTGTTCGTGTCGCCATTCAGCGTCGCCACGGCCCTGACGATGGCCTACGCGGGCGCGGGTGGAGAGACCGCCCAGCAGATGGCAAGCGTGCTGCACCTGGGTTCCGATGCCAGCAGCATAGAGGCCGATTACGGCGAACTGCTCGCCGACCTGAACGCCGCTGGCCAGAGCGGCGGCTACTTGTTGAGCGTGGCCAATGCCCTCTGGGCGCAACAGGGTCTCGACATCCTGCCCGAGTTCTTGAACGTCATCCAGCAGGATTTTTCTGGCGCCTTGCAGCAGGTCGATTACAAGGACGCTGCCGAGGCGGCGCGGGAGACGATCAACGATTGGGTATCACAAGAGACGCACGGCAAGATTCAAGACGTGTTGCCGCCGGGCTCGCTCGATGACACGACTCGGCTCGTTCTAGCCAACGCCATCTACCTCAAGGCGGCCTGGGTGTCGCCTTTCACGCCCGGTCAGACGAGCGACGCTCCCTTCACGCTCGCTTCGGGGAGCCAAGTCACCGCTCCGACCATGCATCAGACGACTAATTTCAAGTACATGGAGAGCGATGGCTTCCAGGTCCTCGAGCTTCCTTACGCCAATGGCCGGCTGGCCATGGACATTCTGTTGCCGACACAGAGTGGTTTGTCTGGACTGGACAGCTACCAGATACCCCAGGACATCAATGGCTGGCTGAGTGGGCTTACCTCGCAAGACGTTGCGGTATCGCTGCCCAAGTTTCAAATGACGACGCAATTCGAGTTATCTGCGCCGTTGAAGGCGTTGGGCATGACCGACGCCTTCACCAGAGGCGCCGACTTTTCCGGAATCACCGACCCCAGCGTGTTGCACATCGATGACGTTTACCACCAAGCGTTCATCAGCGTCGATGAAGCGGGGACGGAAGCCGCCGCGGCTACGGTCATGAAGCTGAGCATTTCTGCTATTGCTTTTGATCCGCGGACTCCGATCCAGTTCAACGCCGACCATCCCTTCCTGTTCCTGATCCGTGATACGCAGTCGGGCAGCGTGCTGTTCATGGGCCAGGTCGAGGATCCGACTCAACAAGATGGCGGATCGGGGCCGACCATCACGCATGAGCCGGGCGGGCAGAACCAGACGACTCCGAGCCCCGTGTTACAGGACCCCGTACTGAATCCCGTCCTGATTCCCGAACTACCGGCACCCGGCACACCAACTTCTCCCACACCGGTCACCTTCATCCCGCCCGGCTCCATCCCCTTGTTGTTGGGACCGGCGGCGTCCAAGCCGGTGGCGCAGACGCCGAGCGTCGCGTCGCCGCTCGATACGAGCAGCGAACCCGCGCCCCAGTCGACGACGACATTATCACCCAATCAAAAGCTGGTCGACGCCTATTACGAAGCTCTGTTGGACCGCGCGGCCGAACCGGCGGCGCTGGCTTATTGGTCGAACATGCTCGACGGAGGTACCGCGGCGACGAGCGTCGTATCCGGCATCGAAGCCACCGCCGAGTACCGGCAGACGGAAGTCGAGTCGCTCTACGAGCACTACCTGGCCCGCCCGGCCGACGCTACCGGCTTGGCCCACTTCGCGGGCCAGTTGGCGGCGGGCGGTACCATCGAGCAGGTCGCGGCCGCGTTGGCCGGCTCGCCCGAGTTCGTGCGGGACCACGCCGGGTCGAGCAATCTGATCGACGCGCTGTTCACAACGATTGTGGGCCGCTCGGTCGACGCCGCGAGCCTGGCCTTCTTCCAACAGGAGTTGGCGGCCGGTGCCACGGCGTCGCGGTTGGCCGCACAGTTACTTAACAGCAACGAGTACGAGCACCAACTCGCCGCCGCGCTGATAACAAGATTCCTCGATCGCCCGGCCGATCCGGCCGGCACCGATCATTTCGCCTCCGAACTCCGAGCCGGCGTGACCGACGAGGAGGTGACGGCCCAGATCCTCGGCTCGGACGAATTCTCGCACCGCGCTATCGGCTCTTGAGCGGCGATCGAGCCTGCGCGGAGAGTAACCTGCAATGAATGAGTTGAAGTAGATGGGCACTTGGGGCGTCGGTATCTTCTCGGATGATCTTGCCGCGGATCTACGCAGCGAGTTCCGAGATCTGATTGGTGAGGGCTGTTCACCGCGCGCAGCGGTCGACCGGTTGTGGGACGGATATGCTTCGTCGCTCGATCAAGATGATCGGTCCGTCTTCTGGCTCGCATTGGCGGCCGTTCAATGGAAGATGGGCAGGCTTGAGGCACGAACCAAACGCGAGGCATTGCGCGCGATTGAGAACGGCAGTGATCTAAGCCGGTGGGATGACGCGAGGCTGAAGCGGAGACGAGCCACTGTTTTGGAGAAGTTGCGGAAGCAGCTTCATTCGCCCCAACCCGCAGCCAAAGTTGTACGGCGACGCATCAAGGAGGCAAACGAATGGCCTGTCGGCGAAGTCGTGGCATTTCACCTCAGGTCGGGTAAGTGGACGCTGATGCGAGTCATCGGGCACCATGTTGATGACGGCGGTCGCTTTGCGGTTTGCGAGTTGCTTAAGTGGATCGGGAAGGAGATCCCAAGCCGCGAGAGGATTCTAAAGCTGCCAGTGCGCTACGGGCGGGGCGCGCACGGTGTCCGTCAGTTCTTATTCCAACAACCTCGCAAGAAGCAGGATCGACCGCGAGTTCTGGCCCTCGGGATCGTCTCTTCCCCATCGCAGGAATGTGGTGGCTATAACGGGCTGATATGGCCGTTCGTCGATCAACTATTCGCTGAATTCTTCGGTCTCAGATGACCCGGACTCGAGGGGAAGTGTTTTGTAACCGTATCTTTCCATGAATACTGATCGATCGGCTCATCGGGTTCGCCGCTCGGTCCTGGCTGGTTGGATGCCGAAGCCGGACGGCTCAGACTATCTGAAAGTCGAGCTCGGCACTGAAATGCGTGAGGACGGTGCAGCCGCCGATGGTCCGATGGGGGCCGTGAGGAACGCCGGCTTTTCCGACGAAGTAGGCACCCGGCCCGTGGCTCACGCCGTCTTCGACGAAGTCGCCGCCGAGGACGTATACCGTCTCGTCGGCCTTCGTGTGGAAGTGGGCCGGGATCGTGGCCCCGGCGTCGATGCGGGTCAGGACGGCCATTGCCCCGGTCGCCTCGTCCTTATGCAACACCTTCATCGAGACGCCCGCGATTTCGAGGGGCGTCCAGCCGACTTCGCTCTCGTTGATCTTGATGTTGTACATGTGACCCGACTCCGGCTCAGCAACGGTTCCACTGCCTCATCTCACCGCTTATCCTACGGCCTCCGGTTCGCCGTGACGACCGGTGGTTCGGCGATGGTGGGCAGATATGCAACGTCAACGCCTGGTTCTCTTCCAACAAAGCTCGTAGCCGATCCCGCCTGCATCGAACCCGAACGTTTTCGAAACAGAATCGTTGCGCGGTGTTCACTTCCCGTTCCTGGCGTGCGCCCTCTAAGGTGGTGACGCGTTCACCAAGACGGGAAACTTAGTGAGCTCACTCCATGGCAGCGTCCGTTGCCGTTGACGATTCTCGCACTGGGCCGGCCAGCTACAGAAATCCCCAATCGATTGTGGAACGTACCGATTGGAGTATCGCACTGGCATGAAGTGCCCCAAGTGTAGAGCGACGCTGCCGCCCGAGCAGTTAGTGCCCGGTCAACGAATCGTCTGCGCAGGTTGCGGGCAGCGACTGAAGCTTCCGGAAACGGCCGCCACGCCGACGAAGACCGAAGCGCCGTCGGATGCGGGATACCAACTGAGTGCCCCTACGCCAGCACCGGCCGCCGGAAGACCTGCGGTGCCCGATCTCCTCACTCCGTCCGCCCCGCAGGCGCGGCCGCAGAACGTCGCGGGCCTCCCGAAATCGAAACCCGCGGCGAGTGGAAATCAGCCGAGCGGTGGACAAGGGGCGGCCAAGCCGAAGGGGAAGAAAAAGAAGAAGAAGGCGAAGAGCGGCTTTCCGAGCCGGGCCGTGATATTGGGCGGGGGAGGGTTGGTGGCCGCGATTCTGGTCGTCGGCGTCGCGACCTGGAGTCTGAGCGGACGCGGCAAGTCGAACGACGTCGCGCAGAAGGGCGACGTCGCAGCCGCGGAGAAGGCAGCGGCCCCGACCGAGAACAAGGTCGCGGCCGTGGCAGAGAAAAAAGATCCGGTGCCGACGAGCGGCACGGTGGTGGTCATCGACAAGCCCGATCCAGACGCAAAGCTCATCGAACTACGCCCGATGTCGGAGACGAATTTTGCTCCGCCGGAAAAACTTCCGGTGGTGCGCGCCACGCAGGCGCTGTTGCTGCCGGTGCTCGACGGTGCTCACGACGAATTCGCGCCCGCGCGGTGGGCGGCGCATCCCGATCCGCCGACGAAGCAGGCCGATCCGTTGCCCCCGGAATTCGCCCTGTTCGTACAAGGCATACCGCTCTTCGCGTCGGGGAATGGCCCCTATTTCGTACTGCACGTCGTCGACCGGTCGGAGGAGATCGAGCGGTCGAAGGACTACACCGGGTTGGGCGTCGACGAAGGCAACTCGATGCGAAAGTTCGTGCAGTTGATGGATCTTCGCACGGGAAAGCAAGCCGGCCGATTCTCGTGGCGCGTGCCGCTCTGGCACGCTTGCCGGTTGAGCCCCGAGGGAACGTACGTGGTCGGTCCCAACTCGGTCTTCTCGAAGTCGAAACCACCCGACGACGGTCTGCTGGTGGCCTGGAAGCGTGAGGCAGCGAAACCCGCCGCGCAGATCACGATGCCGGGCAAGGTCGGTTGGATGGACTTCCTCGACGACAGTCGCTTCGCCGTACTCACCTACGATCCATCGCCCGTGTTGAAGGTCTGGGATCTCGCGGCGGACAAAGTCGTCCAATCGGTCGCGCTGCCGGCGGCGGACTTTCCAGAGCCCAAATCCCGGATGGAATTCAAGGGCCGGGTGATACCCTTGGCCTTCACGCCGGAGTCGGTGGCCGGGGCGGTCAGCCCGGGCGGGAAGTATGTCGCGCTCGGAGGCCTCTCTCAGATATTTGTGGTCGGCGAGAATCGTGTGGTCGGCGAACTGCCGTGGCCGGATTCCATCCATCGCACCAAAACGCCGGAACTGCATGATTACCTCTCGCTCGGCTTCAGCCCGGATGGCCGTGAGTTGATCGGTGTCCTCAATGTCGATCAGCGAAACTTCGTCTATCTCGGCCGCTGGTCGACGGAGACGGGCCGCGTGCAGGCTGTGTTTCGCCTGACCGAGGGCGCCGGCAAGGGAAGCGTGTATGGCGGAAAGCCGATGGCGGGGCCATTGCCCGGAACGCTCATTCTGCCGGACAGTCGGCTCGGTTACGACGCCGTGGGAGCCCGCCCGGGAGCCATTCTGGATGCCAGCGCCGGCAAGGTCCTGGGCACGCTACGCCACGACACGGTGCGCGTCCTCGACGACGGCGCGTCTCGGCTCGTGTATGGATCGTTCGAGAGAGAAACCCGGCCGGACCTCGATCAGAAGACGCCGCCGTGGAAGACCGACCCCGACCCGGAGAAACTGACACCGGCCGAACGCGAGCAATGGGCGAACCGCGCGAAATTGGGCACGGCCATCTATGTCGCGCCCATCGACAGCACCGGGTTTGCCGAGCGCATCGCCGCACACACGACCGGCGAACGTCCGCCGGTCATCCCAGTGGACCGCAGCGGTCTGACGGCAATCACTCCCGAACCGCCGTCCGCCTGGTCGCCCCTTCCCGCACAGCCCGCCCCACTGGCCGACGTCCGTTCGATTCCGAACGTGCCCGAAGACCGTCCCTACTTCGGCCTCACGCACGTCGCATTCATCGATGGCCGCAAGAAGGCCGACGACGTCGAGCCGCAGGCGGGGCTGAACTGGCATCGCTTCGATCTCCGCAGCAACCCCGAGGAGAGCATTTCCGTTCCTCTTTGGCCCTGGGCGGCCACACCCGATGCGAACGATGTCTTCGACTCGGCGAAAACCGTGCTCGCGGCGGCCATGTCGAACGATGGCGAACTGCTGGCGCTGCGCGATCCGTCGAATGCCGCCCGCGTCGACGTGTGGCGTGCCACGGGCGAAAGGATCGGCGGATTCACCCCCTACGGCGCCAAGCCGATCGATTGGGTTTCGTGGTCGTCCGCGTCCCGCCTGCTGACCCTGGGCGACGGTAAGCTCAGCGCCTGGGACCCGACCACGGGCCGCTCGGTCTACGAAGTGGTCGGCGAATATCGCCTGCCCGTCGAACCCGCGCGCGGACGGCGTTGGCTGGCGATCTCCGCCGCGGGACATATCGACCTGGTGGACACCGAATCTGGACGTTGCCTCGGCCGGCTCGCCTTGGGCGATGTGCCCGCCGATCATTTCGAAAGCTTGGCCCTCTCGCCCGATGCGACGATCCTCGCTCTGTGCGGCCGGGGCGACGAACAGCGTTGCCGCCAGGCGCCGTTCGGCGGCTTCGGTCTGGTGCGCACCTGGAACCTGACGACGGGTCAGGAGCAAGAGCCGGTCGTGGTGCAGCGGAGCTTCAACTGGCCGATCTTCCTGCCCGATAACCAGCGCGTGCTCACGGCCAGCGGTACGTATGACCTGGCCAGCGGGTTGCCGGCCGAGACGTTCGCGTTCTACGGGCCGTTGGGCCTTGGTCCCGACGGACGGCTATGGACGTTCGAGGCAATCCAATCCGCGGAGCCCGCGGCCCCCGGACGCGCTCCGGGCAAGCCTCGTGTATTGCCCAGGCCACAGATCGGCCCGAACAAGGCACGCATGAACCTACGCGTGGTCGATCTCGAAAAGATCAAGCTCGACCGCGCGTGGTTGTGCGACAAACGCACCCCGATCTCGGTCGAAGTCGATCTCGGCGACGCGCAGCGCAGTCGGCAGATGGCCCAACACATGGCAGCCTGGTTGACCGCGTCGCGGTTCACGCTCGGGCCGGGCGGATTTCGTGTGAAGGGGTCCGAGCGCGAAGTCGTGACCGATATGTCGGGCGCCCACGCACCGTTCCTGGGCAACCAACCGATGCCCGGGATCCAGGTGACCTGGAGCCTACACGGACCCAACGGAGTGAAGGTCTGGAGCACACAGCAGGTGGTCGCGTTCAATACCGACAGCAAATACCTCAAGAGCTCCACCAAGACGGGCAAGCTCGTGGGCACGATGGAAGAGGTCAGCCTCGAATTCGATTTCGGCGGCCGTAACCCGCGTGAAGCGATCCTCGAGGAATTGAAGGAGAAGAGCGTCAAGCTTTTCATGCATCTGCCCGACGCTCGCTACTACCCGCCCAAGGACACCCCGCGCAACCGCGGCTGGGTCGATTTGCCGATCGCCAGCCAGGCGCGGTACGCCAACTGAGCTCTCGGATCGCTTTTCGCACCGGATTTATCTTTGCTTTCCGCTTCCATGGCGGCCTAAGGGTTGTTCTCCGGCTCTTTCGGCTGCCCTAAAATGGCCGGTCGTACGGCCGATGCGGTGATAGGGCGAAGCCAGCCCTGCTGCAACGATAAGAGCGGCATTTTCGCGGCAACGCGGCAACCAATCGCTACGTTAAAATACGCGTCAGGCAAACGATGGGATGCATCGTGCCCGTCGGTAAGCGTGAATCGGGGCGCGGAGAAACGCGATGGTAACCGAGAATCGACAACTTCCACTGGGGGTCTTGGTCGTGCTCCCGATCGTTACTCTCCAACTCTCCGCGCCGAGCTGTTGGGCCGATAAGGTAGTCGACACGACCGGAAGCATGCGTATCGACGTGGTCGATTCCGTTGGGAAACCTATCCCGAAGGCGGCCATCCATGTAGCAGTGTGGACCGATGAGGCCTTCGATCATAATCGCGACTACACGACCGACGCCGCCGGAAGAGCCGAAGTCGAACTGCCCAAGACGCTGTCGATCTTGCGCATCTGGGCGAAACGAGATGGCCATGTTCCACTCTTTGCGAATTGGTGGCCCGAACACGATGGCACCGCCTTTCCGCTTCCCGAGGAGTTCACCTTTCGCTTGGCCAAGGGGAGTGTGATCGGGGGCCTGGTCAAGAACGACGACGGCCAGCCGATCGCGGGAGCCAAAGTGGAAGTGAGACACGTCGATCGCGCCAACGATATGAAGGACCGACCGATCATCAGCACCTGGCTTGCGTTCGGCGATGCGGCACGGACCACCGACGCCAACGGACGCTGGACGCTCGACAACGTGCCAGCAGACGCCGAAGCCCAAGTCTCGCTGAAGATCAGCCACCCCGACTACATCAACGATCAATCTTGGGGCGAGATGCAGTCGAAGCAGAACGTGGCGATCGAGGAACTGCGGGCGAAGACAGCGGTCGTCGTCATGCAGCGCGGCATCAGGGTCGCTGGCACCGTGACCGACCCGAGCGGCAAGCCGGTCTCCGACGCGGTCGTCGTCTACGGAGATGACCCGTATTCTCAGGAAGGCAGCCAGGAGGTACGTACGGGCGAAGACGGCCAGTATCGGTTTCCGCCGCTGCCGGCGGGGCCGATCAATGTGACAGTCATGGCCGAAGGATGGATGCCGCAGCGGCGGAAGATCGAGATCACGCCAGATAACCCACCGGTCGACTTCAAGTTGCGGCCGGGCAAGATGTTGAGACTGCGTTTCGTCGACCGTGCGGGCAAGCCGATTCCCGACGTAATCGTGCAGATCGCGCAATGGCGTGGCGGCGAATCGCTCTACAACTATAAGCACCCCAACGTGCTTGATACCAAGATCCCCCGCGTTGCCGACGAACGCGGCATCTATGAGTGGTCTTGGGCGCCCGACGACGCGGTTAGTTATCACATTTTCCCTCCCAAAGGGAATGCGATCGTGGCGGCACCCGTCAGCATCGTCGCTGACGGCATCGAGAAGATTTTTCCGATTCCGCTGCAATTGGCCGTCTCCGGTTCGGTCACCGATGCGGAGACGGGCGAAGCCATTGGGCAATTCACCGCGGTCCCGATGGTCGAGACGGCAGACGGCAGATTGCTCGCCGATCGCCACGCCGCCGGCGGGTTCGTCAACCGTTACGTGCTGAGTATGCACTACGGCTCTCCTGCCTATCGCGTGCGTATCGAAGCGCCAGGTTACCGGAGTGCCATTAGCGATGCGAGTTTCCGCTTCGGCGACACGCGAACCGCGTGTAACGTTGCGCTGCATCGTGCTCCGCCCGCAGCCGGCTATGTTTTGACCAGGGATGGCAAACCGCTGGCCGGTGCTCTGGTGCTCTTGGCGACGCCGTCGCAACCCCTGCGCATCGTCCAGCGCTATGAGGGGAAGTCCGACATGCCTATCTTTAATGACGAAGTCGACTCTCGCCGCACGGAGGACGATGGCGGCTTTGCCTTTCCCGCGCAATGCGAACCGTATCTTGTGGTGGCGACTCATGAACGTGGATACGCAGAGTGCGTGCGCGGTCCTGACGAAGCGCCGGGCGATATGGTCTTAAGTGAATTTGCTCGCGTCGAAGTGCGATTACGGGACGACGACCGACCGGCGGTTGGCGGCGAACTCAGGCTCCGACCGTTGCGTGTGCAGTCGCGGCTATTGCCGGCGGCCGACGAGAACTTCGTGGCAAGGTCCGATGACGATGGTCGGTTCGTGTTCGATCGTGTGCCGCCGCTGAAGTGTACCCTGAGCTTCGCGCGGCCGGCATCCACGCCGGGACTCATAGCTTCGACCGAATTCGTGCCGGTCGATCTACAACCCGGCCAAAGCTCGACGATCGATTTGGGCGGTGGCCGCGAAGTTCGCGGGCAAGTGGCGATCGCTGGCGAACGCGAAATCGATTTGAGCTGTTCGCTGAATTACCTCATCTGCAAGAACCGTGGCATCAAGCCACCGGTGGAAGTCGCCATCGAGCGTTTCGACTGGCAGAAGGGCTGGGACGAATCGTGGATCTCCACACCCAAGGGGCAGGCTTATTTGCGGACTCTCCACCACTATCGTGCGAACCTGAACAGCGACGGGACGTTTCGTATCGGCGGCGTGCCGAGCGGGGACTGTGAGATCGCCTTCCATGTCTACCAGCGAACGGCCGGCCGGCAAGTGACTTCTGTGGCAACGAAGACGGTGCGGTTCAACGTACCCGCCGCTGAATCCGAAACCGTAGATTTGGGCAAAATCGAAATCGCACCGGCCACGGAGGCGCACCCCGGGTCGGTCTCGGAATCCGAGATGGAGTTGCTCGACGCTGGGGACGCTGGCAGCATCCGAGCATTGCCCTAGAAGTCTCGTCCGGCATTCCGCGCTTGTGGCCCCGCTACCGGCGAGATACGCTGTTTTGAGGGCGTGTTGCCGCACGGGGAACAGAAAGATCGTCTTGGGCATGCTGACGAAACACGCCGGGTTGGGCGCCCGAATTCTATTGCTGCTCGTCTGCTGTCGTGCGACGGCCGTCTCGAATACAGAGGCGGCCGAAGAAGCGCGGACGCCGAACTATGACGAGCATATCAAGCCGATCCTGCGGCAGTATTGCTTCAAGTGTCATGGAGACGATAAGCAGGAAGCCGACCTCAACTTGCAGGGCTACGCCTCGTTGATGCGGGGCGCGGGGAGCGGCAAGGTCGTCGAGGCGGGCAGATCGAGCCAGAGCGTTCTGTTCCAGGCGATCACGAACGAGGACGCCGACGCGCGGATGCCGCCCAATAGCCCACCCTTGCCCAAGGACAAGATCGAATTGATCCGGCAATGGATCGACTCCGGCTCGCGCGAGTCGGCCGGCGGCAAGTCGCTGGCCAAGACGTCCGCCTTCGATTTCGCGCCGGCAGCGACCGCGACCGAAAAACCCACCGGGCCGCCGCCCATGCCGGTCGGATTGCCCGAGGTCGTCGTGCCGCCGGTGCAGCGTCCCTTCGCCGTGCTCGCCATGGACGCCAGTCGCTGGGCGCCGCTGTTGGCCGTCGCGGCCTGGGAACACGTGCGTCTGATCGACACCACCAGCCAACGAGAGATCGGCCGGCTGGCCTTCCCCGAAGGCGAACCGCACGTCGTTCGCTTCAGTCGCGACGGCGCCGTCTTGATGGTCGCCGGCGGCCGGCCCGTCGAATCGGGGCGGGTCGTGCTCTTCGACGTGCGCACCGGCAAACGGTTGGCCGAGATCGGCGATGAGATTGATGCCGTTCTGGCCGCCGACCTCAGCCCCGACCAGCGATTGGTGGCGCTCGGCGGATCGGGCCGAACGGTCAAGATCTACGCCACCGGCGACGGCTCGCTCCGCTATAAGATTGTCAAACACACCGACTGGATCACCGCCGTAGCCTTCAGCCCCGACGGCACGCGCCTGGCCACGGCCGACCGCGCCGGCGGTATCCACCTATGGGATGCCCAGACGGGCGGCATCCTGCTCAATCTGGGCGAACACAAGGCCGCGGTCCACGCGCTCGATTGGCGGGCCGACAGCAAGCTGCTGGCCTCGGCCGGCGAAGATGGTCGGATCGTCTGGTGGAACACGGCCGACGGGTTCCCGGCGATCAACAAAGCGAACGCTCATCCGCCGCGCCGGCCGGCCGGAACCTACGGCACGATCTCGGGCGGAGTGCTCGCCGCCCGCTTCGACGCCAACGGCAACCTGCTCACCAGCGGACGAGACCGCGCCGTGCGGCTCTGGGGCGTCGACGGGACCGAGAAAAAATCGTTCGTCGTCGACGACGGCATCCCGATCAGCAACGCCATCCTGTACGATGGAAAAGCGGTCGTCAGCGGCGATTCCTCGGGCGCGGTACGCTTCTGGAAGGTCGACTGATATAAGTTCAGAGCCGGAGGCGCTCCTTGTCCCTCTCCCTCCGGGAGAGGTTAGGTGCGGGCGGCAGAACCTCGAAGAATTGTTCCATTCGTCCTAAGCACGCAGCCCCCCACCGTCCCGCCAATTACTTTCGTAGACACTCAACGTTAAGTCCAACTTCTTGAGGAGCATCCATGCGCCAGCGCGCGATCACTCGTCGGGGTTGTGCCGGATTCCGCTCGCTCTCGCGCCGCCAGGCGCTGCAAGCGGGGGTGCTGGGCGCGCTCGGCCTCTCGCTGGGAGATATGCTGCGGGCCGAAGCCACCGACAACCAGGCGTTCAGCCAAGCGTCGGGCGAGAAGAAGGCGGCCAAGGCGCTGAGCGTCATCCAGTTGCACCTGGGCGGCGGATTTCAACAGCAAGAATCGCTCGATCCGAAGCCGGAAGCTCCGGTCGAGATCCGCGGCTCGTTCGGCGTCACCAAGACTCGCGCGGGCGACGTGCTGAGCGATAACTTTCCCGAGACGGCCAAGATCATCGACAAGGTGACGATCGTGCGGAGCCTGGTGGGGCGTGTTCCCGATCACGGGCTGGCGACATATCACCTCTTCACCGGCTATCCGCAAACGGCCGTGATCGACTATCCACAGATGGGGTCGATCGTTTCGCACGAGCTCGGCAAGCGGGGCGAGTTGCCGCCCTACATCGCCATTCCGAACAAGAATGCCTATTCGGGCGGCACCGGGTTCCTGAGCAGCGCCTTCGGTCCCTTCGAGTTGGGCGCCGATCCGGGCCAGGCGAACTACAAGGTGCGAGACTTCGCCATCCCGCCGGAGGTTTCGCCGCAGCGATTCGACCGCCGGCTGGCCGCGCGCGACATCGTCGAACGGCGGATGCGCGATCGAAAGGTCGACCCGAACACGCAGGCCACGATGGACGATTTCTATAAGCAGGCACAGACGCTGCTCACCTCGACGCCCGCCCAGGCGGCCTTCACGCTCGCCGGAGAATCGGAAGCGACCTTCCAGCTCTACGGCCGGGACGTGGTAGGGCTGCGAGGCCCCGACAATCGCTTCCATCCCAAGGGGTTGGCCGAACGGCTGATCGTGGCCCGTCGGCTGGTCGAAGCTGGCGTGCGCTTCGTCACGGTGACGTATGGCGCGTGGGACTGCCACGTCGACGTGCGATCCAACACGCTCGACCAGATGCCGGCGCTCGACCACGCCGTCGCAGGGCTCGTCACCGATCTCGATCAGCGTGGTCTGCTCGATTCGACCATCTTCTGGCTCACCAGCGAATTCGGCCGCACCCCGAAGGTGAACAAGGACGGCGGGCGCGATCACCACGCCCGTTGTTATGCCAACCTGATCGCCGGCGGCGGTTTCACGCGCGGGCAGATCTACGGTGCCAGCGATGCCACGGGGGCCGAACCGGCCCGCGACGCCGTGCCGCTCGAAAACCTGCTCGCCACGATCTACCACCAGCTCGGCATCGATGCCGACAAGGAACTGCTGGCCTTCGGCACGCGGCCGATCGAGATCGTCAAAAACGCCAAGATCGTCGACGGGTTGCTGGCGTGAGGAGTGAACAAACCGACGTGATGACGCCCCGCTATCCCACCACGGTGCGCAACCGATCGCGCTGCGTTGCCCCCTTGCTGGCCCTCTCGCTGGCGCTGGCCCACGCGGCCGAGGCCCGCGCCGGCGCGATGACGAAGAACATCGAGGCCGTGCGTCCGCGCATCGGGCAGCGCGGCAGACACGTCGAAGTCGCCATCCGCGGCATCTCGCTGGGCGATCCACGCGAGATCGTGTTCTATCGGCCCGGCATCCGTGCGGTGAACATCCAGCCGGCGGTACAAGTCCCCCAGCGCTCGTACGCTCACGGCGGCAGGGTTGTGGAAGAGGTCCGTTGCGCGTTCGAGATCGCCCGCGATTGCCCCATCGGCGAACATCCCTTTCGACTGCTGACCGCGACCGAGCTGACGTGCATCGCCACGTTCCACGTCTCGCCGTTCGCGACGATCGATGAGGAGGAGGCCAACAATTCCTATAGCAACGACACGCCGGCCACCGCGCGGGCCGTCGCCGCCAATACCACGGTCCGTGGCCAGATCGACGGCGGCGATCGGGGCGACCGCGACCTGTACCGCATCGACGCGACGGCCGGCCAACGACTGTCGATCGAGGTCGAGTCGGTGCGCATCGCCGACCAGCACTACGGCGATTCGGAGTTCGATCTGGCGCTGCGGGTTCTCGACGACCGGGGGCGCGTCGTGGCGGCCAACGACGACAATTCGTTGCACCTCCAGGATCCGCTCGTCTCGTTCAAGGCCCCGCGCGACGGCCCCTTTTACGTCGAAGTGCGGCGATCGATCTTCGTGCCGAGCGAGACGCTCTACTGCCTGCACATCGGCCACCATGCGCGTCCGCTGGCGGCCTATCCTCCGGGTGGGCAGGCGGGCACGCAGCAAACGATCGTCTTCAAGGGAGACGTGCTGGGCGATGTTCAGCAGCCGGTTTCGTTGCCGAGCGGGGCGCGTGACTACTTTTATTTCGGCGGCGACGAGCAGATGCCCCCGGCCCCGACGCCGCTACGGCTGCGTGTCAGCCCGTATGCCAACGTGATGGAAGACGACTCGGCCGACGAGACGCGCGTGGCGCAGTTGCCGGCCGCCCTGAACGGCATCATCGACAGCGACCACGACGCCGACCGCTGGCGCCTCTCGGTGAAGAAGGGAGATCGCTGGCACGTGCGCGTGTTCGCCGCCGCGTTGGGCTCGCCCATCGACGCGGCCATTCGCGTGCTGCCCATCGGCGACGACGGTCAACCCGGGCCGGCGGAATGGGAATTGGACGATTCGCCGCTCGCCGACCACGACATCCTGGGCACGAGCTTCCGCGGCGGCGGTGGCTTGCAGGAGGCGATCGATCCGTCGCTCATCTGGGAACCGAAGCGGGACGGCGACTACGTGCTCGAAGTGCGCGACACGAGCGGTGCGGGCGGACCGCTGGGCATCTATCGCGTCGAGGTCGAGCCGCCGCACAGCGCGGTACAGACGCTGCTGGCCAGCGGTACGTTCGACTGGACCGAATCGACCCGCGTGACCGGTCTGGCGATTCCGCGCGGCAACCGTTGGACGATCGACCTCAGCCTGCCGCGTGGCCAGTGGAATTCGCTCGCCGGCGAGTTCGATCTGATCGCCCACGGACTGCCCGAGGGTGTGCGGCTCGTCACGCCCAGGGTGAAAGCCGGCGCCGCGCGTTGGCCCATCCAATTCATCGCCGATGCGTCTGCCCGCCCGCAAGGGTCGGTATTCACGCTCGAAGCCCGCCCCGTCGATCCGTCCGTAGCGGTCGAGACGCGGTGCCAGCAGAACGTGCCGTTCCTCAACCATCCCGGCGGCAGCGCCTGGCGCACGGTGCGTACCGATCGGTATATCGTGGGCGTCACCGATCCGGCTCCCTTTTCGATCGACATCGAACAACCGTCGGCGGCCCTGGTGCGCGGCGGCGAATTGGCGATTCCGGTGAAGATCAGGCGGCGCGAAGGATTCGGCGAGGCCATCGAGATCCGTTGCGGAGGCATGGACCGCTCGATCTCGACTCCGCCCCCGATGATCGTGCCCGCGGATCAGAATGCGGGCGAACTGGTGCTCGGCGCCGACGGGGGTGCTCCGTTGGAAGCGATGCCCCTGTATGTGATCGGCAGCACGGTCCGCGACGACATCGACGATTTCCTCGGCAGCGGGCATCGCCGTGTCTCGTCGGAGATCGTCCGGCTGGAGATCGCCCAACCCTATCTGGAATTGGCGTCGCAGCCCGAGAGCATTCGCCGCGGCGAACGCAAAGCGTACACCTGGAACGTGCGTCATCATACGCCCTTCGAGGGCGAGGCCCACGTCACGCTGCTCGGCCTGCCCAAGGGCGTGGCGGTGGTCGAGCCCTCGCCGGTGCTGACCAAGGATTCGCAGACGGTATCCTTCGAGTTGACGGCCAGCGGCGAGGCCCTCCTCGGCCAGTCGAACGGACTGACGTGCGAGGTGAAGGTGCCGGTGGGCGGCCAGCAGATCGTGCAACGCACCGGTCGCGGAGCGTTGCGCATCGATCCCGCGAAGGACACGAAATGAAAGGGCGGAAGACGGTGCCAGATCGAAGAGTCTTGGGTGGGTGCCTGGCCGTTTGGTTGGCGGCCGCGCCGCTGCCTGCCGAGGAGATCGGTTTCCGTCGCGACGTGATGCCGGTCTTCTTCCGGGCCGGCTGCAATTCGGGCACCTGTCACGGAGCCGCCCGCGGCAAGGACGGCTTTCATTTGTCGCTGTTCGGTTACGACCCGAAGGGCGATTACTTCCGCATCAGCGAAGAAATGATCGGCCGGCGCATCAATCTGGCCAGCCCCGAACGAAGCTTGCTCTTGCGCAAAGCGACCGGCGCGGTGCCGCACACGGGCGGTAAGTTGTTCGACGCCGCCAGCCCCTACTACCGCACCCTGCTCGCCTGGATCGAAGCCGGCGCGAAAGACGACGTCGGCGACGTGCCCGCGGTCGTGGGTTTGGAACTCTCGACGGAGAAGTTGCTGTTCGAGGAAAAGGGTAAGGAGGACCGGCTGCGAGTGATGGCGCTCGCCAGCGACGGTTCGCGCCGCGATGTGACGATGTTGGCCCGGTTTCACAGCAACAACGCCAGCGTGGCCGACATCGACGCCGACGGCCACGTGACGGCCCACGCCCCAGGCGACACGCACGTCTTCGCCCGCTTCAACCGCTTCACCATTGGCTGCGAGGTGATCGTGCTGCCGCCGGCGGCCGCCTCGAATTGGCCCGATCCGATGGCCGCGAACTACATCGACGAGTTGATCTTCGATCGTTTGCGGAAATTGCGCATCGCGCCGTCGGAGCTGTGCGACGATGAGACGTTTCTGCGACGGGTGACGCTCGATCTGGCCGGCCGCGTACCGACCGTCGAGGAATACACGGCCTTCCAAGCCGACACACAGTCCGACAAGCGGGCCATCAAGATCGACGTCCTGCTGGCCGACGATGCCTTTGCCGATCTGTGGACCTCGCTGTGGGCCGAGCAGTTGCGCGTGATGGGCGGCAACTACGCTCCCGTCGGCACGCACATCAAGGCGGCCGACGCCTGCTACGAATGGATCCGCACGCAATTGCGCAATGATCGGCCCCTCAATGAATTCGTGGCCGAGCTGGTGGCGGCTTCGGGCAGCAACCTGATCAACGGTCCGGCCAACCTCTATACGATGCTGGTGCACGGCCCGCAATTCGATCCCAAGGCATTCGCGGCGGACTTCTCGCAGGTGTTCCTGGGCGTGCAGATCCAATGCGCGCAATGCCACAATCATCCGTTCGACCGCTGGACGATGGACGATTACTACGGCTTCGTCAGCTTCTTCACCGGCATCAGGCGCAAACCGGGCGTCGAGCCGCGCGAGCAGCGCATCTATTACGACACGTCGGCACCGCCGGCGCGGAACCTGGTCGACGACCGCCCGATGCCGGCCAAGACGTTGGGCGCCGTGGCACCGGTCGAAGGGAACGGCGATCCGCGCCGAGACTTGGCGGCGTGGCTCACCTCGCCCGACAACGAGATGTTCAGCCGCAACCTGGCCAACCGCATCTGGGCCCGATTGATGGGCCGGGGCATCGTCGAGCCGGTCGACGACGTGCGCGTCAGCAACCCGCCGGTGAACGAGCCGCTGCTCGACGCCCTCGCTCGGCATCTCGTCGCCTCGCGGTTCAGCCTGCATCAGCTCGTGCGCGAGATCTGCAATTCGCGGGCGTATCAATTGAGCGCCGAGCCGAACGATTCGAACCGCGCCGACGCGCGACAGTTCTCGCATGCTCGGCTGCGTCGCTTGCGGGCAGACGTGCTGCTCGATGCGGTGGTCGTCGCCACCGGTGTGCCACGCAACTTTCCTGGCTTTCCGGCCGGCACGCGGGCCATCGACTTCTACCCGCGCGAGAGCGGCGACACCAGCGGTCCGCACTTCGGCGATCCCTTCTTCGAGACGTTCGGCCGCTCCAGCCGCAACACCATCTGCGCCTGCGAAACCAAGAAGGAACCGACCCTCTCTCAGACCTTGCACCTGGCCGTCGGCGATACGCTCCGCTCGCGGTTATCGTCGGCCGGCCAGCTCAAAAAACTCATGGATGCGAAGGCGACGCCCGCCCAAATCATCGAGGGATTGTTCATCGTCGCGCTCTCGCGCCGTCCGACCGCCGACGAGCAGACGGCCTTCTGCGAATTGGTCGGCGCCTCGGCCCACGACCAGCAAGTCTACGAAGACATCTTTTGGGGTCTGCTGAACTCGACCGAGTTCACCTTCAATCACTGACGCGACGGGCCCGTCCCGACGAGATAACGCGCGGCGTTTGCCAGCATACGATAGATACCGTGTGTGCCCAGACTGGTCGAGCGCCGGCAACGAGGCAGGACCCCCTCTCCACGACAGTGGGCTTCACCTCTGGCGTGAGGTCGTGCGGCCACGGCTACCATCACGACGGAGCGGGATGGCTTCTGCGGAAAATCGCGCGGCCGGTGCTTGACGCTCGTGATGCATGTCAATATATTCGCTAACACGGATGAACAAGACACAGGGTGATTCACTGAATGCGTCTAGCCAGTTGCTCAAGGCACTGGCCGATCCGGTGAGGCTGCGTATTCTCCATCTGTTGCTCGACGCTGAGGAAATCTGCGTCTGCCACATACAGGAGGCGCTGGAACTTCAGCAACCGACCGTTTCGAGGCATTTGGCATATCTGCGAAAGCATGGGCTAGTAATGGGGCAACGAGCGGGATCATGGGTGCATTACCGGCTGGCGAAGGCAAAAACCAACCTTCACTTGGGAATCATGGTCTGTCTGCGAACGTGCCTTACCGACATGGAGGAACTGCGTCGCGACCGAGAGCGACTCGACGCCGTCGTCACCTGCTGCGAGGCCACCTGCTGTCGCAAATCGTGAATCGGCCGGCTGTTTTTTTGGCCATATATATTCGCTAAAACACATATTTGAAGATTCGTTGATCGTTATCGGCCCGCTTCGTGAATCACATCGAAAGGAGGTGTTGAGAAGAAAGCAAGTTGTTGTGCGTCGTAACTTGCGCGTCGGGGGACGTTTTTGGGAAGGGACGGACCGTAAGGTCTCGGCTCACTACAACAATCGCGTTTTGTTTTTTGATTTCCAAGGAGAAAGTAAAGTGACAGTACCCAAAAATAAGGGTTTTACGCTGGTCGAACTGCTGGTGGTCATCGCGATCATTGGCTTGTTGGTGGCTTTGTTGCTGCCAGCGGTACAACGGGCGCGTGAATCGGGCAACCGCAACACGTGCAACAACAACCTGAAACAAATCTGTTTGGGCATCCACCTGTTCAACGACAACCTGAAAACCCTGCCGCCGGCCGGCGAAGGCACGAACTTCCTCGGGAGCGGTTACAGCCCGGCGAACTTCGCCCAGCCCGCCTATCCGTCGGGTTCGGTGGGTTGGACCGGTGCCCAACTGGCTTTGGGCGGAGCTACGATCAGTCCTGGGACCTGGTTCGATGCACCGGTGCAGCAGTACATCTCCAACGGCAATTCGTTCACGTATGCCAGTGGCTACGGCAAGGCGGCCAACGTGACGTCGAACGGCAGCTCGCAGTCGACGCCCGGCGGTTACTCGCCGTTGTACTACATCCTGCCCTACATCGAGCAGCAGGAAGTGTATGACTCGGTCGACAACCGCTATTACTACAACGATACGGCGAACCAGCCCATCGCGACGAATCCGACGATGTTGCTGCCTGGTACCCAAGTCGTTCCCACCTACCTCTGCCCGACGAATCCCCTGCGTCCGAAGAGCGGTCTCGACTCGTCCGGTTATGCCTACACCGACTATGCTGCCACGGTCTATACCAACATCGACCCGACCGGTGCGAGTTGGAACAACAAGAACTTCCGTGTCAGCGGTGGTTTGCACGGGGGTGGCGGCACGGTGGCCCAGTGCATCGACGGTCTGAGCAAGACGATTGCTTATGCCGAAGACGTGGGCCGCAACGAGTTCATGCCCGGTGCCTACACCGACCCGATGGCCATCAACCTGCCCAACAGCGAAGTCAACCGCGCTTTCTGGCGCTGGATCGAGCCGGACAACGGAATGGGCGTGAATGGCGCCCCGAACCAGGGTCTGACCGACAACAGCCCGCCGGGCAACGTCATCGGCTACACGGGTGACGCGACTGCCGTCAAGTCGACGGTCATCCGTGCGATCAACAACAACGCTCTGCCTTTGGGCGGTCCGACCGGCTGTAACTGGAACGCCGACACCCACTGCGGTCCGAACGACGAAATCTTCGGCTGGCAC
>DASZTS010000122.1:0-1544 GCA_035547915.1 Pirellulales bacterium | reverse complement strand
TAGCGTAGTCCTTCGTTGATGCGGGAATTTATCCTGCCCGTGGCTCTTCCGTTTTCGGGCGCCGGGCTCGGGTGAAAAGCGGTGCCTGGAGACGAATCTTCGGCTCGACGGTTAGAATGACGCTTATGCGGGGCATAGTTTGGGTCATGGCGGAGTCGTGATCATGCATAGCGTGAACGTGGAAATCGAGGTCGATCTGCCGGACGGCGTGACGGTTCGCGGTTACGAACGGCATCGAGGGGCGCATGTGTTCGAGATTGATTTCGAACTGCCCGAGCGATGCGTCTGCCCGAAGTGTCGCCGCGAGGCTGAGGCGAACGTGCGATGGAGAAACGAGGTGCTGCCAGTGCGGGATCTCGATCTGTTCGGCCAGCGGACGTTTTGGGTCTATCAGCCGCCGATGCACCAATGCCCGCATTGCCGGCAACGCACGCAGATTCCCACGCTCTTCAAGCGGCCGCGGGCGGCCTACACCTATCGCTTCGAGGACTGGGTGTTGGAGTTGTTGGTCGGACTCAGCGTCGAGGAAGTGGCGCGGCGGCTGAGCGTTTCGGCCGAGATGGTCGAGGGGATTCTGGAACATCGCTTGGAGTTGGAGCGGGCGATTCCGCCGGATGCCGAAATCACGAGCATCGGCCTGGACGAATTGAGCCTGAAAAAGCGGCACAAGCTGTACGTGACGGTGATGAGCGACCTGTCGGACCCGGAGCATCCGCGCGTGCTGGCGGTGGTGAAGGGCCGAGATCGGGCGGCGGCCGAGAAATGCCTGGCGATGCTTTCGCCGCAACAGCGCCAAGCGGTGCGTTCGCATCGCACAGACATGAGCGCCGTTTATCCGCAAGTCTGCAGCGAGCAGTTGCCGAACAGTCAACTGGTGCTGGATCGGTTCCACGTGGCGAAGCATCTGGGCGAGTTGGTGGACCGCGTGAGAAAAAAACACGCCGTTTCAAGCTAGCATTGTCGGCGGCCGAGCGGCGGAAGTTCCGTTCGCGAATGTGGCAGTTTCGCCGCCGTCGACGCGATCTGACCCAGCAAGACGAGGACGAGTTGTACGAGTTGTTCAAGCGCGTTCCCGACTTGGAGTTGCCCTACTGCTTTCGCGAGGACATCGCGGAAATCTTCGACACGGCGCCGAATCGCGAGGCGGCGTCGGCCAAGCTGGAGGAATTGCGCGGGGTGGTTGCGGACGAACCGGAGTTGCTGGAATTCTTCGCCTTCTACGATCGCTGGCGGGACGGCGTATTGGCCTACTTCGATCGCCACGAGACGAGCGCCGCGGTCGAGGGCCTGAACAACAAAGCGCGCGTGATTACGCGTCGCAGCTACGGCCTCAAATCGGCCGACAGTCTGTGGCGGCGTTTAGCGCTGGAAGTGAACCGGCTCGGCGGCGTCGCCCATCGCGCCGTGTCCGAATTGCACGACCTCGCCCGCAGCATCCAGGCCGTATTCAGCGGGTATTACACCTGAAAACGGAAGAGCCGAGAAAATGCCCAGGAAATTGGCTTTTTGGATTATTATCTCGTTAAATTCTCGCGCTTTTGCAT
>DASZTS010000121.1:0-131442 GCA_035547915.1 Pirellulales bacterium | reverse complement strand
GCTTGTCGCAGCCACTGGTTGAGCCAGCGCTCCGGAACAGCGTGTGGTAGTTTGTCCCTCGCACTTCCCAGCCCACCTAACTTCCGGTGGAAGCGCCAAAAATTACGCTAACTCTCCGATTGACACGCGCCGGGCGACCTGCTCCGCGCGCAATTCCCCTTATGCACCCAAAGTTGGCTTATCTGAAGACCTTCGCCTTGCACAATCTCCGCGCTTCGCTATATTCAGAGGTTTTCGTGGCGGGGAAGCGCCGGCTAGCGTAGCTCAACTGGCAGAGCAGCTGATTTGTAATCAGCAGGTTGTGGGTTCAAGTCCCTCCGCTAGCTCGTTCCTGTCGATTGAGCGGGGGGTTTCCCGAGCGGTCAAAGGGGTCAGACTGTAAATCTGATGGCACTGCCTTCACAGGTTCGAATCCTGTACCCCCCAACTTTTGGAATTCAGTAGGTTATTTTGGCTGGCAGCTTACGTGCGGGTGTAGCTCAATGGTAGAGCAATAGCCTTCCAAGCTAAAGACGAGGGTTCGATTCCCTTCACCCGCTTTGGCATACGGGAGGCTGGCTCGGCGGTGAACGACGAGGCTGGTCATCGAGAGGAGATTGGATTTGAAGGGCTGGTAGGAGGCCGGTCGGCGAGCCGGGTTTTCTCGGGTTGCTGGAGACGGTTTTTGCAGCTTCTGGCTGGCTCAAACAGGATATTGGGTATCGGCGGACGGGGTGCGGTCGGTGACCGGCTCGGCGCGTCGACACCAGCCCGAAAGGGCGCGAAGTTTCGGCGGTCGCTGCTGTAGCTCAGTCGGTAGAGCGCGTCCTTGGTAAGGACGAGGTCACGGGTCCGACTCCCGTCAGCAGCTCTATCTTCAACAAAGTTTTCAACGCTTGCTTAAACGCAGGGAGACAGAATGGCCAAGGCAAATTTCGAACGAAAAAAACCACACGTTAACGTCGGTACGATCGGTCACATCGACCACGGCAAGACGACGCTCACCGGCGCCTTGCTGTCGGTGCAGTCGGCCAAGGGATTGGCCAATTTCAAGTCGTACGCCGATATCGCCAAGGGTGGTACGGTCCGCGACGAAACGAAGACCGTGACGATCGCCGTCAGCCACGTCGAATACGAGACGGAGAAGCGTCACTACGCCCACATCGACTGTCCGGGTCACGCCGACTTCATCAAGAACATGATCACCGGCGCTGCCCAGATGGACGGCGCCATCCTGGTCGTGTCGGCGGCCGACGGCCCGATGCCGCAGACCCGCGAGCACATCTTGTTGGCTCGTCAGGTCGGTGTGCCGGCCCTCGTGGTGTTCCTCAACAAGGTTGACTTGGTCGACGATCCCGAGTTGCTGGAATTGGTCGAGATGGAGCTGCGTGAGTTGCTCACGCACTATGGCTTCCCCGGCGACGAGATTCCCATCATTCGCGGGGCCGGCCGTCCGGCTTACGACAGCCCGAAGGACCCGGAAAAGATCAAGTGCATCGAAGAGCTGCTCGACGCGATCGACAGCTACATTCCGGAGCCCGTGCGCGAGGTCGACAAGCCGTTCTTGATGGCGGTGGAAGACGTGTTCTCGATCGAAGGTCGCGGTACCGTGGCCACCGGTCGTATCGAACGCGGCCTGGTGAAGGTCGGCGAGGAAATCGAAATCGTCGGCTTGTCGAAGAAGCCGGCCAAGACGACCGTCACGGGCGTCGAAATGTTCAACAAGACCCTCGATTCGGGACAGGCCGGCGACAACGTCGGCTGCTTGTTGCGCGGTTTGAAGCGTGAGGACATCGAGCGCGGTCAGGTGCTGGCCAAGCCGGGTTCGATCACGCCGCACACCAAGTTCGAGGCCGAGGTCTACGTCTTGTCGAAGGAGGAGGGTGGGCGGCACACGCCGTTCTTCAGCGGCTACCGTCCGCAGTTCTACTTCCGCACGACCGACGTGACCGGCACCGCCAACCTGACGGGCGACGTGGAGATGTGCATGCCCGGCGACAATGCAAAATTGTCGATCGAGCTGATCAGCCCCATCGCCATGGACGACGGCGTGCGTTTCGCCATCCGCGAAGGTGGCAAGACGGTCGGTTCGGGCGTCGTGACCAAGATCATCGAGTAGTGAGCGACGCTAATGAGCTTGGGGGAAAGTTAGGGGCGTAGCTCAACTGGCAGAGCGCTGGTCTCCAAAACCAGAGGTTGCGAGTTCGATTCCCGCCGCCCCTGCCATTTCCTCCGAGCAGCGAGGGGCCGCAGTGAAAGCCGCGGCCGACCGTTGTTGGGGTGATATTGTAGGACTGAAGGCCAACAAGCAGCGAGCGTAAGAACGTGCGAGAAGGCAATACCGCGGTTCCCATGTGGCGCGATCTGTTCAGCTTCGGCATTTACAAGCGAAGCCAGGGCCGCATTGCGCGGCAGGTGACGTTCGCGGTGCTGGCGGCTGTGGTCGGGCTCGGTGCTTGGCGGTTGCATCGGTTTCTGATGGACAGCAACGCGGCGGTGCAGTTCGGCGCAGCCGGCGCCGTACTCGTCATCGGCTGGTGGATGTGCTACCGCGCGGTGAACATGCCCCGCTTTGCCGACTTTCTGATTGCCGTCGAAGCCGAGATGAACAAGGTTTCGTGGCCTTCCAAGGGGGAGCTGTTCCGCAGTTCGATGGTGGTCATCATCACCATGTTTGGCTTGGCGGCGACGCTCTATTTTTACGACCTATTTTGGCAGATGCTCCTGACGAAACTGGGGGTTTTGCGTGGCTAGTGTGAGCGCCGCGGGAGTATGGCTGTGAGCGATGAACTCGACGATTTGTTGAGCGGACCGGACGATGCCTTTCCGGAAGGCACAGGCGCCGAGCCCGAAGCGGGCAACGGCCAGGCGGTGACGCGCGAGCAGACCGCTCACGCCGAAGCCGATCGCGCGGAGGCCGCGCACGATGCTCCTGCGGAGTCGGCCGAGCCCCATGCCGTCGCTCACGCGGAGACGGAGGAGGGAGGCCCGTCGGAGGGGGACTTGTCGCGGTCTGCGGAAGATTCGTCCGCCGCGACCGACGATGTGGACGACGAGCCGCCTAAGCCGGTCAAGCCGCGGCCGCCCCGTCCACCGGTGGAGGAGATTTCGCAGGAAAAGGGACCGATTCAGAAGGATTGGTACATCCTCAAGGTGCAAAGCAACCGCGAGGATTCGATCGCCGACGCCCTGCAACGGCGCATTGCCATTGCGGGACTGGGCGAATACTTCGACGAAATCATCGTGCCCACCGAGAAAGTATCGGAGTTCAAGGGGGGCAAGAAGCGAATCGTCAAACGCAAGATCTATCCCGGCTACATCGTCGTCCACATGGAGCTGAACGACGATACGTGGTTCCTGGTGCGTGAGACGCCGGGTATCGGCGACTTCACCGGTTCGGGTGGGAAGCCGACGCCGATGTTGGCTCACGAGGTGAACAAGATCGTCGCCAAGCAGGACGAGACGGCTCCCGAACAGATCAAGAACGTCATTCCGTTCAACCAGGGCGATCGCGTGCGGATCAAGGAGGGGACGTTCGAGAACTTCGAAGGGGACGTGGACAACATCGACCAGGCCAACGGCCGCGTCACGATCATGATCAACATTTTCGGCCGGTCGACGCCGGTCGAACTGGAATACTACCAAGCGGAAAAACTGTAGTTTTCGCCCGTCCGACAACTGGCGTGCTGGCTCGTCCCGCCCGGCGGTTTTCTGACGGAACCTCAACTTATCCCTGCCGACGGGCGAGAGAAACTCGCTCGACAAGAAGTCCATGGCAAAGCAACTCGTAGCACAAGTCAAGTTTCAGGTTCCGGGCGGACAGGCCACGCCGGCGCCGCCGGTCGGCACCGCGTTGGGTCGGTTCGGTGTCAACCTGGGCCAGTTCGTACAGCAGTTCAACGAGCGGACGCGCGAAGCCGGCGGCATGCCGATTCCGGTGGTCGTGAGTGTGTACAACGACCGCAGCTTCGATTTCGTTACCAAGAGCCCGCCGGCGGCCGCGTTGCTCAAGCAAGCGGCCAGCATCGCCAAGGGGTCGGGCGTGCCGAACAAGGAGAAGGTCGGCAAGGTGACGACCGCCCAGATCGACGAAATCGTGAAACAGAAGATGGCCGACCTGAACGCTCGCGACGTGGCTCACGCCCGCCGCATGATCGAAGGCACGGCCCGCAGCATGGGAATAACCGTCGAAGCGTAGCCAGCTATCGCTACGCCGGCTAACCGAATTACCAAGGCAGAACGAATGTCGCATCAATCGAAACGCTTCAAAGCACTGGCCGCCAAGGCGCCGCCCAGCAGCTCCCCGCTCGCGATCGACAAGGCGGTGACGCTGCTCAAGCAGTTCAACACAACGAAATTCGATCAGTCGGTGGAAATCGCCATACGATTGGGCATCGACGCCAAGCAGGCCGACCAACTCGTGCGCGGCTCAATCGTGCTGCCGCACGGCATCGGCAAGTCGCTGCGCGTCGTGGTTTTCGCCAAGGGCGACCTGGCCGAGCAGGCGAAGGCCGCGGGAGCCGAGGAGGTCGGGACGGATGATCTGGCCAAGAAGATCAAGGACGGCTGGACGGAGTTCGACGTCTGTATCGCCGCGCCCGATATGATGGGATTGGTGGGGCCCTTGGGGCGCGTACTCGGCCCGCGCGGCTTGATGCCTTCGCCTCGCGCCGGCACGGTGACGCCTGAGGTCGCCAAGACGGTCAAGGAGTATAAGGCCGGTAAGGTCGAGTTCCGCAACGACGCCGGTGGTGTCGTGCATGCGGTCGTGGGCAAGCTCAGCTTCGACGCGCCGAAACTGATCGAGAACATCCAGGCCTTCATCAACCATATTCACGGCTTGAAGCCGAACTCGGTGAAGGGGCATTATGTCAAGGGGATTGCAATCAGCGCCACGATGAGCCCCGGTATTCGGATCGCCGCATAAGGGCGGGCGCAGCCGATCAGTGAGTGAGCGGGGACGATGCCCGCCGCGTGAACATACCGAAAGCGATTTAGGATTGGCGGGCCATGCCTGCCCATAATACGAGCAAATTCAGATGAGCAAATTCGTAAAGAACCTGATCACCGACGACTTGCGCGGCCGGTTGGCAGGCGTGGAAAACGCCCTGCTCGTAAGCGTGGCCGGGCTCGACGCCAACAAGAACTCGCGGTTGCGCAAGACTCTGCGCGACAAGAAGATTCAGTTGATGGTCATCAAGAACAGCCTGGCTCGACGAGCCACCGAGGGCACGCCGCTGGCGGCGGCTTTCGAGCAGATGGAAGGCTCGCTGGCCTTGGTCTGGGGTTGCGAAGACATCGTGTCGCTGGCCAAGGAGATCACGGCGCTCGCTGGCGAAAAGCAATACGAGAAGTTTACGGCGCGTGGCGGGGTGATGGACGGCGGCCGGTTGACGGCCGAGCAGGTGTCGGAGGTCAGCCGCTGGCCCAGCCGGCAGGAACAGCTCAGCATTCTGGTGGGTCAGATTCTCTCGCCGGGTGCGACACTTGTGGCCCAGCTCACCGCGGCCGGTGGCAGTTTGGCCAGCCAGATCAAGCAAAAGGGAGAGGAACCGGAGGGGGCCGCCGCCGAAGCACCGGCCGCATAGACGGAATGAATTTGAGGTGCGGATGGGTACCGGCCAGACGATCCGTCGGGTCGTCCCCACGGTCATCCGTGCCTGCGAGCCAGCCGGTTTTCGGATGCGCTCTTATTGATCCGACCAAACAAAACATCACATACGACCCAATCTAGAAAGGACTGATTTTTCATGTCTGAAGCAGCTACCATGGAGTTTTCGGCCAACACGAAGGAACTGGGCGACAAGATCGTCGAGTTGACGCTCAAGCAGGCCAAGGAATTAAGTGATTACCTGGAACAGGTCCACGGCATCAAGCCGGCCGCCGGCGGCGGCATGGTGATGATGGCGGGTCCTGGTGGGGCTGGCGGTGGTGGTCCTGCCCCGGCGGCCGAAAAGACCGAATTCGACGTCGTCCTGGAAGGGTTCGGCGACAAGAAGATCGGCGTGATCAAGGTGGTACGCGCGGCCACCGGTCTGGGCTTGAAGGAAGCCAAGGACCTGGTCGAAGGCGTGCCCAGCAAGGTCAAGGAAGGTATCTCGAAGGAAGACGCCGAGAAACTGAAGAAGGAACTCGAGGAAGCCGGCGCCACGGTTTCCATCAAGTAATTCGCGTGTGCAAACTTGCGGCGACCGCCTCTGACCGAAGGCCGCGCGTATCGCTGGCGCGCGGTTGTGGGGGGCGGCGGTGCCCTTTGTCCCACGGAGGAATGCCGTGCGGCGTAGCGAACCCGCGGCATCGTTGGAACTAGTTTGACCGCCATCTCGCGCTTCGATAGCGGACTGACCATCGGCCGTGCGGGCCAGCGCGCGCCGATCGACCCAGATTTCAGGCCTCAGCATCTTTCCCGTTAGGAGCTTCATTCCTTATGGCCACATCGGCAGAACGTCGCCTCAGCCCGAAGGAAGTCCGTCGTTTCGGCTCGAATCAACAGCATCAGGGCATTCCCGACCTGACCGAGATCCAGACGCGCAGCTACGACGCGTTTCTGCAACTCGACACCCTCTCCGAGAAGCGGAAAGACCAGGGGATCGAGGGCGTCCTGCGAGAGATCTTCCCGATCGAGAGCTACGACAAGACGCTGCAATTGCAGTATCTCCGTTACGAATTGGGCAAGCCGCGTTATACGCCCGACGAATGCCGGCAACTCCGGCTCACCTACGGTCGTCCGTTTAAGGTGTGGTTGCGGCTGACCAAGGAGCAGGCGGTCGAAGAGGAAGTCTATCTGGGCGATATGCCGGTGATGCTCGGCGGCGGCGAGTTCATTATCAACGGTGCCGAGCGCGTCGTGGTGAGCCAGTTGCACCGCAGCCCCGGCGTCGATTTCGTCAGCGAGATGGAAGGGAACGAACGGCGCCTGCATAGCTGCCGCGTCATCCCCGAGCGAGGAAGCTGGATTGAGCTCAATGTCAGCAAAAAGGAAGTGCTGACCGTGCGCATCGACCAGAGTGGCAAGTTCTCGGCGCTCACGCTGCTGCGGGCCATGGACGCCAAGTACAGCCAAAACTCCGATCTGCTCCGGTGCTTCTTCGAGACGACGGTGGAGAAGGTCGTCGATGGCCGCAGCGTGGCTAAGATCGAAGGGAAGCTGGCGGTTACGGACGTCGTCTATCCGGCCGAGAGCGACCGCGCCGGCGAAGTCATCTTGGAAGCCGGCCAAAAGATCACCAAGAACGTGGCCGAGGTGATCTGCACGTCGGGCCTGACTTCGGTGGACGTCATGGCCGACCAGAAGGACCAGCTCATCTTCAACAGCTTGCGTGAAGACAGCACGGCCAGCCACGAAGAGGCCCTGCTGAAGATCTATCAGCGGTTGCGTCCGGGCAATCCGCCGCAGCTCGAGAAGGCCCGCGCCCTGTTCCACGAGAAGTTCTACGACACCAACCGTTATCGTCTCGGGCGCGTGGGTCGGTTCCGCATCAATCGTAAGCTGGGACTGGAAATCGCCGAGAGCGAGATGACCCTGCGGCCCGAAGACTTGATCGCGGCCATCAAGTATCTGCTCAAGCTGCGGGCCGACGATCCATCGGCCGAGATCGACGACATCGACCACTTGGGCAATCGCCGCCTGCGGACCATCGACGAGTTGGCCTGCGATGAATTGCGCAAAGGCTTTTTGAAGCTGCGCCGCACGGTGCAGGAGCGGATGAGCCTCAAGGACGTGGAGGACATGACGCCCCGCAGCCTGATCAATCCCAAGAGCATCTCGGCGGCGATCGAGTATTTCTTCGGTCGCGGCGAGTTGTCGCAGGTGGTCGACCAGACGAACCCGCTCTCGATGCTCACGCACGAGCGTCGGTTGTCGGCCTTGGGACCAGGAGGTTTGAACCGCAAGCGGGCCGGTTTCGAGGTCCGCGACGTGCACATCTCGCACTACGGGCGGATCTGTCCGATCGAGACGCCCGAAGGTACGAACATCGGCTTGATCTCGAGCTTGGCGATTTTCGCCGGGGTCGACGAGTACGGCTTTTTGATCACGCCCTATCGCAAATGTGCGAAGGGGAAGGTGGTCGACGAGGTCGTTTGGCTGCGGGCCGATCAAGAGAACGAGGCGTTTCTGGCTCCGGCCGATACGCCGGTCGATCATGGCAAGCTGCAAGGCGAGAACATCATCGCCCGCTACCGGGCCGATTTTCAGATGGTTCCGGCCGACAAGATCCAATACACCGACGTAGCCCCGGCGCAGATGGTGGGTGTCTCGGCCGGTCTGATTCCCTTCTTGGAACACGACGACGCCAACCGTGCCTTGATGGGTTCCAACATGCAGCGGCAGGCAGTCCCCCTGCTCATCACCGAGCCCCCGATCGTGGCGACCGGTATGGAACGCGACGTGGCCCAGAACTCGGGCATGCTCGTGCGGGCCAAGAAGAAGGGGACCGTGAATTACGTCGATGCCAACAAGGTCGTCGTCGGCGACGAGACCTACGAGCTGCGCAAGTACGTGGGCCTCAATGAACGCACCTGTCAGAACCAGCGGCCGATCGTGAGCGTCGGCCAGAAGGTGGAGAAGGGCGAAGTCATTGCCGACGGTGCCGCCACCTATCGCGGCGAGTTGGCTCTCGGCCGCAACGTGCTCGTAGGCTTCATGGCCTGGGACGGCTTCAACTTCGAGGATGCCATCATCATCAGCGAAGAGCTGGTGCGGAATGACGTCTATACCTCGATCCACATCGAGGAATTCGACATCGAGATCCGCGAAACGAAGCTGGGACGCGAGGAGTTCACCCGCGACATTCCCAACGTGGCGGAGAAGGCCCTGCGCAACCTCGACGAAAGCGGCATCGTGCGCGTCGGCACCTTTGTGCGGCCGGGCGACGTGTTGGTCGGCAAGGTCTCGCCCAAGTCGAAGACCGAGTTGACGCCCGAAGAGAAGTTGTTGCACGCCATCTTCGGCCGTGCCGGCGAAGACGTGAAGAACGATTCACTCGAAGTGCCCTCGGGCGTCGAGGGGATTGTGATCAACACGCAGAAGTTCTCGCGGCGGCTCAGCCTCTCGGAAGACGAACGCAAACAGTTCGAGAAGCAGCTCAAGGAGGTCGAGGCGCAGGGGAACGCCAAGGTCGCCCAGGCCTTCGGTGGGTTGGTCGAGCAGGTCGAGGCCATCCTGCAGCGTCCGCTGACCGACGAAGACGGCAATGTCCTGGTGCGCGACCAGGAGCATAAGTACGTCGCCGAGCAGGCGCAGCGGTTCAAGATCGAATCGCTCGACATCCGCAGCCCGCAACGCAAGGCCGACGTCGAGAAGACCTGGAAGGCCGGTTGGCCGGCGGTCGAGGCCGCGATCGACGAGCGCGACCGACACCTGAATTCGATGAAGCGCGGCGATGAACTGCGCAGCGGCGTGTTGCAGATGGTCAAGGTCTATATCGCCGCCAAGCGCGTGATCTCGGTGGGCGACAAGATGGCCGGCCGTCACGGCAACAAGGGCGTGATCGCCAAGATCCTGCCGCAGGAGGACATGCCCTTCCTGGCCGATGGCACTCCGCTGCAAATCATGCTCAACCCGTTGGGCGTGCCGAGCCGCATGAACGTCGGTCAGATCCTCGAGACGCATCTGGGATGGGCCGGCGCCAAGCTCGGCTTCCAGGCCATTACGCCGGTCTTCGACGGAGCCACCGAGGAAACGATCCAGAAGTGCCTCGACGAAGCGAAGCTGCCGCGCCACGGCAAGGCCCAGCTATTCGATGGTCGCACGGGCGAGCCGCTCGAGCAGGAGACGACGGTGGGCTTCATCTATATGCTCAAGCTGCACCACCTGGTGGACGACAAGGTCCACGCCCGATCGACCGGACCCTACTCGCTCATCACGCAACAACCGTTGGGCGGCAAGGCCCGCTTCGGTGGTCAGCGGTTCGGCGAAATGGAAGTCTGGGCGCTGGAAGCTTACGGTGCCGCCTACATCTTGCAGGAGTTGCTCACCGTCAAGAGCGACGACGTCGAAGGTCGCACCAAGATCTACGAATCGATGGTCAAGGGTGAGAATACGCTCGAAGCCGGCACCCCCGCCAGCTTCGATGTGTTGACCAATGAGATCCGGGGACTGGCCCTCAACATGCAGTTGGAGAAACGGCGGGTGTAAGGGGCGCTTGCGATCGCCCCCGCGCGATCGAAGGCTGGCCCACTTGCAAGCTAACGCGAACGAACGCCCTCACGAATCCAACACACCACGAAACACGTATTCCTCTTCCCGACAAGGAGCGAACACAGTGAGTACAGGTATCGGCGAAAGCTCTTACGATCGGATTAACGACTACGCCTCGGTCAAGATCAGCCTGGCCCGCCCGCACGACATCCGCAGTTGGTCGTTCGGCGAGGTCAAGAAGCCGGAGACGATCAACTACCGTACGTACCGCCCCGAAAAAGACGGTCTGTTCTGCGAGCGCATCTTCGGACCCGAGAAGGACTGGGAATGCTCCTGCGGCAAGTACCGGGGCATGAAATACAAGGGGATGATCTGCGACCGTTGCGGAGTCAAGGTCACGCATAGCCGTGTGCGCCGTAAGCGCATGGGGCACATCGAACTGGCCGCGCCGGTGGTGCACATCTGGTTCTTCAAGGCCATGCCGAGCCGGCTCGGCAACTTGCTCGACATGAAGACCACCAGCCTGGAGAAGGTCATCTATTTCCAGGACTATGCGGTCATCGATCCCAAGGAAACGCCGCTCAAGCGGCAGCAGCTTCTCACCGAAGAGGAATATCGCAAGGCCCGCGAGGATTACGGCGACGGGGCCTTCGAGGCCGACATGGGCGCCGAAGCCGTCCGCAAGATGCTGGCCAATCTCGACCTCGTCACCCTCTCGCAGGAACTGCGCAAGCAGCTCGCCGAGACGGGCTCCAAGCAGAAGCAGAAGGACCTCATCAACCGGCTGAAGATCGTCGAGTCGATCCGCGACAGCGACAACAAGCCCGAGTGGATGGTGCTCGACGTCATCCCGGTGATTCCGCCCGACCTGCGGCCGCTCGTGTTGCTCGATTCGGGCAACTTCGCCACCAGCGACCTGAACGACCTCTACCGCCGCATCATCAACCGCAACAACCGGCTCAAGAAGCTGGTCGACCTCAATGCGCCGGAGGTGATCATCCGCAACGAGAAGCGGATGCTCCAGCAGTCGGTCGATGCCCTGTTCGACAACAACCGCTGCAAGCGGCCTGTGTTGGGCAGCAGCAACCGTCCGCTCAAGTCGCTCACCGACATGATCAAGGGAAAGCAGGGCCGCTTCCGCGAGAACCTGCTCGGCAAGCGCGTCGACTATTCGGCCCGTAGCGTGATCGTGGTCGGTCCGAGCCTGCGTTTGCACCAATGCGGCCTGCCCAAGAAGATCGCCTTGGAACTCTATCAGCCGTTCATCATCCGCCGGCTGAAGGAACTCGGCCACGCCGACACCATCAAGAGCGCCAAGAAGATGCTGGAGCGCAAGGATGACGAGGTGTGGGATATCCTCGAGGAAGTGATTCGCAACCATCCGGTGTTGCTCAATCGCGCGCCTACGTTGCATCGCATGGGTATCCAAGCGTTCGAGCCGATCCTGGTGGAAGGGAACGCGATCAAGCTGCACCCGTTGGTGTGCAAAGGCTTTAACGCCGACTTCGACGGCGACCAGATGGCCGTGCACCTGCCCTTGTCGATCGAGGCCCAGGTCGAGGCGCACACGCTGATGATGTCGACCAACAACATCTTCAGCCCCGCCAACGGCGCGCCGATCATCAGCCCCTCGCAAGACGTGGTGATGGGTTGCTACTACATGACCATGAGCGTGCCCGACCGCAAGGGCGACGGCATGGTGTTCAGCTCGTCGGCCGAGGTCCATTTGGCCTATTCGCTGGGCAAGATCGACACCCACGCCCGCATCAGGTACCGCTTGGCCAAAAACCGCCGGTTGAAGGGGGAAGGCGATCGCGACCGCAAGCCGGGCGGACTGGTCGAGACCACGGTCGGGCGCGTGATGTTCAACGACGCTTTGCCCGAAGGGATGCCCTATTACAACATCCCGATGAAGAGCAGCGAGTTGGCCAAGGTGATCTCCGACTGCTACGCCATTCTGGGCCGCCGGGCGACGATCGACCTGCTCGACACGATGAACCGGACGGGCTTCCGGCAGAGCACGCACAGCGGACTGTCGTTCGCGACCGACGACCTGATTACGCCGCCCAGCAAGTCGCGCATCATCGGCGACGCCGAGAAGACCGTGCTCAAGTTCCAGAAGCTCTACCAGCGCGGCGTGATCACCGAGGTGGAGCGCTACAACCAAGTGCTCGATGCCTGGACGCACGCTCGCGAGCGGATCACCACCGAGATGATGGCCGAACTGGAAAACGACCATCGCAAGCCGGGCTACGTGAACCCGATCTACTTGATGGCCCACTCGGGTGCCCGCGGTGGTGTCGAGCAGATTCGCCAATTGGCAGGTATGCGTGGTTTGATGGCTAAGCCGTCGGGCAAGATCATCGAGACGCCGATCAAGGCCAACTTCCGCGAGGGCCTCACGGTGTTGGAGTATTTCAGCTCCACGCACGGTGCCCGCAAGGGCTTGGCCGATACGGCCTTGAAGACGGCCGACTCGGGTTATCTCACCCGCAAGCTGGCCGACGTGGCGCAGAACGTCGTCATCACGGTGCACGATTGCGGCACCACGCAGGGGATCACCAAGGGTGTGATCTACCGCGGTGAGAAGGTTGAGGTTCGGTTGGCCGACTCGATTCGCGGCCGCGTCAGCCGGGCCAATATCGTCAACCCGATCACCGATGAAGTGATCGTCAAGGAAAACGAGATGATCACCACCGAGATCGCCCGCCGGGTCGAAGAGCTGGGCTTGGAGAAGATCCAGGTGCGCAGCCCGATGACGTGCGATGCGTCTCTCGGTGTCTGCCGGCTCTGCTACGGCATGGATCTCTCCACCGGTTCGCTGGTGGAAGAAGGGATGGCCGTGGGTATCATCGCCGCCCAGAGCATCGGCGAGCCCGGTACGCAGTTGACGATGCGTACGTTCCACATCGGTGGCACCGCGGCCCGCGCCGTCGAAGAGAGTGAAATCCGGGCCAAGAAGGCCGGTATCGCCAAGTTCACCCGGCTCAAGGTCGTGCGCAACGACGAAGGCCAGCAAGTGGTGCTCACCCGTAACGGCGAAATCTCCCTCATCGATCCCAAGGGGCGTGAGTTGGAGAAATACGAGATCCCGGCCGGTGCGATTCTCAAGGTCGAGGAAAACCAGGAAGTGCCGGTGGGCGCCATCCTGTGTCAGTGGGACCCGCACAGCATTCCGATTCTGGCTGAGGTCGGCGGTAAGGTGCGCTACGAAGACGTGATCGAGGGCGAAACGCTCCGTATGGAGAAGGACCCCAGCGGTCACGTGCGCCGCATGGTGATGGAGCACAAGGGCGATCTGCACCCGCAGGTCATTCTGGAAGACGCCGGCGGCAAGATTCTCGACTTCTACTACCTGCCCGAGAAGGCCCACATCGAGGTCAACGAGGGTGATCAGGTGTCGGCCGGTACCCTGCTGGCCAAGACGCCGCGTGAGGTGTCGGGTACGCAAGACATCACGGGCGGTCTGCCGCGGGTTACGGAGATCTTCGAAGCTCGCAAGCCGAAAGACCCGGCGGTGATCGCCGAGATCGACGGTGCGGTCGAGCTGCTCGGCGAGAAGCGGCGTGGCAAGCGGACCATCATCGTCCGCAGCGAAAGCGGTATCGAGCGCGAGCACTTGGTGTCGCACGGTAAGCACCTACGCGTGCACGCGAGCGACTTCGTGCGGGCGGGCGAGGCGCTGGTCGACGGGCCGCTGGTGCCGCACGACATTCTCCGCATCTCGGGAGAAGAGGCCGTGCAGCATTACCTGGTGCGCGAAATCCAGAACGTCTATCGCAGCCAACGCGTAGAAATCGATGACAAGCACATCGAGATCATCGTGGCCCAGATGCTCCGCAAGGTCCGCATCGAAAGCGTCGGCGATACCGGCTTGTTGCCCGGCAGCGTCATGGACAAGTTCGAATTCCGCGCCGTCAACCAGCGGCTGTCGGGCTGTCTGCGGATCACGGAGAAGGGGGACAGCGATTTTGCCCCCGGCGCGATCGTGCCGAAGGACACGCTCGAACAGGTCAACGCCCAGATCGAGGCCCTCGGCGGCGAAGCGGCGAAGGGTGCCAAGCCCAAGCCGGCAACCGCCAGCACACAGCTTCTGGGCATCACGAAGGCCTCGGTGCAGAGTGCCAGCTTCATCTCGGCGGCCAGCTTCCAGGAGACGACCAAGGTGCTCACCGAAGCGGCGCTGGCGGGCAAGGTCGACACGCTGGTGGGCTTGAAGGAGAACGTGATTCTCGGCCATCTCGTACCGGCCGGAACGGGCTTCAAGACGTACCAGGAGTCGGAAGTCCGGATCAAGCCCGAAGCGCTTGTCGATCTGGCCCGCGAGAAAGAGCGCGTGCTCACGAAGGCCTTCCCGTTGCTCGAGAGCGGCGAGGAGTCGAACGGCAACGCGGCTGGCAAGAGTGCCAAGGCCGGTTCCAGCGGCCTCGATGCCCTGTTGAACGAGTAGACAGGGATCCTCGGCAGGCTAAAGAGAGCCTCGGCAGGCTAAGAGCGGCAGACAAAACCCGGAACCCGGAGCGCCGCGGGCAAAAAAATCGGCCGTGAAACGCCGATTTTGTGAAGCTCGATCCAGTTTGTCGGTTGCTCCAAAGACGTTCGGCGGTGAGGGCTTCGCTCCGGGCCAAGAGGCCCGCCGCCGGGCACGATTACCTGGCGCCAGATCAGGCGCTGACGAAGAACCTACTCGCGCTCGAAGGCGAGCGGTTGTTCGGCCCGCGGATCGCGGATGCGGATCGAAACCTTGCCGGCCAGCAGGTCGTCGAGTAGCTGGCCGACGACCTCCGCGCGCCAGCCTTGTGCTAGGAGGGGCGGCTCGCGATCGTCGCTGTCGAATTCGCCGAGTTGATAGGCTACGAGATCGCGCACATCATTGGCCGTGCCGACCAGACTGGGCGCCACTTCCGCCGCGCGGCAGATGCTGCTCAGGGCGGACGACAGGAATTGCCCGAGCATGGTCAGTTGCGCGCTGGCCTCACGGCGGGCGATGGCGGGGCACTCCTCATCGGGCACGCTCAGCGCCGTTTCGATCGCCTGGCAGAGGCTCGGCAGCAGACGTAGCAGGTCGCCTCGTTCCATGCCACGTATCGCACGTACCTGCTTGGGGTCGGAGCTGCGCCGCTTGGCCAGTTCGACGATCAGGTCATCACGCAGCACGCGTTTAACCGGGCAGTTGCGTCGCGCGGCCTCGCGGTCGCGCCACAGCCAAAGTTCGCGCACGATCGCCTTGCTGCGGGCCGACAGGCCGGAACTGCCCGATACCTTGCGCCACCGCTCGCGGCGCCGCGATTCGTCGATCTCCTTGACGAAATCGGCGGTCTCGCCGGCGAACCAATCTACACGGCCGAGCTCGACGAGCCGACCGTGCAGTATGTCGCGCAGGGGGCGCAGGTGGCGAACGTCTTCGAGTGCGTAGTCGATCTGCCGGTCGGAAAGGGGCCGCCGCCGCCAGTCGGTGCGCGTTTCTCCCTTGCGTGGCGTGACCGAGAGTAGCTTCGAGATGAGATTTCCGTACCCGGCCGGATATTCGAGCCCAATGAAGCCGGCGGCGAGCTGCACGTCGAACAAGCCGGCCGGCGGTTTGTCGACCGCCGCCAGGCAAAAGGCGATTTCTTCGCGCCCCGCGTGAACCACCGTCTCGTGCCCGGGAGTGGCGACCACCTCCCAGAAGGGAGTCAGGTCTTCGATCGCCAGCGCGTCGATGGCCGCCAGTTCGCCTTCGGCTGCGACCTGGATCAAGCACAACTGCGGCCGATAGGTATGCTCCGATACGAACTCGGTGTCGAAGGCGATCGTGGGGCAGGCGGCCAGCCGTCGGCAGAGCTCGGTTAGCTGGCTGTCCGTGGTAACAATCGGGACCATTATTTGAGGAAGAACAGCCAGGTCGTGAGGCCAAACAGCGGTATCAAGAAGGCACCGCTATACACCATGTACCCGAAAAAGCTCGGCATGCGGACACCCGATTTCTCGGCGATCGTCTTGACCATGAAGTTGGGTCCGTTGCCGATGTAGGTGTTGGCGCCCATGAAGACGGCCCCCAGGCTGATAGCGGCCAGCATATTGTCGGGTACGCCGACGTTGCCCGCGGTACTCACGCCGGTGGCGTGCAGCGCCCGGGCCGTTTCGAGGAAGACGAGGTAGGTCGGTGCGTTGTCAAGCACAGACGAGAGCGCCCCGGTTACCCAGAAAAACCTGGGCGCGGTATTGATGCCGAGACCGGGGCCCTTTTCGTGCAGAATCTGTAACGCCGGTTGCATGCAGATGAAGATGCCGATGAACAGCACCGCGACCTCGATGATCGCGCCGTAATTGAACTTGTTTCCGTGCCGCACCGAGGCGGGGCCGAGCGCAAGCGACAGGAGGACGAGCGACAACAGCGTTATCTCGCGCAGGTAGAGCCAGGGATGCCACGAGGTGCCCGGCAGCTCCTTGCTCGGATCGAGAAAGGCGACCGCGGCGACCACCAAACAGAGCAGCGGCAGGTTGGGCCACAATCCCCCGAAACGGAGCCGGTGAACGCGGGCCTCATCGCGGACCACATCGGGCGGCGTCTCGCGAGGATAACAACGTGTCGAATCCCACACGAAATAGAGGACGAGTAGCACCCCGTTTACGAACAGCCATTCCAACCACAGCGACGCTGTCCACAGGAACGGCACTCCCTGTAAGTAACCGAGGAAGAGCGGCGGGTCGCCCAGCGGCAACAAGCAGCCGCCGCAGTTGCAGACCACGAAAATGAAAAACACCACCGTGTGGCTCACATAGGTCCGCTGCCGGTTTGTCTCGAGCAGAGGACGAATGAGTAACATCGCCGCGCCGGTCGTACCAATGAAACTGGCCAGCAGGGCGCCCACGGCCAGGAAGGCCGTGTTCGTCAACGGATGAGCCGGCAGGTCGCCCTCGATGCGGATGCCGCCCGTGATCGTGTACAAGCTGAACAGAAGGACGATGAACGGCACAAAGTCTTGGAAGATGGCGTTGGCGATCACCGCCGACGGCAGTTGCCAAGAAAAGGCGCCGCCCGGATGTTCGATCACGCGCTGGCCCAGGAAGTGGCAGTGGATCGGGTCGGCGTGCACGAGGGCATAATAGAGTAGCGTGGCCAGCCCCAGTCCGCCCGCCACCAGAAGCTTATTCTGGTTGCTCTCCCACCAGTGTTCCGAGAAGTGGAACAGCGGCAGCACCGCGATCGCGCCCAACAGAAGGACGAAGGGCGTCACCGTCCAATAGGCCGGCGGAGGACACATCGGAACGGCCGTGGGCAAAGCGGCCTTCTCCGATCCGGCGCCCGCATGACCGTGACCCGGTTCGACGGCCTCGTCCGACGCGGACGCATGCTCGGCCGCCTTGATCAACTCGGTGCCCCGCTGTGGCCAACCAGCCAATGCCGCGCCCAAATAGACCAGCACCACGACCGCAAGGGCGATCATCACGCTCGCTTGGGAGCCGCCGCCGTCACGAACCTGTTCCGACATCGGAGTGCCTACCGTCTGTGCAACGTAACTTGGTCTTGAATTAGTTTTAATTTATACCCGATGACAGGGGCACCGTTGTAGGGCGCGTTTACGGAGCGGGTAGGCAGCCCGCGCTACACCTGGCGAGGCCGTTGTCTACCGATTAGCCGCGGCTACGGATGATCCCGCCGGCACGTTTTGGGGGCATGCAGGTGCCGGCAAGGTGGGCGCCTTACAGCAGCGTGCCCGATTGGGGGTCGACGCCGACGCCTCCCGTCAGGTCGATGAGGGCATCGAGCACGACGAGCAGTGCGCTGGGATCGAAGACTTCGTCGGCGTCTTCGCGATCGTAGCCGTCTCCCATCTCTTCGAAATGCATGACCTCGAAGCGGGCGTCGCATTTTCGCAGGCGGGCCAGCTTGTCGCGCTCGCTCGTGTCGCCGCGCATCTGCTTGTCCAGCTCCTCCACCTGCATCACCACTTCGTCGCCGCTGAGGTAGTCGATCTCCAAGGCCGAATGATCCTCGGGCGAACGAATGTGCAGCGTTTCGAGCAGCCCGGCATCATCCGCCTCTTGGCCGCTCAATTCGAAATGCACTCCGAGTTTAAGCACGGCCTTTTCCACCTGTTTCAATGCCGGTCGTTTGCCGGAGGGGAAAAGAATGAAATACGTCTCGCGCCACTCGAAGCGATCGTCCATCTCCATGGGCCGGGTCCTTTCGTCGCCCCGTTTATTGCCAGCTTTCGTCTTCTTCGTCTTCCGGGCCCACGCCACCGGCCCATTCTTCGAGCGCTTCGAGCAAGGAGTCGCGCTCTTTATGGTTGGCCCATACCACTTCGCCCTGTTCGAGCCGCACCTCGTAATACCCTTCGCGCTCGCACGCCTCGGCGCCGCAGAAATGCGGCGTCGCCGAAACCCATACCACGCGATACAACGGCACGTGCTTGTCGTCGATCAGACAGAACACGGACATTTTTTAAAGCCCTCGAACTGCGAAAACTCTCATTTGGCTAACTCGGCGGACCGCCGAGTTGCGGCTTCGACGGCCGCCATCAACGCCCCACGCACGGCACCCGTCTCCAACACTTGCAGGCCGGCGATGGTCGTGCCGCCCGGACTCGCCACCTGGTCCTTGAGCACCGCCGGATGTTGTGCCGAGGAGAGCACCAGTTCCGCCGCACCGCGCACGGTCTGTGCGGCCAGGGCCAGCGCCACATCGCGCGGTAATCCCATCCGCACGCCCCCGTCGCTCAGTGCCTCGATCATCAAGTAGACGAAGGCGGGACCGGAGCCCGATAAGCCGGTGACGGCATCGAGCAGCTTCTCGGGCACTTCGAACGCCCGGCCGACGGCTTCCAACAGCTTGCCGACGAGTTGCCCGTCGTCGGCCGTAGCCCCCGGACCCAGACAATAAGCGCTGGCCCCCTGCCCGATCAGGCAGGGAGTGTTTGGCATGACGCGCACCAGCCGCGGTCCCGGGCCCAGCATCTGAGAAATCGTAGATAGCGGGATGCCGGCCGCCACCGAAACCACCAGGTTCCGCTCGTTCAGCCGACCGGCGAGTTGGCCCAACACGTCGGCCATCTGCTGCGGCTTGATCGCCAGAAATAGCTGGTCGGCATGGGCGGCAACTTCGAGGTTGTCTCGGACCACCCGTCCGCCGGTGCTGCGTTGGAATTGCTCGGCTGCCGCGGGCGACGGATCGCTAGCAATGAGCTGGTTGGGCATCGCCAGGCCGCGGTCGACGAATCCTGCGGCCAGCGCGGTTGCCATCCGCCCGGCCCCAATGAATCCGAAACGGTTTTCAGGCATCACAGAATTAGTGGTTGAGCCCGCCGACACCCGGCAATCGCAACATGCTAGGGCAAACAGGCGCCCGCCACAATGACCCGAACGCCCGCCCCAATCGCATCGGCTCACCGCCGTGGCACCTGCTACGTGCCGCAATCAGTTAATTATACGTAGCTTACGGCCGACCGGTCGGCAAAATCGGCCCCTTTCCGGTGCGGTTCCGCGACCCCGTCCGGGCGCGAAAAAGACCCAAACCGCTCTCAAAAACCGCTCTGGGCGCAGGGGAGACTTTTTGCGAAAGTCCGGCCCGTCGATCTTGTACGAAGCATGCGGTGTTCTCGGGACACAAAGGCCGCAAGTGACCATTTTGACCAATAATCTGGCAGAAGGGCGATGGCGGCTCGGTAGCGCGGCCGTGCTGGCTGCGATCCTCGGCGGGATATTGGCCGTTTCGGTGATCGGTTGCGCGAGCAAGCAGCCGCCCCCCCCGAAGACGGTCAAGGAGTTCCTCTCCCAGCCGCGGCCGAAATAAGCCGGAGCGTGTAAAGGCCAGCACCGTGCTGCCTATTGCGCAACGCCTATTGGGCAACCGTGTGAAAACCACGCTCGCAACCGCGCGCTGTGCGAGGTGATGGGCAGAAGTTGGTGCGGAGCAGGCAGAGGCTCTTGCGATTCCGCTAGCGCTTCGTCGCCGGTTGCTTGCGCGTCCGCGCGTTCTTGATGCGCCGTTTGATCTTCTTCCGGCGATTTACAGTCGACTTGTGCGCACCCATGCGTCTTTTCCTACTTTCCTAGCGAAGAATTTATAACAGTCCGAGCAGCCGTTCGCGGTCGTCTCGCTCGCGAACCACTTCGATCAGCAACATTTCGCGGCGGTTGTGATCGTTGATCTCATCCAACAAAGCCATCAGCCCCGTACAGACCTCACCCACCGTCAAATAGTCGGCCGGCGCTACCGCTTCGAGCCGCTCGACGGCCAGTTGCAACCGCCCGCGAAAGTCATCGTGCTCGGCACGAAGCGTTTCGACCTGGCCGCGCAGATCCAAATGGCGATGACTGTCGATCGCCGGAAGATAACCTTCCCGCTCTTCCAGCGCCAAGATGTGTTCCAGATGGCGGTGGAACGAATTGGCGATAAACCGCAAGCTGGGCAACCGGCTCGAACAGTCCTGGCGGTGCAACGCCCAATCGATGGTCGTGCGCAGCGCGTCGGCAATGTGCGCCAGCAATTGATGCTCGAACAGCGCCTGCTGTTCAGTGGCCGTGCGATCCATAATGACCGCCTCCTTTCCACTCCTCGCTGGTCCGCTCTCTTTAAGAGCAACCGACAAAACCACATCGGGCTCAAAAAAATCGGCGTTTCACGGCCGATTTTTCGCGCACGGCGCTCGGACTTCCGAGTTTTGTCAGCCGCTCTAAGATTATAGGGCGTAAATGCGCGTGCTGCCAGGGTTGGAGGCAATGCATGCCCGCGACACCGGGGCAATGCATGCCCGCGACACCGGGCCCTCCTACGGGTTGGTGGGTAAGTACTTCGTGGTGAAGATCTCGGCAGGATCGACTGCGTCGGGCTGGAGAAGTTCGACCTCTTCGAGCTGTTTGGCGAGCGTTTGCCAGCGGTCGCGCGACATGGCTCCGATCGCCTTCTTCGCTGGTTCGGCCTCGTCGCCGGATTTATCGCCGAGCACGAGCGGCCGGAGCGCCTTCACGCCATAAGCCAGCGCCTCGAGGCCCATCTCGGGATTGATTGAGTGCAAGTACACGTTCGTTTCCTCTGGCGAATCGATATAGTGCTGCCAGCCGCGCACGCTGGCAGACACCATCTTGGCCACGAGTTCTTCGTGCTCTTTCAGATAGGTTTGACCGGTGAACAGCACGCTGGTGTACGGATTGAAGCCGAGGTTGGCCACCAATAGCGACTTCGGGTCTCCTCCTTGCTGCTGGGCCACGAACGGCTCGCTGAACACATACGCCTGCTGGGCGAATTTGGGGTCGCTGAGAAATTGGGCCACGCTCCCCTGATAGGGCACCACGGTCACCCCGGACAGCGCGACATGGCTCTTCAAAAAGGTGGCGAACGGTTGCGGGTTCATGGCAACCGTCATGTCTTTCAGATCGTCGAAGCTCTCGATGCCCGAGGCGGCGTGCACCATGATCACGCGCGGGCTCGTTTGCAGCGGCGCCATCAGGGCCACGACGGCGGCGTCTTCGGCCCGGGCGAGCAAAAGCCCGTCGGCGTTAGAGATGCCGAATTCCATCTCGCCGCCGTCGACTTGCGGCACGACCAACGACTGAGGACCCCCTTTGACGATCTCGACATCGAGTCCGGCCTCGCGATAGAAGCCTTCTCGCAGTGCCGCGTAATAGCCGCCGTGCTCGGCCTCGGGGTACCAGTTCAATAGCAGCCGCACGTGCGTCTCTTGCGCGACAGTAACCGGTTTGAGGGCGACCGGAGCGGCCGTGTCGCCCCGATTGCAACCGAGAGCGACCGTCAACAGGATCAAACCGGCATGTGCGGCCTTTCGAGCAACCGACGAAACCGGATGGAGCTTCCCAAAAATCGGCGTTTCACTGCCGATTTGTTGCCCGCGGCGCTCCGACTTCCGGGTTTTGTCAGCCGCTCTAGGGGACCTCGGCATGACGGTCACGATCCGGCCTCGGTCTTCTCGCCCCGTTTGTGGCTCAGGAACCATTGGTAAAGCTCGGGATTGTCGTAGGTTTCGGTCCAAGAATCGTGGCCGGCCTCGGGATAGACCGTGAATTTCACGTCGTTGCCGGCTTCCTTCAGCGCCTTGACCATCTCTTCCGACGCGCGCAGGGGAACGGCTGTGTCCTTGGCGCCATGGAAGACCCAGATCGGCAGGTCTTTGAGCTTCTTGGCATCGTTCGGATTGCCGCCGCCGCAGATCGGCGCGATGGCAGCGAAATACTGAGGATGGTCCGCGGCCAACCGCCACGTGCCGTAGCCGCCCATGCTCAACCCCGTCAGATAGACGCGGTCGCGGTCCACGCGGTAATTGTCGCACACATCGTCGAGCAGGGCTCGGAGCGTGTTGCTATCCCACCCGCGGCCTCGGCTTTGGGGAGAGACCAAGATGAATTGGAAGTCCGCGTTCTTGTCGACGATCTTGGGCGGCCCGTGAGCCTTCACCTTCTCCAAGTTCTCGCCCGATTCGCCCGCACCATGCAAGAACAGGATCAGCGGCCACTTCTTGTCGCTCTGGGCATAATCGGTCGGCAGAAAGAGCAGATAATTCAGCTTTACGGTTATGGTGACTTCTTTTTCGAAGTGCTTCGCTTCCTGATCTGCCGCGGCCGTGCGGCCCGCGAGGGCGACGACTGCGATGCACAACAGGCCGATCGTGGCGGCGTGGCGGCGAAACGCCAAAGGGAGAGAAATCATGGGGCTTCTTTCGTTGGGTGACGAGGATCGGGCGTTGCTGGCCATTGTAACGGCGCAGCCGCGTGCTGCCAGCGATCGGGACCGGGCCGCATCATGGCGAGCCTACCACGCCGCGGTTCGCCCGCGATGACGGGGCCGTCGGCCTATAAGAGCTGTTCCAACTGCTCGACCAACGCGCCGAAATGGGCCAGAGCCGTATCGACCGGGCCCGGCCGTTCCATGTCGACACCGGCGCCTCGGAGCAGGTCGAGCGGGTCTTGGGCACAACCGCCCATCAGGAACCGCAAATAATCGTCCAACTCGCGTTTGCCGCCGCGCGTGACCCGTTCCGCCAGGGCGATCGCGGCCGACATGCCGGTGGCATATTTGTAGACGTAAAACGCCCGGTAGAAGTGGGGAATGCGAAAGCACTCCAGCGACAGCGCGTCGTCGAGTGCGAAGTCGGGGCCGAAATAGGCCTCCAGCAATTCGCGATAGACCTGCTTGAAGCGGTCGACGGTGAGCGGCTCGTTCTGCTCTGCCAGTTCGTGCGTGATCTTTTCGAACTCGGCGAACATCGTCTGCCGGATGATCGTGGCCCGGATCGAGTCGATCTCGCGATTGATCAAAAAAGCTCTTTCGCGATCGTCCTTGGCCCGCGACATGAGGTGTTTGCTCAAGAGTTGTTCGTTGAACGTGCTCGCCACCTCGGCCACGAAGATCGTGTAGTGGTAATATTGGAACGGTTGGTTGCGGGCCGAATAGTACGAGTGCATGGAGTGCCCGGCCTCGTGGGCCAGGGTGAACACGTGGTCGAGCACGTCGGGCTGGTAATTCATCAGGATGTACGGATCGCCGTCGTACGAGCCGTAGCTGAACGCTCCGCTCTGCTTGCCCTGGTTCTCGTAGCGATCGCACCAGCGCCCACCGAGACCGGTCTGCAAGACACGGCCATAGTCCGCCCCGAGCGGCGCCAAAGCATCGATCACCGTCTCGCAGGCATGGTTCCAGGTGTGCTTCGTCTTCAGCTCGCTCAGGATCGGCACGTAGGTGTCGTACTGGTGGATTTCGCGGAGCTTCATCTTGCGCCGCCGCAATTCATAGTAACGATACAGGGCCGGCAGCCACCGCCGCACCGAGGCGATCAGGTTGTCGTAGACCGAGGCGGGCACGTTGTCGGGGAAGAGGGCCGATGCGAGCGAACTGGAAAACTGACGCGCTCGCGCATAAAACACGTCGCGCTGGATCGAGCCTTGCAGGGTGGCCGCCAGCGTGTTCTCGTGCGCGGCGAACTGGCCGTAGTACTGCTCGAACGCTCGCTGCCGCACGGCACGATTGGGCGAGTGGAGCAGGGCCGAAAACGAGGCATGGCTCAGTTCGACCTTTTCGCCGCGCTCGTTTTCGACGAAGCCGAACTTGAGGTCGGCATTGTTCAATTGGCGGAACACCAGCCCGGCCGCGGCCGCCATCTCGCTCTGCATGGCCAGCAGCTTTTCCTCTCGATCGGAGAGTGTGTGCGGCCGCTCGCGCAACAGCCGTTCCAGCACCAAGCGGTAGGGCGCCAACTCCTTGGCGGCCAGGAATTTCGCCATCTTGGTGCGTGGGATGGCCAGGATCTCGGGCCGGATGAAGCTCGACTCCTGCCCGGCCCGGCTGGCCGCGTTGCGATGGCGGCCGAGCATCCGCTGGTAGGTGCTGTTTCCGGTGTCCTCGGCACTTTTCAGAAACGCATAGACGCCCAGCCGCTCACCGGTGCGATCAAATTCGGTATCGAATTTCAGGCAGGCCGCCAGCGCCTGGGGCGAGTCGCCCAGTTTGCCGCGATGCTTGGCGAAATCGCCGATTCGTTTCTCCCATTTGCCGAAGGCCGTTTCCCATGCGGCGTCGTCGGTGAACAGGCTGGCCAGATCCCACGTGTCGGCCGTTTTGACTTGTGTCCGACGGGGGAGCGATTTGACTTTGGACATAGGGGGTATCGTGCGGCAAGTTCCGTCATGCCGGCCACGATCCCGACGAGGGCGCCGCCGAGCCGACACGCGAAGCGATTGGTTTTCCCGAGCCGGTGAGTTTAGACCTCCTTGGGCCGCTGTGCCAGTCACATCACGGGTCAGGCCTGCACGGGGCTGGCAAGGCGGCTGACCCACTCGGCCAATCGGCTCGGACAGAGACCGCCCTCGCGATCGCCTTGGCACACGGCGCCGCGCACGGCCACGTAATCGGGACGGAGGGCCAAAACCGATTCGAGCTTTTCGAGCCGGAGAGAACCGGCGAGCACGGTGAACAACCCGGCCCCACGCGCTCGTGCGAAGATGTCTGTCAGTTCTTGAACCGAACAATGCGCGAACACGTCGCCCGCCTGTTTGCAAAACGTATCAACCAATAGCGCCCGGCAACCGCAGCGCATCGCCTCTGCGAGGATAGCCGCCGGGCGAGGCGCGGCGGTGGTTCGCCAATCGGCATAGACGACGGCCACCGCTGAGCAAGACGGTGGCAACGCACCTAAGGCTTGGCGCCACAGGTCGGGCCAGCGGGGTGAATCGGCGCAGCGCGACAAGCCGATCTTGGCGAATTGGATTTCCTCGGGCAGATGACGGACCGACTCTTCATCGCCGTCTGTTAATTCGGCGAGTTCGCCGAGCGCCATACTCAGCGGAATACCAGGGCTGAGCGAGTTCGCCACCTGGCGTGCCACAGCGAGGTCTACGCGCCCTAGCGGGCCGCGGCGCGGTTCTTTCAGATCGATCAGATCGACGCCGGCCGCGGCGGCCAACCGGGCCTCGTCGAGCGAACGAACGCTGACCAGCAAACGCGTCATCCGAGGCTCCCCTCCTTGAGCATTTGCTTCACCTCGGAAAGCCTCACATTGAGACGGTTGACCACGGCGACGTTCAAACGTTCGCACCAGGTGCCGCGGATGGTGATGTAATGCTTGCACCACGAGCCCAGTTGCCGATTGACGTCGACGCGTTCCCACTCCGTGGCCCGTTCGGCCAAGCGGACGACCACGTTCACGACTTCCGCCTGTTCGTGTCGCTGTCCTGGCAAGAAGCTCGGACCTTGCCCCAACAAAAACCCCTCCACCACCTCGAGCGGCACACGGATGGCGCGCGCGGTGCCCAGGTTGACGAGCAGATGTCGGCCGTCGCAGGCGAGGCGAGACTGACGGGCCTGCCAGAGCATAAATGCCAGCCCTGTCAACCCGATACCGGCCAGCAGCCCCCCGACGATTTGCAGCCAAACGCGATTGGCCGCACCCGCGGCGAACATCCACAGCATGGCGCCGGCAATCAGCGCCACGGCGGGAAACAACGCGCCCAGGGCCAGAATTCGGCGGTTGGGGCGCAGCCAGACTTCAAACATCAAACCTGCCGCGAGCTTTTAGGTGGAGTCAGAGGAGAAATAGCCAAAACCGACCGACATGGCCCAACAAGACTACTCGCTTTTCAGTCACCGAAAAAGCAGCGTGTTATTCTTGGTTTTTATCTACGGCGGGTGAAAACCGTATTAATTACCCGCTGCGCGTCCCGTTGGCAAATCGCTGAGAGGGTTCGTGCCGGAGCGCGCTGTCTACCTTGCTCGAAAGCGAGCATTGCGACTACGATAATCGCATGTCCTCTTACAAAACTCGGCAATCTGCGGCCAGATGCATGGTACTGAGAATCACCGTCGGCGCCCTTTACGGTGCGATCTTCGTGATTGGCGGCTTGGCGGCCGTCTCGCTCGGCGCTGCGGGTGAAGTCGACCGTTCGCCCGTCGACCTGGTGCTCTCACCCGACGAAACCTGGTTGATCACGGTTAACCAGACGGCGGATAGCGTCTCGGTGGTCGACATTGCCAAGCAAACAGTCGCCGCCGAGGTTCCTTGCGGCCACCATCCCTCGGCCATCGCTAGGGCGGCCGACGGCCATCGTGTGGCGGTGACGGCGACCTACGCGGGTACGCTCGACCTGTTCGACTTCGACGACGGACGCCTTTCGCCGGTCGGGTCGATAACCGTCGGCTTCCATCCGATGGGAGTAGCCATTGCCGCGGACTCGCGCACGGCCTACGTCGCCCTCGAAGGGGCGTCGGCCGTCGCCGTGATCGATCTCGAACAGCGCGTGGTGCTCGACCGCATCGATGTTGGCCGCTGGCCGCGTTGGCTGGCCTTGTCGCCCGACGGCAGTCGCCTGGCCGTGGGCACGAGCGGCGACCAGAGCGTGTCGGTGGTCGACACGGACTCACGTGCGATGGTTTTCCAGGAACGGCTGCAAGGTTTGAATATCGGCCATCTGGTGACTTCGGCCGACGGCAAGTACGCGTACTCTCCCTGGATGATTTACCGGCAGAATCCGATCGACGCGCAAAACATTCGGGCCGGTTGGGTGCTCGGAAGCCGTATCGCGCGCGTGCGACTCGATGAGCCCGCCCGCCGGCAGGCGATGACGCTCGACGAACGAGGTAAAGCCGTGGCCGACCCGCACGGCATCGCCTTGACCAGCGACGAAGAGTGGCTCGTGGCTTCGGCTGCGGGCACGCACGAGCTGCTGGTCTACCGCCTGCCCGGACTGGTTTTGCAGGATTTCGGGGGACCTGGCGACCACATCAATCCCGCGCTGGCGCACGACGACCGGCGGTATTACCGCGTGCCGTTGGGCGGGCGGCCGATGGGGCTCCGTATCGCCAAAGACAATCGCCGCGTGTTCGTGGCGAACTATCTCGATAATTCCGTGCAGGTCGTCGACCTCGAAGAGCGGCAGGTCGCTGCTACCGTATCGCTCGGCGGCCCCGAGGCGCCCTCGCTGGCGCGGCGCGGCGAAGCCATCTTTTATGACGGACGGCGGAGTCTCGATCAGTGGTATAGCTGCCATAGCTGCCATTACGAAGGCGGCACGAACGCCACGGTGATGGACACACTGAACGACGGCAGCAACCGCACGTTCAAGACGGTACTTCCGCTCTACAACGTCGCCGACACGGCGCCCTGGACCTGGCATGGTTGGCAGAAGGACCTCAACGCCGCGATGCGCAAGAGCCTGACCGAAACGATGCTCGGGCCTCGGCCGAGCGACGACGACGTGGCCGCGCTCCTCGCATTTCTCTCGTCGCTCGAGCCGCCGCCCAATCCCAACCGAACCTCAACGGGCGCGTTGTCGGAGGCGGCGCAGCGCGGCGAGCACGTGTTTCGGGGTGCTAAGGCGGGTTGCACCGCCTGCCATCGGGGCGAATGCTTCACCGACGGTGAAATCCACGACGTCGGCCTGGGCAGCCCGCGCGACGAGTACGCGGGTTTTAACACTCCCTCGCTGCTCGGACTCTACCACCGCGTGCGCCTATTGCACGACGGCCGCGCCAAGACCTTGGACGATGTGCTCACCGGTCCGCACGATCCCCAAAAAGTCACCGGCGAGGGCGAATTGAGCGCGGCGGAGCGGGCCGACTTGATCGAGTATCTGAAGAGCCTCTAGGATCGGGTTGAGCGGCTTACCCGAAGAGTTCGGTCGGCCGCGGCACCGATTCGGCCAAGGTTGAACTGAATCCGTAAGAAAGCGAGTACGAAATTGTCGTCGACGAAACGACCCCAGACATATCTGCTGTTGTGCGCGGCTCTGGGCATGTGCGGTTGTGGCGAGTCGCCCCGCTCGTCGGCCCCGCCGGCCGCGGCGAACAGGTCGGTCGCGCCGTCCGATCCGGCATCCGATCCCGCGCAGCCGACCGGCGAACCGGTCGATGCCGAACCTTCGGCAGCCGCGGAGGGAGTGACAGCCGACATTCGCGACTTCGAGGGCATTCAAGAGCTGATTGCCAGCAAACGCGGCAAGGTCGTCGTGATGGACTGCTGGAGCACGTGGTGCGAGCCGTGCATGAAGGAGTTTCCCGGACTGGTGAAGCTGCACGAAGAATACGGCGCGGGCGACGTGGCGTGCATCTCGCTCAACTTCAATTTCGAGGGAGGCAAGAACGAAACGCCCGACGAGCATAAGGATGGAGTGCTCGAATTCCTGCGCGGTCAAAAGGCGACCTTCGATAACGTCATCGCCCGTGTGCCGTCGGACGAGCTTTATAAGCTGCTGGGCTTCGAGACCGGTTCGCTACCCGCCATCTTGGTTTACGGCCGCGATGGGGAGATCGACCATCGATTCGAAGGCCCCAAAGCCAAATACACCGCGGTCGAAAAGCGCGTCGCGGAGTTGGTCGGCGATGGTCAGTAGCGCATCCATATCACCCATAGGGCGCGCCGCTGAGCGGTCAATGGTAAGCATCGGCGGGCCATGACGCCCTTCTCATTCCGACCGGACCACAGTGGGGGTGGTGGCGATGCAGAGTCGCCGCGACGGGCGGCGCGCGGGGAATAGCAGGATCTCGGCCGGTATGGCGTGCCGCTCGTCGGGACTCGTGATCGCGTGCCGAGTCGCTTCGGCGCTGAGGCCCGCATAGACGACCACTTCGTGGCGCGGACCGAAGGGGCTTTCCCCCGCACAGACGACGGCGCTGGCCGGGTTCGAATACGTCTCGCCGCGGAGTGTGAACGAGGCGCTGCCGAACCGCACCGGAAGCCTTTCTTCACACAACGCCGTAATGCCGTTCGTGGCCGGCCTGCCCACCAACAATAGATGGTGTTCGCGGAGTTGTTCGTCCGTCACTTCGTCCTCCGCGGCGATCGGCACGCGAACATTGCTCCACCGCCGAGCGATCTTGCGCTCGAGCAGCTCGGCCGCTTCCCGTTGTGCGTGCACTTCCTGCCGCGTCCCATACACGATGAGCACCTTGGCCAACTCCTCTTCATACGATTCGATGGCCCAGAAATGGCCGCCAGCCGTCGCCGGCGGGCGGTCGCCGTGCAGCCACGGTTCGAAGAAGTCGTCCAGGGACCGGCCCGCCGCCTTCTCCGCGGCCGCGCAGAATTCCGCCGTGCTTGTGCGCCGACCGGCATGGGCGCGGCCGAATTCGTCCATAAAGGTTACAAACGAATCGTCGCCCATTTCGCTGCGCAGGGCGGCCAATAACAGTACGCCTTTGCCGGCGGCTATGTCGTACCATTCGTTCGAGCGCCAATCGAACTGGGTCGCCGCCAACGGCGCATCGCGCCCGATGCGCCGCGCGGCCGTGAGCCAACGTGTGCGCGGCGCGAACCGATCGAGTTGGAGCCGCTCTTCGACCGCCCGTGAACGCCCTTCGCTCGCATGGGGATCGTCTTTGAGCTGAAAGCGCAGTGCCTTTTCGCGAGCCACGATCTTCTCGTAATCGGCGAAGGCGGCGGCCAGCCAGGTGTCGGCATCGCTTTCTGGCAGCAGGGTTCCGTGCCAGGCAGGTGGATAGGCCGCGCCTTCACGCTCCAACGGTTTTGGCTCCGAGTCGGAAGAACGCTTCTTGAGGTCGATGGCAAGCGCGGCCGCGGGCTTCGGCCGCGCGGGCGGATCGACGCCCAGGAGTGCCCAGTCGTTCGGGACGAGCGGTTGGATCCGCTCATATTTGCGCAGCTCCTCGACGGTCGGTTCCCAGGTGCGACCGAGCGGTGGGCCGAACAAGGCCCAACTCTTCAGGTCTTTGGCGAGCGAGCTCGTCGTGAACTTGGCGTCGCAGGAAGGGAATGCGGCGAGCGGGGGTGTGGTGAATGCCTCGAAGCCGAAGTTGACGTCGATCTTGCCCACCCGCTTGTCGAACAGTTTGAGCCAGCAGAGGTCACGGTCGCTCGGCCGCAAGACGAGGTTGGCTGGCTTGTCGGCCAGGCTGGCCACCGTTTCCTGCCGCACCTTCGACTCTTTGGCGTTGTTGCATCCCCAATAAAAACCCTTCGTGCCGCCGGGCCATTCGTCCTTGCTGCTGCGCCACAATTTCGACTCGCGCGTGCCCAATTCGAACATCGCGATTTCGTTGGTCTTGATGTCGGCCAGCAGCCACTCGTTGGTGTAGAGACCGTTGTTCGCGCCGGTGAGGATGTCGATAGCGCCATCGATCGAGTCGGCATATTGCAAGGCGCGGCGGATGCGCGAGGCGACGGTGATCCCCTCGGAGTCGAACGTCGTCTGCTTGAGCGTTGTTTCGGCCACCAGCAGCCCGGCATCGTTCATGTAGTAGTCGAGTCCGCTCATGATCGCGCCGGGGTAGGCCTGCATCACGACGCGATGCCCTTCGCTCGGCTGCACATCGAGCCAGACGTTGAAATGCCGGACGAAGGGGAGCTTGAACATCGTGATGTGGCCGAACACGATCTTTCCGTCGGACGTGGCGGGGCCGACCGCGGCGAACGCGCTGCAATGCTCGTCGTCGTCCTCTTCCGGGCCTTCCACGTCGGGCGGTTCGCGGAACTTCTTGCCTTCCAGCCCCGTGGGGCTGGCGTCGAGGCCGGCTTGCAGGAATTCGACTTCGATGGCCGAGTTGACCGTCACGATGTCGATCAGGTCGATCTTGCGGCCATGAAACTTGGCCCCGGCCGCGGCGGCGCCGTCGGCGATGCCCTTCATCTCCTCGAGATACTCGGCGTCGTAGCGACGGAGAAAGAGCCCGTTGACGAGCAACCGCATATCGCGCCAGGCGTCGGCGGAGTTGTCTTCGCTTTTCATGTCGGCCAGCGCCAACATGTAATCGACGATCTCGTCGGCCAGCAACTCGCCGTGCTGGTAGCCTCGATCGTACGGTCCGCCCTCGATGTGCAAGACGATCCAGCCGGCCTGTGGATAACGGTAGGCCGGGCCGCTATGGACGACCGACGCCGGATCGGGCTCAAAGGCGGTTGACGTTCTAGCGGGGCTCGCCGCGGGCTTCGCCGCGGATGCCGAGCGGGTGTCGGCCCACATCGCCAGCACGGCGACAACGCCAACCACGCCGGAACGCGAGAGTATCGATCTAAGCCACCGAGAGGCTATTAGCGATCGAGAGACTATGGCACAAACAACCCTGAACCGATACCGGACGGACATGGGAGGCTCGCGTGCGTTGGGCTGAATCCATCCGAAAACCGCTTTCCGGATAGGTTCTGGCAACTACGAGCCCCGATTGTATCCCCGCGCGGGGGAAGGTTGCAGTGCCCTACCTGCCACGACGGTTTCTTGTCGGCCCGAAGCGTCGGATTATGCCTCTTCGTCCAGGAACCGATTGAGCGCGGCGCTCATCTTGTCGGACGTCTCGTAGGTGCCGGCGGCAATCTGCGCACGGATCGAATTCACCCGGTCCTGTCGAATGTCGGGAGCCTGATTCGCCATATCCACCAGCCGGCCGGCATCGGAAATCTGCACTTCGTCTTGCGTCGACGAAGCGGGCCCGGCCTGTGCCACTCCATTGCTGCGAGCGTGCGGCGAGCTGATCGTTTGCGGACCGTGTAATTGTGCGGGACCGTAAATCTGCATGGTACTCCTCCCAGGCTAGATATGTAGCCGGACAAAGTGAACGTCGCTACTGAGGCGGCTTTAGCTCGGCTGTTCCTGCGGCCTGGCCCGAAAGGGCCTGCGATTTGTCTGGGCCGACTGAACCTCGATGTGAGCTAACACACTCCGCTTATCATCACGCTCCGTTCAAGCCAGTATACGCCAATCTCACCGGCGCCGCTGTCCATGTCTTGGGAGTCGACCTCGCGGGCACGGAAACTCATTCCAGCCGTGTCATCGACCCGCCGCCCGGCGACGATTGAGCCATTCCTTTCAGCTTGGTCTTGTGCCGTAAATCCGTACCACGAGCAAGTATGTCGCCTTTGCCGACGCCGCAAAGACGTTCGGTTCACGCGACAACCGCCCGTTCCGGCGTGATGCCGAAACGCCACACTCGTTGCCCCGGCGGCACACTCGCTTTCTCGCGAGCAACCGACTGATACCGATTGCTACGGCCACGGGCGCCGGCCGGTTCGATCGGGGCGGAAAAAAACGTGGACGGGATTATAGGTGTTCGTGGAAAACTGGACAATCCGATTTGCCGCCCGACCTGGATCCGTGAGCGGGCTGGGGCTTCCGCATCAGCCGCAGGCCACTTTGTGCGGATGCTGGTCGGCGGCCTGACGCAGGGCCAGGGGGCCGGCCCGATCGGGCATGGTCTGCAAAAGGCCGATCAGGTCTTCTGGGCACATGCCCCACACGGCCTCTGCCATGTCGATCCGTACCAGCATTTTGCCGTCCGGTCGGCTGGCCAGGCTCACGTCATATCCCGCCGGGCCGATGACCCGACGAAGTTCGGCCTCGATCTTGTGCTGAATGTCTGACATGGAATGCTTCCCTGGCAGGGTTCAATGAATCTCCACGCGAGCGAGAGGTGCAAACTACAAACCACGCCCCGGCAGAATTAAGAGCAACCGACAAAACCGGATCGAGCTTCACAAAATCGGCGTTTCACAGCCGATTTTTTGCCTGCGGCGCTCCGGCGTCCGGGTTTTGGCAGCCGCTCTACTAAGGAAGAGCCTGTAAAGAACAGCCCGCGTTTTACGAATACCAGGCTGTAGGGCGCATGGCCAAAGCCCAAGGTTGACACATTGGGCCGGCTCGCCGAAACTTGGGGCAGTCTGTGCAAACTGGGTAGGTTTTTCTGGTTAGCAAAGGCCACGCCAGCAATTAGGTAAGTTGTGAGGTGCTGATGTTGGGCCGCCCCTAGCATGGAAATGAGTCGCGGCGTGGTGCCCAAACCAAAAATTGCAAACGTTTTGACGGGGATCGTGGCCTGCGCGGTGTTGTTGCCGGTGGCCATCACGCTGGTGCTGGCCACGGGCTTTTTATTCGCCGGTCTACAAGACATGGCGGCAGCTCGGCTACTGAACGGCTTCGGCTTGGGCTTGGGGTTGTTGTGGCTGATCGACCTGGTCGGGCTCGTATTGTTGCTCGGATTCGAAGCGGCTGGGCGCGCGGAGGCGGAGCGTGAGGACCACGTCGACGAGGAATGACCAGATGGATTGAGGGCCGCTGGTCCTCCGTCGCTCTTGGTGTGGAGTGTTGGTATGGCGTCTGTCGGCCCAGGGCATAGAATGAAAGCGCCGCAGCCGCACGGTCGGCCACCACGAAGAATCGTTATTTCCGCAGATGGCGCCGCATCGCAGGCGCGAAAGACCGCCCCATGACCAAAGCCGCTTCCAGCGAACTCGCCCCTTCGGCCCAGGAGGAGCAGATCGAGATCGATCTCAAGGATCCGCTGTTCGCGGCCTTTCTGGCTTGGCTGATGCCCGGCCTCGGGCATTGGTATCAGGGGCGGATGCACAAAGCGGTCATCTTTTTCGTCTGCATCTTGGGCACGTTCATCTACGGGCTCTACCTGGGCGAAGGACGGGTGGTGTACGCCTCGTGGCGCGACAACGACCGCCGCTTGCCGTACCTTTGCCAAGTGGGAGTCGGCCTGCCGGCTCTGCCGGCGCTGGTCCAGGCAAAGCGATCGACGCCGATCCAATTTCCGATCTACAAGGACTTCATGGCCCCGCCGAGAGTGGCTGATGGCGGCCACGATGAGCTCGACGAGTTGCAGAAGCGGCTCAACCGTTTCTGGGAGCTGGGCACGGTCTATACCATGATCGCCGGCCTACTGAACATTCTGGCCATCTACGATGCCTGGGGAGGCCCGGCATATTCCGTGGCTGAAAAGAAGGGCGAGGATGACGAGAAACCCGACAGGGAGGACAAGGAGGACAAGCCATGACGCCGCTGTCGCTCTTGGACTGCGCGCTTTTTGCCGCGCGGATCAATGACCTGTGGTTCTCGCTCCCCTTGATCGTGGTCGTCAGCCTCGTCTATTCGGCGACGCGCCATGAACTACCGCGGCCGATCGCGGCGGGTGCCGTTCGCATGGCGGCCTGGATCGGCGGCTTCATGCTAATCGGCTTCGTGATCCTGTTCACGATATCGTCGCTGCTCTAAGCGCTAGCATGTGGTTTGTCACCTTCGTCATCAAGAGTTTGCTGCGGCAGCCGGCCCGTTCGTCGTTCACGGCGGTCGGCATCGGCTTGGCGGTGGCGGCCACCGTTTCGCTGGTGGGTATCTCCAGCGGTTTCGAGCGGTCGTACCTCAACCTATATGCCACGCGCGGCGTCGATCTGGTGGTGCAGCGATCGGGCCGCACGCAGCAACTCGGCAACGAGATGGACGAGCGATTCGCGGACCGCATCCGCGAACTGCCCGGTGTCTACCGCACCATCGGTGGCCTGGTCGACGTGGTGTCGTTCGAGGAGGCCGACCTGTTCGTGGTACTCATCAACGGCTGGCCGCCCGACAGTCCCGTATTCGACGACCTCAAGATCCTATCGGGGCGTGCGTTTGACGAGAGCGACGACGAAGCGGTCATGCTGGGCAAAGTGCTGGCGGGCAACCTCGGTAAGAAGGTCGGCGACGAGGTCGATCTATATGGCCGGAAGTTCTCGGTCATCGGCATCTTCGAGAGCACGAACATCTATGAAAACGGCTCGGCCGCCGTGCCGCTGGCCGTGTTGCAGCGGTTGACCGACCGCCCGCACGAAGTGTCGGGTATCACCGTGCATGCCGAGCCGGGCTCCGACCGCGAGACCATCGAACGGCTGAAACGAGAGATCGAGGCCCTCGATCCCGGCGGCCTGTCGGTCTTGGCCACGGGCGAGTTCGTGGCGAGCATCACGCAGATTCGCGTCGCTCGGGCCATGGCCTGGGTCACGTCGACCGTGGCCATGGTGCTGGGCGGCATCGGGGTGCTCAATACGATGGCCATGTCGGTCTACGAACGCACGCGCGAATTCGGGCTCTTAAGGGCCTTGGGGTGGCCGCGGCGGCGCGTGGTGCGAACGATCTTGGCCGAATCGGCATTGCTGGCGCTGACGGGCGCCGTGTTGGGCTCGGCCCTGGGCCTGGCTCTGCCAAAACTGTTGGGACACGTGCGCGCCATGTCTGGCCTGATCGAAGGGACCGTCGATCCGCTGGTGGTGTTGCAAGGTTTCGGGATTGCGCTCTTGATGGGGCTGGTCGGGGCGGCCTATCCGGCTTATTGGGGCGCCAGCCTTCGGCCGATCGAAGCGATGCAACGGAAGTAGCTCGCGGAGCACCCCTGCCGCGCCACGAACCCAAACGGTCACTCCGACGGTACGCGGTTATCGCTTTGCCCGCTCAACGCATATTGGCGATCAGGGCGCCGATGAATATCGCATAGAGCACCGCCATCGCGCCGCAGCAAACAATGACCGGCAATAGCACAGCGAAGGTAGCTTTGCCTCCGGACGTTTCATGCGCGTAGGCGAATCCCATGCCCATCAAAACCAAGGCGAAGATCCCTTGTATATAAGGGCCACAAAGGGGAATGAGCGACAGCAGTCCAGCGCAACCGGAACTGTAACTCACGACGCGAAACGTCGTTTCGAACGATTGATTCGCGCCACCGACCATCATCAGGCAGAGATGAAAAATTGCGGAAGAGATCAACGACTGAAGGGCAATACCCGCGGGTGCCAAAATCAGAAAGCCCCCGTAGATCGCTAACACAACCGCGGGTGCCATGGGTGGAGGACCGCCGGGTTGATTGATGCCCGCTTGCAGTGCTAAGACTTGCAGGCCGGCTTGGCAGCAAATCATCCCAGCCATACCGATCCATCCGCCGACGATCGAGAACCAGAGAGGCGCTATGAGTCCCCCGTCGCGGCGCATCTCGCGAAACAATAACCCAGGCGTCGAGTAGGCTTGCTTCAGGGTGGCGAAAAAGGAATTTACCGAAGCGCCATCGCGTTCCCACGGCGGGCCACTGCGCGGTCCCCAATACTCGGTGGCGGGGAATGGCGACTGTAACCCAGGTAAGGAGGTGGGGGCCGCATACGGATTTGTAGGGTCGCCGGCGGGTTGTAGCGAGTAGCCTCCGAAGGGGTCTTCGCTTCGTGGTGCCGGAGAAGACGCGCCGGCTGAACCAAACGGGATCGCCTGAACTGTGCCGCAAGAGGGGCAGCGGGCCTGTTTGCCGGCCGCGTCGTCACCGACGCGCAATAACTTGCCGCATTGGGCACAAGGGAATTCGATCGCCATGAAATGTTCGCCCGCGAGGATGGCCGCCCGACGCGCTACGTGCACTCGGGCGACACTAGCATGGCCGGAACAAGCGTGTTTTTCCAGTGCCTCACATAATTTTGGCGCCCACCATTCATGGCTATGGCGGGTCGCACGCCGAAACCGCTCCACCTACTTGATCGATCTTGATCGATCTCGCCGCAAGCGGGCGTTTACCGCCGCGAGAGCGCGGCATGGACTCTGCTTCCGTAGCGCCAGTCGCCGCGTTGCAAACGCGCGCCTGCGCCCCCGCATGAGTTGGTCGAGAAACCGCTGGCAAGGCAAGACGCTCGATACTCAAGAACGTTCGCGCTGTTTCCGAAGTCGCTTAGCGTTCTCTTCTGCAAGCCAATTTACGATTTGTCGACATATCGACATTGGCACCCGACCAAAGACTCTTTTGATATCGCTCTTGAGGACAACGTCTGGCCAGGTCGCTTTTGCAACACATGCTTCATTAAGCCCCGTCACGGGGTGACCGTCCGGACCCGGCATCGTGGGAATGGAGAACCATCCCGCTTGTAATGGCAGGCTGAAATTAGTCGAACAGACGACAACAGCCAACTCCTCGCCAGCATCAATTTCTTCCTGCGGACTTACGATGACGGCCGGGTGCTGACCAGCCGGAATTCCTCCCGGCTCATTTACGTCGGCCAATATGATTGTGCCGATTTGCAGGCGAGGTGGCACCGCTTGGCTAGGCTGTCGCCTTCCCAGTTTCGACGAGGTGTGCAGCGAGAGCCTTGAAATCGCTCAATGGAAGAGCGCGTTTATTTACATCTTCCCAGCCAATCTCCTCTGCAAACCGTTCTAGATCCTCGATTATCAGAGAGAGAACGGCGGGGCAGCCTTCCAGCTCCTCAGCGCGGTTGACTTGTAGCCCTTGGCTCTTCAGCATGTCGATAATGGAAAGGGCAATCCGGATGGCCTTTGTGAGCCTATTCATTGAATCAACAGCCGTCCGGGTGATCGCTATTGCCTTTTCGGCTTCGCCCTCCTCAGCGGCTTCGTTTTTGTTGATTTTGTCGCACTCTTCGCGCACCCGGCGCGCACACTCCACACCGGTAAGAAGGAGCCCGACTAGCTGGTTAATCGGCCAGCACAAGCGAACGAAATGTGCGGATGGCTGAACTGCTTTGGTTGTGGTTTCAGCTTCGTAGACGATTGGACCCTGCCAATCGTCTACGATCGACTCGGCCGCACGCGACTTGATGTCGAGTTCTTGCAGTGCTTGGCACATCTGGTATCCCTCGGCGCAAAATAAAAGCCGCGCATCGGTGCGGCCAGCGGTTCCCAGCGTGGCTGGTAGCATCCATAATGGCCGGCCACGATCGATTCAACGGTCGGCGTTCCATTCTTCGCTTTATTCTAGGTCGGCCAACTCCGTTGAATAGTGCGCAAAAACGGTTTGGCGCCCACGACGGTATTTCTTTGAAATACAGTCGTGCACACGACTCGTCAACAGCACTCGATAAGCTCCTTTTTGACAGGCGGTTACATCGATGGCAGATTGCGGATTTTGTACAGTAATCAACCACGCCCATAGCGCGTGACTTTGGCCTGCCCCAAGGAGGATTCCAATGAAGAGGACCGTTCTGGGCGTTGGTGCCGTAGTCGTTGCGCTCCTGATGGCTGGTCTATGATGATGGCGACTTTGTCCCCCACGGTTGGGCCTTTCCGCCTCGCAAGACTTCACCTGTAGCACCCGGCGGCCATCCCCGATTCTGCCCATTTTCCGAGCACCGCAATAAAAACCGACTACTCTTTCCGGTTTACGCTTGACCGTCGGCCGCAACGCACATGCTGGGACACCACCTTGCATCGCAGGCGCTACCTCAATTTTCGGGCAGACGATATACTCGGCGCGAGTAACCGACATTCTCAGGGATCTGACAGCGATGAAGGCAGCCTATATCAAGCAGACGGGACCCGCCGAGAACATTCAGTACGGCGATCTGCCGACGCCCGAGGTGGCTGGCTCGCGCGTGCTGGTGCGCGTCAAGGCCGTGGCCGTCAATCCGATCGATACGTACATCCGCGCCGGCGCCGTCAAAATGGAACTGCCGTTGCCGTTCATCGTGGGTTGCGATTTCGCCGGTGTGGTCGAACGCTCGGGGCCGGAGGCCAAGCGTTATCCGCCGGGAACGCGCGTTTGGGGGAGCAACCAGGGATTGCTGGGCCGGCAGGGAACGTTCGCGGAATTTGCCGCCATCGAGGAGCGTTGGCTCTATCCCATCCCAGACAATGTGAGCGACGAGGACGCCGCGGCCGTGGCCTTGGTGGGCATCACGGCGCACATCGGTCTCGTGCGCTGTGCACGCCTGGCGGCGGGCGAGACGCTCTTCATCAACGGCGGCACCGGAGGCGTCGGCTCGACCGTGGTACAGATGGCCAAGGCGATCGGCGCACGGGTGATCACGACGGCCGGTTCGGCCGAGAAAGTGGCGGCGGCTCGCCAGCTCGGCGCCGACGTGGCCCTCGACTACAAGACGGACGATGTCGATGCGGCTATCCGTCAGGCCGCTCCCGGCGGGGTCGACGTATGGTGGGAGACACTGCGTGAACCGAGCTTCGAGCGTACCGTACCGCTGCTCGCGCAGCGCGGGCGGATGGTACTGATGGCCGGCCGCGACGCGCGTCCGGTCTTCCCGGTCGGCCCTTTCTACACCAGAGATTGCTCGATCCACGGATTCGCCATGTTCAATGCCCCGGCCGATGAGCAACAGCGGGGGGCGACCGACATCAACCGCTGGCTGGCGGAGGGTAGATTGAAACCCCGCATCGATCGGGTGTTGCCCCTTTCGCGCGCGGCAGAGGCCCATAAGCTGCAAGAAGAGAACACGCTCCACAAGGCGGGCACGCTCGCCGGCAAGATCGTGTTGACGCCCGGCGGCTGAGCCGCGGTCGCGAGATCTGGGCGCCGTGCCGGTATCAATTCCATACCGGCGGCGGGGTGGCGTTCACAAGGGGGAGCTAGCCTCGCCCGACTAATCGATACGCCCGTCATCCTGGTTTTGACAGGTCGCTCGGCGCGAGCTAGCTATGGGTGGTTGACCCGGGGCCATCCCATGCACACCTATTTTTTGTTGATTTCGGTCGGCGCGATCTGGCTCTGCGGGATCGTAGGCGCGTGTATCTGGTTCGCCGCGCGTCGCGCCAACCAGCGTCGCGCCACGCCGCCGAAGATGGAGCAAGCGCGGGGCGAGATCGCCCGCGTTACACGGCAGGCCGACGGCCTCGAAGTCGCCGAAGAGGCGAGCCTGCCGGACGACGCCCTCAAGGCCGTGCTCGCACTCGCGCCGGAATCGTTCCGCCTCCGCGCGGCCCAAGGCGCGGCATCGCAAGGCTCCGCGATCCGGTTCTCCTATCAGCAGCAGCAGTGGGCGGCTCCGTGCGTGGATGGTCGGCTTCCCACGGCGGACGACTTCGCGCCGGTCGAGTGTTACGAGCTCTTCGGAAACGGAGTTTCCTACTACAGCGATTCTCCGTCGGCGACCGAGACGGTGGTCGTCGCGCTCGGCACAGACGACGAGATGATTTTCATGCTGGCGCGGGTCATGAAAGAGGTGTCGCAGCGTTCGTCCGCGCCGGCCGGTTACCTGCTGGAGTGCCAGTTCATCCGCCGTGTTCACGAAAACTCGAGACGTTGGGCCCGCGCTCTGCGGTCGGTCAGTACTACGTGAGTCTGAGCCGCGGTTCCCGGTTTTGTCGGCCGCTCTCAGGCGGTTGGCGATGTTTCCGCGAGGGCCAGTCCCAGATTCGTGCCGCTGGCCTCGGCCGCCGCTTGTTTCTGATTGAGGGCGCAGACGATGCGCATGCCGGAGGGTTGGTTGGGCTTGATCGCCAGCGAAGCGCCGATCAACTCGGCCCGGTATTGCATGATGCGCAGTCCCATGCCCGTGGTCGCACGTGGCCCTTCGGGCAGCCCCCTTCCGTTGTCGGCGATCTCGAGCGTCACCAGGTCGTCGTCGGCCCGTAGGCTGACGGCGATTTGCGTCGGTTTGCCGTGCTTGAGCGCGTTTGCCAGCGCCTCTTGCGACATGCGATAGAGATGGGTTGCCGTTTGATTGTCGACGACTCGTACCGGTTGCCGACATTCGAACGTGCAGCGAACTCCATGCAACTCGTTCGCGCGGGCCACCAGATCGGCCAGCGCGGCCATCAGCCCCTCGGCATCGACCTCGACGGGTACCAGCCCTTTCGAGAGGGCGCGCACATGCCCCAGCGCCTGCTCCAGGCCATCGACAATCTTGGCCGCCAATTCGGCTTCGGGCGATCGCTTGGCCGCCAGTGCCTCGGCAAGACGCTGACCAAGCATCGCCAGACCGGTCAATTCTTGGCCTGTGCCGTCGTGCAGATCCTGTCCGATGCGGCGTTGCTCGTCGCCCGCCACGGCCAGTACCTCACGCTGCAACGCTTTGGTATCGGTGACGTCGCGCGCGATGGCGGCGGCGCCGATCACCTGACCGACGGCATCCTTGACGGGGGAGATACTCAGCGAGACATCGATCGGGGCGCCATCGCTTCGCACGCGGCGCGTTACGAAATGTTCGACGCGCTCGCCGCGGGAGACACGATGCAGATGCTGCATGACCTCGTCGGCTCGTTCGGGTGGACAGAGCATGACGATGGGGCGGCCCATCGCTTCGGTGGCGGTATAGCCGTAGACGCGCGCCGCGCCCGCGTTCCAACTGGTGATCTTGCCGTCCAGCGTCGTGCTGATCACGGCGTCGTCCGACGATTCGACGATGGCGGCCAGTTGGCGCACGGCGTCGTCGGCCCGCTGGCGATGAAGCAGATCGCGGCGGACGAGGTGAAAAGCCAAGGCCACCATCGCGATGCCCAAGATCGCTCCGATCTGATTGGTGACGGTCGTCAGCCGCGCGCTATGCTGCGATTCCGCGGCCCGTTCGACGAGCAGTTCACGCTCGTGGTCGTGCATCTCGACGACGAGGGCGTGAATCCTGTCCATCAATCCGCTGGAGTGATTGGTCAGGACGCCTTGGCGAGCCGCCTCGATGCCGCCCGTCTCTTGCGCCGCGATCACCCGGTGCAGGTCCTCCAGACGCAGATCGACGAGCTTTTGTAACGCGGCGACCCGTTCCTGTTGCCAACGATCGTCCGCCGCAAGCGCCACGAGGCTCGCCATCGATCCGTCGACTCGGCCCACCGCGTGGCGGTATTGTTGCAAGTAGTCGTGGCGGTCGGTGATCACGAACCCGCGCTCCGCGGCCAGCGCCTCCATCTCGCTCGCCAGCAATTCTTGGAGCGTGGTCAGCACCTTTTGTGTCTGGGCGACACGATGCTCGTTCTCCACCAAACGCTTGGTATTCCATTCCGAAACCAGCGTGTTCCCGATCAGGATCAGAACGACGAGACCGAGTCCGGCCGTGGTGGCAGCGGAAAAGGACCATGCGCGGCGTTCGTTCATGGGCGTTCGTTCCTGATGGTTCTCCGCGCGCGAGCCCGGTCAGCCGAGTCAATGGCTCTCGAGCACCCATTGGACCGCGTGCTTGGTCAGTTCGCTCGCGTTTTTCAGACCGAGCTTCTCTTTCAGGTGTTCGCGGTGTGTTTCGACCGTCTTCGGGCTGAGGTCGAGTCGCTCGGCGATCTCTCGGCTCGTCAGGCCTTGGCCGATCATCTCGAAGACTTCGATTTCGCGGTCGGTCAACTGCTCCAAGGGCGAACCGGCTGGCGCGCTCGTGCCCACCGCCCGTTGCACCATTCGCTCGGTCATGCGCTGGCTCAGGTACAAGTTCCCGGCCAGCACCGCTCGGACGGCCTTGACGATCGTCCGGCTGGCTTCGTGCTTACTCACGTAACCTACCGCACCGGCACGTAAGGCGCGCTCCGCGAACAGCGACTCATCATGCATCGTCAGGACGAGAAGCTTGGTGTGAGTCGACCGGGCGTGCAACTCCTTGATCAGCTCGATTCCGTTGCCGTCCTTCAGAGTCAGATCGATGATGGCGACGTCGGGCCGGGTCTGCGCCGCCAGTTCTCGCGCTTCGGCCACCCCGCTTGCTTCGCCACAGATCTCGAAGTCGTGTTCCGTCGACAGCAGTCCGATCAGCCCCTGACGCACGAGCGGATGATCGTCGACGATAAGAATGCGAGTCGCCAAGTTTTGGTCGCCTCCGGCAGCGCTAGACCGTTTTGTCTCATTTTACCAGAGATAAACGACGTTGGCCCGCTGCCGTCGGACCGCTCAAGGAGGGCTCGTATCGCCTGCGGCTTTTCGCGACCGCTGCACGCGTTCGCCTCATAGGAAATTCCCCTATGGGTACCTAGGTGTCTGCCCTATCAATCTGCCCGCAAAGGGCTGACGTCGCCGAGCGAGCTTATCCCGATGGATCGGCCGCGAAAGAAAGCGAGAATTGAGATGGCACACGGAAACAATTCACGTTCACACGAAGAATGAGCAGCGACAGCGCAGGAAGCGGGTAAGCGTCGCACCGGGAGAAAAGACCTGTGAATCTCACACACGTTAGGCAAAAAAGAGTTTCGCTGACCATTGGGCTCGTTGTGGGATGCCTCGTGACCATTCCAGGTTGGAAAGCATTCGCGGCGGCCCCCGACACGAGCGTGGCGGGTGTTGCCAACAGCCGGCAGGATGAACGGGCGACGCACAACGCGGATTGGCGATATAGCTTCCACAACGGTCGGTGGTGGTATTGGCTCCCGTCGAATTCGTGGGCTTACCACAACGGACGATCGTGGGTGCGTTACAACCCCGCGCGCTCGATCGCCGAGGAGGGTCGCAATCGCGTCTCGCCGATGAGGTATTCTTCCTATTCGGCGCCCGTCCCCGATCCCGAACGGTATCAGGCAGGCCAACCTCCTTCGGCGCCGCCGGCAAACCTGGGGGAGATCCAACAGCAACTCGCCCAAACGCAGGCGAGGTTGCGGCAACTCGAGGCGCGCGTCGGCGCACAAGAGCGAACGACGTCGGGTAGCACGCGCATGTCGGCCGGGCAAGCCGCACAATTGTCGGAGCTGTGGCGCGCCCGCCAAGCCGACGCGCAGTTCTACGATTACGGCACGGACTATTGGTTCATGCACGGCAAAGGGCACTTCACCGACTAACCCGGCGAACGGCCTTTCTCTACCGCGGGCGATTCATGCCCGTCGGAAATCCTAGCCAGCTTTCCCTGCTTTGCCTGACTGGGCGATTTGCGGCCTATTTGCCTGAAATGGCGATTTTGACGTTTTTGCTGGCCTTACGGTTTATGCGGGCCGATAAGCACACTGATCGACAACGCGTATCCGTCCGGGGAGCAAAACCGTGGCAGGGCGTAGCGTTGAGGCCGCGTCAACGTGTGAGCTTTGCCGAAGGATAGCCTTCGCCCTCCTAGCGGGCCTGTTGGGCGTCGCGAGCGCGCGGGCGCAGCCGCCTTCGGCCCAGGCGCCGCCAACCGCGCTCGATTCTGCCGCGCCACCGCCAGCAACGACGACCCCGGCGGCGGTCCAGCAACCGCTTGCCAGACATATCGCGCCTCCCAGGCCGGCGCCTCAATCTCCCAATACTCCGGGCAAAAAGCCAGCGGTGCAGTCGGTCCGGTTTGCGCGGCCGATGTCCTCCGTGCCGGAGCTGTCCTCCGTGCCGGAGCTTTCACTTCCCAACAGTCAACCGGCGCTATTGGCGACCTTGCCGCCCGGCCCCGCCCAGCATTTCGCCAGCGTGGCCGACGCCGAATTGGAAGGCCCGGACGACCAAATACAGATGGCCGCCTATCAACCGAGCCTCTCGGAACAAGGCGGCGCCGAAGCCCTGGATTCACTGAACCGCCGAGTCCGAGCGCTGGAAGATCTGAATGAGCGCGGACAAGGCCAAAAACGCGACACGCGGGCAGCCGTGGAGAGCGAAGGGCGGTTCGAGCATAACCTGTTCGGCCGCATCCAGGCCGATACGGTCACGTTCGGCCAGAGCCCGAGCAATATCAAGCAAGTCGGTCACGCTCCCAACGGTACCGACTTCCGCCGGGCCCGTATCGGTATGCAGGGCACGGGCTACGACATCTACTTCTACCGCTTCGAGGTCGACTTCTCCAACGTCGACCAGGTCGTGGCACAGTTGCCGCGCATCACCGACGCCTACGTCGAGATTCGGCAACTGGGCTACCTGGGCACGTTGCGCATGGGTGAGTTCCGCGTACCGTTGAGCACCGAGCGATTGATGAGCGCCAACGACCTGACGTTCATCGAGCGCGGCCTGCCGCAGGCTTTCAATCCGGCCCGTCAGTTGGGAGCGATGCTCTTCAACTCGACGCCCAATTACCTGGCCTCGTATTACACCGACATTTCCACGTTCCAGGCCACGGACGAAGGCGAGCAGTTCGGCAAGGCGGGCCGTTTCGATTTCACGCAGCGATTCGTGTTCCTGCCCTGGTACGACGAACCGTCGGACGGTCGCTATATGGTCCATTTCGGTGGTGCCTACCAATATCAAAACGCGCGCAACAATACGGTGAAATATGCGACCACGCCGGAAGCCGTCCTGACGTATTTCACCACGAAGAACGTGATCCCCAATTTCATCGGCACGCCTGGTATCGCCGCGCGCGATACGCAGATCGCGCAGGTCGAGGCCTCGACCGTGCTCGGCCCATTTTCACTCCAGGGCGAGTATTACGGCACGTGGGTCGATCCGACGGCGGGGGGCAACCCGTTCTTCTTTCATGGGGCGTATGTCTTCGCCAGCTACTTTCTGACCGGCGAGCATCGGGTGTACAGCCGCGACCAGGGCTATTACACGTCGGTGACGCCGTTCACCAATTTCTTCCGCGTCCGCAGCCGCGACGGAAACGTCGTGCAAGGCTCGGGCGCATGGGAGATTGCCGCGCGGTTCTCGACCATGAATCTGAGCGACCGATCGATCCAGGGCGGCCGGCTGAACGACGCCACGTTCGGCGTGAACTGGTATCTCACGCGGCAGATGAAGGTCATGTTCAACTACATCTACGCGATGAACAACGTCCAAAACGTGCAGACCTACGCCAACGTGTTCGAGACACGCTGCCAGGTGGTCTGGTAGCGTTGGCCGGTCGGCCTCGGCCTAAATGCTGACAACACCCGGAAGCCGGAGGTTAACGGCGACTTTCCGCCTCGGCGGGCAAGGCCGAGCGCTCGCCGGCACGATCCGCCGGTTGCGAATGTCCTGCCGGCTCGTCGCGCGACACCTGCGCTTCGAGGACACGGCTGCGGCGCAACTTGCGAACCAGCACGCGAAGACCTTGGGCCCTGACGATGTCGCCGCCGCGGGCCGGTCGCTCCAGATGCGCGGTGATCCAGTCGTGTAGCGTGCGCGTACCGCCCGGCAGGCGATCGCGGTCGAGTCGGAGTCCTGTGACCTGTTCGATGCGCTCCAACGTCACGCCGCCGCCCATGACCCAGCCGACGCCCACCTCGGCCACGTGACCGGGCACACGGTCGTATTCATCCTGGATGTCGCCCACCAGTTCTTCCAAGATGTCTTCCATCGTGATCATACCCACGATGTCGCCCTGGCGATGTCGCACCAGCGCGATGTGGACGTGCTCGCGGATCATGCGCTGCAACGAGGCGGCGATCGAAAGCTCTTCCGACAAGTCGGGCATGGAACGCATGATGCCGCGCAACGATGGCTGGTCGGGCGCCAGCCGCAATTCGGAGACGATGTCCTTGAAGTTCACATAGCCGCAGATCGTTTGCGGATCGCCCGCCTTGGCACAAACCGGAAAGCGCGTGTGCATGTCGGTATGGGCCAACACCAGGCTCTCCGACATCGAGAGCGAGAGATCGAGCGTCACGATCTCGCGCACGGGGATCATGATCTCGGCGATCGAGCGGCTCGAGAGCCGCGCCGCGCCGAGGATGATCTTTTCTTCCTGGCCGCCGATCAGACGCGAGGTGCGGGCCAACGCCACCACGGCCCGCAATTCCTGCATCTCGGTCACTTCGGCCTTATGCCCCTCCATGGTCGGCGTCCAGCGACGCTCGCTCCAGGACAGGAGCGTCCGCACCGAGCCTTCGAGGACCCACACCGCCGGAAAGACGAGCGTGGCCAGCGCTTTCATGGGCGGCGATAGCTTGAGGCAGACCCATTCTTTGTGCTTGAGCGCGAAGACCTTGGGAATCAGCTCACCGACCACGATGGTCACGGCACTGAGGGGCACCACGACCAACGCCAGCGAAAGGACGTGGGCCAAGCTGACCGACAAGCCGAAGGCCGCCACCAGATGCGGGGCAATCAACTCGTCGGCATTGGCGCCGCCGGTGGCCGCGGCGATGGCGCCCACCAGCGTGATACCCAACTGCAAGGCCGCGAGACTGGCCTCCATGTTCTGCTTCATCGACAAGGCGGCGCGCGCGCCGCCGCGATGGGCGTCGGCCAACGCCTTGAGCCGGCCGAGCGAGGCCGAGGCCAGGGCGATTTCGTAGGCGGCGAAGAGCGCATTGCAACCGACCATTGCCGTGATAATCAGCCACGAAGCCGCCGTCATCGAACTCCTCGGTTGCCATTGGTCGCGGCGCAGGGTCGGCCGCTCGCTCCTGCCATTGTAGCGGCTGCCTGGCAGGCGTTGGAAATGCTGGCCGACCTGCGTCGACTAAGTCTATAATAGTCAATGGCTTAGGCACCACCCCGCCCCCTCCCACCGTGGTACCCTCCGGCATGGACGAGAGCCCGCGAGAAGTTACGAGCGACCAATCGCCTGAGCCACCACCTCGTCGCCGCGTGCCCTGGCTCGTTGTGTTGTGGCTTTGCATCGTCCTCTACATGCTGGTAGTCGACTTGGTTTCCGTGCCCTTGCCCTTGGGCTGCCGACCCCTGCCTAACTAAGAGCGGCTGACAGAACCGGGAAGCCGGAGCGCCGTGGGCGAAAAATCGGCCGTGAAACGCCGATTTTTGTGGAGCTCGATCCGGTTTTGTCGGTTGCTCTAAGAGCCTGTCCGAGAACCGATGTCGGTCCAAGTTCGATCCCCCTGGGTCCAAACACGACCTGTTTGGATTCGATCAGTTCGCGGAAAGGATTTCGCATTGCTGATTGCCGTACAACGTGGCTCGCCACGCCCGGCCATGAGACCGCGCCAGGGCGGCGGGGTGAAGATTCGGCGGTGGTGGGACGCCAGGCATGGTAGTGTCCCAACAGACCACTGGTTTATGCAACTCGAAGCGACCAGGATGAACATCCGCAGAGAGATTGCGGCCCGATGGGGAGATTCCAAGGCTACCTTCGTTTTGTCCTACAGGGGAGCAACAAACAACGCCCTAAACGCGGTCGGGGACCAACACCGCAACGGTCTCAATGAAATTCACTGGCTCATTGAGGCTTTGCGAAAACTGGCTGACGAATAGCAGTAACCGTAGCCCCTCCCCCGGCTGAATAGCCGCCCCGCCGAGGCTTTTTCCTGAGCCGGGCGGTATGATAGAGGGATGGATCGCGACCCGCTTCCCAATCAAGACCAACTACAACAGCTTGGCATGCTGCTCCAAGACGTTTTGGTTTGTCTGCGCTATTCGGAGCCACCCGAGTCTCAAGCCCTTGCGTATGCGTTCCACAACCTTCCCGCAGAGATGTTCGGTTGGGGGACGTGGAGCGTGTCGATAACGAGGAGTCGGATCGCTCATTTTCAAAAATCGAATCCGGGCTCCAGAAACGACTTTCTCGGCGCATTCAACGCCATCTTTCCGCCCGATTAGTTATTCACCGCCGCCCTGGTATCCTCTGGCATGGACGATAACCCGTACAAGGCGCCGAGAGAGAAAGACGCGGCGACTATGGCGCCTGAGCCGCAGAATGAGATATTCTGGACGGTGACGCTGGCCGTTGGCGCCTTGTTTTGGATTGGAAGCAGTGGCGTGGTTTTCACGACCGCCATTGGGATGTACGACCCGTGCACCTGCGATCGCTTGCCTCCAAATAGGTTCGAACTATGGTGCGCTGGGATTGCCGCCGAGTGGATACTCGGGGCAGCAGCAACCATCGTCTCCATCATCAAGCTTCGCAGACACCCTGCCTAAAATCCCGGCACCCCGCTAGGCAGTCGTTTCAGGGTTTTTGCTTGACGTGGTGGCAGCAACGCAGGTGTTGGGACACCACCACAAGCGATCGGCTGAAGACATTTTGGATGGGAACTGCCATAGTGCTCAGTTCTGCCTTGATTCTGATCCTCCTGTCGTCCTGGAGCCTTTTGGTGTTCATCGCGAACGGCCACGAGGTGTCGTCTCAGCAACTTTCAAACTATCGTTTTGTGTGGCCATTTTGGTGCGCGGCCCCCATCAATGGCCTTTTCGCCGTCTTCTGTCATTGGCTGTTCTCCAGAAAGCCCCCTGTTTAATTCCGCCCTGGTGTCCTCTGGCATGGACGAGAACCGAAAGAAACGTGGCGGCGCCTCAGTGGCCCTCCTGCTGGCTTTGCTGCTTGTGGCTTACCCGCTGAGCATTGGCCCTGCGGTCGCGTTGCTCGGCATGACCAATATTCACCCCGCGGCGCATTTTGTCTTTAAGGCGGTATACCTTCCGCTCGGTTTGGTCGTTGATGCCCTTCCGGCAAGCGCCCGGCCCATTTTCGAGGACTGGCTCGACCTCTGGGATTTCTACCGCATACTCTGACCCCCTGCCTGAAACCCCAGCACCCCGTTAGGCAGTCGTTTCAGGGCTTTTGCTTGACGGGGTGCTAGCAACGCAGGTGTTGGGACACAACCCCAGGCCCCCCACCGCTTGTCGCCGGGTGTTGAGAGAGATAGGCTGATGGGCTCGGCGGGTCATTGGCAGCGATTACTCCGTAGTGGTCGTGAACGTGAAGTGCCCTGCTTGTGGTGACGAGCGGCGTCAGGAATCGGCCGGCAGTCTCTGGGGCCGATCGGAGCGGGCCTATCAGTGCGCCGTGTGCCACCAGCTCTACCTCGATAGCACGCCGCCCGACCCGCCGGCTCTCTCGGACCAAGAGCGGGATCTGCTGTCGCTCACCGTGGCCGGCATGGTCAACAAACAGATCGCGCGCGAACTGGGCGTAAGCCTGCGCACGGTTCACCTCCGCAGGCACGGCTTGATGATGAAGCTGGGAGCGACCAACAAGGCACACCTTATTCGCCTGGCCACGGAGCGCGGATTGTTGCAGCCCGCCACAGCGGCACCCAGGGCGTCCGACAAGCCCTGAAAGCCCGACGCCGACGGTCAGCACGGATCGTCGGTCACGGCGCCCCGTCCGCGATCCCAAGGCAGCGCATTCTGCGACCGACGTACGAACGCCCCGGTAACGTCACTTCGGCGGCAGCCGCACTCCGCGGACTTCCGTGTCTTTCCGGGCGCCCGAAAGCCCCCTCCTGTAGGGCATTTTGCGCGCGCAAAGGTTTGCGCGCGCGGCCGGTTTTTTTGCGCGCGCACCCAGGGGGGTTTTTGCGCGCGCGCTGGTCTTGCGCGCGCTGAGGCTGCGCGCGCGCGGACGCGCTTTTGCGCGCGCGCCGAGGGTTTGCGCGCGCTGCGCGCGGCGATGGGACGTTCTTTGGCACGCGACTTTGACCTCGATGAGCGAGACGCACAAACCGTCAGATAGAAAGCACTTACCGGGAAAGCGAGTGGCCGTCGAACAACGAAATGACGGCCGTGATGCGACGGCTCGACAGATTTTTTGTGGCGCAGCGCGCGCGCACGCGCGCGCTGGGGTCTGCGCGCCGCGCGCGCAACGGCGCGCGCTGGTCGTGCGCGCAGCGCGCGCGCACCGGCGCGCGCAATAAAGGCGCCCGTAGCGAAACGCACAAACCGTCAGATAGAAAGCACTTACGAGGAAGCGCATAGCGCGCAAAACCGGCGCGCGCGCCGTATTGCGCGCACGCGTGCGCAGCGCGCGCGCATTCTGCGCGCAGCGCGCGCGCTGGGTGTGCGCGCCGCGCGCGCTTGGGTGCGCGCGCTCGTGCGCGCGCGGCAACGGGCGCGCAGCGAAACGCGTAAATGACTCAATCGAAAGCACTTACGAGCGCGCGCACGGCGCGCAAAAACCGTGCGCGCGCAATGCGCGCAGCGTGACTAGAGAAGAGAAGAGAAGAGAAGATGGTAGATGAGAGAATACATACTCTCTCTGCGCGCTGCGCGCGCGACGAAGTTTTGCTTGCAGGTAACCCAGTGACATAGGTCACGCCCGTTGGTAAACCAGCAGCGTGCCAGCGCGGCCGACCGCCTCCGGATCGTGCCGGTCCTGACCCGTTATCGCTCCCTACCCGTTACCGGCGACCACGGGCCGCTCCGATGACCGCCCTGGCAAATCAGTCGTCTCGCCGAGCGGGTTCGGGCGTCGCCAACCTTCCGCCGCCGTGCCCTCCGTCTCACCGGGCCTCCGTCTCACCGGGCCTCCGTCTCGGTGCCTCCGTCTCAGGGGTCGTTCGGCCCGTGCGCTCGGGGCATCGGCCGTGCCGAGAACCACGGCCAAGACACAATGTCATGACCTCGCCAAGAAAACTCTTGAATTTACCGTTGGCGTGGCTTCTAATCGCAAGAATCGAGCTCGGCGAGGAACACCTTCACGATTCCTCGCCCTTTGTCGGATACCCGTCTGAAAGCCGGATGGAGCCTGTCGGTGAAGCAGCGCATGCAATCGGCGACCGTTCTGAGCGAGGCACGCCGCCGCGCATCCTGGATCCGCGGCCTTGGGTTGGCGCTGCTCACCCTCGCCGTCCGCCCCTGCGCGGGTCAGATCATCATGACGGCCCCGGTAGCCGCCAACGAGGAGGAGAACAAGGACGAGGGGCCCAAGCGGCCCTTCAACCTGCCGGCCCAGAAGAACGAAGTCGCCGAATCGCTGGCCGACTTCCGTCGCTATTCCGAGAAGGCGACCTGGGAGCGGGCGTTCAAGGCGCTCGAAAAGGTCCAAGCGGCCGACCCGAACACGCTGACGCCCGCGTCCGACGGCCTCTACATGCCCACCCGGCAGGTCGTCCGCCAAGCGCTGGCCGAACTCTCGCCCGCCGGCAAGCAGGCCTACCGGCTCTTCCACGACGCCGACGCGAAGGCCCTCTTTGAACAGGCCAAGGGGAAGGACGAACTAGAAAAGCTGCGCAAGATCTTCACAGAGCATTTCATCACCTCCGTGGGCGACGCGGCGGCCGATCGGCTGGGCGATATCTACTTCGAGCAGGGCGACATGGAGCGGGCCGCCGAATGCTGGCAGGCCGTCCTGCGTTGGTGCCCCGAGAGCGCGATCCCGCGCGTGCGGCTGCTCGTCAAGTCGGCGATCGCCGCGGGGCGCGGTCATCATTGGGACGTGTACGCCGCGCTGAATCGAGAAGTCCATCAGCGCCATGCCGACGAAACGGTCGTGTTGGGCGGCAAATCCGTATCGGCCCGCGAGCATCTCGACGCGTTCGAGAAGAAGTACCATACGGGCGATCAAGCGAACGTCGCGGACGGCGGTCGGGCGAGCCATCTGCGCTTGCCCGCCAGCGATACCACGGCCTGGCAGTTCCGCATCATCCAACAGCGCGACGCCACCGCCATCGCCCAGGTGGGCATGAATTGGGGCTGGGGCATGCGCTTCCCGGTGGCCGAGATGGTGCCCGCCGTGGCGCGCGACGACCAGCGGATCTACGTCAACTTCCTCGGCTACCTGCTGGCCATCGACGAGCGCACCGGCAAGCTACTGTGGCGCACGGCCCGCTTGCCCGACGTTGGGCAGAAGGTGCAACAGAACCAGTTTCATTATCCCGAGCAATACAGCATCGTGGCCTCGGGCGATACCCTGTGGTGCGTGTCGCGCGATGTGGGGCAGATCGGCCAGCAGGGCCAGCCGTTCCGCGTCGGTCGCTGGGAAGCGGCCACCGGCAAGCCGGGTTGGAACTCGCAGAACGTCGCCGAATTGCAGCAATGGAACATGCTGGGCACGCCGTTGCCCGCGGGCGATCGCATCTACATCGCCGCCTCGAAGACGGGTCAAGGGGCCGAGATACACACGCTCGCCCTCCAAGCCTCCGACGGCAAATTGCTCTGGTCGACGCATCTGGGGACGCACCAGGCCGACCCTTCGCAGATGTGGCACCGCCGCTCGCCCCAACCCTCGCTGATCTTGTACGGCGGGAAGGTCTACATCGACACGCACGCCGGCGCGCTGGTCGTGCTCGATGCGACGAGCGGGTCGGTCGATTGGGCCTTCGCCTACGACTCGACGATGCCCGAAGCGAACAACTGGTACAACCAACCGTCGGCCTTCACCACGGCCGCGCCGCCCATCTTGGCGGACAATACGCTGTACCTCAAGGGGATGCGCTCCGACCGCATCTACGCGCTCGACATCTCGGCTCCCAAGCTGCTGTGGAAGCGGCCCGTGAGCGAATCGGCCATGCTCGTCGGCGTCGACGGCGACACGCTCTATCTCAGCGGCGAGGAGGTGCTGGCCCTCAATCTGGCCGACCAGAAGCTGAAATGGGCCAGCCGTTTGCCGGCCGGCACCGGTTGGCTCAGGCCGGTGGTGACGGCCGAGCGCGTCTATCAATTCACGTCGCGCGGCATCTTCGAGCTCGACAAGACGAACGGCGACACGGTGCGCCTGTTCCGCGGCAGCGATCTCGATTCGTTGGGGGGCGTGATCCTGACGACGCCCGACCGGCTGATCACCGTCTCGAATCTGGCGGTGACGGCCTACGCGGCGAACGAGGGTGCGGGCGATCGGGCGGATCCGACGAAGTCGGCGCAAGCGGCGGCGCCGACCGGTTCGGGTGGGAATTGAGGGACGCGATGTTACGCTCTCGAATCCGCCGCCGCGCCATTCCCCGCAGGATACCGCGTCTGCCCGGTTCCTCGGCCGCTTTGTGGCAGCTCGGCGGTTGCTGCCTGGTGTTCTGCCTGGTCCGTCCAATAACCGCCGCCGAGGAACGAAGTATCACGGTCACGGGCAACGGCGAAGTGAAAGCCCGGCCGAACCGTCTGGAGATCGAGTTGCTGGCCGGCGGCGCCGCCGAACTGACGGACGACGCCATGATCAAATACGACGAGTCGCTGCGGCGCGTGAGCGAAGCCTTCGATCGTTTGAAGATCGATCGACTGTCGATCGAGCAGGGAGACCTGTCGTTCGCTTCGACCGTGCCGGTCAATGGGCGCGCGCCGGTGACCGTCGCTCGGAATGCCGGGGCGAAACCGCACCTGGCGATCACCCAGTCGTTGCGGCTGACGCTGAGCGGTATCGACCGACTCTCGCAGAAGGAGCTCGTCGCCACGGTGGGCAAACTGGTCGACACGGCCCAGGACGCCGGCGCGACGATCGGCAACAACCCCGGCGGCAACCTCAATCCGATGATCGATCGGTACGGCCGGGCGATCATTCAGAATCAGGCGGCCGTGCCCCTCGTCGCCTTCTTCCTCGAAGATTACGAATCGCTGCACGACCAGGCCTATCGCAAGGCGTTCGAGGAGGCGACCGCGCGTGCCGAAAAGCTGGCGAAGCACGCCCACGGGACCCTGGGCGAAGTCATCTCCATCGACGATGCGTCGCAGGCCTTTATGCGGCCAGACGGGTCGGTGCAGCAACTGCTGGCCGCCGTCCGGTTGAGCGAGATACCGGTGACGGTGTCGTTGCGTGTCCGCTTCGAGCTGCGAGCGGAGAAGCGCGAATGAACGGAACGCGGCGATCGGGTATGGCGCTGTGGGCGCTGATCGGAACGGCGATCATGGGAACGGCGCCGGCGATGGCCGCCGACGATCTCGGGATCACCGTGATGGGGCAGGGAGAATCGCTCATCCGGCCCGACTGCTTGGAGATCGACGTGTTGGCTTCGGGGTCGGCCGAGTTGACGGGCGATGCGATCATCAAGTATCGCGACCACCTGCGCCGCGTGAACAACGCCTTCAAGAAGCTCAACGTCAAGCAACTGCATGTGCAACCGCAGTCACTCTCCATCGGCGACACGACCGACGAGGAGCGTGCCCGTCCGCAGGTGACGATCGCCCGCGCCCTGCGCGTGGTGATAACCGACATCAAGGACCTCTCCGAGGACGATCTGCTGACGCTGGCCGGCAAGGTCATCGACACGGTGAAGGACGCGGGCATCAAGGGCGACGAGCCGCAAGCGGGAGAGACGATGATCCGCTTCGTCGTGCGCGACGCCAAGGCCGTGCGTGAGACGGCCTCGCAGAAGGCCTTTGCGCAGGCTCGCGAGGAGGCGGCCAAGCTGGCGACGCTCGCCGACGGCCGCCTGGGCCGTGTGTTGAGCGTGCAAGACGTATCGGCGGCGACCGAACAAGGGGCGATGGCCGAAGCGATTCCCATGGCGATCTCGGAGACGGTCTACGCCCTCTATGGGGGCGAGCTCGAGCGAGAACGCGACGGCCGGATCGTGTCGAGCAGCCTGCGCGACATTCCCGTGCGCGTTTCGCTGCGCGTGCGATTCGAACTGCTTCATCCGCCAGCGGAGAGACCGAAAGCGGATGTGGAAGGATCGGAGGCTCATTAACGTGCGGCTCGGGTTTTCACTAGGCGATCTACGTACCGAATGACGTCAACCTACAGAAAGAGTCGGCAGCAAATGCTCTTCCCACATACTCTCTACTCGCATATCCGCCCCTTGCTCAGCGACCTGAAATGGGCGGCCTTCGTCGTCGGCGCCAGCCTGGTGCTGCTCCTGGGCACCTCGCACGGCTCGGCGCAGGTCATGATGGCCGATAACGGCCACACGCCCGGTATCACCGTCTTCGGCACCGGAGAAACGGTCGCCAAGCCCGACGTCGTCGAGATCAGCCTGCGGGCCACGGCCTCGGCCGAGTTGACGGGCGACGCCATCATCAAATACCGCGACACCAAGCGCCGCACGCTCGAAGCGTTCGACAAGCTGAAGCTCGAGAAGCTCGAGGTCTCGGAACTGGGCGTCTCGTTGGCCGACCAGGCGTCGGCCGAGGCGATGCAGATGATGTGGCGCGGCATGCCCACCAACACGGTGAAGGCCAAGGTCGAGATCTCCAGCGCGTTGCAACTGCGGCTGGCCGGCATTCGCGATCTGACGGCGGAACAGGTCATGGAAACGGTCGGCAAGCTGCTCGATACGGCGAAGGACTCGGGCGCCAGCGTCGGCCCGACGCAGGCCGAGATGAACATGGCCTGGCGCTACGGCCAGCAGGCCAACAGCACGCTCGTGCGATTCATCGTGCGCGACCTGAACAAGCTCCGCGAGGAAGCCTACGAGAACGCGGTGGAGGACGCCCGCACCCGGGCCAAGCGTCTGGCCAAGCTCAACGGCATCAAGTTGGGCGACGTGCTGGGCGTGCAGGAAGTGGCCGTCTCGGGCGACGACCAACAGTTGGTGACGACCCCCTGGGGACAGACCATGCCCTCGAGCAAGCGAGCCCACGAACCGGAAATCTCGTCGGAGCAGTTCGCCGAGATTCCTTTCCGCGTCAAGCTGATGGTGCGCTTCAGCATACTGCCCGCCGACGCCAAGACCGCGCAGAATTAGCAGTCGTCATTGCCCGGCACAACGGAACGCGATGAGGGAGGACGGATGAAACACGACAGACCCCGCACGGTGCGCTCTCTTGCCATCTGTGTCTCGGTTGTCGCCGGGCTCCTTTCGATGGCGGTCCGCTCGGCCCGCGCCGAGGAAGTGCTGCCGAAGCACATCACGCCCGAGACGCTGAAGGCCGTCAAGTTGGGGCTCGATTTCTTGGCGCGCACACAGGGGAGCGACGGCGGCTGGCACGAAGGGGGCGGCGGCCGCGCCTATCCGATCGCCTGTACGTCGCTGGCCGGCATGGCCCTGCTGGCCCACGGCAACACGCCCACCCGCGGCCACTATGCGCCCCAGATTCAGTCGACGCTCGATTACCTGGTCGGCTGTTCGACCCCCTCCGGTCTGTTGACGGGACCGAGCGAGGAATCGGGACAACCGATGCACGGGCACGGATTCGCGCTGTTGTTCCTGGCGTCGGTCTACGGCATGGAGACCAACGAGGGGCAGCGGGCCAAGACGCGCGACGCGATCAACGCCGCGGTGCAGTTGACGGCCCGCGGCCAGAGCGGCGCCGGCGGCTGGACCTACATTCCGGGCTCCGGCGACGAAGGCTCGGTCACGGTCACGCAGGTGCAAGCGTTGCGGGCCGCGCACAACGCCGGCTTCGTCGTGCCCAAGGGAACGATCGAACAGGCCGTGCGCTATATCGATCGCTGTAGCACGCCCGAAGGGGGCATCTGTTACTCGCTCTTCTCGGGCGGCGGTCCGCGGTTGGCCATCTCGGCCGCCGCCGTGGCCACGCTCTACAACGCCGGCGAGTTCGACGACCCCGTGGCCGAGCGCTGCCTCGACTACGTGTGGCGGCAGTTCAAGGGGCAGTCCGGCTGGAGCAAAGGGGGCGGACACGATTTCTACACGCACCTCTACGCCTCGCAGGGCTACTACATGGCCGGCGACAAGTATTGGGACGAATATTTCCCGGCCACGCGCGACCAGTTGCTGCAATCGCAGGACAAGGGCGAGGGGTCGTGGAACGGCGACGGCATCGGCAAGACCTACGGCACGGCGATCGCGCTCATCATCCTGCAACTGCCGTACAAGTACCTGCCCGTGTATCAACGCTGAGCGGACGAACGGAACGCAGCACGTTTTGAACAACACCGAGGAACATCTGTGATGGATGCCGAGACCGATCCCGACCTGGCCGGACTGGCCAAGCTGAAAGAGGCGCACCGCACGCTGCGCGAACAGATCTCGCGCGTGGTCGTGGGACAAGACCAGGTCATCGATCAGTTGATGATCTGCATCTTCGCCCGCGGGCATTGCATGCTGGAAGGCGTGCCGGGCCTGGCCAAGACGTTGATGGTCAGCACGCTGGCCAACTGCCTGTCGCTCGATTTCAACCGTATTCAATTCACGCCCGACCTGATGCCCAGCGACATCACGGGCACCGAGGTGTTGCAGGAAGACCGCGCGACCGGTGCCCGGCAACTGCGCTACGTGCACGGCCCCATCTTCGCCAACGTCGTGCTGGCCGACGAGATCAACCGCACGCCCCCCAAGACGCAGGCGGCCCTGCTCGAAGCGATGCAAGAACGGCAGGTCTCGGCCGGCGGGCAACGCTATCCGCTGCCCGATCCGTTCTTCGTGCTGGCCACGCAGAACCCGATCGAGCAGGAAGGGACCTATCCCTTGCCCGAGGCCCAGCTCGATCGGTTCTTGTTCAAGGTCTACGTCGGCTATCCGACGCCCGACGAGGAGCGGCGCATCTATCGCCTGACGACCGGTATGCAGGCGGGCGAGGTGAGCAAGGTGCTGGCCGGATCGGAGATTCCCGAATTGCAGGTGTTGGTGCGGCGCGTGCCCGTGTCGGACCACTGTCTCGAGTTCGCCATGAACCTGGTCCGCGCGACGCGCGCGGGCGATGAAGTCGCGCCCAAGTACGTGTCGAAGTGGATCGCCTGGGGCGCCGGTCCCCGCGCCGGGCAGGCCTTGATCGTGGCGGCGAAGGCCCGCGCCGCGCTCGACGGTCGCACGAGCGTGACGATCGAGGATCTGCGTGCCTTGGCCGCGCCGGTCCTGCGTCACCGGCTGGTGACGACCTACTCGGCCCAGGCCGAGGGAGAGACGCCCGACTCCATCATCCGCCGCCTGCTCGACGACGTACCCGAACGCCCAGGAATCGCCCGCACCGATGGCCAACTCGCCCAAGTACTCCGATCCTGAAGTCCTGGCTCGGATCGCGGGCCTCGGCCTGCGAGCGCGGCGTGTGGTCGAAGGCACGATCTCCGGCCTGCACCGCAGCCCGTTCCACGGCTTCAACGTCGAATTCGCCGAGTATCGCGAATACTCGCCGGGCGACGACCTGCGCCGGCTCGATTGGCGCGTCTTCGGCCGCACCGACCGTTATTACATCAAACAATTCGAGGAGGAGAGCAACCTCCGCTGCACGATCGTGCTCGACGCCAGCGCCTCGATGCGCTACGGCTCGGGACCGCTCAACAAGTTCGACTACGCCGCCACCGTCGTCGCTTCGCTGGCCACGCTCTTGGTCGGGCAGCAGGATCCGGTCGGGCTGGCGTTGTTCGACAATCAGCGGCGCAAGCTGCTGCCGCCCGCCGCCACGCAGGCCCAGCTCGTGCGGATCGTCGAAGAACTGGAGAACGCCAAGCCCGACCGCGAGACGCAGCTCGGCCCCGTGCTCCAGACGCTCGGCGAGCAGTTGACCAAGCGCGGGCTGGTGATCATCGTCTCCGACCTGCTCACCGAGCTCGATTCGTTCTACGACGGGCTCTCGCGCCTGCAATACCGCGGCCACGAGATCCTCATCGTGCACGTGCTCGACCGCGACGAATTGGACCTCCCCTTCGACGACCTGGTGTTGTTCAAGGACATCGAAGGGACCGAGGAGCTGTTCGGCGAGCCGTGGGTCTTCCGCAACGCCTACCGCGCCGCGATGCAAGAGTTCGTCGACGGCGTGCGCTCGACGTGCGGCGGCCGGGCCATCGACTATCTGTTGATGCGGACCGACGAGGAGATCGGCAACGCCCTCAGTCACTACCTGCACGCGCGCGAGCGCATGCAGCCGTTCGGCCAGCACAAGCACGGGAAACTGTAGGAAACGACGATGAATTCCCTCGGTTTCCTCAGCCCGCCGCTGCTCTGGGGTCTGACGCTGGCGGCGATCCCGATCATCATCCACCTGCTCTTCCGGCGCCGTTTCCGCCGCGTCGATTGGGCGCCGATGCACTACCTCAAGCTCTCGATCCAGCGCAACCGGCGGCGCGTGCGCATCGAGCAACTGTTGTTGCTGCTGTTGCGCACGCTGTTGATCGTGCTGCTGTTCCTCTTCGTGGCCCGGCCGGTGCTGCATGCTTCGGGATTGGGCAAATGGCTGGGCGGGCGCAGCCGCAGCAGCCAGATCCTGGTGATCGACGATTCGCTCGGCATGGGCTATCGCGACGGCGGCCGATCGGCCTTCGACCGCGCCAAGGAGCTGGCCGTGACATTGCTCGACGCGATCGGGCCGAAGGACCGCTTCACGCTGCTGCTCGCCTCGCAACCGCGGCAACCGTTGCTGCGCGAAGTGGAACTCACGAACCACGACGAGGCCGTGCAGCTCATCTCGAAGTTGGAGCCGGCCGACGTGTTCGTCTCGTGGGAACCGGTCGTGCAATCGCTCGACGAACTGCTGATGAGCGGCTCGTATCCCATCCGCGACGTGACGCTGATCACCGATCTGCGGCGGGCCGGCTGGGACGAGACGATCAGCCCGATCGGCACGCGCTGGTCGTCGCAGCAGATCGAGATGCGCATCTTCGACGCCGGCAGCGAGCGGACCTCGAACGTCGCCTTGGCCGATCTCAAGCAGGTCGGACGGCTGGCGCGGGTGGGCGGCGCGACGGCGTTCGAGGCCGTCCTACACAACGCCACCGAAAGCGAACTCAACGGTTCCGACGCGACCTGGACGGTCGATGGCAAGCCGACGCAGATCCACCTGCCCACGATCGCGGCGGGCGAGACGGCCCGCATCGAGCTGACCGCCACGTTCCAAGAAGCCGGCCTGCATCGGGTCGAGCTGGCCCTGGCCGACGATGCCCTGCTGGCCGACAACCGGCGGGCCGCCGTCTGCTCGGTGCGCGACCAGGTGAACATCCTGCTCGTCGACGGCGAGCCTTCGAGCGAACCGCTCTCGGGCGAGGTCGATTTCCTGCATTCGGCCCTCGACATCGGTGCCACCGACACCGACACCTTCCACGTGCAGGTGGTGACCGATTCGGAATGGGCCACGTTGCCGGCGGGCGACAGCGACCTGATCGTGCTGGCCAACATCGGCAGCCTGGGGCAGGACCAGATCACCCGCCTGGAACGCCAGGTGGCGGCCGGCACGGGGTTGATGATCTTCCCCGGCGAACAGGTCGACGCGACGGTGTACACGCAGTTGCTCTATCGCGACGGCGCGGGTCTGCTGCCGGCCGCGCCCGAGACCGTCGCCGACGAAGAATTCTCCGGCCTGGTGATCGAGGGGGGCGCGCCGGGCCCGCTCGACGCGCTCAAGCAGCTCAGCCCCGCCGTGTTGGAACGCATCAAGGTGCGGCGTTATTTGCAGGTGAAGCTGGCCGAGAAGGAACACCCCGACGTGCGTGTGTTGGCGCGGTGGAACAACGCCGAGTCGTCGCCCGCCGTGATCGAGAAGACCTTCGGCCGCGGTCGCGTCGTGCTCTGGACCGTCACGGCCGACAAGCTGTGGAGCGACTGGCCCACCGAGCCGAGCTACGTGCTGGGCATGCGCGAAGCGTGTGCCGCCACCGTGCGTTCCGACGACGGGAGCCGCCAACTCACGGCCGGCGATGCGCTGCGGCACGAGCTGCCCGCCGGCGAACAGCTCGGCCCGCCCGCACCCAGCATCGAAACGCCCTCCGCCGAGAAGCCCCAGCCGCTGCGCGTCACCGATGCCACGGAAGCCCACTCCGTCTCCGGCCGCCCCGAAACACCGACTCGCCCCGAAACCCCTGCGACCGCGCCCGACCAGAAGACGCTGGTCTTCGCCGACACGCAACGGGCCGGCCTCTACAAACTCGCCTGGAACGTCATCGGCTCGGGCGAGCGGACCGATCTCTACGCGGTGGTTCCCGATCGCCGCGAGAGCCAACTGGCACGGATCCCGGCGGCGGATCTGCGCGGTCTGTGGGGCACCTTCCAACCGCAGGTCATCGCCGCCGTCTCCGCCTCCGACGCGCCCGTCGCCCCTCGCGGTCAAGAGATCTGGCGCACCCTCGCCATAGCCATGCTCGGCCTCCTCGTCGTCGAATCCTGTTTCGCCACCTGGACCGGCCGGCAACGCTAGAGACCAACAGCGCACACCCCCTCTCCCGCCGGGAGAGGGTTGGGGTGAGGGCGGCCCGACAGCAACCCGGTATCGGTCCCGTCGAGTAACTTCGCCGCCGGGCGTTGGTCCACTCTGACTGGCAGATTTTTTCCACGATGGCACGAGTCGCGGATAGACTGGCGGGATGGTCGACCACTTTCAATTCTCGATCCGCCTGCTCCTGGTCGTCACGGCGGCCGTCGGCGCCGCCGCCGGAGCAATGGTCGCTCAGCCTCCGTGGCAGTCATGTGTTGCGCTGCTGCTCGTCGGCATCGTGTTCTCCACTGTTTCGCTCGTCGCCTCGGTTCAAGCCGCGGGCAAAGCGCGGAGTTTCTGGGTTGGCGCGAGCATTCCTTGTGCGATCGCTCTGCTGACAACGTTTCTCGTGCCGCTCTGGTTTTTTGAGTTCGCTCAGTTCGGTTTCGAGTTTCGTGGCACTCCGAACGCGCTGCACCTGCTGCAATATGCCGATATGGGATTTTGGTGTTTCGCCCCCATTAACGGCCTGCTTGCCGTCGGTATCCATTCGCTCTTCTGGCCCCGGCAGGGGCAGCCGGGCCATCTCTCAGAAAATCCGATTTCGAAATGACCCGTTACCCACCGACGCCAGGCTTGTCCCGCCCGCATGGCCGAACTTGCGCGACCCGAGCGCTGCTGGGCGCGGGCGGCGCCGGGTTTCGTGGGCGTGCCTGGGAAGCGGGCGGTTCGGATCCGACAGCCGCTAAGGATAGTGAAGCGGCGAACGATCTTGTTCGGCCGCGCCCTCCGCGGTCTGGTATTGTCCGCCACGGGCCCTGTCTAGCAAGAATCGCCTCTCGGTCGCCCACTTCCGCCGTTGCCATTCAGCCCCCGCGAGGAAGGCCCCCACCACGACCATCAACCAGAGCAGCGTTTTCAGGGTGAACTGGAAGCGGCGCATACCAGCGACTCATTCGTACCGAGGTTATGCACAATGAATTGGCGGCCAAACCTTACGCAACCATCTTCCGTCGTGGCGATTGGGTGGCGATACGCTTTGGTTATCGTAACCAGCACGCCAACCAACTCCCTATCATAGTGCTCCCGTAATAATTGGCAGCCTAATTCGATTCCGCGTTGAAGGGCAGGGAACCATTTAGAGCCGATCCGAAAACCTGCTGGCGAGTCGAATCGTTCCTGTCGCGACATCGGTTCTCGGACAGGCTCTCAACGGTCCCCGCATCAGCATCACCCGCGAGGCGGCATCGACCCCTTCCACCGACGCATCCGGCTGTAACAGCCGTCGGCACACGAGCGGAAACGCGCCGACTTGGCCTCGCGAACGGTCAATCGCTCCATAACTGCGTGTCCGAGCTGACCTGAAACCGTCGGGTCATGGTGAGGGTTGCCCAAAACGTTCGGTTGCCCGGAAAATTCTAGTGATTCTTGCGGAACCAGGTTGCAATGGTACCGCCCATGAACGTCACTGTGATCGCCACCAGAGAAACCCACGCTCGTTCGGCATGCGACGGCCGGCTCGATTTATCGTGCCACACGGCCAGCCGGAGGTAGCCGAAGATCGCTTCGACGACGTCCCAAGGGCGATAGATCTTCAATGGTGGTAGGTAATCGGAAGCAAAGCAAACAGCCCCAGTTACCACACAGCCGGCCCAAAAAACCCGGCGCTCTCCGCGAGCGAATAAGGCACCCATGATTGAGACGCCGAGAAAGACATAAAGCAGGCCAGCGAGCAATAGCTCTATCGGCCGCGATGCGTTGACCAAGCAGCAGAAGCCCGCCGCGACAAACGCCACGACACCGAACAGCCATCGAAGCGAAAACCGCATGATCGGCTCCTTTTCGACCATTAAACCGCGCCAGAGCGGCCGGGTGAAGAAGGGGCCACCGATGGGCGGGTTCACTCTAACTGGCGGATTTTTCCCGACGGGACGGGTCGCGGATAGACTGGCGGGATGGTCGACCACTTTCAATTCTCGATCCGCCCGCATGGCCGAACTTGCGCGACCCATCTCGCGCGCCAAGTTGTGGCCGACCATACCGGCCATTAGTATGTTCGCGTGGTTCACACACTCTCTCTGCGACTCATGCCGCGGGGGCCCAAGCCGTGCTCGTTCCCTGGAATACCGACGCGCCGATCTATCACCTGCCGTGGGCGACCGGCGGTGTGATGCTGATCAACACGGTGGTGTTCATTGCCATCGCGTCGGGCGCGCTGCCGGCCGAAGACGCCGCGCCGTGGATCCTCGTCTACGGCGACGGGCTGCACCCGCTGCAATGGATCACCTCCAACTTCCTGCACGCGGGGTTCTTGCACCTGCTGGGGAACATGGTCTTCCTGTGGGCGTTCGGGTTGGTGGTCGAAGGCAAACTCGGTTGGTGGCGGTTCTTGGCCGTCTACCTGGGCATCGGCGTGCTGCAATGCGGGTTGGAGCAGGCCTGCATGCTGGGCGCCGAGGAAGGCGGGTCGCTCGGGGCCTCGGCCATCATCTACGGTGTGATGGCGATGGCCCTCGTTTGGGCGCCGAAGAACGAATTGAGCTGCATCCTGATCCTCGGGTTCCGTTATTTCACGTTCGATATCTCGATTCTCGTGCTGGCGGTGATCTATCTGCTCATCGAGATCGTCACGACCGTGGTGGATAACTTCGGTTGGGGATCGAGCGTGTTGCACCTGTCGGGCGCGGCGATCGGCTTCGGCCTCGGTACGTTGCTCCTCAAGTTGCAGTGGGTCGATTGCGAAGGGTGGGATCTGTACGCCGTGCTCGCCGGCCGAGAGGGCGAGAAGGCCAAGAAACGCAAGAAGAAAAAGCCCAAGACAGACGACCAGCGCACGCCGGGCCCCAGCGTGAATCAAGAAGCCGCGCTGGCCGAGATTCGTCGGCTGATCGACGACGGACACACCCGCGGCGCCTTCGCCCTGCACAAGAAGATGTCGCGGACCGCGGCGGGTTGGCAACTCTCCGAACCCGATTCACGATCGCTCATCACCAAGCTGCTCGAAGCCGAAGCCTGGCCCGAATCGATCGAGCTGATGGTCGGCCATCTGGCGGCCTTTCCCGACGCGACGCGGGTACGGCTCCGGCTGGCGCAGGTTCTGGTGCAGAAGGAGCGTCGCCCGGCCCAGGCACTGCGCGTGCAGACCAAGCTGCCCGAGGGGAGCCTGCCCGCCTCGCTCGAGCCGACGCGAAAGAAGCTGATCGCCGAGGCGACCAAGCTGCGGGAGCAGGTTCCCATGGAACTATCGTGCGAGGATTGGTAGGCGGACGGACGCTGGCGTGAATCAAAGCGGGCTTATTGATTGCGACGCGGGTTGGCGGATAGGCTTGCAGCAGCTTTGTTAACGCGACGGGACGTCGGGGCTACGTTAAGCTTTTAGCGGCTTCGTTAACGCGACGGGACGTCGCGTCTACGTTAAGCGGCTGAGAAGACGCGGTCGTGGGCGAAGAATCGGCGGTGAAACGCCGGTTTTTTCGAGCGCGAGACGGCTTTGTCATCTTTGTAAGAAGAAACCGAGGAATCCTGCATGCCTGCTCACTCCACCGGCCGCGTCGATACCGTCATGCAGGAGGCGCGGCTCTTCCCGCCTCCGGCCGAATTCGCGGCCCGCGCGCGCATTCCGTCGATCGACGCCTATCAGGCCCTGTGGAACAAGGCGGCCGGCAATCTGGAGGAGTTTTGGGGCCAACTGGCCAGCGAACTGCATTGGTTCAAGCCGTATAGCAAGGTGCTGGAGTGGGACGAGCCGTTCGCCAAATGGTTCGTCGGCGGGCAGACGAATGTCAGCTACAACTGCCTCGACCTGCACCTCCAGACGCCGCGCATCACCAAGGCCGCCATCATCTGGGAGGGCGAGCCGGGCGATACGCGCGTGCTCACCTATCAGACGCTGCACCACGAGGTCTGCAAGTTCGCCAACGCGCTGCGCTCGCTGGGCATCAAGCCGGGCGACGTGGTGTCGATCTACATGCCGATGGTGCCCGAACTGCCGATCGCCATGCTCGCCTGCGCCCGCGTCGGAGCGGTGCATTCGGTGATCTTCGGCGGGTTTTCGAGCGAGGCGATCGCCGACCGCAACAACGACGCCCAGGCCAAGCTCGTCATCACGGCCGACGGCGGCTGGCGGCGCGGCACCCAGCTTCCGCTGAAGGCCAACGTCGACGTCGCCCTGGAGAAATCGCCCACCGTCAAACACTGCATCGTGCTCAAGCGATTGGGGAGCGACGTGCCGATGCGCGCCGGCCGCGACCATTGGTGGCACGATCTGACGAATGGCGTCTCGGGCCAGGCCGAGGCCGAGCCGCTCGACAGCGAGCATCCGCTGTTCATCCTCTACACCAGCGGCTCGACGGGGAAGCCGAAGGGGATCAAGCACACGACGGCCGGCTACAACCTGTATGCCAAGAAGACGACCGAATGGGTCTTCGACCTGCGCGAAGACGACATCTACTGGTGTACGGCCGACTGCGGCTGGGTGACGGGGCACAGCTACATCACCTACGGTCCGCTGGCCGCCGGCGCCACGGTGTTCATGTACGAGGGCGCGCCGAACTGGCCGCACGAGAACCGCTTCTGGTCGCTCATCGAAAAATACCGCGTGAGCATCTTCTACACGTCGCCGACGGCCATCCGCGCGTTCATCAAGTGGGGCGATCACTGGGTCGATCAGCACGACCTGTCGAGCCTGCGGCTGTTGGGCACGGTGGGCGAGGGGATCAATCCCGAAGCCTGGATGTGGTATCACCGCAAGATCGGCGGCGAGCGTTGCCCCATCGTCGATACCTGGTGGCAGACCGAGACGGGCGGCATCATGATGAGCCCGCTGCCGGGCGCGATTCCCACCAAGCCCGGAAGCTGCACCAAGCCGTTGCCGGGCATCATCCCCGCCGTGGTCGACGAGGGGGGAAAGCCGGTCCAAGCGGGCCAGGGCGGCTGGCTGGTGATCACGCGTCCGTGGCCGGGCATGCTCCGCGGCATCTGGGGCGACGACGCCCGCTACAAGGAACAGTATTGGAGCAAGGTGCCCCACAACTACCTCGCCGGCGACAACGCGCGCTGCGACGCCGACGGCTATTACTGGATCATGGGACGCATCGACGACGTGCTCAACGTCTCCGGCCATCGGTTGAGCACGATCGAGATCGAGAGCGCGCTGGTCAGCCATCCCAAGGTGGCCGAAGCGGCGGCCGTCGGCCGGCCCGACGAATTGAAGGGCGAGGCCGTCGCCGTGTTCGTGACCTTGAAGGGCGGCGAACCGAACGACTCGCTGCGCGACGAGTTGAAGCGCCACGTTCGCAAGGAGATCGGCGCGCTCGCCCAGCCCGACGACATCCGCTTCACGAACGCCCTGCCGAAGACGCGCAGCGGCAAGATCATGCGCCGGCTCCTGCGCGACATCGCCGCCGGCAAGGAGACCGTCGGCGACACGACCACGCTCGAAGACTACAGCGTGCTGGCGAAGCTCCGGAGCGACGACGAATAGCGCGTGGCCGCCAGCGGCCGGAGGGCAGATGCTGATGGAGCCTGTCGTGCGACGATTGTGTGTCTTCTGCGGCTCGGCGAGCGGCAGCCAGAGCGTCTATGCCGAGGCGGCGCAGCAGTTCGGCCGGCTCCTGGTCGCCGAGGGGTGGGAACTCGTGTACGGCGCCGGGCACGTCGGCCTGATGGGTGTGATCGCGGATGCCGTCTTGCAGGCCGGCGGCGTGGCGATCGGCGTGATCCCCCGTTCGCTCGTCGAAAGAGAACTGGCCCACGACGGACTGAGCGAACTGCACGTGGTCGAGACCATGCACGAACGCAAGGCGCTCATGGCCGATCTGAGCGATGCCTTCGTCGCCCTGCCGGGAGGCCACGGCACGTGCGACGAACTGTTCGAGATCCTCACCTGGGCCCAACTCCGTTTGCACGCCAAGCCGATCGGCATGTTGAACGTGGCGAACTATTTCGATCCGTTGCTGGCCTGGCTCGATCAGACCGTGAGCCTGGGTTTCGTCCGACCGCAAGACCGCGGCCTGCTTCTTTCCTCGGCCGACCCGACCCATCTTCTGCGACTGCTCGAGACTCACCGAGGCTCGGCAGAGGAGCCCGGTCCGCTCGAATCAGACGAGCGGTAGGGCGTCTCGGTGCCCCCGACGATGGCCCTCAAGCCGGCCCGATAGTCGATGAATCGCAGAGCTACCTTCAACTCGGCGGCCATGCGGGCGTTGCAGACGCGCTTGTCGGCGGCCGCGCGAGCGTGCGCCGGCGTTTCAATGTCGGGCGGACGGAATCGCGGCGGCGGAGCGCCCAGCAGTCGGGCCAGCTCGGCGTAATACTCCCCGCGGACCACCGGCGAGCCGTCGGAGATCAAATACCGCCGCGGCAACTCCGCCGACACCCTGTCGGCGGCGAGCACCGCGCGCACGGCGTCGTCGACGTGGATCAGGTTCAAGTAGCCGTGTTGGGGCGCGTCGATCGGTTCGCCCGCCAGGAGCACGTCTTTACGGGGTATGCGTCCCGGGCCATAGATGCCCGCCAGCCGCAAGATGACGGTCCGCGCCGAGTAGGCATGCTCCACGAGCATCTGCTCGGCGGTCAGGCAGGCGCGGCCGGACGGACGTTGGGGCTCGCAGGCCGTCTCTTCGTCGATCCATTCCCCCTGGCAATCGCCATACACGCCGGTCGAGCTGATATAGATCAGCCTGCGCACCGCGGGCGAGATCGCCTCCAACACGTTCGCCAGACCGGCGACGTGGTCGTTCGTGGGTCCCCTGCCCCGCTCCCCTTCGTGACCGACGGCGAATAACAGCGAATCGACGGCCGGCAAATCGACCAGCGTCGCCGGCCGGGTCACATCGGCGACGATCGCGTGCAAACCTTCGCCGCGCCAAGCCGCCGCCCGATCGACGTGGCGTGTGACGGCATAGACGGTGTGCCCTTCCGCGAGCCAACGTCGGGCCACGCGGTGCCCCAGGTAGCCGCAGCCGAAGATCAATTTTGCCGCCATGCGCACCCCCTCAATCATCGAGCGCGCCGGGTTCGCCCGGCCGCGTCGATTCGAGATACGCCGAGAGCAGGATCTGCGCGGCCAGTTTATCTCGCCGTGCGATGCGTTGCTTCTTGGTCAGGTGGGCCTCGCCCAGATACCGGTCGGCCTCGGCGGTCGTGAACCGCTCGTCGAAGAACACCACACCCACGCCGGTGGCCTCCGCCAACCACGCGCCGAACCGCCGCGCTTCGAGAGATTTCTGGCTCTCATGGCCGTCGAGGTGGACGGGCAGGCCGACGACGAACCCCACGATCTTTTCGTTGGCGACCAGTTCCCGGAAGTATCGTGCATCGGCCGCCAGATCGCGGCGGCGATAGTTCTCGTACGGACTGGCGAGCGTCCGCCGCGCATCGGTCACGGCCACGCCGATGCGCACGGTGCCGTAGTCGACGCCGGCCAGCCGGCCGGTCGGTGGTTGTTCCCCCATCGAGTTTCCCCAGATCGAAGTACTCGCGTAGGAGTTTAGAATAATTCCCGGTTTTGTCAGCCGCGAATCATCCGACCCGATCGCCGAACGCCGCGCGGGCCGCTTGGGCGATCTGTCGGGCGGCGCCCGCCATGCCGAGCTTCTCGACGTTCAGCACCATGTCGTACAGGTGCATATCGCAGCCGTCGTGATGGAAATGCTGTTCGATGAACTGCCGCCGCTCGCGATCGGTCCTTTCGACCCAGGCGCGGGCTTCTCGCGCGCCCAGGCCGCGCACCCTCTGCACCTGCTCGACGCGGAACCGTTCGGGCGCGACGATCCGCACCACCAGTCCCGCTTCGCGCGGCAAGAGGAACTGCGCACCGCGGCCGACGATCACCACGCTCTCCTGCCGCGTCGCCGCCCGCAGCACGGCCGCCAGGCAGAGCAGGTATTTCTCGTGGCTCACCGGGCCATGGTCGACCCAGTGATTGAACAGCTCCGTGATCCATCGCATGCCCGTCTCGTCGACCGATTCGATGTCGCAGGCCGAGCACGACGCGGCCTGCGCGACGAGCGTCAGCAACTCGCGGTCGAGCACCCGCCAGCCGAGTTCCTCGCTGACGGCGCGGCCGATCTGCTCGCCGCCGGCTCCGGCTTCGCGCGAGATGGCGATGTAATGCCCGCGGGTGGCCGGCTGACCCACCGGTCGGCGTTGTTGCACGTGTTGCAGCATCAACCAGCGTTGGATCTGCTGCTCGATCAGAGCGCTCGTTTCGCGCTGGTGCCTAAGAGAACTGGCAAGACTGCTCATAACGGCCTCCACGGGTTTCGGACAACGGCAGACCGCGTCATCTCTCCGTGTGCCACGACGGTCTGTGACGACCTCTTTAGAGCAACCGACAAAACCGGTCCGAGCTTCCGAAAAATCGGCGTTTCGTTCCTGTCGCAACGTCGGTTCTCGGACAGGCTCTTTATGGATGCTAGGAGGGCTCCCCATTTGCGGCAAGAAATGTGACGAAAGATCAAGGTATCCGCGATCGATTTGAACGTGGCGCGAGCCCGGCGACTCGCATTGACGCACCCCGCCGGATCGCCTATTTTACCGCCCCTATTGCGGCCTCATCACAGCAGCTTACCGAGCATGACCGACCCCCACACGCCGCAACGGACGGCCCTGATCGTCAACTCCCTGTCTCGTCGATCCGCGTCGACCTCCGCGTTGGGCGAGACCGGGTATTCGTACGATTTCGTGCTGCGGGCCTTCCTGCCCCTGTTGGAGTTATACGGCGAGGTGACGCGCATCGACCGGCCGGAGAGCCAGGTCGATTTCGCCGTCCGCCGGCTCACTCGCCACGGCCGCGAACCGCTCCATCTCAGCTTCCGGCCGTTCAGCGACGCCTATCTCTCGCGCGCGACGCCGAACGTGGTCTTCCCCTTCTGGGAATTCCCCGACATCCCGGCCACCGACTATAAGGACAACCCGCGCAACAACTGGGTGCGGATCGCCAATCACGCCTCGCTGATCCTGACCGCCAGCAAATTCACCGCGACGGCGCTCGCGCGGGCCGGTGTGAAGACGCCCGTGCGCGTCGTGCCCGTGCCGGTCTCGCCCGCCTATTTCGAGGTTCCCGATTGGGAGCGCGGCCAGAAAGTGGCCATCGATTGTCCGGCCTACGTGCTCAAGCAACCCGAGGTACCGCGACTCCGCCCCGCCGATCCCGAAGCGCGGCCCGGTCCCGATTCGACCGGCTTTCGCCTGCGCAACTGGGTGCGTTCGCTCGCGCGCCGCGCATGGGTCGATGGCATCAAGCCGCACTTGCCGCTGCGGCTCAGCAAGGCGCTCGTGGCGGCCAAGAACGCCGGGAAGCGCGCCTGGCAAGAAGGCGAGACCGGGTTACCGGTGCCCGCCACACGGTTGGAGCTATCGGGCATCGTCTACACGGCCGTGCTCAACCCCGACGACAAACGGAAGAACTGGCAAGATCTGATCACCGCATTCTTGCTGGCGCTGGGCGACTGCGACGACGCCACGCTCGTGCTCAAACTGGTGGTCAGCTACCCTGCCCCGGTGCGCGAGGTGCTCGCGTTCTACAACAAGATCGCGCTGCCCCACCGGGCGCGGATCGTGCTCGTGACCGACTACCTCACGGACGGGCAGATGCGCGAGCTGGCCCGCGCGAGCACCTATTACGTCAATGCATCGCGGGCCGAGGGCGCGTGTCTGCCGCTACAGGATCACCTCGCCGCCGGGCGGCCCGGCATCGCCCCGTCCAACACGGCGATGAGCGACTATTTCGACGCCTGGGTGGGATACGTCGTCGAATCGCACCCCGAGCCCTGTTGTTGGCCCGACGACGAGACCGGCCGCATTCACACCAGTTGGCAGCGGATCGTCTGGTCGTCTCTGCGCGATCAGCTCGCCACCAGCTACCACGTGGCGAAGACGCAGCCCGAGGCCTACGCGCAACTGTCGACGCAGGCGCGGTTGCGCATGAAGTCGTGGGCCGGGGCCGACGCGGTCTGGCCCAAGCTCCGCGATGCCTTGGACTCGGTCTCCTCGGCGGGCGCATCGCCTGCCGTACGCCGCGAGGCCGCCTGATGCCCGAGCCGATCTATCTGGAAATCTTCCCCTTGCTGGTGCCCAAGCTCACGGGCATCGGCCGCTTTTCCTGCCGGCTCGTGCAATCGCTCAATCGGCACGCTCCGTTGCGGCTGACGACCTTTCTCGATCCGCGTACGCAGCTCGTGCACGACCTCAACCGCGACCTGATGCGCGGCCAACAGATCGAGCTCGACGTGGGTGAAGTGACCGACGTCGGCGCGAACCTGGCCGATTGGGTGATCGACGTGTGCCGTCGCCCGAAGACTCCCTACGACGACGCCCACGCCGGCCGACACACGGGCATCTATACCTGGACGCGCCCCGACGAACGGCGATTCGGCCGCGAGATCGGCATCTTCTACGACTTCACGCCGTTGATCGTCCCCTGGTCGCACACGCACGGCCTGCGCGAAGCCTTCCATCGGCAGATAGCCAACCTGGCCCTCTGCGAAAAGATGCTGGCGATCTCCGCATGCACGAAGGCCGACGCGGCCTGGCTGAGCGCCGTGCCGCAGCGCGACATCACGGTCGCCTATCCCGGCCCCAGCCAATGCCTGGCGGAACACGCGCACGCCGGACCGGTCGAGCGGCGGAAGAACGCCATGCTCATCGTCGGCACGCGCGAGCCGCGCAAGAACGGCGACTTCCTGCTCGATTGGTTCTTGAACACCGAAGTCCTGCCCGATGATTTCGAGCTCTGGTGGGCCGGCCCCGAAGGATGGCTGTGGGAAGGACCGGGCGCGGCTCAGAACAACCCGCGCTTCGGCCGAGTCAAATTCCTCGGTGTCGTTTCCGACGCCGAACTGTGCCGCCTCTATCGCGAGGTGATGTTCACGGTCTACCCGTCGATGTACGAAGGGTTCGGTTTCCCCGTGCTCGACTCGTTGCTGCACGACGCGCCGGTGCTGGCGAGTTACAACAGTTCGCTCGTCGAGTTGGAAGGCCCGGGCGTCTTCTATTTCGATCCGTGCGATCCCGACACGCTCGACGACGCCTATCGCCAGATGGTCGCCGCAAGACCTTTGGCCATCGACCGCGACGGCCTGCATCGGCGGTTCGGTTGGAACCCGCTCGCGCGCACGGTCCTATCGCTGGCGGCCTGAGAACGGCCGACAAATCTCGGAAACCGCGCGCCGCCGGCAGGAATCGAGCCGGCCTATCGCGCGGCCTGCGCCAGATGCCGGTCGTCGTTCCAGAAGCGGATCGTCGGTTCGTTCCGCGTATGCTCGAAACCGAGCCCGCTCAACGAGGCGGTACCGAGCACGAAAAAGCGCGCGTCTTGGACCGGCTGGCCCAGCCACCGCGCGGCCAGCACGCGGCTGAAGTGACTGTGGCCGAAGACGAGCACGTCGCCCTCGACCGCCCGCAAGCGGGCGATCACGCGATCGGCCCGCGCCGTAAGGGCGGCAAACGATTCGCCCCCCGGGCAACCGTCGCGGAAGAGGAGCCAATCGGGGCGTTCTTTCAGGATGTCGGCGGTCCGGCGGCCTTCGTAGCTCCCGTAGTTCCACTCGACCAGGTCGGCATCGACCTCGGCCTGCTCACCGAAACCGGCCAACACGCACGTTCGTCGCGCACGATCGAGCGGGCTGGTGAAGACTCCGCGAAAGGTGGCGCCCAGGTTCCGCAGCCTCTTGCCGAGTTCCCGAGCGTTCTGTTCGCCCCGTGGCGTGAGCGGGATATCGGTCAGCCCCGTGTGCTGTCCCGTGAGCGACCACTCGGTCTCACCATGCCGTGCCACATAGACGATGGGAAGTTGCTCGGCCATGACGATCTCGCGAGACGGAGCCAGCCGGGCACATTATATCTCATCCCTTCAACACGGCGAGCGGCTCGAACTTCCCGCCCAAGACGGCTTCGCTCGGACAGGCCAACCACTGTGTGAGCAACGCGGCGTAGAGCCGGCGGAAGTCGGTGTGGAATTTCAGATCGCCCTCGCCATCGAGATCGGTCAGGCTGGGTTGTGCCCCGAGCAGGCCCGGTTGCACGCGTCCGCCCGCCAAGAACACCGGCGCGGCCGTGCCGTGGTCGGTCCCCTGGCTGGCGTTCTCACGCACGCGCCGGCCGAACTCGGAGAAACAGAGCACGAGCACGCGATCGACCTGGCTGCGGCGAACCAAATCCTCGACGAACGCCGAGACGGCCCCCGACAGCTCGCCTAGCAGGGCCGCATGCCCACCGAGTTGGTTGGCGTGCGTATCGAAGCCGTCGTGCGAGACATAGTAGATGCGCGTCGCCAGTCCCGCGTCGATGAGCTGCGCGATCTGCTTGAGCTTCTGGGCGAGAGCCGTAGCGGGATAGCCCGCGGCCTCCGGCTCCTGCTTGAGGACGTTCTGCACTTCGCGGCTGGAAGCATACGCCGAGAGGGCGCTGTGACGCATGAATTCCAGCAAGGCGGCCGAATCGGGCCGGGCCGCCTCGGCCAGGCCGCTCAGAGCGGAGAGGGGCAATGCGCCGCCGTCGGCCCGCAACTGGAATCCGGCCAACGACTCGACCGAGGGAACGACCGTCTTCAAACTGGCGAGCGCCAACGGAGACGGACTCGGCCCCAGATGCAAAGCCGGCACATCGCCTCCCGCCGCGGCCGGCCCGCAATCGAGACAGCGCCCCAACCAGCCGTCACGTTTGTCTTCGACCTCGGGCTTGGCCGTATGCCAGATATCCATCGAGCGGAAGTGCGATCGATCGGGATTCGGATAACCGATGCCCTGCACGATCGCCAGCCGGCCGGCCTCGATCAGCTTATGGAAACCCGTCAACTGCGGGTGCAGGCCGGCTTGGGCGTCGAGCTTGAGCACCTGGTCCTTGGGTATCCGCAGCACGATGCGGTTCTTCTCGTACGCCTCGTCGGCATAGGGCACGACCGTGTTCAACCCGTCGTTGCCGCCGCTGAGCTGCACCACCACAAGCACGTTGTTTCCGGAACCGCTCGGGGCGGCCCTGGCGGCGCGGGTCAGGAAAGCCGGAGCGCTCAGGCCCATCGACAGCAGGGTCGACGTGCCGAGCGTGGTTTGCAGAAAGCGTCGTCGAGTAGGCATTTTTTAGAACCTTGCTGCTATCCCAATTGATATTCGGGCAACGTGGCCAGGGCGTGAATCAAGCGGGCGATCTGTTGACGCGGGCCGCCGTCGGTGGCCGACGCGATCGAGACGAGTTGCACCTGCACGGCCGCCGGCAGAGGGCAGGCCAACAGGAGATCTTTCAATCGGGTCGCCTTCTCGGCGGCCTGATCGACGCCGGCCAGGGCCGCCAGTTTCTCGGGCGCGACGCGGGCCTTCATGCGGCCATCACCGCCCGCGATCGCCCAGGCCAGGTTTGCGCGGCCGACCAGCGTCGAGGAGTTGATCCAGGCCGTCCCGCCGTCCCACCCTTTGACGTTCGGCGGAAACAAGACACCCTGCCCGAGTTTCTGCAAATCCTCGTGCAGTGCATACGTGTTGACGGGCGATTCGAGCGATCGCAACAGTCCGACCGCGAACTCCACCGGTCCCTTGATGCGCTGCCGCACGGCGTGGGGCGAATAGAAGAGATTCGACGACAGCAGCGTGCGCACCAGCCAAGCGAGATCGTAGTCGTGTTGGCGCAGGCCCACCGCCAGCGGCTCGAGCAGGCCGGCGGGCGGGTCGCCCATCTCGCTGACAAAGTAGCGAAAGAGCTTGCGGACCAGGAAGCGGCCGGTGGCAGGCTGATCGAGCAGGATGCGCAGCACGTCGTCGCCCGTCCAGGCGCCCGTCTGGCCCAGTACGGTCTTCTGCCCGGCGTCGTGTTGATGGGCGTTGAAGCGAAACCGGTCGTGCCGCAATTCCCAACCGCTGAAGGCCCGCGCGGCTTCCTTGATGTCGTGCTCGCTGTAATTGCCGATCCCCAGGCAGAACAGCTCCATCACCTCGCGCGCGAAATTCTCGTTCGGATGGGCCTTATGGTTGGTGGTCGAATCGAGCCACACGAGCATGGCCGGGTCTTTCGACACCTCGTCGAGCATCGCCCCGAAGCGGCCCAACGCGTGCTTGCGGAACAGGCCGTTCTGCACATACATCATCCGCACGTCGGTCACCTTGGCGGCCGACGTGGCGAAATGACCATGCCAGAAGAGCGTGAGCCGCTCGCGCAGCGGATGCGGCGAGTGGACCAGCACGTAGAGCCACCAGGCCGCAAGTTGCTCCGGGTTGCCCGAGCCGAGCAACGCTGCGGCCGAGCGGGCGGCGTCGTTATCGAAGGCCCCGCCTTCCGGCTCGCCGGCCATCAGCCGATCGACGGTCGCCGGACAACCGGCCGCCACGGCTTCTTCGAGCTGCCGCCAGGTCGCGGCGAAGCCCGCCCGGCGATAGAGATGCGCGGCCAGTTCGCGGTTCCAGGTCGTTTGGGCGTCTGGCTGCCAGGCGGCCCAGGCCCACGCCGGGTCGAGCGTCGCGAGCCCGTTCGAAGCTTGCTGTTCTTGGCCTGCCATGGCATACCCCGCCGCGGGTGTTTCGTTGGGAATTCGACCGACCGGTGTCTCTAGCGACGATACCCCCGGCAAGAGCTATCGGTTTCACGATTTGCGGCTCCGCCGCCTTCCTTGACCAGGTCGCCGGGGTGGCACAGAATGAAGACGTCCGCTCCTCCCTTCTATTTGGAGTCACCATGTCGCAGGCTATCGTCGACCCCACAGAATTGCGCCGCTTCGCCCACGCCCTGAAGGTGTTCAACGGCGATTTGCAGAACCGCATGCAAGTGCTGCACGGGCAGCTCGGTGCCCTGAGCCAGACCTGGCGCGACCAAGAGAACCTGAAGTTCGTCAACGAATTCGAGACGACGATGGTGGCCATCGCGCGTTTCGTCGAGGCGAGCAACGAGCATATCCCGTTCCTGCTCCGCAAGGCCGAGCGCGTCGAAGAATATCTGACCCAACGGTAAGGGGTCGCTCGTTCACGGTCCCTCGTCTCGGGCCGGTCGTGGCCGCGCCCCGAGACGCCCGACGTCGAGCTCGCGCGTCAATTCGGCGAAAACGAGATGCGCCGGTCCTTCGGCGACCGTCAGAAAATCCGCACGTCTAACTCACAATCAAAACTCTTGCCCCCCGCACTGCTATGAATGGTGCCGCCAGCGTTCATTCGATCCCGATGCTGCGAGAATTCCGGGCAGCTTTCGCCAACTTCGGCAGCGAGGCCAAGGAGGCGTCGGCCGTCAACGATATGACGGTGCGACGGGCCATCGATTGGTTCCAAAGCGACCTGCTCAAGTATTGGCAGAACGAGCTTCGCAAACGTGACGAAGCGCTCACCAACGCTCGGTCCGACTACGAGCGTTGCCGCATGCAATCGTTCGGCGGCCGCGCGCCCGATTGCACGGACCAGAAGGTGGCCATGCGCAAGGCCCAACTCCGCCTCGAAGAAGCGCAAGACAAATTGAAGGCCCATAAGAAATGGAGCCGGGTGCTCGACGAGGAGATGCAAGACTACCAGGGGCAGTCGCAACAGCTCAGCGACATGCTTTCGGGCGAAATCCCGAAGGCCATGGCCGATCTCGATCGGATGCTGAACGCCCTGGAAGCGTACATCGGCGTGGCGGCAGCGCCGGGCGGGTCCGAGGTATCGATGGTCAACGAAGCGCCGCAGGCGGCTGCCGCCCAACCGGCCTCGACCGCGCCGGCCGCCGAGGCCGACGCCAAGGCATAACGGCCCGCGATGCAAAAACAAAAACGGCAGGGAGACGAACATGAAGCCAGGTGATATCGGCGCGGGCGCCGGACGCTTGCAAGACTCGGTGAAGAACGTCGGCTTGCGTTGGGAAGAGACCAAGGAAGTCTGGAGCGACGTGCGCAGCGCGGAGTTCGAGGCGACCTACATCGAGCCGATCGCGCCGCAGGTGCGGATGACGCTCGACAAGCTGCGCAAGCTGTCGCAGGTGTTCCATCAGGCCTACCAGGAATGCAAGGAATCTAACTAGATGGAAGCGGAACTGATCCGGCGGCAACGGCAGATCCTGGCCGATGCCAAACGGCTGGTGACCGAGCTGGCCGACAACCGGGCCGAAACCAACCTGGCCGCCAAGCTCGCCTCCGGCGAGGAAGCGCATCGGGCCGCCCGCGAGGCGCACGCGGCCAAACGTCAGGCCGAGCTGGATGCGTCCGAAGCCGAGTATCGCGCGGAGCGCGATCGGATCACCGCGGCGGCCCAGAAGGCCATCGACGAGATCGAGGCGGTCTATCGGCAGGCGAGCGAGACGGCCACCAGCGCCTGGCAGCACGAGCAGAACGACGCCGAACGGATCAAGGAAGACTCGCACTTCGAGCTGACCGGCGTCTACGAAGCCGGCAAGAACAGCCTGAAGTCGAAATACGGCGACCTGGAGAACGGTACCGACCCCACGGCCATCGGCATCGAGTCGCGACGCAAGGACGTCCGGCAGATCCTCAAGACGCACGGCCAGGAAGGGCTCGCGGAGCAACCGGGTCAGCCGGTCGGCCAATTCCCGCCGAACGTGCACCCGCAACCGGCCATCGAAGAAGCCTTGAAGGTGGCCGACACCAAGCTGGGCGAGCTCCGCGCCATCAAGCGGCCCAAGGGCACCGTGGCACTGGTGTTATTGTTCGTGGTCGGCGGCGCGCTGGCCGCGGGCGTGGGCGTGGCGACCAAGTGGCAGCCGGTCATGATGGGAGCCGCCGGTGGCGGTGGTGGGCTGGTGGTGGCGCTGGTGACCTTCGTCGCCATGCGCTCGAGCGTGCAGAACCGCATCGCGGCCGGCTATCAGCAGGTGGCCTACGCGCTCGACTACGCCGACGTCGCCCGTCAACGCTGGCAGCAGATCGCCGGCGAGACCTATCGCAAAGAAAACGCCGCGCTCGATCAGCGTCGCAAGAAAGACGACGCCAAGATCGAAGAGACGTGCAAGGTCCGTGTCGACAAGGCGGTCAAGGAACGAGACGAACTCATCGCCAAGGCCCAGCATCGCCACGACAAGCAGATGGCCGAGGTGACGCGCCGCCGCGACGCGGCGCTCGAGAAGGTCGAAAGCCAGGTCAAGGTCCGCCGCCAGGAGATACCCGCCCGCTTCGACGAGGAATTGCGCCAGCTCGAAGAGCAACACCGGCTGGCGATGGCGGAAGGGCGGCAGGCGATGGAATCGACCCGCCAGCGCCGGCTCGACAACTGGCACGCGGGGGTGGCCCACATTCAGAGCGAAGCGGCCGACATCAACGGCCAGTGCGCCAGCCTGTTCCCCGGCTGGGATTTCATCCTCTCGCCCGAATGGAAAGCGCCCACCAAGCTACCGCCCGCGATACGGTTGGGGGCCTGGGAAGCCGGTCCCAAACAGTTCGACGACAAGCCGCAGGTCGAAGACGACGTCGCGCCGGTGCTCGACGACATGAGCGTGCGGCGCAAGAAAGAAGAAGCCGACGGCCAGGGCGACCTGCGTCTGCCGGTGCTCAAGCAACCCGCGCTGACGACCTTCCCCGATCGCAGCTCGCTGTTGTTCAAGGGACAGGGGAAGGCCCGCGACGAAGCGATCGGCATCATGCAGGCCGCCATGTTGCGGCTGGCGACGACCATTCCGCCGGGCAAGGCCCGGTTCGTGGTGATCGATCCGATCGGCCTCGGGCAGAACTTCGCGGCGTTCATGCACCTGGGCGATTTCGATGAGCAACTCATCGGTGCCCGCATCTGGACCGAATCGGGACAGATCGAAACGAGGCTCGCCGATCTGACGGAACAGATGGAGGTGGTGATCCAGAAATACCTCCGCAACGAGTTCGAGACGATCGAAGCCTACAACGAGGCCGCCGGCGAGGTGGCCGAACCGTTCCGCTTCCTCGTGATCGCCAACTTTCCGGCCAACTTCAGCGAAGCGGCCTGTCGGCGGTTGCTGAGCATCGTCTCCAGCGGCGCTCGTTGCGGCGTGCACACGTTGATCAGCGTCGACACCAAGCAGCAATTGCCGCAGGGCTTCAAGCTGCCCGACCTGGAGCAGCACTGCGTCAACTTCGTCTGGCAGGAAGATCGTTTCGTCTGGAAAGATCCCGACTTCGGGCGGCTGCCGATGGTGCTCGACCGCGCGCCGCCGGGCGACGTGTTCACCGATGTGGTGCGCCGCGTGGGCGAAGCGGCCAAGGACGCCAGCCGCGTCGAGGTGCCGTTCCACGTGATCGCCCCGAAGGACGACGAATGGTGGAAGGCGACCACCGCCAAGGGAATCAAAGTGGCGCTCGGCCCGGCCGGCGCGACCAAGCATCAAAACCTGGAGTTGGGCCGCGGTACGGCGCAGCACGTGCTCGTCGCCGGTAAGACGGGCTCCGGTAAATCGACCTTGCTGCACACGCTGATCACCAACCTGGCGGTGACGTACAGTCCGGAAGAACTCGAACTCTATCTGATCGACTTCAAGAAGGGCGTCGAATTCAAGACGTACGCCACCTATCGGTTGCCGCACGCGCGCGTGGTCTCCGTCGAGAGCGATCGCGAATTCGGCCTGAGCGTGTTGCAGCGGCTCGACGTCGAGCTGCGCATCCGCGGTGAAAAATTCCGCGACGCGGGCGCCCAGGACGTGAACGGCTATCGCCGCAACACGGGCGAGTCGCTGTCGCGCATCATGCTGATCATCGACGAGTTCCAAGAGTTCTTCGTCGAAGACGACAAGCTCGCCCAGGAAGTCGGGCTGTTGTTCGACCGGCTCGTGCGTCAAGGCCGTGCCTTCGGTATGCACGTGCTGCTCGGTTCGCAGACGTTGGGCGGTGCCTATTCGCTCGCTCGCACCACGCTCGGGCAGATGGGCGTGCGCATCGCCTTGCAGTGCAGCGACGCCGACGCGCATCTGATCCTCAGCGAAGAGAACTCGGCGGCCCGCCTGCTCTCGCGGCCCGGCGAAGCCATCTACAACGACGCGGGCGGTCTGCCCGACGCCAACCATCCCTTCCAGGTGGCCTACCTGCCCGACGAAGACAAGGAACGCTGGCACGAACGGATCCGGGCTTTCGTGCGCGAACATCGCGACGGCGTACCGTATCCGCTCATCGTGTTCGAGGGGAACGTGCCGGGCCAGCTCGACAAGAATCCCCTGCTCGACGAGCTGCTGCGGGCCCCGAATTGGCCGGTCGACTCGAAGATGCCGGCCACGGCCTGGTTGGGCGACCCGGTGGCGATCAAGGAGCCGACGGCCGCGATCCTGCGGCGCCAGAGCGGGCAGAACCTGCTGCTCATCGGGCAGAACGACATGCAGGCGATCGCCATCCTGGCGGCGGCCCAGATCGGCCTGGCGGCCCAATTTCCGCCGGCCCAGGGCGACCAACCCGGTGCCCGCTTCTTCGTGCTCGACGGCACGCCGCAGGAGCATGCCAACGCCGGCACCTTCGAGCGTATCGCCAAGGTGCTGCCCCACGAAACGCGCGTGGGCACACAGCGCGACACGGTGGCGATCATCAAGGAGGTCGCCGACGAGGTGGCCCGCCGCCAACAAGGCAACCTCACCGACCTGCCGGGTTGGTATCTCATCGTCCACGATCTACAGCGCTTCCGCGACCTGCGCAAGAAGGAAGACGATTTCGGTTTCTCGCGCAGCGAAGAGCTGACTCCCTCGCAGCAGCTCATCTCGATCATGCGTGAAGGGCCCAACCTGGGCATCCACCTGCTCGCCTGGTGCGACGGTGTGACGAACATGCAACGCACCTTCGACCGCCAAGCCCTGCGCGAGATCGAACTGCGCGTGCTCTTCCAGATGAGCCCCAACGATTCGAGCGCACTCATCGATTCGCCCATCGCCAGCCGGCTGGGCGAACAACGTGCCCTGTTTCACAGCGAAGAATTGGGCAAGCTCGAAAAATTCCGGCCATACGACCTGCCCCCCGCGGAATGGCTCGATTGGGTCGGCACGCAATTCCGTTCTCGTCCGCTCGCTCCCGTCGCTCGAGCGGCAGCGGTGGGAGCGAACGGCGACAGCCAGCCGCTCGCCCCCTCGGCACCGGCCGCCACGAACGGAGATTCCGCCTCGACGGCACCGGTCGCCGCGAACGGAGCGAATGGCGATTCGGAATCGCACACACACGACGGCCTCAAGCCAGACGCCGATAAGCTGGACGAGACAAAGCTCGACGATCACCGGCCGCTTGCCGCGGAGCGTCAGCCCGACGCACCCGAATCGGTTGCCTGATCACGATCGGCCGGAACCATGCTCAAACACCAACTCCTCCATCCCGAGATCAACAAGATCCTCGGCTGTGCCGGCCACCATGCGAAGGTGCTGATCGCGGACGGCAACTATCCGGCTTCGACCAAGCGCGGGCCGAACGCCCAGCTCGTCTGCCTGAATCTCATGCCGGGCGTGGTGAACTGCACGCAGGTGCTCCGGGCCGTGCTGTCGGCCGTGCCGGTCGACGCCGTCAACACGATGATGTACACCGCCGACGATCCCTACACGCTCGATCGCGACCCGCCCGTGTGGGACGAATACCGGGCCGTCGTCCGCGCGGCCGGGTTGGACCTCGAACTCGAGCCGATCCCCAAGTGGGATTTCTACAAGGCCGTCGAGACGCCCGACCATATCCTCACGATTCAGACGGCCGACCAACAGCGGTTCGCCAACGTGCTCTTGTCGATCGGCGTGCGGATCGATTGATCATGCCCACCCTCGACGCGCACCAGCATTTCTGGCGGCTCGATCAGCCGCCGCCCTTCGACTACGCCTGGCTCGACGCGCCGCGGAACGCGCCGATCAAGCGAGACTATCTGCCCGAACACCTCGAACCGCACCTGCGTGCCGTCGGTATCGAGCGGTCGATCTTCGTGCAGACGCAACACAACCTGGCCGAGAATCGTTGGGTGCTCGAGCTGGCCGACCGGCACGACTTCATCGCGGGCGTCGTCGGCTGGGTCGATCTGGCGAGCCCCGACTGCGAACGACAGCTCCTCGAATTCAAAGCGCATCCCAAGTTCGTCGGTGTGCGTCATGTCGTGCAGGACGAGCCGGACGATGATTTCATCGTCCGGCCCGATGTGCTGCGGGGGCTGCGAGTGCTCGAGGAGCACGCGGTGCCGTTCGATCTGTTGTTCTACGTCAAACACCTCCGGCACGCGGCCGCGCTGGCGGAACGGTTGCCATCGCTGCCGATGGTGATCGATCATCTGTCGAAGCCCCACATCGAGCGGCAGCGTATCGACGACTGGTTGCCGCAGTTCACGGCCGCCGCGAAGCATCCGAACGTGTATTGCAAGCTCTCGGGCATGGTCACCGAGGCCGATTGGCGGCACTGGAAGGCCGCCGACCTCAAGCCCTATGTCGATGCGGCCCTCGATCGGTTCGGCCCCGAACGGTTGATGTTCGGTTCCGATTGGCCCGTTTGCGAATTGGCGGGCAGCTACGAAGAGGTGTTCGCCGCGCTCGATCAGACGTTGGGCCCGCTGAGCCACGACGAGCGCGCCGCGATCTTCGGCGGCACGGCGACGCGGTTTTACGGGCTGAGCGGCTGAGCGTCGCCCCGGATGACGCGCGCCGACCGCTGCACGCGAGCCGCCTTCCAAGTATGATGGTTGCATGGCCTCCATCGCCGGGACATAGGTAGCGACGTGAACACGAAATTCATCGAAATGTCGGGTAAGATGCTCAAGCGCGTCGTGCACGACCAGGAAGTGCAGTTCGACGCCCTGGATCAACTGGGCGTTACCGACGAGAGCATCGTGCGCGTCAACATGCAGGGCGATATCGAGCTGCGGCGTGTCGACCGCTGGGACGCCATCGGCGGCATGCTGGGCGATTTCGCCGAACGCATCCGCCGCGAAACGGGGCTCGATTGGGTCTGACGGCCGTTGCACTGTGAAAAGAGGGCGTCCCCGCCATCCATCCAGAGCGTGACGCAGCGACGGTTCTTCGGCAGACTCCAACATCGTCCATGCCTGATCTCTGGCTCGCCGTCGAATCGCTTGGCATCGTCGCGGCGATCGCGCTGCTCGCGTATGGCGTGATGAAAACCAAGGTCCGTTTCGTGGTCGCCGGAGGCACCCTGGCAGCCCTCATGTGGCTGGCGGCCGGCTTGTCCAACGAGACGGAATTCGAGCACCTCGACTACGTCACGTTTCCCCTCCGCGCGGTCGACGCCGCGACTGCGAAAGCCGTAGGCGATGTTACGGTGCAAGTCGTCGACGCGGGAACGCGGTACAGATTGCCGGCTACGGCCGCCCGGTCGCCCGCTGGGTCGGCGACCGACGTGCTCACGGTTTCCGTGTTCGTCAAACGGAAGGTGAGCGGTTCGTTCCTGGATCGACGCCGATCGCCGGAGACGACGAACGAATTGGAGGATCAGGATATCGAGATCACCGCGCCGGGTTATGCGACCTGGCGCGGCAGCTTGCGGCAGATGCTGGCCGACACTCCGCGCGACGCCGACCCACGACCACCGTTGGTTATTGAGATGCATCGCCGGTGAGCAGGCGACAATAGTTTTGTGGGCCGGAAATGGCGCTAGTCGGCTGTCCTGTTCGGAAGCAGGTCGCGATTTTTGACAGACAGAGCCTTATATTCGGCCCTGAGTTGGTCGACCCTTTGTTGCTGCAAGAAAACCTGGCGATTGAGTCGCTCTCGCGCCTCATTTTCGGCGGCAACTCGCTAGCGCTGCTCTTCGATCACTGCCGCCAGGGTCGCCATCCGCTGCCTGACGCGTGCGCGTGCTGCTGCATCCTCGGCGTTCTTTGCGGCCAGTGCGGCGGCTTGATCTTCGCGCCTCCGCCGCTCCCGCTCAACCTGGATGCCCCCGAGGAAGCAGCCAACCGCCAGCATGGCCACCAGCGACACGCGGAGGATGAATGGTGGGCGGCGCACTGTGCGTTATAGCGTAACGAGGAAGAAGCCAAGCACAGAGAGCGATGCGAAGGCTGCGGCAGCCCCCAAGAACGTGAGGACGGCGCGGTTACTGACGAGGAAACCGATCCCGGCACCAGCCATCATACATGTCGCTATACAGGCCATGAGGAATGGAATGCCATGCCCTGATTCGGCCGCTGCGGCAAGAATATTCGCGCAGGCTGCCACCGCAAAGGACAGAATGGCGATGCACGCCAGCACCCGGCCCAAGCTGAACTGAAATCGGCGGGCCATCCCATCAGCATAGCAGCGAGCCATGCCGGTCGCAAAATTCTGAAATCGAACGTGAACCAATAGCGCCCCGGCTAGATTTGACGCCGCAAAAGCCGCGGCTCTCGCGTGGCGTTTCGCTTCCCACCCCTTGTCTCTCTCCCTACATTGGATGTGTGCGGTCGCGGCCAGTTCAGGTCCCAGGCGTTCCCATGTTCCCGCTCTGCGTTCGGCTCGTGCGGCCACTCGGTCTGCTTGTGGCCCTGCTCGTGTGCGTGTCGGCGGCTTCTGCCCAGACGAAGAAAGATAAGGCCAAGGGCGGACAGGCCGTGGGTCCGGCCGATTACCGTAGCGAGCACTTCCTCGTCCATTCCGATCTCTCGGCCGAAGAGGCCAAGGATCTGCTCGACCGGTTGGAGACGATGCTCTCGCTGATCTCGCAATACTGGGCACGCCCCTGCGCGGGGATCATCGAGTGTTATGTCGTAAACGACCTGTCGAACTGGCCCGACGGTCAGATTCCGCCGGAAGGACTCGGCTCCGTCCAGGCGGGCGCCGGCGTGACCGTCACGTCGACGTTGAGCGGCGGCGTCGGCTTCCTGGCCCGCTCGGTGGTCTATGCCAAGGCCGATCACGGCACGCCGCAGCACGAGGCCGTCCACGCCTACTGCGGCCAGACGTTCGGCACCACCGGCCCCACCTGGTACAGCGAGGGGATGGCCGAGATGGGCCAGTATTGGCGGAAGGACGACAAGAGCGTCCGCGTGCACGACGTGGTGATCGATTACTTGCGGTCGAGCCCGCCGAAGAGCCTGAACGAGATCGTGAACGGCGAGGAGTTCACGGGCGATTCATGGCAGAATTACGCCTGGCGTTGGGCCCTGTGCCACCTGCTGGCCAACAACACAAATTACTCCGCCAAGTTCCGCCCCCTGGGCCTGGCCCTGTTGAAGAAGGAACCGACCTCATTCGAAGCCGTGTATGGCGACATGGCCGAAGAGATCGTGTTCGAGTACCGCTTCTTCCTGGAACACCTCGAGCAGGGCTTTCGTGCCGATCTTTGTAGCTGGGAATGGAAGCGCAAATCGCGTCTGCCCAAGGGGAGCGCCGTCGTCACTGCCAAGATCAAAGCCGATCACGGTTGGCAGCATTCCGGCGCGATGGTGACGAGCGGCACATCCTACGACTGCTCCGCGCCGGGTACGTGGCAGACCTCGAAGGAGGGCCCCGCCGTGTCGGCCGACGGGGCGGAACAGAACGGAGCCGGCCGGCTCCTCGGCATCATCATGTCCGAGCGGGACGGCAAGGACTTTAAGCTGGGAGAACCGTTCGAGCTGGGGTCGAAGGGGAGGTTCACGGCGACCACCGACGGCAAGCTCTATCTGCGTTGCCAGGACAGTTGGGGCGAGTTGGCCGACAACAAAGGCACGCTGACCGTCAAGATCAAGGCCGGCAAGCCGGACTGACGTCGCCCCCTCTGCGGTTGAGACGCGCTGCTGAGATGTGCCGCCGAGATCCGTTATTCGGGTCCGCGCGGCGGCATCGGACCGGGCGGCGGCAGCAATTCTGGTTGCTGGAAGGTACCCGGCTGTGGATACGCTTGCGGCGGCACGTACCCCGGCTGCGGATAATTGGGCATCCCGCCCCCGCCCGGTTGCATGAAGTAGCCCCGCCCGTCGCGCGGCAGGCCGAGCGTGGGAGCATAGGCGGGCGGCGGCACCGGCATCTGCGGCTGCACCACGGGTCGCGGCGGAGGTGGCGGCGGCGCGGCCATCCGCTCCAACTTGGTGGCCTGGCGCAGATTCTCTGCCCGGCCTAGCAATTGATTCGTCGGCACCACCCGCGTCGGCACGAGTTGGTAGTTGAAGGTCCGCTCGTCGCGGAGCTCGTACGGCACGACGTTCTCCGAGACGAAATCGAAGGGTGGTATCTCATAAAACGGCGGCGGGATGAATTGCGTCACCGTCAGCGTTTCGAAACCGTCCTTGATCAGCCTGATTTCGCGCGTGCCGTAGTAGATGTATTCCACCGAGCAGGGCGTGCGGCCGATCTCGTGTTTGTCGATGTAGACCAACGCGCCCGGCGGATTGGTGCGGATGGTGATCCGCCGCTGCACGCACCCCGCCGCGCAGAGCATCACGCAGCAAGCGGCGTACAGTGCCACTCGTTGGACGGGCGACAGTCGCCGGAAGGGCGGCTTCGGTTGCCGTAAGGCAGGTCCGGACACGGATGCCATGACGCGAGGTAGAAAAGGAAAGAGGGGGCGATACTATAGCGGGGTCGGCGGAAATCTTCCAGGCCGGAATCGACTGCATCTATCACCAAGCGGCGACACGAATTAGAATCATCACGGCGGCCGATTCGCCGCCACTTCCCCCCCGCCGGACAGTGAGTCTCCCCCAGCCAATAACATGGCCGAACCGAATGTTACCTGGGAGAGCTACGTGGAACAGGCCACCCTCAGTGATATCGGTCTGCGCCGGTCGAATAACCAAGATTCTCTGACGGTGGTGATGGCCAAGAGCGGCGACGCCTGGGGCCGCCGGGGCCACCTTTTCATGGTCGCCGACGGCATGGGAGCCCACGCCGCGGGCGAGTTGGCCAGCAAGATGGCCTGCGACGCCGTGCCGCTGACCTACGAGAAGGAGAGCCAGAGCGAGCCGCCGCCGCTGGCCCTCCGCAAGGCCATCGAAGACGCCAACGGCCGGATTCATTCGCGCGGCCAGGCCAATCTCGATTTCCGGGGCATGGGCACCACGGCCAGCGTCCTGCTCCTGTTACCCCAGGGAGCGCTCATCGCCCACGTGGGCGACAGCCGGGTCTACCGGCTGCGCGGAAACCGCATCGAGCAGCTTTCGTTCGATCACAGCCTCGTCTGGGAGATGATGGCCAGCGGCAAGCTCCGCGAAGACGAAGTGCCCGGCTACATCCCCAAGAACATCATCACCCGTTCGCTCGGCCCCGCGGCACACGTGGAGGTCGATATCGAAGGGCCGTGGCCCGTCGCGCCCGGCGACACCTTCCTGCTGTGCAGTGATGGACTGAGCGGGCAGGTCAACGACGAAGAGATCGGCGCGGTGCTGAGCTCGTTCAGCCCGGCCGAGGCGGTACACGTGCTGGTCGATCTGGCAAACCTCCGTGGCGGTCCCGACAACATCAGCGTGATCGTGGCGCGGGTGAGCGGCATACCGCCGGCTCCCACGGTCACCTGGGCCTCGTCCGGCAAGGCCTCGCGCCGTTCGATCCATCCGGCGTTCTGGGTCGCGCTGGGAGTGTTCGGCTTATCGACAGTGCTGCTGGGCCTGGCGCGCCAATTCAGCCTCGCGGCGGTGATGGGCCTCGTGACGCTCGTCACCGGTGGCGTGACCTGGGCCCGCGCCTTCGTCGGGCAGAGCGGGAACCTGGATGGGCAACGGTTCGGCCGCGGTCCCTACCACCCCCGCAACGTTCTGATCAACAACGAGCTCGTCGACAAGCTGGCCAAATTCGTCGCGCAGTTGCGCGAGGCCGCGATGGAGGCGAAGTACGCGGTCGATTGGAGCCACTTCAACCATCTCGACGCCCGCGCCTTGGCCGCCGCCGAACGGAAGGACTATGTCACGGCGGTGCGCGAATATGGCCATGCGATGAGCTTCATGATGAAGGAGATCCGGGGCCAGCGGCAGAAGAAGTGAACCGCCGGCCGGCCCATGGATCCCCTCTCCGAGACACTTCGCCAGAGGATACGATATCGGGTAGGCAGGAACCGGTGCCCAGAAACCAGGCGCCTCATGGCCCGCGAGAAGATTTCGCCCATGCTACGGATCGTTTGGCCCAGGAGAAACGCATGATGCGCCACGCCTTGAGCTTGTTCTTGCTGGCGGCCCTGTGGACTCGGCCCGCGGCGGCCGTGGAGCACGTGGTGTTTCGCCAGAACGACGAAGAGGTTTCGGTCACCGGGCGGTTGGTGGTCAAGGCCGAAGACGAAGGGATGCTGCTGCTCTCGGCCGACGGCACCCTCTGGTCGGTCGAGCCCCAGAACCTCGTGCGGCATAAGCACGACGACGAACCGCTCAAACCGCTCTCGTCCGATCAGCTCGCCGAGCGGCTGCGCGAGGAATTTCCGGGATTCGAGATCCACACCACGCAGCATTACCTGATCTGTTACAACACGTCGCGCGCCTACGCGCAATGGTGCGGTGCGCTCTTCGAGCGGGTCTACAAGGCCTTCACCAACTTCTGGTCGCGGAAGGATTTCGTCTTGCACGAGCCCGAGTTTCCGTTGGTGGCGATCGTCTTCGCCAGCAAGGAAAGCTACGAGGCCCAGACCAACAAGCACCTGGGGCAGATCGCCGGCAAGGCCATCGGCTTCTACCACATAGCCTCCAACCGCATCTTCACGTACGACCTGACCGGCTCGCAAGCGTTGCGGCGCCCGGGCGACAAACGGGGCAATCCGAACGAGATCAACCAGATGCTCGCCCGCCCCGAAGCAGAGCTCAACGTGGCTACGGTCATCCACGAGGCGACGCACCAGATCGGCTACAGTTGCGGGCTACAGGCGCGCTACTCCGCGATTCCGATCTGGCTGAGCGAGGGCATGGCCATCTATTTCGAGACGCCCGACCTCAACAACTCGAAGGGATGGCGGACGATCGGCGCCGTGAACCAGGCGCGGCTGGCGCGCTTTCGTGCCTACCTCCGATCGCGGCCCCCCGATTCGTTAGCCTCGCTGATCGCGAGCGACGATAGGCTGCGCAATCGGGAGCTCGCGGAAGACGCTTATGCCGAGGCGTGGGCCCTGCATTATTTCTTGATCCGCCAGCGGCCCAAGCAGTACATGGCCTACATCAAGCTGATGTCGGAGAAGGGGGCGCTGATCCAGGACGATGCCGAAACGCGGATCGCCGAGTTCCAGCAAGCGTTCGGCGACATGCGGCAACTCGATGGCGAGTTCGTCAAACAGATGGCCAAGGTGCATTGATCGACGCGAAGGGCGAAAGGCGTCCGCCTCACTTTCATGAGTCCGATTGCTCGCGGGTTGATTGCGACCGGATTGTTGCTCGTGGTGCTGGGTGTCGTTTGGCAGGTCGTCGGCAGATACCTGCCGCTCGGCCGCCTGCCCGGCGACGTCGTCGTCGACCGCGAGCATTTCGGTTTCTACTTCCCCGTTGCCACGTGTATCCTGATCAGTGTCGCTCTGACCCTCGCGGGCTGGCTCTGGCGTTACTTCACCCGGTAGTTGTCGGTCGGCGTCTTCCCACCCCATTCCCTCCCCTGCCCTATGTGCGGCCGCTTCACTCTCCGCAGCTCGATGCCCGCCGTTGCCGCGGAATTCGACGTCGACGTCCCCGAAACGGCCCTCTTGCTCTTCAATATCGCGCCGACGCAGCAGGTGTCGGCGGTGCGCGTTGTCGAGGACGATCGACGCGCGCTCTGTTCCCTGCGCTGGGGACTGGTGCCGCAGTGGGCCGACGACCTGGCGGTCGGCAATCGCATGATCAATGCCCGCGCCGATTCGGTGGCCACCAAGCCCGCCTTCCGGCAGGCCTTCGCCTCGCGCCGCTGCCTGGTGGTGGCCGATGGTTTCTATGAGTGGCAGCGCGGCGGCCGCCAAAAACAACCCTATTATTTTCGCCTGCGCGACGACCGACCCTTCGGCTTCGCCGGTCTGTGGGAACGGTGGTCGAAGGGCGGGCAGACGGTCGAATCGTGCACCATCATCACCACCGAACCCAACGAACTCGTCGCACCGTTGCACGACCGCATGCCGGTCATCCTGCCGCACGATGCCTACGACCTCTGGCTATCGCCCCGCACGCAAGAGATCGAGCTACTGCAATCGCTCTTGCAGCCCTACGCATCCGACCAGATGGTGGGCTATCCGGTCAGCACGCGTGTGAACCGGTCCGCCTACAACGAGCCGGACTGCATTCGCCCCCAGACCGACGAAAAGGTCTCTCCGCCGGTTGGCCGCGAGCGCACATTGTTTGATTGAGGCTGAGCTGCTCGGCCACGGCCGGGCGGCGCCCACGAAGTCTTTTGAAGGGGTGGCGAAGCGCCAACACGTCGCGTTCCCTTTCGGTGGGCGATGACGCTCTACCATCAACGTCGACCACGAGGATCGTCGTCAGCGTGAACCGGAGGCGAGTGACTTCGCGCGAAGCGCTCGCTCACGTTTCCGCAGGTCCGATATCGAAAGAACCTGGCCCGGCTTGAGCGCGCCCGATGGCGATGGCGCCGCGAGAGGACGTGCTTTTCCTGGCCGATGACGCTCGGTGGCGACGCCGGAGAAGTAGGCCGCGACGACCAGCGTGGCCATCAGCAATGCTCGGAGGGTGAATCGGGGGCGTGGCATGCGGCATCCTATCAGCAAAAGCGCATCGGGTATTTCGCTATGTCCGCTTCAGTAGAAGGATCGGCCGCCGTCGCGCCAAGAAAGCCACGCGCGACAATATACTCGCGGCGATCGTCAGAAGCCGGACAGGCCATGATCGAGGCGCTCAAGGATGCGACGTCCGCCGGAGCGCGGCGCCTCTCGCGGATCGACCCGGCGCGGTTCACGCCGCCGTCGAAACAACCACGCCCGACGCGATAGCGTGCTACCCGCGCGACAGGTTGGCCGCGAGCTGCCCCGACGGGTGATCCTCGATTTCGACCTTGTCGCCGTCGCGGATCTGTCGGATCCCTTCGAGAACGATCTTCTCGTTCACGTCGACTCCGCTCTTGATGACAAAGATGTCGTCCAGGTCATGTTCGACGGCGATCTCGCGCTGATGCGCCACGTTGTCGTCGTCGACGACGTAGACGTACCGCTTGGCGAGCACCTCGAAGGTCGCCTTCTGGGGGATGACGACGGCGTCTTTTTGCACCTTGCTGATCAACACGGTGCCGGTCTGTCCGTGACGCAGCAGACGGCCGGGGTTCGGAAAGTCCGCGCGGAAGGAGATGTTGCCCGTCTGGTTGTTGAAGTCGGCTTCGATCGCACCCGTTTTCCATGAATTGCCATCCCACGCCATCTTGCCGAGCTGGTCGAACTTGTTGCCGTTCGCGAGCACGAGTTCGATTTGCAACTCCTCGTTCTGCTTCAGATTCGACACGTATTCGAGGTAACGGGCCTCGGGCACGTTGAAATAGACCCACATCACGCTGTTGTCGGACATGGTCGTGAGCACCTCGCCCTTTTGCACCAGGCTGCCCTGCTGCTGGTACAGGCGGTCGATGATGCCGTCGAACGATGCTTTGACGGTGGCAAAGTTCAACTCGGCCGTCGCCAAATCTGCGTTGGCTTCGGCACGCTTCATCTTGGCTTCGAGCAGCAACACTTCGTTCTTAGAGACCACATCGTCGCGCAAGAGTTGTTGGCTGTACTTGTACTCCAACTGCGCGAGGCTGGCCTCGGCCTTCCGCACTTCCGCATTCTTCTGGTAGAGGATGGGGATGACCTTGAACAGCAGGTCGCCCTCCTTCACCGCCTGACCCTCCTTGACCGTGATCGCTTCGAGGTATCCCATCTCCAAGGCGCGCACCTTGATGTGGCGCTGCGAGTGGATCTGGCAGACGTACTGCTGAGTGAGCGTGACCGCCTGCGACTGCGGGTAGGTGGGCACGATCTTATGCACCTCCTCGTGGTGCTCCTCCTTGCTGCAAGCAGGCAACGAAAGGGAAACCAGCACCAGCAGGACGGTCGGGATCGGGAAGGTTTTCACAGTGTTGTTGGACTCGGGTTACGGCGTGGATTCGTGAACGGACAATCTTAGGCGTCGACCGGGGTAAGGAAAGACGGCCACGGACATCTTTATTCTTGGGCCGGCAAGCGTCACCGCGGGACATTGCTTCCGCGGGCCCGTAGACCGACCGCCAACGCCATATTTGCGGCCGCTCTTGGTAGCAAACTATGCATGATTCCGCGCCACCTCTCTTCATTACATCGCCGCAAGGTTTGGGCGTTATGATCGCGCGGCCGATCGCATCGTCGCAGCCAAGTCATGGCGACTTATGCTGGATGAGGGCGTCCCTCCCGAGCCCCCTATCGACGGTGGCGCGAATTGCCCACCTAAGCAAGTCCCGAGCCGAGTATCAACGGCCGCCATTTTCTGCGATGGAACGTCGGGATTTGTACCGATTAAGGGAGAAAAAGATCATTTTCCGCTATGCTCCACATGCCCTCGTCCGAGGCCATCTCCTGTCCGCGCTGGATAGAAACTGTGCTCCAAAGACCAGGAAGCACGCGATACCCATTGAAGCGCCGCGCGAGTTCTTCTCCCTCCGGGGTGGGCAACGATCAAGGGGCGACGTTGAGCTTTTGCAACGTCTCTTCCAACTGAGTGCCGGCTGTCGCCACCCCGCAATCGGTCGGCCGCTCTAATTCCGCGCGGCACTCTTCGATCCTCGCGCGACCTGCCGCTGCCAGCGATATCCGGAAGCGGCGGGCAACGCGCGGAGCGCATAAGCCCCCGTTCCCGGCGTTCAGAGGGTGAGGAACAGTGGCTACACGGGCTATCTCTCGTTACGCGAAAGAAGTATGGCGCCCCAGACGATCAGGCCCCCGAGACACGCTGCGGCAATCGGCGTCCCGGCCGTCATTTGCGTCTGCGTGGAGCGAAGTATGCCGAGCAGCAGGCCGATCGTCGCCATCAACCAAAACAGGCAGCCCAAGTCAAACCGAAACCGTCGACCCATACGAGCAGTCTGGCCGAAAAAACGGGGCACGCCAAGCCAGAGGCATGTTCCTATCGCTCGCGTGACGTTCGAGCACCTGTTTTGCGACCGCGCCGGCATGACCCTTACCAGGGGGCCTTACGGCGCATAACAGCGGCCTACCTCGTACCCGGCCAGGGGCAGTCTACGAGCGACGGCGACTATGAAATACGTCGCCGCCCGATTCCTCGAAGCGGTTCGTCCGGGCAGTTCCGTCGCATGATTGGCAACGGACGGAAGGGTCGGCTGGCAAGCGGGTGACGACTCCGTAAGGAGCCTTAGAGCGGCTGACAAAGCTGGAAGCCGGAGCGCCGTGGGTCAAAAATCGGCTGTGAAACGCCGATTTTTCGAAGCTCGATCCGGTTTTGTCGGTTGCTCTTAAAGAGGTGCATCCTTTTCCGGCCGGGGGCCGGGGGATATACTTTGGCGCCAGCGCAAAAATTGAGGGCCCTTGTTCGCCGGTCCAAGGGCCCTCTCAGAGGCTGTCCGGACTGGCAAGCCATCGGCTTGCCCGCCCAGAGACCCACAGCCGTAAACAGGTATCGGGCAGCCCCGTCTGTTACTTGAGGTGCCGCAACGGGCGCCCGCAAAACCGGCCAGCCGCGCGGCGGCAAAGCATCACAGCACACGAGATCCACGACATGACGCAACCTGCCAAGTTGGCGCTGGAAGATGGAACGGTCTATACGGGCGTCGCCTTCGGCGCCTTCGGCGAAGTCGACGGCGAGGTCTGTTTCAACACCTCGATGACCGGCTATCAGGAGATCGTCACCGACCCCAGCTATCGCGGGCAGATCGTGACGATGACCTATCCGCAGATCGGCAATTACGGCGTCAACGGCGAAGACGTCGAGAGCCGCCGGCCACATCTGGCGGGCTTCGTGGTGCGTGAATTGAGTCGCCAAGCAAGCAATTTCCGATCGGTCGGCAGCCTGCACGACTACCTGGCCGCGGCCGGCATCGTCGGCCTGGCCGGCATCGACACGCGCGCCCTTGTGCGGCGGCTGCGCACGCGCGGTGCCATGAAAGGTGTCTTGTCGTCGGTCGATCTCGACGACCGCAGCCTGGTCGCCAAGGCGCAGGCCTGTCTCGGCCTGGTCGGCCGTGACCTGGTGCGCGAGGTCGTGCCCGACCGGGCGACATTGTGGAACGAACCGCTCAGCCCCTGGTCGAAACTGCACGGCGAGGAGAGCGGCCCCGTGCAAGACGAGTCGGCCCTGCCGCACGTCGTGGCCCTCGATTACGGCATGAAGTGGAATATCGCTCGCCATTTACGCTCGCTCGGCTGCCGCGTGACCGTGCTGCCCGGCACCGCCTCGGCCGAAGATGTGTTGGCCCATCGGCCGAACGGCATCTTCCTCTCGAACGGTCCCGGCGATCCAGAACCCCTCACTTACGCCATCGATACGATTCGCGGAGTGCTCGGCAAGGCCCCTGTGTTCGGCATCTGCCTCGGCCACCAGCTCCTGTCGCTCGCCTGCGGGGCCAAAACTTTCAAACTCAAGTTCGGCCATCGCGGGGCCAACCAGCCGGTGCTGAACGGTCGCACCGGCGCCGTCGAGATCACCTGCCAGAACCACGGTTTCGCGGTCGACGAGTCGTCGCTGCCGCCGGACCTGGAAGTGACACATCGCAACCTCAACGACGACACGATCGAAGGCGTCCGCCACCGCGGCTACCCCGCCTTCAGCGTGCAATACCACCCCGAAGCCTCGGCCGGCCCGCACGACAGCGACTATCTGTTCGCCGAGTTTCGCACCATGCTGGCCTAGGGCCTGGTGACGTACGCCGATGCATGCCGAAATCGTCTCGATTGGCGACGAGCTGACCAGCGGCCAGCGGCTGGATACCAACAGTCAATGGATCAGCCAACGGCTGGGTGAGTTGGGCGTGCCGGTGCGCTTCCACACCACCGTGGCCGACGATCTGGAAGCGAACGTGAGCGCCTTTCGTCACGCCGTCGGTCGCGCCGACATTGTCGTGGCGACGGGCGGCCTCGGCCCCACGGCCGACGACCTGACCCGCGAGGCGCTGGCCGGGCTGTTGGGCGTCGAACTGGAACTCGATCAGCTCTCGCTCGACCACATTCGCGCCCTCTTCGCCCACCGCAAACGGGAAATGCCCGAGCGAAACGTGGTGCAGGCGATGTTCCCGCGGGGGAGCCGCGTGATCCCCAATCCACACGGCACGGCGCCGGGTATCGACGTCGTCGTCGGTCCTCCTCTAGGGCGGCCCTCGCGTGTGTTCGCTCTGCCGGGTGTGCCCGCCGAGATGAAAGAGATGTGGGAGGCGACCGTCGCGCCGCGGCTGATCGAACAGGGCGCCGGAAAAGAGATCTTGCGGCACCGGCGGATCAAGTGTTTCGGCGTCGGCGAAAGCGACCTGGAGCAGATGCTGCCCGACCTGATCCGCCGCGGCCGCGTGCCTTCGGTGGGCATCACGGTGAGCGAAGCGACGATCACGCTGCGGATCACGGCCAGCGGCCGCGCGGCCGACGAATGCCTGAGCGCGATCGAACCGACCGAGGCCGTCATCCATGAGTGCCTCGGCTCGCTCGTCTTCGGCTACGAGGACGACGAACTGCAAGATGCCGTCGTGCGGCTGTTGACCAAGCGCGGCCAGACGCTGGCGACCATCGAATGGGGCACAGCGGGTCTTCTCGCCCGATGGCTGGGCGAAGTGGATCATGTGGGCGCCGACGGGCACGCCGCGTTTCGGGCTGGCTTGGTCGTGGGTGATATTGGGGCCCTGGAGACCCTCTTGCCGCCGGTCGCGGGCCTGGCCGCGCAGTACGGGCCGATCAGTGGCGAGGTGGCCGCGGCCATGGCGTCGGCCTGCCGCGAAAAAACAGGTGCCGATTACGGGCTGGCCATCGGCCAATTCCCGCCCTTCGTGCCGCAAGCCGCCGAGCCGGCGTCGTACTTCTTCGCCTTGGCGTCGCGCGGCGGCGTGATTGTGCGGTCGTCTCCGTTTGCCGCCCATCCGGCGATCCTCGTGCCGCGCGCCGGCAAACAGGCACTCAACCTGTTGCGTTTGGCGCTGCTGAAGGAGTCGGCCGGATGATGGCACGCGTCGAGACGGAGAAGCGGCTGACCGTGGTTTGACGTGACCGTTGGCGCCGTGGCTTACTTGGCGTCGTCGGCGTATTCGGTCAGTCGCACGTTGTCGACGTAGTAGGTGGCCGGCGGCCAAAAGGGATAGACGAGCACGCGTACGTAGCGCACGCTGGGCGTGTTCTTGGTCGGCTCGAAGGGCTTCGCGCGGCGCGAGTAGGTGCGCCATTCGTCGGCCCCGCCGGCCGGCATCTGCCCCTTCCAGATGTATTTGTGGATGAAGGCGTGCCGGTTGCGTTGCTGGGTCGGTTCACGACCGGTTTCCGCACGCTCCTTGGATTCGGCCAGATATTGCTGTAGCGCCCCCTGGTCGGCACCGAAGGTGGTATCGGGTTTGTCGGGGTAGCCCACGAGCCAGACGAGTATCGATGGGCCTTTCACGTCGATCGTCAGCCAATACTTCTTGCCCGGTTCGACCGGTACGTAATCGCTGTAGAACCAAACTCCGTCGAGCCCGGCCAACGTATCGTATTTCGGTTCGACCGTGGGCTCTTTGGCCGGCGCGTCCTTGGCAACGCCACCGGCTACGATCTTGGACCACCAACCGTACGCCTGCGCTTGCGTAACATCGGTGTCGAACTTCATCACCTTGCCACGCCGTGGGTCCGTGTCGACGACCCAGAAGCTGGACAGGCCGTCGATCGTCTGCCAGCCCGAGGGCGACGCGTCGCCCTGTTCGAAATCCCCGTTCGGCAGCAGGTTCTTGTCTTCGGCACCGGCGGCGAGCAACGGCTTTTTTGAGGGTGAGGCCGGGTCGTCCGAGTACAACGGCGACCGAGAGCCCGACAGGCACAAAACCACCCCCGCGAGTCCCATCCAGCAGACCGAGATGGCGGCAGGGACGGGCAACGAACGGTCACGGACGGTCATTGCGATTACCTCGAGGTGAGCTATCGCAGCAAGTATACCGCGCGGCGTCGCAATCGTTACAGTTGTCATATACGCACTTCGCCCGAGGGGCTATAATCCCGCGCGCGAGTCGCCCATGCATGAGTTTATGAAGCACGGCCTGTTCGGCATTTTCATCCTGGGCGCGGGCATCTGCGCCATGGCGGCCATCAGCGCCGCGGTCGTGTTTCTCGTGGAAACGCCCCTTTTCGGCACGCGCCAGATCGAAAAACTGGCGGGCGTGGGCATGATCTTTTGCGCGGGCGTCCTCACCTGCTTTCTGTGCGCCCTCGCGATCGCCGCGCTCGAATTCGTCGATCGTCGCGATAAGTAGACCGGCGACTTGGCCGGTAATCCGCCCTGTTCGGCTCGTGCCAGTCGGTGTCGGGCATGCCGAAAAGACGGCCGGCGCAAGACCCTCGCATTGATCTCGTGAGCGCTGGGCGGCGCACGGCGGCGAAAACTTGCGCCGCTTTCGCGCCGATGCCTGTAGTGCGTTCCCTATCGACGATGCCGCGCATGCGTCGATTTCGGATGGACTCTCAAAAAGAATCTGATTGCCACGGAAGGAGTCAGAAACAGATGCGTGCCGCGTTGGTTTACCCGCTCTTGGCCTCCCTGATGCTGGCCGCCGGCGTAGCGCGCGGTCAATCCGCCGCCGCCGATTCGGCATCGCTCCTGCCGCTGCCCATGTTCGATCCGCCTCCGCTGCGGTCGGGTGCGGCCCCGGTGGCGATCGCGGCCCGCACGCCGCTCCCCACCCCCGCGCAGCCTCCCGCCGGCGCGCTCGACTCGCCGGCTGCCAGTTTCGCGGCCGATGACTTTGCGGCCGAGTCCTATCCGGTCATCGGGCACGCTTGGCAGGAGCCGACCGAAGCCTTGCCTGCCGCATCGCGCAGTGGAGTCGTTCCGCCCGCGCCTGACATGATGTCTACGTGCGGAACCTGTTCCGCGTGCCAGTCCGGTTGCGCCGGAGGATGCGGCAGTTGGCAAGGGTGCATTCCCTTGGGAGGCAGCCCCTATTTCCAAGCGCTCAACACGGCTGGCGTGCCGCCGATCAACCTGGCCGGTATGCGATTCAACCCGGGCTATTGGTTCGGTTCGCTCGACGGCCTGGTGATGACGCGCGACCTGCCGAACGGACTTTCGACCACCTACAACTCGTCGAACGTCAACACGAACCTGATGAACACCGCCCAAGCCAAGGGCAACTGGGCCGGCGGCGGGCAGGTCATGTTCGGACGTTGGTTCGGTCCGCAAGCCTATGGATTTCAGTTCATCTACTGGGGTCTCACGCCGATGACCGGCACGGCAAGCGTGGTCGACCCGAACTATCAGCTCAGCACGCCGTTCAATCTCGGCGGCGTGAACATCGGGCAGCAGAGCCCCACGTTCTATTTCGATAACGCCCACGAGCACGCACTGTGGCGCAAAGACGGCTTCAACAACTTCGAGTGGAACGCCCTACGGCGCCTAACCTTCGGCTGCTGTGCGCCGCGGCTGATGTTCACGGGCATCGCCGGCCTGCGTTATTTCCGCTTCCAAGACGGCCTGATCTTCGGCGCGGTCAACTCGAACAACTTTAGCGACGCCGGCGGGGCCTACGCGGCGTACCTCAACACGGGTGTGACGAACAGCATGGTGGGCTGCCAGCTCGGCACGCGGATCGACTATTTCATCTTCCCGCGCGTGCGGCTGTATGCCCAACCGATGATGGGCTTCTTCGGCAACGAAGTGTCGATGCGGGAGCATCTCTACTCGGGCGACGGCCAGCAGGGCTTCGACGTACTCGCCCGCCGCAGCACGGTGTCGACGCTGGGTCAGATCGACCTCGGGGCCGGCTACCAGATCACGTCGCGGTTCAGCGCGTTCGCCGCCTATCGCCTGATGGGCGTCACGCGGGTCGGCCTGGCCGACAACCAGATCCCGGCCTTCTGGGCCGACCAGCAGGGGATGCAGAACATCAAGACCAACGGCGACCTGATCCTGCACGGTGTCATGATCGGCGGCATGTACAATTTCTAGGGCAACCGACGAAACCGGACCGTAGCCCCGAGAAGGCGGGCGACAGGAGTAGGGCCAGCTCCCGCCGATGGCCTACGGTGCGACGAGGTCGAAGTCGCGGAGCTGTCGGCCGAGATAGATGTGGTCGAACAGCGCGAAGTCGCCGTCGAGCGCCGCCAGCGAGAGGCCGGTTAAAGTGAATTCGCCAAAATCGGCGAACAGGTCGCGGGTGACGAGCACGAAGCCGCCGGGCAACGCGCCGTCGACGTGCACCGCGCCGCCGAAGCTGGCGTCCGGCGCGGGACCGGCGTCGTATCGGAAGAGGGCCGGCTTGCCGTCCTGCGGACCGAACTTGCCGTCGTGGCCCAGTTGCACGCCGATGCGCTGCCCGCCCTGTTTCTTCCAAGCGAACTGCAAATAACGATACTCGCCCGGGCCGGGCTTTTCGCGAATCTTCGCCGCCAGGCCAGGCAACGCACCGTTGAATTTCTGGTCGGGCGTCACCTTGATGCTCGCCCCGCCGCTGAACTTGTCGTCGGCCAGGAGCGAGACCGTGCCGTTGCCTTGCGTCAGCGCGGCCACCACTTCCGGCTGATCCTCGAAGACGGCCAGCGGCGGCTCCGCCGGCAACGGCTCGGCGCACCCTTTGAAATCGTCCGGCGTGCGGGCCAGATAGATATGATCGAACCAGCCAATCTCGCCGTCGCCGGGGGTGAAGGCCAACCCGTCGAGGCGGAAGGCGCCGAAATCGGCGAATAGGTCGCGCGTCACCACGGTCCAGCCGGTAGGCAGCTTGGCGTCTACCTGGATCGCCGCCGCATTGAAACGATTGCCGGCCGGCCCGGCCTCGTAACGAAAGGCCGGACCCTCTGTGCCGCGCAGCGGTCCGAAGGTGCCATTGGCGTTGAGCTGCAACAAGATGTTCTGTCCGCCGCGCTTCTTCCAGGCGAACCGCAAGTAGCGGAACTGCCCCTCGCCCGGATTCTCGACGATGTTCACACCCAGCCCCGGCAACTTGGAACGGAATTTCTGATCGGGCGTGACGCGCAGCGCCGCTTGCCCCGCGTAGCGATCGACGGTTTCTAGCGCCACCTGCCCGCTCCCTTCGGTGAGCAACCGCAGGAACGGTCCTTCGTCTTCGAACAGCCGATAGAGGGCCGGTGGCGGCCCACCGGCCACGACGTTGAGCGCCAGCGGAATCTCGTTCGACCGGATCGCGGCCGGCGCCGACGGATCGACGGCCACCAAACGCACGTTGGCTACCGCACCCGCGGGGGCGTTGAAGGGGAAGGAGATGGGGAAGGAGATGGGGAAGGAGAACTGGCTCTGCTCGTTCGATAGGGTTAGCTCGGGCGACGGCAGGTCGGGTGGCAAGCCGTCGAGCAAGAGTGTCACCGGCGAAGTGAATTTGCCGATCCGCGTCAGCGAACCGGTGAGCGTGCCCGTATCGCCTGTGCCGGCCTTGGCCTCGAGCTTGGGATCGCCGGAGAGTGCGATGGCGAGCGGCGACGTGACGGTCATACGCCGCGCCGGCGTGATCGCCTTGGCGAGCACGTTCTTGCCATCGGGCGAGAGCAGTTCGGCTTCGATCGCCAGGTCGTAGGGCAGGTTCGGCAGATCGCGCGGCACGATCACCGCGGCAATGCCCGACGCTTGGTCGGCCGCGACCTGCGGCACACCCTCGGCCCGCAAAGCCCGATCGAGGTCGTCGACCTGTTTGTCTTGGTTATTCTCCTTGATCGTCTTCTTCGGGATGATCTGCGTGGTGAGGAGCGAGAGGCGCACCGGCCCCGCCGTGCCTGGCGCGCGAGCCACCTGCAACTCGAGCGGCAGCGAACTGCCCAGCGGCAACTGGTTGCCGGGCGTGCCCGGCCCCCAGGCCACGGCCAGCGGCACCGCTTGCGTGCCGGCCAAGGCCAAGTCGATGGCCGTCCAAGGCTGGTACCCCAGCGGGTTGTTGTCCACGCGCGCCAGCCGGCGGAGCGAAACGTTCGCTTCCGTACTCTCACCGACGACGGTGGCGAGCACCGGACCGACCTGTTGATCGCCGGGTTGCAGCGTGAGCAGGGTATCGCTGGCGCCGGCCGGAATCTCGTCGCCGCTGATGGCGACGCCCGCCGGCAGGCCAAGCACCGAGAGCTTGATCGGGCCGTTGTAGCCGGCACGGTTCGCCCGCACGCGCATCACCGTGGTGCCTTGCCGCGCGAGTGGTTCACGATCGGCGAACAGGGTCAGGCTGAAATCGGCCTGGCCGATGGGCGTCGCGGCCAACCGATAGACAAAGCCCTCGCCGCCGCGACCTTCGAGATCCTTCAAGACGAGGATGAGCGAATCGACGCCGGCGGGAACGGTCAAGTCGAGGCCGGGGTCGACCGTTTGCGGTCGGTCGTCGTTGGCGGCCAATTCGCCCCCTGACTTGTTGCGGATCGAAAGGACCCCGTCGACCGGTGAGCCGATGCGCGCGGCCAGTACGTCGAAACGTAAGGCCATTCCCGGCGTGACAGCCAATTCATAACGGTCTTCTTCTCCGGCCGTCGCGAGCCGTCCGCTGACGGCCATCGGTGCCGCCAACCGCTGGAGCGAATCGCCCGACTTCGGCGCCTCGACCAGTTCGTCGTGATCGCTGTAGATGACCCGCGGTCGACCGCCGCTGAGCGGCGCGAGGGCTGGCCAAGGGGCGGGAAATCCACCGGGACCGGGCACGTCGCCCGATTCGACCTTCGTGCCCGCCGGCAGGTTCGTCGAGACGAATTCGAGCGGAACCTTCGTGCCGCGCCGCACCCCCAGTGGGAAGGCCAGATCGGCGTAGAAGAACGTGCCGATCTTCAAGCGAAAGGCTCCCAGCCCGGGTCCGCGATAGAGCGCGTCGTGCAGTTCGACCGTATAACGCCCGTCGGCCGGAAGCGACACCGCCAGCCGTGCGTCGCCGGCCAGGGCGCTCGCCGGCGCGGCATAGGCGATTTGTACTCCGCGGCTGTCGAGCAGGTGCAAGACGGGATTCAACTCCATCCCCAGTCGGCGCCCTTCGATGTCGATGACGATCTGCTCGCCCTTATGGCCGGCGAACGAGGTCCGCAGGACGGCGGCGCCTTGCAGGTTCCCCGTGAGTGCCACGGGCAGGGCCGCAATCTCGGCGGCGAACGGCTGCTCGGGGAGCGCGTCGATGCCGACGGCAACGGCCGCCGAGATGCCCTGCGCGGTTGCCACTCGTAGCGGATAGATGCCCGGCGGAAGTGCGGCGTCCAGCGTCACCTCGATGGCTACCTGGTTAGGCGTGGCGCCTTCTTTGACTTTTTGCCCGGCGATCGGCACCGGCAGCACCAGTCGTGGCTCGGGCAGCAGGTCGTTGCCGTTGATGACCAACGTCGATGTGCCGAACGGCAGTCCGCGCGACGAGAGATTGCCGACCGTCGGGGGCGCGGCCTGCGCCACACTCGTGCAGGCGAACGGCACGAACAAGGAGAGGAGGACCGTGGCGAGGAGCACCGTGTGCGCCGACCGATGGCTAATGATCATGGCGAAACTGCGATTTCGAGGCGGGCGTGGCGTGGCAGGCGGGACGTGGGCGTGGGCGTGCGGGCAGTACCGTGCGTGGGTGTGGCGAGGGTATGACTTCGCCGAACCTGGCGCTGCCCCACCGTACGGCGTGGAGGAATCGATCCGGTCGGTGTTGGCAGCGGAATGACCGGCGCTCGGGGCACCGGCATTTGGCGATCTGGGTACGGGCCTTGCCCAAGCGACCAGCTTACGAGTTTCCGAACGGATCGTCGTCGTTCGGTTTCTTTTCGTCTGCCGGCATCTCGTCCGCGGCCTTATCTCCTTCGCCTTCCTCCGTCATCTCCTCGGCCGGCTTCTTTTCGTCGTCTTCGGCAAACGGATCTTCGTCGTCCTTCTCGGCCGGCATTTCTTCGTCTGGTTTCTTATCGGCGTCGTCGGAAAACGCATCGTCGCCATCCTCGGCCGGCTTTTCGGCGGGCATGTCTTCGGCCGGCATCTCTTCGTCCGGTTTGGCCTCGTCCGTTTTCGCTTCGTCCTCGGCAAAGGCGTCGGGCTGTTCGGCCGGCATCTCGGGCTCGGTGTCGCCGGGGGCCGGTTCGGCGTCGGGTTGCTTCATGGGCTGTTTCGCCGGCGCGGGTATTTCGGCCGCTTCGTCGTCGGGAGCCATCAGCACGTTCGGTTCATTCTTGCGGATGCGCTGATAACGCTCGAACCTTTTCCGCTCACGAGTCTGATAGGCCACCAACCGAGCGCTCGATCGATACCGCTCGATCTGCGACCGGGCCTGGCCTTGGATGCGCTCCAGCGATTTGCTCACCGGATAGAAGCGGTCGGTGTCGGCCATCTCGAGCGCGGCACCCTTCTTGAAGTCGACCTGCGCTTCTTGCGGGCGGCCGAGCCGCATGTACGACAAGCCGCGGTAATAGAAGACGCGCGGATCCTGCGAACCGCTGCGTACCGCCATCGTCAGGTCGTTATAGGCTTCCAGGTAGGAGCCCGAGTTGTAGGCGTGAACGCCGCTGCCATAGAGCTCGTTGAGCACTTCGTTCTGGGCGCGTGCCGGTGCGGCAAGAACGAAGAACGAGAGAAAAGCTCCGCCCCATCCCCAGGCGACGGTAATCCCGCGAAGGACGGAGGGCACATTGCGAAGCATAGAAAAAGCTCCCGGTCTGGCGAAGTCGTCAAAAAGGGTCAAACGGAGCGGGATCCGCGTGAAATACGGAGGTGTTCCGACAGGTCGACTACGTGAAATAAAAAAATGTTAATCCGCGCTGGCGCCGATTTCAAGCAAGCACTGTTAGGGAAGCGGCTTGACCTTGACGTTCTTGAATCGCACTCGGCTGCCCGGATCGTGCTGTTGGAAAGCGAACAGGCCCTGCGATAGCTTGTGCGGGCCGGTCACCCCCTCGGGTTCGTCGTATTCGTAGAGCGTCTTCCCGTTGACCTTCATCGTGATCTGCTTCCCCTTCACGATGATTTCCTGGGTCCACCATTCGTCGTCCTTGGCGGCCGACTCGAAGAGCTTTACGAAGTAATAGAGGCTGCCCGTCTTGACCGGGTCGGCGTGGGTGTTGTTCACCTGCGATTCATATCCGGCCTTGGGCCAGTCGGCTTCCACCTTGCTGTGGAAGAAGATGCCCGAGTTGCCCCCCTTGTTGATCATCACGTCGGTCTTGAAGTGGAAGTTCTGGAACTCGCGATCCACATAGAACAAGTGGCTGCGACCGCCGTGACCGCAGATGGCGCCGTCTTCGACGGTCCAATTCTCGGGGTTTTCGCTGGCTTTCCAGCCGTCGAGGGTGCGGCCGTCGAAGAGCACGATCCAACCCTCGTCGGCCGCTTCGTCGGCGCCGCGAGCGTGGCCGGCCAGCGCCGCCGCACAGAGAACGGAAAATACCCCACAGCAACGAAGTCTCGCCATCGATCTGATTTCCTCTTTGCGTAACAAGCGGAGACGGGGCCGCGCGTCGGGAAGACGGCCGCGTTCCGTCATGCAGGCCGCCGGCATCGGCAGGCGCCGTGATGCGCCTCCGCCTTAGTTTGATGACCGATTACGTTGTTGTAAACGAAAATCCAGCCCAACCGCGTTACTTTTCCAGGGCCGTCGAACTACCCCGCGTGGTTTTTCCGTCGCTATCCGCACGATCGGGTGTCATGGGTCTCATGCCCGCACCGACGGACGTCCACCGAAACCGCTTCATCGCATGTTCGCTGGGCTCGGTTTGCCGCCGTTTTTGGGGTTACCTGGCCCCCTCCGCCAGTCACGGTTGGATAGACTCTAACTTGGCGCGGATGCCGCCGCGCCGCCCGCACGATTCCATCCATTTCGAGTCACAGAGGAGCCGCGTCATGACGCTTGGTCGTTGGTCGTTATATGCCGCGCTGTTGTTGTTGGTCCGCGGGGCATCGACTCGCGCGGCGGACCGCCCCAACGTGATCTTGATCATGGCCGACGACCTGGGGAGCGTCGACCTGGGCTGCTATGGGTCGAGCGACCTGCACACGCCGCATGCCGACGCGCTGGCCGCGCGAGGTCTGCGGTTCACGCAGTTCTATTCGGCCGCTCCGGTTTGCTCACCCTCACGGGCCGGCACGCTCACGGGACGCTGGCCCGTGCGAGCCGGCGTGCCGCAGAACTGCGCGTCGCAAAAGGGAGGGCAGGGCGCGCTGCCTCCGCGCGAAGTGACGCTCGCCGAGATGTTCCGGGCCGCGGGCTATGCCACCGCGCACATCGGCAAGTGGCACGTGGGCTATTCGCCCGACACGTCGCCCCGTGCGCAAGGTTTCGGACACAGCTTCGGGCACATGGGTGGCTGCATCGACAACTACTCGCACTTCTTCTATTGGAGCGGACCCAACGTCCACGACCTGTGGCGAAACGACGCCGAGGTCTTTTACGGGGGCCGATACTTTCCCGATCTGATGGTCGACGAGGCGGGCCGCTTCATGGACGAGAATCGCGACCGTCCGTTCTTCATCTACTACGCGATCAACACTCCGCACTATCCGTATCAGGGCGAAGCCAAGTGGCTGCAACGTTTTCGCGATCTGCCCTATCCTCGCAACCTCTATGCGGCGTTCGTCGCTTCGCAGGACGAGCGGCTGGGGCAACTCTTCGACAAGGTCGAAGCCCTCGGGCTGCGCGAGCGGACGATCGTTGTCTTCCAGAGCGACAACGGGCATTCGACCGAAGAGCGGGCCCATTTCGGCGGCGGCAGCGCGGGTCGATATCGCGGCGCGAAGTTCAGCCTGTTCGAAGGGGGCATCCGCTTGCCGTGCATCATCTCTTGGCCTGGCACGCTCGCGGGTGGCGAGACACGCGACCAAGTCGCCCACGCGTGCGATCTGCTGCCGACACTGGCCGAACTGACCGGTGTGCCGATCCCCGAGGTCCCGCTCGATGGCCGCAGTCTGGCCCAAGTGTTGCGCGACCCAGCGGCTGCGACACCGCATGCCGGTCGCGCACTGCACTGGCAGGTGGGCGAGGGCGCGAACGCCGACTGGGCCGTTCGCGAAGGAGACTGGAAACTCATCGGCCGCACGCGCGACACCACCCGCGGCGACAACCAAGCCCAGCGAGTCTCGCTATTTTTGGCCAACGTCGCCGACGATCCCGGCGAAACGACCAACCTTGCTGACAAGCATGCCGACGTCGTCGGCCGACTACAAAGGCTCCACGACGAGCACTTGCGATAAGGGCTGGTAGGCGCTTATCACAGATAGGCGCCTGCCCGACTACCGCGGAGGAGGCGAGTAGCGCAGAGGAGGCGAGTAGCGCGGAGGAGGCGAGTAGCGCGGAGGAGGCGAGTAGCGCAGAGGAGGCGAGTAGCGCAGAGGACGAGAGTAGCGCAGAGGACGAGAGTAGCGCAGAGGAGGCGAGTAGCGCAGAGGACGAGAGTAGCGCAGAGGACGAGAGTAGCGCAGAGGAGGCGAGTAGCGCAGAGGAGGCGAGACGCCTCCTCTACATTGTTAATGCCCGCCGGGTCCCAGCAAATGCTCGAGGATGTACAGATCGAGACCTTCGTAATCGCGATCGCGGCGGAAGGCTTCGACCTTCTGCGAGTCGACGCTACGAGCCAGCTTCAACAGGTGCTGGAACATGCGCAGGCTGTTCGCCAGATGACACGTCTCGTCGGCCGACTTGGTCGTGCGCATGGCCTTGATGTCGAGACCGATCACGCCGGTGTCGTAGTACCCGGCCCGGTCGAGCACCCACACCTGATTGAAAGCCCGCCGCAGGTCGACCGACCCGAACGTCTTGTCCTGGTCGTACTTCAATCCGTTCTGGTCGTTGAGGTGCACGCCCCACAGCTTGCCGTGCCAGAGGGCATAGGCCATGTCGTCCGACGGATCGAGACCCGCCAAGATGCTATGGGCACTCTCGATGAGCACGCCCACGCGCTTGGGATCGCAGGTGCGATAGCATAGCCCCATGAAATGCCCCACGGTCGGACAGTAGGCCTGGTCCATGGGTTCGTTGGGCTTCATCTCACCGACGATGCGAATCTTCGGATCGTATTCGAGCATGTCGTTGACCGCATCGACGAGCAGCCCGGCGGCGGCCGCCGCATCCTTCGCCTCGCGAATGTAGGTTCCTTCGCGGGCCGGCCAGAGCACGATCAGGTCGATGTCCATCATGTTGGCGATGTCGATGGCGCGGCGCGTGCGGTCGCGGGCGTAACGCCGGGCCGCCGCGCTGTTGGCCGTATAGGCCCCGTCGATCGTGCGTGGATCTTCCCACAGCCGCGGGGCGATGAATTCGCCCTGCAATCCCTCGCCGGCCAGCATCTGCTTGACCTTGGCCACACCGCGGGCCGTCTGCGTGGCGTCCCAATCGGCCGGCACGACGTCGTCGTCGTGGAGTTGCACGTAGTCGAAGCCGAGCTTCTTGTATTCGCGCACCTTCTTGGCGAACTGCACCTCTTTGCGCACGGCAGGCCCGAACGGGTCGGCGCCGGTAGAAATGTTCCAGGGACCGAAGCTGAAGCGATACGTACCGGTCTTCTTGGCCATCGAGCGGCTCCACGGGGCATGCTGGTTTGAGCCCGTAGTGTAGGAACGCCCGCCCGCAGACGAAAGGGGGGAGACGCAACGGGCCGCTCGGCAATCTTCGTCAGCTTGGCTCTTTCAACCGGTCTCGGCCGCCAGCACGAAATCCCGTGCCGCCAATACGTGACGAACCAGATCGTGCGTCTGCGGCACGTCGGTGAAGGGAGAGAGAATGTACGACTTCAACGCGGCGATGGGCGTGCCGAAGTCGGAATGGCGGTAACAGTCGGTCATCGAGATGGCGATGCCGCGCCCCGCCGTCGCCTCGGCCCATACACGCCGAAAGACCCGCCGGTTGAACTCGTTGGTGCGTTCGACCCGGTCCTGGAACGACGCATCGCCGAATTCGCGCCGCAACACGTCCTTGTCGACGCCGGGCGGGTAGGCTCGAAAGAGCGTGACCGGGCCGTCGTCCTCGTGGTTGAGGACAGCCAATTCGGGCCGGCTCTCGATGCCCTGACGCAAGGTCTGCGCCATCTCCACGGCGTGCCCCAGCAGCACGCGCAGGCCGTCCTTGCCCAACAGCAGCAGGTTGGCCAGCGCCGACATGGGACCGCAGCCGTTGCGCGTCGTCTCCAACGTGAACGTGCCGGGATGGTGTTGGCCGGCCTGGAACAGGTACGGCATGGTCGAGCGCGGCCGGCGGATCAGATCGAGGTCGGCCCGTTGGCGAAACAGCACGAGCGACGAGACGTAGGGCACGTAGCCCGTCTTGTGGAAATCGATGCCGATCGAATCGGCCAGCGGCAGATGGCGCATCCGCTCGGTCGCCCTGGCGAGCGGGGCCAGCGTGGGGGATGCGAAGTCGAGCGGGTTGTCGGCGAAGTCGTAGTCGGCGAAGACCGACCAGGCCCAACCGATGACCGCGTCGGCATGGATGTGCGGCACGTAATCGAGCGAGAACTCTCGTACGAGCTCGTCGCGCACGGTGCGGATGGCGCGCAGGTCGTCGACGCCGAAGGCGTCGGTCGTGCCGAGCGTGGCGACGATCGCCGCGATCGGCCGACCTTGCCGCAACGCATCGCGCGCCGCGTCGGCCAGCGCGTCGGGGCGGATGGCGTTATCGGCGGTGGTCGGCACGCGCACGACGTTCTCCTGCCCGATACCCAACCAGCCGGCCACGTTCACGGCCGAATAATGGCTCTCGTCCGAGGCCAACACGACGGCCGGCCGCCTGATGCCGGTTCGCGACGAACCGGGCTGCGCCTTCTCCAGGCCCACCTTGACGCCATAGAGCAGACAGCCGGTGCCACCGAAGGTGAACACTCCGCCCGCCGACTGCGGGTCGCAGCCCAGCAGCGCGGCTGTCATGGCGGTCACTCGCTCTTCCGCGGCAGCGACGCCCCGCGCGCTCTCCTCGCTGCACAGGTTGGGGTTGAACATCGCCGCGAGCAACACACCCAGGATGCCGGCGATCGACGGCGGAGGGACCACGTTGATCTGGCTCAGCGGGTGTCCCCAGATGTGCATTCCCTCCAGATGCTTGACCAATTCGGGAATGACCTCCTCCAACGGCCGGCCGCTCTCGGCGAACCGCGCCCCGCGTGCCGCCGTGAAGTCGGGCTGGACGGGCAGACCGAGAATGGGCGACTGTCCCTTGAGGCGATCGACCTGATCGAGCGCCCGCAACACCGAGAACGCGACGTACGCATCGTGGACCGGGTCGGAGACCGGCTGCGGAAACTGCTGCCTCAGCCCCGCCAGGATTTTTTTATAACGAGCCATCGTGCACTGCCCGCTCAACCGAGCCCATGCCTAAGTGTCGATTGTGGTACACTGAAAAGAGAGGCCTGTCTATTTCAGGTATACCATAGCCATGTCGATTTCGGTCGGACCGCCGCCAGGCACCACGTTCGATCCGCTCTACCCCGACTCGGACGGAGAACCTGTGGGGGAAACCGAATATCACTTCGTGGCCACCTGTCGTCTCTACAGCGCGTTGGCGCTTTGGTATCGGCTTCGCAACGATGTGCACGTGGCGGGCGACATGTTGCTCTATTATGAGGAAGGCAATCCCTCGGCAGTGCGAGGTCCCGGCGTCATGGTGAGCAAGGGAGTGCGGGGGAAGCATTTTCGCCGATCGTTCCGCACCTGGGAGGAGGGCGTCGTGCCGACGGTGATCTTCGAAATCACCTCGCTCAAGACGCGCGACGAGGACGAAGGCCCGAAGCCGCGTCTGTACGCCAGCCTGGGAGTGCGGGAATATTTCATGTTCGATCCGCAAGGCGAATATCTGCGTCCGTGCTTACAAGGGTTTTCGCTCTCGGCGGGACAATACAAACCCATGACGCCGGACGCGAACGGGCAGGTATTCAGCCAGGAACTCGGGCTGCGTCTGCTCGCCGATGGATACCTGTTGCGACTCGTCGATCCGGCTACGGGCAAACCGCTGCCGACCGAAGAGGAATATGCCGACGAGGCCGCCAAAGCTAGGCGCGAAGCCGACGCCGCGCATCGCCAAGTAGAGATGCTCGAAGCCGAGCTCGAGCGGCTACGCGCCGGGCGACCGCCGTCGGACGCGGGGAACGCGTGACTTCGGCTGGGCAAGACGCCGCGGCGCCTGCTAAACTACGGGTTCCGCGTAGCGCCCCTCCCGTTCCCGCCAGCTTCGAAAGATAATGAAAAACTTTGTGGTGGCCCTGCTGTTTGTCGCCCTCACGGCCCTCTGCTGGGGTGTCTATGGGCCGGTGTTGAACCAGGGCCAAAAGGACATGGGGGCGCACGCCCACTGGCGGCCCTTCATCTGCGTGGGGCTGGCGTACTTCGTCATCGCCATCGTCGTGCCGAGCCTGTTGCTGCGGGTGCGGCCCGAAAAGGGCGGCTGGACGGTCCGCGGAACGACCTGGAGCCTGATCGCCGGTGCCGCCGGGGCGCTCGGCGCGCTGGGCATCATCCTGGCCTTCACCAACGGCGGCAAGCCCATCTACGTCATGCCGCTCGTGTTCGGCTGCGCCCCGGTGGTCAACACGCTGTATACGATGTTGACGAACAGAGACCACGGTCGGCCCAGTCCGCTGTTCATCGCCGGCCTGATCGTGGTGGCGGCGGGCGCCGTAAGCGTGCTCGTATTCAAGCCCAAGGCGGCAGCCGTTGCGGCCGCCCCGACGGCACAAGCACAAGCGCACGCACCGGCCGAGATATCCATGATGCAAACCGTGGTGGTCACCTCGTGCGTGGCCATGACGGCCCTCTGCTGGGGTGTGTACGGTCCGATGTTGCACAAGGGACAGATGCTCATGCAGGGCAGCCGTTTACGCCCGCTCGTCTGCGTGGGCGTGTCGTACTTCGTCATCGCCGTGCTGCTGCCGCTCGCCGTCTTGCAGTTCATCCCGGAAGAGAGCACCTATACCTACAACGGCACGCTCTGGAGCTTGGGGGGAGGCACCGCCGGCGCACTGGGAGCCTTGGGGGTCATCATGGCGTTCAACTTCGGCGGCAAGCCGATCTATGTCATGCCGCTGGTCTTCGGCTGCGCTCCGGTCATCAACACGCTGATCGGTATCCGACTCCAAGGCGCCGCGTCGATCAGTCCGTTCTTCTACGCCGGGCTGATCCTGGTGGTGGTCGGGGCCGTGACCGTGCTCGTGTTCGCCCCCCGCGGCGGCCACAAGCCCGAACCGGCATCGGCTCCGCGCGGCGCGGCGGCGGGACACCCGGCCACCTAAGCGCACGCGCCCATTCCGACCGACAGATGGTAGATCGACCCGTGTCTCCCGACGATGCCATGCGGCGAATCGATGCGTTGTTGAGCCATATCTGGGTCGTGCGCACGTTCGTCAAGCACTCGGAGGAGGCCGAGGACGACGAAGAATTGATGGAGGTCGTGCGCGTGCTCTACGACTTCGGCCTGGCGGTGGGGCCGGCTTGGACCGCCCAAGACTCGGCCGAGTATCTGAAGATGATCCGCAAGAAGCTCGGAGCCTTGCGCGAGGCCTCGGCCCACTTCGCCGAGTTACAGCCCCAGGTGTCGGACCACACCAATTTCAAAATGGCCGTACGGTCGCTAGCCACCGCCATCGACGACATCGGCCAGGTCTTGCAGAGCGTCGCGTAGCACAAAATCGCGACGGGGTCCGAGTCACGGGTTGCCGGTGTCGATCAGTTGACACCAATCGGTGTATGTTCGGCATGCACCAAATCGTCGAGCCGCGCGGCCAGCTCACGGGCGTCGGAGCCCGTATAGTCTTTGTCGACCGTCGCCACCAAGCATTTGCCGGCGTGATCGCTCAATCGGCTGCGCAGGTGGCCGAGAAAATGAGGCGGCGCCACCGCCACGAGTGCGGGGCAAGCTCCCTCCGCCACCGCCTGCGAGAGCTTATCGGCCAATAACTGGGCGAAGTGTTCCTTCTCGACTTGTTGCGGCGCGGTGGTTGGTTCCATCCGTGGCCGGTTGCCGGCCCCGAAGGCCTGCTTCGTCCGCCCCTGTTCCATCGGATCGAGATCGCGGTTCTTCATGCGGCTCTCGGGGTGCTCGAACTCCTCGAGCAACCTCCACGGCTCGCCCTTCTTCGATGAAACAAAAATCCGCGCACGCCCGGCATCGGCGACCAAAATCCATGTATCCATGTCCATGCTCCTTCGCAAGCGACAAACGGGCCGTTCACCCCAACGCTTCTCGAAGGATGCAAACACAATGCCGGAATCCGGGCTCACCAGTGCCGCACTTGCAGCCGGTGTTGTCGCATGAAGGCTTCGGCTTCTGGGCGATCGAAGACGCTCTCGGTGGCACCGATCGAGCGGACGCAACTCGCCCCCAAGGCGCTACCCCATTCGAGGCAGCGGAGCGGATCGGCCCCCTCGAGGAGGCCGGCGATGTACCCGGCATCGAAAGCGTCGCCCGCCCCCGTCGCGCCGACGCATTCCGTCGGATAGGTATCGGCCTCCAATCGCACGCCGTCGCCGAGGAGCACGGTGCCGCGGCCACCGCAAGTGATGACCACGGTCCGCGCGCCAGCGGCGTGGAACCGCTCGGCCTGCTGCCGCGGATCAGACAACCCGGTAAGGATCTCTCCTTCGTCGTTATTGGGCAGAAAGACGTCGGTCTCGGCCAAAAGGGGCTCCATGTCGGCCCAGTAGTCGCCCGGAGCCGGTACAACCACATCGAGCAGCGTCATGACCCCGAGCGCCCGCGCCTGGCGAAACAACTCGGCCAGCCCCCGACCTTCCAGGCTCGGCATCAGCAGGTAACCGCCGATGTACAAGATCTTGGCCTGGCGGACCCGTTCGAGCGGGATGTCGGCGGCCGAAATCCGGCCATTGGCGCCGATGGTGTGTACGAAACGGCGGTCCTCGCCCGCGACGTTGAGGATCAGCGTGCCCGAGGTGCCGACGTCGGCCAGCGCGCGGATCGACTGGGTGTCGACCTTGTGCTGCCGCAGCGTCTCGATGATGAACTGGCCGAACGGGTCTTCACCGACACACCCCACGACCCCTACCTTCACACCGAGCCGTGCCAGGTCGATGGCCGCGTTCGACGCACATCCGCCGATGTTCAACGACAGGTGGTCGGCCAGCACCAGCTCGCCCGGCTTCGGGCAGTGGCTGATCGGTGCGCAGAGATGATCGGCGACCAGCACACCGACCGACAGACAATCCAACGCCTGCGACATGTTTTCTCGCGTCCCAACGGCCAACTCCCGGCTCGTGCGGCGATCACGAACACGGTTGCGCGAAGGCCTGCCGAAGAGATTGGCATAGACTCTAAAAGTTGGCGACCGCACGTGCAAGAGACGCCGCGGCCGTCGCGGCAAGCCTGGCTGTCTCCTTTTGCAGTCAGCGTAACAAGGGCCGTATGGCTGGTCTTTTACTGAATCGCGTTATCTATCGGCCGCTGCTACGCCTCGTAGGGGCAGGGACCACCGAAGGTAGTGCCGGTGAGTTGCCGGAGAGGAAACATGGCCGCGAAGTCGTAGGCGCGCATGAACCGTATCGTGCAATTTCGGCTACGGACGCTCTTTATCGCCACCGCCGCGGTCGCACTGCTGCTCGGCCTGTGGCGGTTGCTTGGCAGCCGGATCGAGCCCGCACTTGTTATCGGCCTCGAGGTGGCACTTGCCCTGGCATGGCGGCGGCGTTGGTTCTACGTGTGGTTCCTGCCCGTCCTTTGGTCGACCATCGCCTGGTACAACTTTCATCATCCGGGCGACGAATATGGCGGCTTCTTCTTCGGCTCTCTGGCCGGGCTGTGGATCATCCCCTTCGTCGACAGCGATAGTGTCACACGGGCCGCGCTTTTCGTCGGGGCGGCAGGCGCCGCGACGATGGCGACCGTAGGTTATCTCCTCGACAAGTCACGTGCTCCGCTCGTGCCGTGGGCTCTCTTGCTCGCGGTCATCGCGGCGTATCTGTTTGTCGAGTCGTTCGGCGCGTTTCCTAGCGCGGAACGCGCGCTGGCGAAGAACGGTTCCTACGAAGCCTATATCCTGTTCTCGCTCAACGGCGGGTTCACCTTGGCGACCGGGGTGATGTTGCTCGGCACGGGTATCTACCGCGGCTTTGCACGCATTGGGCGCCGTTGGCGGCGACCGATTGCGATGCCGAACGGGTGAAGCAGACGTGTGCGAAAAGCACCGCCCCGGCGAGTGCCGTCAAAGGGCGGCTCGCCGGGGCGCTGGAGTACAGAACCGGAGTTCAGCCGGTCTTAGAGCAACCGACAAAACCCTATCGAGCTCCACAAAAATCGGCGTTTCACGGCCGATTTTTCGCCCACGAGCGCTCCGGCTTCCGGGTTTTGTCAGCCGCTTTTAGGTGGCGGTTGCCGCCGCTTTGCCGCAACAGGCCTTCCCTTCGTCGCAACAGTCCTTCCCCTCGTTGCAGCAACGCTGGGCCGTCTGACAACAAGCCTTTCCGTTGTCGCAGCACTTCTTGCCCTGCTCGCAACAACCGAGTTTGCCTTCGTCCGCGCAGCAGGCCGTGCCGTCCTTGCAACAGGCCATCTTCTCTTTGCAGCAATCCCTCTCGCCGTCCTTGTCGGCAGCGCTTTTCACTCCGCAACAGGCTTTCGCCTCGTCGCAGCAAGCCTTGCCCTGCGTGCAACAGGTTTGCACGGCCGCGCAGCACTTGCGTTCCGCGCTGCAACACTTCTTGCCGGTTTCGCAACAAGCCAGCTTGTCGGAAGCCTCGCAACAAGCCCGTTCGCCCTTCGCATCGCAGCAGGCCAACTTTTTCTCGCAACAGGTCTTGTCGGTCGTGCCCGTCGCGGCCAAGCCGCCGAACATCAACCCCAACAACACGCCGGTGGCGCTCAACGCTTTGGTAATCATGGATCTCTCCCAAATATCTTGATCATTGTGTGGTTTGCTAAACAGGCGCGAGCGAAAGCGATATCGCATGATCGCGCGCAGGCGACCGCCGGATAACAACGGTCGATTCAACTATGACGAACTGTCGTGTAGCGTTTAGCAGCGCCAGACACAGAGCAAGACATGCACCGGCGGACCGTGTGCAAGGTGGTTCGCGGATCCGGATACAAGTTCATCGGTTCCACGATCGGCCGGAGCATCGATGATACAGAGATCGCCACTCGGCGATGTATCGGGCTGCCAGCTTTGGACCGTCTTCACGGTCGCTTCGCGCTCGCAGCAGCACCGCGGCCCCTCTTTGGCCGGGATGGGGTGGGAATCGCCGCTCGGCCGCGGACGGCAGTGCGGGCAGTCTCCCTTCTTCGCCTGCACCGCCTGAGGGGCGGCCGTATCGCCGCAACACCAGCCGGGCGGCAACACCAGCACGGCAACGCACGTCGCGACGAGTAATCGCAAGAAGGGCCGATACATGCCCGAATTGTATGCCGGCCCCCCGACCCGATCCAGTCCGATTGCGGTGCGGTGGTGTCCCAACATGAACTGTGGGCGACGCATGGGGCTAGTAATCTCGCGATGCCGCCAAGATGAGGCAAGTCGCAGCGACGAATAGGCAGGTGCCGAGGAAAATGGCGTCTCTGCGGTAGATTCCCCATAGAGCCGCAACGACCACAGGGAACGCGACGACGAACCCGACACTCCCCAGCGTGACAAGCCAAGGGGCGAGGGTCGCTAGCATCGCGACCGCCAGCAATAAACACGGCAAGCTGAACTGAAACCGTCGGGTCATGGGTGAATGGCACTAACTTAAGGAAGTTTCGGCCGGTGGGCGTGCCTGAAAAATGGGCACAGTCACAAGCCCGCTACTTCACGTCCACGATCTTCTCTTTCACGGTCCACACCCTTCCGCCGCCCCAACGCTTCTCCAGTCGATAAAGATAGAAGATGAGCTGACATGGTTGGTCGACTGGTTCAAGCTCGGATTCGATTCTGTACAGACACAGCCACGACCTTTTAGCCAGTTCGCCGGAACTCATACCGAGCGTCCCGTCGGAAAGCTGCGATCCGTCCGGCGTCTCGTATCCCACATCGAAATAGCACTCCGTGGGGCCGAACAGACAAAAGTACCGAGCCTTGACCCGGATGGGGAGGCCGGCTTTCGGGTCTTCCGCGTCGAGGCTGTTGCCGTAGGTTTCAAGCAGGTGCCGGCCGCCCAGCGACAGGCAGACGAGCGCGGCCAAGCCCAGCAACCCGCGCAGGCTGAACTGAAGGCGTCGTTTCACGGTGCCATTAGACCGCGCCAGAGCGGCGGGGCAACGTGGAGCGCACAAAAAACGCCCGTAGCTGGCGTGCGACGGGGCGGAGCTCGGGAAAACCCGTGCGCGCCCACCCCGGCTGAATAGCCGCCCCGCCGAGGCTAAGATGGGGGAATGAGCCGTCGCTGGTTCCGGTTCTGCCTAAAATCCCAGCACCACACTAGGCAGTCGTTTCAGGGTTTTTACTTGACGGGGTGGTGGCAACGCGGCTGTTGGGACACCACCTGCGGTGCCAAATGCTAGTTTGAGCATACCACCCGATCCGCCAACGCCCTGTCGTTTCGGATTTGCGGGGCCGGGCCGAGGTAATGTGCGGGGCGCGCGGGCAGGATGTGAACCGTCTGCACGGCGGGGTAAGATACAAAGACGCTTGTTGCCCCGCCGGCGCGCTCTCCCATGCACGATTGCAGCCGCTCTAATCCCGCTCCCAACCGGTTCACTCGCCGCGCCGCGCTGCGAGATGCCGCTTGTGGCTTCGGTGCGATCGCTTTAGCCGGATTGTTGAACGAACGGTCTCGTGCCGAGGTCGATCCGCTGGCGGCCAAACCGGGGCATTTTGCACCGCGGGCCAAACGGGTGATCTTCCTCTTCATGCAAGGGGGTCCGAGTCAGGTCGACACGTTCGATTACAAGCCGCTGCTCGCCGAACAGGATGGCAAGCAGCTCAACTTCGCCGACGCCCGGTTGATCGCCAATGCCGGTCAGCGGCAGTCGACGCAGCGCGTGATGCGCTCACCTTGGAAGTTCGCCCAATACGGCGAATGCGGCCGCTGGGCCTCGGAGTTATTCGCCGAGACGGCCCGCCACGCCGACGATCTCTGCTTCGTTCACTCGCTGCACACCGAAGGCGTGGCCCACGGGCCGGCCACCCTCTTTCTGCACTGCGGCGCCGCCAATCTCGTCAGGCCCTCGGTCGGTTCGTGGGTGGTCTATGGCCTCGGGAGCGAGAACGAGGATCTGCCCGGCTTCGTTTCCATCGCCCCTTCGTCGGGCAACGGCGGACCGCGTAACTATGGAAGCGCCTTTCTGCCGGCCGTGTACCAGGGCATTCCGCTGGGGCAGGCCGGCGGTCGCGCGGCGACGTTCCAGAACCTCGCGAACCCTGTGCACTCGCTCGGCGATCAGCGCCGGCAACTCGATCTGCTCGCCCGGCTGAACGACGAGCAGCTCAAGCAGAAACCGGGCGAGAGCGAGCTGGAGGCGGTCATCCAATCGTACGAACTGGCCTGGCGCATGCAGACGAGCGCGCCGGCCGTGCTCGACCTCGCGCGCGAGTCGGCCGAGACGCTCGCCTTGTACGGCATCGGCCGCCAGCCGACCGACGACTTTGGCCGAAAATGCCTGCTCGCCCGCCGGTTGTGCGAGGCCGGGGTACGATATGTTCAGGTGACGTATGGAGACAACACGGCCAACCCGGCCTGGGATCAGCACTCGAATCTGCCAAAGCATGCCGAGCACGCGCGGGCTGTCGATCGACCGATCGCCGGGCTGCTGAGCGACCTGAAGCGTCGCGGGCTCCTCGACGATACGCTCGTCTGGTGGGGCGGCGAGTTCGGCCGCACGCCCTATGCCGAGAAGAACGGCACGGGCCGCGACCACAATCCGGGCGGCTTTACCATGTGGCTCGCCGGCGGTGGAGTGAAACCGGGGCTGGCCTTTGGCCACACAGATGATTTCGGGCACGAAGCGATTTCCAACAAGGTCCATCTGCGCGATCTGCACGCCACCCTGCTGCATCTGCTCGGCCTGAACCACGAAGGGCTGACCTTCCGTTACGCCGGCCGCAATTTCCGCCTCACCGACGTGGCCGGCCGGGTGGTCGAGCCGCTCCTGGCGTGAGATCGGCTGTCGCCGGCGCGCGACGATTCTGGTACGCCTTGCTATAATCGGCGAGGCGGCCGCAGTGCGCCGCACGCCCGACGGAGTTACCGATATGGACCAGGCATCCGCACGAGAGAAGGCGATCAACCATCTGACCACAGTAGTGGCCGATTGCACCGACGCCCTGGGGGCGACCGACATCTGGGTCGACTACTCGCCCATGGTCCGGGCCAAGAGCCTGGCCCTGTTCCAAGAAACGCGCGACGTCGCCAGCCGCCTGCTGGCCAGCCTGCAAGCGGACGAACCCGTTTCGCGGGCCGATTGGAAGCGGGTCATGCCGCCCGGCGCGAAGTGGGCCGACATATTCAAGGTCCTTCGGGCCGATGCTGAGGAGCCATAGCCACATGACTCCCGACGCAGCGGTCGGCTTGCGTTTCGCCGCGTCGCTTTCGACGGCGGCCGAGACGGACGATGCGATTGCCGAGACATGCTCGCAGGCGGGCGATCAACTCGCCGGCCGGCCTGATCTGGCGGTTGTCTTCTTCTCGCCGCATCACTCGGCCCAGGCAGAGAGGGTGGCTGCCGAGATACGGCGGCGGCTCTCGCCGGGCTGCCTGTTGGGCTGTTCCGGCGAATCGATCGTCGGCGGCGATCGTGAGATCGAGAACGAGCCGGCCTTTTCACTCTGGCTGGCAGCGCTGCCGGGCGTGACGGTCCATCCGCTGCACCTGGAGTTCGAGCGCAGCGCCGAAGGCGGTGCCATCTCGGGCTGGCCCGACGCATTGTCGGCAGAGTGGCCGGCGGGCTCGTCTCTGTTGCTGCTGGGCGACCCGTTCAGTTTTCCGGCCGACTGGCTGCTCGAGCGGCTAAACGACGATCGGCCCGGCGTGCCCGTGCTGGGAGGTATGGCCAGCGGCGCCGCGAGTCCCGGCAGGAACCGGCTGTTATTGGACGATCGGGTTTTCGATGCCGGGGCGGTGGGCGCGCTCGTGCACGGCGGGGTCGAAATCGAACCGGTCGTGTCGCAAGGTTGCCGGCCGATCGGTCGACATTATGTGGTGACCAAGGCCGAACAGAACATCATTCTACAGCTCAGCGGCAAGCCGCCGCTGGCACAGTTGCAGGAGCTGTTCGATACGCTTCCGCCGCGCGACCAGCAGTTGGCGCAAAGCGGCCTGCACGTGGGCCGCGTGATCAATGAGTACCAGGACCACTTCGAGCGCGGCGACTTCCTGGTGCGCAACTGCGTCGGCGCCGACCGCAATACGGGCGCGCTGGCCATCGGTGATTTCATACGCGCCGGGCAGACCGTGCAGTTCCATGTGCGCGATGCGCAGACGGCCGACGAGGATCTCCACGCGCTGGTCGGCCGGGCCGGCGGTCGCGCTCCCGCCGAGGCGGCGCTGCTCTTCACCTGCAACGGCCGCGGAACGCGACTCTTCGACCAACCGCACCACGATGCCGGCGTGCTACGGGAGCAACTCGGCCCCATTCCCGTCGCCGGCTTCTTCGCGCAGGGCGAGATGGGTCCGATCGGCGGTAAGAATTTCTTGCACGGGTTTACCGCCAGTTGCGCCCTCTTCCGGCCGCGCCCGTCGAGTTAAGAGCGGCTGACCAAACCCGGAAGCCGGAGCGCCGTGGGCAAAAAATCGGCCGTGCAACGCCGATTCTTTTGGAACTCGATCCGGTTTTGTCGGTTGCTCTAACATCGATCGCAAGATCGGCCGCGACGTGGGCAACACGGCCAGCCAACGTCACTTGCAGGCTTGCAGGAAGGTCACGAGATCTGCCAACTCCCGCGGCGTGAGCTGCTTGTCGAGCCCTTGGGGCATGATGGAAACGGTGCCGGGACGCATCTCTTCCACGTTCTCGCGCGGAATGCGAACCTCTTCGGTAGGGCTTTTGACGAGCACGACCTCGTCGGCCGCGTCCTTGCGCAGCAGGCCGTTGTGCGTCAGGCCCTCGACCGTGACGACGGTCACCGGCTCGAAGCTGCGCACGAAGCTGGCGCTCGGAAAGACGATCGATTCGAGCAGGTCGCGTCCGTTGCGCACCTGGCCGATGCGCGTCAGGTCGGGCCCCAGGCGACCGCCCAAATAACCGATGGCGTGGCAGGTGGAACAGGCGGCTCTGGTGCTGTTGAAGATGGCCTGCCCGCGCCGCACCTCGCCCGGCGGCAGCGATTCGGCCAGCTCATCGAGCCGGGCCCGCTGGCCCGCCAGGTCGGCCGACAGTCGCTCATAGAATCTTTCGGCCTCGGTCTGAAAGGGAGCGGGGAATTTCGCGAGCCGCGGCTTGAGCGTCTCGACACGGAGCGATGCCCGCACGGCTGGTTCATCCAGGGCGGCAAGCAGCGTGCGGCCCACTTCGACGTCCGTCGACGGCTCGAAGGCCGCCAGCAAGCGGTCGATTTCCAGGGGGCCGACCGAAGCCAGCTTACTCGTCAGCGTCGTGAGCTGCTCGGTGCTGAGCCGGGCCTTGGAGAGCGCTTCGACCGCGGGCGCACGGTTTTCGGCCTCTGGGCGAAGCTCGGCCACGAGCAGGTCGAACGTTGCCGGGTCGACGTGCTCGAGACCGCCGGGCACGGCAGCCAATGCAGCCAGGCGATCGGACCGGCCGATCGACGGACGGGCAGCCAGCGTGGTGAGCGCCTCGGTCAGCGGCCCCGCGTTCGCTTTGGCGATCGGCAAAGTCCGCACGGCGGCGATGGTCGCGGCCGTAAGCTGCGCATCCTCCGCCAGCAGTGCCCCGGCCAATGCGCTAACCCACGCACCGGGTACTTCCTTCAACGACGAGCGGCTCATCGCGGCCAACACCGTACGGCGTTCGTCGGACGCGGCGGCCGTGTCGTCGAGCCGGCCGGCCAGCAGTTCCTGGATCTTGGCCGATTGGGCGAACGTGCCGAGCTGGCCGGCCAATTCGCTCCGTTCCTCGGTCGAAAGTTTTTCGTCGACCAGTCGCGTGCGTAGGTAATCCGCCAACGCGTCGGCCCATTCCGGATGGCGACCGACGATCCAACTCGCCGTGCGGCGCAACTCGCCGTCGCTGGCCGACAGGAAGGGGACGACCGCCTGCGCCTCCAACCGGCCGTCTGGCATCTGATCGAGCGCGGTCAGCGCGGCCCGTTGAACGGTCGGATTGCTGCTCTGCATCCCTGCGGCAGTCGCTTTACGATCGCCGATTTCGATGATCGCATACATCAATGAGTGTTCGAGCATGCGCTCGGCCGATGTGGTTGGCGCGGCAGGCAGTTTTTCGAGTGCGGCCAAGAGGGCGCCGGCGGACTCGGCGTTGCCGAGACGGCCGATTGCCTCCGCGGCAGCGCGCCGATTCTGCATCGATTCGCCCTCGAGCAACTCGATCAAGCGGGGCAATGCCTCCCGGTCGTGTAGAACACTTATGGAGTGGATCGCAGCCTGTCTCACCAGCTCATTCCGATTAGCCAGCGCATTTCGAAGCGTGATGCGCGCCGCGTTCGTCCCGATTCGTCCCAGCGCCCAAACGGCGTTCACACTCTTTCGAGAATCGCCGAAGTTGACGGTGAAACTCAGCACGGGGACGGACTTGTCTCCACGGGCAACGAATTCTTCGATGGCCCGCCGCCGGACCGCGGGCCGTGCATCGCCTAGTCGCTCCCCCAGAAACAACAGCGACGCTTTCGGAGCCTTGAGCGGACCGAGGTTCCGTCCCCAAGGGTCTTCGACGGGTTTCGCATCGCGCCGACGAACGCGGTAGATCGCACCCAATACGTCCGGCTTCACGAGTTGCGAGGTGGGGCAACAGAGCTTGTACCAGCCGCCCGTGTCGACGATGAGCAGGCTGCCGTCGGCGTCTTCCAAGACGTCGGTGGGATGGAAGTCGCGATTGTTCGACACGACAAAATCCTCGTTGAGCGAGGAGAAGGTCGCCCCGTCGGGCGAGAGCACGTGCCGAGTCACCTTCTGCATGTTGAACAGGGCGGCGAACAGGTTGTCCTGGTACTCGGCGCCAAAGACGTCGGACTCGTAGCGGGAGAGTCCGCAGGGTGCCGCGGGGCCGAGATGCGTGAGCACCGGCATTACGTCGGGGCTGGTGCGCGGGTGACCGTCGAGCACACTGTGGACCTTGCCATACACGCCGCCGTAGACCGCGTGAATCAGCCCGTCGCGCAGACCGCCGCCCGGATGGACGAGAAACGTGGTCGTGAAGATTCGCTCGCCGCCGGGGGTGAAGACGACATCGACGGGGTTGTCCATGCCGCCGGTCATCACCGGTTCGATCCCCGTACCATCGGGTCGGCAACGAAAGATGTGCGACGCCTTGGTCACCAGCGGCGGGTGCCCCGGCCGGTCATACGTCTGTTCGGCGAACGCCCCCTTGCACCAATAGATCCAACCATCGGGACCGAGGTAGGGACCGTGCAGGTCGTTCGCGCACCCGGTGAGCGTCTTGCCCTGGAACCATTCTTCGCGGCGATCTGCCACACCGTCGCCGTCGGTGTCGGTGAGCTTCCAGATGCTGGGCGGGGCGGCCACGTAGAGTGAGCCGTTGTACCACATCGTCCCCTCGGGGAACATCAGCTTGTCGGCAAAGACGAGACTCTTGTCGAACCGACCGTCGCCGTCGGTGTCTTCGAGCCGCACCACCCGGTGCGGTTTCTTCTCGAGCTGGTCCTGCACTTTCTCGTTCGATCCCGACGAGTCGCCCACGTAGAGCCGGCCCTGCTCGTCGAAGGCGGCGGTGATCGGCCGCTCGACCAGCGGCGCGCCGGCGGCGAGTTCGAACTCGAAACCGTCGGGCAGGGTGAAGCTGTGGCCGTTGAGTTCGACTTCCGCGGCGGACCCGATCGTGGCGGTCGCCGCAACCGCGACGGTCAAGCAGGCGACCCGGAACGGAGCAGTGATCATGTGCGGCCTCACGTCATATATTGGAGCCTGTCCGAGAACGGTCGGGCGGGACGTCTGCTCTACGACACCGGTGCTCGGATAGGCTCTAAGGCACCGGCGGCAGTTGATGCCCCAGTTTCTCACGCTTCGTCGCCAGATAGCGGGCGTTGTGCTCGTTCACGGGCGCCACGATCGGCACCTGATCGACCACTTCCAGGTCGAAGCCGTCGTAGATGAAGGCGTTGGTCTTCTTGGGGTTGTTCGTGAGCAGTCGCACTTTGCTCAAGCCGAGGTCCTTGAGTATCTGGATGCCGACGCCGTAATCGCGCATATCGGCCTTGAAGCCGAGCGCCTGGTTGGCTTCGACCGTGTCGAGCCCCTTGTCTTGCAGGCTGTAGGCCTTGATCTTCTGCGACAGGCCGATGCCGCGCCCCTCCTGCGGCAGGTAGATCAGCACGCCGGTGCGCTCCTGGCTGATCATCTCCAAGGCCATGCGAAGCTGGTCGCCGCAATCGCAGCGCAGCGAATTCAGCAGATCGCCGGTGAGGCACGACGAGTGTAATCGCACGAGCGGTGCCGCCACGGCGGTGGGCGTGCCGAAGACCAGCGCGAACGGTTCCTGGGCTTCGTACTTGACGCCGTAGTAGACGAGCGTCGTATCGCCGTAGGGGAGCGGCAGCGAGCACTCGGCCTGACGGTACACAAGCTTTTCCCGCGCCCGCCGCCAGCGGATCAATTCCTCGATGCTGGTGATCTCCAGCTTGTGCCGCCGTGCCAGGTCGAGCAGGTAATCGCGGTTGGCCCGGTCGCCGCTGTCGTCGAGGATCTCGCAGAGCACGCCGGCCGGCTGCAGGCCGGCCAGCCGGGCCAGGTCGATGGCCGCTTCGGTATGCCCGGCGCGGCGGAGCACGCCTCCCTCCTTGGCCATGATCGGATACATGTGGCCGGGCCGCACGAAATCGGACGCTTGGCTGTGCGGATCGATCAGCGCCAGGATGGTCGTCGCCTTCTCTTGGGCGGTGATACCCGTGCGGGCCGTGTGGTGGTCGACCGCCACCGTGAAGGCCGTGCGCAGCGGGGCCGTGTTCTGGTCGACCATCGGCGTCAGCTTGAGCCGCTCGCAGACCTCGGGCAACAGCGGCGCACAGACCTGCCCGCGGCCATGCTTGAGCATGAAGTTGACGATCTCGGGCGTCACCTTTTCGGCGGCGCAGATGAAGTCGCCTTCGTTCTCGCGATCTTCGGCATCGACCACGATCACGATTTCGCCCCGCCCAAAAGCGGCGATAGATGCTTCGACCGTCGAGAACGGGCTGGTCACGGCACTCACGATGTTTCTTGCATCCGACTACGATCTGTTATGATTTTTGATTATAGGTGCTTAGCTGGGGGAATAGAAACGATGAACCGCGACGAATTGGCGACCGTTTACACGACAACGCACCCGGCCGACGCCGAAATGGTGCGCATGGCGCTCGCCGAAGAAGGTTTGGCCGCCTTCGTCGAGGGCGGGAAGCAGGCCGGATTGACCGGGATTCTGGACGTTCGCGTCTGCGTCGCCCAGGAGAACGCCGAACAGGCACGGCGGCTCATCGACGACTTGGACCGCTCGCCGCTTTCCGCCGAAGCATGGGACGAGGCGCTCGAGGCTGCCGCCGCTGAGCCCGGCGGCGAGGACTCCGGTGAACCGGCCGATGAAGAGCCGGATCGCTAATTCTCGGGTCTCCGCGCCAATCGGTCTAGGAGTTTTTGCCGCCGCTCGGCTACCCTGCTACCAGCGATTTTCCAACAAAGTGTTTTTGAGCCGCGGCGATGCGAAGCCAGCGAATGACGGCGCGTGATCTGGTTCGGTCAACAGGCCGATTCCACGGCGCCCCTTTTGGCGCCGTGGCCATGTGCTTATTCCTTGTGGCTGAAACGGCGCGGGCCGATGAGCCGGCCGTCGAGGTCATAGCCTCGGTCGCCTACGCCGAAGTCGACGAAGAGAAGCTGTTGGCGGACGTGTATATGCCGACGGGCGAAGGTCCCTATCCGGGCGTGCTGCTCGTCCACGGCGGGGCGTGGTTGGCCGGCGGTAAGGGGCGCATGCGGCGCATCGGCACCGCGCTCGCCGAACGGGGCTACGTCGCGGTATCCGTCAATTACCGGCTCGCTCCCAAGCATAAGTTTCCCGCGCAGCTCGACGATTGCCGCACGGCCGTGAGCTGGATGCGCGACCACGCCGCGGACTACAAGATCGATCCGGCCCGCATCGGCGGCTTCGGCTATTCGGCGGGTGCCCAGTTGGTGACGCTGCTCGCCTTCAGGGCGGCGAGTGGTGCGAAGGACGAGCAAGCCGATCGCGCGGCCTGGGAAAAATGCCGATTGCAGGTGGTCGTTGCCGGCGGAACCCCCTGCGACTTCCGCAAACTGCCCCCCGACAGCCGCTATCTGGCCTTTTGGCTCGGCGGCACGCGGCGAGAACAAGAAGATCTGTATCGGAGCGCCTCGCCCATGGCGTTCGTCTCCACGGCCTCTCCGCCCGTGTTTCTCTATCACGGCGACGAGGATCAGCTCGTGCTGCCGCATGGCGCGAAGGCGCTGCGGCAGGCGCTCGACGATGTGGGTGTCGAGGCCGAATTGGTAACCGTGGCCGAGGCGGGGCATATCGCCACGTTCATGGATGCCCAAGCCCTATCGGCCGCCTATGCCTTTCTCGACCGGCATTTGCATCCGCCCACGATCGGATCGCAGACAACGGCGTCTCCAGAAGTGCCGTACAAGGTGAATGTCGGGCCGAGTAGCCCAAGCACGGCGTCCAACGACTGACGTGCGGGTCAACCGCCCGCGGCGGTGCCCACGGTCATCAGCCGCCGCGCCGACGAAACGGACCCCGCGCCGAACCGCTGGCGGCGACGATCGCCCGGCGAGCCGAACAACGAATCGACTTCCGGTAAGTGGTCGCGCGGCCTGATCACCACGCGGTCGCCCGCCTCGAGACCGCCGCGAACCTCCGCCATGGCGTCGCCCAGTTCGCCCAACTCGACCCGCCGAGGTTCGATTCCCTCGTCGCCGTCGACCCAGACGTAAGCACCATCCTCGGCCTTGACCACGGTTTCCAATGGCGTGCGCAGCACGTCGGGCCGGTATTTGATGAGCAACGTGAGATCGACGGTTTCGCCCGGCCGCAGACCGGGAGAGGGCGCGTTGATGACCGCCGAGATGAGAAAAAACTTGAGGTGCTCGTGACTGCGGCGGATGGGCACAGGTTGATTGGCCACGCTGCGCACGACGGCCGGCAGGTCGCGGCCGCGCACGCGCACCGACGCCGGCTGACCGGGCCGCACGCGTAGGACCGACGACTCGTGGACCAGCGCCTGCACCTGCATCGTCGACAGGTCGGGGATCCAAAAGATATTTTGCCGTTCGTAGACGAACGCGCCGAGCTCGATCTGCGGTGCGGCGCCGAGCGCGCGGCCGGGATCGTTGGCATGGATGGCGATTCCGCCGCGCGGGGCTCGCATCACGCAGTGTTCGAGCTGTTCGTGGTAGTGCGCCAACCGGCGCTGCGCCAGCTCGAATTCGGCCGTCGTCGCGCGGACCTGTGCGACGGCGACATCGCGGCGCGTGATCAGGTCTTGCGTCATCTTGGGCCGGTTGTACGTTTCGAGCACCGACTTGGCGCGGCGGGCCACCTCCAACTCGAGCTCGGCCTGCGAGACGGCGAACTGGCTCGGTTCGACTTGCGTGGGCGTGATGAAACCGCGTCGCGCCAGCCGCTTGGCCGAAGCCAGTGTTTGCTGGGCCAGCCGCAGGTTGTTTTCGGCGGTGGCGATGTTTACAGCGGCCGTTTCATCGAGCTCGACGAACGTCCCCTCGACGTATTCGGTCACCGCGAGCCGCGCGGCCGCCAATTCGTGCTCGGCGGCGATCTGCGCCGCCCGTGCCTGTTCGACGACGATCGTCTGCTGGCTGAGCGTCTCTTCCACGGCCGACGAATCGAAGCGCACCAGCTCGTCGCCCGCCTTCACGAGGCTGCCGTCGGGAACGATCCAGAGAATCGTGCTTCCGCCGGCGACGCGGCACTTGATGTCGAGGTTGCTGGTGCTCTCGGCACTCCCTTCGACCTCGATCGTGGTGACGACATCGCCCCGCTTGATCGTGGCCGTCTCGATCTCTTCGGCCACCGGTGGACGACTTGCGAGGCCGATGAACGCCGCTCCGGCGACGACCGCCCCGAACAACCCGGCGGCACACCATATCACGCGAGACGATGCCATGGGCGGGGAGAGGTTTTCGAGGCGGGGGCAAAAAACGGTGGGGGCCGGGCGGTTTTGCGGCCTGCACGGAGACCGTTTTCCCGATGGCCTGCTTATTAATAGACGTTCACGAAAGCGGTCGGTCCGGCCGGCCTCAACGTGCCGGAACAGACTCGCCCTTCCACTATCCGCCGGGCCGTGGTGTGACTGCCCTTACCCGGCAGGGTAGGTTCAACGCATCATCGAATGCTGATGGATTCGGAGGGGCGCGTCAAGACCAAGCGTCATACGTCGAGGGCCGACTGGCCCACATAGAGCGAGAGGACCTGGCTCTGGACCTTGATGGCCCGCACGAGCACCCAGATCTGATCGGGTGTGAATTTCTCCGGGTCGCTGCGGGCCAGGTCTTCCAATTCTTGCGTCATGGCCGCGTGTTGGTCGGTGGCCGCCTGCAAGCGAAGGCCGGTCTGCTTCCAAGCCTCGGCCAGGCGCGAATCGTCGTCGAGCGCCGCCAAATCATCTGTGATGTTCGTCAGCAGCAGGCAGAGCCGGGCGACATCGCGCGGCGCCGAAGCGGGTTGAATGCGTTGAATACGCGCCGCCAAGTCTTCGCAGGTGATCATGCGTGGCCTCAATCGAACTTGTCGAGATGGGAACCGGTGATGTGATGCGGACGGGAGACCGAGTCTCCTCCACCGCGCCGCCCGCGGACAGGACCGTTGCCCGTGTGGGCAATCGGCCGGGCGGTTTTCGGTCGTCCGACATGGGTACTTTAGGTCAGCATGTGAGCTTCGGCAAAAAACGCCGCGCTCGGCCGCAGAGCCCCGTCAAACGTTACAATCGGCCGGATGACATCCGCCAAACTAATGACCGAAGCCGCCAATATGGGCGGCGAGCCGGGGCCGGTAGCGCGTCAGCAATTGGAAGAGTGGGACCGCAGCGTCGTCTGGCACGCCTTCACCCAGATGGCCGAGTACGAGCCGCTGTTCATCGAACGGGCCGAAGGTTGCCGCCTGTACGATATCGACGGCCGCGAGTACATCGACGCCGTGAGCAGCCTGTGGTGCAACGTGCACGGCCATCGCCATCCGCGGATCGACGCGGCCATCTTGGAGCAGCTCGGTCGCGTCGCCCATACCACGTCGCTGGGGGCCTCCAACAGCACCACGGTGCGCCTCGCGCAGCGTTTGGCGCAGATCGCGCCGCCGGGGCTCAACCACGTTTTCTTCTCCGACGACGGGGCGACGGCCGTGGAAGTCGCGCTCAAGATGGCCTTTCAGTATTGGCAACAGCGGCCCGATCCTCGGCCAGAGAAGACCGCCTACTTGGCGCTGGGTGATGCGTACCATGGCGACACGCTGGGCGGTGTCAGCGTCGGCGGAGTTGCCCGGTTCCACGCGATCTTCGCCCCGCTCCTGTTCGACGTCGTGCGTGTTGCTTCGCCCCGCACGTATCGGTTGCCTCCAAATGTCTCGCCCGATGACGCGTTGGGCCATTACCTGGGAGAGCTGGAGCGCGTGTTGGCCGAGCATCACGAGCGGCTGGCGGCCATGGTGATCGAGCCACTGGTGCAAGGCGCTGCCGGCATGATCGTCCATCCGCCCGGATATTTGCATGGTGTGAGGCAGTTGTGCAGCCGGTACGGCGTGCTGCTCATCGCCGACGAAGTGGCCGTCGGTTTCGGCCGCACGGGACGCATGTTCGCCTGCGCGCACGAAGACGTCTCGCCCGATCTGTTATGCCTGGCCAAGGGGCTGACGGGCGGCTATCTGCCGATGGCCGCCACGTTGGCGACCGACGAAATCTGGCAAGCCTTCTTGGGCCGCTACGACGAGTCACGGCAGTTCTTCCACGGCCACACCTACGGCGGCAATCCGTTGGCCGCCGCCGCAGCGCTGGCTTCGCTCGATGCCTTCGAGAGCGATGGTGTCTGGCAGCAGTTGCCCGAGAAGATCGACCGGCTCGGCCAGCAATTGGCCAGACTGACCCGCTTCGAGCACGTCGGCGACGTGCGGCAGCGCGGGCTGATCGCCGCGGTCGAGCTGGTGGCCGATCGTGCGAGCGCCGCTCCCTTCGATTGGCGCGAGCGGCGCGGCTCGCGTGTGTGCGAGCACGCTCGGCTTCAGGGCGTCTTGCTGCGCCCATTGGGCGACGTCGTGGTCATCATGCCGCCCTTGGCGATCTCGTTGGCCGAGATCGACCGGATTGTCGCCGCGGTCGAAGGAGGCATCCGGGCGGCCACCGCGGACTTCGATGCAGCGACGCCTTAACGCGACTTCGACCTACCGCAGCAGCGTCGGCGACTCGACCGGCGGCAACGGTTGAATGTTGGCAGCCGCCGACACCGGCCGCGCCGACGGTTCACGCGCGGCCACGTTTTGTCGACCGCGCGGTGCGATTTCGTCGACTTGGCTTTGTGTCGGGTGTTCGTTGACGGCGGGCTCGATCCCGATCTCTTGCTGCGCGAGCATCGCTTGTCCGTCTCCCGGTGCGGTTTCGGTGAGGGCCGCGATCCATTCCTGGGCGCTTTCCATGTTCGGATCTTTGGCGAGGGCCAGCTTGAACTGGTTGAGAGCCTCTTCTACGTGGCCTTGTTTGCCGAGCAAGCAACCGAGGTTGTAATGGGCGATCGCCGGTCCATGTGCATCGGTCAGGTGGGCGAGCGCCTCGTTGATGCGGTTCTGGGCGACCAGCACCATGGCGATGTTGTTGCGATACAGGATGCGGTCGGGCTCGAGCTCGATGGCGCGTTGGAGAGAGCGCACGGCCTCGTCGTAGCGTCGTTGGCGAGCCTGGCACATGCCCATATCGTTGAAGGCGGTGGCGCTCGACGGGTGATACTTCGTGGCCTCCTCGTAGCATTCGCTGGCCCGGTCGAACTGACCTTGCCGATCGAAATGGCGGCCGAGCGCGACGAGCGCACCCAGGTGGTGCGGTTCCATGTCGAGCGCCTTGTGAAACATGCGACGGGCGCTTTCGCCGTCGCCGGTCTCGTCGAGCGTTTCGCCCAGGGTCACGTAGTCGCTGGGCTTCGTCGGCGGGATACCGGCGGCCAACGAGGTTGGATTGTTCTCGTACGTCGCCTTCTTGGGTTGGAACGCGGACGACACCGACTTACCGAACTTCGAGTCGCTCACCGCGTTGGCGAACTGCTTGATCGGACCGGGCTTGGTCGCGCCCAGCGGTGTCGTCGCCGAGCTGGACCGCAGCGACGGAAAGCCCGTGCAGCCCGCCGCGGCGATTGCGAGCAAGGCGGCCTGCCCGAGGGTCACGATCCTGTTCTGGCACACGTTTCGTCTCCAACGATGGGTCACGTCGTACATCCAGCTTCATCGTCCGACGGCCGGCGCCGCCTGTAGGGTTTTGGGGGGTGCCATCACCCTTGCGTGCTGTGCAACGTCGCACGGCGCGCTTCGGGCGCCCGTCGAAACACATCGTACGCGGTTGCGCACCGTCCGGGCGCGCCGACGACCTTCTTTCGAGGGCCAAAAGCCGATCCACGCCGCAAGCTCTGCCTCCGCGCGCAGCGGTCTCGCGTTGGCGTTTCTTATAGCCACCGACAAAACCGGATCGAGCACGACAAAAATCGGCGTTTCACGGCCCGATTTTTTGCGCATGGCGCTCCGACTTCCGGGTTTCGTCAGCCGCTCTTAGTAGCCGCCGCCGCCGCCCGAGCCGCCACCACCGCCGCTGCTACCGCCGCTCATGCTCGCGCCGCCGCTGGTGGAAGGCAACCTGGGATCGGGCGTCGATTCGTTAAACTTGGTGCCGATGGCGTTGACGTAATCGGCCGACGACGTCCGTGGGCGAATGTTCGTGCCCGCTACGAGCAGACCCTGGCCCAGCGGTTGCAACTTTGACACCAGTTCGGTCACCGAGCGGTTTCGCGCCGCGCTGACCTCGTCGTCCTGGTCTTGCAACACGAACACCGTCCGGTGTTCGGGTGGCGAATAGGTCAGGATATCGTGCACCTTGAGTTCGCCCGCTTCGTTCAGCGTGCCGGTGCTGGGATCGAAGTGCTCCTCGCTGACCGTGTTCTGCATCTGCCAGCCCTTGTTGATCATCATCGCGAAGGGGGCTCGCACCGCGACGCGGTCGGGTTGCAGGAAGGGCGCCGGCCAGCATCGATTCCGCTGCGTGTAGCGTTTCCCCCGTTGAAACCATCCT
>DASZTS010000120.1:0-1505 GCA_035547915.1 Pirellulales bacterium | reverse complement strand
AGTCGAGGATGACGATCTTGTTATTAATGGACTGAATTGGAGGCACAGATATGCCATGCACTATAACCCTTATGGTAATCCCTACCACGACAAGATCATATCTTATAAGCCGGGTTCGTTAGATGGAGCATATGAAGTTTATGTGCATAAACTCCCTGGCGGCCAGTTGCTGACAGTGCGAGGCCATTATAAGTCATATGTTGTAAAGGACCCTTCCTGGATCGCCGCTCGCCGCAAAACGCTGCGCGACATGGTAGGTTTCGTTCATGTAGATCCGATTCCTGCAAGGATGAAGTCACCGAAGTCGTGATGACCTGAGTATGGAACTTGTAGCCAATCAGGCAGTGAGTCCGGGGTTGATGGTATCGGGTTTCGACCAGTTCCGGCGAACGCTCGCCGGGGGTTTGTAACCATGGGCGCTGTGCGGCCGCTGCTCGTTGTAGAACTGCCGCCAGCGTTCGATCAGTACCTTCGCCTCGGCGCGGCTGCGGAACCATTCGCGGTTCAGCAGCTCGTCCCGCAGCTTGCCGTTGAAGCTCTCGACGAAGCCGTTCTGCCAGGGGCTGCCCGGCGCGATGAACGCCGGGCCGATCGCCGCGTCGCGCAGCCAGCGCATCACCTTGGCCGCCGTGAACTCGGCGCCGTTGTCGGAGCGGACAAAGGCCGGCTTGCCGTAAAGCCGCATCAGTCGCGACAGCGTCAGGACCACGTCTTGTGCCCGCAGGCTGGCCCCGACCTCGATGGCCAGGCATTCCCGGGTGTATTCGTCGATCACGCACAGCATCTTCAGCGAGCGCCCGTCGACCATCTGGTCGTGGACGAAGTCGTAGCTCCAGACCGCATTCGGGCGCACCGCGCCCGGCAGACGGATGTCGTTGCCGGAACGACGGCGACGCGGTCGTCGGCGGGGAATGTTCAAACCCAGTTGGCGCCACAGGCGCCGCACCCGGGCTTCGCCCAGGTCCAGCCAGGCCGCCATCCGGCGATACCCGAACCGCGGCACCTTCGGCGACGCGGCCAGCAGCCGCTCGGCCACCGCCTGGTCCTTGGCGGCCTGGCGCGGGGCGTAGCTGGCAATGCGGCGGCTCAGGCCCAGGTATCGAAGGGCCTTGCGCTGCGAGAGACCCCGACGGACCAGCATCTGGACCGTGTCGCGTCGTTCCGACGGGGTCGTCATTTTTTTCGGACGATCTCCTTCATCCCGTCGATGACCAGCATCTGCTCGGCGACCAACCGCTTGAGCCGGGCGTTCTCGGACTCGAGGTCCTTGAGCCGGCGGGCATCTGGAACGTCAAGGCCGCCGAACTTGTTGCGCCATCGGAAAAAGGTCTGCTCGGTAACGTTGTGCTTCTTGCACAAGGCCTTGATCGACATGGCGCCGATCTCGGCCTCGCGCAGGATGCCGATGATCTGCTCGTCGGTGAATCGCTTCTTCATGGAGCTCTCCTTCCTGTCGAGGGTAGAGAACTCACCAGCCAACTGGCTACACGATCCGTCTCAGGTCA
>DASZTS010000119.1:0-112017 GCA_035547915.1 Pirellulales bacterium | reverse complement strand
GTGAAAATCGAACGAGACTTCGCTACACTCTGTTGCCACGAGGCCGCCTCCATGCAAATGGCCAAAGTTGTTTGTGCAAGACCAACTTATGCCAGATGGAGCGGCCTTTTTCTATGGGGGCGGTGAGAAATGCGGGCTAGTCCCCACGACTGGAGCTTGTTTTGCCAGTCCTCTTTTGTTGTTCACTGGCCAAGAACCACCTCTTCGCGCCGTCCTGTCGGCCATGTGCTGACTTCGATTAGCTCGTTACCGATGATCCACCGCTCGGTTGCCTTATGGCCCCACGCAGGCGCGAAACTAACTTAGCAGTCTGCCGTGCCGGTCGCAGAAAATCTCGGATTCAAAGTGAACCACTACCAACCGCTTCAAAAACTTTCCACAGCCATCTGCCGGGCGTTACACTGGCGGGAGCCGGCAAATGCCGATCGGCAACCCGGTAATCGCGATCTCGCGCGCGGCTTTGGCGGCGCGGGATCGATGGGTTGCGCAGGCGTGGAAGGAACATGAAAACCGCAGCAAAGATCATCGGCCGTGCGACACGCGGGCCGCTCCTGAGTTTGGCCTGCGTCGCGGGGATGCTTGCGCCGGCGATCGGGGCGGATGAGGCCCGGCAAACGCCGGAATTCAACCGCGATATACGGCCGATCCTGTCGGACCATTGTTTCCAATGCCATGGCCCCGACGGGGCGCAGCGGAAGGGCGATCTGCGACTCGATGTGGCAGCCGAGGCGCTGGCGCCGCGCGAGAGCGGGCAGGCGATCGTGCCGGGAAATGCCGCGGCGAGCGAGCTGATTCGCCGCATCACGTCGACCGATCCCGATGAGCGCATGCCGCCGGCCGGCAAGAAGCGGCAGCTCACGGCAGACGAGATCGATATCCTGCGACGCTGGATCGACGGCGGCGCTCGCTGGCAGGCGCATTGGTCGCTGATCGCGCCGGTGCGGCCCGCGCTGCCGACCGTGTCGGACAACGCGTGGCCGCGCAACGCGATCGACCATTTCATCCTGGCGCGGCTGGAGCGAGAAGGGTTGCGGCCGTCGCCGGAGGCCGACAAGGAGACGCTGCTGCGGCGCGTGACGCTCGATCTGACCGGGCTGCCGCCCACGATCGACGAGGCCGACGACTTTCTGAACGATCAGCGGACCGATGCCTACGAGCGGGTCGTCGATCGGCTGTTGGCGTCGCCCCGTCATGGCGAGCGGATGGCGGCGCGGTGGCTCGACGGCGCGCGTTACGCCGACAGCAACGGCTACCAGAGCGACGGCGAACGCACGATGTGGCGTTGGCGCGACTGGGTGATCGGGGCCTACAACCAGAACATGCCCTTCGATCGGTTCACGGTCGAGCAGCTCGCCGGCGACCTCCTGCCCGACTGCACGCTCGACCAGCGGATCGCCACGGGCTTCAACCGCAATCATCGCGGCAACGCCGAAGGGGGCATCGTGCCCGAAGAATACGCGGTCGAATACGTCGTCGATCGCGTCGACACCACGGCCACCGTGTGGCTCGGCCTGACGCTGGGGTGCGCCCGCTGCCACGACCACAAATTCGACCCCTTCACGCAGCGGGAGTATTACGGGCTGTTCGCCTACTTCAACAACGTGCCCGAGCGGGGCAAGGCGGTGAAGTTCGGCAATTCGCCCCCCGTCGTGCTCTCGCCCACGCGCGACCAACAGGCCGACCTGCGGGTGCTCGACGAGCAACTCGCGGCCGCCGAACAGGAATTCGGCAAGCTGTCGGCACAGCTGGCCGAGGCCCAAAGAATCTGGGAGCAATCGCTCGTCGGCGGGCCGCAGTTGGGGTGGTCGCTCACCGACGGGCTGGTGGCGGCCTACGCCTTCGACGGTGATCTCGCGAACGGCGCCGGGGCGGCGCAACCCGCGCGGACGATCGACGGCGCAGCGCAGTTCGCCGCCGGGCGCGATCGGCAGGCGCTGCAATGCGACGGGCAGGTCTTCGTCGATGCCGGCGATCTGGCCAATTTCGGCTTCTACGACAAGTTCACGCTCTCGGCCTGGGTCCGGCTGGGCGAGGACGGTCGCGGCACGATCGTGTCGCGCATGACCGACGAGCCCGAGGCCGACGGCTATTCGTTGTCGGTGGCCGATCGGAAGGTCCAGTTCAACCTGGTCAAACGCTGGCTCGACGACTCGCTGCGCGTGCAGACCCGGCGTTCGCTCGCGCCGGGCCGCTGGCATCACGTGGCGGCCACCTACGACGGCTCGCGCGTGGCGGCGGGCGTGAAGATCTACATCGACGGCGAGCCCGAGCCGTGCGATGTGCTGCTCGACGACCTCAATCAGTCGTTCGACACCAAGCAGCCGCTCCGCATCGGCGGCGGCGGGGGGAGCGAAGGGAGATTCGTCGGCTCGCTCGACGACGTGCGCGTCTATCGCCGGGCACTCGATGGCGACGAGGTGCGGATCGCGGCCACCGTCGAATCGATCAGCGACATCGCGGCGATGGCCCCCGAACATCGACCCGCCGGCCTGACGCTCAAGATCGCCGCCTGCTTCTTGCGCGACGCGGCCCCGCCCGTCATCCACGACGCCTGGCGACGCGTGGTCGATCTACGCGCCCGGCGGCAGAAGTTGATCGAATCGTTCGCCACGACGATGGTCATGCAGGAGATGCCCCGGCCGCGCGAGACATGCGTTCTGCAGCGCGGCCAATACGACCGCCGCGGCGAGCCGGTATCGGCCGCGGTGCCCGCCCACGAGAATCTGCCGCCGCTCCCGACCGATACGCCGAACAATCGCCTCGCGCTCGCGCGGTGGCTCGTCGATCCGGCCCACCCGCTGACCGCGCGCGTGGCCGTCAACCGCCTGTGGCAGATGCCGTTCGGCACCGGCATCGTGAAGACGGTCGACGATTTCGGTGCCCAGGGCGAGGCACCCTCGCACCCCGAGCTGCTCGATTGGCTGGCGACCCGCTTCGTCGCCGACGGCTGGGACGTCAAATCGCTGCTGCGACTGATGGTCACCAGCGCCACCTACCGCCAATCGTCGCACTTCTCGCCCGAGATGGCGGCCCGCGATCCCGATAACCGGCTGCTCTCGCGCGGCCCGCGGCATCGGCTCTCGGCCGAGATGATCCGCGACCAGGCGCTGGCGGCCGGCGGCCTGCTCGTCGAGCGGCCGGGCGGCCCGTCGACCAAGCCCTATCAGCCCGACGGCCTGTGGAACGATCTCGCGGGGGTCGACTACGTACAGGACCACGGCGAGAAGCTCTACAGCCGCGGGCTCTATGTCTTCATGAAACGCACCGTCGCCCCACCCGTGCTCATCACCTTCGACGCCTCGGGCCGCGAGACCTGCATCGTGCGCGAGACGCGCACCAACACGCCCCTCCAAGCGCTCCTACTCTTGAACGAAACCGGCTTCGTCGAAGCGGCCCGCGCCCTGGCCGAGCGCGCCATGCGCGGATCCGATTCACCCGAGGGCCGCATCGAGCTCGCCTTCCGGCTCGCCACCGCCCGTCACCCCTCAGCGTCCGAAATATCCACCCTCCTGAAGGGCTGGCGGCACCATCTCGCCCACTACCGCGCCGACCCGCAAGCCGCCCTCGCCGCCATCCACGTCGGCGAATCGCCCCCCGATCCCACCCTCGACACCGCCGAACTCGCCGCCCACAGCGCCATCGCCGGCGTCCTTCTCAACCTCGACGAAACCGTCACCAAGCCCTAACCGGGACGGCATCGCCTGGTGCCAGCCGTAGAGGAGGCGTCCCGCCTCCTTGCCCGTTCCCGAAAGGCTCTAACAACCCCTACGTGCTCGTACGCCTTTTCCCGATTCGCCTGGTGCCAGCCGTCCCGCCTCCTTGCCCATTCCCGAAAGGCTCTAACTCCTACGTGCGGTTCGGCCAGATCAGCCAATGAATGAAGGCGCAGAGCGCGCCGTTGATGGGGGCGATGCACCAAGCCGTTGCCGCGACAAGCCGGTCGGCATCCCTGGACCGCGCCAGCTCGTCGCTGATGGCGCTCAGGGCCGACGAATAGCTGGCGACCCACACGAAATCCCTGGTGCTTACCACCAGGGCAACCGCCGCAATCCCGGTCGGAATGGCCATCCCCAGCCAGAATGCCTTGGGGGTGCCGCCGGTCTTCATGAAAGCCAAGGTCGAGACCGAGAACAAGAGGACGGCGCAGGCCAGGGTTGAAATCACCGAGACCAACGATGGCTTGGCAGCCACCGTCGCTGTCGCTCCGGCCACCACGGCCGTGGCGACCAGGAGCAGGCGAAGCGAAAACTGCACGCGCTGCGGATTCTCTGCTGCCATCGGGTTCTTTCGGTCGCCCTGATATGCCCGCAGGCCATTTGACCCTTGCCTACTCGCCAGGGCAAGAAGCGCCGCATGGTCGACATGCCGTGGGGATGCGAGAACCGATGCCAGGCGCCGATCGAGACCGTTGGCGCGTCGCTCATTCGCTGCTCTCGCGGCAACTCAGCCTTTGTCGCCGATCAAATAACCGAGGGTCGAGGCCACGCGACAGAGAACGTCGATCGACGTTTCCTGTTGCAGACGCTCCTTGCCGCGATCATTGCTCGCGTCGAAATCGACGACGCCCCAGACCCCGTCGCTACATCGGATGGGCGCCGCCAATACGTAGGCCAAATCGACGTCAACCGGGCCCTTCTTTCCCTCGAAATCGGTGGGCAAGGGTTGCACTTCGTCCGCCGTCGCGTGATCCTTCGTGGTGCCGACGCCGTCTTTCAGGAAACATCTCACCACGACCACTTGGGCGGCGGTCGCATCATCGATCCTGAAGCGTGTCACGCTGGCTTGCTCGGCGCGGGGCCGATGGCACCACAGGTAGCGCCGCACGAGCTGGTTTTTGTCGCGTTGGAAGACGAACGCGTTGATGGTCAGGTCTCCGGGGGAATCGGGCGCACTGAGCGCCCAACAGACGGCCTCGAGCCATCCCTGCACCATCTTTTCACCCCTGCCGCCGCCGAAATCGGCAATCGACGACGTCGGCGACACGGCATGTCTCTGAATATCCGCCTCATAGTCGGGATAGAAGGCGTCGAATGTCGCGTCGCGCAGGACCAGACCCGCCGCGCTCATGAGCTGCTCGCAAACACGCCTGACCGACGCCTTTTCAGCACCGCGATAGATCTCGTACGAGGAGAGCGGTCCGCCGTTGAGGAAGGATGGGGACATGGAATACACGACCGGAATGATGCCTCGTTCCTTGCGCACGCCCTGCGCGGTACCGCACTCCCACATGATCCAGGGGCGCCCGGAAGATTGCGGCGTCTGAATGGCCAGGACGGCCGCCGCACCTTCGATCTCGGCATAGATCTTCTCGCGCCATTCCTTGCCGATCTGCATGCCTCCGGCCGGGCGATCGTCGGTCGAAAACCAGCATTTGATGGCGTCGGCGGAAATATTGCCCAAGAGCTTGGCCCAGGCGAGCGCCAACTCGCTTTCGTCGCTCTGGTGACTGATCATCAACTTGATTTCTGGCATCGACTGAATCCTTGCTATAAGAGCATCCCGGCGATCGAAGCATTGATCAACGTGGCGAGGAAGCCGCCGAGCAACGCTCGCCAGCCCAACGCGGCTATGTCTCGGCGGCGCGCCTCCGCCATGCCACCGATCGCGCCCAACTGGATGCCGATCGATCCGAAGTTCGCGAAACCCGCGAGTGCGAAGGTGGCCAACATGAAGGCGCGATCGCTGAGGATACGCCGCGATTCTCCCGTCAGGCGCAAATAGGCGACGAACTCGTTGGCGACGAGCTTCGTACCGAGCAGATCGGCGACCTCCCTCGCGTCGTCGCCCGACAGGCCGATGAGGAAGGCGAGTGGGCTGAAGGCGTGAGAAAACACCTTCTGTAACGAAAGAGACGGTATGAGTACCTGCAGCGAGTAATCGATCAGCTTCAGAAAGGCCAAGAACGCGATCAGCATCGCCACGATATTGATTGCCAATTGCATTCCGTTGGAGGCCCCCGTCGCGATGGCGTCCAAAAAATTCGCATAGCGGCGGCCCGTGAAGGGCTTCGCCTCCGCCGAGGTTGCCGACACCTCGGTCTCGGGCAGAAGGATCTTCGCCAGATAGAGGCTGCACGGCGCCGACATGACGCCTCCGGCGAGCAAGGCCACGGGGTCGGCACCCATTTCGATATACACGGCGATCAGACCGCCCGAAAGCGTCGCCATGCCCCCGGTCATCAGCGCCAAGAACTCCGACCGCGTCATAATGGAAATGTACGGCTGCACGATCAGCGGTGCTTCGCTCTGCCCCATGAAGACGTTTTCGACCGCCGCCAATGTTTCGGCGCCGCTGGTCTGCATGGCATATTTCATAAACCTCGCCGCGTAGGTGACCAGCACCGGCAGGATGCCGAGATGGTGCAGCAGTGTGAAGAATGCGGAGACGAAGACGATCGTCGGTAGCGCCGCGAAGGCGAAGATCACGCCACTTTTGGGAAACACCCGTTTCATCTGTACCGGATCGGCCAGGGTGCCGAAGACGAAGTTCGCTCCGACCTCGCTGAAGCCGAGAAACGTCTTGATGCTCTCCGCCAAAACCTGGAACACGAAGAGGCCCGGGCGCACTCCGAACAGCTCCACCTTGAGGATGAAGACCGCGAAGAGCACCTGTAGAGCGAGTCCCCAGACGACGGTCTTGCGATTGATGGCCCGGCAATTCGCCGACAGGGCGATGGCGATCCCCAGAAAACACGCCAGCCCACACGCGGCCTGACCACGCACACCGATCGTGTCGCGGAAGAAATAGGCAGTCGCCCCGATGCCGACGACGAGAAGCCCGCAGGCCGTCTGATGAAGCCACGGCGTCGGTGGAGAAGCGGCCCGCGGCGCGCCCGTGGCCTCGAGAAGGCCGCCGTCGACGGATTCGTCGTTCCTTGGCTGATCCATTGGGCCGTCCACGGCCGGTCTCTATGCGGCCGACGACGACAAATCCTCGCCGAGGACGGCTAATGCTTCGTCGAGGCCTCCCTTCCCCTGCGCGTGATCAACCTGCCCAATCTAGCCGTATCCGATACCTTGTCAAGCATTTTCGTCCCCTCTCCATCTCACAAGTTAGAGCAACCGACAACACCGGATCTCGCTCCACAAAATCGGCGTTTCACGGCCGATTTTTCGCCCACGGACGCTCCCGCTTCCGGGTTTTGTCAGCCGCTCTTATGGTAGTTGGGAGAGCGATAGCGACATTTAATCGGAAGGTCCTCTACCCGTCGCTTTCCAAGCGCATAGTCATATCAATAGGAAATGGACGAGAACGCGTCCGCGTAGTCGGAAATGGACAATGCGATTGGCGCTTCTTCACGCCCTTCGGAAGGACCTCGGGGCGTGCCACCTCGGGGCACCTCAATGCAATTTGCCTCGGTCACTCCAAGATCAGCTCGTGTGCTGCTGGTAATACTCGGACGAGCCGGTGAAGCCAGCGATGATGTCTTCGTTCGTCTGGCCCGCGGCGAATTGACCGAGCCAGTAGGCAGAACCGTCTGCGTCGGCGGCGCGGCCGAGGTAATGGAAGTAGTCGTCGTTGATGAGTTGCTTGTCGTTCTCGGAGCTGTTGGCGATCGCTCGGGCGAGGTCGCCGCGCGATACGCCGGCCGATAACTGGCCATTCCAATAGTTCTCGCCGTCGGCGTCGGCGGTGCGATTCAAAAGCCGTGTGTAGATCGCGTCAATCCAGGCGGTATCCGTCCCTCCGGCATCGCTATAGAACTCGTCGGACGCGACCAAGGCGGCCTGCAACTGCTGGTCGGTCAGGCCGTTCTGCATCTGCTGTGTCCAGTAGGTCACTTCTGCGTCGCCACCGGCGCGGCCCAACAACGATTGGAAGGCCGGCTTGATGACGAAGTTGGCGTAATACTCGGCGCTGTGGGCGATCGATTGGGCCACGCTGCTGACGGCCGTGCCCGTATCGAGCAGATTCGTCCAATAAGCAAGTCCACCCGGATCGGGAGCGCGCTCGAGGATGTCGTTGTAGACCGCGACGACGTACTTGCCGTTGGCGTCCAGGTTAGACATGCCCGTATTGTCGGCCGACAGCCCGACCGGGGAGGTGGGCTCGGTATCGGGCGGGCTCGGTTCCTTGATGGCAATCAGATCGGGTACCAATACATTGGCCTTGGGCGTACCGCGGCCCGTCACCATGTCGTAGCCGGTGAGCGTCGCATACCCATTGCTGCCGCTGGTGATATCGTGGAAATCGTTGGCATTCAGGGAATAGATGTCTTGGTTGAGGCGGCCCAGCGGCGCTTCGCCATCCGCGGCCCGCCCTTGGTCGATCAGGGCGGCCGTGCCGGCCCAGGCCTGCGTGGCGAAGCTGGTGCCGGCCCCGAACAGCCAACCGCCCTCTTCGGCGTGATAGGTCGCGACGGGGGTGGCGACGTCGCCGACGAAGCTGACGTCGGGCGTCGTGCGTTTGATCGAGGGCATGAACGAATACATGTAGGTGGGCTGGCGTTCGTAGCTGCTGATGCCACCTCCGGAGCCCTGCACCGTACCGTCCTGTTGGTACGTATCGCTCCAGGCCGTCTCGCCCCCGTACCCACCGTCCTGCAACGCCAGATTCGTCGCGCCGACGGCCAGCACGTAGGGCGAGGATGCCGGATAGCGGGCGCCCGAGTTGGGATCGTTGTTGAGCCCGCCGTCGTCGCCACTGGCGGCGATGAACGTCACCGGCGAATGACCGGTCGGCGTCGTGAAGTAGGTATCGTCGTCCTGGGTCTCGGAGGCCGTTTCGCTGAACGACCAACTCATCGAGACCACGCTCACGCCCGGTGCGTTGCGGGCCACGTCAACCGCGGCGAGCAGGTCGGACGGGCTGCTCGACTGGGCTTCGATGACGTCGATCTGCGCTTCCGGCGCGATGGCGTGCACCCACTCGACGTCCATCGCCGCTTCACGCCCCCATTCCGAGACCCAGACGTCGGATCCCGTTCCGATATTGGCCTTGGTGAGTGGCGGCATGGCGGGTATGGCGTCACCCGCCCAGGGCACCGTCGTGCCCAAGGTCGAGTTGATGTAGATATCGTCGTTGAGGTTGAATTGGTGGGAGAATTTATCCAAGTCGTCTTGCAGGCTGCCGAGATAGCTGCCGTACGTGCCGTTGCTATTGATGGCCTCTTCGTCGAAGACATCGTAGGCCTCCACGATGGCGACGATCTGTCCCGCGCCCGTGAGGCCCAGTTTGTCGAATCCGTAGGCGGCATTGATATTCGCCGGCGTGAACCAGTTGGGGTTCAATGCGTTTGCCGAGAGGTCGATGGGCGGATTCGTCAGTAGATTGCTTCCCCCCGTCGTGCCGATCGGATTGGGCTGGGCCAGCGTATCGACCATCGCCGATGCCGGAGTGGCGTCATTGGCCACGGAGACCGCCGCGGTCGGGCTGAACGGCGACGCCGACATCATCGTGCGCAGTTCCAGATTCTCGCAATGGAACGTGCGACGTTGTTTCCGAAGCTGATTTTGACGTTTCTTGCTGAACATTTTCGTAGGCCTTGGGCGGTTGGAGCACGGATGAACCGTATGGGCTCTGAATGCGTCACCGGTCCCATCCACCCTTCAAAGCGCAACCTCCGCCGCGCTGTTACGAGGCTGGCCTAGCAACCGGGGGGAGTTGCACGCTCTGCGGCTTGGCGAAGGGCGTGTCTGGCTCGTTTGCGCACAGAACTGCGAACGGTGAATCCGAAACGAACGAGCACGCGTCAAATCTTCGGTGGACCTCGGAGCATGCCACCCACCGGGAGCAACAATAGCTAATCGAATAACTGCCTGGTACCGTTGGCGATTTGTCCTGCTAAAATTGCCTTCCCGTTTCGAGTCGGCCGACACCACCTAACCGGAATCGTATATGAGCCAGGAGAGATTTGCGTTCGGAAAAAACTGGCGGAGATTCCTTGATGTTCTCGACGAAGACCGGATTGCTACGGCCGTACGGTCCCTCCAACAAACGCTTGGCGTCGATCGCCTCGACGGAACATCGTTCCTCGATGTCGGCTGCGGCAGCGGCCTGTTCAGCCTCGCGGCTCGCCGCCTTGGAGCAACGGTTCGATCCTTCGATGCGGACGCCCAATCCGTCGCCTGCGCGTTGGAATTGAAGCGTCGATATTTTCCGGATGATGATAACTGGATCATCGAAAACGGATCGGCCGTCGGACCGTACGTTCTATCTCTCGGAAAGTTTGACATCGTGTATGCCTGGGGCGTCTTGCATCACACCGGCGATATGTGGAAGGCCATCTCATTCATGCCGCGGCTGGTCGCCGATGATGGCCAGATTTGCCTGTCTATCTACAACGACCAGGATTACGTCTCTCATTGGTGGCGAAGGCTGAAGGCCATCTACAACAGTGCCCCCAGTCTACGTCCTCTTGTAGTCGGCATCGCGTGGCTGGCCATTTACGGCAAGTCGCTGGCGATCGCTATGTTGACGAGCGTATTTTGGCTGCTCTGTTTGAAAAACCCCTTCAAGCCTTTCACTGCCTGGTACCGCCAGAGCTTTCGCAAACAGGATGGCCGCGGAATGCACGTCTGGACGGACCTCGTTGATTGGGCTGGCGGATACCCATTCGAGGTTGCCAGACCGGAACAGGTGTTCGACTTCTTCCGCGACACCGGATTCATGCTAATACATCTCAAGACTACGACCGGCCACGGGTGTAACGAGTTCGTGTTTCGGCGAACCGGCAATATCGAAATCAATACAGCGCAACAATGGGTTGGCGTTACTGGCGATGAAACCGGTGGTGAAAGCGGCTATCGTCAATAGTCCCGGAATCGCTCAGAGCGGCTGACCAAACCCGAAAGCTGGAGCGCCGTGGGAGAAAAATCGGCCGTGAAACGCCGATTTTTCAAAGGCCCGGGCCGGTCTTGTCGGTTGCTCTCAGGTACGCTCACACCGCACGCTCTGAGTCCTCCGACGGGCGTGGCGAAGCATTGATCGGGTTGCCCCATTTCCGGCCACTTCGCCCGCTTCGGTACGGTTCCAATTCCACAGCCATGCAAACGAACGAAGCACACACGCCCTTCGGAGGACCTCAGGGCGTGCCACCCGCCTATTAGCACTGCTTCACGCCCTTCGGAGGACCTCAGAGCGTGCCACCCACCCCAATCGATGTCAAACCTTGGGCGTGCGCCATGCCCCTGGCTGGTTGCGGTATAATCGTGGATACCGTGGGGAGGGACGTGGCCGATGGCAAGGGCGCCGGACGAACGGGCTGGCGATGGATGCGAGCCGCCGCGTGCCGCGGTCGTTGTTGGCCCGGTCCCTCGGAACAGGAGGAGTCGTCATGCCGGAAGGCATTGAGCATCGAGCTGAGTTGCCGCAGGATCTCGAGCCCGTCGGAGAGCCGGGTGATGTCGATGCGTTGGAGGACCTGGAACGCAACTATGAGCAGGCGGTGCGCGATTATGACGAATTGGCGCGCATGGGCTTGCATCGGACGCGCAGCGACGATGGTCTGCGGTGGTGCGATACGATCGAGGCGCGCTACCTGACGCAGCGGTTGGAATCGTTGCAGCGCGAGATCGCACGCGTGCAGGAGTACGGTCTGGTCGGCGATTGGAAGAAGCTCATGCTGCGCAAGGCGCGTCTCGCGGCCGGGGCGGCAGGCCGGGACGGCAAGCCGAAGCGTCCCTGTTACGAGCGCGACCATGAATGGCTACGCCTCAACCGCGAACAGGGGCTGACGCCCGCGAAGCTCCGCGACCTCTGGAACAAAGAGCATCCGCACGATCCGGTCGAACGCGAGACCGTGAAGAAAGCCCTCCTCAAAGCCAAGGCCGAAGAGAACGGATCGGAGCGCTAAGAAGGAGCCAGCACGAAGTCTTCGAACGGACGGTAGGATGGGCATTTTGCCCTCACGGTCGGCAGATTGAGGTGGACGGCTACCTTTTCGTTGTGGCTGGCATGGCGATACAGCTTTATGCCCCGTTCGTCCTTGCTGAGACGCTCCAAGTATTCTTTAGGATCCTGGATGTGTTCGGGGGATGGAATCGGCTTGGGCGGCCGGAAGCTGCTTACGACCTGACGGATGGCGTCCATATCAGCCAAAATCCAAGCTTCGATTTCTTGGACTGGCACGACGATGCAGCAGTCTTCGGCAAGTCCGGTTGGAGATACGACGCTTTCCCATACCTTGCTTCTGACTTTAGCTGGATCTGACTTGTCCGCATCGTACGAAACGATGAAGCGGCGAACCCCAAGGTCACGGAAGATGAGGATGTCGCCAGCACCTTTCGCCAGAAGCTTCGCGCAGCCATCGTAGCCCTTTCCCTTCACGCGAACGCTCGGAGAGGTGATACGTCGGACAAGCGTCCTGAGGGTCGCGATGTCGGAGTCATCCTCGCCGAGAATCCCGAACATCAATTGTTGGCTTCGTCTATGGCGACTTCGACAAATTCGCTGAGCGGGCCTTCATCATGTACGTATTTCGAGGCGGCTGCAAGTTCTTGCTGAGTAAGGCTGCGAATCTTTGTTTGCCCGTCGGCGAGATGAACAATCCGGATCTCCTCGGGTTGCATCTTATTGAAAACATTTGCCGAATGGGTGGCCATGATGATTTGCGTGCGAACCGAGTAATGGCGCAGGAACTCGATGACCTTCTTCATCAATCCGGAATGAATGCTGTCTTCTGGTTGCTCCATCAGCATCACAGCAGACTGGTCCGAAAGAGCCGATGCGACGATCCGCAAAACGCGCCTTGTTCCGAGTGAAAGGCCCGGGTAGCCGACCGGCGAATGCCCCCTGCTAGGGAAGAAGCCGACGTAATAAGCCTTCTGTGTTTCCGCCGAATCCGCGTTCCTTGAACGCGATGGAAGATCGAAGGACACGACCTCGATCTGGCGAATGATGGACAAGTCATTGTCGCCGACGATTTGCTTGAGTTCTTCCAGCAGATGAGGCGCGGTAAGGTGCAGGTGGAGCAACCTCATCGGCACGGAATTGCTAGCCGCCGGATTGCGTTGGTAGCCTGCCAGCCACCTCGCGTATTCGTCGGGTTCGATTAAAACTGCCCCTCCCGGATGGCTCGGCTCATCGAGCGGGTAGTATCTAATTGCACTCAGAAGGGCGAACGCTTCTTGCAAATCGCGGCGGTTCGGATCGTCGGCTGCCAGGAGGGCCAAAAGCGACGGTATCACGGGAGACTGGCTGCCGATCTTGACGTGAGTGCCATCGGCAAGACTGGCCAGCTCCTTCTCGCGTGACACAAGTCGCGTGCCGGTGTCGAGGCAGTGCAGCTCTTCCTTCATTTCGACGCGCAAATCATCGAAAGAAGCCGGCTGCAGGACTATCGTCTCCGCGACATAGCGATAGACCTTGTCGCCCGAATGGAACGTGATGGCCCCTTCAACCCTTTCACCGATTGCCTGCGCATGCACCGGTGTTGCCGTAGCAACCTTGGAGAGCCACTCAATTCCCTCAAGGATGTTCGTTTTTCCAGCCCCGTTTCGCCCGGCTAGCGCGAGAATCGTTCCAATTCCCTCAAGATACACATCCCGACAGGAGCGAAAATTCTTGATGTGAACCGACTTAATCATCCTGGCCAGCGCTTTCTTTTGGCCAACCGCAGGCGCAGTGCTAGCGGGGCAGCGGTTTCGGCCGCTTCAGCATACGACATTCTTCGGCTTCCTGCACCGTCGAGCCAGGCCTGATCGGGTTATGCTGGAGTTGCCGGAAGAACTGCCTGGAAAGCTCGTCGAACAACCAAGCGCGATGGGTGAGTCCGGCCATCATCGCCGCAGTCGGGCAAAATCTGCCACTCTTGCCGGCCCGGCGGGTGCGCCAGCAGAAGTTGTAGGCTGCCGCAAAGACGGCGAAAGCCACCTCCCGGATTTTGTGAAGCGCGAGCCAGTGCTGTCGTCTACTCCAAGAGCGGCTGACACAACCCAACTGCCCGAGCGCCGTGGGGAAAAATCGGCCGTGAAACGCCGGTTTTTGTGAAGCGCGAGCCAGCGGTGTCGTTTACACCAAGAGCGGCTGACACAACCTAAATGCCCGAGCGCCGTGGGGCAAGATCGGCCGTGACACGCGGATTTTTGTGAAGCGCGAGCCAGCACTGACGTTTATTCCAAGAGCGGCTGACACGACCTAACTGCCCGAGCGCCGTGGGGAAAAATCGGCCGTGAAACGCCGATTTTTGTGAAGCGCGAGCCAGCATTATCGGTTACACCAAAAACTATCCCCGGTGTGCCCGGTCGATCCCCGGTTGACGGTCCCCGGTGGGCCGTTCCTAAGATTGCTTCCAGAGTTACGACACTCACTCGGAAGCATTCTCATGGCTGGCATTCATAGTACGCGGGAGGTCGCCGACCTGCTCGGCATCGAAACGTGGCGGGTGCGGCGTCTGTTCGAGGACGGTACCCTGCCGGAGCCCGGCCGGTTCGCGGGCAAGCGGGCGATCGAGGCCGCGATCATCCCGCGCATCGTCGACGCGCTCCGCGCCCGCGGTTGGCTTCCCGCCGACCAGGAGGTCTCCCCGCCCGCCGGGCAGGAGGCGTCGCAAGAGTCCCCCCGCTGCGCCGCCAACGATCGCCGCGGCGCAGACGTGGCCGACTGATTCGGTCTGATCGACAGCGGGCCGATTCGCCGTCGCCTCGTTCGCTACGGGCCGATTCGCTGTCGCTGTTCCAGTATCGGCCGTTTCGGTATCGGCTGCTTCGGTATCGGCTGCTTCGGTATCGCTGTTCCGTTACCGGCCGATTCGCCATCGGCAGGCCCACACCCCATTCACAGATTGCTTGGAGGACGCGAAGTGAGAAACGAGCTTCCCGCCGAGTTGGACCCCGCGCGTGTGACGGTCGTTTGCGATCCGCGCGAGCAGACACCCTGGGACCTATCGCCGCTGCGGATGGAGCGACGGGCGTTGCAGACCGGCGACTACGCGGTCGACGGCGCCGAACACCTCTGCCGGCTCGAACGCAAGTCGCTGGCCGACTTCATCTCGTGTTGCACGTGGGAGCGGCCACGGTTCACGAGCGACCTGCAAAAACTGCTGGCCTTCCCGACGCGCATCGTCGTCGTCGAAGCGAGCCTGGCCGAGCTGTCGGCGGGCGAGTGGGAACGTCGCGTCAGCGTGCAGTCGGTGCTCGGCAGCATCGCGAGCTGGTCGGCGATGGGGATCAACTTCCTGTTCGCCGGCGACCGCGCGGCCGCGCAGAAGATGGCCAGCCGCATCTTGTACATGGTGGCGAAGCGTCAATACAACGCCGCGCGCCGACTGCTCGGCGAGCGGCGGCCCAGGCACGTGGCGGAGGATCGGCAAGATGACGGGGGCCTCGCACCTCGCGCCGATTCTGCGATCAGCCCGACAGGCCCGGATACTACCCGGCGACCGGCCCGCGGCGTCTATCCCCAGGAAACACTCGCCGCCTTCGATCCGACGGCGGAGGTGGTCGGTTGAACGCTCCCATCCCACGCGGCGCGTTGCTCGCCGAACGTCTCGGTATCGAATCCCTCGGGCGCGATGGGCACAACGTCAAGGCCGCTTGCATCGCGTGCGATTCGCGCGATGCGATGCGAGTGCATCGCGAAACGGGCGTCGCCTATTGCCATGCGTGCCAGGCGAGCTGGTCGCGCCTGCAACTCGCCACCGCCATTCTCGGCGACGAGGCGGCCGCCTGGTCGCTGTTGACGGAGTTGGGACTCGAAGAGCCGCGCGAACGCAGCGGCCACCACGCCGACCGCCAGCCGCTCGACCCCGTCGAAGCGATCGCCAGGGCCAAGGGTATCGCGGCCGAAGCCCTGCGAGCCTACGGCGCGCGATCGATCGCTGGCCGAGCGGTGCTCCCCGCCTACGGGCCCGACGGCCGGCGATGCACGACGTTCATGCTCACGGCGGAGAAGGGTCTGTTCGCGCCGGGCGCCAAGGCCGGCTTGTTCTTCCCGCACGTCGACGGGGCGGTGCGACTGCCGGCGCCCGGCGAGACGTGGCACATCGTCGAAGGACCGAAGGACGCCGCGGCCCTGCATGCCCTCGGGCTGCTCGCGTGCGGGTTGAACACGAACGCCCTGGCGCCGAAGTTTGCTCGCCTGTTCGCCGGTACCCAGATCGTGCTCGTCCCCGACCGCGACCGTGCGGGCATCGACGGCGCCGAAAAGAGTGCGCGCGCCCTGTTCGGGCAGGCGGCGTCGTCGCGCATCGCCCATCTGCCCGCGCCGGTACAGCCCAAGGGGGGCGACGACGTGCGCGACATCCTGAAGCGCGCGGGCGGCCGCGAGTCGGTGTTGCGGGCCATCGCCGACGCCGTGCCTTGGATTCCGCCCACCGACGCCGACGGCGGTCTGCCCGAGATCATCGTGGGCGTCGACGAAAAGCGCGTCAACGACGAAGCGATCGCTTCGCTGGCCGGCCATCCCGACATCTACCAACGCGCCAACGGCCTGGTGCACGTGACGAACGAGGCCAGGCTGCCGAACGGGATCGATCGCCCGCCGGGACTCCCGCGGATCAGCGATATTCCGATGGCACGGTTGCGTGAAATGATGTCGGAACGGGCGCGTTATTTCTCCATCGACGGCAAGGACGAGATCAACCCCGTGCACCCGCCGGGGTGGTGTGTGTCGGGGGTGGCGGCCCGCGGTACGTGGCACGGCGTCCGCTGCCTGGAAGCGATCGTCGAAAGCCCGGTGCTGCGGGCCGACGGAACGATCCTGCAAGAGCCCGGCTACGATCGCGACACGGCGATCCTCTACCTGCCCAACGCCGAGTATCCCGAAGTGCCGCCGGAGCCGTCGCAACACGATGCGCATTATGCCGCGCAGGAACTGCTGGAGGTCGTCGAAGACTTCCCGTTTGAGAGCGAGCCGCACCGCTCGGCGTGGCTCGCCGGCACGTTGGGGCCGTTCGCCCGGTGGGCGTTCAAGGGACCGGCGCCGCTGGTGGTGGCCGATGCCAATGTCCGCGGCGCGGGCAAGGGGCTGCTGGCCGACACGATGGGGGTTATCGCCTCCGGCCGTGGCTTCGCCAGGGCGAACAATGTCGAAGACGACGCCGAGTGGCGCAAGCAGATCACGTCGATCGCCCTCGCCGGCGACCCGCTGGTCCTCATCGACAACATCTCGGGCACACTGGGCTCCCCGGCGCTCGATGCCGCGCTGACGGCGACGAGTTGGACCGACCGAGTCCTCGGCGAGAGTCGGCGCGTCACGTTCCCGCTCTATGCGATGTGGTACGGCACCGCGAACAATGTGGCGCTGCGTGCCGACACCGCGCGGCGCGTGTTGCATATCCGGCTCGATTCGCCCGACGAGAGGCCGGAGGAACGCACGGGTTTCAAACACGCCGACTTGCTGGAATGGGTGCGTGAACGGCGGCCGCGGCTGGCGGTGGCCGCGCTCACCATCCTGCGGGCCTACTGCTGCGCGGGACGGCCGAGGCAAGACATCAAGCCCTGGGGCAGCTTCGAGGGATGGAGCGACCTCGTCCGCGGGGCGATCGTCTGGGCGGGCTACCCCGATCCCGGGCTCACGCGGCAGACGCTCGCCGACGCGTCCGACACCGAAGCGGCGGCCCTGCGGGCACTGATAGCCGGCTGGGAGGAAGTCGACTCCGCGGGGACCGGTTGTCGTGTCGCCGACGTGCTGGAATCGCTGGCCGACAAGAACAACGAACAGCGGTTCGGCACACTCCGCGGAGCACTCGCCGACGTGTTTGGCTCGAAGCCCGGTTCCCTTCCATCATCGAGGCAAGTATCGGCGAAGCTGCATCACGTGCGACGCAGAGTCGTCGGAGGCAAGTGTTTCGACCGACAGTTGGACCGAAGCAAGACCGCCAACTGGTTTGTGGCGACTGCAGGTAGTGCAGGTAGTGCCGGTAGTAATTAGCCCTACGCAGGCGGAAAAAAGGGAATCTCCCATGAAGAAGAACAAGCGGAAGAAACTGGTAGGTAGTGGGAATTACTACCTTCACTACCTTCACTACCTGCATCCCTGCCGGCGGCCTTCCCAACGCCGCCAAAATGTCCAAGACAAGGAAATCTAGCGCGTCTGCTTTATAGACAATGACTTACGATGATTCAGACACGCGCGGGCAACCCGCCCTCGCAGCCGACCCCGCCGCCTTCCAAGCCGGCGTACTCATCCCCGTCGCGGGAGCGGGCCGGCGCTTCGGCGACGTGATGGCCGATTTCCAACGCGAGCGGTTCGCGGCGATCAACCCGGCGCTGCTGGCGGTCGCCGCTGGTGAACGCCCGCGGCCCGGCAAGCATTGGTGGGAGGCCGTGAAGGGCAACAGCAAGACGACCGACCTGGCCGTCGTCATCCTGTGGCTGCTCACCTCGGCCCGACGCCCGCTGCTGGTGCAGATCGGCGCGGCCGATCGCGACCAGGCCGGCGAGATCAAGAAGGCCGCCGTCGACATCCTGCGCCTCAATCGCTCGCTCGACGAAGACGTGAAGGTGCAGACTTCGCAGATGATCTGCCCGCGCACCGAGAGCAAGGCCGAGATACTGGCGGCCGACGTGGTGGGCTCGCACGGGGCCCGTCCCGACGTGCTCGTCCTCGACGAGGTGGTGCACGTGCGGAAGACCGAGTTCCTGGAAAACCTCCTCGACAACGCCAGCAAGATCCCCCACTGCCTGACCGTGGTGGCCACGAACGCCGGCTTCACCGGATCGTGGGCCTGGAGGTTTCGCGAGCTGGCGCGGAACTCCGACCGCTGGTCGTTCCATCGGCGCACCGAGCCGAGCCCGTGGGTGGACCGTACCGAGATCGACGAGGCGCGGGCCCGCAACACGCCCAGCCGTTTCGACCGCCTGTGGGGCGGCGTGTGGTCGAGCGGCAACGGCGATGCGATCAGCGAGACGGCCATCGATGCCTCGATCGTGCTCGCCGGTCCCGTCGACCAGCCCCGCGCCGACCGCGTCTATGTCGGCGGGCTCGACCTGGGCGTCAAGAAAGACCATTCGGCGTTCCTCGTGCTCGAATGCGACGGCCGCGACCGCCGGGTGCGGCTGGCCCGTTGCTTCTCTTGGGCGCCGACGGCCGGACAGGTCGACCTGATCGCCGTGCGCGACACGATCGCCCTCTGCCACCGCGTCTATGGTCTGCGCTCGGTCCGCTTCGATCCCAACCAGGCGCTGCTCATGGCGCAGGAGCTACAGAAGGAAGGCGTCTCGTTGTCGGAGATGCCCTTCGCGGGGACGAACCTCAATCGCATGGCGTCGGCCATGATCGAGGCCTTCCGTTCCGGCCGGATCGAGCTGTATCGCGACGAGCGGTTGATCGGCGACTTGAAGAAGCTGACGATCGTCGAAGACGGTTTCGGGATGAAGCTCGAGGCGCCGTCCGACGCGCGCGACGGCCACTGCGACCGCGCCTTCGCGCTGGCGACGTGTCTGCCCCACGCCCTCGAACTGGCCAACGACGACACGACGACCTGCCCCGAGATCCTCCCCATCGTCATGGGTTCGCCCCTGGGCGCCACGCCGCTGCTCGGCGCGCGCGGGCTCGATGGCGGTCTGTCGCCGCGACAAAGCTCGTCCGGCGGGCGCGACCTGCCCGGTTTCGGCCAATTTCCGTTCGGACATCGTTAACCCTCTCTCTGTTTTGAAAGGAATCGTGATGAGTCATCCTGAAGGGAATTCGCACCTGTTGCCCGGCATGGATTTCGAGCCCCTCGCTCCGCTCGCGCTGCCCGACGTCGCCCGGCCGGCCCAGCCGACCGACGATGCTCCCGCCTGGCACGACAGCATCGCCGCGGCGTTCAAGAAGGGGCGCGACCAGCTCTATCGGACCTGGTCGGTGCTGGTGCGCGACCGCGCCGCCGGCAAGGCGATCGACGAGGCGAAGGCCGTCAAGCTGATGGAGGCGTTGGGTTACACGCCCGCCGACTTCACCGCCGCCGTGGCCGGTCACGAACAGCGCATCCGCTGGGCGGACGAAGTAGAGGGGCTGCCGGCCGCCCTCGCCGAATACAACCGTCTGGCCGAGGCCGAGAACGCCCTGCTCGTCGACCGCCCGCGCAAGCTCCGCGCCATCAAGGACGAGATCGTCGCCGCCCGCGCCGCCACGTCGGTCGCCCTGCTCGAAGTGCAACGCCTGCAAGCGATCGACCGCAACCTGCGGCTCGGGCGCCCCATGCCCGCGGAGATCGGCCTGCGCGAAACCCGCTCTCGCCTCGCGAACGAACGCGACCGCCTGCGCGACACCGTCGCCGTCCTCGAAGCCGAAGTCGCCAACCTCACCCGCGCCATTCCGCACGCCCCGCCGCTGCGCACCGACATCTCATCCGACCATGCCGCATCCGACCTGCCCGGCCTGCGCGTACCCTATTACACGCAGAGCGAACTATCCGCCGCCCGCGACCTGGCCGACGTCCGCCTCCGCGAAGCCCTCCCCAAGCTTCAAACACTCGACGAGCAGCTCACCGCCCTCGACGCCCAACTCGCCGAACTCGCACGGCTGCAACTCAAGCCGTAAGGCGAGGTACGGCTGGCCAGCGGGCGACTGCATTTCTTGAGCACGAGGAAAGGAAAGAGGAATCCGCACGTGCCGATGCCGGAGCAAGGTGGCAACCGCGCCGGGCTCGCGTCCGTGCGGGGTGGTGGCTCAAAGTTTTGTTGCCCGTACGTTGGTCGCTGGGAGACCACCCGGTCCGCGTGTTGTATAACACATATCAGTATGCCACTGCCCTTCACCGCGGGCTAACCCTCGCACTTCGACATTCCCAGCCATGTTGACGCACTACGACTCTTAGAGCAACCGACAAAACCGGATCGAGCTTCACAAAATCGGCGTTTCACGGCCGATTTGTTGCCCGCGGTGCTCCGGCTTCCGAGTTTTGTCAGCCGCTCTTAACAAACAGCCAGGATAGAGCCAACGCGCCACGGTCCTACAATTACCCACGGCCGCTGGTGAGAACGATCATCGACCCAATTAACGCCACGTGCCCACATTTTCAGCTTGAGCCGAGCCGCCCATGAATCGCCGCCGTAACGGTATCGCCGTCTTCGCGATCGTGTCAGCGCTCTTACTTAGCGGCTACCTTATACATCATGCCCGCTCGTCTACTCGTAGTCTAATCCGAGTGCTATACCCTCCAGGACACCGTCTGGCGCCCACGCATACCGTGAAAGATCTGTTCGGTGGCGACAGGGGCCTTGCCACTATAACCGCGCCCGACGAAGTTACCCTTTCCGTGCTCGGAGACGTTATTCATGAACTCCATGACCACTTGCCGGTCGAGACTTACCCCGTTGTGGGCGGACCTGTCGCCCTACCACCGCCACAGTAACGTACTATCACAACGACATTACTGTCTGCCGACTCATACCTATGGGGAGTCGGAAAAAATTGCTTTCCCTTCTATGAGGTCTGCATAACGTTCCGTCGACAATCGGACCGCATCGATCTTTTGTTCTGTCTAGGTTGCAGATATATCTTGGTCGTTCACAACGGCACTGCAACTCATTTCGACAACATAGACTTCGCCCAACCAACGTTGCTGCGCATTGCGCAAACGCTGTTTCCAAATGCCCGTGAACTAAAGACCGTAACGGAACTCGACGACGCGGCTCTAAAGCGCCTGAGAGACTCACAGAGCAGTCCGCGGTAAACAGTTCTTCTGGTGGCTGCCGCCGACTTCGTCCTTCCTTCGAGCGCGGTCCAATGTCCATATTTCCAGAGAGAATTCGTTCCCTCGCTTCTTCCCACCGCATGAACGGTTACGGAGGAAAGGAAATAAGAATCTTGATCCGCCGAGCAGCGGGAGGGATACAAACGGGTTGGGAGTCACAAGACACTACGTCTGTTCGCCTCCCGGCCCCTTCGTACGGCCGACGTGAAGGACCATAGAAAAGGCCGCTAACGACCGAGCAAATTCTCTCGCTCACGTAGGGTAAATCGCTGTTCTTCGATCAAAACCGGCTCGGCTCTAAGTGTTTGATTAAAACCGACCGCGAGGAACGTGATCTCCCCGCCTTCCGGCCAATTTAAGGCGACGCGCCACCGGCTCGTTGAGCCTTCGGCTGCACGAGAAATCTCAGCGATCGAAAGCGGGTAGGCCAAACTCGAATCCGTCCAATGAACGGCGATTTCCAGCGACCCCACGTCATGAAAGGCCAGAGTAGCCGGAGCGACGCGAAATCGGCCATTCGGATTGGTGCAGCACCACTCGCAAATGAAGTCGATGTCGAGAAGCAGTTCGCTCGTCCAGTCGCCCTCGCTCGGCTCGCCACTGCGGAAGGAGATTCCCCAGATATGGCAATCGTGCCAAGACAGCCGGTCAAAGTCCGAATCGGAAAACTGCATGCCCCGATTTTACGGTCGGCGGGACGAGATGGGGATACAAAGCGGCCGAGAGTCACAGAGACACCACGTCTTCTCAACCTCCCACCCCTTTGCACGGCCCCTGCTAAGGCGAGGAACGAATGATGACGCAGTTCGGCAATTGCTGCCTCAATCGCTGCAATCCGTCTTCGGTCACATCCGTTCCATCCAGATTCAGCATCCGCAAGCCCGGCATTCCGCACAGCGGTTCAAGGCCAGCATCGTCGATGTTGGTGTTCGACAGCTTGAGCGAAAGCAGGCGCGGAAGTTGTTGTAAATGCGCCATACCGTCGTTTCCCACCCAACTTGCGTCCAAGCTGATCTGCTCCAGATTCCTCAACGAGCGCAGATGCACAAACCCTTGGCCCGTGATCGTCGTGCCGTCGAGGTAGAGATCCGAGAGCTGCTCCAGCCCCGCAAGATGTGCTAGACCTGCGTCGCTGATCCGCGTCTGGCTCAGGTTCAACGACACGAGATTCTTGAATCGGCTCACGGTCCGGAGCCCTACGTCATCAATCGGACTTTGACACAAGCAGAGGTCGTATAAGTTCGGCTGCGAACCCAGATGTTGCAGTCCCGTTCCAGTAACACCGGTTCGGACCAGAGCGATGTGCCGCAGTTGCCGTAGTCCTGAAAAATGCCCCAGATCAGTGTCAACAAGAGGCGAGTTACAAAGGTTCAACTGCTCGAGTTGCGTCAGAGCGGTGATATTCGCGAGGTCACGGGCACTCATGCCACCTTGGAAAGTGACCGCGATCGGTTCTTGGAAATACTGTCGTCCGACGTAGGTGAGCAGGCCGGGTTCGTTGTTGCCCACGTAATAGACGCCGGCGCCCTTTGCGCTCAGTGCCGCGGCGGCATGACGCTGTTTCTCGGTCTGCTGTAGTCGGATGCCGAATACACCCAGCACCGTCCCAACGAGCAACACCGACGAGAGCAGCGTTCTGAGGCCGAACTGGAACCGGCGTCGCAAGAGCCAAATGGCATGACTGACGACGAACGTCACGGCGACGACCGTCGCGAGAACCACCGCCCAGAGCTGCCATCCGAGGCCCAGCTTTCGCCACTGATCGGTCTTGAGCAACCAGCAGGCCAGCAGCTCCGCGAGAAACAGCGCGAAGAGCAAGGCCCGTAGCGATAGCCGCCAATTGCGTCGCGCCGTAGGCATCGTGACGTTCATCGCCGAAATCCGAATCTGTAACTCGACGAATTACAGGATTATGGGCGCGCTCGCCGGCATCGACAAGCAGCGCGAGCCGTGGGCGATCAGGGTGTGCCGAAGAATCCGGGCTGGCCGATCGGCGACCAGGTCTCACGGTGAAACCAAAGCAGGCGAATCTCACCTCGCATCGTTTCCGCGGACATCTCGACGGGCAACAACATGTCAGCTAATCGGCAGCTAATCGAGGTAACGCCAATTTCCAGTCTCACCGTGAAACGCCGATTTGTTGGATCTCGATCCGGTTTTGTCGGTTGCTCTTAAATGACAGTGCGTCGAAATCAAGACGAAGCATTATGGGCGCGCTCTTGGCGCTCCGGGTTCCGGGTTTTATCAGCCGCTCTAAAGCGAAGCGGCGCGGTGTTATTGTTATTTGCGCAGAAGTGCGCTGCGTGGATTCGGTCGAGACGGCACCGACGCGATCGTCACTTGGCGTCGTGTTGACGGCACCAGGCAATTTTTTCGGCCGTGGTCTTGGGAAGGTCTCCGGCCGGGGCTGCCTTGGCGGCCGGCTTCTCGGCGGCCACCGGTGGCGCGGGCTCGGCGGCCGTTTCTTCGACGACGGGCGCGGGAGCTTCGGCCGCGGGTTCCGGGGCGACCGGCGCCGGAGGGGCGGCGGCCTCCGTCGGCGCCGCCTTGCGACGTGCCGCGGCTAGAATCTCGGCGGTCGACGGTTTCTTTCCGGCGGCCGGCGGGGTTGCCGCGGCGGGAGCCGGCGGAGGCGCTGGTGCCGGGGACGCTGGGGCGGCAGCAATGGGTGCCGCGGGCTCCAACCCCTTCTTGGCCCTGGCGGCGGCGATGATCTCGGCCGTGCTCGGCCGCTTCTTCTCGCCGCCGGCAGCCGGTGCGGGCGCCGCCGCGGCTTTCGGTGCGGCGGGTTCTTTGGGCGCGGCAACTTCTTTCGGCGCGGGAGCCTCTTTTGCCATAGGGGCGGCAGCCTTACCGCCCCGCGCGGCGGCCAGGATGTCGCTCGTCGACTTCTTGGGGGCCTCGCCCGGTTTCTTGGCGGCACCTTGGGCGCGGGCCATCTCCAGCGCGGAAGGCTTCTTTTCGCCTGCCGGGGCCTCGGCCTTGGGCTTGGCCGGTTCGGCAGCCGGCTTCGCGGCGGCCTTGGCGGCCGGTTTGGCGTGTTTGTCTTCGGCCGGCTTGGGGAGCGGCTTGTCGACGACCTTCAAGAAATCGAGCTCGATGTCGTACCAGCCGATGTTGTTGTACGCCTCGAATTCCACCAGTGCCCGGCCGCTCATGTTGACCGTCTTGATCTGGCCGGCCAGGCCGCGAAACCGCGACAGCTCCGGCCGCGTCTCGTCGACGATCACATACTTGTCCGTGTATTGTTGCTTGAGCGATTCGATCTGGTCGAAAACCATCGGCATACCTGGGCTGGCGGAACAGGAACCGGATTTTGTCCGATTACCGCGGTGAAATCAAGCGGCGTTCGCGCCGCGACGACACGGTGACGCACCGTGGACCGCGGGCGCGCGGGCGGGTAGAGTGGCAGGGGCAACGCCGGCTCGGCCGGCGGGGGCGCTTCCGCTTCGCGTCCGACATTCGCCAGCACTATGACCGCTCGTGCGCTTGGATGGCTCTGCGTCATCGCCAACATGGCTCTTCCGACCGTCGCCGCCGCATTTGACCGCCCGAGCGGCAAGCCCTGGCAGGGCCGATCGGCGATCGTGGCCGAACACGGCATCGTCGCCACCAGCCAGCCGCTGGCCGCGCAGGCGGGACTCGACGTCTTGAAGGCGGGCGGCAACGCGGCCGACGCGGCGATCGCGGCCGGCGCGGTCATGGGCGTGGTCGAGCCGATGAGCTGCGGCATCGGTGGCGACCTGTTCGTGATCTATTGGGACGCCAAGACGCAGAAACTGTACGGCCTCAACGGCAGCGGCCGCAGCCCGTACGAATTGACGCGTGAGGTGTTCGCCCAAGAGGGGATCACCAAGACCATCCCCGACGACGGTCCGCTGTCGTGGTCGGTGCCCGGCTGCGTGGCCGGTTGGTCGGACCTGAACGCTCGCTTCGGCAGCCGACCGCTCGGCGACTTGTTGCAGGCGGCGATCGGCTACGCCGAACACGGTTTCCCGGTGAGCGAGATCATCGCCGCCGATTGGAAGGCGTCGGAGAAGGATCTGGCCCCCTGGCCCGACTCGGTGAAGACGTTCTTGACCGACGGCAAGGCTCCCGTCGCGGGCGAGATATTTCGCAATCCGCGGCTGGCCGCCAGTTATCGCGCGATTGCCGCGGGGGGCGGCGACGCTTTCTACCGCGGCGCGATCGCCGACGCCATCGTGGCCTTCAGCCGGGCCAACGGCGGCCACTTCAGCCGTCCGGATTTCGAGGACCATCGCAGCGATTGGGTCGATCCCGTTTCGACCACCTATCGTGGCTACGAGGTGTGGGAACTGCCGCCCAACGGTCAGGGCATCGCCGCGCTGGAGATGCTGAACCTGCTGGAGGGATTCGACCTGGCTGCCATCGGGCCCGGCCATCCCGATTATCTCCACCTGTTCCTCGAGGCCAAGAAGCTGGCCTATGCCGACCGGGCCCGCTTCTATGCCGACCCGGCCTTCGCCAAACTGCCGGTAGCCGAGTTGATTTCAAAACCTTATGCCGCGCGACAGCGCGGCCGCATCGACATGGCCCGCGCGGCGACCGACGTGCCCGCCGGCGACCCTTTGCTGGCCCGCGGCGACACGATCTATCTGACGGTTGTCGATCGCGATCGCAATTGCTGCTCGTACATCCAGAGCAACTTTTCCGGCTTCGGCTCGCAGGTCGTGCCGGGCGATGTCGGTTTCGCCCTGCAAAACCGCGGCGCACTCTTCACGTTTGAAGACAACCATCCGAACCGCTATCAGCCGCACAAGCGGCCGTTCCACACCATCATCCCCGCGCTCGCCACGAAGGACGGCAAGCCCTGGTTCGTGTTCGGCGTGATGGGCGGCGACATGCAGCCGCAGGGACACGTGCAGGTGCTGGTGAACGTGATCGACTTCAAGATGAACGTGCAGGCGGCCGGCGATGCCGCACGCGTCCGGCACGCGGGGAGCGCCACGCCCACCGGCCTGCCGGCCGATCCCAAGGGCGGCCGCGTGTTCGTCGAATCGGGGATCAGCGATGCGGCGGTCGACGCCTTGCGGGCCAAGGGGCACCACGTCGCTCGGGCGCGCGGCGGATACGGCGGCTACCAGGGAATCCTGATCGACTGGGAACACGGCACGTTGCACGGCGGCAGCGAATCGCGCAAGGATGGCTGCGCGGCGGGTTATTGACGCTGAACTGGGTGAAACGATGAAGCGAATCTGGATCGGAATCGCCATGGCGCTGCCGGTCGTGTTGGCCGTGGGAATCATCGCCGAACCCACGCAGGTCGTCATGGGCAAGTTGTCCGGCGATGCGTTCTTCCAAGAACGGCCGACGCGTTACTGGTCGCGGGCATTGCGGGCCGACCCGGCGACACAGGCCGAGGCGCTGGCCGCCTTGGAGCGGGGACATGCCGCCGCCGTGCCCGTATTGGTGGAGATCTTGCAGGGTTCGTCCTCCGCGGCCGATGCCGAATTGCGCTGGAAGTCGGTGGAACTGCTCGCGAAACTCGGCCCCGATGCCGCGTCAGCCGCTCCGGCCGTGGCCGCCGGAGTGAACGATCCCGATCCGCACGTGCAGGCCGTCTGCGCCGAAGCCCTGCCGAAGCTCGAAGCGCCGGCCGAGTTGGCGGTGCCGGCCCTGATCTCACAGCTCAAGACGGGCAACGTCGTCGAGGCCGAAAAGGCGCTGAGCCAATATCGAGGCGCCGCCGCGCCCGCCGTTCCCGAACTGATCACGCTGCTCAACGACAAACAGAAAACGCCCGAGACCCGCTGGCATGCGGCGCGGACCATCGGCAAGATCGGCCCCGGCGCGATCGACGCGCTCGACGCGCTGATCGCCTCGATCGAGGACGAAGAATGGCACATTCGTGAGCATTGTGCCGAAGCGATCGGCGAATTGGGCTCAGCCGCCGCCGAAAAGGGAGTGCCCGTGCTGATCGAGCGGTTGTCGGACGATGCGGTGCGCGTGAGGCGCGACGCGGTCCGCTCGCTGGGGCAGTTGGGGAAGTTGGCCAGCGCGGCCGTCCCGCAGGTTGAGAAACTGCTCGACGACGAGGAACAGCTCGTCCGCGAAGCCGCCGAGAAGGCGCTCAAGTTGATCGCCTCCGACGAGGAAAAGCCCGCCGGCGAAGAGGACGACGACGATCCCAAGGGCGGCTGATAGGGCCCCCTAAGGAGTCCAAATAACGTCGTCGCTGGCGCGCTCGATCTGCTGCCGGGCCGATGCATCGTCCGCGGCGAAGAGGCCCACGAACGAATAGAGCCGTCCCTTGCGGCGGAAGCAGGTGACGAATTTCCTCAGCTCCTTGCCGTCCATCACCGCCTCGTAGATGATCCTCTCGGCCGGCACGCCGTGCACGGTCACCGTCTTGGCCGGCTCGAGCGGCTCCCAATGGTCGGCGCGAAACGAAGCCTCTGCGTGGTGCGCCTCGGGGTCGCCGGCCTTCTTCTCGTCCGTGCAGAGGACGAGGAGCGCCGAACCGGGCGCATCGCTGGTGAGGTTGTATCGCACGAGCAGAACGTCGCCCCGCAACTCGCCGGGCGGAAGCACGGAACTGGCCGATTGATGCCAGCCGTCGGGAACCAGGAAACGGAGCCCTTCGTTGGCGCTCTGATAGACGTGCGAATCGCTCAAGATGGGCGCGGCCGGACCGCGGCTACACCCCAGCGCCAGTAGCAACAGCAACGGCCAGTAACGTCGGTCGAGATCGCTCACGGTTGTTGCTGCACCGCTTCGCTCCAGGCGATCGTCGACAGAGAATGCAACGCGTCCAGATCGATCGACACCGAGAGCGGACGGACCGAACCGTCGACGAACACGAAATTGACCAGCTCGCCGTGCGCCGAGAAGAAGTCGTACGGTTCGCTGAACGGGCTATTCAGGTAGTTGTTGGCCGTGCGGGCCATCGCCATGACCGGAGCCTGTTCCACGGTCGATGTATAGACGGGCGCTCCCGGCGTGGTACGGATGGTGCCGTGCGTGATGACGCCCGCCCAGGGCGCCTTGGCGAACAGGGCGGCCCGCTCGCCGACGGCGATCGTGCTGCTGCTGCCGTCGAGAACGTCGGCCAGGCGGTAATGGCTGTTGCGTTGAAAGAGCCCGTTGCCGTAATCCGGGTCGGTGTTGATCAGACCGTAGGTGCCGAAGCAAGCGGTATAGCTGGTCGTGTAGGCCATCCAAGTTTCGACGCCGATGTCCTTCAGGATGGTAAAGACGCCGATTCCCCGATCGCTCGGGCAAGAGCCGACGGCGAGCGGCAGCGTGCGCAGCGCGTCGTTCTGCGGATACCAGACGGCGGAGGTCAAGTCGATGGCGTTATAGAGCGGTGCCTGTTCCAAGAAGGGGAGGCTCAGCGTCAGCCAACTCCACCCCGGATCGCTCGGCGGATCGTTGGCGAAACTCGGGGAGTCGAAGATGAACTTGTGCAGGTTGGGGTTCACGGGCGGCGGCTTGAGCGGACCGTTGTAAATATAGCCCGGCGGGAACGTTTTGTGCGCGTCGTGGTAGAGCGTCAATGCCAGGCCGATCTGCCTGAGTCGTGTAGAGCACTGCGCGCGGCGGGCGCTTTCGCGCGCCGCCTGCACGGCGGGAATCAACAGCGCCACCAGGATGCCGATGACGGCGATCACGACCAACAGCTCGACCAACGTAAACGCGGGTCGACGGCGCATGGGTGAATGGTTCCTGAGCGTGGGCGGCGCAGATCGGATCAGGCCATCTCCATATCGAATCACACCATCTTAATGCGGTGTGCGCACCCCGGAAAGAGTCTGTCGCGCTCTCACGGATCCGGTTGGACCGCTTCGCCCCCGGTCATCGTCGACAAGCAGTGCAGTGCGTCGAGGTCCGTCGATGCGGACAGGCGGTGCACCGATCCGTCGGCGAACAGGAAATTGACGATTTCGCTGTGAGCGGAGAAGAAATCGTACGGTTCGCTATAGGGGCTGTTCAGGTAGTTGTTGGCCGTGCGGGCCAGCGCCATCACCGGCGCTTCTTCGGATACCGACGTGTAGACGGGAGCGCCCGGGGTGGTGACGACCGTGCCGTGAGTGATGACGCCCGCCCACGGCGCCCGGGCGAGCATCGTCGCGCGTTCACCGACGGCAATCGTCGAACTCGCGCCATCGAGGATGTCCGCAAGACGGAAATGGCTGTTGCGCAGAAAGAGTCCGCTGCCGTAATCGGGGTCGGTGTTGATCAGGCCGAACGATCCGTAGCAGGCGGCGTAGCTGGAGGAGCGGCACAACCAGGAAACGTCGCCGTATTGGCTCACTACCGGAAAGACGCCCTTCGCCGTATCGCTCGGACAATCGGCGATGGCCAGTCCTTGGCAACGCAGCGACAAGTTCTGCGGCAGCCAGACGGCCGACGTGAGGTCGATCGACTCGTCAAGCGGGCGGTTTTCGAGAAAGGGCAGAATCAGGGTCAACCAGCCCCAACCCGGGTCGCATGGCAGATTTTGCGTGAAGACGGGGGCATCGGCCAGGAACCGGTGCTGGTTCAGGTTGGCCGGTATCGGTCTGGGCGGCCCGTTGTAGATGAATCCGGGCGGAAATCCGCCCCGCGCGTCGTGGTAGAGCGCCATGGCGATGCCGATCTGCCGGAGCTGCGACGCACATTGCGTGCGACGGCCGCTCTCGCGCGCGGCCTGCACCGCGGGTATCAGCAGGGCGGTCAGGATGCCGATGATGGCCACCACGACCAGAAGCTCTATCAGAGTGAACGCGCGCCTGCGGCACATGGGGCGACTCTTCTACGGCGCTGGCAAGGAACGTGGGCATGGCCGGCACGCACGCCGACCAGACCATCTTAATGTGGGCCGCGACGGGCCGAAAGTCGGCGCTTTGCCCTCGCGGCCGGGGGTGGCTATCGTACAAGAACGTACCGTGGAATGGTTTCTGTCCGCTTTGCCCGGTCTGTCGGCTTGTCACTCGACTCGGCTTCCTCCCACCCGCCCTTGCTGGCGGTGTTGCCACTGCTGCCCGCCGCGGCCGGCCTCTTGGCCGCCTTGTTGGCGAGCCTGCTCACGGCGTTGACCGCCGCTGCCACGTTGCGGCCCGCCGCACTGGCCAAGCTGGGACGGATTGTCTGGAGGCAGAAGCCCGGCTTGCTGGTGCTGGGGTTGGCGGTGGCCGGGCTGGTCGAGGCCCGCGCGTGGTTACACGTCCCCGGCACACCGCCCGCCGTGCAGGCAGACTTGCGATCCGCCCATTGGCCGACGTTTCGTGGCGATCTGACCCGCCGCGGACACGGCGACGGCCGCCCCGGTCCCGTACGAGGAGGCGTCACCTTCAGCGGCGGCCGCGATTTCCAGTTCTACTCCTCGGCCGCCGTGGCGGACGACGCCCTGATCGCCATCGGCGTGCGCGGCGATTCGTCGCGCTTCTTTAGTTGGCAGGCGGAGAGCGGACGGCTGCTCTGGACCCTCGCGCCCGACGCCTATCGGGCCACCTTCTCGTCGCCCGTGCTGGCCAACGGATATCTCGTGGCAGGCGAAGGGCTGCACAACACCTCAGGGGCACGGTTGGTGGCATTCCGCACGGGTGACGACGGGGTGCTGAGGCCCGCGTTCGAATTCGCCACCAGGAGCCACATCGAATGTACGCCCACCATCGAAGGTGACCGCGTTTATTTCGCCGCCGGCGACGATGGGGTTTATTGTCTCAGCCTGACGGCCGACGATGCCCATCGGGTCGTGTGGCATGCACCCGGCGAACGCTATCGCGACGCGGAGACGGGTCTGGCCGTGTGCGACGAATGCGTCTACGTCGGCCTGGGGCGCGGAGGCGAGGCGCTGGCCGTGCTCGACGCCACATCGGGTGCCGAATTGGCGCGGCTTCCTATGCCGTTGCCGGTCTTCAGTCCTCCGGCGATCAGCGGCGGGCGTATCTATCTGGGGATGGGCGACGCCGACTACGTGAATCCGGCCGAGCACTCGCCGGGCGAACTCCGTTGCCTCGACCTGGCCACGTGGGAAACGGTCTGGACGCTCGCGACACCATCGCCGTTGCTGGGTGCCGTCGTCGCGGACGACAGCGGGATCGTCTTCGCGACGACGGCCGGCCAGCTATACGTTGTCGATCACGGCGGCCAGGTCCTCCATCGTTGGCAGGCCGACTCAGGGGTGCTGGCGGCGCCGGCGGTCACGCCGAGGACGATCTATTGCGTGTCGTGCGATGGCCTGCTGACGGCGCTCGATCGGCGACTCGAGCCGATCTTCAGCACGCGACTCGGTGCCGCGGGAGCCTACTTCAGTTCGCCGGTGGTATTCGGTGGCCAGGTGTTCGTCGGCACACCGCATGACGGGTTCGTGTGCGTCGGTGTTCCGGCGGCGGAACGGCATGCCGGCGCGCCGCCGCAGAGTCGGACCGCGGGCGATGAACCGGACGAATGAGCAACCACCAGCCTGCGCCGCAGTCGGAGGCCATCGGCGGGAACGGTTCGGCCGACCGCGCCGACCGTTGGGTCCATTTTCTGGGCGAACCGCTTCCCTGCGACGAGCGCGAGGCAAGACGTTTGCTGGGAGGCAAGAGCGCCTCGCTCGATCTGCTCCGGCGCGCCGGCTTGCGGGTGCCGCCGGCCTTCACGATCACGACCGCCGCCTGTCGCCAATACTATGCGGCCGACCGTCGCTGGCCCGCCGGCTTGTGGCAGGAGATCGAGCAGGGCCTGGCCCGACTCGCGACCGTGACCGGCCGAGGCTTCGCCCAACCCGCACGGCCGCTGACGGTCGCCGTCCGCAGCGGCGCGGTCGACACGATGCCCGGTCTGTTGACCACCATTTTGCACTGCGGGCTGACGGAATCGCTGGCACGACAGACCGACGAGGAGTGGGCGTGGGAAGCGTTTGCCGAATTCCTGGACGGATTCGCTGCGGTTTGCTTAGGCCGAGTCGCGGCAGACCGATTCACCAAGGAGTTGAGCGATCTGCCCGCACGGCAGCGCGCGGAGCGCTGGCTGCAACATTATGCGTCGTCCTCTGATGGTCCGCTGCCAGACGACCCGGCCGAACTGTTGCGAGCGTCCGTCACCGCCGTCTTCGATTCATGGCGGAGTGAGCAGAGCGTTCGCTACCGCGAGCTGCGCGGGTGGGAGTCCGACGACGGGACCGCGGTGATCGTGCAGGCGATGTTCGCCGCGGAGGTTGCCGGCGTGGTGTTTTCGCGAGATCCTTTCCGTCCCGGCTCCGATGCAATGCTCGTCGAGGCCGCCGGCGGCTTGGGGCGCCGTGTCGTTGCCGGTCGTGCCGCGCCCGCACAGTGGACCATCGAACGCGACACGCTGGCGGTCCGCGAAACGCAGAAGCCCGAGTGTGATTGCCGTGCCATGACCGAGTTCGCCCGGCACGGTCTCGAGCGGCTCGGCCGCGACGCGTTGACGATCGAAGCGTTGCTCGGGGCGCCGGCCGACGTCGAGTTCGGCTATGCGGCCGGCGAACTTGTCTTCTTCCAGGCCCGACCGCTCGATCGACCGCCTGACGCGGCTGCCGATGAAGAAACCCGCCAGACCGAACGCCGCCGACTGCTCGATTGGGCGCGGCAGGGAAGGCGGCTGTGGGTGCGGCACGATCTGGGCGAAACGCTCCCTGTTCCGACTCCGTTGACCTGGGACCTGTGGCGGCAGTTCATGACGGGGCGGGGCGGGTTCGGGCATCTCTACCGCCGGCTCGGCTATCGACCCTCGCGCCGCGTCTGCCGCGACGGCTTCTTGGAGTTGATCGCGGGCCGGATCTATGCCGACCCGCAACGTATGACGGAGATGTTGTGCGCGGGGTACCCATTGTCGATCGACGTCGACGCCCTGCGGCAAGATTCCGCGTGCTTGGATCGGCCGCCTACGCGGTTGGACCTGGAGCAACTCGACCCGTGGTTCCTGTTGCGTTGGCCTTGGGTCCTGGCGACCATCGCCCGGTCGGAATGGCGCCGCCGCAGGCTGACTCGCGGAGCAGCCGAGCGGTTTGATCGCGACGTTGTGCCACGGATCGGCCGTTTCGTCGAAGACGAGCGGCGGCTCGACCTGGGCCGCCTTTCGTTGGACGAGCTGGTCGAACTGTTCCGCCGGCGTCGACGCACCGTGTTCGACGAATTGGCGCCCGAGACTTTCTTGCCGGGAGCGCTCGGTGTGGCCGCTTGGCGGTTGTTCACACAGGGATTGGAGAAGATCGATGTGGAACGGCACCGCGAGATCGCCGGCGCCATTTTGACGGAACTCGCCGATCCGGTGACCTGCCGGCAGCAGACCCTGTTCGCTGAATTGGCGGCGGGAAAGGCGACAATCACGGCATTTCTGCACGAATTTGGCCACCGCGGGCCGGGCGAAATGGACCTCTCGTCGCCCCGCTGGCGAGAAAGGCCGGCGGCGGCGCTCGACGCCGCGCGCCGCTGGGCCGCTCGTCGATCGACGCAGCGCGAAACTCCCGCGGTCCCGCCAACGGCCGATGTACGTCGGCTGTGCGACGATTTCGGGCTAACCCTGGCAGGCCGGTCGGCCGAATTACTCGAGCAGGCGTTCCGGCTACTCCCCTATCGCGAGATCGGCAAGCACGAACTGCTGCGGGCCTACGACGTGCTCCGCGACGTGCTGCTGGAACTCGCTCGCCGCACCGAACTCGGCTCGGGCATCTTCTATTTGACCGTGCCCGAGGTAGAGCGGCTGCATGAAGGGCGGGATTGGCCGCGGATCGTCAGCGACCGCCGCGAGCGGTACGCGGCCTGCCGGCGGCTCTATGTGCCGCCCGTTTTCGAGGTCACCGACGACTTGCCGGGTTTCGGGCTGCCGCCGCGGCCCGAGATGGGCCAGACGATCGCGGCCCGTCCGCTCTCTCGCGGCCGGGCATCGGGCGCGGTCTTGATCGTGAACGACGGCCATTGCGACGCCGATCTGTGCCGCGACCGAATCGTCGTTGCCTCATCGATCGACCCGGCTTCTATGCCGGCACTCGCCTGGGCGGCGGGGCTGGTGGTCGAGCAGGCCGGTGCCCTGTCGCACATCGCGCTCTTGGCCCGGCAGCTTGCGATTCCGGCCGTCGCAGCTCGAGGCGTTGTTGGCCGGCTCGTGACGGGCGAAAAACTGTCGATCGACGCCGACGAGGGACGGATCGAGCGGCGCGACATAACGACGGACGGCAACTGAGCCGGCGATCGCTCAGAACTCACCCGCGGCATCACCCGCGGCAGGCGTGCCGGCAGCGCGCCACACAAACAGATCGATGGACGAAGTGACCACCCGCACCGAGCCGTCCAACATCAACGAGTTCACTATGTCGCCGGAATGGTAGCTGCGCGATGTGACGGAATCATAAGAATAGGCCGTGGCCGACGACCCATCTCGGCTCGATATGTAGTCCACGTCATAGTTTGTCCCGGCGTTGCTATAAGGCACGACGGTATTCGGTGTGAGAACGAAAGTGAAGCCCGTCTGAAAGGTCTGTCCTTCCGTCCAACCCGTGTGACCGGTCGTCGAAAGGTTTCCACCGTAGGCGAGCACGCCTGCGGCACTGGTCGGGGGCGCCACGTTCAGTGCGGTCGGCGGCGAGCCTCCCAGAAAATAAGGTTGATATGCCTTGACCTCCGAGAAGGCCACCGTGTGACTCGTTCCATCCCGAATATCGGTGATGCGGCGGCACGTATTCATGGCGAAGGAACCATTACCGCTCAGCCCCGTGTTGGGATCCCATACAAACCAGGTACCGACGTTGTAAGCGTAGGTCGTGGGAAAACGTACGGGCGTCGAGTTGCGGGCCACGGCCTCGATCTCGGACGGGCAGACATAGCTGGGGATATGTTGCATCACGACCTGCGGTTGGCTGGTCGCCGCCAGAGAGAGATTGAGCAACTGGTATGAGCTCGATTGCTCCATATAGGGCAAGATCCGGCAATGTACCGAATAGCTGTCGGGCACGACCGTGGCGATGGGATAGAACCCGCCGGGCGGCAACCGGCCGCACGTCGACTCATAGTTATGCAGTGCGACGCCTATCTGGCGCATATTGTTCTGACACTGCGAGCGGCGAGCCGACTCGCGCGCGGCCTGCACGGCAGGAAGCAGCAGAGCCACCAAGATGCCGATGATGGCGATGACGACGAGCAACTCAACCAACGTGAAAGCGCCGCGGGGGCGCAGCATGGGTGGTCGCATTGGCAGCCTTTGCCTGGGAAGAGATAAGGACGGGTGAGTCGACCGACTGCGGCCATAATAGACGTCCTATTTTGACACGTCAACGAGTTCGCGTGTTCGCGGGGATCGCACTCGTCGCTGTTTAGCGAGCGAGGTTGCAAGTTTACATGACGCCGCCATTGGGCTACGATCGAACCGAACCACGCGTGGAGGGTTCGCGATCGCGATTCGAGTGGTATGGGCGTCGATCTTCGTGTGCTGCTGGAAAAATACGATCTCGATTTCCTGCACACTGCGCTCAAACACATGGTCGGCCAGCCCGCCGAGGCGGTGCGTGACGACACGCGCTACCGGGCCCGGGTGGTGGCGGCGAGCTGGCGGGCGGCGCCCATGCAAATACGCATGCTCACGCCCGAACAGGTGCGTTGGGACGATTTCTGCTTGGCGCTCCGCGACCGCGTGTTCGATCTCAGTAAGGGCGTGGTGGCGCTGCGTCCCGACTGGCAAGAGGCGGTGTCGGCCGCCGTGCGAGAGTGGTCTTCGCCGGACCCGGTAGACCCGGTCGACCTCCCTGCCGCCGGCGCCGACGAAAAGCCGTTGCCGGCCGCGCCGTCCGACGCTCCGCCAGCGGTAGGCATCGACCTGGGGACGACCTACTCGGTCATCGCCTTTCTCGATCCGCAAGGACGGCCAACGAGCGTCGTCAACTCCAATGGAGATGTGATCACGCCGAGTGTCGTACTCTTCGACGAGAGCGGCCCGATCGTGGGCAAGGAGGCCGTGCTGGCCGCGGCGCTCGAGCCCGACAAGGTCGCCGACTGTGTCAAACGCGACATGGGGAGCAAACATTACCATAAAAAGATCAACGGCGAACTGCTGCCGCCGGAGGTGATATCCAGCTACGTCCTCCGCCGTTTGAAGGCCGACGCCGAACGCAAGCTCGGCCCCGTGAGCAAGGCCGTCATCACGGTGCCCGCGTACTTCGATGAGACGCGCCGCCGCGCGACGATGGACGCCGGCCGACTCGCCGGCTTGGACGTGCTCGACATCATCAACGAGCCGACCGCGGCCGCCATCGTATATGGCTACCAGGAGGGGTTTCTCGATCGGTCCGGCCAAATATCGGGCGACCGGCCGGTGCGCGTGCTGGTGTACGACCTGGGTGGTGGCACCTTCGACGTCACGGTGGTCGAGATGCAGGGACAGTCGTTCAAGGCCCTGGCCACCGACGGCGACGTGCGGCTGGGCGGCAAAGACTGGGATGAAAAGCTCGTCGAGTTGGCCGCCACGAAGCTCACTCCGGAACTGGGTGAGGATCCCCGCTCCTGCCCCGAGACGTTGCAAGATATGTGGCCGGCCGCGGAAATGGCCAAAAAGACCCTGTCCGAGCGGGCGAAGGCCACGATGTTCGTCAACCATCGCGGACGACGGTTGAAGGTGGAGCTGAGCCGGCAGGAGTTCGAGGAGGCGACCGCTCCGTTCGTCTTGAGAACGGGAACGACCGCCGACATCGTCGTCATGCAGGCCGGCCTGACGTGGAAGGACATCGACCGCGTGCTGGTCGTAGGCGGTTCGACACGCATGCCGATGATCGGCCGCATGCTGGAAGAAATGGCCGGACGCTCCGTCGACCACTCCGTGTCGGCCGACGAGGCCGTGGCGCATGGGGCCGCGCTATATGCCGACCTGCTGCTCCAGCAGCTAGGAACCGGGAGCGGCCATGCGCAGTTCTCTGTGACGAATATCAACTCGCACAGCTTGGGGGTGGTGGGCATCGATCCGTCGAGCCGCGATCGAGTGAACAAGATTCTCATCGCCAAGAATACCCCGTTGCCGCACAGTGCCGCGCGGCGTTTTCGCACTTTCAAGGCCGGCCAACCGAACGTCAAAGTCACGGTGGTCGAGGGTGAAAGCGAGTTGCCCGAAGCCTGCATCGAAGTCGGAACGTGCGTTATTCGCGACCTGCCGCCCAATCTGCCCGCCGGGTGGCCCGTGGAGGTGCGTTACACCTATCAGGAGAACGGTCGCTTGCAGGTTGCCGCCAAGCTGGTCGGCCACGGAGCCGAGGTGACGACCGAATTCGTCCGCGACAACAGTTTGTCGGACGACGATCTGATGTTGTGGGGCGAGTGCCTGTCGGCCGAGGCGCAGAGAAATAAAGAATAGGCGTCGGGTGAGCGACGATGGCGAAGAGAGACGGTGATCTGCGCCTGTTGAAGAACGGAGTCGTGTTCGGGCCGACCGACCGCGAGGGACTCGACAAGTTGCTGGCGGCCGGCCGCGTCACCCCGGCCGATCATGTCTCGGTGCGCAACGCCGATTGGATTCCGATCGCCGATTTTTTGGCCGCGCCCGCGGCACCACCGTTGATCGCACCCGCGCAGACCGCGGCACCTGTCACCGGCAGTCGTCGGGCCAAGGGCGACCTGCGTGTGCTGACCGCCGGCCGCGTGATCGGCTCGCTCTCGCGCAGCGACGTCGAGCAGCTTCATGCCGGCGGCCGCATCGGTGCCGACGACCTGATCTGCGCTCACAACGGACCGTGGATGCCCGTCGGCGACTTTCTCTCGCCGCCACCGCCGGTCGAAAAACCGCCGATCGCGGCAAATGTCGTGACAACGGCCGCCGACCCGGCGCCTGCAACGCCAGCACCCTATACACCGGATGACGAGGACGATCCGGTGGTGTTCACGCCGCTGTCGCCGGCACCGCCCATGGCCCCTGCGCCCGCTGCGCCGCCACCGCCGGTCGCGCCAGTCCCGGCACCGCCACCGCCGATTGCTCCGGCGCCCGCCCCGCCTGCCCCGCTGTCGCCCGCCCCGCCTGCATGGCCCCCGCCGTTGATCGCGCAGGTGGTTGTGCCGCGGCCCGCCGCCGCGCCGGTCCATGCGCCCGCCAGCTATCCTTTGGCGCGGTTGCGGCCGCCGGCGCCACCGGCCAACGACGAGTGGTTCGTGCGCGTGCGCGGCATCCACTCGGCTCCGCTCAGGAAGCACCACGTCAAGGCACTCTACCAGGCGCGAGAGATAACGCTCGACAACGCCGCTCGGCATCCGACATGGCACGAGAATGATTGGCGGCCGATCCACTCAATCCCGCAATTGGCCGACATCGTGCAGCCGTGACGTCAGGCGAATCGGCCTCCAAAAGCTGGTTTTTCCGCCGCTCTAGGATTGAACTTCTCTCCGTTCTACAATAGCCTCCGCTGAGTTCCGGCGGTGCGTGGCGTTGATGGATACGACTGACTCGAGCCTTTTGGGCCGAGAGGTGCAGCGGTCATGTTCGATCCCTACAGGAAATGGTTGGGCATCCCCGACGGACCGCGTCCGCCGACCCATTACCAATTGCTCGGCATCTCGCCGGATGAGCACGACCGCGATGTCATCAATGCGGCCGTCTTGCGGCAAAGCTCGTTCGTCCGCCACTTCCAGACCGGCGAACGCTCGCAAGAGGCGACGCGGCTGCTGAACGAAATCGCCGCGGCCAAGCTGTGTCTGCTCGACGCGGCCAAACGGGCCGAATACGACCGTCAATTCAACCGCGCGGTCGCCCCGCCTCCGGCCAATCAACCCGCGGCCCCTTCGGTCGGCCAACCGCGGCCCTCGTCGTCAAGCCTTTCGCCCCCGCCCGCCGTTTCGCACCCCAGGCCGCCCGCGCCTGCGACGATCTCCGCGCCGGGTCAAGCGGCCACGTACTCCTATGCGCCGCCGGCTAGCCGCCCGGCGCCGTCGCTGGTGCCCGACGCGGTCTGGTCGGCGACCGCTTCGCCCTCGGCGGCGCCTGTTGAAACGGCCTCGCAGACCAAGGGACAACCGCCTGTCTGGTTATGGCTCATCCCGGCCGGCTCGCTGGGATTGCTGGTCGTCGTCTTGCTGATGGCCGGATTGACGTGGGGGCCGTCGGACGCCTCCGACGGCCAAGTTAGTCTTGCCGACAGCGCCAGTCCTGCGTCGCCGGTGACCCAGACCGTATCCAACCAACCGGTCACACCGATCGCCAAGGAGACTGTCCCGCCATCGTCAAGCCGGCCTTTGCCGCCGCCGAAGGTCGAAACGACGCGGTCGCCGATATCGCCGCCCACGGTCGACGCGACCCCGCCCACGGTCGACGCGACCCCGCCAGCAACGGCGGATTTCGGCAAACAACGACCTATCGTCAGTCCGCCAGGGATGAGCGGCCCGTCATCGGCTACGCCGGACAACGCGACGGCGAGCCCGAACCCGTTCTCGCCCTTTTCCGAGGACGCGACATGGAGCGATGGCTCGACTTTTTCGATCGCAGCGCCGCATAACGCGGAGATCGTCTTTGCGCGTGGCCGCGGACCTTTTGTGGCGGTCGGTGGCAATGTTTATAGCCTTGCCGATGGCCATCGTATCGGCCAGGCGGAGCAGATGCCCACCGCGAACATGCCCGGCGGCATCGTGCCCCGCGGCATCAGGATGACGGCTTTGAGCCCCGACGGTCGCTATTTCGCCTTCGTAGACCGCGATATGGTGGAAGTGCGGCGATGCGAATACGGACAGATAGCATCCAGAATCGATGTAGCGTCGAAGTCCATCTTCATTCAGTTGCTCGACTTCGCCGGCCCCGACAAATTGGTCGTGTCGATGCTGAACGGCGGCGAACATCACGTTCAGATTTGGAATATCCCCGCGGGCACGCTCGTTAGGGATTTCGAGATCGATGGCGGCTCCGGACGAATGACCTTGAGCGAAGACGGGCGCTATCTGGCGGTGGTCGTCAATCAATTCGGGATCGTTATCTACGACCTGCAGAAAAACCCATCGAAGAAGAAAGGGAGCGTCGCGGCAAGGATCCGCATCACGAACCCTAGCCGGCGGACGGTCGATGTGGAGAGCATGTGTTTCTCGCCGTCGGGGGAAGAGTTAGCGGCGATTTGCGACAACTGGTCTCGCGTGATGTGCTGGGACAAGCGGACGAACCTCGTCTTCGAACACGAATTGGGAGCCGATCTTCTTTCCTTTTGGACCGGTGCCATGGCCTATCGAGGTCCCGACATAGAATGGCATCCCGGCGGCCGCGGCTGGCTCTTGAAAGGGAATGCCTTTCTCGACCGAAAACTGCGGCGCATAACGTGGTTGCTCAAGACCGGGAACGACTTCGATGCCCGACACCGCTTCATCGACGAAGAGAGCCTGTTGGCGTTGCGCGGCCACTGGAAGGACCGCGAGTTAGTCGACGTGAAGATTCCGTGGGAGAAGATCGACGATTCGCTGGCCGCGATGCAGGACGCCTCGGTGCCCGCCTGGTTAGGACCACAACAACCTGTCGGGATACGAATCCAGGTCGGTTCCTTGGCCGGCGGCACATCGGCGCCGCAGATCGAAAGTGATTTGCGGCAACTGCTCACCGCGCGATTGGCAGCCGATGGAATTCGAATCTCCGATGACGGAGAAATGCAGTACTTGGTCGACTATTCCGAAGAATACCGAGCACCTCGGGCCGTCTTCCCACCGAATAGGGGACCGAGCCGCATCAACAGACCGGCGACTCAGTTTCCGGGCCACATGGGAATCAAAATGGTGATTCGTTTGCGGTCGGGCGACAGTGCGAGCGATCTGTGGTCAAACACGCTTTCCGCGGGCATGACCGACGACAACTCGCAGAGCCAACGTCAGGCGATCAACGCCGCGATCGAGCGAAACCTGAAGGTGCGCTTCTTTCCCTATTTTATGCCCAAGGGGAGCGATCTGCTTTCCCTGCCGGTGGTCATTCAGCCGTGACAATGGGCCGGGAGCGATGATCTCGCCATTATTTTCGCGGCGTATTCTCGTCGGGCCGCTCCGCGATCTTGACGGTCAGGTCGAGCGGCTGGCCATGGCGCCAGAGCTTGACCTGCACCTTTGAACCGATCTGCGAGCCGGCCACCAACAAGGGCAATTCGGCGTTGTCGGTGACCTTCTGCCCGTTGAATTCGACGATCAAATCTCCCTTCTGCAAACCGGCCTCTTCCGCCGGCGAGCCCGGCAGCACTTCGGCGAGAAACGCGCCGCGCTTGCCCTTGAGGTTGAATTCTTCCGCCACCTCCGGCGTCAACGGCTGCGGATGGACCCCCAGCCAGCCACGTGCCACACGTCCTTCCTCTTTCAGCCGCTCGTAGATGTGCTGGGCCACCTCGCTGGGAATGGCGAAGCTGATGCCCTGATAGGCATCGCCGATGATGGCGGTGGTAATGCCCACCAATTCGCCGCGGATGTTCAAGAGCGGCCCGCCGCTGTTGCCCGGATTGACGGCGGCGTCGGTCTGCAAGAAGTTTTTATACCCACCGCGACCGAGGCCACGCCGTTGCGTGGCGCTGATGATGCCGCAGGTCACCGTGCGATCGAGTCCGTAGGGATTGCCGACGGCCAGCACCCAATCGCCCACCTCGAGTTCGTGGCTGTCGCCCCAGGTGGCGGCCGTGAGATCGCCGGCCCGCAGCCGCAACACTGCCAGGTCGGTGAGCATGTCGTAGCCCACGATCTCGACGTCTTCGTGATCGATGGTCCGCCCATCGCTCAGATTCACCTGCACGCGGCTGGCGTTCTGAATCACGTGGAAGTTCGTCAACACGTAGCCATTCTCGGCATCGACCACCACCCCCGAGCCCTGTCCTTGGGCTTCGAAATGCCGCTGGCGATGCGGAAACTGCTGCGTCCATTCGTCGCCTGAGCCGCCACGGCCGAACTGGACCTCTTGGGTGGTATCGATGTGGACCACGCTCGGTTCGATGCGGCGGGCGACCAGCCGAAAGGCCTCCGACGTGTCGGCGAGCTTCACCAATTCCGCCTTTTCGCCGAGCCTGGCCAACTCCTTGCTGGCCTCGTCGGACCGGGCGCGAAGCTGCCCGCGGGTGATGGCGTACTGCGTCTTTTCGGCCAAATAGGGCAAGACCAGCGCCAGGCAAAGCACGGCCAAAATCCACAGGAGCCGCGGCAGCCGACGATCGTATTGAGCACGGGGGTAGGTCGGTGCCGGCGCGGTCGGGTTTTCCATGGGCTCGCGTCCTCGAAGTCCTTATCAGTGCTCTCATTATAGAAGTCGTGGCTTTGCATGCGACCCAGCCTTCGAGGCAATTACGGTGGCTCGTGTCTGCCCGCGCCTCGGGCGTGCAGGTCGAAGGGGTTGGGGCTCGGAAAAACCGATCCCGCGCCGCGCCTTTCAACCTGCTCCGGTGGATTCGTGTCGGCCCGTCGGTGACTTTTGGGTTCCCTTTGCGGCTTTTAGGGTCGATTTCCGCTGGGTAAGCTAGAGATTGGGGATTCGGCCGGAAGCACGTCATTGCCCGAAGCCCCGGCTTGGTTCGTAACGTTGGTCGTTTACGACACGGTTTACCAAACTCCCCTCGCCGCAATGTGTTGCGGCATGCGGGAGAATTCGCAAGGGGATCGAGCGGCCTTGCCGAGACGTTGTTGCAGGCTCTGGTTCATGGCGGCCCTCCACGTCGCCGCACTCTGTTCGCCGGCGCGCGCGCAGACCGTCGGCGCCACCGCCGTGAAGGGCGAACAGGATTCGGAGCGATCCCAGAGCCGCGGACCGGCTGCCGTCGAGCGCGTCGAGCCCGACATTTATTACGTGCGGGACGAGCGCGGCGTGCCCCTGCCGTTGCTCGGTCATTCGCTGGACGAGATCAAGCGTGCTCTCGAATTGGTCCGTGAGGGGGCCGCGACGACCCAACGCCCCGGGTTCCGCTTAGAGCGGCTTGTCGCGCGCGGCGAAGCCGCCGAAGGCTATGCCAAGCTGACCGTGGAACTATCGATCATCGCCAGCGACACGGGCTGGCTCCGCGTGCCGCTACGCCTGGGCAACTTCGTGCCGACGGAGTTACCGCAGTTCGCGACCAAGAGCGAGCACTTCGTCGATTTCGACGTCGACAACCGCGAATATGTTGCCTGGTTCCGCGGCAAAGCCGACGAGCCCCACCAACTCACGTTGCGCGGACTGGTGGCCTTGGAAAACGATGCCGGACAGACGCGGTTACGCTTCAACGCACCCCGGGCGGTTTTCTCGGAACTGGAGCTCGAAGTGCCGGCCAGCAAGGCCGTGGGCCGGGTGGCCTCGGGCGGTATGTTGGCGGAGACCCAGCATCGCCGCGACCGGACGCAGTTTCGCGCCAGCGGGCTGGCGAGCGACTTCGCCCTCTCGTGGCACGATGCCGGCGCCGTGCGCGCCGCGACGCCCGCCGCGTTGTCGGTCGAAGGGCGAGTGGTGGCGCAGATCGATGGTGGCGGCGTCGATACCACGGCCACGCTGAACGTGAGCGCGTTCGGCCGCGAATTCGACAGTTTTCAGGTTCGCCTGGCGCGCGGCGCCACGTTGCTGCCGGTCGACGGTCCCGAATATTCGGCCAGGGAGATCGCCTCGCCTACTACCGCCGCGGAAGATCCCAATGAGCGGAAGCTCGTCGAGGTGCGGCTGAAGGCCAAGACGACGTCGTCGGTGAGTGTCAAACTGGAGACGAAACAGGGGCACGACGTGACCCGAGAGGGGACGTTCGAATTGGGCGGCTTCGACTGCTTGGGAGCGGTGCGGCAATGGGGTGTTATCGCCGTCGAGGTCAAGGACGATTGGCAGGTTACCTTCGCCGGCCGGCAGGGCGTATTGCAGACCGATCTGCCGTCGGACATGCGCAGCGATCGCGTCGTGGCGGGCTTCGTCTACTTCGGACAGCCCTATTCCTTGCCGGTGCATGTATCGCCGAGACAAACGAGAACGTCTGTCGAGCCGAGCTATGTCGTCCGTGTCGGGCCGCACCACTTGGAACTGGACGCCACGCTCACGTACCACATCGCGGGGGCCAAGGTCTTTACGTTGTCGCTCGAGCTGAACGACTGGGTCCTCGATGAGGCCAACCTCGATCCGGTAACGCTGGTGAACAGCGCGGCCCTCGTCTTCGGCGCGGGAAACTCCGTTCTGATTCCCCTCAAGCAGCCCACGACCGGCAAGATCGAGTTGAAGGTCCGGGCCACCAGGCCGATTGCCGCCGGTGCGATGGCGATCGACTTCCGGCTGTTGCGGCCGTCGGCCGATATGGTGGCTCCCCTGCAACTCGTGGTGCTGGCGGAAGACAACGTCGTTCTCACCCCGCGGGCCGATGATGCGTCTGGGCTCGCAAGCTCGGCGGCTGATCCGGAGGTCAAGCTGCCGCCCCACCACCAGCCTCCCTGGTTCTACCACAGCGATGTGCCCGATCCCCATTTTTCGGCGGATTTCCACGTGGCCGGCCGCCGGCTCGCCACCCGCGTCGAGGCACGGATCGCGCTGTCGGCCGGCGCGGCCAAGATCGAAGAAACGCTGCATTGTTCGGTGACGCACGAAGCGGCCGAATCGCTGCGCCTGATCATGCCCGCGGCGCTGGCTCGGAACGAAAGCCTCGAAGTCCGCTGCGATGGCACCGAATTGGTGGTCGATCCGGCTGGGCCGGAAGCGGAGCCAGACGATGGGATGGTGGCGGTTCGCGTCCATCTTCCGAAACAACAGATCGGACCGTTCGAGTTGAACGTGACCTACGATTGGCCGGAGGCGGCGATGGAAAACCTCGTGTCTGGCGGCAGCACGGTCAAGCTCGTGCTGCCGTTGGTCATGCCGGGCGAGGGCGAATTCACGCGCGGCGAATTGACGGTGATCGCGGAGCCTCGCGCGGAAATCGAGTCGGTGGATAAGGAATGGACGCTCGATCGCGCTCGCCAGCAGAGCGAGGGGGCCAACGCCTTGAGCTTGACGGCCAGCCGGCCGCGTACGACGGTTGCTTTGGGGGTCGGCGCCGTGGAGAGCGCGGCGAGCAATTCCTTGGTGATCGAACGGACGTGGGTGCAAAGCTGGTTGACCGACGACCAGCGCATCGACCGAGCGGTGTTCCGCTTTCACGGCCACGACGGTCATGTCACGCTGCGCCTGCCGACCGGACGGGTGACGGAACGATTCCGCTTCGACGACGACGATTTCGTCACCTCGGCCTCGCAGGGAGACGGGCCCGATGAGCGCATTTTGCCCCTGCCCGAGGACGACTCACCCGAGACGTCGCACGTGTTGGAGGTGACTTACGAACTCACCGAGCGGCCGGCCGGCGGCGGACGTTGGACGTTGCCGATGCCCGTCCTGTTGGGAGCCGCGTCGACGGGACCCGCTTATTGGCAAGTGGTATTGCCACGCAACGAGTTTCTGCTGCTCGGCCCCGCTTCGCTCGAGAGCGACTTTGTTTGGACGTGGCGTGGCGCCGCGTGGTGGCGGCAACCGCTCCGCGACACGGCCGAATTGGAGTTTTGGAGCGGAGCCCGCCGCTACGAAGACCCGCTCCCGCCGTCGGTGAATACCTACCTTTTCAGCGGCATGGGGCTTCCCGCCCAGCTCGAGCTAACCACGATTTCGCGCGCCGAATTGATCTTGTTTCCCTCCGGCGTTCTGCTGCTGTTGGGGCTGCTTTGGATCTACGTTCCGGCGCTGCGGCGTGCCGAGTGGCTGTTCGCGAGCGCGGTGGTCATGCTGTCGGCGGCCGCCATGTGGCCCGACCTCGCGCTCTTGGCCGTGCAATCGGCCGTGATCGGCTTGTTGCTGATCGGCTTGGCCGCGATGCTCGAGCGGAGATGGGGTCAGCGTCGGCAACAGGTTGTGTTCCGTAGCGGCCCGAGCTCGATTGTCGGCCGAAGTTCGACGTTTACGCATCCGCGCACCGCGCTCTCCGCTCCGACTTCGACCCAAACCGCCGCCGTCGTGATGGAAATGGGATCGGAAGCGAAACCATGATCCGCCGGCGGCAATACACCCTTCTTGCGCTGGTGCTGGCCACGTGGTTGTCGCCGAGCGCGTCGCGGGCCGTCGATCCCGCCGTAGCGAAGCCGTTGGAATACCGGCTCTATTACGTGCCGTCCGACCGCCCACAGGATTGGCCGAAGCAGAACGTGCCGTATCTGCCGGTCGATCGCGAGGAGTTCGATCGACTCGTCGGCGCGGCGAATTCGGTGCCCCAGGGTCTCCCGGCCGCGGGAGGCGCGCAGCTCGCCAAGGCGACGTACAAGGCAAGCCTGTCGGGTGACCTACTCGTCGGCGAAGCACGACTGGAATTGGCCCACGCCGCGAATGCCGCCACCCTCGTCACACTCGATCCGTTGGGATTGGCACTCACGGACGCCCGTTGGGAGGACGACCGTCAGTTAGTCCTGGGAAACCAACCGAACGGCAAGCTGGCGGTGGTCGTCGAGCGCGGCGGAACGCTCGTCTGTCTTTGGTCGTTGCGCGGCCGCCGCGACGGCAGCGGATCGCTCGTGTTTCCGCTCGAGATCCCTGCCAGCACAGTCTGCCAGCTTGAGCTGAAACTGCCGGAACTGTTCAGGCCCGGCATCGACGAGGGGGTAGCCGTCGCCGACGACGGCGGGCCGAACCAAGATGGCACATGGCGGTTTCAACTGGGCGGTAGGACGCGGGCATCGCTCCGTGTCGACTCCAACGAGGCTCGCGCGCGGCCACGCCGTCTCGCTTTGTTGCAGGAGAAGACAACTTACCACCTTCTGCCCGCGGGTATCGATCTCACGGCGCAACTGAAGCTCGACGTCCATCGCGAGCCGTTGCGGCGTCTCGATCTCGATCTGGAAGGTCCGCTGCGGATCGTGAGCGTGCAGTATGCCGGCGCCGAATTGGCTTGGTCGGTGTTAGCCGATTCGCGGCCGAACGAATCCCACGTCGCCATCGAGTTTCCGGAGCCGTTGCTCGGGCCGGGGCGGATCGTGACGGTCACCGCCCTCGCTCCCCTGGAGGTTGGCACACTCGTCAAGCTGCCGCGGCTGCGCGTTCGTGATGTGGCCTGGCAGGAAGGTGAGATGACGCTGTCGGCCGCCGCGCCTTTCGCGCTCGATGCATTGTTGCCGCAAGGGTGCCGGCAAACCAAGGTCGCACCCCTGAGCGCCGGACCACCGGGCGAGAGCGTCGATCTCCAGTTGTTTTCACCCGATGCATCGGTAACCGTGCAGGTCGCCCGGCGACCGGCGCGGGCCAGGCTCACCGCGGGTGCGACCGTGCGCTTCGCGCCCGAGCTGTTGCGTGCCGAATTCCGCGGCAGAATCGAGGCCCTCGAAGGAGAGTTGTTCGCGCTGCACGCCGACCTCGCCACCGGTTGGGAGATCGACTCGGTCACCGCCGACCGGCCCGGCGTCTTGGCGAGTTGGGCCGTCGATCGCGCGGTGCGACCGGCGGTGTTGACGCTACAGTTGGCAGAAGCGATCGCCGCCGGCAGACCGCTCGAATTGATGATTCTGGCCCATCGCCAAGCGGCGACGGATCGGTTCTCGAGCGGGATACTCGAGATCGTGCACTTCCGCGACCTGGGTGCCGAGCGCCGCTTGCTCGCGCTCGAAGCACCGGCGAATCAGCGCATCGTCTTGAAGGGGATCGATTGGCCGCGGATCCGGCAGCGGGCAGTGCTCGGCGACGCTGAGCGGGCGCTGCTCCCCTCGGCCCTGTCGGACGCGATACTCGAAGTCGATGCGAATTTCTCGGATTGGAGCGTCGCTGTCGAGGCGCAAACTCCCCGATTCTCGGCCGATATCCAGACGACCGTTGAGATCGGCGAGGGAGAGATCGACGAATCGTATCGCATCCGCTGCCAGCCGGACGGCTCACGTGTCGATGCGGTCTTGGTGGCGTTTAGCGAGCCGAGACCGGAGAAGCCACAGTTTACGGCGGACGATTCGGTGGGTGCCGTCCACGCAGAAAGACTCGATTCCGAACAGCAGGCCGCTCGCGGCGTGCCCCAAGCCGGCGAAGTTTGGCTGGTCCGGCTGACACGCACTGCGTCACAACCGTTCGAAATCCAAGCCGTGCGAAGCACTCCGGCTGCCGCGCCCTTCGTGCCCGCCCTGGCGTCGGTCCCCGAGGCGGCCAATCAGCAAGGCAGGGTAGAGATTCGGTCGGCAGATGGCCCGCCGCAGATCGAAAGTGCCGAACGTCTGGAACCTACGGCTCCGCCGCCGGCCGAGTTGGGTAGGTCCCCCGTCGTGCACGCCGCCTTCCGGTACGACCCACTCGATGAGTTGGCCGGCCGAACACCCGCGGCACTCGTATTGAATCCGGCGCCCGAGACGGGTGAACCGGCGCGGGCCGATGTCTGGCGGCTGCGGCTGAATTCACATTACCTGGCGTCGGGCGATGCACGTCACGTGGCCGTGTTCGATATCGAAAACCATGGCGACACACAGTGCGTGCTGCGTTTGCCCGCGGGAGCCGAACTGCTGCGCGCCGTATTGGACGAGACCGTGATTACTCGGCGATCGGGCGGAGCGGATCTGCCGTTGATACTGCCGGCGAATCGGCGTTTCCCCTCACTGGTGGTCGAATTTGCCTCTCAGGACGGACCGCTGGGACTGTCGGCGCGTCGCGAGGCGCCTTGGCCCGATCTCGATCTACCGATCAGTTCGCGCGAGTGGGTGGTCTCGACCGCCTGCCAATACGAACCGCTGATCTGGCCGAAGCACCGCCTCGCATGGCCGGCGCGGCTGCTGGGACCGTTGGCCCGCAGCCCGGCTGAGCGTCCGTTCGATCCCGTCAGTCTCAGGGATGGGAAGCGATTTATGTCGGATGGACGGCTGCAAAGTGGCGCGGTGCGGCGAGCCGGGCAACTGCTCGAAACCTTGGGCCGGACTCTGGTCGCGGGTGGTATCAGTGGAGAGAACTGGGGGCAACTGCTCGTGAGAAGCCGACGGGCGGAGCCAGGGCCGTTTGCCAATTTTTGCATCGACGGCCCTTCGCTGTCGGCGGTCAAGGTGGGTCCGTCGTCGCCCGTTTCGATCTTGGTCCACCTCGATGAGCAGGTGGCGAGAAATGCCGTTCCGGCACTCGCCGCGGAGAGCTTAAGAGCAGATGGGCTGGCGCTCTTGATCGATGGCGATCAGGTCGTGCTGACCTCTCAACAGTCGGCCGCCGAAGAGGCGCAACGAAGTGTGGATCAGGGACGGTCGGTGATTTTTCCGCGAGCGTCCGGCCAAAATGCCGCGGATAAGACTGCCGCGAATCTGCAACGACGTCTGCCGCTGTCGGCTTGGATGAAGAGTCCCGCGGAGCCGTGGCAGAATCCGACTCGGCATACAACGCTTTCTCTGTCGCAGCAAGCGGCCCAGTCGTATTGCATTGTTCAGGATGGCGCCGATTCGTCGTCCGTTCGCCTCGTGCGGAGCGACGTGATCGTTGCGGCCGCTTGGGCGCTGGCCGCCGCCATCGTTTCGCTGACTGCGGCTACGCGTCGACGGCGATCGGTCTGGCTGTTGAGCAGCGCGGTCGCTGCCCTCGCCGCGATATGGCTGCCGTCCGCGTTGAGCCCGTTGGTCTGGGGGGCCGTTTTTGGGCTGCTGGCCGGTTTCGTCTGGTTGTTGGTGCGGCCGGCCGACCGGCGGTCGGCGTCGCCGGCGCTTGTTCCAGACTTAGCTGCTGCGGGCACGTCGCTCATCGGTGCCTCCGTCGGATTGATCGTTTCGCTCTCTGCCGCGTTGTACGCCGACGAGGCCGGTGGGCCGGAGGAGACCGAGGCGCGCTCGCAGGTGCATCGCATTCTTGTGCCCGTCGACAAAAACGAGGAGCCGGGCACACATTACCAGGTTCCCACCGACTTTCTCGACGAACTTCGCTACCGCGCCAGCGCCGCCAACAAAGAGCCGCGCGGCTGGCTCATCAGCAGCGCCAGTTACGATTGCACGCTGGCCCGTGACAATCTCGAAGGCCCGATGGTCGTCCGGCAACTCACGGCACGCTACGGGGTGAGCGTATTATCGCCGGATGCGCGGGTTCGCCTTCCCTTCAGACGCGAACAGACCGAGATTGTGCCGGATTCTGCCACTCTCGACGGCCAACCGCTGGAACTAGGCTGGTCCGAGCCGGGCGACGCCCTCGTCTGCCATATCTTCGAGCCGGGCGACTATGAATTGGAGTTCGGCCTGGTTCCGGCGGTGACCGATGAAGCCGAAACGCGCGGTTTCGCGCTGTCGATTCCGCCGATCGCCTCGGCGGTGCTCGAAATGCGGCTGCCGGAGCAAGGTGTGGCCATCGATCTTCCCGGCGTTAAGGGCGAAATGAGCCAACTGGAGGGGGGACGCAAGATCTCGGCGCATCTCGGCCCCACCGACTCCATGCTCGTGCGGTGGCCGCAAAAGGCCGCCACGATGCCGGTGGCCGAAGCGGAGGAGTTGCTCTGGCTCAAAGTCCGACCCGGATCGGTCGTGCTCGATGTCACGCTGAACCTAAATGTCATGAGCGGCGCGCTGTCCCGCATCGAGTTTGCCGCCGATCGACGGCTGCGCCTGGTGCCCGGTCCATCCACGGCGAAGGAGCGAACACTGCCCGTCGATTCGGAGAACGCCGACGTGCCGCAGACGACCCAACTCGATCTCAGCCGCCCATTGACCGGTCAGACGGCGCTCCGCTTGTCGTTCTTCATGACGGGCGCTTCGGGGGTCGGAAATATCCGCTTGCCGGTGTTTCACACCCTCAACGCCCGGGTGGTGCGGCGCTGGCTGGCCGTGACCGTCAATACAGGGCTTGAATACGAGGCACGCGATTCGGAGCAACTGGAGACGTTGCCGACGGCGGAGTTCGTAGAAAAGTGGGGCGAAGCCGACGTCGATTTACGCGACGCGCTCGTCTATCGCCTCAGCGCGTCCGAGACGGCCTGGAACCTGTCGACGAGGTCGCGCGAGCCCCAAACGACGGTCAAGGAGTCGTTGTCGCTCAGTTTCCAGCGCACGAGCGCGCTGGTGCGCTACGACGCGCAACTCATGACTTCGGCCGGATTCGTCTTTCAGCACCGTTTGTCGGTGCCGCCGGAGCTCGACATCGAACGCATCTCGCTGGAACACGAAGGGATCGATCGGGTGGTGAGGTGGGCTCGCGGCGAACCCGGCATCGTCACGGTCTTCTTGAATCGGCGGATCACGAGCGCGCAACAACTCACTTTGGTTGGCAGGCTTCCGGTGCGAGCCAACGGACGAGTGGCCTTGCCCAGGATCACGATCGAATCGGGGACGGCGCCGGTCACCATCGAACGCGCCGAAGTCCTGTCGCGCTCGGTGCATCTTTACCGTCAGCCGCGGGTCCGTGTCGCGCTGGAGGAGGCGACAGGCTTGACGAATCTCTTGCAACCGGCGCCGGGCTCATTTGACGGCCGGCTCGGCCGGTTGGTCTCATCGCACGGTGCCGAGAATTCGTATTCCGGCACGATCGTTGTCACGCCGAATGAACCCGCAACGCGCGACTTCGAGCAATTCACGTTCATGCGTTTCGTCGACCAGGGATGGGCGGCAGACGTCGACTTTCGTTTCGTCGTCGAGAAGGGCCTGATCGACACGCTGCGCTTCGAGCTGCCCGCGACGTGGGCCGCACACTGCGAGGTGCTCTCGCCGCCGTCGGTCGTCGAGCTTTCGGACGAGCTGGGCAAGAACCGCAAAGCGCTTACCGTTCGACCTCTGCAACCGCTCACCGGCGAGTGCCGTGTCCAGCTTCGCGCCACCTTGACATTTTCGCCGGGTGAGACGGTGACGGCGCCGGATGTTGTTGCCTTGGGGCTGCCAGCCGGTGAACGGTATTGGTTGCTGCCCCAACAGGTCGGCATCGAGGCCGTGAGCTGGGACGTTCAACGCATGGTGTCGGCGACGTTGCCCGACTCATCTTCTCTGCCGGCCGAAGCGAAAGCCGCGGCCGTCTTCCAGGCCGTGGGCGAACGTCCGCAAGCGGTCATGAGCACGGTGAAGGCGGCGGCCGGTTTGGCGCGCGTTCGCTTGGCGGACGTTCGGTTGGCCGTGTGCGGCGACGGTCTTTCGGGCGCCGCCGCCTTCGACCTGGAACCCGCCGGACACGCTGTTTGCCCATTGGAACTGGCGTCCGGTTGGCGCCTGGTGCAAGTGAGTGTCGGTGGTGTTTCGACGACACCCCGTGCTCTCGCGCCCGGCAAGTGGGAGATTCCCCTGCGCTCCGATCGGTTGCCACAACGGCTGGAGGTGACGTTCGCGCGGGAAGACATGCGTACGCTCACTCGCCTCAGCCTGCCGATCGTGGCCCCGCGGAACTGGCCGGTTGAGGAGACGTTGCTCACGCTTCACGCTCCCGAGAGGTACCGATTCGAAGTCGATGCCGGACGCCTGGACAACAGGGCTTGCGATTTGGAGCGATTGTCGAGCGTTGTCGAATTGACCAACTTGCCCGACGAGACGGCGGCCACGACCGCCAACGACGATTTGGCCGCTTGGTACCGACCCTGGGCGAGATGGCTGCTGTTCTGCGGACGGCAGACCGAGTTGGCCGACGCGCCAGTTGCCGACGCGGTGGCCGGTGATCATCCGACCCTGCTGCGCGACAACTGGGTGCAGGCGGCCAAACGGCTGCATCTGGAGACGGTTTTGGAGGCGGTAGCCAAGGAACCGATGTTGGTGACCCAATCGACGGAGCTGTGGCAGCAGTTGCACGAACGGTTGCCCTCGAGCCGCTATCATTGGAGCGGGCCGCAGGGGACGGGCGGACAAGGTCCGACCGAAGTTCGGGTCACGCCACCGCCAACCTACTCGCTTGACCGACTGGGCGAAACGGCCTGGATCGGACTGTTCCTGTTGACCGCCTTCTTTCTGCCACGCCAGACGTCGCTAGCCGATATCCTGCGCCGCTGGCCGCACGCGTTTGGCGTGGGTTTGGGGCTGCTGTGGTGGCTATTCTGTCAGCCGAGTGCCCTGGGATGGCTCGTGATCGCGTGCAGCCTGGCGGTCGGATTGCGCTCGGCGGTGTACCCGTCGTGGGTCAAATCGCGCGCTTAGAGCGGCTGTCAAAACCCCGGAAGCCCGGAACGCCGTGGGCGAACAATCGGCCGTGAAACGCCGCTTTGTTCGGAGCCCGATCTAGCTTTGTCGGTTGCTCTTAGGCTTCGATCTTGCTGATCCGCACGCGCGTGGAGATTTGGCGGTGGCCGGTCTTGCGGCGGAAGTTCTTGCGGCGACGCATCTTCTGCACAACCAGCCGTGGACCTTGCACGGGTCCCAGCACCTCAGCGGTCACGCTGGCGCCGCTGACCAGGGGTTGGCCGACCTTCAGCGAGTCTCCGCCGACGGCCAAAACCTGCTCGAACCGAACCTCTCCGCCCTGACCGACGTCGCGATAATCGACAACCAGCTCTTCTCCTTCGACCACTTTATACTGGCGGCCGCCATCGACGAAAATTGCGTACATCGTAAACCCAGGGCAAAAAGGGCGGCTCCGAGAGGGCTCAGGGCCGAGAAAACGGTTAAGAGCGAGCCCGGCAGTCTACCAAACCACCGACGCCTCGTCCACCCGGCGTTTTTCGCGGCCGAGGGCACTTGTGGGACGAATTTGCCGCCGTGACGACGATCCTCCGGTCGGGTTGCATTGCTGCGTTCCCCGACGGACACCCGCATGACGGACGTCCTTCTACCCGGCCGATCAGGGAGACGGCGGGCTCCCCACGAATTCCGGTTCGTCTTGATAGCTCACGAAGCCACGCAGCCAGCTCGCAACCAAGGGCGATTCAAAGTAGGCGGAGGGCAAGTGTCGTTTGCGGACGGCCGGATTGGCGTTGACCTGCGAGACCTTTTGAAAGTCGCCGTCCCGGTTGGAGGGCATTGGCAATCCGCGCAGTCCGAGTGCGTCGCGATCGAACCAACGTTCGTAGCCGCGCAAGACGCGGTCCTGCGGATTGTAGGAGACCAATAGGCGATCGACCTGGCTCAACGTGCGGCCGTATTGGCGGCCCGGCCAGAGGGAAAAGGGATCGATGGCGGGCGCGATCAGGGCTGCTTGGATCGGTCGCGGTTGCGGATAGGACGGCTCGGGCAGCGATTGTCCGCCGATCTCGCGGGCGGCCAGTCCGTGCAATGTCGCCACGATTGCTCGCCCGCCCAGGCTGTGGCCGACGAGGCTTACCGGCACACGTGGGCCGAGTGAATCGATGATCGTGGCCAGATAGAAAGCCTGCGCCTGCGTATTGGCGATGCCTCGGTACACTTGATCGCGAATGCCCATGCCACACTCGAAATCGGAAGGCCACGACCAGAGCACGCCGCGGAAGGGAGGCAATCCGGCGCCGACCGTGCCAAACAGCTCACGCGCCTGGCTCCAGGCCGCTTTGCTGTTAGAGAAGATGCCATGCACGTAGAAGCTCATGGGCAGGTCCGAGTCGGTGGCCGCGAGAAACCCCTCGCGTGAATAGCGAACCCAGCCGCCCGCCTCGGCATGCCAGATGGCGATGCGATCGATCAGATCCGAAAAATCTCCGCAGCAGGGGAGGCAACGCGTATCGATGATCCAATAATCGACGCAGCCCGGTCCGTCGCAGACGATGCCCGGCTTATCGTTGGCGAGGCTTGCGGTGGCCAGGATCGTCAGCACGAGTGACAACATGGCGCAACGCCGCAAGACGGCGGTCGAGATCCGCGTCCCACACTCAACCGCCGCAGCAATGATTCTTCGATGTTCCATGAAGTCGTCCGGCTGCCGCCACGCAGGGGGTTCCGTATCATCTTCGTCAAGGCGAACCGAAACGTTGCTGTCAGCCTCGACGGAAGGTATCTGTGCGGACCTTCGGGGTTGCATCGAGCCCGGCGAGACAATATGACCGATTGCCGCGCGTGCACGATATGCCGAAGAACCCGGATAGGACGGGCGGCAATCGCATCCGACGCGGGTCCGGTATAAAATCAATCACGTCCAGGCGTTGGCAATGTTTTGTTTTATCGCGTGAGTGGCCCGTTTGAAACCGAATTCTTTGATCGCAGCCGGGGCGTTGTTGGCGGGGTTGTCCGTGGCCGCCGGCGCGTTCGGCGCGCACGGTCTCACGAGCCAGCTACGAAACGACACTCAGATCACGCGGGACGAAGCAGACCGACGCCTGGAAATTTTCGATAAAGCTGCCCGCTATCACATGTATCACGCCATCGGCGTCGTGCTGGCGGGCCTCGTGGCGCTGCGCCATCCGACGGGTTGGCTGACCGTAGCCGGCGGGCTCTTCATCGTCGGCATCCTTGTCTTTTCCGGTTGTCTCTACGCGATGGCACTGGGTGGCCCGCGCAGGCTCGGAGCGGTGGTGCCGATCGGCGGCGTGAGCTTCATCCTGGGCTGGGTTTGCCTCGCCGTGGCGGCGTGGCGCGCCACGAACGACTGATAACTCGATTTGCTTCGCTGTTGACCACGTCAGAAGGAGACTAACATGGCCCGCACGCCCAGTACGATGTTGCCGCTTGGCACGCAAGCCCCCGGCTTTTCGCTGCCGAACGTCGATGGCCGGACCGTTTCGCTTGCCGATTTCCAGGACGCCTCGGCGCTGCTCGTCGTCTTCATGTGCAACCATTGTCCCTTCGTGAAGCATGTGGCGCCGGAATTGGCCCGCCTGGCTAAGGATTTCCAGCCGCGCGGGCTGGCGATGGTCGGCATCAGTTCCAACGACGCCGCCGGTTATCCGGACGATGCCCCGGCCAAGATGATCGAGGAAGCCAAACACCGTGGCTATTCGTTCCCGTACTTGTACGACGAAAGCCAATCGGTCGCCAAGGCATACCGCGCCGCGTGTACGCCCGACTTTTTCCTGTTCGATCGCGCGCGACAATTGGTCTACCGCGGCCAGCTCGATTCCAGCCGACCCGATAGCGGCATTCCGGTGACCGGCGCCGACCTGCGAGCAGCGGTCGAAGCCGCCCTCGCCGGCCAGGCACCTCGCGCGGAGCAGAAACCGAGCATCGGCTGCAACATCAAGTGGAAGCCGGGGAACGAACCCGACTACTACGGGCACGTCACGGCCCACTGACCAGATAGCGAGGCCGGCGGGCAATACAGCGACTTCTACGGTCGTCGCTCTTCCTCTTCGACCTGTCGGCGGATGATTCCGCTCAGCCACCAGCCCCATACGATGTAGTGCAGGGCGGCTAGACCGAAGATGACTGCCGCCGCGATCGCGGCCGGCCCGATCGCGCCATTGGTCAGGACGAACAGTACCACGAAGACGAGCAACGCCACCGCCAAGGCCGTCACGATGCCGAAGCATCCCTTCGTCTTCGTTGGCTCGGGAGGCGTCGACGGCGGTTGCGCGCTGGGGATAGGCACAATTACAACGCGTGGCTGACGGGATGAGCGATGTGCCGGCGCGGTTTCGGGTGCTGCTGGGGAATATTCCTAGGACGCCGACAGATCGAGATCGACAAACTCCGGCGCGACAGACCGCGGGATGACGCCATCGGCATAACCGCGGGCGAGCAGGCGCGCCACCGCCTCGCGGCCGCGTGGCCCGAAGTCGAGCGTCCAATCGTTGACATACATTCCCACGAACTCGTCGGCGCGGCCACGGTCGAGGTCGCGGCCATACTGTAGGGCATAATCCAGCGCTTCTTGGCGATGCGCCAGACCGTATCGAATGCTCTGGTGCAATAAGCGAGTTACGTCGCGCATCACCGGCAGGCCGAGGTCGCGCCGTATACCGTTGGCGCCGAGCGGCAACGGCAATCCCGTCACGTCGAACCACCACTGGCCCGTATCGACGATGAGCTTGAGGCCGCGATCGCCGTAAGTGAGTTGGCCTTCGTGGATGATCAAACCGGCGTCGACCTTCTGTCCCTCATACGATCCGGCTTCGACCGCGTCGAGAATTCGGTCGAAGGGGACGAGCACATGCTTGAAGTCGTGTCCCAAGCAGAGTCGCAAGGCCAGGAAGGCTGTCGTCAACAGACCCGGCACGGCGATCACGCCCTGACCCACATCTGCCAGCGACATCGCCTGTTTGGCGACTACCATCGGCCCATAGCGATCGCCCATGCTGGCGCCGCAAGGACAGAGGGCATAGCGGTCGGTCAGATAGGCATAGGCGTGCAGGCTGAGGGCCGTCAGCTCCAACTCACCGGCGAAGGCCCGCTGATTGAGCGTCTCGATGTCGACCAGCTCGTGCTGAAACTCATAGTCGCCCGTGTCGATCTTGCCGTTCGCCAGGGCGTGAAACATGAAGGCATCGTCCGGGTCGGGGCTATGGCCGACGCGGATCAACGTTTTTGTCTTGGGCATTCGATTTCTGGGCGGGAGGCGGCACGGACGGAATCTTGTTGGGTCAACCGCAGCAACAGCGCAAGATTAACCGCGCTCGCGCAGGCCCGACGACACGATGGGCCATGATATGACGCGCCGGTGCGGATCGTCAAATCGGCGAAGCGAATCTCGGCGCTGGCTCCCGCCCGGCCACTAGGCGTCGATCGCGAATCCGCCCGTGGACACATCCTGCGGGATCGCAAAGTGCGGAACCAGGTTGGCGCGCGGCTGCGGCGTGGTGTCGAGCGTCGAGCCGAGTTGCTCGCATACCTGCCGCCACGTTTCCCGCTCGATCTCGAGCACGGAGATGGCGTCACGCAGCTTCGCCTGGTCTCGTTTGAGTCCGGCGTCGATCAACGAGCGAAAGACGAAATTGTAGATGGCCGCCACGTTGCTCACCAACTCCGGAGCGATTTCCGGACGCAAGCTGCGGAGCAATTCGGTCACGATCCGCTGGCAGCCGATCACGGCCTCGCCGCCTTCGTAGGCGCGGCCCGACTGCCAGTGCTCCAGCGCCCGGCGTGCATAGTGCAAGGCGCCGTCGATCAGCATCAACCGCAGGCGCTGCGGAGTGGCGGTGAAGACCTGGTTCTCGAAATACGTATCACTGGCCCGATTGTACGCCATGTAGCTCGAACTCCCAGAATAGCGGGCCTTTTCCACGGCCCTCTGGGATCCATCGGCCGACTAGGCGCTCGAACTCGACGACGAGGTGGCGCCGTTGGCATAGTTGGCATTGAACGTCGCAATTTCCGCCAATTGCGACAGCGAGCTGCTCTGCTGTTGGATCGTCGCCAGCGAACTTTCCATGTTGGCGAATTGGTCCTGCAACTGCTGAGTCTTGATGGAGATTTCCGAGTTCAAGAAAGCGACCTGACTCTGCTGGTCCGCGATTTGCTGGTTGATGTTGTTGACCTGTTGGGCTATCAGACCGGTCGCGGGCGTGGCGAAATTCTGCAAGGCGGTCGAGAGCTGCGTCGCCATGCCCGTCTTCGCGTTACCCAGGAAATCTTGCACTCCGGTCGGATCGTTTGCGATGGCCGCTTGCAGGGTCGCGGGATCGATGCTGAGCTGTCCTCCGCTGAGCGTGATTCCCATCTGCAACAGGCTCCGAGTCTTGTCGGTTCCGCTGCCGTAGGTACCCGTCAGCGAATTCATTATCGTATTGCTGATCTGCTCGATCGCCGAATTGGCATACAGCACGCTTCCCGTGTTTGTGCTCGTATTGTACGAGTCGTCTTGTGCGATCGTGCTGCTGACGGTGTTGAAATCGTTGACAAAATTCTGGATTGCGTTTTCCAGGGCGCTCGAGTCCTGTCCGACCGTGATCGTCACCGGCGTGGTGCTCGCGCCGGCGACATTGACCGTCAGGCCGGGCAGAATGTTGCTGAACGTGTTGGTCGACGACGTGAAGAGCAGATTCTTGCTGCTGCCCGAACCGACTTGGATCAGGGCGTTGGTGGCAGGCGTCAAGGTCGACAGAGAGAGTCCGGTCGTGCCGGTATCCACCAGCAACCGGCCGGCCAACCCCGACTGAGTGCTGCCGATCATGAGGTGATAGGGCTGCCCCGACGAGCCGTCGTTGATGATATTGGTTGTGACCGGCGCGTTGACGTCGGCAAAGTCCTGTTGCAGGCTCGACAACGAATCCGTCGGTCCGACTGTAACGGTGTAACGAAAGGCGCCGTCGATCTGTCCGCCCGTGGCGCTGCCGGCCAGATTTAGACTGGCGGCGGTATCGCCTCCCTGATCGCTCACTTGCATCGTGCCGCTGCCGCCCGCAATATCGGTGAGCAGGATGCCATCGCCGGTGCTGTTGATTGTGGCATGGACGCCGACACCCGACGTGTTGATTGCCGTCATCACATCGCCGACGGTCTGGATCTTGGAGCCCGTAAGGTTCACGGTCGCCGTCTTGCCCTTGCTATCGGTGATCTGGAACGAACCGGCTTCGATACCGGAGCCGCCGTTCAGTTGACTGAGGGATGTGTTGGCGCTGATGTATTGCAGATTGAGGTCGCCACTGTTCAGGCTGTTCGTGGCCGTGTTGGTGGCGATATGCAGATTGGCGGCCGTGGTGCCGTCACCGACGTCGGAGATGATCAGATTCGACGTCGTTGCGCCGGTCGTGTCGTTGATCTGGATGCCGTCGCCGGCGGAGTTGACCGACGCCTTCAGGCCCAGCCCGGCGCCGTTGATGGCGGTGATCACGTCATTGAGCGTCGACGCTCCCGAGAGGTCGACCGTGGCCGTGGCACCACTGCGATCGGTAAGCTGTATCTGTCCTGGCGTGGCGATGCCCGACCCGCCGTTGAGGTCTTTGAGCAATACTGTGTCGAGCCCCGAAACGACCGAAGTGCCGGTGAGCACGCCGCCGCCTTGTTCCGTTCCCAGAATGCCTAAATCCTTGGCGGCCGAGCTGCCGTTGAGCGCCGTCACCGAAAGCGTGCCGGAGCCGCCGGTGTTATCCGTCAGCACCAGGTGTGTGCCGGAGATCGAGGCCGTCAACCTTCCAGAGTTCTGGCTGTTGTTGTTGATGGCGTTTACCACGTCTTGCAACGTGTTCGCCGAGCTGAGCTGAACGGAAAAGCTACCGCCGTTTTTAAGGTTGACGTTGAAGTCGGGCACGCTACCGACGGTGGAGACGCCGTTGCCGTCATTGAGACTGCTGAGCAGGGTGCTCCCCGAGAGGGTGACTAGATTGGTGCCTGTGATCGTGTTTCCCGCGACCGATCCCGCAATGCCCAGGTCGTTGGCCGTCGTACCGTTGGCGACGTTCTCCACGATCAGGTTGCCGGAGGTCGAACCCGATTTGTCGGTAAGGACCAGCGAATTGCCGCTGACCGACGCCTGCACGTGAATGCCGGTCGTCTGATTGATGTCATTCACGACGTCGTCGATGGTCTGCGCGGAGCTGAGGTTGACGGTGGCGGTGGCGCCGCTGCGGTCGGTGATGCTGATTTCACCGGAGGCTACCCCCGCTCCGCCGTTGAGCTGGCTGAGCTGCGTCGACGGGTTGACGAAGCCTCCGAGCTTGACGGTGATCGTTCCCTGACCGATCGGTGTGTTGGTGTTGGCGAAACCGTTGGAGAGGAGTTCTTGGGTCTGTGCCTGCGCGACGGGAGTGACCAGATAGCTCGCCAGCGGAGCACCAACGCTGGCCGACGCGGTCAGCGCCGAGGGATTCGAACTGTTGGCGGAGCGAGCACCGAGCACCTGTTGGCTCGATAGCTGCTGTGCGTCGGTTTGCAGGGTGGCGAGTTGGGATTGCAACCCCTGAAACGCGGTTTGCTGGTTTTGCTCGCTGGTGATCTTGTTGTTGAGATCGGTCACCGGCTCCTGATCGAACGTCAAGAGCGCGGTGATCAACGCCTGCGTATTGATACCGCTGATGAGCCCGGTGCTGGATGCAACCAAGCCTTGTCCCGAGCTGCCGCCGACGGTAGTCGCGCCCACGGTGGGAGAGGTAGCGCCGCTCACGCTGGCCATAGCGATGATCCTTCCTGCGCTCTAGCGCGGCCGCCAGACGACGTGTCGATCGGTTCCGCCGCCCGAGGCGTTTCGGGCCGGCATCCGCCGACAACAAACCGTCCGATCGGTCGCATTGTGGATGATGGTGTCGCCGGCCCGCCGCGCGCGGCGGAAAACGGCCTCGTGCCCAGTTACTTCCGACTCTTGGGTCGGCTCGATGAACCGGTACCCAAGCGTCGCGAGGTAACTGGGCACGAACGCCCATCATCTCTAGGGAGGCGGCCTCGGAAGGCCGTCCTCCCCTATAGTTCAGCTAACGATTGGTTTAGCCGTGGGGCAACAGGGCCAGCACGCTCTGGGGCTGCTGGTTGGCAATCGCCAACACGGAGGTGTCGGCCTGGACGAGCACTTGGGCCCTCGTCAGGCTCGCGGTCTCCGTGGCGTAGTCCGCATCCTGGATCGTGCTTTGAGCGGACGTGACTTGTTCCAGGGCCGTCTGTTGGCTGGTGATATTGCTTTGCAACACGTTGGCCTGCAAGGCACCGAGTTGGCCACGCAACGTGGCGACTTGCTCGATGGCCTGCTGCACGATCGTCGCAGCGGTCGAAAGATTCGCGCTGCTCAGCGACTGGCTACCGCCGGTCATCAGGTCGTGCAAGCTGAAGTTGCCCGTGGTGCTGACATTGCGTCCCAACAGGTTGGTGTCGAGCGCGGCAATGTTGACGTTGACCTGGTTCGAGTAATTCACCTCGGGTCCGATTTGGAACAGCGCACCACCCGTGACGTTGAAGTTCGCAACGGCATTGCTGGGTGCATTCGTTCCGGCGGCGGTTCCGGTGAAGGTGCCGCCCGCGTTGAACGTGGTCACATCGCCCGCCACGGTGGCCGAGGTGGCTTGGAGCGAGACGCTGCCCGAAGCGCCCGGGGTCGAGGCACTCAGGACGATATTGCTCAGGGCGTAGGAACCGCCCGAACCCGCCTGCGTGCTGGCGACGACACCGGTCTGCTGCGACACCTTGTTGATCGCGTCGACCAGCGTTCGGCTGTCGCCTTGCAAGGCGGCCACGTTGAGGCCATTGATGTTGGCCGAGCCCAAGGCACCGGTCACGGTGAACGAGATCGTGTTGCTGTCGTCAGCACCAGCCGTGAGGTTGCCGATCCCTGTGCCGGCGCCGCCGTTGCCCACGACGGTCGTGGTGGCCGCGGTGGGTTGGCCCAAGCTGGGCGACGTGGTGGCCGTGAGGTTGATCGAGCTGTTGGTGTAGCTCAGGTTCGCACCCTGGCCGGTGAAGGCACCCGTGCCCTGGTTGGTGGTGACGGTGCCGGCCACGTCGAGCCCGTTGGTGGTCTGCTGCGTGCCGCCCGCGTTGAACAGAGCGATGTCGTTCGCATTCGTGGCCGAGATGGCCGAGATCGAAAGCTGCGCGGCCGAGCCATAGTCTTGGCTCGTCAGCGTGACGTTGCCGCCGGCGCCGGAACCCGACGCGACGACACCCGTCTGTGCCGTCACGGCATTGATGGCATTGCTCAGGGCCGACGAATCGTTGATCACGTCGTTGTTGTTCACCGTGATGACCGCGCGGCCCAGGTCGCCCACCACTTGCAGCGTGGTCTGGTTCGACGTGCCGTCGACACCGGCCGTGTTGGTCAGGCCGTGTCCGGTGCTGACGATCGTCGAGTCGTTGCCGCTGCCGGTGGCCGTGACGGTAGCCACCGAGGCGCTGCCCGCCCCCTCGGAGGTGAGCACCACGTTACCCGAATTGTTCACCGAGGCCGTGATGCCGGTCGTTCCGGTGCGGGTGTTGATCAGGTTCGCCAGGGCCGTGGCCCCGCTGTTCGTGCCGCTGTTGTTGATGATCGCGTCGTTGCCGCCGATCAGGGCGGTGCTTACCGTGGCCGTCCCCTCGTTGCCAGTGATCGTGAAGGTTGTGCTGCTCACGGCACCGGCTGTCAGCGAACCGACAGCCGCGTTGGCGGCCGTGGCGGTCGTATCGGCAGCGGCTCCTGTGACTTGATTCTGGTTGATGTCGGCGCTGAAGATGGCGTTATCTCCCGCCGCACCACCACTGGTGTCAACTCCGCTGATAAAGGCGGGTGAAGTCGTTCCTGCCGTGCCGTCGGTCAGCACGATATTGCCCGCGGAGTTGACCGTCGCCGCGACGCCTGTGGTGCTGGTCTGGGCATTGATCAAACCTTGCAGGTAGGCCGCGCCGCCGGGTGCCGCGACCAAGGAGGCGTCGGCACTGACGGCCGCCGTTCCCTTGTCACCCGTAACATTGAATACCAACGACCCCGCTCCGCTACCCGTTAGGGTGCCGAAGTTGTTGGCGTTGATGACCGAGCTGGAAGCCGCGCCGGTGTAATTGGCGAAGGAGACATTGGCCGTGCCGGTCGCTCCGACGTCCGTCGATGAGATGACCACGTTGCCGCCACTGACGACGGCGGAGACACCGGTGGTGCCCGTGTTGTTGTTGATCAACGTCGCCAGATTCGAAGCGGTGTCCAAGCCGTTCGTACCCGCCAAGGCCTGGCCCGTGATCGTCTGGCTGCCCAGGTCGCCCGTGATCGTCACGTCGACCTGCGATGTGCCGTCGGCTGCGACACCGGCCAACGTGGCGGCGGTGATCGTTCGCGACGAATAGGCACCGCTGATTCCGCCGCTCAGCGTTCCGACGGCGGCATTGAACGCAGCCTGGTCGGTCGCGGTACCGGCCGTCGAGGTGCCGGCGCCGACTGCGGTCGTGACGACTCCCGCATCGCCCGCTCCCGACCCTTGGACGTTGGTAATCGTGATCGGTGTCGCACTGGGTTGAGTCGCCGTGAAGGTCACGGTGCTGCCGGTGGGGTTGGCGACGGTGGCCGCGAGTCCGCCCGCGGTGAGCTGCGTCTGTACGGCAGACGCGAAGGCGCTGGCTGTCGTCACGGTCGAGGCATCGAGCGACACGTTTACCGACTTGGCCTTGCCGGTGCTGTCTACGCCGTTGACCGTGAAGGTCAGCGAGCCAGCACCGGATCCGGCGAAGCCGGAGAAGGTCGAAGCATCGAACGACAACGACGAGTCGGTGCCCGCGTAGGTTCCGGCGGTGGCCGAAACGCCGACCGTCGCCGACGAGCCGACATAAGACGACGTGAGCGTCACGTCGCCCGAGCCGCCCGACCCGCTGGCCACCACGCCGGTCTGCGCCGACACGGTGTTGATCGCGTTGATCAGGTTGTTGTCGTTCGTTTTGATTCCGTCGGTGCCGCCCACATTGACCGTCACGTCGGCCGAGCCGATATTGCCCGTCACGTGCAGGGTCAGGGTGTCGGTGGAGGTGCCGTTGAGCCCGGCGATGCTGGCGCCCGTGATGGTCTGAGTGGCGCGCGTGGAGGTCGTGTGCAGGCCGTTCAAGCTGCCGGTGCTGCCGATCACGAAGTTGTTCGTCGTCAGGGTAGCGGTCGCGTGTGTCGTTCCCGAGTCGAGCGAGAGATTCGACAAACCGACGTTGGCCACGCCCTGTGAGTTACCCAGGACATTGACTTTCGCCTGGGTGGCCGATTGCGTCACCTTGAGCGACACGTCGCTGTTGGGGCTGCCGGTGTGCAGCGCGGGGTTGAACGAGTTGACGGTGATGTCCGAGGAGCTCTGGAAGACCGAGCTCAGGTTGCCCGTCACGTTGAAGGCTTTGCTGCCGTTGAGGAGCTGATCGCCACCGAAGACCGTCGTCTGGCCGATACGGTCGATGCTTTGGATGGCACTGTCAACCTGAACCTGATTGGCGGCGATTTCGGCCGCCGATTCGGCCCCGCTGTTCGCCGACGACTCGACCAGGCCCGAGATGTCGTCCAACAGCGTACCCACTTGTGACAGGGCGGCATCGGCCGTGGCCACAATGTTGTTGGCGTTCTGGCTGTTGGTGATGGCCTGGCCCACGTCGGTGACTTCGCTCCCCAGCACCGAGCTGGCAATCAAGCCGCTGGGATCGTCGGCACCGGAGTTGATCCGCAAGCCGGTCGAGAGCCGTTCCAACGACGTCTGCAACGAGCCTTCGTTGTTGTACAGATTGTTCTGGGCTTGGAGAGAGATCAGGTTCGTGTTGATACGGGTCATTGTCGGATTTCCAATTGGGTGTAGGAGGGACTAACGTCCAAGCCTGGCCGGTGGTCGCAAGGTCGCTCGTTCCCAACCAGCTTGTCTGCGAGGTGGATTGGCCAGGGCAACCCGTCCCACGCAGGTGTGTATAGGTTTTTCGGTCTGCCCGGCAGGCCCGCTCGACATCCTTGCCAGCGCGAGCAAAATCCCGCGCCGGGCATCTCTAAGGCCACTATCGGCAGTCGCTGTTGCGTACTTTGGAGAAAATATGCGGTGAAGTGCGCCGACGCGCAGGTATCGGGCCGCAAGGCCGACACAACCGCAACAAGCGTACGCGCCGTCGTGGCGCGCCGGGGCTCAGACGTGATGACTTACAAGCGACGCGTAACGATCGGCTCGTCCGCGCCGCGCCCCGCCCTACTCGGCACCTTTGGATTTGCCAAGTTGGCGCGTGTCCTTGGGCTCGATCCGGCTGGCGCGTAGGTTTTCGCGCTGGATCGCTTCATAGACTTCCTGACGGTGGACCGGTATTTCCGCCGGAGCATTGATGCCCAGCCGCACTTTGTCACCGCGGATGTCGACGATCGTGATGACAATATTGTCACCGATCATGATGCTTTCGTCGCGCTGTCTCGACAAGACAAGCATCGGTGGCTCCTTAAAGCGTGGCCTGTTGTGGCTACGCGCTCTTTTTGAGGGTGGCGGACGCGCTGGTCAACTCGTGCTGCAAAGGGAGGTCGCCGTTCGCGACAACCTGCCGACCCAATTGCCGCTCCAGATTGATGACGATCGGGGCCTTCAGATTCAGGGTGATCGAACGCTCGTTCTTGCCGACGATCGTGAGGACCTGGGCATCCTTGACGTTGGTCAGTTCCAGTCCGGCCAGTTCGCTGCGGTACACCTTGAACTGGTAATGCGGGACGAACCGGCGCGGGCTTACCACCGCCAGGGCCACTTCAGGCCGCGTCGTCGACTGCAACCAGCCGAGCGCGCTGTTCTGCGCGTCGGCCAGCAACACCCATTGCCGGCAATCCTCGAATCCGACCAGCCCGCCGGGAAAATGGACCGTGTCGTGGGGCTCCAGCTCCAACGAACCGAATCGGGTAGTGCGGATTTGCATGGTAACGCCCTTGCGTCCTTGTGGGCAACAATCGAAACGTGCCGCTCCCCAGGAGCGCACATTGGTTAATTCGGACGCGGCGGGCACCTGGGACGAGAAAAACTATGCGAGTCGGAGAGAAAGTCGCTGGCGCTATGCGAAGTCGGGATGCGCGGCCGTTTCCTTGTAGGCCCTACCTTCCGTCCTGCGCGTTGCTGGGGGCTGTCCGCCGCTGATCGCGGGCCGTCTCGCGTCGCGTCAGAGGTAATTCAACAAGGTCAGCTTGTTCATCAAGCCGGCCACTTGCAGCGTGGCTTGAAAAGCCGTCTGCTGCGACACCAGATTGGAAATGACTTGCGCCATATTGACGTCGACGTCGTTCGACAGGGCGCCTTGCAACTGCGTCTGTTCGGTTTGCACCCGACTCTGCAAGGACGAGACCGCTTGTTCGTTCGCACCTAACGATGCGCGCGCATCCGACAGATTCTGCTGCGCCGTCGTCAGCAGGTTCATGGCCCGTTGAATGCCGGGCACGTCGTTGTTCTGTAACGCCGTTTGCAATCGCTCCAGGGCGGTGAAGACGCTGGGAACTTCTTGTGGATTTGTATCGGAGCCGCTGAGCGTGTCGGGCGTACCGCCGGAGAGCGCCCCCGTGGCGGAGGGATCGATCAGGCCGGTGCCGTCGTTCGTGCCGCCGCCGCTCGCGGGAGCAAGCGAGGCGGAAAAGACGGCGGATACCGTGGGATTGTTAGCGAGCGCGCTGATGACGTCGTTGGCGGTGGTCGCCGACCCAACGTCGAACGTCAGCGTGTGGGCGGTGCTGTCGTAGCTGACGGTTTCGGACCCCTCCGCGACGCCCGTATTGTTGAATTGCACGGTGACGCCGTTGAGGGCGGTGCCGGGTTGTTGCGCCTTGAAGAGAAGCCCATTGTTGGTGCCCGCTCCGACTACCGTCGCGCTGGCCAAAACGCCCGCCGTGGGCGGATTGCTGGTGCCGGAATTGTTCGGCACGAGCCCCAAGTTTTGGGCGGCGGTACTGCCGTTGATGGCGCTCACCGACAGGTTGGCCGTGGTCGACGGATCGTCGTCGATCAACTCGATTCCGTTGCCGAATGAATCGAGTTGCGCTGTGACCGGCACTCCGCTGGCGAGGTTGGTCGAATTGTTGTTGATGAGGTTGATGACATCACCGACGGTCGTGGCCGAAGAGATGTCGACCGTAAACGTGACGCCATCGTTGCGCTGGATGGTGAAGTCACCGCCGCTGACGTGCTCAACACCCTGCCCATAGTTGAGGTCGCTCAACGGGGTGCTGGCGGTGAGCGTGCGCACGCCCAACTCCGTAGCCGTTTGGCCTCCGTTTTCACCGATCGAAAAATCGCTGCCGCTGAGTCGCGACTGGATGTTGATCCCCGTGCCGGACGGATTGATCGTCGCCAAGACCGACGCGCCCGCGGTGTTGATCGAGTTCAGCAGGTCTTCGATGTTGTTGTCGCCCGCGAAACTGACGGTAAACGTCTGACCGCCGTTGACGATCTGGATGCCGGAATTCTGGTCGAAGGCGACGCCGCTTCCTCCCGAGGTCGTGCCGGTCGCTGCCGGGTCGGTGTACGAATCGGTGACAATGCCCGTTCCGTCGTTTCCGAGCTCACTGATGTCGGGCGTGGCAGTGAAGGTGCCCGTCTTGTCGATGGCCGCGGCGACGTCGTTGGCCGTGCTGGCTCCGCTTTGAATGTGAACCGCCAGCGTGTTCGGCGCGGTTCCCGTCAGATAGGTGTTGGCGGCGTTGTTGCGGATGTCGGCGGGCAGGACGAAGCCGCCCGAGGTGTTGGGTTCGGTCGAAGCGTCGCGCGTCGCGGTGAAGATGCCCGTGGAGTTGATGGCCGCGATCGCGGAATCGGTCGAGGTCTGGCCGGACCCGTCGACCGTCAAGGTGAGCGTTTTGCTCGTCGCATCGTAGGCCGCCGTGGCCGTGTCGCCCATGGCTCCGCCGCTGACGATGTTCACGTTCACATTGTTATAGGCGGTGCCGGGGGTATCGGCCGTCAAGATCAAGTCGGCGCTGGGGCCACTCATCTTGAGCGACGCCACGGCGGGCGTGCCCGTTGCGCTGAAGGTTGTGAATTCGTTACCCGCGGTGATGCCCGGGGCGGCCTGATACCAGGCGTCATTCACATAGACAACGTTCACACCGTTCGACTGTGCACCGTTCGTGTTGGCCTGGACAAGCAGATCGTTGTTTTTGCCGGCGGCGGGAATGACCGCCGACGCCTTCGTACCCAGAATGTCGCTCAAAGGGGTCGTCAAGGTAACCGAGGGGTTCAGATCGGTGCCGACGATCGGGCCGGTGCTGCCCAAGAGCGTACCGGCAATTCCCAGGTCGGAAGCCGTACTGTCGCCACCCACGTTCGCGATCGTCAGATTGCCGCCACCCGCGGAATCGAGCGAAACGTTCAGACCCGTATTGGTGATCTGCACATTCACGGTGCGGCCGGGGGGCGGGTCGGCCTCGATCATCTTCACCACATCGCCCACCGTCGATGCGCCGCTGAGATCGACGATACGCGTCTGGCTGCCGTCGCTGATGGAGAGACTACCGAGGTCGACACCAGAGCCGCCGTTCAAATCGGCCAAGGGCGTATCGGCCGTCACCACCGGGTTGAGGTCGACGCCGCCGATGTCGTTAGACAGCCCACCGAGGGCGCTATTTCCTGTGACGTTGGTGGCGAACAGCTCGCCCGTATCGGCGTAGCTCGACAGACTGTTGTTATTCCCACTGAATTCAACGCCCGTGGAGCTGAGCGTATAGGGCTGCATATTCGTGGACGAGCCGGCAAAGATGTATCGTCCATCGAAAACCGTGTTTCCCAGGCTGAGGATTTGACCGATCGTGTCTTGAACTTGCTGGGCCGCGGCCTGCTGAGAGGACGAGGTCGCGGTGGTGCCGACGGCGCCGAGCGCCACGCCTTGCACGTTGTTGAGCAGCGTATTGACCTGGCTCAGCGCCGAATCCGAGGCGCTCAAGTAGGAAGAGTTCGTGCTGAGGTTTGTCGAATACTGCTGGTTCTGGGCCAGCATGCTTTGCAGCCCAACGGCCTGCAACGCGGCCGATGGATTGTCGCTCGGCAGGAGGAGTTGGTTACCCGAACTGATCTGTTGTTGCAGCTTCGTCAGGGTCTGCTGCTGTTCCTGCATCTGCTCCAACAGTTGCTGTTGGATGAAGCTGTCGCTCACCCGGGTGGAGGGAACCGGAATGATGTTCATATTTGGATGTTCATGAGCGTGTTGAGCAGGTTATTGATAGTCGAAATCAGCTTCGCGGAGGCTTCGTAGCTCTGTTGCAGTGTGATCATTTCCGTGGCCTCTTCGTCGATGCTGACGCCGCTGGTCGCCGTTTGTTGGCCTTGGAGTGTCTGCTGGAACGTGCTATTGCCCGTGGCCACCGATTGGGCCACCGCGGACTGCTGCGTCACATCGCTGACGTTCTGATCGTTGATCTGCTGGATCGTCAATCCGTTTTGCGAGGTCAACGGTTGGCTCATGAAGTTGGCCAGGCTCACGGCGTTCGACGTGTCGGTGCCGATGCCCGACGTACTCGCGGCAAACGCTCCCGGATTGCTGACAAGAGCCTGATTGACTCCCAGGTCGGAGGCGGTCGAGCCGGTGAAAAACGTATTCAGACCGAGCGCCGCGAGTGCTCCACTCGTGTCGTTCCCGAAGGAGAACTGCACGTTGGGAGACGTCGTTTTGATACTCAAGTTGCCGCTGGAAGTGATCGAGGCGCTCAATCCATTGATGGCACCGATCTGGCTGGCGATCGAACTCAGCGACGTCTCGTTCTTATCCAGGCCGTTCAGGTCGACTTGGATGGTGGTGGTCGTCGTGGCGCCCGTCTGCTGATCGAGCGTCTGTACCTGAAACGATCCGTTGACCGGCGTGAAGGTGAGTCCCGCGTCGTCGAGCGGCGCCGTGCTCGACGTGACGGGATACGTGCTCGTAAGCGACGTATATCCGGTCATCCCCTGCCCCTGCGAAAAGGCCTTGTTGAACTCGAAGGCCAGCGTGCCGGCAAAACTGTTGAGCTGGTTGAGGTATCCGCCCAGGATCGTGTCGCGCGAGGCGATCAGGCCGGCGAGCTGACCGCTCTGTGTTTGCAAGGGGGAGTTCTCGCCCACGATCGAGATGTTGGCCGCCGACAAGCCGTTGTTGTCTTGATAGGTTGTCTGGACCTGCCGGGAGGTTCCCTCAAATACCAGATAGTCGCCGCCGACGAAGACGTTATCGGCCCCGTCCGACTGTTGTTGGACGGTGATGCCGACGAGGTTCGATAGTTGCGTCAGATCTTCGTCGCGTTGGTCGCGCAGGCCGACGGCCTGGCTCGTCTCGGATTTGCCCCCCTCGGTGGCAACGATTTGCGTGTTCAGGCCGGCGATCTGCGACACCAGTTCATTGATGCTCGTGGTCATACCGGCGACCTGGTTGTTCAGGTCGCTGCGGGCCTGCGTCACCTGTGTCGCCATGCTGTTGATGTTGTTGGCCAGTGTTTGGCCTTGCAGCACCGCCAGGTTACGCGTCGACGCACTTTCCGGCTGATTCAAGATGTCGGCGATGCTGGAGAAGAAATTGTTCATGCCGGAGTCGATGCTGTTGTTCTGCAGCGCGCCGACAATACCTTCGAGGTTCTGGTAGGTCTGGCTCTGAGTCGAGCTGTTGGCCACATCGCTGTTGGCCCCGCGCAGGCGTTCCTCCAAGAACTGGTCGACGACCTGCACCACCCCCTGTACCTGCACGCCCGTGCCCAGCGAAAGATCGCCGATCTGCTGCGTCGGCGCCGGGACGTAATTGACCACCTCGCGGCTGTAGCCGGGCGTATTGTCGTTGGCGATGTTCTGGCCGACGACCTGCAAGCCGATCTGGTTGGCTTGCAGCGCATTCGAGGCGATTTGGATCGTGCTGAAGAGCGACATGGTTTACACCGAGCTATGGGCGCGCAATGCTGCCTCCTGTGTCTTGCCTAGGCCGCCTGGTCTACCAACGAACCGCTGGATCTGAGTTTGTCGACTTTTCCATAAGTCGGACTTTTGCGGCCGCCGGTAGCAAGAATCTCGAGCAATTGGGACAAGTGAAGCAGGCTGCGCTGGATGAGCACCCAGTTGGCCAGGCTTTGGTGATTGAGCAACCGAAATCGCCTTTTAGCCTCTTCTACCTGAACCGCCATCTCCGTCCTGGCAGGCTGCGGAAGAATCTTGGAGAGCGAGTGGATGCTGTCGCTCGGCAACCGCTGATTCGCTGCCCGTTCGAGCAGCTCACGGCGATGTGTCTGGCACGCCTGCAAGCGCGCCACGATCTGCTCCTCGCGCGGCGCCATCTCGGCCAAAGCCGCCGGGTCGCGGGCCACGATGTGGCGCCGTTTCTCGTCCAGCAGCGACAGCAGGTCGGACTGCGTCGCCGACAATTCGTTGAGCAACGCGGTGATGTCTCGTTCCCAATGGTCGTTCATCATGGGTCGCCGCTTTAGCCTCGTTGAAGGGTAAAAAGATCGAACATTGGTCCGGAAAGGGTGTCGGCGTTGGCCTTGGCGAGCTGCTCGCTCACTACCTGGTCGAGTTGCCCCTGGAAGACTTCCTCTGCCCGGCCGCCATGGAAATAAGCTGGCTTGCCGAGCGTCTTGCGCATCGAGGCCAGCATCTGTCCGTAGAAGGTTTCTCCCACGAATTGGTCGAAGGCCTCGCGTAACTGCGGCGAGTCCAACCGGGGACTCGGCGTCGGTGCGGCGGCCGGCTGAAGCATGGGCAGATTGGAAATGTTCATGGACCTATCCTTCGACCGGTGCCTTTACTGTCGGCCTTGGGTGTGTTTGCGTATCAGCGAGATAGGAGTGCGGATATCATTCAACGATCAGTTGTCCGTGCAACTTTCCGTTGTGCTCGATGTCTTTGATGATCTGGATGATGTCCGTGGTCGGTACCTTCACCGCGTTCAGGGCTGCGACCAGCGCTTTGAGCTTGGCCGTTTGTAGTTCGCTGGGGTCGACCGAGACGAACCGCTCGGCGGGGAGGTTGTCGCCCGTTTCCACCACGATGTTCTTATGCGCCACGACGATCGAACCAATTTCCACGTCGGCGCCGATGACGATGCTGCCCGCCCGTTCGTTGATGACCACCCGGGCGGCAGTTTGCGGCTCGGCGGTGGTGAGTGCCATGACCTGCGAGACGAAATCGACCGGTTCCTTTTGGTAGGCGGGGGGGATTTCGACTTCGATATAGAGCTGGTTCAGGGCCTTGGCCACGGGCTTGGTCTGCATGCTCACCAGCTTGCCCGATGCGCCGCGCGGCGACATACCGGTGTCGGTGGTGCTGTACCAGTTACGATTGATCAGTTCGGCGATTTCCTGGGCCACCTCAAAGTCGGCATGATGTTCATCGAGGACGAGCGTGATCTTGTTGTTCTTGACGAAAGCGTTCAGAAAGTCTTCTTCCAGCCGGCAGCCGCGATGGATGCGGGCCGTCGTGGGAAACTTGGTATCGTCGATGTGCAGCGGGCCTTCGGCAAAGGCATAAACCCGCGTGCCTTCGGCCTGAGGTCCAAGCATGGCCGTGATGAACAGCCGGCCCCCTTCCAGGCTCTTGGCGGCGCCGATCGAGCTGATGGTGCAGTCGATCTCATCGCCTTGTCGGGCGCCTGCGGCGGGAACGGTGGCGGTCACGCTGACCAACGCCACATTGCGCGCGTCCTTTAGTTCCGCGGCTCCCCCTTTGCCGATCTGGCTCCCCATCAACTCCATAGCCATCGCGAGGCTACGCATGGCCGGCAAGAATCCGCCGCCGTCGCCCGAGCCGCGCAGGCCCACCACGAGGCCCATGCCGTGCAACGTGTTGTGTTCCTGGCCCTTGATGCGGCAAATGTTCTTGAGGCGAATCTGTGCCTGGGCGGTGGAGAGGCAGAGAGCGGACGGCAGCAAGCAGCACATCAGCAGAAGGCTCACAAGCGGCCGGCGGTTCGCGGGCCTGCGAGAGATGAATACCCGCTGTCGTCGCGGCGTCTGATTCATGCGATTGCCTTGTTCCTGATGCCCGATTGCTATTTGGTTTAGAACGGCTTGTGTCGGTCCAAGAACAACCACAGCCAGCCGCGGCGCCAGCTATCGCGAATGTGGCCTTCCTGACGCACGTAGAGCTGAAGTTCGGCGACGTCTTCGCTCAGCACCGTGTTGTTGGGCAACACGTCTTGCCGGCGAATGATGCCCGACAGCGATTGCTCGGTGATTTCGTTGTCCCAGACGACCTTGCCGTGGGCTTCGATGACCAGGTTGCCGTTCGGGCGGATGTCGGCCACCGTGGCGCCCACGCGGAATTGCAGACCGTCCGCTTGCCGCAAATTGGCCTGAATCTGGTTTTGCAGATTGTAAAGGCCCTCGATTTCGGGGCTGCCGCTGGCCATCGGCGCCAGGCCCAAGCCAAAGTGCTTGAATTGGAGCCACTTCTGCAGATCCGCGTCGACGCTGGTGCGCTGCTGCCGGCGCAACTGGGCCTGGTTGATGTATTGCGACTTCTGGTCGACGATCACGGTGATTAGATCGTTTAGTTGAATCTCGGGAGGCTCGTCGGGCTTGATATAGAACCAAGAGTTCCCCTCCAGCGTCAGCGGACGCCGCCTCTCGGGCGAACCGTACAGGCTCGAGCTCTGGGCCTGTGCTTCCAGGGTTTGTGTCATGGCCAGCCCCGCTACCGTGGCGAAGGCCGCACGTCGGATGAATTTCATAGGCAGTCTCCCGTTAGCGTCGCTCCATCTTCAGCGGACGTAAATCCTCGATCGGGACGGTTGCTTGTCGCGTCGCCGTCTGTCCCGGCAGCCGGAACCCGGCGGCACGGGTGTTTGACGCGCTGCGATTCTTGCCCTGCGCTGCTTTGCGATTGGCCGGCTTGAGGGCCAGCGAAGTGCGCTCGCCGCCGGTCGCGGCATCCGCGTCGGCGACCTGTGCAAAGACCTCGACTTCGTGAATGCCCGATACACGGGCCATGAAACGCTCGCGAGTGAGCATCGATTCGACGACGATCAGGTCGCCTTTGCTGCCGTCTTCCTGGGCCCGTCCCGTGGTCCGCACCTGGATGCCCGAGCTGCGTGCGTAGACGGCGACCGCGTCTCCCTGCCGCACGAGCAACGGGAGCTGGATGTCGTCCTGCTTGATCGGCTGCCCGTCCACGACGGCCCGCCGGGCTTGTTGGCCGACGACCTCGTCGAGTGTGTGGAACAAGAGGTCGTTCTCGTCCTCCTTGCCCTGCGCCAGCTTGACGTCGGTGCGTTGCACAATGTCGCCCGGCACCAGGGCCCGCGTGGCCACCACGACCAGCGGCAGCGCCGTGATCGTGGCGGTCACGGAGATGGTCTGTTGCGCCGTCGCGCCCGGCACCGTGATCGTAAATTCTTGCTCGCCGGTCCAGGGCGAATGTCCGCCTTTGGCAATCAGCGCGTCTTTGGTGGTCGCGATGATCCGGACTTGCTCGTCTTCCACGGTGGCTTCGACCTTCCATGCCGCATCGCCCTCGGCCTCGCGGCTCAGATAGGCAGCGATGGCCGCTTCGACCCGTTGTTCGGCGCGGAGCGTCGCGCTCGACGAAAGGGGGGCCGCGGCTTTCACGCCGTTGTGGATCTCGATCTGACTGGCTCCGGTCAGACGGTGCTGCGACAGATTCACGCCGCGCAGGGCGAGCAGATCTTGCACTTCACGCGCTCGCACGAACGACTTGCCACCGACGGCCGGGGCCGGGAAGAGTTCGATCTCTTTCAAGGACGCCAGTTCCGACGACACATCGGTGTGGATCTCCGCCACGTCGCCGAGCCGCACCAGTCCGCTCGCCTGGCATTCGGAACGCAACTGGATCTCGGCCGCCGGAGCAGTGCCGCGCCCCCCGGCAACCGCCAGGCAGCAAACCACCGCCACCGGCCACCGCGAACGACGCAAAATCTTCGATAGCAAATTCATTCTTCGATCGCCTTCTTAATCGGTCTTAGAAGCGACGCAGGTTGTTGACGAGCTGCAGCATCTGATCGCCCGCCTGCACGCACTGCGAGTTGAGCTCGAAGGCGCGCTGCGTCTGGATCAGATCGATGAGTTCGTTGGTCGGATCGACATTCGATTGCTCGAGCGAATTCTGCTGGATCGTTCCCAGGCCGTTCGTCCCCGGCTGCCCGAAGATGGCCGCACCCGAAGTGAGCGTCTCCTGGTACAGGTTCTCGCCCATCGCGAGCAACCCTTCCGGGTTGAGGAACTTGGCCATTTGCAATTGGCCGACCTGCGAGAACTGCGTCTGGCCGTATTGCTGGATCGAGACGTTTCCCTCGGCGCTGATCACGATGCCGGTGGTGTCGATCGGGATCGAGATCTGCGGTTGTACGACGCGGCCCGTATTCGACGAGCCGATGACGAGCACACCGTTGGAATTGACCGCGAAGTTGCCGGCTCGGGTGTAAAGAAAGTTGTTCGTCGTGGGGTCGATGACCTGGAAGAACCCGTCGCCGTCGATGGCCACGTCGAGCGGGTTGTTGGTGATGTCGAACGCCCCCTGTTCGAACATCATCTGCGTTCCCTGCACGCGTGTGCCGAGGCCGATCGCCAACCCCGTGGGAGCGTAGTTGTTGAAGGCGTCCTGCGCGCCGGGCAACTTGATGTAGTTGTAGAACAGGTTCTCCATGTTGGCGCGCGACCGTTTGAAGGCGGTCGTGTTGACGTTCGCGATGTTGTTCGCGATCACGTCGAGCGTCATTTCCGTCGCCCGCATGCCCGTGGCGCCGGTACGGAGGGCTTGAATGCTCATTTACGGTTCAGGGTTCGGGAAGTGAGGAGTGGAGGGGCCGCGTTAGGTCTTCAACACCCGGCTTACCAATTCGCCAAGTATCTGATCCTGGTTGCGGATCATGTTCACGTTCGCCTCGAAGGCGCGGGAGGTTTCGATCATCTCGGTCATCTCGGTGACCGATTGCACCCCCGAATTCTCCAAGTGGCCGCTGAGCACGTGCCGCTCGTTCTCGCCGAGTTGGGTTGTGGGGGCCAGCGGCGAATAAAGGTTGGCATCGGTCTTGACCAGGTCGCCGTACGACCGCGGGCGAACGAGCCCGAGATAGACCTTATCGCTACCCTGCGCCATGGCCCCGTCGGCGGTGATATACCACGGCCCCAGTTCCGGCTCGATGGTCACGGGCGTTCCCTGTGTCGAAAGGACCGGGTCGCCGTTCTGGGTGACCAGCGTGCCGGCCGACGACATCATGAAGTTGCCGGCCCGCGTCAGAAGGTCTTTGCCGTTGCGGCGGACGACGAAGAACCCTTCGCCCTCGATCGCCAGATCGGTCGGCACATTGGTCTTATTGATCGCGGCGGGCGAAAAGTCGGTGATGGTTGCCAGGCTGTCGACGCCGCCCCCCAGGTCGTCGAGGCCGCCCGCACCCGGCGCCGCGATGCCCCGTTGGATAGCCTCAGCCATCCGCGATTGGAACACGGCCATTTCGCGTTTGAAACCGGGCGTGTTGGCATTCGCCAGGTTGTTCGAGATCGACTCCATGCGCAGGCTCTGTGCCTGGGCACCTTCGGCCGAAATGTACAATCCGTAGGGCATCGCTCGATGCTTAGCGGTAACGCCCCCCCGGGCAGTACGGCCTCTTCTTTAAGCAAGCGGCGTACCAAGAGGCCAGGTCATGGGGCGACCAGGCTAGAAATGGCGTGTAAGTATCATGCCGTGCCCGAATTACCACAATTCGCTCCATTGAGGCGGGAATCGCGTGGCCGATTCCAGCAGCGCGGCGACAGGCGAGACTTGCCGATAGGGGGCAAGAACCGCCGGCTGCTAATAGCCGCTGACAGAACCCGGAAGCCGGAGCGCCGTGGGCGAAAAATCGGCCGTGAAACGCCGATTTTTCGGAAGCTCGGGCCGGTTTTGTCGGTTGCTCTAAAGCTCGTCCGAGACGGACTGCCGACGCGATTCCAGCGGCGCGTATCGCGAAATAATGGCCTTGGCGGCACGCAGCCCGTCCAGTGCGGCGCTGACGATCCCACCCGCATAGCCAGCGCCCTCGCCGACCGGATAGAGTCCCGCGATGCCCGTGCTCTCGAGGGTCGCGTTGTCGCGTAGAAAACGCACCGGCGAACTACCGCGTGTTTCGGGGGCGACGAGCGCCGCGCTCTTCAAAAAACGTCCGCGCCAACGGCGGTCGAGCATCGGCAGGCCCTCGTCGAGGGCTGACAAAACCTGCGGTGGAACCAGCGTGCCGAGGTCGGCCGCAATGGTCCCGCGCGTGTAACTGCACGCTACGCCACGATCGGTGCGACGCCGATTCAAAAAGTCGTCAGCCGCCTGGAGCGGGCAGAGGTAGGTATCGCCGCTCAACGCATAAGCCAGCCCCTCGTAGCGTCGCTGCAACATCACGCCGGCCAGCGGGTGATCCGAGCCGAAGTCGGCCGGGTCGAGCGTTACCATCAAGCCACTGTTGGCGAAGGGGCTTGCCCGGCGAGACAGGCTCATGCCGTTGGTGCAAAAATAGCCCGGCTCCGACACGCTGGGAATGATCTGCCCGCCCGCGCACATACAAAATGTAAACAGGTTTGCCGTGCGGCCACGGGCGATGAGTGTGTAGTCGGCGGCGCCGAGTTTCTCCTCCAGCCGTGGCGCACCATATTGCACCCGGTTCACTTCTTCTTGCGGTTGTTCGATCCGCACACCGAACTGGAACGGCTTGGGTACGAGGGGCACGCCCCGGTCGTACAGCATCTGATAGGTGTCGCGGGCACTATGACCGATGGCCAGGACCACGACCGCAGCGCTCAAGGGGCCCGACGAGGTGGCCAGGCCGCGGATGCGGCCATCGGCGATCTCGATGTCTTCCAACCGACAACCAAAGCGATATTCGCCCCCCATCTCCGTGATCCTGCGCCGGAACGCTTTGACCACGGCCGGCAACCGATTGCTGCCCAGGTGCGGTCGGTGGTCGTACAGAATCGACGGTTTGCCTTTGCACTCGGCGAACAGTTCGAGGATGCGGCGCACATCGGGGCCCGAGGTGCGGCAGGTGAGCTTGCCGTCGCTGAACGTGCCTGCCCCCCCTTCGCCGAACAGGTAGTTGCTCTCGGGGTTGTGTGGGGCACCCTCGTCGAAGGCGTGTACGTCGGCGATCCGCTCGCGCACCGCGCTGCCCCGTTCGAGGATCAGCGGACGGTACCCCTGTTCGGCCAGAAAGTAGCCGGCGGCCATACCGGCCGGCCCCGATCCGACGATGACCGGCCGCCGGTCAAGCGGCTGGCAACCGGGCGGGGGCATCTCGAATCGCGGCTCGTCATATAGCTCGACCTGAACCGATCGATTCCTGCGCGACGAGTGGGCCACGAGCCCCGGCTCATCGCCGGCCAGTGCAATCTCGGCCGTGTAGACGAACTCGAGATTGCGCTTGTCTCGCGTATCGAGACTCTTGCGCAGGATGCGCCACCGTCGGATATCATCTGGCCGGACGTCGAGCGCGGCCGCCAAGCGGCCGGCCAGCGCGGTTTCGGGCTCTTCGATACTGAGACGCAAGTTCGACAATCGAATCGGCATGCCGCCATTGTACGCGGCGCTTGTCGATCGGTAACGGCATCTCAGTCCGCTTCGTTCCAATCGCTGCGCGGCATCCCCACGCGGCAATCATTTCTTTTCCTCACCGCCGGGCGCCGCCTGAGGATTCGCCTCGATCGTGGCCCGAAGTGCCGCCAGCGCCGCCTCGAGTTGTTTGATTTGTGCATCGAGGTCGCTGAGTTGTTTGGCCACGTTTGGCGACACCGGCGCCACGGCTGCGGTATAGGCTAGCCCGATACCCTGGTCCGTGTTCACGAAATAGGGAGTCGCCAACCCATTGGCCCAGACGATGTTCGCGTCAGTGAACCAGGCTGTCGCCGCGCCCGTTTCACGCCGCGGTTCCGGTGTCACGGTGAGTGTGGCCGGTTTGCCACGACGCAGCAGTTCCAACGACACCGACTTGTCGGCGATGGCTTGAAGCTGTTCCGTGAGCGCCTCGATCGTGGTCGATGCTTTCCCGTCGAGTTTCAAAATCACGTCGTTGGCCATCACGCCGGCCTTGGCTGCCGGACTGTCGTTCTCGACCCCCGTGACAACCAGCCCTTCGCCGGCGGGAAGCGATAACTGCGACCGCAGGGTGTCGTCCGCGCCCGCCAGCCCCAACCCCAGCCAGTATTTGGGCTGGACTTGGGCGAGCGTCTCCTCGGGAAGCGACAGCACGGCCGCCGCGGCGGCATGCGGCGTCACCTCGGCCGACTGTTTCTTCCCGCTGCGAATAAAGCCCAGGGCGATGGGCTTCTCTACCGAAGCCTGCAACGCCTGGCGGAACCCATCGAGGTTGGCGATCTCCTCGCCGCCGATTGTGATCAGCACGTCGTATTTGCGAATGCCGGCCTTGGCGGCCGGGCAATCGTCGGTCAGCGAAGTGACGACGAGCCCCTTTCCTTCGCCCAACCCCAAATGCGAGCGGAGCACGTCGTCGACCTGGGCCACGTCGGCTCCGATCAGGTTCTCATTGATCGCTAGCACTGCGTGCAAGGCCACGTTCCCATTGGCCGCGGTCAAATCCTGCAACACGGCGATACCCAGAGCCGAGGTAGGGGCGGCCTGGTTGGCCGGCGGCTCGTCGGCCGGCACGCTGGTGGAAAACGCCAAGAAGGTGAGAGGCACCGCCGCGAGACGGGCGAACCGGCCTATTCGTCGCTGCCGGATGCCACAGGCCGACGGTCGGTCCAACTTCATCCGATCCAAGTTCATCGCACACATAATGTCTCCCTTCGTTGTTAATAAGTTCGTTGGCCCACGTAATTGAGTTGCAACTGATCAACCGGAACCGTCACGCGCCGACCATCGGGCAGAACGACGGGTAGCCGCGCAGGGTGCGAAATGAGCTGATAGCCACGCCGCTCCCATTGGCTGCGCACATACGGCGGAATGGGACCCGCAGGGACCGGACTCGGCGCCGCTGCGACCGTCTGGTGTGCCACCGTGCTATGTGGCTGAACCTCATCGGACGGCCGCTCGTTCTGCGTGGGTTCCGCAGGCGTCTGCTGACTCGACGGATGCGGAACCTCGACTACACTTGGTGCGGGAGCGACCGACAGACCGCGGGTAAACAGACCCAAACAGAATGCGACCAAGATCGATGCCGCCAGCGCCAGGATGGCGCGCGAGCTCGGTCGCCGCTCTTGGATCGGGCGCAGCGGCTTCGGTCTGGGCGACTCGCCCTGCCAGGCGGCGAAAGCCTGCTCGATCTCGCGGGCCTCGAGCAGTGCCAAGGCGCAGCGGCGCCAATGTAGCGGCTCGCGATCGAGCCAGGCCAACAGGCGGCGGCGGGATGGCTCGTCGAGTTCGCCCGTCGCCAGCCGGTCGATAAGGGCCAGTTCGTCCGGTTGGTCATTCATGTCTGCGTCCTTCGATGCGTATCGTCCGGCGAAAAATAGTCTGCTAATCGCTGCCGCAATCGTTCGCGTGCCCGAAACACCCGTGCATCGACCGCGCTTTCGCTGATTCCCAGCAGCGCGGCGATGCGTCGGTAGGTCCACCGCTCCTGGTATTTCAGCATCAGGATTTCGGCATCCCGCCCGGTAAGTTCCAGCAAGGCCGCGCGGACGAATTGTCGACGCTCTTCGCTCAGTAGCCACTGGAACGGATCGTCGACCGCCGACGTGTGGCCGTTCGATTCGGTCGCCAGTTGGGCCAGTCGCTTGCGCTGGCGGGCGCACTGCCGGCGATAACGGATCGACCGTAACACGGCGACGCGGTAGAGCCAGGCCGGTGCCTTCTCGGGGTCGGCGATGCGTGCGCGCTGCTCGATCGCCGCCAACGAGACTTCTTGCCACACCTCATCGACCGCGTGCCGCTCTCCCGTACGGGCGAGAATCACGCCGCGCAACCATCCCTCGTGTTCGGCCAGACAGCGTTCCCAGTCGATCGGCGCTGCCGCCGCCCGCGTCGTGCGGTCTCGCGTGGCCCATTCCATTGCGCGGTCGATCGCGGTGGTCCTGCGAGCGGCGGGTTGGTCGGCGGTGGTCATCGTCGTCGGTATGGTTCCCGCCGGCGGCCAAATCCTGCAAGCCGGTCAGATTTTTTGTGGTTTGCTCGCCGCGCCGCGTCACCCGCCTGTCGGTTGACCCGGACCGCACTCGCCCCCATACTTGCCGCTGATTCCACGCATCGAGATGCTCACTGTGCTCGGCCCCGACGAATGAAGACTGCACCGCGCGAAAAGCCGCCTCGATCTACGGATCGCCGGCTTCCACTCGCCACGACGATCAACGTCATTAGAGCACTTTTCTGGGTGGTCGTGATCGTTGTCGCCGGACGGGGCGCTGTGGCGTTTTCCGCCCAGGAGGGCCGTCCCAACGTGGTCATTCTGCTGGCCGACGACCTAGGTTACGGCGACGTGCGCTGCCTCAATCCCGATGGCAAGATCGCCACGCCGCACTTCGATCGCTTGGCCCGCGAAGGGATGATTTTTTCCGACGCCCACTCCGGCTCCGCGGTCTGCACGCCCACTCGGTACGGTCTCCTTACCGGACGATACGCTTGGCGCACGCGCTTGAAGAGCGGCGTGCTCGGCGGCTATTCACGGCCGCTCATCGAGCCGGGGCGGCTGACGATCGGGCAGTTGGCAAAACAGCGAGGCTACGCGACCGGTTGCGTCGGCAAGTGGCACCTGGGAATGGACATGCCGCTCAAAGACGGCGGTATCGCCGACGACGGTGGCAACTTCGGCAACGGTTACGCGCGTGCCTGGGATGTCGACTACGCCGGCAAGATCGCTGGCGGACCGAACTCGGCCGGTTTCGACTATTACTTCGGCATCAGCGCCTCGCTCGACATGTCGCCCTTCTTGTTCATCGAGAACGATCGGTTCACAGCCGTGCCGACGAAAGAGAAGAAGATCGTGCGGAATGGGCCGGCCGGCGACGATTTTGAAGCCGTAAATGTTCTTCCCACGCTCACGCAGAAAGCGGTGGCCTTCATCGAACGGCAGTCAGCGGCGGCCCGCGCCGGGCAGCCGTTCCTGCTGTACTTCCCCCTCAACGCACCCCACGCTCCGGTCGAGCCGAGCGACGCCTGGCGTGGCAAGAGCGGCATCAACGACTATGCCGACTTCGTGATGCAGGTCGACGACACGCTCGGGCGCGTGCTCGATGCGCTCGAGAAGGGCGGGGTGGCGGACAACACTCTCATCGTCGCCACGAGCGACAACGGCTGTTCGCCGACGGCCGACTTCAAGGCGTTGGCGGAGAAGGGCCATCATCCCAGCTACCACTTCCGCGGCTACAAGGCCGACATCTTCGAAGGCGGGCACCGTGTGCCGTTCCTCGCCCGCTGGCCCGCCAAGATCGCGCCGGGCAGCCGGAGCGACCAGGTCATCTGCCTGACCGACCTGATGGCAACGCTCGCCGACGTCGTCGATCTCGAACTGCCCGACGGCGCCGGGGAAGATAGCGTGAGCCTGCTGCCTGCTTTGTTGGACGAGGCACACGCACCACTGCGCGAGGCCATCGTAAATCATTCGATCAACGGCTCGTTCGCCATCCGGCAGGCCAACTGGAAGCTCGAGCTGTGCCCCGATTCGGGTGGCTGGAGCGGGCCGCAGCCCGGCAGCAAAGAGGCGGCCGGTCTACCCCCGGTTCAGCTCTACGACCTCTCGGCCGACGTCGGCGAACGGAAAAACGTCTCCGACGAGAATCCGGCGATGGTCGCCAGGCTCACCGCCCTCTTGCAGCAGTACGTGGCCGCGGGCCGCAGCACACCCAAGCCCCGCTAACGATGGCCGGCCGCGTCTCTCAGTCGGCCAAAAGGCTCAGATCGCCATCGCTCTTGAGCGCCATCCGCCATACGGTGCCGTCGAGAAATCTGGCCGTGATCACGGCAACCATCGTGCTTTCGTCGGAACCGGGTTCTTCCTTTAGTTGGGGATCACGATCCACGACATAGGTGGCCTGCGTGGGATCTTTGCCCAAGCTACGTATGTAGGTTTGGGCGATTTGAATGCAGGCCGTCTCCTGAAGTTCGCCGTCGATCTGCACTTGTGGCACGGCCCGCGAAGAAGCCGGAGTCGGCGGCAAGGGTACGCCGTTGATGCACCCGGCCATCACGGGCAACGCCAGCAGCCAAGACCATCGGTTCATCGAGCATTCCCAGGCGGGTTGAGATCGGCCGGATTGTAGAAGATTGCCCGTGGCGGCGGAACGTCAACCGCGCGGCGGCTACATCTGCAATCCGCCTGCAAAACCTTGCCCGTCGGGAAATTGGAGGCCCGCGATATTGAAGGGCTCGAGGCGGGCGGCGACATGTCGGGCGAACGAGCGTACGTCGGCGGACGAAGCCGGCCCATGTTCGGTAATCAACAGGAGTTGTTGGTACGCGTCGTCGAAGACCGCCTGAAAATCCGGTTGCTCGGCCCACAGGAAGGGCTCTCCCCGCCGGCCCTCGCGCCGACGGGCCTCGCTGTTGTGGGCGGCAATGAAATAGAACATGGCGAACGTGGCGAACAACTCGAATTGCCCCATCGCCCGATAGCCGCCGTGTACCAACCGATCGATGTAGTTGATTTCGGTTTGGAGCGTGCGGCCATAGTCGGCCAGCTTTGCGGGCATGTTGGCCGTTTGCCAATCGTGCTCCAATACGTCGATCAGCCGTTCGATGCTCGACAGCGTATGGGCGTTACCCGTGCTGTGCAGCGCGTCCAACGTATAGGCCGAGGCCGGGAGCATCGCCCAGCCTTCGCCGGCAGCGGGGTCGAAGCGATGTTGCAAGCGGTCCGTCCGGCACAGGCCACCCGGCGGATCGACCAGAGTAGAGTCGCGGAATTGGTCGGCGAGCGAAGGATAGCGGGAAAGCCAGAGCGACCATTCGTCCGCGGCGGTCAGCGACGTATCGAGCGGGAACCGTTCGGCATCGAGCAGCCAACCGGCGCTCGTCACGCCATGGTGGAATCGCAGCATATACATCCACCCGCCATCGAATACCTGGTGCAGGGCCGCGTCGTCGCAAGGGAATGGATGCAGGTCGGGTCTTCCCCCCGCCTCGCTCATGACGTCGTACCACGGCCGCACGCCGCGGAAATGGCCGAAGATGGAGCGTGAGCGGGTGTGCATGCGGCTCGGTTGATCGGCGATCCGAAAATGGCTTGCCAGTACGCGACCTCCGCCCGAGGCGTCGACGACGAAACGGGCGTCGATGGTGAAGGGCCGCCCGTTGGTCGTGCCCGTCGCGCGCCAAGGCGGCCCGCCGGTCAATTCAGCGATCGGCGCGTTTTCGAGCAGTTCGATCCCGGCGCTGCGTACCTCGCCGGCCAGAAAATGGTCGAATTGGGAACGGAGCCAGTGTGTGTCGGCGTCGGCCGGACCCTTGCTGGCGGCGATGAGCAATTCGTTGGCCCGGTCCTCGCGTGGCCGCCATCGTTCCCCAAGCGGCTGGTGGAAATAACTGAAACCGCGCTTCAGGCCGCAGACCAGAGCAGGGTACGCCTGTTGCCAAGTGCCGTATTCGGCCAGCGGCGCGAGACGCGGAAGCTGATAACGGCTGGCCAATTCCGCCAAGATGAGGTCGGCCAGCGGTGTGGCCGATTCGCCGAGCGCGAAGCGCGGGTGCGAACCGCGCTCGACGATCGCGACGGAGCGTCCGATCCGGTTCGCCAGCAGGGCGGTCAGGCTACCGGCAAAGCCGGCCCCGATGACAAGCACATCGACATGGAGATGGAGAGGAACCACGGGCCAGACCTAGGGGGCGATTCGAGAACCAGAGTTGCGGTATCCCCCGCCGCCCGGTTCGGTATGATGATTTTAGAGCGGCCGACAAAACCCGAAAGCCCGAGCGCCACGGATGGATCGTCGCTTATACATCACCGCCCAGCCTTCGTCTCCAATTCCCACCCCTCATGCCCGCTCTGTACGACAAACTTGGCATCAAGTTCCAGTATCCCGAGAACTGGACACTCGACGAGGGGGAAGCGCTCGATGGCGAGTTGTCGGTTTCCGTCTACAGCCCGGGTGGGGCGTTCTGGTCGGTGATGGTCCATCCCCTCTCGCAGGTTCCGCAAGAACTGGTCGATACGGCCCTGCAAACCATGCGGCAGGTGTACGATGAGCTCGATGCCGAAGCGGTCGAGGAAACGATCGGCGATGTCGAGCTGGTGGGGTGCGACATCAACTTCTATTGCCTCGATCTGACGAACACCGCGGTTGTCCGCAGCGGCTACACGCCGCGGGCCACACTTCTGATCTTCTGGCAGGCCGACGACCGGGAGCTGAGTAGCGTGGAACACGTCTTTCGGGCCATCACCATTAGCCTGCTCGATCAGGTCGATTGAGCACGCCGACGCGTGATCGGCCAAGCTCCCAACCGACTCGCGAGCCTAGCCTCTTTTCGGCAGTTGCCGGGCGGCCAGTTGGTCGATCAGCCAAGCCACATGGCCGGCGCTGTTGCGGAACACCTGGGCCGGCCATTGGTCGGGATGGTACGGACCGTGGAAGACGTCTCGCAGGGCCGTGGCCTTGTCGGCACCGGCCACCAAGAAGAGGATCTCGGCCGCGCGAGTCAGGACGGGAACCGTGAGCGTGATGCGATGCGTGTGGAGTTTTTGCACCCAATTGGCCGCCACCCATCGATCTCTTTCATGCAGCGCCGCCGTCTGCGGGAAGAGCGATGCCGTGTGGCCGTCGGGTCCCAGACCCATCAGGGCCAGATCGAAGCAGGGCGGGCAGTCTCCCGAGAGTTGGAAGAACGATTGCAGATTCTCTTGGTAGGCATGGGCCGCCATCTCGGCATCGGGCATTTCGGCCTGAATGCGATGAATGTTGCCCTCGGGCACGGGCGCCTTGGAAAGGAGTGCCTCGTTGGCCATGCGATAGTTGCTATCGGCGTGATCGGGCGGCACGTGGCGCTCGTCGCCCCAGAAGAAGAAGAGCTTGTCCCAGGCAAGCTGGCCGCGATACGGCGCATCCGGGTTGGCCAGCAGCGCATAAAAGTCGCGGGGAGTCGAGCCCCCGGAAAGGGCCACCGTGAACCGGCCCCTTTGCTGCACGGCCGCCTGCGAGAGGGAAAGAAACAGGTCCGCCGCGGCCCGACAGAGGGCGTCGCGATCGGCGACGACTTGGATCTGTGGCGAATAGGCCCCCATGACAGCTTTCTCTTTCTGCGGCGTGAATGGAGATCGTGATTGTCGCCTCTTCGGGAGTCGGCTGCAACCAGGGACGGCGCACTCTTTTAACGGCCCGCGCGGCAGTTTACGATGTCACACGTCCGCGCCGGCGGCGCGGGCGCATCGCACAATCGGCTCCACTGGGGATTCGCACGCCCATGAAGAGTGTCACGCTGCCGGTCGTCGTCGTTCTGTGTCTGGTGAGCGGCATCGTTCCGGCATCGGAATTGGTATTGCCCCAGAACCGCAACGCCTATCTATGCCGCGAGCCGATCGAGTTGGCCGTCGCTGGCTTGCCCGCCGGGGGAACCGCCAAGATCGAGCTCGTTCCGAAAGATGCCGGCGCCACCGTTGTCGCCTTCGAGTTGAAAGGCGATGGCTCAACCGTGCTGGTCACCTTACCGCCTTATGCACTGAGCGCCGGCGAATACGCCCTCCGCCTCGACGGCAACGACTCGGGGCAGAAACTCGTCTTGGCCGGTGGCACCAATGTTTCGCCGATGTTGCTCTCGCAGACGATCGGTTGGAACGACCTGAAAAGAAGCGGCGCGAATTTCGTGCTGGGGAATGCGTTTGCCTTCGGCCTGCTGACGCCCGATGGCAAACCGCTCGTCGACGGCCTGCGACAGCGCCGTTCCACGGGCCTGAACGCCTTCGAACAGGCCATCGGCATGGACCTCCCCACGATCTGCTACATGTATTGGACCGGCTACGTCACGCACAAGCCCTGGGGCAGTGAGAAGAGTTGGGCCGATGCGCGGATGGTCGAGACGATGCGGCTGTTCAACTTTCACACTGCGCAGCGGCTGCGCCGTTATCGTCATGCCATCGTCAGCGTCGGCTGTCTCGACGAACCTGGACTCGCCTGGGGCAAAACGCCGGCCGGTGGCATGGCCTCGGGGTTTCCCAATTGGGACGAACAGGCCTGGTACGAATCGCGCGGCTGGCGATACACCGACGACATCGCCTCGCGCGACGACGCCGACTGGATGCGATACATGGCCATTCGCTGCGCCATCCTCAAAGAAAATGCCGCGCAGGCCAAACGCGACTTGCAGGGTGTTTGGCCGGACGTGGTGTTCAGCACCGACCTGTACGCGCCGCACGCCATCATGGACGGCACCGATCCGATGAACCAGGAAGTGAACGACGTGCCGTCGACGCACGTGTTCATGGACTGGGGGTACGGCAAGCTGGGCGTGATCGGCGCGCTTTACCTGGAAAAGGCCCACCAGCCGACCGCCAAGATCGCCCACGCGATGAATGGCCAACTCTTTGGCAAGCTGGTGGCACAGCCGGGGCAGCAAAATGCCTATCGGACGATGCTCAACGGCATGCTGGCTGCCGGGCTGAAGAGCAACTGGTGGCTGAACACGGGCGGCATGACCCCCGAGGAATTGGCCGCCGTCAACGAGCCTGGGCAGCGACTCGGGCCGCTCTTCCTGGAGATGTCGCCCGAAGAACATGACGTGGCCGTGCTCTGGAGTTTCTCTGAAATTTCTCTGCGCGAGAAAGCCATCTCGGCCAAGGAGGCCAAGAAGAAGACGGGCGAGCAGATCAAGCTGATGGTGGCTTCGCTTCCCGAGAATACCGCGCTCAAGGAAGGGCAGATCGATCTGAGCGCCTATAGCGTCGGCGGCAATTACAAAGAGCAGGTCCTGACGGTACACCAAGCGCTCAGCCGCGCGGGATACCCGGCGCACATCCTCGACGAGCGCCTGTTGCCCCGCGGCGCGCTGGCCCGCTACAAGACGCTCGTGGTGGTCGGACAGACCTTCGAACTGCCCGACGACGTCGAACAAGCGTTACGCGATTTCACGAGCGCCGGCGGAAGGATCGTCTACGACCGCACGACGAGCGTGCGTTTCGATCAAGGGATCGCGACGGAAGCCGACTTCAAGGACCCCGCCTTCCGTTGGACGCCGCTCTTCGTCGCCGACAAGAAGTCGTTCAAGAGTCCGCGCGAGGCGAGTTTCTTCCAGACCAACTTCTTCATGGACGAGTTGGCGCGCAAGGCGGTCGAGCCGTTGAAGAAGACGCTCCGCGACACGCCGAGCAAGCCGGCTATTGTGACCGATTCGGTCCATCTGGCGGCCGAGCGGCACGTCGGTGGAGAAGGCCAACTCATCCTGGTGCTCAACGGCTTCGAGCGACTGCCCGACGTGGCCGAGAGCGACGAATACCCGATCTACAACCATGCCGCACACGACGCGCAATATACCCTGTCGGGGCTCGATCCGGCTGCCGCCGTCTACCTGATCGAAGGCGCCGACTGGCGTGCGACTCGACGGGTGACCGATTTCGATCGCCCGCAATCCGGCACGTTTGCGCCGGGCGAGATGAAGCTCTATCTCGTCGCACCCCGTGCGCCGACCGGCTTTGCTCGGCTCTCTGCCGAACCGGACGCAGGGAGCGTAAAACTCTCCGCCGAGCTAACCAATTTGAAGATGCCCTGGCCGTTCGAGATCACCATTCTCGGACCCGACGGCAAGCCCGTCTACCATGCCTATCGGGCCATGAATACTCAGGGGCGATGGCAAGAGACGTTCGCCCTGGGTACCAACGGCAGGTCCGGCGCGTACTCCGTAAGAATCGACGCTCTGGCGGGCGGTTTCGGCACGCAAACCTCGTTCGATTATCAGCCGCGCCCGGCCACTCCTGCACAGAACGCCGAGCGCGTGCGCGTGTTTGACGAGGTGGCAATCCGCGGACTCTTGGCCGGCAAACCGGAAATCCGTATCGCCATCGGCTCCGACGTGCAACGCGCCGCGGCCGAAACCCTGCGAGCGGCCTTGGTCGCCGGCGGAGTGCACGTCCAGGTCGTCGCCGAAGGAGACATCGTCCGCAAAGCGCGCTATCCGCGCGTGTGGGACCCCTACATCAAGATTCATAAGCCGACCGGTGCCGAGCGGAAGCCATCGAGCGAGGTAAAACTCGCAGCCACCGTCGAAACGGCCGACGACGGACGCCAAATCGTGCGCACGGCCGAGGGCCAAGAGATCGTCGAATGGCGCAAGCCGGGCACGCTGCTGACCGTGGCGGGCCAGGGCTTCATCGACTTCGATAGCGAGAAGTTCTTTGAGCCGGGCTGTGTGGTTTTCATCGGCGACGATCAGCAACCGGCCGTCGTCAAGGGTGAAGCGGTCGAAGTTCAAGCCAGCGAGGAGGTGCGGCAGAAATGGTCGCGGCCCTGGACGCGGCTCAATTCGTTCGTCGGTACCGACAAGCTCTGCCCGCAGTTGCCGGAGGCCTTTTCGATCGACTCGCACCTGATCCTGCTCGGCGACAGTAGGGCGAGCGAGTTGGTGGCCGCCCTGCAAGCCAGCGAGCTGTTGTTGGAGGTGGCCGATGAAAAATACCCCGGGCCGGGTAAGGCGCTGCTGAGCGTGGCGTTCAGCCCGTTCGCGGTGGAAAAGAATGTGATCCTGGTCGGCGCGTCCGACGCGGCGGGCCTGGAAGCGGGCATCGGCAAACTGATGGAACTGGCCAAATAACGGACCGTGGAACATGAAACGACCGGCCTTGCCTTCGGTTACCCGTCGTCAGCTCTTCACATCGGCCGCGGCCGTCGGGGCGGGAGCGCTCGCGCTGAACGATGCCTTGGCGCAGCAAGACAACCCTGCGGCGCAGGTGGCCGACCGCGGCTCGTCGATCAAGTTGACGCGGCTGACCGCGACGCCGGTGGGGCCCAAGGTCTACGTCAAGCTGGAGACGAACCACGGAATCACGGGTTGGGGCGAGATCACCGGCCTGGAACCGAATGTGGCCGCCACGCTGGCCCGTTCGCTCTTCGAACTACTCGACGGCGAAAACCCGACCCGCATCGAGTTCCTCTGGCAAAAGATCTTTAGGGCCCACCGCGATATGCGCGGCGGTCCGTTCATGGTTCACACGCTGTCGGCCATCGACATGGCCCTATGGGACATTACGGGCCGACTCTGGGGCGAGCCGGTGTACCGCCTGCTCGGCGGGCCGTGTCGCGACAAGATTCGTATGTACCCGACCCCCAAGGCGCACAAGACGGGCACGGGCGGGCCGCACCCCTTCAGCGGCGGGCCGAAGGATATCGAGCAACTCGTCAAGTTGGTGCGCGACGCTCGCGAGCGAGTCGGCCCCGACGGCGCGGTGATGTTCGACGCGCATTGTGCGGTACCCGTGGCCACGCTCATTCAATTCGCCGCGGCCATCGAGCCCTTGGATGTGCTCTTCATCGAAGAGCCGGCCGTGCCCGGCAACATCGAAGTCTTCAAGGAACTGCGTGCGCAGATCCGTGTGCCGCTGGCCACGGGCGAGCGCGACCGCACGATCTGGGGCATGATGCCCTACCTACAGGAGCGCGTGGTCGACATCTTGCAGCCCGATTGCGGGCACACGGGCGGAATCAGCCAGATGCGCAAGATCGCCGCATTGGCCGAGACGTTCTTCGTGCCTCTCGCGCCGCATTGCACCTGCTCGGAACTGGGACTCAGCGCCAGCTTGCACGCGGCGGCTTCGGTGCCGCTCTTCCTGATCCATGAGGGATACTTGGACGGCCACATCATGCCGCCGGGCGTGGCCCGCAAGCATTGGCAGGTCGACGCGGAGGGTTATGCCTCGCTGCCGGAGGGCCCCGGCCTGGGCGTCGAGATGGACGAGGCCAAGATGGCCGAGGTGGCGGCCGACCCGCAGCGTAAGTTCAAGTGGCCGCACCCCACCTTTCCCGACGGCTCGGTGCGCGACTATTGATGCGCGCAGGCTTCCCTTCGTCGTCCGCTATCATGCCCGCTAAGAGCGGCTGACAAAACCGTGAAGCCAGAGCGCCTGTGGGCGAAAAATCGGCTGTGAAAGGCCGGTTTTTGTGGAGCGCGATCCTGTTTTGTCGGTTGCTCTAAGTGACTACCGCAGTTCGCGGGGCCGTTTCGGGGTGGCCACATGCGGGGCCTCGGTCGGAGTCTCTTCGGCGACAGACTCCTCGTCGTCGGACTTGTCGCCCGGCAGATCGGCGTAGTAGAGCGTCGTCTCTTCCTCGGTGAGCTTGGCGCCGAGCGAACGGCATTGCAACTCGACGCGGAAGCGGTGTACGCCCGCCGCGGCCGCCTTGGCGTGGATCTTGAGCACCTTCTCCTCGCCCGGCGCCAGGGACGAGAGCGTCTGGAACACAACCGAGCCCGACGACAACGTATTGGGCGAACCGTCGGCCGACACCGGCTCGACCCCCTTGGAGAAGAAGGCCGACACATCGACCCCCTCGGCGGCCCGATCGCCCCGGTTGCGCACCCGCACTTCGTAGATCGAATCGTTCCCGACGGGCACGGCCCCGGTCGGGTCGGAAATGTCGAGCGCGAGATCGGCAACGGCCAGCACTTCGGTCGTGGCGAGGTTCGTGTGCTTGAGGCCGCCATCGGCTTCGGCGACCGCTTCCAGGCGGTTCTCGCCGGGCGATTTCACCAGGCATTTAACGATGAAGAGCTGCTCCGCACCCGCGGCCAACGACGACAGCGACCAGGTGGCCCGCGCATGCTTGGCGTCGATCTTGCCGTCGTGCGAGGCCGCCACACACTCGGCCCCCTCGGGGAGATTGGCCGTCACTTTCACGCGGCGGGCCGGGGCGTCGCCGGGATTGCGCACCCGCACGCGATAGCTCGCCGGCGCGCCGGCGTATTGGCGGGCGGGACCAACCACCTCGACCTGAACGGCCGGCTGCCGCACCGTGACGTCCTCGGCGGCGGCTACGTTCAGCCCACCGTCGGCCGTGGCTCGGGCCTGGATCGAGAGCTTGCCGCCCTGCCGGGCAACCAATTCGATCTCGACCGTCTTGCTCTCGCCGGCACCGAGCGTGCCGATGCGGTGCGTGGCCGGCACGCCCTCATCCGGCGGCAGAGGCATCAGATGGATCGTGGTGTTCTCCGCCGGCCCGTTGCCCGAATTTCGCAGCGACAGGCGGTAGATCTCTTTTTCTCCGCAGAGCACTTCGCTGGCTCCTTCGATCCTCAACGACAACCGGGCCTGCTGCACGTCGAGCGTCGTCTTCGCGGCGATCGCGGCATAACCGCACCGCACATCCAGGTCCATCGCGGCGCTGTCGTGGGGCACAATCCGCAACGACAGCTCTTCGCGTTTACCGGCGGCCAGCTTGCGGATCGCCCATTGCAGGGCCGAACCGCTGGCGGAACGATCGACCGATCCGGACGTCGGCCGCGTGGAAGTCAACTCGGCCGACTCGGGCATGGTGACCATGACCACGAGATCGCCGGCGGCCTGATCGCCGTCGTTCGTGACCACCAACTTGAAGTCCGCGGCCTGGCCGACGTCGAGCCTTCGCGGGCCGGTGGCATGGATGGTGATCCGGGGCGTAGTGCGTGTAAACAGCGTGGCGGCGTGGTCGCCGTCTTCGCCGTGCGATTTCCGTTCGGTCTTCATGACCTTGGTGGGCGTCTTCACCTCCGTCGGCAGGGGGAGCGGCGCATCGGCATCCGATTCCGTTGGTTCCGTTTGCTCGTCGGGGGTCCCTTCCGCGTCGATCTCGATGGGCGCGTCGCCATCGAGAGGCTCATCGGCCAACGTCGGCTCCTCGGCCAGCACCGGGTCCTGTTCCTCCATCTGCGAGCGCATCGCCGTGCGGCGACTCGAGCTGCCGCGGTTGCTCGATGGCTTGCTCGCGGGTGGATTGGCATCGCTATCGGAGGTGCTCGGTTGGGCCTGCTGCGCCGATTGATGGGTCAGGCGAGGCGGCGCCGATTTCGTCGTGGGATGCGAATGTACGTGTTGGCGAGACGTTTCGTCGTCGCCGCCGAGTGAGCGGCGCAAACGGCTCAGTCGCTGTGCGAGCGGTCCGCGGCCCGCGCTGGGCGATTTTTCTTGGCCCATGGCCGGCAAACCGATTTGGATCAGCGCCGCCAGCGCCAAACAGAGTGAGCCGCGTATTGCACGTTGCATATTGCGTCCTGCCGTAGTCGTTGCGCCAAAGAAACCGTTCCATCGCGACTTATCGGCTGTAGCAAAAGGCCGGGTTTAATCGGATGAGCGGCGAAGTCTGGGGCGGACGAGCGAAATGCGTGACGTCGGGCGTTCGACTCAACGTGGCATACCCAACTTGACGTCGCGACGGCACCGACGACCGGCAAAGATTACCAGAACGCGCCCCGAGAATGAGGCGAACGGCCGCGCGACTCCTTTCCGCCGTCAGGTCAATCGACGGTCTTCCGCGACGCCGGAGACGGCCTCCTTCCAGGCCCGCAGCCCGATCTCCAAGAAGCTGCTGGTGAGGAAACCGAGGAAACCACCCACGGCAGCGGCGGAGATTGCCCCGACGACCACTCCGGCATAACCGGCCCGGTCGAAGCTCAACAGCACAAGGGCCACGCTGCCCAGCGTCCCGCCGATGACGGCGCCCGCGGCCGTGACCGCGAGCATGGGCCAACCCGGGCCCAAACTCTCACTCAGTCGCACCGCACCGGTTAGGGCAACATCCTGCCCTCGAACCGCCATTTGCTCGGGTTCACGTTCTTCCGCCACCCGTCGATTGGCCAGCGGCGCGACGCGCGTTCCCCAATAATTCGCGGTGACGTGGGCGAGGCCCAACAGCAGGAACGACACCAGGATGGCCGACCAGACCGCGCCGATGAATTGCATGAAGGCGAACAATGCGCTGAGCGCGGCCATCCAGGCCAGCATCGTTCGCAGGCGGAACTGGAACGGCGCAGGAACCGCGGAGACGGCCTCTTCTGCGCCGGGCGCCGCGGCTGTCGGCGTTTCGATCGCGACGGAACCGCCTCGCGAACTGCGGCGCGCCTGCGCAATCTGAGCTAGCCCGTCGGATTGGCTGAGATGGTGTGCGCGGCCGTCGTTCATCATGCTGACCGGTGAGGAGCTATTTCCATTCTCGCCGCTCGTAAAAGCGGCTCAAGGCCCTAACCCGCTGTACCTGGTAGGCCACGGCCGCGCCCATCGCGACGAGACCCACCAGGAAGTAAACGTGGTCGTCGCTGTCCAGCAGGGCCATCTGTTCGAGTTCGCCGGTGCGCCAAACATAGAAGTCGACCGCCAGCACGCTGTAGGAAGTGAAGGCCAACAGGGTCATCAACCACACCAACCGCACGCGAAACCAGAGTCCCGACGCCACGATCAAGAGCGGATAGCCGATCATGAGCGGGCTCATGCGGCCGTCACCCAACAGCAGCATGCACAAGAGGCCCGCCGCGTCGACAAAGGCCCAGGCGGCCGGAATGACCATCTGCCAGGCGTCGCGCCGCATCAGCCGTTGAAACGCGAACGACAGCCCGACCCAGATGGCCAGTACGGCGGTCACCGAGTAATGAAACCTACCGTTCCAACGATCGAGCAGGTAGTAGTTGACCGCTTCGACCGCGTAGAAGAGCAAAAATACGGCCAGGCGTGAAACGAGGGCCGGCTCGCGCCGTGCCCAACGCGCCAACCGCGAGCCGATGTGGCCGGCGCTCACTTCGACAACGTCGCCTTTGAGATATCGCTCCAGATCGTCGGCCAACGCCGCCGCCGAGGGATAGCGATTGGCCGGATCCTTTTCCAGGCATTTCAGACAAACGAGCGAGAGCGTGCGCGAAATCGAGCGGTCGATCTGTCGCGGAGCGGGCGGTTCTCGCTCCAAGACTTGGATCAATAGATCGATGGCGGTCGCCGCCTGAAAGGGCGGGCGTCCCGTCAAGAACTCGTAGAATACGGCACCCAGGCTGTAGACATCGCACAGCGGGGTGACGCGGCTGGTATGCCCGGCGGCCTGCTCGGGCGCCATGTAGCTCGGCGTGCCCGCGGCGACGCCGCTTTGCGTGAGCTGCGAATCGTCACGCAGCAATTTGGCCAACCCGAAGTCGGTCACGATCGGTCGGCCATCGCCATCGAGCAGAATGTTCGAAGGCTTCAAGTCGCGATGGATGATGCCCTGGCGGTGCAGATAGTCGACGGCACGGGCGATGGCCGACAGGTAGCGGATCGCCGTCTCGCGATCGAGCGGTCCGGCGGTTAAGACCTGGGCCAGGCTGGCCCCCTCGATGTAATCCATCGCCAGGTAGGGGATGCCCTCGACCTGTCCCGAATCGAGCACGCGTACGATGTTAGGATGCCGCAGGTCGGCCGCCGCCTGGGCCTCGGCCGCGAACCGGCGGAGCTGGTCGATCGAGGGAAGCGCGCAGCCGTGGATCATCTTCAACGCCACGGTGCGTCGCAGGTTCTTCTGCCGAGCCTTGTAGACGATGCCCATTCCACCCCGGCCGATCTCTTCCAGCAGCTCATAATCGCCGAAGTCGCGTGGCAGCGACCAGGCCATCTCGGTCTGGGCCGCGGCGGCGGCAGACACGATGGTTCCTGCCTCCGGGCCGCCCGCCTCGAACACGATGGCGCTCGAGGCGAATTGCTCAAGAGCATCCAGGCAGGCGACCGCCGCCTTGAGATCGGGTCGGGCCCGTAACAGCTCGTCGCGTCCGCTCCACTGGCCGGCGTGCAAGCCATCGAGATAGGCGTTCAGCGCGGCGAAGGTCTCTTCTTCTCGCTGGACGGGGTCGGATACGCTCATCGTCAATGTTGCCGGTTTGCCAGCCTCGTCGGACGGTTCGTCCGCGTCCCATTATAATGCACTCGCCTGAATACGGGGCGACGTTGCCATCGTTACCCTTGGTTGTCTCTCGTTTTCGATGCTGCACGACGCACAGTGCCTGTGAAGCCAACCACCATGTCGTCGCCCGTTGCCCTCGTCACCGGCGGATCGCGCGGGATCGGCCGTGCAAGCTGCCTCGAATTGGCCGGCCTGGGATACGCCACCGTGGTCAACTATGCGCACAACCAGGCAGCGGCCGACGAGTGCGTCGCCCAGATTCGGGCCGTGGGCGGACAGGCGCTGGCCGTGCAGGCCGATGTGGCCAGCAGCGGCGACCGCGAACGGCTGGTGACGACGACACTCGAGCATTTCGGTCGCCTCGACGTGCTGGTCAACAACGCGGGCATCACCTCTCCCGGGCGACTCGATCTGCTCGACGCCACCGAAGAAAGCTGGGAGCGGGTGATGGCCACCAACCTCAAAGGTCCCTTCTTCTTGACGCAACTGGCGGCTCGCGAGATGCTCGGGTTGATCGGCGCCGGCACGATTACGTCGGGTAAGATCATCCACATCTCATCGATTTCGGCCTATGCCGTCAGCCCCGACCGGGGTGACTATTGCTTGGCCAAGGCCGCCATGCGGATGCTCACCTGGCTCTGGGCCGACCGTCTGGCCGCCGAGCGGATTCAGGTCTTCGAACTCTGCCCCGGCATCATCGCCACCGATATGACGGCCCCGGTGCAAGAGAAATACGACCGGCTGCTGGCCGAAGGGCTGGCACCCATGCGCCGCTGGGGACGGCCCGAGGATGTCGCCCGAGCGATCGCCGCGATCGTGTCCGACTATTTTCCTTACAGCACCGGCCAGCGGATCGATATCGACGGAGGCTTCCACATCCGGCGACTGTGATCTGCGCGATCGCGCAAGAACCGACCGAACATTAACCTCTAAAACAGGCGCCCCTGCGAATCGATCTGTCCGGGGTCGAGCCCGAGGTGTTCGTAGGAGGCGGGCGTGGCCTTGCGGCCGCGCGGCGTGCGAATGACTAGTCCGGTGCGGAGGAGAAAGGGCTCGATCTCGTCGACGAGCGTATCGGGGGCGAGGTTCATCGTGTGGGCCACCGCCTCCACGCCGACTGGTCCGCCGTGAAACAACCGAACGATCGTTTCCAGATAGCGGCGGTCTTGTCCGTCGAGCCCTAGCACGTCGATGCCCTGCATCTCGAGCGCCGCGCGGGCCAGAACCAGCGTGATGTGTCCGTCGGCCTTGCTGGTGGCATAGTCGCGCACCCAGCGCAAGCGGTTGTTGGCCAGGCGAGGTGTGCCGCGGCTGCGCGAGGCGATCTCATTGGCCGCGGCCGCTTCGATGCGGCATCCCAGCTTGCCGGCGTTGCGGCGGACGATCTCGGCCAGTTCTTCGACCGTGTAGAAATCGAGGTGCTCGCGCATCACGAAGCGATCGCGCAGAGGGGCCGAGAGCAGACCGCTGCGCGTCGTGGCGCCGATCAGCGTAAAGGGGCGCAGCGCCATGTTGATGGTGCGCGCACTGACCCCCTCACCCAACGTGATGTCGATGCGAAAATCTTCCATCGCCGGATACAGGAATTCTTCGACCGCCTTGGGCAGGCGATGGATCTCGTCGATGAACAGCACCGAGCCTTCTTCGGCGTTGGTCAGATAGGGAATCAGGTCCTTCGGCGCCCCCATGGCCGCCCCGCTGGCTATTTGCAACGTCACGCCCAGCTCGCGGGGAATCACCGTGGCGAACGTCGTCTTGCCGAGACCGGGCGGTCCGTCGAACAGAATGTGCCCCAGCGTTTCGCGGCGCTTGCGGGCGGCATCGAGAGCGATTTCGATACGCGCGAAGACCTCTCGCTGCCCGATCATGTCGCGCATCCGCTGCGGGCGCAGGTCGCGTTCGTCGTCCGCTTCGGGCAGGCCCGTGGTTGCGAGGGCTGGCGCGGCGCTCGTGCCGCTGTCGGACGGTTTCAAGATGGGTTCGCGGGCCAAACCGAATGCCTCCGTGACCGAGCGCCGATGCCCGTGTTTTTTATCGTATCGCAGCCGCCACCGACAGACCAGCAGCCTCGGTCGCCGCGCGAGCCGCAACAGCCCTTCGCAGCGGCGGTACCGACCTCTAAAATGGCCGCATGGGACAACAATATATTTATCAGATCGGGGCGCTCACCAAGAAATATGGGCAGCGCGAGATACTCAAAGAAATCTGGCTGGCCTTCTATCCGGGGGCCAAGATCGGCGTGCTCGGGCGAAACGGCTCGGGCAAGAGCACGCTGTTGCGCATCATGGCCGGCGTCGACAAAGATTTCGACGGCGAGGCGCGGCTGGCCGATGGGTTCAGCGTAGGCTATGTGCCGCAAGAGCCGGTGCTCACGCCCGATAAGGACGTGCGTGGCAACCTGGAAGAAGCGGTAGCCGGCACCCGCGCGCTGTTGCAGCGGTTCGACGAGATCAACGCGAAGTTCGCCGAACCGCTCGACGACGCCCAGATGGAAAAACTGCTCGCCGAGCAGGCCAAGGTGCAAGACCAGATCGACCTGGTCAACGCCTGGGAGCTCGACCGGCAGATGGAAATCGCCATGGACGCCATGCAGTTGCCACCGGCCGACGCCGACGTGAGCAAACTCTCGGGCGGTGAGCGGCGGCGCGTGGCCATGTGCAAGATGTTGTTACGGAAGCCCGACCTGCTGCTGCTCGACGAGCCGACCAACCACCTCGATGCCGAGAGCGTGGCCTGGCTCGAACGGCATCTGCACGACTATACGGGCACCGTAGTGGCCGTGACGCACGACCGCTACTTTCTCGACAACGTGGCCGGCTGGATTTTGGAAATCGACCGCGGCCGCGGCATTCCCTGGGAGGGCAACTATTCATCCTGGCTGGAGCAGAAGAGAGACAGACTCGCTCGCGAGGAAAAAGCGGCCAGCGCCCGCCAAAAGACACTCGAACGCGAGCTGGAGTGGGTCCGCATGGCGCCGCGTGCGCGGCAGGCCAAGAACAAGGCCCGCATCAAGGCCTACGAGAAGATGTCGGCCGAACGCTTCGAAGACCAGCAGGAGGAGTTCGAGATCCAGATTCCGCCCGGCAAGCACCTGGGCGATTTGGTGGTCGAGGCCAACCACATCACCAAGGGCTACGGCGACCGCGTATTGATCGACGATTTGAGTTTCCGGCTGCCGCCGGGAGGGATCGTGGGGATCATCGGGCCCAACGGTGCCGGAAAGACGACGCTCTTCCGTATGCTCGTCGGCCAGGAATTGCCCGACTCCGGCGAGTTGCGGGTCGGTCCCACCGTCGAACTCGGCTACGTCGACCAGAACCGCGACGCTCTCGATGCCGAAAAGACCGTCTGGGAGGAGATATCGGGAGGCTACGACAATCTCGACATGGGCGGCCGACGCATTCCCTCGCGCGCCTACGTGGCTCGTTTCAACTTCCAGGGAAGCGACCAGCAGAAGCAGGTCGGCACGCTCTCGGGCGGCGAGCGCAACCGTGTGCATCTGGCCAAGCTGCTCAGGCGGGGCTCGAACGTGTTATTGCTCGACGAGCCGACCAACGACCTCGACGTCGACACGTTGCGGGCCTTGGAAGAGGCCATCGTCAATTTCGCGGGTTGCGTCGTGGTCATCTCGCACGACCGCTGGTTCCTCGACCGTCTGGCGACGCACATCCTGGCCTTCGAAGGCGACGGCTACGTACACTGGTGCGAGGGGAATTTTCAGACCTACGAAGAGCAGCGCCGCGAGCGGCTGGGTATTGCCGCCGACGAACCGCACCGCTTCCGCTACAAGAAGCTACAGCACTAGACGCCTCAGCCATGCCTAAAAAAACCGAAGCCCCCCAATTTCACTTCCGGCACAAGACGACGATGTGGGTGCTGGGGCTGTTGGGGGCGTTCTTTGCGGGGATGGCTTGGGAGCAGCACCAGCATCCGCGTCAACAAGGCATGCCCCAGATGATGACCACTGCTAATGGTGGCAACTCGGCCATCGAAACAATGGTGCTGCCGGACGGAAACATATGGTTCAGGGTCCGCGAAAAGCCCGATGGCAAGCTGATTCTTCGTGGCCAATACGGCGAGCGGATTACGATCGAGCCTCCTCCGCCCCAGGAGCCTTTGCCTAATAGCCGCTGACAGAACCCGGAAGCCGGAGCGCCGTGGGCAAAAAATCGGCCGTGAAACGCCGATTTTTCGGAAGCTCGGGCCGGTTTTGCCGGTTGCTCTAAGAAGCCTGCCGCGTCAGAGTCTCAGCAACCTCCGGCCAAGGAGTGAAGAAACGGTGGCGATGTCTTTCGCTCCGCAGTTCAGTTGATTTGGAGCGTTTCGAGGGCGGCTTCTTCTGGTGTTACCACTCTGGAAAGTTAGGCAGCGGTCGCCGGAGCTTGGTAACCCCGACCGTTAGGGCGCCGCAGACGACCACCCGGCAGCCAGTAATAGCAATAGAGCTGGATTGATCGAGCGCTCGTTGATCGTCTGTGCCCGGGTCATATCCGCCAGCCTCCCAGCGATCTTTACGGGTGATCGGATAGGCCCCGGGCGATTCCCTCATGGAAGATGGCGAGGCGAGGGTTTGGTTAGGTTTGCGTTAGCTCGACGCTGAATTCGAGAGAAATCGGCTCCACTGCCCGATGTTTTCTTTGTTCGCGCGTCGACCGGAAGAATAAGGCGACTCGATAGCGCTTTTCACGGCGCACTCTGTCACATCTGCCGACACTTGTGTCCAGGTGACGCCGTTGCTAACGTACCGTGGCTCCTCCGCAAAGTGTCAGTCCGGTGGCTGGTTGAGACGCGAACAATGGTCTTCAGCTCTCCCATATTCGTCTTCGCGTTCTTGCCGATCCTTCTCGCGGTGTATTCCGTAACGCCCAGAGGCCTTTCCAATTTGGTGTTGCTGGCAGCGAGCCTCGTCTTTTATGCATGGGGCGAACCGATCTTCGTCCTCCTGATGCTGGGGTCGGTCGGAGCGAACTATCTGTTCGGGCTGGCGATCTCGTCTTCGAGTGTGACCCCTGAATCGAAGCGAATTGCGTTGTTTGCCGCCATCCTGACCAATTTGCTAATCTTGACAAATTACAAATATTTTGGGTTCCTCGCGGAAAACCTCGCGGAATTATCTGGCGGAGCGATCGACTTTCGCGCATTGGCGCCAGAGCGCATGCCGCTGGGGATCTCGTTCTTCACGTTCCAGGCGATGTCCTACGTGATCGACTTGTACCGTGGAGTCTGCCCTGCAGTGCGAAATCCCTTGGATTTGGCGCTGTATATCTCCCTGTTCCCACAGCTCGTCGCAGGTCCCATCGTGTGCTACGGGGATGTTGCGCAAGAGCTCAAAGACCGCCGCGTCACCTTCACTCTTTTTTCCGCCGGCGTGAGACGGTTTATTCAGGGACTCGGAAAGAAAGTCTTGATCGCGAACGTCTTGTCCGTCACCGCGGATCAAGTGTTTGATGCCGCCCCGGACTCGCTGGGGGCGTCGCAGGCATGGTGCGGGCTCGTGTGTTATGCCCTGCAAATCTACTACGACTTCTCCGGCTACTCGGACATGGCGGTCGGTCTCGGGTTGATGTTCGGGTTCCACTTTATCGAGAACTTCAACGCACCCTATTCTGCCCGGTCGCTAACGGATTTTTGGCGCCGATGGCACATTTCGTTGTCGCACTGGTTTCGCGACTATCTTTACATCCCTCTGGGAGGTAATCGTGGCTCAGCCTTCCGGACCTACGCAAATCTTTTCACGGTATTCTTTTTCTGCGGACTATGGCACGGAGCGAGCTGGAACTTCGTCTTATGGGGCCTGTTTCATGGAACATTTCTCGTCTTGGAGCGCGCCGGACTTGGCGGTGTTCTGGAGCGATTACCTGTTCTCGCCGGTCACGTGTATATGCTGTTCGTCGTGCTGTTGAGCTGGGTATTATTTCGTGCTCCGGACGTTACGTCCGCATGGACGTTTTACAAGTCGCTATTCTTCGGCGGCCTTCGAATCGATCTAGCTGCTTCGCCAATCGGATATGCCAATCTGTTGACAAGGATGGTACTCGTCGTCGCAGTGGCGTGCTGTGTCCCCTGGGACGTCCTATCGGCGAGGTTAGTCGTCCGGTCGCGAGCGCTCTTGGAGACGCGGATAGGCCGCCTACTGGCAGCGAGTTCCAACGTCGGTGGGGCTTGCCTGTATTGTGCGATTCTCATTACATCGCTCGTTGGCCTCACCGCGGCAACGCATAATCCATTCATTTATTTCCGCTTCTGATTGATGAAAACGCCGCGCGCTATGAGCCGACAGGTGAGCGACCTCATCATTGTGGTCGTTTTCATCGTTTCCATTGTGTTGCCTTTGGCCGTCATGGTCGTTCGCCCGAACGTTACAGCCGTCGCGAACGAGAATCGGCTGGCCTCGCCCTGGCCACCATTGCCGGCAGATCAGGGCAGTTGGGAGCAATTTCCGACGGAAGCGACAAACTGGTTTGACGATCATCTTGGGCTTAGGAATTGGGCCATCCAATCCTACAACCTCATCACGGTGCTCTGGCTGCGTAGCCCAACGCAACTCGCTCCGCGGGTGATCCCTGGCGCCGATGGCTGGTTGTTTCTGAATCACGAGAAGTGCCTCGACGGTTGCCGGGTTGCGTTTTCAGGCGAGGAGCTCGAGGAATGGGGCCGGGCGCTTCGCTCCTACCAAAAGGTAGTACGGGAGAACTCGGCGAAATTGCTGGTCGTCGTCGTCCCAGACAAGCAGTCGATTTATCAGGAGAAGTTGCCGGAGGAGATTCCATGGACGAATGAGCGGTCGCGACTGCAAACGTTCATTAACCGGTTCCACGAGGAAGTGGATATCCTCGACTTGCGGGAATTACTTTTGACTGCGAAAGCCCAGCACGACGTATACTTTCGCTACGACACGCATTGGAACGAATTAGGCGGATTCGTGTCATACCAAGCCCTCGTCCGGAGATTGGGACTGGAGCCACTCTTATGGGAAAGCGTCGAGATTACGGAGCAGCCGCGCAACGGAGGTGACCTCAGCAAGATGCTGGAGCTGACGCAGTCGGAAGAGGCTCCCAAGATCAACCCGCGACTAGGCTTCCAAGCACGGAAGGTCGAAGCTAAGCCTGGGCGAGCCTCCGCGGACACCTACTACGAGAATTCTTCGCGGGATTCGTGCCGCGTCCTCATATTCCATGATTCATTTTTCGACGGTTTTGTGAACCCTTGGTTGGCGGAGCATTTTAGTCGAACTCGCTGCGTGCTGACCTATCAGGGACCTTCCCGCGAACAGATCGTTGACGAGCATCCCGATATCGTCATCTTTGAGCTCGCCGAGCGATACTTGATGCATCCGGCGCCCCTGCCATTCGACGAGCCTTCCGGAGAACCGTCGAGTCATGGGGAATGGCACTAACTTTAAGAGCAACCGACAAAACCCTATCGAGCTCCACAAAAATCGGCGTTTCAAGGCCGATTTTTCGCCCACGGGCGCTCCGGCTTCCGGGTTTTGTCAGCCGCTCTAAGGAGGCCGCGCCACCTAATGCGGGGAATCGGCACTGCGGGCAGGGTCGCCTGCCGTAGCAGCGCCTGGGGGGACTGGATCTGTATTTCCGTCAAGGAAGTAGAAATGGCGCGGACCGGCATAGGTTCTCGATTGCAGATAACGCCCCCACGCTTTAAGGTCTTCGGCGGTCGCGTCCTTTCCTGGCGGCTCCATCACTCGCTTCGGATTTCTTCTTGATTTTTTGGCGGCCTTTACTGCTACGACTGCGGCTTCATCCGCGCGCCTGCGCCGCTCTCGCTCAAGGCGAACGCCAGAGAAGAAGGCCGCCACGACCAGCATGAGAACCAACAGCGCCCGGATCGTGAACTGGGGACGACGCATTGCCTACCTCCTTGCTTGGGTGACGCCCCGAAGGTGCTCTGCTAAGTCCGCGGAGCGAAGGACCGTTGAATGACTTCTGGGGCGATCTGACCGAAGGTGAACGAATTGCCCGTGTCGAGATTGGCGAAGGTGACGAGGGCGGGACTGAATAGGAGCGGGTCGATCTTATAAAAGTCGTGGCCGGCCCGACGGAAGATCTCGGCGAATGGCTCGCCGTGATCGGGCGAGGCATTGCTGGGCACCTGCGGGCCGATTTGTCGCAGGCTGTCGTCGTCGCCACGGACCCAGAGCGTTACTTTCGCTCCGTATAAGATGGCGTCGTTCGTGCGACCGATGCCGGCCAGGTCGTCGGCTGCGGGCGGAGGCAAGGGTGCGCAGCCCCAGCCACTTTCGATCCGCCCGAGATCGAACTTCAACTCGTGCAATTTATGCAGTGCCGTTTCGACGCTGCGGGCCACAACCTGCACCGTACCCGCCTGGCTGGCCGTGCGCGCGGCCACCAGCGTCAGTCGGTCGGGCGCCACCCGACACTCACGCGCGAGATATTCGACGACTTCGGCCGGTGGCAACTTAGCGGTTTCTAACACACCGACGGCCACTTCCTCGCTTTCGTGCAGGGCGAGCTCCTCGAACAGTTTCTCTTTCGCCGCAACAGCGCGCATGGGCCCGGAGCCCATCGCGAAGTATTTGCCGACCGAGATCTGCCAACCGGCATATTGCGAACCGATGCAAGCCGGCACCGGTTGATCGGTGTGAACTGACACGGCCGGGCCGTTCCAGAGGGCCGTATCGGCCGGAATAAGTTGAACTCGCCCGAATCCAGCGAGGCAGATCTCGGCCAGTGCGAGTCCGGCTTCCAGGCCGCCGCGCGCCTTCACGCCGAGGTCGATGACGGTCGCGCCCGCGACAGACTGAACTTCCGCCCGCAGCTCTGTTTGTCGCAGAAGGAGAGCTTGGCAGATCTCGGCGGCCCGCTGGTTTAGCTGCATGGAACGTCTCGTCAGTAGATTTCGCTTTCCTCGAGGTCGCCCTGTTTGTAGACCTTCCGGCCGAATTTGTAAAACAGCGCCGGCGTGACAACCTGGTCGAGCAGGGTCGAGCTGATCAGGCCGCCGATGACGACCACCGCCAAGGGGTGCAGAATCTCCTTCCCCGTTTGCCCGGCCCCGAGAGCCAGTGGCACCAGGCCGATAATGGCCGTCGCGGCGGTCATCAACACGGGCGCCAGCCGTTCCAAGCTACCGCGAATAATCATCTGTTCGCTGAATGCTTCGCCCTCGTAACGCATCAGGTGGATATAGTGCGAGATCATCATGATGCCGTTGCGGCAGACGATCCCCACGAGCGTGATGAAGCCGATCCAATGGGCGAGCGACAGCGTGGTCGACGAGATCCAGACGCGCGGCCAATCCCACCAAGGCGCCGCGGCAAGTAGCTCGTGCGGCGGCCAGTTCGTCAACAAGAGCGCCGCGACGGAACCGATGGCAGCCAGCGGAATATTGACCATCACTTGCGCCGCACCGCGCCACGAGCCGAGACACTTAACCAACAAAGAATAGATGCCGAACACGGAGAACAGGCTCAATATGATCAGACGCTGCTGCGCCTCGCGCTGGTTTTCGAACTCGCCCCCATACTCGATGAAGTAGCCGCTGGGCAGCGTGGGCACGACTTGCTCGCTCACGCGGTTGCGGATGTCGTCGACCACCCCCGTTAGATCACGGCCCGCCACGTTGCACTGCACGACGATCCTCCGCACGATGTTCTCGCGATGGATTGTGTTGGGGCCGGTGCTCTCTTCAACCTCGGCCAGCGTGCCCAGCGCCACTCGGCCGCCGCCGGGGATACTCAATGGCGTCGAGCGGATGGCGTTCATGTCGTGGCGTGCCGCGGGATCGAACCAAATCACTAGGTCGAACAGCCGCTGCCCTTCGAGAATCTGCGAAACGGTGCGCCCCTGAAAGGCCGTTTCCAGCGCGCGGGCCACCTCGGCCGGCGTCAGTCCATAGCGCACCGCCTCGTCGCGTTTGACGGTCACGCGGACCTGCGGGATCTCGACCTGCTGCTCGATATACAGGTCGGTCACGCCCGGTACCTCGGCCATCAACTGTTGGATCTTCCGCGCCTTCTCACGCATGATTTCCAGGTCGGCGCCGAACACCTTGACCGCGATTTGGGCGCGAATGCCCGAAACCATGTGTTCCAGCCGGTGAGAAATCGGCTGGCCGATGTTGATCAACACGCCAGGCATTTCCGTAATTCGGTCACGGATGTCGGTCAAGATCTCTTCGCGCGAGCGGCCCTGGCGGTCGACGCCGAAGCGATGCAGGCCGGGGATGGCCCGTATGATCGCATACACGAACCCCGGCTTGGGCAGTTCCGGTGCCTCCAAGCCGACGTCGAACTCGGAATGGCTGATCGGTTCGGCGTGTTCGTCGAGTTCGGCCCGGCCGGTACGCCGCGAGACCGTGGTCACTTCCGGCACCTGCATCAGCAATTCCTCGATGCGCGTGCCGACGCGGTTCGATTCTTCCAGGCTGACCGATGGAGGCGTGCTGGCCTCGATCACGAGCGTGCCCTCGTTGAATTGGGGCATAAACTCGCCACCCATCCAATAGATCGACGCGACGCTCATCGTCACCAGCAGGGCGACCGCGGACAGCACGATATAGGCGTGCCGCAACGTTATGTGCAACAGCCGCGTATCGATCCACTTCAGCCAGCGAACCACGAGCGGGTCGTGCGCATGGTCCAAAAACCGCCCGTTCGGCAATAAGTAAGCAGCGAGTGCGGGGGTTACGGTAAGAGACACGAAGAGCGACGCCAGCAGCGTGACGAGATACGAAAGGCCAAGGGGGGCGAACAATCGCCCTTCCAGGCCCGAGAGCCAAAACAACGGCAACACGACGAGCACGACGATCAAGGTCGCGAACACGACGCTGTTGCGCACCTCGGAGGAGGCGTGAAAGATGACTCGTAGCGGATGGTCGGGCTGGGGCCGATGGCGATTCTCCTTCAGTCGGCGATAGATGTTCTCGATGTCGACGATCGAGTCGTCCACCAGCTCGCCGATGGCTACCGCCAGTCCGCCCAGAGTCATCGTGTTGATCGTCACGCCGAAGGCCCGAAAGACGAGGGCCGTGATAACGATCGACAGGGGAATGGCGACCAGTGTAATGACGCTCGTGCGCAGGTTCCAAAGGAAGATGAACAGAATCACCACGACCCAAATCGCCCCGTCGCGTATCGCCTCTTCGACGTTCTGGATCGCCGCTTCGATGAAACTCGCCTGGCGGAAGACATGCGTGTCGATCGTTACATCGTCCGGTAGTGTCGTCCGCATTTCCGCGACGGTCTGTTCGATCAAACGATCGAGCACCAATGTGTCGGCCTTCGGCTGTTTCTGGATTGTGAGCAGGACCGCCGGATGTGCTTCGACACTGCCGTCGCCGCGGGCTACAGGACCACCCAACCGCACGTCGGCAACCTGTTTGACGGTAACTGGCACCGGGTCGCGATCGGCGACGATGGTATTGGACAGGTCGTCCAGGCTGGTGGCGCGGCCGACGATGCGGATCAGCGACTCGCGTTGTTGTGAAAGCAAGAAACCACCGCCCGAAACCGCGTTTGACTGCTCGATGGAGCGTGTCAACTCATCGAGCGTGACACCGTATTCGGCCAGCCGCGTGGGCGACGTGAGCACCTGGTATTGTTTCAACTCGCCCCCCATCACCGCCACCTGTGCCACTCCGTGCAGAGCCAGGATGCGCGGCCGAATCGTCCAGTCGGCCAGTGTGCGCAACTCGATCGGCGTTGTGTTCCCGCTGGAACGAACGCCGATGATCATGATTTCGCCCATGATCGAGGCGATGGGCGTCATGAGTGGTGTGACCGACTCGGGCAACCGGCCGCGGGCGAGCTGTAGCTTTTCGAGTACGATCTGGCGATCGGTATAAATATTGGTGCCCCAATCGAATTCGACCCATACGATCGACAAGCCCACGGCCGAGGCCGATCGCACGCGCTGCACGTTGGTGGCCCCGTTCATCACCGATTCGATCGGAAACGTCACCAACGTTTCCACTTCTTCGGGGGCCAGCCCATGGGCTTCGGTCATGATCGTGACCGTGGGCCGATTGAGGTCGGGGAATACGTCGATGGGGAGTTGCGCCGCCTGGTAGCCGCCGAATACGAGCAGCGCCACCGCCACCACGACGACGGCCGAGCGATTCTTCAACGAGAAGGCGATGAGTGCGTTAAACATCGTGGGACGAGGTCTTCTACATAGGAAGGCAGGTATCGGCAGTCACTTATCGTTCGTTGGTTTTGGCGACAGGCCACTGGTCGTCCTCGACTTCGATCGACACCGTGGCGAGCATCCCTTCTCGCAATCGCAATTCGCTGTTGTCGAGATCGGCCCACACGGCGAGCGCCCGGTCGCTGGCCGATACGAGAGGGCTGGCACGGGTGATAACGCCTTCGGCGCGAAACGTCGGGTCGCCGGCAACGGTCACGGTCACGCGCTGCCCGGTGCGGACGCGGCCGGCATCGACCTCGCGCACGTAGGCCTCGACCCAGACCTGCGCCAGGTTCTGTAGCTCGAACAGTCGCTCCAGCGGTTGTACGACCTCGCCGAGTCCCAACTCGAAATCCACCACCCAGCCGTCGGCCGGGGCTCGCACCGGGAGCAGGGTTGTGATCTGATCGTCGACGTCGGCCTTGCCCAGATCGACTTGCTTGAGCTCCTCGATCTCCTTGGCTTCGAGGCCGAGCAACCTCAATTGGCCGGCGAGTGTCGCCAGCCGTGTGTCGAGCGATCGTTCTTCCGATTCGAACTGCCAAACGCGCGCCCGATCAACCAAGCGGTCTTCCGTCAGCGATCGCAAGCGTTCGAGGGTCTGGCGCGTCAGGTCGAGGCGAACCTTGGCCGCGAGCAGATCGAGTTGCAGGTTCCGTAGTTGCAGGCTATCGATCTCGGCCAACACGTCGCCGCGCCGGACGCGCGTGCCGCGTTCGACCAGGATGCTGGCCAGACGGCCGGCGACGGTCGAAGCGGCAAACTGCTTGCGGCCCGTCTTCGCCTCGATCGTCCCTGGCACGAGAATGACCGAGGCCGCGTCGAGCGGTCGTTCTTCGGCGGTTGTTGTACCCGACGGCGAAGCCAGCGAGAGCAACGCCGCGGCCTGTTCATCGGCGATGGCGAAAGCATCGCTCAGGAGTGACGCCAGTTCGATCGTTCCGACGGTCACGACGCGCTGCCCAGGGTACAACCCCTCGAGAATCTCCACCCGTGCGTCGTCGCGGTCACCCGCGACGACCCGCGTGAGGACATATTTGCCGTGGTTGCGGCCTTGTTCGCGCAGGACATATTGTCGGTTGCCTCGGTGTATCAATGCGTCGGCCGGACAAACGATCGCTTCGGACCGTCGCGCCGTCTCGATGTGCATGCGGCCGAACATGCCGGGACGGACGCGGCCATCGCGATTCGCCATTTCGACTCGCACTTCCATCATGTGTCGCCGTTGCGCATCGAGTTTGAGGCCCACGTGCTCTACGTGGCCATCGAGCGGCATATCGGGAAAGCTGGCGAGCACGATCCGCACGGGCATCCCCTCGCGCACCCGCCAGACATCGTGCTCCAGCACCTCGCCGATAAACACCAGGCCCGAACGGTCGACGAGGTGAAAGATGTGATCCGCCGGATCGACGGTCTGGCCCACGCGCGCATCGGCCAGCGAGACCGCACCGTCGATCGGGCTGACGATCGGCAGAAGCCGCGCCGGCTCCTTCGTCAGAATCATGCTCGCCAACGTTTCGGGCGAAAGGCCAATCGCGCGTAGTTTGGCCATCAGCAGCGACAGCTCGGCGACTTTCTCTCGAACGTCGGCGCGCGCGGTTAGGAGGTCGCGCTGGGGCAAGGCGCCCCCTTGTGCCAGCGATTCTCGTTGATCCAGCGTGCGCGCGGCCAGATCGTGTTGGGCCGAAACTTGCAGCAATTGCGATTCGAGCGTCTCCAAATCCGGGCTCTGCACCCGCGCCAGTACCTGCCCTCGCTTTACGTCGTCGCCGGGGCCGACCAGGAGCTCCGCGATCTTGCCCGGCACGAGCGAGGCACCGTAGGCGTGCCGCGTGCAGGGAACGTCGACCGTGGCATTGACGACGATTTCCTCCCGCCAGACGTCTAAGGCCACCTTGGCCTTTTCCAACCCAATCGCTTTTTCGGCCTGCGGAGTGACCAGCACCAGATTCTTATAGACAGATGCTCCTTTGCTCGGCAGCGCTTCATGTTCGTCGTGTGCCCATGCGCGGTTTGATCGACCCGCGAGGACGAAGAGCGACAGACAAAAAAGTATGGTGCGGCTCGTCTGGGGGAAGGTAATCATGGTTTCTCTTCTTCTGTGGGGTCGTTCCTCGATTCGCCGCCACGATCGCCGAGGGCTTCTAAGCGGGCGAGCGCGTCGTCAATGTCTTTGGCATACGTTGCGTAGTCGGGCGATTGGCCGGCGTCGATCGCCGCATGGATCGCCCCCAGCGCCTCGCCCAGGTCGTCCCCGGCCTCGACGATCGCCTCCCAATCGCGCCGGCGCACCCCACTCGAACGCGCCAAGGCAGGCAGCCTTTCGAGCGCGATATCCGTTTCATCTAGCGGCCTGTGAGCCTTGGCCGGATCCCCCTGCAAAACCGAGTCGCGAATGGCGTCGCGATAGGCGCCGAGTCGCTGCACGGCCTCGACATAATCCTTGGGCACGGGTACATCGGCCGCGGTAACGGGGGGGGCCTCTTCCTCTGTCTCCGATGCCGCGACAGCCTCCGGTTGCGTCTGTTCCCGAAAGGTCGACGGTCGACAACCGAAACCCAACGCGACGAACGCCAGTGCGCCCGCCGTCTGCCATCGGCGCACGGGCCGCGCCAAGCGCGGGCTGCGCCACATGAGTGACGGGGCGGATCGTGAGTCAACCTTCGTGCAAGACATGATGATGGCGCAGCAGAATCAACAACGGGGCCTTGGACAGAACGGGCAGCAATCTAGGCCACGGGCCAAGTCCCTCAAAGGGGACGATGGCACACGTGGGAGCGAGTCATACCGGTGCGGAGCAACGGCTCCGTGCCGCATGACCTAGGAAGCGCCGGCAACGCCGGCGCGTACGGCTCATGCCAACTGCACGCCCGAGCGCAGATGGCGCGCGGTTTCACACAGTGGCAGCGCGGCGACGCGCATTATCGAGTCGCTTTCGAGCCAGACCGCGCAGGCCGACGAGATCGATTCGGCCGTGCACGCCGTGAGCGCCTGTACGTTCGACGAGATCCAGTCGAACCGGTCATGCGCGTTCTTTTCGACATGCTGGGCGAGCATGCCAGATGCGGTGGCCGAGGGACAAGGACTCGGTCGGCACCCCTTGGGTGGCAAGACTACTACTTCCCAACCGAGCCAGAGCATGTGGACGTGGTCGGTGACGCCCGCGACCGCGCCCTCGGCATTGTTCACTACTGGAATCGCCGGACTCGCAGCCGCTCGATCGATCCGGTGAGAATGGGAGTAAGGGTTACCGCCGACGTCGTGCGAATGCCGAATTGCTACCGGCCAACCGTTGTTCAAGAGCAACACGGCCGAAAGAAGCCAACAGACGCCTTCGTGCAGCAAGCGAACCATATTTAGACGGTAAGTCCTCTGGCTTTCGCAACTCAATTTTAGCTCCATCCGCGGGCCATGACAACTTTAGAGCGGGTGCACGCCAAGTTCGGGAGGTTTTACACCGGTAGTTTGGATACTCTGGGCCGGCGGAGGAACGGATAGCCGGGACGATTTCGAAGATGGCGGACCAGTCGGTCATCGTCGCTCAGGGCCGCAGCGCGAACCTGTAAAATCGCCTCGGCTCCTTCAGGATCATTCCAGAACATCTCCGTTCCTTTTGCACGATAGTTGATCTCTTTCACCAGCGACTCCATCCAAGCGGTGGTCACGGGCAGGCCTTGCCGGCGATAGTCAGGATAGTTCATTCGCATGCTGTTGTTTCTCAGGTAGCCAATT
>DASZTS010000118.1:0-166913 GCA_035547915.1 Pirellulales bacterium | reverse complement strand
CGTCCATGATTGGATCTCCTTAAGCCTACCGCGGCCTTCCCTGCCGCCGGTACTCGCCCTACTTTAACGCTCCCAAACCAAATTCTCCTATTGAGCTTTTTTGCACCCCACCAACAAGCACGGAAGCTGGCGTGCACCCCTTTAGAGCAGGTGCCGAAAGGGTGCTAGCGACGGAAAAAACGCTCTTGGCGATTTTTAGCCAAACTCCTTATCCTATCACCGTTTTCGAGGTGGAAGCATCGCGATGATCGCACGTTTCGTGGCGCAGTGCCAGGCACGACCCAAAGCTGTGTTGGCCGCCTGCGCGCTATTGCTGGCTCTCCAGATCGGCCCGTGGTGGTACTCGTCGGTCGATTCGACGGCCTACCTTTCGATGGCACGGAGCTTGGCGAGAGGAACCGGACCCACCAACCTGGGAAGTCCTTTACTCTGGTATTCGCCCGGCTATCCGCTGTTGCTCAGTCCGTTGTTCATGACGAGCGAGAGGCCATTCGTATTGATCGCTGTATTCCAATGGCTGCTGGCCGTGGGACTGATGCTGGGTGTGTATCGTTGGGGGAAACGGGTCGAGCCGAGGGCAGCCCTCTGGCTTGCGGCGTTGACGGTCGTCAACCACGGCTTTTGTATCCACTTTCGTCGGCCGTTGAGCGAAGCGGCCTTCATGTGCGTGTTGGTCTGGTCGATCAACCTGCTCGGCACACTGACCGGCACGATGCGAACCCCGCGGTTTGCATTCCGATTGGCCGGCTGCGCCGTGTTGCTCGCCCTGGTGAGTGCCATCCGGCCGGTGGGCATTATGTTGGCGCCGGCCTTCGCCCTATGGGCCCTGCGAGAGGCGCGTGAATGTCGTTGGGGCTGGCTGCGAGCAATTGCCGCAACGCTTGTCGTTGCCGCGGGGGCTGCGGCTCCGGTCGCCCTTTTTGTCCATCATGAACGGGCCCTGGCTGCTCAGCTTGGCGGCCGATCGTACGCCGATAATTTCCACGACGCCGCCCGATCGCCGTTGGAGAGCTATTCGCGGGGCTTGCAACTGTGCATCAGCGACATCGGCCGTGTTTGCATCCCCGGTTTCTTCAAGACCCACGCTGCACCCGGCGATTGGACCGATCCGAACATGGTGATTCATGTTCCGTTCTTCGTACTCGTGTGCCTGGGGTGGTGGCGTTGGCGAGGCTGCGCGAACGATCTCTATGCCTGGTACGTGCCGTTCTATCTGCTGCTCATCGCAGCCCACGCGATGGACACGGGTGCGCGCCTACTCCTGCCCTTGCTGCCCGCGTTGCTCGCTTGCGCATGGTTTGCCCTACAGGGCACGGGCGAGCGACGACGATATGTGGCGGCCGCTTGTCTGGTCGTGCAGTTGATCGTGGCGGGCGGGTACTGGCTGGGCGTCGACCTGCCGCGCGCGCGGCGCTTTGGCCGGCAATGGCCAGCCGTCGACAATCTGGTGGCACGTATCACCGCCGATCCGCGGCCGGTCGTCGCGATGAATCTTCCCGGCGAACTGGAGCGCATGCTCGAACTGGCGCTCGACCACCCTGTGCTACGGGACGACGACGGCACCAACCGCCCCTGCTGGATCGTCACGGCGCGCGGCTCCGACCTGTCCGCCGACGGGTTCGTGCCGCGGCATACGGCCGGCGAGTTGGCCCTTTGGCGATGATGCGAACGGATCACGCGCCGGTTTCAACGCTCCGCCTCGGCTTCCTTGGGGTCGAGCACGCCGTTCTGGTTCTGATCGAGACGCTTGAATAGTTCGACGGGGCCCAAGAACTCACGCGGACTCAACTCACCGTCGTCGTTGCGGTCCATCTTCTGAAACCAGGCGGGTCCGCTTTTCGTGGCGGCACGAACTCGTTCGCCGCCCCGGATCGAGCGACGTTCGGTGACAGCCGCGCTGGGGGTATTGCGCGAGAGTTCCAGCACGAGTTGCTGAGGAATCTCGCCGGCCGATAGCCGGCCGTCGTGATTGGCATCGATCTGTTTGACAATCTCGGCCGCGTTGTGCAGCTCACGCGGACTTAGCCGGTAATCGTGGTTCTCGTCGAGGTGGTCGAAGAGCTCCTGTCCTTGGTCGAACACTTCCAAGAGCAGCCGCACCGAAGCTGCCCGGCCCTGTCGATCGGTGTAGCTTTGCAACTCGCCGGCAAAGATCTTGCCGTCGTGGTCGGTGTCGATCGAGGCGAAGGCACCGGCGAGGTTGGGCACGCCCGCCAGTTCTTGCTCATCCAGGTAGCCGTTGTTGTCGGCATCGAACATCTGCAAACTCGGTCCGCTTTCGGAGTTCTTGGAGGGATCGCGATTGTTGCGCCGCACAAAGAGATGGGCGTCGTCGAGCGTCACGTCCCAGCTTCCATCGAGGCGCTGCTTGAGTCGTGGTGTTGAGCCATCTTCGTCGGTGGTAGACCGGGTGCGAGGGGAACCGAACCGTCGACTCGTCGCCGACACCTTTCCCAACTCGATCTTCAACTCCAGATCCGGCGAGCCGAGACAGAATCTCTCGAGGCATTTTCCGTCGAGTGTGTCGCCGGGCTGGGCGTCGAGCCGTGAAAGCTGCTTGGCGGTGGGCGTAAACTCCGCCGATTTGCCGGCGGTGGTGAGCGCACCGTCATGGTCGCGGTCGTATTCGGCCAGGATGGCCGCACTCAACACCGACGCGCGAGCCGGATCGACCATCGCCAGCGGTCCGGCCATGAAGAGCGGCGAAGTCTGCCGTTCATCCGAGGCCTCGGCGACCGCGGCCAGCGATGAATTGGGGGCGTCGACCAATTCCAGCCGCGTCAGGCTCTTGTTGTCGTCGAAATCGCGTACGCGCAGCCGCGCTTCCGCTACGTTCAGCTCTTCGGGCGTTAATTGCTGGTCGCCATCGCCATCGAGCAGTGGAAATAATGCCTGTCCGGCCGTCGTGCGGCCCACTCCGACGGCGATGGCGAATGGCGGGGCGGCTTGCCCGAAATAGCCTTCGAAGTCGGCGAGCGTGAGCATACCGCCGTGCTCTGCGGCCAATCGCTCCAATCCCGTTCGCGCCTGAGCGGCATCCTGGCCGAGGTAAACGGCCGCCGAGTCGGCCAGGGCGGCTACGCTATCCGGCACTTTTTTCGTCGCTGCGCTGGTCGATTTACTCGCATCGGCGACCACGCGTATCGCGCCGTCGTGATCGGCGTCGACGTCGGCAAAGACTTGGCGAACGTTCGATCGCCACACCTCGCGGAAGGGCCGACCATCGACCGTGACGCGCAGCTTGATCCAGATCGGCCGTAGCGGCCCGCAAAACAGCAAATCCTGCACGCCATCGTCGGCACCGGCTGCGGCGTCAGTAGTCTTCGCCAGCGTTGTCTGCGCTGCCAGCAAGAATGCTACCTGCGCGCAGATCGCGCCAGCCCAAAAGCCACCAGCAAACCAAACGGGGCGCGTCGCCCCTCGTCGATGAACATGCTGAGCCGAGCGCGACAGGCTGCGATGACTGGCCATCGTTGGGTCCCCTCGGTACGTCGGAAGGGCGGCATAGGCCGCGACGAAATAATTGTACCAATCTGCCTGCGGGAGACATTACTTTAGCGCCAGATTCGTGCTTTTGCTGCACGAGCCTCCTAGAATGGATAGACTGCATCCAGGCGAGGATGTCCTAATCGCGAGAGGAGTTTCCCCATGCTTTTCCGCAAATCTGTGACCGTTGCGGCCATGCTGGCCGTAGTGACGTGGAATCTACCGCAACCGGCGTACGCTCATGGTGGAGGTGGAGGCGGGGGCGGCGGGCACGGAGGAGGTGGTGGCCACGGGGGCGGATTCGGCGGCGGCCACGGCGGAGGATTCGGTGGCCACATGGGTGGAGGCCATTTCGGTGGTTTCGGCGGTGGTCATTACGGCGGATTCGGCGGCGGCCATTACGGCGGTTTCAGTAGTGGCCTGGGCGGCGGACACTACGGTGGCTATAGCAGCGGACTCGGTGGGCATTCCGGCATATCCGGGCTCGGTACCTCACACAGCGGATTGAGCGGTTCGACGCACAGTGGAATAGGTGGATTGTCGGGCGTCGGCGGCCACCATGCGGGGAATCTCGGCACCGTCCATCAGAATCCCAATTCGTTCACCTCGCGGCATGTTGGTGCCACTGGCAATGGCCATGTGATGAGCGGCTACCGGGGCGTGAACGGCGGCAACTTTGCCGGCACGCATGCGCAAGGATTGCTGAATCACCAGGCCAATAGTGTGGGCCATCATTCGAACTTTCTGCAGCACCACGGGATCTCGCCGGTCTCGACGGTCGCGGGTGGGCACGGCATGAACGGCGCGATGGGCCACCATCACAATGGGATGAATGGGAACCACTTCAATCACAACCGTAATTTCTTCCCGTTCTTCGGCTTCGGATTCCCCTTCTTTGGTTTCGGATATCCGTTCTACGGCTATGGGCTGTACGGTCTTGGCTATGGTTATGGGTACGGCTACGGATATGGCTACAACCCGTATGCGTACTACTATCCGTACGGCTACGGTTACGGCGCCTATGGTTATCCATACGGCTACGGAATGTACGGAGCGTATCCGGCCGCCAACACACCGGCTGTGGCCAATGCGCCGGCCCTCACGGGGAAGGACTCCGAGGTGTTCGCCCAGAAGGGCGAGAACGATTTCAAGGCCGGCGACTACAAGGCAGCGGTTTATGCCTGGCGCCATGCACTCGTCGACGACCCACAGAACGGCGTGCTGATGATGATGTTGGCGCAGGGCCTGTTCGCCACGGGCAGCTACAACGAAGCGGCCGGCGCGGCGCAGCAAGCAATGCAGCTATTGCCCGAAGATCAGTGGAATGTCGTGGTCAAGAACTACCGCGAGCTCTACGGCAAGGTCGGCGACTACACGAGCCAGTTGCGCGCCTTGGAGAAATCGGCCAAGCAGGCCCCGGACGATCCGGCCCTGCGGTTCTTGCTGGGGTATCACTACGGATATCTGGGTTATCCAGATCACGCGGTGAAGCAACTCGATAAGACGCTCGAGCTGGCACCGGCCGACCAACTGGCCAAGAAGCTGCGCGACCTGTTCAATGCCAAGCTTGCCAAGCCTCAGGCCGCACCCGACAAAGAGGCCGACGGCGGACAGCCGAAGGGCAACCAAGCCGGCAACAACCAGGCCGGTAATGCGAACGCGGCGGACGGCAAAGCCGCGGGCTAAGAGCGGCTGAGAAAATCCGGAAGCCGGAGCGCAGTGGGAAAAAAATCGGCCGTGAAACGCCGATTTTCGGAAGCCCGGACCGGGTTTGTCGGTTGCTCTAAGGTTGGTTCCTACGTACTTGTTAGCACGTGGCGCAAGAACTCGCCGGTGGCATTACCTGGCGTCGCGGCTATTTGTTCCGGCGTGCCGACGGCGACAACCTGACCGCCGCCCGCCCCGCCACCGGGTCCGAGGTCGATGATCCAGTCGGCCGATTTGATGACATCGAGGTGGTGCTCGATCACGATCACCGTGTTGCCCAGATCGACAAGACGGCCGAGCACGGCGAGCAGCTTGCGCACGTCTTCGAAGTGTAGGCCGGTCGTCGGCTCGTCGAGAATATAGAGCGTCTGGCCCGTATCGACCCGGCTCAATTCGCTAGCGAGCTTGATACGCTGGGCCTCGCCGCCGGAAAGCGTCGTAGACGACTGGCCCAGCGTCAGATACCCGAGTCCGACTTCTTGCAGTCCGGCGAGCAAGCGGCGCAGGACGGGAAAGTTCTCGAAGAATTCGCTCCCTTCGTCGACGCGAAGCCCGAGTACGTCGGCGATCGACAGGCCACGGTAGCGGATCTCGAGCGTGCCCTGGTTGAACTGTTTGCCCTGGCACTCGGGGCATCTCACAGAAAGGTCGGGCAAGAAGTTCATCTCGATCTTTTGGACGCCGTGGCCCTGACACGTTTCGCAGCGGCCGCCTTTCACGTTGAAGCTGAAGCGGCTCGCCTTGTAGCCGCGCAGCCGTGCCTCGCGCGTCGTGGCAAAGATGCGGCGGATCTCGTCGAAGGCGCCGATATAGGTGACCGGATTGCTGCGCGGCGTGCGGCCGATGGATGATTGATCGATCTCGATCAGTTTGTCGAGCTGGTTCACGCCCCGCAGGCTGACGTGCGGGGCTGGCTTTGGCCCCGTGCCGCCTAGACGGCGAGCGACGGCGCGGGCCAACGTGTCGTTGATCAGGGTGCTTTTGCCCGAACCGCTTACTCCCGTGACGCAGACAAACGTCGAGAGGGGAAACGACGCCGTGACTTCCTTCAAGTTGTTACCGCTTGCGCCTTCGAGCGTGAGCGCTTTGCGGAGATTCACGGGGCGCCGCGCCGGAACCTCGATGCGGATCTCTCCCGATAGGTATTTGGCGGTGATCGATTGTGGTTGCCGCACAATCTCGTCCGGCGCGGCCTGGGCGACCACCGTGCCGCCGTGCCGGCCAGCGCCTGGTCCCAGATCGATAATCTGATCGGCCTCGCGCATGATCGCCTCGTCGTGCTCGACGACGATCAGCGTGTTGCCGTGCTGCTGTAGGTCACGCAGGGCCTTGATCAGGCGCCCGTTGTCGCGCGGGTGCAGGCCGATCGAGGGCTCGTCCAAGATGTAGCAGACGCCTACCAGGCCCGACCCGATTCCGGTCGCCAGGCGAATGCGTTGCGATTCACCGCCGCTGAGCGAATCGGCCGAACGGTCGAGCGTGAGGTAGTCGAGTCCCACCTGATCGATAAAGGCCAGCCGCGCGGCGATTTCGCGCACGAGCGGCTGGCCGACGGTCGCGTGGACCGCTGGGAAGCTCAGCCCGCGGAAGAACTCACGTGCGTCGCCGACGGCGAGCGAGGTGATTTCATGGATAGCCTTGCCGGCCAGCCGAACGCTGCGTGCCTCGGGCCGCAGCCGGGCTCCGCGGCAATCGGGGCATAGCTCACCGGCCTCCTGTGCCGAGCCATTTTGCTCGCCATGAACGACACCTAAGCCTTCACACGTGGGGCACGCCCCATAGGGGCTGTTGAAGCTGAACGTGCGCGGCTCGATTTCTTCGTAGCTCAGGCGACAGTTCGGGCACGCGTATTCGGTGCTGTAGCGCCGCTCATCCCACTCGCCCCCGGCATCGCGGCCGCCGGGCAGCACGCTCGCGACCACGAGTCCCTCGCCATGTTTCAGCGCCAGGGCCAACGACTCCGCCAGGCGCGAACGGACGCCGGCCCGCACGATAAGCCGGTCCACCACGGCATCGATCGTGTGATTGCGGCGCGGCGCTAGTGGCGGAACGGAGTCGAGATCGTAGATCGTGCCATCCACGCGCACTCGCACCAGGCCCGCCTTGCGAACCTGCTCCAGCACATCCTCGTGCTTCCCCTTGCGGCCCCGCACCAGCGGCGCCATCAGAATCAACTTGCTACCCTCGGCGAGCGTGCCCAGGTCGTCCGCGATCTGCTCGGGAGTCTGCTGCCGGATGGCGGTACCGCAGCGGTAGCAAAAGACGTCGCCCGTGCGGGCCATGAGCAGTCGTAGGTAGTCGTAGATTTCCGTGACCGTGGCGACCGTGCTGCGGGGATTGTGGCTGGCACCGCGCTGGTCGATGGAGATCGTCGGCTGCAGGCCCTCGATCAGGTCGACGTCGGGCCGTTCCAACTGGTGCAGGAACTGGCGCGCGTAAGCGGAAAGCGTCTCGATGTATTGCCGTTGACCTTCGGCAAAGAGGGTGTCGAACGCCAGCGAGCTTTTGCCGGAACCGCTCGGGCCCGTGACGACCACGAGTTTGTCGCGAGGGATGTCGAGGTCGATGTTCCGTAAATTGTGTACGCGCACGCCCCGCAACCGGACAGCTTCGTCGGGCGTTTCAACCGCAACCGCCGGCCGTGCGGGGATTTCGTCGTTGCTGTTGGCGCGGTCGGTCAAGGAATACGAGGCAGGGCACCAACGCATGCATACGCGGACTTGCGGAAGTCCGGGCCGGCGCCCTGTCAACGAAAGAGGTCGGTGAACAAACCGTTCACCCTACCCAGCCGACTGCCATGCGACAAGCGGCCGTTGCTCACGCGAAGGATTGCGAGCTATTCCGCCGATTTGGCCTCGATTTTGACGACGACTTCGGCGCTTTTCACCTTCTTGGTCATGAGCTTGACCGAGGCTCCTTCCTCGATGTCGTCGAGATCGGCTTTCTTGCCGTCGAGTGTGATCTCACACTTGTCGTCCACCTTGAATTCGCGCTGGTCACTCCCTTTGACGAGCACGACCATCTTCAACTCCTTGTCATCGACGCTGACCACCTTCCCTTCGTGGACGGCGTTGGCCAGCGCGGGTGAAACCAACACCACCAAGATCAGCAAACCGACGAACGGTGTAAAACGGTTCAAAGCGATGCCCTCCAAAGCAGTGTGAAGAGTCCAGTTCAAAAGACGCCACGAATCACCTCGCCTCGGCTGAGCGGCAGGGGACGACCGGTGCGGTCTTGATAGAGCGTCTCGGGCGCATAGCCCAAACCATGAAAGATCGTGGCCGCCAGATCGGCCGGACTGACGCGACGTTCCTGTGGTTGGCCCCCTTGTTTATCGGACGCTCCGATGACCTGGCCGCCGCGCACGCCACCTCCAGCCAAGGCTGCCGAGTACACGTAGCCCCAGTGGCCGCGCCCGCCCGCGGCATCGAGTTTCGGCGAACGGCCGAACTCGCCCATCGAAACCACGAGTGTTTCGTCGAGCAGGCCACGCTGGGAGAGATCTTCCAGCAAGGCCGAATAGGCCTGATCCATCGGCGGCACGAGCACATCTTTTAGGCGTGCTGTTTCGTCGCGGTGCGTGTCCCAAACCGGGTTCGACGACGGTTCGTTCGGTCCGCGGTACCAATTGACCTGCACGAGCGACACGCCCGCTTCGACTAACCGCCGGGCGAGCAACACCGACTGGCCGAAGGGAGTACGGCCATAACGATCGCGCATCGCCGCCGATTCTTGTTCCAGATCGAACGCGGCCCGCGCGGGCGAGGAGCCGAGCAGATCGAGCGCCCTCTCTTCGTACCGGCCGAACTGCCGCATGGAGCCGCTGGCGTCGAGTCGTTCGACGCGACGGTTGATCTCGTCCAAGAGAGATCGCCGGGCGGCCAACCGGACCGACGGTATTTCAGCGGGAAGCGTGAACTCATCGATTCGTGGAGCGCCGACCGAAGGATCGAACTGCAACAGCCAAGGATCGGCGGCGCGGCCCAAAAAGCCTGCGTTCTGCCCCGGCCAGATGCTGCCGCAGGTATTGAAAATGCGCATCGGCAGCGTCATCGCGCCTGGCAACCCGGGGGCATCGCCGCGCAGCAATCGCGTCAGCGCGCCCAGGCTCGGGTAGTCGTTGGGTGCACCGGGGTTGGCGTTCTCCGAATTGAGCGGTTGGTGCGGTTGCCCGGTGAGCATGTAATAGCCGCTGGACGAATGCGCGTTGTCGCCGCTGCTCACGGCCCGCAGCACGCAAACCTTGTCCATGGTGCGGGCCGTCGTCGACATCAGTTCACAGAGGTCGATGCCCGGCACGTTCGTCGGTATGTGTTTAAACTCGCCGCGCACCTCCGGCGGCGCGTTCGGCTTGGGATCCCAGGTGGAATGCTGTGGGGGCCCGCCCATCAAGAACAGCACGATACACGATTTGGCTCGGCCACCGCCGGTCGCACCCGTCGCCGCGTGCAGCTCGCGCTCTTGGAAGAGTTGGGGGAGCGACAACCCGAAGAGACCGAGGCTTCCGGCACGCAGCACCTCGCGACGGCGGATTCCGTCGCAAAGCCGCGCCCCGGATCCAACAAGATTGAGCATCGTCGTCTCCGCCACAATTTACGGACGTCGCTAGCACGCCAATCCGGCCCCAGTCTAGCAACAAAAGCCGCACAAGTCAGCTTCTGTTGCCTGTGCAACACGACTCACACGTCACCTCCGGCGCCGCTTGTTGGCTCAGATTCATGGCGGCGATGCGATCCGCGCGTCGCGGTCCGCAATGCGGGCAATCGTAATAACGCTCGATGTCCCACAGGTCGGCCAATACGCGTCCGCGGCCAAGCGACAGTCCCTGTTCGAGCACCTGCTCCAACGAACGGATCGTGGGGGGCGAAAACTGGCCATCGGCCTTCAGTTGATCGAGGATGCCGTTGCCACCGCGAGTCGGAACCAGCGAGCAGCAATCGACCCCCAACGAGAACGCATATTCGAGCGAACGGATGGCCCACTCGATCCCCTCCTGCTCTGTCAAGAACGGAGGCTTCAGCAGGATAAACGCCCGCAAGGAGATATCGTGCCGCAGCAGGAAGTCGGTCGCCCGTGCAAAATCGTCGAGGGTCATGCCCTTATTCAGACGCGGCAAAACATCCGGGTGGACCGTTTCCAATCCCATCGCCACTTCCAACTCGGTGCCGCACAGGTCGCGAAAGCGCACGCATGGCTCGCCGCACAGCTTGGGATGGTTTTCGACGATCACGCGCCCAAATCGTCGCACGCGTTCGGCGATGGCCTGGTGATCTTGCGGTGGAACGGCCCGCACATCAAAGAAATTGCCACTGTTGTAAAGCTTGACGTGCCGCGCCGGTGCGAGCTGCGCTAGCGCGTAATCGATCTGCTCGGGGATGGCGCCGAGGGAGGTCGGATGGTCCGTGGTGTGCTTCCACAGGTCGCACATGAGGCAATGCCACGGACATTCGCTGCCGGTCAGAAAGATCGTCGCGACCTCGACGAGCGGGCCCGCGGTCGATTTTTCCTGTTCGACGAAGAACGCGTAGGGGCGCCGGACGTCGACGACATGCTTCGGCGGTCGCGCAGCGAGAATGGCTCGGGTAGAAAGATCGTTCACCGTTTGCGCATCACCCTGTCATCAACTTGCGGCAAGAGGCGCTCGATGGTGGCGCGCCGAAACTTACCAGTCACCCACGGCGCCATCGGCATAAAACGATCGCTGCAAGAGCTCTTGCTGGAAGGGATGTTTTTTGACCTCGGCCTCGTTGATCTCGATTCCCAGCCCGGGCCGTTGGCTGGGGCGAACAATGCGACCTTGTGGCTCGACCGTATAGCTCTCGCTCACAACATCATTGCGCCAGGGCACATCGCTGTGAACCGACTCGCAGATGATGTAGGCCGGCGTGGCAAAGCCGAATTCGAGCGAAGCGGCCGTGCTCACGGGCCCTTGAGGATTGTGCGGCGCCAACGCCACGCGATAGGCTTCCGCCATCGCGGCGATCCTTCGCGCCTCGCTCAGACCTCCACAGTGCGTAATGTCAGGCTGTAAAACACTGCACGCTTGCTGCTCGAGGAACGGCCGGAAGGCATGCTGGCCGATGAGCCGTTCGCCGGTCGCGATGGGGGTCGTCACGGCTGCTTGAATAGCGGCGATACCCTCGACACTCTCGGGCCAACAGGGTTCTTCGAACCAATAAAGCCCGTACGGCTCGAGCGCCTTGGCGAAACGCAGCCCCATGCGCGGCGAGGGCCGGGCGTGGCAATCGACCATGATGTCGACCGCATCACCCACCGCTTCGCGCATCGCCCGCACGCAGGCTTCGGCATACTTGATCGGCAGCAGGCCTTCGAGCGGACCGGTCTCGGGCACCGCCATCGACTTGAACGCTGTAAATCCGTCGGCCACGGCGGCCCTCGCCAGATCAGCAAATCGGCGCGCGTCTTCCAAGCCGGCCGCCTGCTGATAAAAGACCTCCATCTTGCCGCCGCCCAGGTGGCAGTACGTGCGCACGTAGTCGCGTACCGACCCACCCCACAGTTTGTGGCACGGCACACCGTGGATCTTCCCCAGAATGTCCCACAGGGCGATGTCGATGGCGCTGAGGGCCGTGGCCCGGACGACACCCGAGGCGTGCCAGAAGTGTTGCCGGTGCATCATCTGCCACAGATACTCGATGCGCGTCGGATCTTCTCCCACGACGAGCTGCGCCACGTCCTCGATCGCGCCGACGACCGCACGGGTGTGCCATTCGAGCGTGGCCTCTCCCCAGCCCCACAGGCCGTCTTGGTCGGTGCGAACTTTGACGAAGATCCAGTTCCGCATGCGGGCGTGGCAGACGAACGTTTCGACGGCGACGATCTTCATAAGAGAGGGTCTGCTGCGCGAGTGCTTCGTTCCACGGCGACGCGGTGCTGTCGGAGTGCTACGTCGTCAGCCAAAGATTTCGAGGAGAGGTTGGCCGCCGTCGACGAGGGCGACAGGCCGCCCTTGAGGATCGGGTACGCGCAATTCTGGATCGATGCCCAGGCTGGTCAAAATCGTCGCGGTCAGATCTTCTGGTCGGATCGGCATGTCGAGCGGAAAGGCGGCGTGTTTGTCGGACCGTCCATAGACGGTGCCGCCGCGAACGCCGCCGCCGGCGAGCACCGCCGGGAAGAGCGTGCTCCAATGGTTGCGTCCCCAACGGCCCGAGGCGTTCGGGGTACGGCCCATCTCACCTAGCGCGACGACGAGTGTCTCATCCAAGAGCCCGCGCTCGTCGAGATCGGTGACCAACCCGGAAAACGCCTGGTCGAAGCCGGGCAGAAGGTATTTTTGTACGTCGTCGCTGTGGACGTGCGAGTCCCAGCTATAGCCGTCCGGCGCGTCCCAGGCGACGGTGACGAAACGGGCTCCCGCTTCCACCATCCGCCGCGCCATCAGCGTGGCCTGACCGAAGAGGTGGCGGCCGTAACGGTCGCGCACGGCTGCCGGCTCGCGGCGGATGTCGAGTGCCGTCCGCGTCGACGCCGACGTCACCAGCGCTAGCGCCCGCTGCTGAAAACGGTCGTAGCTGGCAACTCCTTGCCCTTGATCGTGCCGGCGCCGTGATGCGTCGAATTGCGTGAGCAGCGAATGGCGGTGGGCCATGCGGTCGATCGTCAGCTCCGCATCGGCCGCCAGCCCGTTGATGCGGAAATCGAGCTCTTCGTCGCTACAGGCGCGGAAGAATGGATTGTCGTTGTCGTCGCGTTTGCGGATGTCGGTTGCCAAGGCGTCGTAACCGCGCCCCAGCCAACCGGCATACTGGCCGGGCCGATCGAGCCGAACGCTATAGGTCTGGAGGTGCCCCAGTCGGTTGGGAAGGTAGACGTAGCTGGGGATCGGCCGCGGCGGTCCGGCCGATTGTTGGTCGATATACTCGACGACCGAACCTGTCGCCGGCCAGTCCTTTTCGGTTGCGTTGAAGCCGCCTCCGATCGGCACGTGCCAGGGATGACCTGTCTGAATATAATGCCCAGCCGAGCTGTGGTCGTTATAGGGATGAGTGAGAGTGCGCAGCACGCAAATACGGTCGCTCATCGCGGCGATACGCGGCAGATGCTCGCACATCACGAGGCCGGGTGTGCGGCAGTCGATCGGTTTGAACGGCCCACGAATCGTCTCGGGCGCCGCGGGCTTCATGTCGAAGGTTTCAAGTTGGCTCGGGCCGCCGAACAAAAAGAGAAAGATTACGCTTTTGGCTCTTTTGCGCGGCCTGACTGTGGCGATTTGGGTCGCGTGCTCTTCCGCGGCCAGCACCTGCGGCAAACCCAAGCCGAGCAACCCGCTGCCGGCGAACTTAAGAAACTGCCGGCGATGGCCGCCGCAGCAACGTACGGTGGGTCCTAGGACGGTAAGCATGGCACGTTTGACTCACAACGCGGTGGGGTTTCGGCGTGCGAAGCCGGGCTCGATCCTATCATTTTCGCGAGCCGGTGAGAATTCGACGTGGGCCGAGTCGAGCAGCGCGCGGGTGGTGGCCTGATGCGGGATTGGGATCGGCTCAACGGACAGATCGCGGCCTGCGAGCTCTGTTCGCGATTGAGAACCTATTGCCAGGCGATTGCTCGCGAGAAGCGACGCGCCTACCAAGACTGGGACTATTGGGGCCGGCCGGTTCCGAATTTCGGCGATCCGCGAGCGCGTCTATTGATCGTGGGTCTCGCGCCGGCGGCGCATGGCGGCAACCGCACGGGGCGGGTCTTTACGGGCGATCGCAGTGGCGATTGGCTTTTCCGGGCGCTGCACAAGGTGGGTTTTGCCAATCAGCCGACTGCGGTCGATCTCGACGATGGCCTGCGATTGACCGATTGCGCCATCACCGCTGTCTGCCATTGCGCGCCGCCCGACAACAAGCCTACGGTCGACGAGATCGCCGCCTGCCGGCCGTGGTTGGAGCAGACCATCGACGGGCTTCCCGTGCAGGTCTTTTTGGCCTTGGGCCAGGTCGGCTGGCAGGGAGTCGTCGGCGCGGCCCGCCGCCGAGGATGGCTTGTCGGCAGAACACCCAAGTTCGCGCACGGCGCGCAGGTGCCGTTGACGGAAGGCCGTTGGCTGCTCGGCAGCTTTCATCCCAGCCAGCAGAATACATTCACGGGGAAATTGACCGAACCGATGTTCGACGGCGTCTTCGCGGCCGCCAGGAAGCTGTTGTCGTCGTTCGACGATTCCGCAGGCGCGCGAACGAAATAGGGTTTTAGCATGGGTCTTGTGGTGCTCTTGCGTGGTGCCAACGTCGGCAAACGCCGTTTCTCCGCCAAGGCGGTGGAAGCCGCCCTGAGCGATCTCGATCTCGTGAACATCGGCGCGGCGGGCACTTTCGTCGTCCTGAAGCGCATCGCCGAGCGTGTGCTGCGGTCGAGAGTTGCCGCGGAACTGCCGTTTGAGCCTGCCCCGATGGTCATTCTCAAGCAGTCTGAGATCGAAGCGGCGCTTCGCATGGGCTCCGAGATCCCGGTTCCTGCGGATGCCAAGCGATTCGCGACGGCGATGGAGCGGGCGCCGGCCATGTCGGTCTCTTTGCCCATCGAAGAGCCCCAAGGGGCCGAGTGGGGCGTGCGCATCGCGGCCGTGAGTGGACGGGTTGCCCTCGGCGTCCGCCGCCGTGTGGATGTCACAGGCGTTTATCCGAACGAGATCGTCGAGAAGGCCTTGCGCGCAAACGCGACCACGCGTGATTGGCCGACGATCGAAAAGATCGCGCAGATACTCTCCATCAGGCTCTGAAAGCCCAGAGACAGAGGCTGGTCGCCTTCTTTATCGCGCCCGCCGATCCGTTCCTCATTCGATGGGCGGCCTCACGGCACCAGCGCCACGACGCGCGCCGGCCCCGCGGAACCGCCTTTCACTTTGAGCGGAAAGGCGCAAACGGTGAAACCGTGGGGAGGCAACCGGTCGAGGTTCGTCAACCGTTCGATATGGCAGTATTCCTTGTCGATGCCGACAAAGTGGGCCGCCCAAAAGAGATCGTCGCGGCGTTCGGCCTTCGCGCGCTGGGCCAACACGGGCAATGGCACGTCCCAGCCCCACGAGTCGATGCCCGTCAGCTTCACGCCCTGGTCCAGCAGCCAGCGCGTCCCCTCGGCACTCATGCCCGCGCCCTGAGTAAAGTATTCCGGGCTGCCTATCAACCGATCGTTACCAGTCTGGATGAGTACGATCTCGCCCGCTTTGAGTGTATGGCCGATGCGGTCGAGCTCGCGGCGTAATTCGTCGGCGCCGATGGCCTCACCGTGCGACTTGTGCCGCAGGTCGAGCTTGACGCCGGGACCGTAACACCATTCGAGTGGCACTTCGTCGATGGTCTTGGCGGCGCGGCCTTCGCACGTCGGCGCGTAATGCCAGGGCGCATCGACGTGCGTCGTGCCGTGCGTCGATAGCTTGAGCACGTCGTTGGCCCAACCCAGCCGCGTGCGCAGCAGTTTGCGCGGGACGCCGAAGAGCAACCAAATGGCCCGCGCGCCGAACGCATGGCTTTGACGCCACACCCGATTGCGAGCCCAGCGCGGGGCCCAATGGGCATCGTTGTCGAGCGGCAGGCTGAGATCGATGAACTGCATCGGTAGGTTGGTGACGGGTGATGCCGCGAACGAGGACGAGGATCGTTCCTTGGGCGGTCAAAAAACACCATTGAGGAGCGATTTTTTGCAGATTAGACTCTAACGGCCTCCCTTTCAACCGATACGCCTTGCCAGGAAATTACGATGCGCAATGGTCCCGTCTTCAACCTGCTGGCCGGCATGGTCGTCGTGGTCGGCGCTTTCGGCGCACCGGCCAAGTCGGCCGAGCCGATCGTGCCGTCCGACGCCAAGCTGGAACTCCTCTTCACGCGTTCCGCCCCGATCATGGGCGGCCTGACAGAAGGGGCCGCGGTGGCTCCCGACGGCAGCATCTACTTCACGGATATTCCCGAAGGCAAAGACAAGGGCATGATCCTGCGCTTCGATCCGCGCACCAAGCAAACATCGGTCTTCACGGATGACAGCCACAAGGCCAACGGGCTGATGTTCAATGCAGAAGGGCTCCTGATCGCTTGTGAAGGCGCCGACGGCGGCGGCCGGGGCATCGCGCGTTGGGACGTGAAAACGGGTACACGTGAGATGCTAGCCGACCGTTACCAGGGTAAGCGATTCAACGCTCCCAACGACCTGTGTATCGATCTGGCCGGCCGCGTCTACTTCACCGATCCTCGTTACCTGGGCGAAGAGCCGCGCGAACTCGAGCATCGGGCCGTCTACCGCGTCGAGTCGGGCGGCAAGGTGGTGGAGATCACGCACGACGTGGAAAAGCCCAACGGCATCGCCCTCAGCCCCGATCAGAAAACGCTCTACGTCGCCGACAACAACAACGGTACCGACCGCATCGATCGCAAGTCGCCGCCGCCGGAAAAGGGCGCGATGAAGATCTATGCGTTCCCGTTGGACGAGAACGGTTTGGTCGCGGGCAACCGTCGGACCATTTACGACTTCGGCCGCGAATCCGGCTGCGACGGCATGACGGTCGACACGAGCGGCAACCTCTACCTGACCTCGCGCAGCCTCAAACGTCCCGGTGTGTTGATCCTCAGCCCCGACGGGAACGAGCTCGATTTCATTGCCACGGCCGAACCCCAGCCGGAATCCAAAGAGCCGCACGGTTTGCCGAGCAACTGCGATTTTGGGATCGGCGACGAAGACCACGTTCTGTACGTGACGGTCGACACCAGCCTCTATTGCATCCGGTTGAACACCACCGGGTATCACCTGCCCTGGAAAAAGTAAGCCGGCCGGGTCTTAGCTTAGAGCATCCGACAACACCGGCAGATTTTTTGCCCGCGGCGCTCTGGCTTCCGGGTGTTGTCAGCCGCTCTTACTTCGTGCTAATCGAACCCGACGCGGGAGCGGTGTAGCGCTCGGTGACCAGCGCCAGAATGCGCTCGCGCGTTTCGGCACCGTTCAACTCGGCGGCATCTTCGACGTCGCGCGTTTCGTCGGCCAGAGCCGGATCTTTGACCTCTTCGCGAAACCAGGTCGAATAGTCGTGCTGCCGTAGATGAAACAGCCAGGTATCGTCGTCGATGCCCGCCGCGATTTGGACAAATAGCATCAAGTTCTGCGCGCGCAGGTTGAGTTTGCCCTCGCGCCCGCGGAAATAGAAACTGCGGTCGGGGCCCAGGTCGCCCTCGGCATATTTGCGCACGTGCCGGTGGTGGGTCGCCGAACTGCGGGCGATCTCGATGGCAAAGGGCTCCTCGTCGGCCGAAACTCGCCACATGAGCGCACCGCCCGGCGGTGCGGTGGCATTGATGGCGGGCAGGGGTGTCTCGCGCAACTCGGCAAACGTTTTGAGCGTGGCATCGGCTCGCTCGCCCACTGCGATCACACTGTCGATGGAAGGTAGGAGCTGCCGCGCGATCGAATCGGCTTCGAGGGTTACCAGCGCCACGCGGTCCAGTCTTTCGGGCAGGTTAGGCCAGGCCGGCTCCCAGGCGGCCGGCAGTACATGATGCGCTTCGTCGATGACGATCCAATGCGGTTGGCCGTTCGCCACCCGCAGCTCCTGCAATCGCGACAGCAAGGTCATGAAGAACCGGGGCCGATCCGCCAGATGAATGCCCACGAGATTGACGACGACGCTGGGGCCGGCATGTTGCAGAAAGAGCTTGACCGCTTCGTCGATCAAGGGGGGATGCTGGGCGCTGCCCAAAGCCACGGCCTTTTCGAGCGCACCGTAGTCTCCCTCGGGGTCGACGACACAGACGCGGTAGCCGTGCCCGATGAGGCGCTCGATCAAACCCGTGGCCAGGGTCGACTTGCCGCTGCCGGAGGAGCCGGCGACGAGCAGGTTTTCGCCGTAGGGTTTGACTTGCACAGCCGATCCATCGTCGCGTCGACCCAACGCAACGTGGTGGCGCTCGAGTCGATCCTCGAGCCGCACCAGATCATCTTCGAGCAGGCCGTCGATCAACTCGACGACCCCGGCGCCGTGGTCGGCTTCGGTCACGAGGTCGACGCGTTGTTTGAGCGAATCGATGGCGTTGGCCACGGCCACACTCAGCTCGCACATATCGAGGAAGGCATGATCGTTTTCGGCATCGCCGATGCCCACGACGTTGTGCGACGAGAGACCCGCCTCCTTGAGCGCCGCCTCGAGACCGCTGGCCTTGGTCACACCGCCGGGCAGCGCCATCACGGCGTCTTTGTTGAAGATGATGTGATAGTCGAGCCCTTGGTCGCGGATGGCCTCGAAGAGCGCGGTCTCATACGGACGCCATGTCGCCAAGATAGCGGCCCCGATCGACAGTCGCTCGACACCTTTGCGGCGGATCTCGGCGACGAGCGCCTCGGGCGGAGCGGGCGCAAGCAGTTTCTGACTCCGGTCGGCGGGACGGTAGAGAAGGGCGCCGTTCTCGGCGACGATCCAATCAAATATCTCGTGCGCCGGAAAGACGATTTGCAGCTCGGGTAGCTCGCGCCCTGTCACGAGTATCAGCTTGCGTCCCGATTTCCGCAGCCGTGTGAGCGCCGCGACAATGTCGTCACCCACGAGCCCGTCGGTGGCGAGCGTGCCGTCGTAATCGCTGGCCAAGGTCAAATAGCGCATGGCGAGAGCCGGAGCAATCTGCGTGCCCGGCCACGACAGAAGTCGTGTCGCGGTACCTAGCGGGGCCTGCGCTGGGCCGCTGCCTTACTCGCGATCAGGCTCGCCACGTAAGCACCCTTGAACCCGGCGTCGATGTTGACGACGGCCACGTTTGCCGCGCAGCTATTGAGCATGCTGAGCAGGGCGGCTATTCCACCGAGATTTGCCCCATACCCGACGCTGGTCGGTACGGCAATGACCGGACAATCTACATAGCCGCCCACGACGCTCGGCAGCGCGCCTTCCATGCCAGCGATCACGACAATGGCGTCGACTCCGGTGAGTTCCGGCAGCCTGGCCGGTAACCGGTGCGGTCCTGCCACGCCGACGTCTTGCACCATGGTCACCCGCACACCCATCCACTCCGCCGTTTCCCGTGCTTCCTCGGCGACCGGCAGGTCGCTGGTGCCCGCGGTGATAATGCCGATCGAACCCCGTTCGCCGTGCGCGGTGTCAGGCCGAGCGAGGGGCACACGGAACGTTCGGCCGACCCGGTTGTAGGTCCCCTTTGGGAAGCAAGGCAGCAGGTCCTGCGCCTGATCCGGGGTGATACGGGTAGCTAACACGCCTACGCCGTTGGCGAGCAAGCTTTCAAAAATCTTGATGAGCGCGCCCGTCGATTTACCCTGACCGAAGACGACTTCGGGAAAGCCGCAGCGCCGCGCGCGATCGAGATCGAGCTGGGCTTCGCCCAGGTCGGCAATTGCGCGGTGCGCCAAGCGATTGGTGAATTCATCGACCGAAAGCTCGCCACCGAGCAATCGTTCGGCCAGGCTACGCAAGTCTTCCGTTAGCATAGGATCAAATCTAACAGCCGACCGTTGCCCGTCCTAGGGCGTTACGCGTGCCGCGAGGGTAACATTGACGAACGGCTCTCGCTCGGTCGTCGCTATTGACGTGCTAATTCATAGGCAGCCCAATGCCACTCGCCGAATACCGCCGCAAACGACATTTTGACAACACGCCGGAACCTCAGGGGCGGAAAGCAACGAGCAAAGGGCGCCGGCCGAAACCGGTAACACTTCGATTCGTCGTGCAGAAGCACGATGCCAGGCGGTTGCATTACGATTTCAGGCTCGAGCTCGACGGCGTGCTCAAGAGCTGGGCTGTGCCGAAAGGCCCTTGTTTCGACCCCGCGGAAAAGCGCCTGGCCGTCGAAGTCGAGGACCATCCGCTCGAGTACGCCGCCTTCGAAGGGACGATTCCCGCGGGCCAGTATGGCGGTGGCACCGTCGAAGTGTGGGACCAGGGAACGTGGCAGGCCGAGGGCGATCCGCATGACGGCTTGCGCGAGGGAAAGCTCAAATTCCGTCTCGACGGCCAGAAACTGATCGGGCGCTGGACGCTCGTCCGCATGAAACGTCGGCCGAACGATCGGGCCACGAACTGGTTGCTCATCAAGGAGCGCGACGAAGCGGTTCGGCCGCTCGCTGAATACGACGTTACCGTTGCCCTGCCGAACAGCGTCGTCTCCGGCCGTACACTCGCCGAGATTGCTCAACACTCGGAGAGCAACAGCCCGGCCGACTCGCCGAAAACAACAAAGAGAGCGAAGGAACGACCCACGCGGCGTTCGAAAAAGTCGACCCCTGGCGAGTTGCCGGGCGAACGGGTGCCGATGCCCGAAACCGTCGCGCTCGCGTTGGCCTCACTCGTCAAAAAGCCGCCTGACGAACCGCATTGGCTGCACGAAATCAAATTCGACGGCTACCGGATCCTGTGCCGCATCGAGCGAGGCAAGGTGCAACTGATCACACGTGGCGACCAGGATTGGACGGAGCGGATGGGCAATATCGCGCGAGCGGCGGCGAAGCTGCCGGTCGAATCGGCCATCATCGACGGCGAAGTTGTCGTATTGCTACCCGATGGCATGAGCAGCTTTCAGGCGTTGCAGAACGCCTTCCAGGCCCATCGCGAACGAGAACTGGTCTTCTACGCCTTCGACCTGCTCTACCTCGACGGTCACGATCTGCGGTCGGTGCCGCTGGAGAGACGCAAGGAGATTCTTGCCGGCCTGTTGCAAGGTGGTGGAACGCAGTCCCGGAAAAGCTCACCATCGGCCGTGATCCGTTACACCGATCATATCACCGGCAAGGGCGAGCACGTCGTGGCAGAAGCGTCTCGGCTCGGGCTGGAAGGGATCATCTCTAAACGCCGCGACCGGCCCTACGTCGGCGGGCGGGGCTACAACTGGGTGAAAACCAAGTTCGTGCGCCGCGAGGAGTTTGTCATCGGCGGGTTTACCGACCCCTCGGGTACCCGTGAAGGCCTAGGGGCGCTGTTGATCGGATACTATCGGCCCGATGGCCGGCTCGTTTATGCAGGCAAGGTGGGTACTGGCTTCGATGACCGGTTACTCATCGAACTGCGCAAGCGGCTCGACCGCATCGAACAGAAATCGTCGCCTTTCCTCGAAGTTCCGGCGGCTTTTCGCAAATCGCATTGGGTCAAACCGCAACTCGTCGGACAGATCGAATTCTCGAACTGGACCGGAGATGGCCGTCTACGTCATCCGTCGTTCCAGGGGTTGCGCGAGGACAAGCCGGCCGAGAGCGTGATACGCGACGAGCAGACACTGAGTGAAGTCCCGGAGGGCGATGCGATGGTGACCCACGCCGTGAAGTCGAATCGCGGTCCGTCGAGCCGCAAATCAAGTCAGCCTGCCAATGACGAACAACGCGACCCCCTGGGCGGGATTCGGCTGACGAATCCCGAACGACTGCTCTATCCGCAAGAGGGCATCACCAAACTCGATCTCGCCAGGTTTTACACCGAGATCGGCGACTGGATTCTGCCACACGTGGTCGAGCGACCGCTCAGCCTGTTGCGCTGCCCGAAGGGGCTCGCGGACAAGTGTTTTTTCCACAAGCATCTCGACGCCGGCGTGGCCGAGGCCCTCGAGCAAGTAATGATCCGAGAGGACGACAAAGACGCGCCCTATCTGTTCGTGCGAGACGTGGACGGTATCCTCGCGCTGGTGCAGATGGGAGTATTGGAGATCCACTTGTGGGGTGCGCGCGCCGATTCGGTTGAAAAGCCGGATCGGCTCGTGTTCGATCTCGACCCCGAGGCGGGATTACCGTGGTCGCGGGCGGTGGAAGCCGCCGAGCGTGTGCGCGACGTGTTGCACGAGTTCGATTTGGAGTCGTTTGTAAAAACGACCGGCGGCAAGGGACTGCACGTGGTCGTGCCGATCGCGCGTCGACACGAATGGCCGCAGATAAAGAGCTTCGCGAAGGGGCTGGCACAAAGAATCGCAACCGAGGCACCCGATCGCTATACGATCAATCCGCTGAAAGCCCGGCGCGTCGGCCGCGTTTTCATCGATTATCTGCGCAATGAGCGGGGTGCTACGTCCATCGCCGCTTATTCCACTCGCGCCCGCACGGGTGCGCCGGTATCAGTGCCGGTTGCCTGGAAGGAACTGAAAATCGACCTGAGCGGCGACCATTTTTGCGTGCAAAATCTTCCCGCGCGACTCTCCAAATTGAAGCACGATCCATGGCGCGAACTGCCGTCGTTGCGCCAGTCTCTCACCGCCTCGGCTCTGAAAGCCGTCTCATAGCGGCCTTGCGCATCGGCACCGACCACCCCGTTGTCTTTGCCTGGGTACACTGGTCTGTGACGTAAATTAGCGGCCGCGCAGGCCACGATTGTGAACGGCGGCGGGGGCCGCGAGCACGCGCCCACCACTGATAAGCAGCGGCAGCAGTGTCCAACCGGGAATTGGCACTTCGCGCTGCCGGCGCACTTCCGGCGACCAACTGCGGCGAATCTCCGCAGCGCGGCGGCGAATCTCGTCCGGTGTCGGCACCCACGTGCCGGTTTGCGAGGTGGATTTCTTTTCGACGAATTGAGTCGGGCTACGTCCCATGAGAGTTGAACCTCCTTGAAACAAGTTTGCCATCTTTGGTTCCGAAAATCAGATGGACGCTGTGACGAGCAATTGGTGTGCCATCAAACGTCAAAGGCCCCGCGATCGGCCCCTTCAGCGGAGAAATGCGAGAATTTCACGTGGAATGCGATAGCACGCGAATCGCGTCGGGCCCTGTCAGATACGCACCAGAGCGCCTTGATTTTCATCACCCGTGCTAAAAGCTGCGACAGGCGTCTCAAAACGAAGCAGCTAACCAGAATGGGGTGTGTGTTACCAGGGCCAAGCATTGGAAGGCCGAAAGAAAGGTGACGCGCGGATCGCGGAGAAACGACCGACAAACCCGGACGCTGTCGGCGCCGCGCAGAAGAGACGGGCGAGGCGACAATTCTTTGAAGATCGATCCAGCTTTCGTCGGTCGCTCTAAAAGTCTCCGTTGATGGGCTCGCCACCGTTCTTGGTCATCAGGGCCCGAAGCATTTCCGCGGTGATGGAATCTCGCAAGAACGTCGTGTGCCCGTCGGCGAACACCGCCACGGCGCCGCCTGGGTGCGAACTCGATATGTCGGTCGGTCCGCCATTGACCTGCAACGTCATCTGATTCATGTCGAGATCGCGCGGCTCCATCCAGTGGATGTCGGCGCCATCCGTCTCGGCGACCATCAGCGTGAGCGAGGTACCGTCCCTGATCGTCGCGAAGCTCGAAGGGATGTCGGCGTCGAAGAGCGTGCCGGGACCGGTGATCGCCGCGTAGGAGGTCATGGTGCCGGTTGGGCTGGCTGCGGGGTCGGACGGGCAACGATACGCTGCGGGCATGAGCGATGCCAACTGGCTATTGTTCGGACCGTCCCAAGGTTCATCGAAGTTGTAACGGTCGTAGAGCGAACTTTGCTCGAGGTATGGCAAGATCAGTACCCGCCAACTGTGCATCGGCCGCCCATTCTCGTCGGCGATGTAAGCCGGCGGGAATGAATTGTAGTTGTCGGCATACATCTGCATAGCGAGCCCGATTTGCTTCAGATTGTTGTTGCACTGGCTGCGCCGCGCCGCTTCGCGAGCGGCTTGCACGGCTGGCAAAAGCAGGGCGATCAGCATCGGTACGACCATCAGCAATGCGAAACCGGCGCAGCCCAGGGCGATCAAAAGCACCGGTGTCTTACTGCTGCGCGGAGGCGGCGGAACGGGCGCGAAAGGTTGCCCCGAACTAGCCGGAGGCGTCCCCGGAATGGTAACCGTGGCCCCGCACGTGCGGCATGGGCCCGACGCGCCTGCGAAACGATCGTCGACATTGGTCTGCGAGCCACAATGGGGGCAGGTGAACTGGATCATGCAAGGTTGCCTGTCCGGTGCATAGGCGCGAAATGACAATTGAACTGTAACGAATGCCTCTCCGGGTCGCAATAAACGCGCGAAGCAGGCTGATCGCGACAATCGCCGAGTCGGCGATTACCTATGGGGCGACCGGCCGAATATGCACAGCGCAGCAATCTCAGCAGGCTCCCTCATGGACTGTGCGTTCGCCATCGGGCGACGACTTCATCGGCATCGAGCAGGGCGGCGGTGCTGGCCGGTCCCCAGGTGATGGCGAAATTGGCCCTCCGGATCTGATCGTTCAATTTCTCCACCGCGCACCGTACCTCTTCCTCGCTGCGTGAACCAAGGATGCGCTCCATCTCGCACTCGACGGTGCGTAGTATCTCCAAGCTCGGCGGCAAGAGCGAGAGCCTCTCGCGCCTGAGCAGGTTCTTGACCCACCATAGGTCGTCGTCCGGTTCGTCCAACTCGGGAATCGGCTTGCCGAAACCAGGTAGATGGTCGAATTCACCCGCCTCTTGAGCCGCGCGGATTTGCTCCTCGACGAACGATTCCCACGATAAGTTCGCCGGTTTCTTTTGCGTCATGGCAGATACGGTTCGTGTCGCGACCTTCGGTTGAATCTAATGTCTGCGCGTCGTTCGCTGCAACGGAGTCCGATGGGCGGAGTCGCGTCCAAAGCCGGATGTTTGAAGTCGCCTGATCGCACGACGAGGCATGGGGCCACCTAGACGATCCACTGTGCCAATTGCGGTGTCATTTTGCCCACGGTCTCCATTGCAATCGCCAGGATCGCTAACAGCCACGCCAAAGCGGCTAACAGGCAATAAGACTGGGCAACACTGACGTCGCCCGCGGCTGCCCCGCCGAACAGCTTCCCAACGGCCGCGCCAAGGATAATTGGAAGTAAGAGCACGGATGCAGCCACAATCTCGATCCCGGCGGAATCAAGAGCAGTCCGCACGAACCATAGTGCCACAGCAAAGACCCCAATGACCCACACCAACGCCCCCAAGCTGAACTGAAACCGTCGGGTCATGGGGGCTATCTTCCCTCGACGAACCAGATTAGAGCACGGAAGGCGGGCACTACCCGGTTCAGAATGACTTCAATTGCCGAAGCCGTTCCAGTGGCCGTAGGCAGGTGAATTGAAGTAGCTCTGTGTGTAAATGTTGCCCGGGAACCCGGGCACGATTTGCGAAGTGTATCCCACGCCCGGGTACACCATCGGGATCGCGGTCGGAAATGCTCCGTAGCCGACGCCGCCATAGACGTTGCCGTAACCCGAGTTCCCAAATCCGCCGAATCCATATCCCATGTTCGGATTCGCGCCCGCGGCTCGCATGGCCGGATTGCCTGCAAAGCGGTGCACGTGGTGGTGGGCGAACGCCTCTTTGCCGGTGAGCAGGACCATCAACAGTGCGGCGGGTAACAGGTAGCGGGTCATGGCACGATCCTTTCGGCAAATGCGGAGGGGAGCGGGAGCAGTTAGGCGGGATACAACCTCGAGATGGCTTGAGGCAATGCCCATGCCGGAAGGGCACATGGCGCTCGGATCAGGTTTTTTCTGGGCATTTTTGCAACGATTCGCTGCCCCGGCCAGCAAGGCACATGGGCGCCTGTCGTCAAACCGATGACATTAGAGTGTCGAGGTGGGCCGATAGGATGCGTCACCGATCCTTGCCGAGCGCGCAAACGTCGACAATCCCAGGCCACAAACGCAGCTTCCAGCCACTCCGTCAGCCGGAATGCTCGACGATCAAGTTGCCCTTCAATTCGACCTCAAAAGAAGGATCTCGCAGGATCGCGTCTTCGGTCCCCTTCCCGAGCGTATTCGCGGTGATGAGATTGCCCCGCCCCGCGCCGCGCAGGCGAATCGCCGCACGGGTTTTCTGCTCGGGCCGTGTCTCCAAGATGCTGGTGCCGCTGACGTTCAGAAGGTCCGATTCGTCGATCAAGAGACCGAAGGGCTGGCCGTCGAGCACCTGGCAGCCGTTGATGTTCACGCGCCGACAACGAATGATTTCGAGTAGCCCCTCGCGCGATAGGGGCACGGCGCCGGCCACGGTATGCTCGCCGGCCTGGCAGTCGTGCAGAATGCTGCCGCTGAGCGTGCAGTCGTGGCTATCCGCCAATCGCACGCCGGTGCATAGTTCGTGCTCGCCGTAATCGGGATTGTGCTCGAAACCGTTGGCGGCCAGCACGATGTTCCGAGAGCCATCCACTTCGACGTTGCGGCGGTGCCCGCTATAGATGACGTTTCCCGAGACCACGACACCGCGGCACGCGACGAGGTGGACGTTGATCTCCTGGCTGCCGATCAGGTTGTCGGAGATCGTGAACATGCCCGCCCGGTGGTTCTCCGTCGCGTTGCGGCCGACCAAGCGCACGTTGGCGCCGCCCGGACTGTACTTGGCCTGGATGGTGTTACCCACGATCGTTCCTTCGCGCACCGAGGAACCGTCGGCCGTCGAATCGATATACACGTCGGCCGCATCGTTGGCGTTCGGGTCGTAATTGTATTCGATGTCGTTGCCCGTGATTTGCAGGTTGCGGATCTCGGAGCCGACGATCTTGATGCCGGCCCGCAAGCAGTAGCTGATATGCGAGCCGGTGATCACGGCCTGATGCAGGTTCACGCGATCGAGAAAGACGCCCACACCCCGGTTGTTATAGATATGACAATGCGAGATGAGCAGGTTGCGAGCCCGCCCATGGACTCGGATGCCGTCGTCCAGCCCGCGCAGCAGCACGCCCGCGAACATAGCCTGCATCGTCCCTTCGAGAAGAAAACCTGCCGAGCGGGGATGGCGGCCTTCGATCTCGATGTGCCGCGCGGTCGGCATCCGTTCGCGCGCCCAGACGGCCGGCTTGAAGCCCGTCGGGTCGGCCGTCTTGTCGTGCGTGCCGACGAGATGGAAGGCCGGGCCCTCGCCCGCCATAATGATTTTGGCCGTGCCGCCCGAGCCGTCGATGCCAAAGCGGCCGTGATCGGCCAGCGCTACCTCGACGGTGCGCGTCAGCAGATAATCGCCCGGGGGAAATTCGAGTGTGCCGTCACCGTCGGCCAGGGCGTGCATGATCGCCGGGGTGTCGTCGATCTTACCGTCGCCCGCGGCGCCGAACTCGCGAACATTGCTCATGGTGGTCGTCGATGCGTTGTCGAAGTGCGAGAGGCTATGCGGCATGAATCGCACGCCACGGCGTGCGCAGGCCCGCAACTTCGACTAATCGTAGTCCGCCGGCTCAACAAGCGGAATGACGCATGGGATCGCGGGGTAGCCCGTCGATCGACGGGTGGACGCGGCCTACCAGATGCCCGCCCCGAAGCTGTTATGCTTGTTGCCTGCCGGTGCGGCGGGTTGGGCGGGCAGCGAATGGGGCGCACGCGGTACGGCTTCGGCGGGCTGCACTTGCGGACTATCGCAGCTCGCCGGATGTCGCGCCGGAGCGGCTTTGGGCCGCCGCGAAGGGCGCTCGAATTCGACGTCGTCAAAATCGTCGTAGCTGGGGACGTAGCCGGGCAGCTTCGATTGCTCGACCTCGTCACGAAACGCGCGGATGACGGCCTCCTGAATCATCTCGCGGCAGGTCGAGTTGATAGGATGGGCGATGTCGGCATAGAGCTTGGCCCGTCCGTCTTCGTCCTTGGCCACGCGGTCGTCCTTGAGTCGCTGGCCACACTGATTGCAGTAGGCCGCGCGCAGGTGATTCTTGCAGCCGCAACCCGGGCAGTGGGCCGTCAGCTTGCGGCTGGGCATGGCGACGAACGGACCGGTGACGCCCTCGATGATCTTCAGATCTCGGACGACGAAACAGTGGTCGAACGTGATGGAGCAGAAGCCTTGCAGGCGCTCGCCCGCTTCTTCCATGAGCTTGATGCGTACCTCGGTGATTTCCACGGCCGTTCTCCTAAGCTCGTCAGCATGTACCTTGAACGGCGTAGACTCGCCCTACGCCACGGGCCCGCAAACAGGTGGCAAGCCGGCGGGCGTGACCGGCATGTCGACACAGACCAAAGTAGCTCGTTCCGCTGCCGCTCATGCGATGTCCGAGGAAATCGAGCCGCCCGAATTCGCGCGCCAAGCGTGCGATCCATGGCGAGAGCGATTCGGCCGCGGCTTGCAGGGCGTTATGCAAGCTAGCGGCGCCGGCAGCCACTTCTCCTCGCCGCAGCGCGTCGAGCAGGCGGCCCACGCGCCGAGGTTCGTTCGGTGCCCGGCAGGCACGATAGACGTCGGCGGTCGAGAGTCCCGCGGGCGGCTTGGCCACGACGAAGTAGAGCGCGCCGACGCCGCCGACCGGTTCGATAATCTCGCCACGGCCGCGGCACACAGCCGGGCCGCCATACAGGAAGAACGGGATATCGCTTCCCAGTTCGGCCGCCAGTCCGCACAACTCGTCGCGAGAACGATTTAGACGCCAGACGCGATTGGCCGCGAAGAGCGCCGCGGCGGCGTCGCTCGAGCCGCCTGCGAGGCCCGCTGCCATCGGAATACGCTTGATCAGCAGCAGATCTGCGCCGCGGGCGACCCCGTAGCGGCGCCTCACGAGTTCGACCGCGCGCACAACCAGATTATCGCTACCTGCCGGTAACTGCTCAGAAGCGGCCACGGGACCTGTGGAGGCTGGCTGACCGTGCGTCTGGCACGTCAACCGCACATCGCCGGCCGGTTCGTCGCGAAAGACGAGCGTATCGTACAAGCCGATGGGATACATGAGCGTTTCGATCTCATGAAACCCGTCGCTGCGCTTGCCGAGCACCTCGAGAAAAAGGTTCAGCTTGGCCGGGGCGAGGACTTCGAGCCCCGCGTCCGTTGAGCGAACGTGCATCCTACGCGTTCCTGCTCTTGCCCCGAGATTATTTGATCAACAATACCTTCACGCTTGGACTGGGATTGCGGTGCGTGCTGGTCTGAAGCGACCGACCGTTCTTGTTTTATCTCTTTCTGTTGACCCATCTTGAATTCTAGCGATGTGCCAAAATCGGGTCAACAGCAGTGCGCGAAGCGCCGAAGTCGTGAAGTCGTTCACGATCACACCGTCGACTGGTCCGATCGCTCGATTGGTTTCGTTGCCGCCCGCAAGTGATCCGAATTGCTTGGCGGCGTCCGGTTGGGGTGAAGACTTCGAGCGCACGTTTCACGATGAGCAAGTAAACGACATTCGGCCGTTGGCCGTGCTCTTTAGCGCGCGCTCGCCTGGCGGCACATAGTCACAACGCCTTGGAATTCGACGGCGCGTCGGCGTGGCTTTCAAGTTCCGCGCTCGATTCAGCCGATTTGCCAGCCAAAGGCGGGTGGCGGTACACTAATCGCTCCCTGACCGTTGCGGCCCAAAAAGGAGCGCCAAGATGGCACAATATACGAAACACCAGCAGAAAATCATCAAGAACTACTACGAGAATTACGACGCTCTGGTCCTCCAGCGGTTGCAGGAACAGGTCACCGAGTTGTACCTGGCCGAAGGGAAGGCCCGTGCGCGGCTCTGGCAGCAGACCACAAAGTCGCTGGAAAAACTCAAGATCCCGGCAACGCGCATCAAGCACGTGGTCGATTCGGACAACCCCGCGCTGCTGGCCAAGCTGCTCGAAGAGTTGCTCGCCAAGACCTGAATCGCGCAATGCCGCTCGTCGACCTGCATCACGTCACGCGCAGCTATGGCCGCGTCCAAGCGCTCGACGGAGTGACGCTCACGCTCGAACCGGGCACGATCGGCCTCATCGGCAACAACGGGGCGGGCAAATCGACGTTGCTCAAGATCCTTCTCGGCCTCATTCGGCCCGACGCGGGCGAGGGGACCATTTTCGGTCTTCCTCTGGGACACGCCGGACGGCACTTACGGGGCATGGTGGGGTACATGCCAGAAACGGCCGCCGCCGTGCCGATGCTGCGCGGCGTCGAGTATGTAGCCCTCTCTGGTGACCTGTACGGCATGCCGCATCGCGACGCGCGTCGCCGCGCTCACGAAGTGCTCGGCTATGTCGGCTTGGGGGAGTTGCGCTATCGCCGGTTGGAAGAATATTCGACCGGCAATCTACAGCGGCTCAAACTGGCCGCGGCGCTGGTTCACGATCCAGAGCTTTTGTTGCTCGACGAGCCTACCAACGGTCTCGATCCGGCCGGGCGCCAGGCGATGCTCAAGCTGCTGGAGGATCTCATCGCCGAGACTCGCAAAAGCCTGATCCTGTGCACGCACCTCTTGGGCGACGTCGAACGGCTCTGCCAGCACATCGTGATGCTCGACCGCGGCCGGGTGGTGCGCTCGGGTCCTATGGCCGGCTTACGGCCCGAGGTGCGCAATCGCTACGAGATCGGCTGGGAAGGGCCGGCCGAGGGATTGTTCGCCCTGCTGAGCTCCGCGGGCATCGGCGTGGGACAGCCGGCCAATGGTCGGGTCACGGTCGAGGCGCCCGGCGGTTGGCAAACGAGCGACTTCTTTCGTGTTGCCGCGCGGGCCGGCGTGGTCATCCACCATCTGAAAAACGACGAAGAGAACCTCGAGCGATTATTCCTGCGCGTCACGCGCCAGCCTGCTCCGTAAGCGTCGCCAGTGGCGCCAAGTCTCACGCGTCGGTAGCGAATTCGTTCGAGCCCAAGATGGCTGCCAGGAGCTGCTGCTCGGTGAGGCCGTGAGTCAAGGCCGTGACGAAGGCGTTCAATCCGGTAGCATCGGCAGGGCGACCGAGGTACGTTTCGAAATCGTGTTCCACCAGGTCGCCGAGGAATTCGGAACTGGCGAACACGGCGGCCGCGACCTGCTCTCGCCCGGAATCATTACCCGATGCGCCCTGGCTGAAGAACGTCTCGGCGGAGGGATCGATCGGCCGGCCAAGGGTTCCCTGGAACAGGGCATTCAAGAAGGATTGAGGTTGGGAACCGCTGACCCGGAAGAATTCGGCCGAACCGAGGATGATCTCCTGCGCTTCGATGGTACTCCCACCGGCCAACAGACCACTGAAGTACGAGACGGCGGTGGGCTCGGCGGCACGGTGCAGGAACTGCTGGAAGAACGACTGTACCTCGTCGGCGAGGAACTCGGTGGTCCGCTCGATGTCAGCTACGACCGTGCTCGCCGGTGTACCCCCGTTGAGCAATCCCTCGAAAAACGCCAAAGCCGCGTCGTCTGCATCGCGGTCGAGCAGGTCTTTGAAGATGTCTTCGATGAGCCGCTCTTGGTTGCTGCCGACGACGATCTGCGAAGTAGCCGATGTCTGGGCACCGCCCTCGTCGTGGATCGTGACGGTAATCGTGTGCTGACCGGGAACTTGATAAGCGTGGGTTCCGGCGACGGTGAAATGGTCGCCGTCGAGCGCGATCGTGCCGCTGGAGGTCGTGCTGCCGTCGCCCCAGTCGATCGTGGCCGTGTAGTTCCCGACCGGCTCGGCGCCGCCCGCGTCGGTGAAGGTGGCCACCGTAAGGCTGGCTGTACTTTGTAGGCTGGTCGTGAGCGTCGTGCCGACCGCCGAAAGAGGCGCATCGGCCACGTTGGCGCTGGCGGCGATGGTGATCGTATGGTTGGCGTTGTCGGCCACGGTCACATGGACCGTGTCGGTTGCCTCTTCGGCGTAGGTGTGGCTGCCGACCACGTTGAAGCCGCCCTCGGGGTTGGCCACGATCGTGCCGGCCGATGAGGTGCCGTCGCCCCAGTCGATCGTGGCCGTGAAATCGCCGGCCTGCTCCGACGTATTGTTCGCGGCGAATGTGGCCACCGCACCGCTGAATGGGGCGCCTTCGGTCGGCGTGACAACCGCTCCTTCGCCCGCGAGCGATGTGCCCTGGGCGTTAACCAATTCACCGAACGTGCCGTGATTCTCGCCGTCGGTCCCCGCCGCGAAGAACAGCGTGTTGGTGTTGCCGGCCGTGGTGCCGTTGCCGAACACGATGCTCCAGAGACCGTCGATCACGAGCGGATTGCCGCTCGGATCGGTGAGGGTGCCCACGAAGGTTCCGTTGTTCGGATCGAAGGCGTTGATCTTGCCATCGCCGAAATTGCCGACCAGCAGGTCGCCGCCGAAGTCGCCGAAGCCGGCCGGAGCGATGACCATCCCCCACGGTGAATTCAAAGGGCTCGCCGAATTGCCGGGCTGGCCCGTCACGAGTCGCTGGGCGAGTGTGCCGTCGAGATTATAGATGTCGATAAAACCGTTGCCGAATCCGGCGACGTCGTCGTGCTTCTCGGCGTCCTGTTTGGCGTAGCTTACATACAACTTGCCGTTCAGCAGATCGATGCCGAAGGGCGCGAAGCCGGCCGGCAGATTGGGATCGGTGAAGGCGCCCGCCGGCAATGTCACCTGGTGGAACGAGCTATCGAAGACGTCGATGGTGCCCGCCGCGAAGTTGGTGGCAAACAACTCGTTGGCGGTACCGTTGTTGGCCAGCGCCAAACCTTTGTATACGGCGCCCGGTACGCTCGCTTCGAGTTGAGCTTGCGTCGACGAGACCGTGGGGTTCCAGGCGGTGATGTCGCCGTTCTCGGACGCGAAGATGAAATCGGCCGGCCCGCTGGCACTTCCCGAGCCGACGACGAAACTACTCGTGGTATTGGCTACGATTCCGGTGGGGTTTCCATCGGGAATGGAGACCACCAACTTGGATTGGTCGAGTGGGCTACCGTTGACGTCGGCCGAGTAGATGGTGCTCACGTTGGAGTTGTTGTCGGCTACCCAGAAGGGGCCGTCGGGCAGGTAGGCCACTCCCCACGGATTGACCAGGTTCGGATCGAGGATCAGGCCGTCCCCAGGTTGATCCGAGACGAGGTTCAGTCGCAAAAACCCGCCCGCCGTGCTGCTGGTCACCGTCGCGGTGCTGCCGCCTTCGTCCAGGATGTGCGTCGTGATGGTGTGTGCCCCGGCGGCGGCGTACGTGTGGCTTCCCGTCACGGTGAACGTGCTGCCCGATTCGCTGATGGTACCGGTCGATGAGGTGCCATCGCCCCAGTCGATGGTGGCCGAGTAGTTCGCGACGGGCTCGGCGCCGCCCTCGTCGGTAAATGTCGCCACGGCGGCCCCGCTCACCGTGATGCCTTGCGCGGGATTGACCGGCACGCCCGTGGCATCGAGAGCCGCGTCGCCGACCGACACCGAGGCGGTCATCGTAAAGTCATCGTCATTCGCGTCATTGATCGAGACGGCGACGGAGTACGTTCCCTCCTCCGCAAACTTGTGCGATCCGAGCACGTTGAACCCGCCATCGCCGTTCGGCACGATCGTGCCGGCCGATGAACTGCCGTCGCCCCAATTGATCGTGGTCGAAAAGTCGCTGGGCGGCGCGCCGACATTCGTCGACGAGAACGTGGCAATCGTGCCACTCAGAGTTATGCCTTCGGTCCCTGTTAGGTCCGCGCCGTCGCCGGCGAGCGGTGTGTTTACGGCGCTCGTCAGTGATCCGAACAGTCCGTGCTGTTCCCCATCGCTGCCGGCCGTGAAGAATAGCGTGCCGGTGCTTCCGGCCGCGGTGCCGTTGCCGAAGCCCAGGTTCCATAGGCCGTCGATCACGATCGGCTGACCGCTTGCGTCGCTGACCATCCCCAGGAAAGCCCCGCTGTTCGGGTCGAAGGCGTTGATCTTGCCGTTGCCAAAATTGCCGACCAGAAGATCGCCAGCGAAATCGCCGAAATTTGCCGGCGCGATCACCATGCCCCAAGGTGAGTTGAGCGGGCTCGTAGCATTGCCCGGCTGGCCGGTGATCAACCGTTGCGAAAAGGTCCCGTCGACGTTGTACACATCGATGAAGCCGTTGCCGAAGCCGGCCACATCGTCGTGCTTTTCCGCGTCTTGCTTCGCGTAGCTCACGAAGAGCTTGCCGTTCAGAAGCTGGATACCGAACGGAGCAAAGCCGGCCGGCAGGTTCGGATCGGTGAAGGAGCCCGCGGGCATCGTCACCTGATGGAACGAGCTGTCGAATACATCGATCGTGCCTGCCGCAAAGTTGGTGGCAAACAGCTCGTTGTTGGCCAGCGCCAGCCCCTTGTAAACGGCCCCCGACACACTCGCCTCGGTTTGGGCTTGCGTCAAAGAGGCGGTCGGATTCCAGGCGGTGATGTCACCGTTCTCGGAGGCGAAGATGAAATCGGCCGGACCGCTGGTATTTCCCGAACCGACGATGAAACCGCTCGTGGTGTTGGCCACAACCCCGGTCGGATTGCCACCGGGGATGGAAACCATCAACCCTGATTTGGCGAGCGGGCTGCCGTTCACGTCTCCCGAGTAGACGGTGCCCACGTTGGAGTTGTTGTCGGCCAGCCAGAAGGGACCGCTGGGCAATGTGGCTACTCCCCACGGATTTACCAAATTCGGATCGGTGATTAGCGCGTTGCCCGGCTGATCGCTGACCAGGTTGACTTGCAGATAACCGGCCTGGGCGGTCGTCGTCGCCGTGGCTGTCGAGCCTCCTTCGTCGCCGATGGCAACACTGATCGTATGCTGACCCTCCGACGCGTAGGTGTGGCTCCCCGTCACGTCGAAGGCGTTACCCGCGGCGCTGACCGTTCCCGCGCTCGTGCTGCCATCGCCCCAATCGATCGTCGCGGTATAGCTGTTCGTCGCTTCCGGTGCCGGATCGCTGAAGGTGGCGACTTTCACGTTCGACAGCGTCAATCCCTGCTGCAAGCTGACGGGAGCGCCCGTGGCGGTGAGCGGCGCGTCCTTTACGGCCGCGCTTCCGTTGAGTGTCACCGTGTTCGTGCCGTCGCTGACCGTTACATGAATTGTTTCCGTGGCGGCTTCCTCAGCATAAGCGTGACTGCCCGCGACATTGAAGCCACCGTCGCCGTTCGAGATCACGGTACCGGCAGATATCGATCCATCGCCCCAATCGATTGTCGCCGTGAAGGCCGATGCCGCGGCCGCCGTGTTGCTCGACGAGAAGGCGCCCACCGTTCCGTTGAAGACGGTCTGCTCGGTAGCGGTCAACTGCGCGCCGTCGCCGGTGAGCGGTGTGTTTGCGGCGCTCGTCAGCGAGCCGAACAGGCCGTGCTGTTCCTCGTCGGTTCCGGCTGTGAAGAACAGTGTATTGGTGCTTCCCGCTGCCGTGCCGTTACCGAATCCCAGGTTCCACAGGCCGTCGATCACGATCGGATTGCCACTCGCATCGCTGACCGTGCCCAAAAGCGCTCCGCTACTTGGATCGAAGGCGTTGATCTTGCCGTTGCCGAAATTGCCCACAAGCAGGTCCCCGGCGAAATCACCGAAATCGGCCGGCGCGATTACCATGCCCCATGGTGAATTGAGCGGGCTCGAGGCATTGCCCGGCTGGCCGGTGACCAGCCGCTGCGAAAAGGTGCCGTCGACGTTGTATACGTCGATGAAGCCATTGCCGAAACCGGCCACGTCGTCGTGCTTCTCTTCGTCTTGCTTGGCGTAGCTGACGAGCAGCTTGCCGTTCAGAAGCTGGATGCCAAACGGGGCGAAACCAGCCGGAAGGTTCGGATCCGTGAACGATCCGGCCGGCATCGTCACCTGATGGAACGAACTATCGAAGACGTCGATGGTGCCGGCCGCAAAGTTGGTGGCAAACAATTCGTTGTTCGCCAATGCCAACCCCTTGTAAACCGCGCCGGTCACGCTCGCTTCGGTCTGAGCTTGCGTCAACGACGCGGTCGGGTTCCAGGCCGTGATGTCACCGTTCTCCGAGGCGAAGATGAAATCGGCGGGCCCGCTCGCATTGCCAGAGCCAACGACGAAACCGCTCGTGGTGTTGGCCACGACGCCCGTGGGATTGCCGCCGGGAATCGAAACCACCAAGCCGGACTGGTCGAGAGGACTGCCATTCACGTCGCCCGAGTAGACGGTGCTCACGTTGGAGGTGTTATCGGCCAGCCAGAACGGACCGCTGGGCAGAGTGGCCGCACCCCAGGGATTCACCAGGTTGGGATCGGTGACCATGGCGTTGCCCGACTGATCGCTGACCAGGTTGACTTGGAGATATCCGGATTTCGCCGCGGGCACGGTCACCGAGTCGGTCTGCCCGGCGAGATCACTCTCCGAATTAGGCCCGGTGGAGAGCGCGAACGTGTTGAAGTTGCGCATCAACGAGTTGACGCCATCCGTCGGCATCTGTGCCGACGTAAACGAGAACGAGTCGACGTCGGCGTAGTTGAGGGTGTCGCCGGCCGGATTGAAGAAGTGTTCGGGAATGATGTAATCGGGCGTCACCGCGCCGGGCAGCGCGGCATAGGCGGCGGTGGCGATGAGGAAGTGTTGGTTGGCCGTATTGCTCGAAGGGAGATCGGCCGGAAACGTGAAGGTATTCTCATTGCTGGTGATCGTATGGCCGCCGGTGTGATTTTCGCCGGTCGCCGGGTCGTGCAACTCGATGAATTGCACTGTGCCATCGGCACTGGAAAACACCTGATCGATCTTCCACAGGTGGAACGTGAACAGCAGCCGCGACTCGAATCGTTCGAGATCGCAACGCCGCGAATTGCGAGCAGCGCGGCGCTGACGTGAAGCTTTGGCTTTGCGATTCGGTGAACGTCGGCGCGACGATCTGTTTTCAACGCCCCGGACTTGCGGCGTTCCGGCAGACGACGGTGTGAGCGAACGAGGGTTCCAAGAAGCAGCAAAGTTGGTGAAGCGGCGGAGCATGACAGAAGTCCGGCTATGGGCCGGCGCGCAGCACGTCCCTGAGCGGGCGTGGAGCAAGGTCACAGCGCGCAGCGTCCCGGTTGTTGATTTGCCTTCGACGGCTTTGACTGTATGAACTAAACGTTGCAGACGGCCTAAACCGGGCGCGACACGATCCATTTTTCATCAATGCGCAACAACCGTCGTCGGTGCATTGCGTAGAGGAAGTCGGCGGGTTAACCTAACTGAGAACGGCTGACAAACGTCTCAAGTGCGGCTGACGGAAGCCGGAGCGCCGTGCGCAAAAAATCGGCCGTGAACCGCCGATTTTTTTGAATCCCGATCCGGTTTCTCGGTTGCTCTGAGTGTTTCGTCGAGGTGGCGCGAGTTCCAAGTTTGCTGGAGTCATCGATGCCCCGCCGCAAGAGACGCTTTGAGTCGCTCGAAGAGCGACGCCTGTTGGCTGCATTGGTTGGCGCACCGTCACCGGTGGCTTCGAGCGATGCCACTCCAGCCCAGATCGCGCCGCCTTCCGCAGCAGCGGTCTCCGCAAGCGCACCGAGCGCGAATACGGCCGCGGCTTCCTCCAGCGATCGCACTGAGCAAGTTGATTCCGGTCCGAACGGCGACGCGACGGACGACGATGCCGAATACGCAACGCCGCAATCTCCGTTGTCCGCTGGTAACCAAGCTGCAAGTTCTGTCGGCGGCGTAGCATATCCTTCGCCGGGCGATACGAATTCTTACGACGCATCGTCCGGCTACAACGACTACACATCGAACGAATATGCGAACCCTTATTATTCAGACGCGACCAAGTCGCCGACGAGTTCGCACGCGGGAACACAGCCCACGACGGCAAATCCGAACTTGCTCGCCGTAGCCGCGCTTTCCGAGAATTCCAGCGGCGGCTCTCAAACATCGCTTGGCGCGCAGGCTTCGCTTCCGGGCATAACGGGTTCTGGAGGTGCATCCGCCGGCGCCGTGCCGGTGGTCTCGCCTCCGGCAGTGCGCTCGCCGAGTCCGATCGACCAAGACCTCGCTCCCGCGGTTGCGTCGAGTGGGGCCGCCGATGGAGAGGAAGGTGTCGGCACCCAGTCCGACCTGGCGGCGCCGGTCGTGCTCGCCGGTGCGCAGAGTGATTGGCGATGGCTGACGGCGCGCGCGGCGGCGGTCGAGGAGTTTGTTGCGCAGGCGCGCGAGCTTGCCCCGACGATGGCATCCGTGGCTGGCGAACCGCTGACTGGCGCGGCGGCCGCCCATTTCGCCGTCGACCAGCGTCTGGACGACGTCTTCGACCAATTGGGACGACTGGGCGACAGACTGATCGACGGTGCCGGCGCGATCCGCTTCGCCCAGTGGTTGGTCGTCGCGGGCGGAGCGTGTGCCGCATTCGAGTATGCGCGGGCGCGCTATCGCGAGGGCGGCACATGGCAGGTCACAAGCTTCTGGCCGGTGCCCTACGAGCCGAGGCTACCGCGCCGCTGGTTCGGGCGGAGGCGCGCGAAGTGATGTCGGATCATCTCGACAATCTCATCCAACGGCTATCGGTGGGAGAAATGTCCGCGGCCGAGTCGCTGTATGCCGAACTCGCGCCCTATCTGCGATTGGCCGTGCGACGCAATCTGCCACGCCGGCTGCGGCCCAAGTTCGACTCGATCGACGTGGTCCAATCGGTGTGGGCCGACTTCATCGCCGGACTACAGAGCGGGCGCTGGCGGTTCGAAAGCGCCGCGCAGGTGCGGGCCTTCTTGCTGAAGTCGGCCCGGCACCGGTTGATCGACCGAGTGCGCCAATTTCGCGTGGCCTCGAAGCACGAACGTTCTCTGGCGGCCGGATTGTCGGGCGAACGCGGCCAGTGCCGCGAGCCTCGGCCTAGCCAGCACGCGCAGGCGAGCGACCTCTGGCAACGCCTGCTGGCGGCCTGCCGTCCGGAGCATCGCGAACTGTTGCGCATGAAGAGCGAAGGTGCTCCCCTGGCGGCCATTGCCAGCCGCACAGGTCTGCATGTCGACAGCGTGCGCCGCATCCTCCGAGAGCTTGCCAGGGACGTGTCGCTCAAGGCGGCCGAGCGTGAGGAACGCCTGCCGACCGGCGGCGCATCGCTTCCGCCGGCGTAGAGGGCGTGTACATGAGCGTCTCAGCAAGGCAGGCCGCGGCGGATCGTCCCGCGGCCGATTCTTGCCAACCGGCCGACTCGATAATCTCTCTGGCGCAGGGTTTGGCCGACGACTTGGCGCGCCGCTGGGCCCAAGGCGAACGGCCGCGGACCGAAGAGTACCTGGCTCATCATCCGCAACTTGCCGAGCGGCCCGATGCCGCGCTGGAACTGATCTATGAGGAGATGTGCCAGCAACTCCATGCCGGCGACGACCCGCGCGCGTCGGCGTGGCTGCTCCGCTTCCCTCGCTGGCAGCCGCAGATCGAAAAGTTGCTCGCTTGTCGCGACCTGCTGGAACAGGGCGGCGGTGATACATGGTTTCCCGAACCGGGTGAAACGTTCGGCGAGTTTCAATTGCTCGACGTCCTCGGCCACGGCGCCCACGGCCGGGTCTATCTGGCGCGGCAACCGTCGCTGGCCGATCGGCCCGTCGTGCTCAAGCTCGCATCGCTCGGCGGTCAGGAACACCTTTCGCTCGCCCGTCTACAGCACACCTACATCATGCCCCTCTACTGGGCGCAGGATGACACATCACTCGGCTTGCGAACGCTGTGCATGCCATACATTGGCGGTGTCCCGCTTTCGCACCTGCTCACGCGACTGGCAGGCATCCCTCCCGGGAGGCGAACCGGCGGCGATCTGCTCGCGGCGCTCACCGATGCCTGTGGCGAGCAACGGCTCACGCCTCCGGTGCAAGGCCCCGCTTGCCGTTTCATGGCGAAGGCGAGTTACGTCGAGGCGATGTGTGCTTTGGGGGCGTGCTTGGCCGAAGCGCTCGACTATGCCCACGAGCGCGACGTCGTTCACCACGACTTGAAGCCGTCGAACGTGCTCGTGGCGGCCGACGGACAGCCACTCTTGCTCGACTTCCACCTCGCGCAGCGGGCACTCGAGCCCGGCGCCGAACAGGTAGCCTGGTTGGGTGGAACGCCCGGCTACATGGCACCGGAGCATCAGGCGGCGCTGGCTGCCGTTTTGGACCGGCGGCCCATTCCTCAGCGTGTCGACGGAAAAGCTGACCTTTTCTCGCTGGGCGTTCTGCTCTGCGAAGGGCTCGCCGGAGATCTGCCCCCGACCGACGAATCGCCGGCTCGCTGGCTGCGCCGCGCGAACCCGCAGGTCAGTCCCGCATTGGCCGACGTGCTGAGCAAGTGCCTCGCGCCGGAGGCCTCGCATCGATATCCGAGCGCCGGCGCCTTGGCCGCCGACCTGCGCCGCCATTTGGCCCATCGGCCGCTGAAGCACGTCGCCAATCGGAGCTTGGTCGAACGCTGGCACAAATGGCGGCGGCGACGGCCCTATGCCCTGATGTCTACGTTTCTGACGGTGGCGCTGTTGACGGCTTGCGCCGTGATCGCCAGCACCGTTCACGAGCGGTGGCAGAGCGCAGAACGCGCGCTCAGCGACGCGCAGGAAGAGATGCGCGCGGGCCGTTTCCAGGGGGCCAAAATGAGTCTCGATCACGGTCTGTCGCTGGCCGCAACGCTCCCATGGCGCGGGCAACTCTGGCAAGACTTGCGAGACGCGAGCGTCGTCGCCGACAGCGGCCATCGCCTGCAACTACTGCACGCATTGGTTGTGCAACTGCGGGCACTGTACGGTCCCGAGGGATTGCCGGCGCAAGACGCCGAGCGGCTCGAGGCCGAAACGCGACGCCTCTGGGGCGAGCGGCATCTGTTCTTCCGCGACGGCGTCGATCCCTTGCCCGGCAACCGATCGCGGGAAAAGGACGATCTGGTCGACCTCGCGCTCTTTTGGGCCGCTGTGCAAGAACGCCGGGCTGACCAGGCGGGGTCTCGCGCCGTGGCGCAAGATCGCCTGGCGATCTTGCAAGAGGCGGAGCGAATGGTCGGGGCAAGGCTCATTCTCTGCCGAGAGCAGCAGCGGCTGGCGACGCTGTTGGGTGACGACACGTTGGCGGCAGCCGTGGCCGAGAAGGCGAGGGCGCTGGTCCCCGCTTCGGGCTGGGAACATTACGCGCTGGGACGTTCCGACCTCACGGCAGGCCGATTAGGCGAGGCCGATGCCCATTTTCGAGCGGCGGTCACAATGAACCCCAAGGATCTCTGGCCGAACTTCTATCACGCCCGCGTGGCCTATCAACTCGAACAGTATGAAGAAGCGTTGACCGCGTTTACGGTCTGTGTGGTGCTTGCCGACCGCGCGCCGTGGAGTTATTACAATCGCGGACTGGCCAATGTCCAGCTTGGACGTAGCGAGGCGGCGCGTGACGATTTCGATCGCGCTTTGGATCTCAATCCCAACTTGTCGGCGGCGGCGTTGGAGCGCGGTCTGCTGTCGTACGGGCAACACCGATACGACGAAGCCATCGCCGACTTAAAGCGCGCGTCGTCCGATCCTGCCCAAAGCGCCGGCGCCGCCTATGGCCTGGCCGTGACGTATGCGGCCAAGGGCGATCGAGTTGCTGCACGTCGCCAACTCGACGTCCTCTTCGCCCATGACCCAGACCACGAGGACGGGCGCAAATTGGCTGACGTGCTGGAACGTGAGGAACCTTAGAGCAACCGACAAAACCGGATGGAACTCCACAAAAATCGGCGTTTCACGGCCGATTTTTCGCCCACGGCGCTCCGGCTTCCCGGTTCTGTCAGCCCTTAGAGCAACCGACAAACCGGCCCAAGCTTCCGAAAAATCGGCGTTTCACGGCCGATTTTTTGCCCACGGCGCTCCGGCTTCCCAGTTCTGTCAGCGGCTATTACGGATTTTGCGCCCGGTTTGCGGCCGTCGTTACGTTTCTGTCTGTAGTGGTCCGGCGAACCAGGCGGTCCACGGCTAACTTGGGAAAATCGGAGACGCTCGGCGGCGGCCGCAATTCAGGCGGTTCAGATCAAACAGGTTCATGCCGGGTCGGGTTTCGTTCCCGTCCATAGGCACCCACCCGGCCCGCCTCTCGGCGCCGTCGCCGGGCGTCTCCGCTTTTCCGGCGCGTCCACGTCGCGACATCACTTCCACCGGGACAATCACCATGCTGAGTTTCTTTCTCGATCGCGCTGCGCGCTGGCGGCAGTACACACGCCCCGAACACCGCCAACAAAAGTCACTACGCTCCCGGCCGGCTGCGCGCTGGGGCCAACCGTTTCGTCGCTGCGCGTTGGAACGGTGCGAAGAGCGCGTGTTGTTGACCTTCCACCTCTGGAAGATCGACCAGGTCTTTTCCAGCGCCGATGGCAAGGTGCAATTCATCGAGCTACACGATCCTGCGGACGGCGAGAACCACACGGGCGGCCACACCATCACCAGCAATGAAAACACCTTCACGTTCCCGGCGAATCTGCCGACCGACGCTACGGCCAATCAGCACTTTCTTATCGCCACGGCCGACTATGCTGCCCTGCCCGGCGCGGTGACGCCGGATTACATCATCCCCGATAATTTCTTCAATCCGGCGGGAGATACGCTCGATTACGCCGACGTCGATGAGTTCACGTTCACGGCCGCGCAGATGCCGACCGACGGCGTTAACTCGCTGATGCGCGACTTCAACACGTTTGCGTTGTCCACCGGCCACAACTCCGAGACCGATCTGGCAGGTCAAACCGGCTCGATCACGGCGTCCGCTACGCAGCCCAGCCAACCGAATCAGCCTCCCACGATCGACGCCATCGCCGATCCCGCACCGATTCCACCGAGTGCGGGAGCGCAGACGATTAACTTGACCGGCATCTCGGCCGGCGCAGGCCAGACGGAGACCGTGACCATCACCGCCGCCAGCGACAACACGTCGCTGATCCCCAATCCGACGGTGACCTACACCAGCCCCAGCGCAACCGGCAGCTTGACATACACCCCCGTGCCGGGCGCGCTCGGGATCGCTCACATCACGGTGACCGCCAAGAACAGCGGCGGCACAGCCAACGGCGGCTCCGACACGACGGTGCGCACCTTCACTGTCACCGTCGCGGCGCAGGCGCCGCCGCCGACGGCGAACCTCGCCATCACGGCAAACGGCCCGTCCACTGGTCAACCCGGCACGCCCTTGACGTTTAGTGTCACCGTTACCAATTCCGGCGGCGCCGGCGCGGTCGGGGCGACGGTGACCGATACATTGCCGACCGGATTGACGAACATCACGGCCGTCGACACGGCGGGCACGGTCAACGTCAGCGGCAACACGATCACCGACACACTCGGCTCATTGGCGGCCACGACCGGAAGAGAAATCTTGACGATTACCGCTACACCCACCGCGGCGTTGAGCGGCACAAACGTTACCAATACGGCCACACTTTCGTTCCAAGGCGCGACGCATTCCGCCAGCGCGGCCACCTCGATCGGCGCCGGCGCGCCCCCGCCCGCGGCCACGAGCGCGGGCTTTTTGATGGGAGTTGTGGGCGACGGCACGCCCCAGACCTTCGTACACAACCTCTATCGCGAGTTGCTTGGCCGCGAACCGGAAACATCCGGCGACAATTATTGGATAGCGCAGGTCGATCAACAGAACAATGCGGCCGGTCGTGCCAACGTCGTTCAGGGGTTTCTGAACTCGACGGAATACAAGAACCACTACATAACGACCCTCTACCAAATCTTCCTCGGCCGCACGCCGGATGCCGCGGGGGCGGCGTTCTGGACCGGCAAGATGGGCAACCCCGGTACGCCGGGCCAGCACGACGGCAGCGCGGACGAGAAGTCGGTGCTCGCCGCGATACTCGGCTCCGACGAGGTATTCACCGCGTCGGGCAATACGCCGCAAGGCTGGATCAATACGCTGTTCGAGGATCTCTTCGGCCGCGCCGCCGATGGTTCTGGCCTCGACTTCTGGCTGAACGAGTTTTCGGCACTCGGCGACGGCAACCGCGACGAGTTGGTGCGTAACCTGCTCGACACGCCCGAAGCGGCTCACGATCTGCTCGATGCCTTCTTTCCGTCGGGCGATCCCGCGGCTGGCCAGGCACCGGCCGCGGCGGGCGCACAGGCGGGTACGGGTCTGACCGACCTTGCTCGTCTGACCGGCGCCGGCTGGGAAAACATTTACTTGGAGGGGGCGTCCGGAAGTACCACAGAGGGCAACGACAGCTTCTTTGCGGCACTGAGCGGTGGTGGCAACTGGGACGACGTCCAGGCACAACTGCTCGCCTCCGACCAGTTCTACGATGGCCCTGCGCAAGTCGGATAGGAGCTGTCGGCGGATAGATGTCGTTTTATTCATTTTTTCGTCAAAGGCTTGCGCAATCGCGTTCAATTAACCTGCTCTGACGTCGGCCGCGACCACCGGCATGGCGTCGAATTCCGGGAGTGACGAGGCATGAGAATCCAAGGATGGATTTCATGTTGCCTGTTTGTCATCGTGGCCCTGGCGACGTCGCGCGCCGGCGCCCAGACATCGAGCAACCCTGGCAGCGCGTGGTTATACGAACCGGCCGAGCCATCCGCGCCCAGCGGCGATATGCCGCAACGCCTCCCGCCTACGAATGACAGGGCCGCGGGCGCGGTTCCAACGGGAACGCCGTCAACGGAGGAAAGGCCGACCTTCCCCGTCCCTCCACCCGACCCCACAGCGGTCGAAAAATCGCGGACCGCCGTCGTGAGTTCGCGACGCCAAGCGGATGCCGAAACTCCCTCGTCCTCGCCAGCGCCAGCACAGGCGTCGGGCACCGCGGCATCCGCCGCCCCGGCTTTCGATCAGGCGCTCGTGGCGCGAGGAAACACCGCCTTCCAGAACGCCTGCACGCAATGCCACGACGCGGAGCGATCGACCACCAAGGTCAAGGATCTGCCCGGTTGGCGGGCCACCGTGCGACGCATGGCCGGCAAGAGCGGCGCCGACGTTCCTCAAGCCGATTGGGAAGCTATCGCCACCTACCTGGCCTCGCTCAGCGCTCCCGCGGGCGGAGGAACGGCAAGCGCCGCCGCTGCGGCTCCGACGGCCGAGCAGCAGCTTTCCGTCTGGGCCGTCGTGTCGCCCATCTGGCGCGGCGGCAACGACAATATGGAACTGCCGGGATTCTTTCCACAAACGTGGGTCGGCGCCAATTGGCAGAGCAAGGGCCCGCTTACCGCGCGGGTCACGGCGTGCGTTACCTGTCACGTCGAGGCGGGAAACGCGCATCGTATCGAGTTGGTCGAGGCGGCGTTGCGCGTCGACCTGGTCAACCTGCTCTGCCGTCGCGAATCGCCCGTCAAAGCGACGGTCGATGCCGGGCGGTTCATCGTGCCGTTCGGCGCGTTCTCCTCGCAGGTCAACCCGGGCGTCTATCGCACGGTCTCGACGCCGCTGATGTTCAACATGGGGCAACGCGTATTCCCCACCGACATCGGCGATCCCGTGTTGCCCATGCCCTACGCCGACCAGGGCGCCAACTTCAACACGGCCGTGCCGATCTTCGAAAAGGTCACCGCCACGCTCGACGCCTACGTCGTGAACGGTTTGCGCGGCGCTTCGAGCGGCATCGATTTCTACGACAGCCGCAACTACGTGGAAAACAACAAGGAGCCTGCCGTCGGCACACGTGTTACGCTGGGAAACCAGTTCGTGCGTCTGGGTGGCTCGCTCACTTCCGGGCGTTTCAACGACGACTCCGGCTCGGGCCCGAATAACCAGGGGCTGTACTATCGCATCTATGGGTTCGATTTGTCGGCGCGATACGAAGACCTGGTGCGCTTCCAGATCGAGTATGCCGACCGAGATACCGACCGAATCGTTTCGTTAGCCGGGCAATCATTCCGCGCGCGCGAGCACGTGGCCGGTATGTATTCGGAGCTTGAGATTCGGTTGAAGAAGAAATCGAAATGGAGCTACCTGGTGCGCTACGACCTGCTCGACCGTCGCAGTGTCGTCCCGCCGCCGGGCAGCACTCTACCGACCGGCAACTTCGACGTGATACGCACCACGGCCGGGATCAACTACCAATTGACCGGCAATAGCCTGCTCATGGTCAACTACGAGCGTTGGATCCTGCCGGCTCCTCTGCCCGACCTCGATGTGTACGGCGTGCGGTGGGCCGCAACGTTTTGATTGCCGACCCCAGCGCGGCAACCCTATGGAGTGCGATGGGATCGGAAGTGCATCGCTACACCAACAACTTCCGCAGCACCGTGGGCAGAATGCCGCCATGACGATAGTAGTCGCGCTCGACCGGCGAGTCGATGCGCACCACGGCTTCGAATTCCTTGACGGCGCCATCGGCCGACTTAGCTCGCACCTTCAACTTGCCACGCGGCTGCACGTTGTCGTCGAGACCGAGGATGTCAAAGACCTCCTCGCCCGTCAGACCGAGCGATTGCCACGTTTGACCCTCGACGAACTGCAAGGGCAGAATGCCCATACCCACAAGATTGCTGCGATGGATGCGCTCGTAGCTGACGGCGATCACCGCCCGCACGCCCAAAAGGAGCGTACCCTTGGCGGCCCAGTCGCGGCTGCTGCCGCTGCCGTATTCGGCGCCGGCCAGAATCACCAGCGGTACACCTTCGGTCTTATATTGGACCGACGCATCGTAGATCGTCATCTGCTGGCCGTCTGGCAGGTGCCTCGTCACGCCGCCTTCGGTTCCCGGTGCGAGCTGGTTGCGGATACGGATGTTGGCAAACGTGCCGCGCGTCATGACCCGGTCGTTGCCGCGGCGGGCGCCGTAGCTGTTGAAGTCGCGCGGCTCGACGCCGTGCTTCTGTAGAAACAATCCCGCCGGGCTCGTGGCGGCGATCGAGCCGGCCGGCGAGATGTGGTCGGTCGTGATCGAATCGCCCAGCACGGCCAGCACTCGTGCACCGGTGATCGGCTGAATCGGTCCCGGGTCCGGCGGCAGGTCGATCAAGAACGGAGGCTCTTGAATGTACGTGCTCGCTTCGTCCCAGTCATACAGGTCGCCACCGCTGACAGGAATTTGGTTCCACCGCTCGTTCGCGTCAAACACGTTCGAATAGCGCCGGCGGAACATCTCGGGGAGCACCGTCTCATTCACGACTTTCGTCACCTCATCGCGCGAAGGCCAGATGTCGCGCAGGTAGACGGGCTGGCCGTCCTTGCCCGCGCCGAGTGGCTCGTTGACCAGGTCGATGTCCGTCGTGCCCGCCAAGGCATAGGCCACGACCAACGGCGGGCTAGCCAAATAGTTGGCCTTCACCAACGGATGAATGCGCCCCTCGAAGTTGCGGTTGCCCGAGAGAACGGCCGAGACGACGAGCGAACCGCTCGTCACGGCCTTGGCCACGGGATCGGGCAGCGGTCCGCTGTTGCCGATGCAGGTGGTGCAACCGAAGCCGACCGTGTAGAAGCCGAGCGCGTTCAAATCGCCGGTCACGCCCGCCTTGTCGAGATAGTCGCTCACCACGCGCGAACCTGGCGCGAGGCTCGTTTTGACATACGGCTTGACGGTCAATCCCTTGGCGACGGCTTTGCGCGCTAGCAGCCCGGCGCCGAGCATCACGTTGGGATTGCTGGTGTTCGTGCAACTCGTAATGGCAGCGATGACCACGGCTCCGTGGCCGATCTCCGTGCTATGGCCGTTGGCCTGCACCGTGGCTTTGTGGCCGACCGCCGTGTCGTCGAGCGCGAAGCCTCGCTCGCTCACCGGCGCGCGCAGCGCCTTTTCGAACGACTGTTTCATGGCTGCCAGCGGCACACGATCGTGCGGACGCTTGGGCCCCGCCAGCGACGGCTCGACATTGCCCAGATCGAGCGAAAGCTGCGAGCTGAAACGCGGGGCCCGTGTCGCGTCGGTGCGGAACAGGGACTGCTCCTTCGCATAGCGTTCCACGAGCTGCACTTCCTCGTCGCTGCGTCCCGTGCGGCGCAGATAATTCAGCGTCTCGTCGTCGATCGGGAAGAAGCCGATCGTCGCGCCGTATTCGGGCGCCATGTTGCCGATGGTGGCCCGGTCGGCCAATTGCATGCGCGACACGCCGGGGCCATAGAACTCGACGAACTTGCCGACCACGCCGTGCTTGCGCAGCATCTGCGTGACGGTGAGCACGAGGTCCGTCGCCGTCGCACCGGGCTTCAGCTCGCCGGTCAACTCGAAACCGACCACTTCGGGCATCAGCATGTAGAGCGGCTGGCCGAGCATGGCGGCCTCGGCCTCGATGCCGCCCACTCCCCAGCCGACGACCCCCAGGCCGTTGATCATGGTCGTGTGGCTGTCGGTGCCGACGAGCGTGTCGGGCAAAGCCACCGGACCTTGTTCTTCGTCGCGCAAAAACACGCCCTTGGCCAGAAACTCCAAGTTCACCTGATGAACGATTCCGACGGCGGGTGGCACAACGCGGAAATTGTCGAACGCCTTTTGGCCCCAACGGAGGAACTCGTAGCGTTCGCGATTGCGGGCGAATTCCAGATCGACGTTGAGATCGAGCGCCTGGCTGTCGGCAAAATGATCGACTTGCACCGAGTGGTCGATGACCAGATCGACCGGGATGAGTGGATTGATCCGCTTCGGTTCGCCGCCGAGCCGCTCGATGGCGCTGCGCATCGCCGCCAGGTCGACGACCGCCGGCACGCCGGTAAAGTCTTGCAGCACGACGCGCGCGGGTTTGAACGGGATTTCGATATCGGGTGCGGCGTCGGGCCGCCAGCCGGCCATGTCTTTGACGTGTTGCTCCGTGACCTGATATCCGTCGCAGTTCCGCAACACCGACTCCAACAGCACGCGGATGGAGAACGGCAACTCGGCCACGCGGCAGAGTCCGGCCGATTCCAGCTTGGAAAGCCGGTAGATACCGGCTCGACCGTGGCCCGTATCAAACGTATCGCGTGCGCCGAAGGCGTCTCGCGCAGAGGCAGCGTTCATGTGAAACTCCGTAGCGATGCTCGTCCAATCGGGGCAGTTTACTCAAAAAATAGGACCTTGTCTGGGGGGCGCCGGGATCAAGCCACGCGACGAACAGGGGCATTTCTTGCATTCCGCCGTCGTCTCCCGTAGCCTGGATCTCATCATCAGGTCGCGAGTCGGCGACCGTTGCGGCGGACGAATCAGGGCACAGGCAATGGCGGCACACGACCGGCGCGTTCGCGCGGTTATCGTTCTGGGCATCCTGTCGTCGTGGGCGGTGGCAACCGCGCGCGGAGACGAACCGGCCTGGATCGGTCAGCAAATCATTTTGCGTCGGGGAACCACACCCGCGGAGGTCGACCAGGGCTCTGCCGCAGCGGACGATGGGGTGCTGCACGTCTATCGAGTGGAGCGCGCCGAGGGCCCGAGACTATATATCGCCGACGAAGCCGGCATGCGCCGCTGGGTTGATGCGGCCGACGCAGTATTGGTTTCCACCGCGATTGACGAACTTGACCATCAACTCGTCGGCGATCCAGACTCGGCGACAGCCCACCGCGATCGTGGCCGGCTTCGGCAGCGGACCGGTGACCTGATCCAACCGTTCGCCGACTACGAGGCAGCGCTCCGCCTCGCTCCGGGCGATGGGCTGACGCACTTCTATCGGGGCTCGGGGCTGGTGGAGTTGCGTGCCTACGATCTCGCGATCGCCGAGTTTGGCGAGGCCGTCCGGTTGCAACCCGGTCTGGCGTCCGCGTATTACGGTCGGGCCAGCGTTTGGCTGGCCAGGGGAGAGCGCGACAAGGCTAAGGCCGACTTCGACGAAGCGACGCGCGTGGCCCCAGACTTCGCTCCGGCCTATCAGGCGCGGGCGAATATGTCGCTCGCGCGGCGCGAGTACGATCAGGCCATCACCGATCTCGATCACGTCGTCCGCCTCGGCGTGCGGACCGCCGATGTCTACACGCGGCGGGCCGGTGCGTGGCGTGCCCAAGGACAACTCGATAAGGCGATCGCCGACTTGAGCGAGGCAATCGACATCGATGCCACGGTCGCGCAATTCTGGTTCGATCGCGGTAGCGTGTGGCTGGCGAAGAAGGAATATGGCAAGGCGGTGGCCGATTTCGACGTCGCCGAACGGCTCGCGCCGGGAATGGCGAACCTCCGCGCCAGCCGTGCAGCCGCGTGGGAGGGCGCCGGCGAACTCGATCGAGCCATCGCCGAGTTCGATAAGCTCCTTGAGTCGGATTCGCACGAGGGAGCGGCGTATATCGGCCGAGGTCGATTGCAATTCATCAAGAAAGAGTACGCCCGGGCCATCGCCGACCTCGATGAAGGGATCCGGCTGGCTCCGCGGCGCGTCGACGCCTATTATTTTCGAGGCTTATCCCGCGGTGCCCTCGAGCAGAATCGGCTCGCGATCGCCGATCTAAGTGAGGCCATTCGTCTGAATCCCCGCTGGGCCCCCAGCCATAACGATCGCGGCACGCTCTGGTGGAAGGAACGCATCTACTACAGGGCGTTCGATGACTTCGACAAAGCGATCCAACTCGATCCCAAGAACTCTCAAGCCTGGCATAACCGCGGCCTGGCGCACCGCCAGCGGAAGGAACTCGACAAGGCGATCGCCGATTTCAGTGAGGCCATCCGGCTCGATCCGAAATCCGCGCTGGCCTACGGCCATCGGGCCGCGGCTTGGAAAGCCAACCGCGACTACGATAAGGCGATCGCCGACTTCGACGAAGCGATCCGACTCAACCCGAGCGATGCGCAGGCCCGCTACAACCGCGGTGAGATGTGGCGAGAAAAGCGCGATTACGACAAGGCGATCGAAGATTTGACGGAGGCGATCCGACTCGATCGGGCATTCGTGCTGGCCTACAACGAGCGCGGGCGAACGTGGCTGCAAAAGGTCGACTACGATAAGGCGATCGAGGATTTTACTGAGGCGATTCGTTTGAATCCGGCCTATGCTCACGCCTTCCACAATCGCGGTCTGGCGCGGCACCGTAAGGGTGAATATCGGCAAGCGATGGCCGACTATGACAAGGCGATTCGCACGGACGGGCACTTTGCTTCGGTTTACAACAGCCGCGGGAGCCTGTGGCTCGACCAACGCCAGTACGATAAGGCCATCGAGGACTTTGACACAGCACTGAAGTTGGACGCCGCCTACGTCTACGCCTACAACAATCGCGGACTGGCGCGGCAGCGCAAGGGCCAATTCGACGCGGCAATCGCCGATTACAACCGCGCCCTGGAACTCGATGGCACCTATGCTCTCGCCTACGAGAACCGGGCGGCCGTCTGGCACGCCAAGCGTGAGTTCAATCGTGCGGCCGCGGATTTTACAAAAGCGATCGAGCTGAATCCGGATAAAGCGAAGCTCTACTTCGACCGCAGCGTGACCTGGTACGCAAAACACGACGCCCAGCGGTGCCTGGCCGATCTCGATGTGGCGGCTATGCTCAGTCCGGCCTTGAGCAGCGTCTGGAATTCGCGGGCGTGGTTGCGGTGTACGTTCCCTGATGCCGGTTACCGCGATGGGCAACGAGCGCTGGCCGACGCACGGCGCGCTTGCGACCTGACGCGCTGGGCTAGCTGGACCTACCTCGACACGCTAGCCGCGGCCTATGCCGAGTCGGGCGACTTTGAGGCCGCCGCGCGGTGGCAAACGAAGGCGCTCGAATTGCATAGCGAAAAAGAGAACCCAGAACACGCGGCCATGCAGTCGCGATTATCGCTCTATCGCCATCATCAACCCTATCGCGACGCCCCCGCCCCATCACCATGATCGGGCCGAGCGCTGTTGCAAGACAGCGCTAAACGCGCACCGTGTCCTCGTCGAAATTCGCCGCACCGCGGGACGCTTCGGGGCTGTCTTGGGACGTTGGCGGAGCCGAACTCGGCTGGCAACTTTCGGCCATTCACGTCTTGACGCCGAAGCGCGGCAGAACCCAGGCTTGTAGGACAAACCAGGCCACGACGATCGCAACGGGTATTAGAAATTCCATATTCTTCCTCGGCTGCTTGATGTGGTATTCGGCCGGCACCGCCCCGAAACTTTGGTCGAGCTCGTGCCTCAGGTCTTTACCAGGCCATTCTCTATCTCGGACCATCGATTAACCATCACTCGGCCGCCAAGTGTGCCCCTTTCTCAGCCACCGAACGTTTCATAAGCAGTACCAGCGGCACAAGCGCCAACCCGAGCACCGCGAACAACCAAAACACGTCGAAGTAGGCCAGCGATAGAGCCTGCTCATGGATGGTTTCCGCGATCGCCTGCCAAGCCATCTCCGCCGCGCCGACGGGATCGCCCGTCAGCCGCTGAATGCCTTGTCGAGAAGCCGACCAATAGTCGGCCAGATTCGGATTGAGCGAATCGAGCCACTCGTTGAGGCGCAGCGTGTGGTGCTGCAAACGGCGTTCGCGGATTGTCTGGGCCACGGAGGTACCGACACTGCCACCTTCGTTACGCAATAGACTGAACAGGCCTACCGCGGCGCCACGCAGTTCTTTGGGGATCGACGCATAGGCTGCCACGTTCAGCGGTGCGAAGACGATCGACAACCCGACGATCAAGACGACCCGCGGCCAAATCACCTGGCTCGCGGCGATCTCCAGATTCATCATGGCCAGCCAATAGTTGCCAATCGCCATCAACAACAAGCCGCACATCACCATCCAGCGTGCATCGATGCCACGGCCGAGCAGAAAGCCGACGACGGGGAGCAACATAACTGCGAAGAATCCGGCGGGCGATAGCACCAGCCCCGATGTCGTGGCATCGTAGCCGAAGAGCGATTGCAACATCGCGGGCAGCGACGTGGTCTGACCGTAGAGCACCCCGTAGGCCGCAAAGATGATGATGCAGGCCGCCACGAAGTTGCGGTCCCGCAATGGCCGCAGGTTGACGACTGGGTTTGCGAAGCGCGACTCGCGCCAGACGAATAACATCGTCGCGATGAGAAAGCCGGCGAGAAGCGTCTGAATCCGTCCGAACGGGTCACCCAGCCAATCCCATTCCTGGCCCTTACTCAGCAGTACTTCCCAGGCCACCATCGCCACGGCCAGCAATCCCAGGCCGATGCCGTCGAAATTCAATGGCTTCGTGCGGAGCCTGGCGCGTTCCTCCGCGAGGTAAGGTGGATCTTCGAGCACGCGATAGCAGGCGGCCACGGCCAGCGCGCCCACGGGCACGTTGATGTAAAAGACCCAGCGCCATTCATAGTTGTCGGTGATGTAGCCGCCCAGTGTCGGTCCCAAGATCGGTGCTACCAGAACCGCAAAGCCGAACACGGTCATGGCGGTGTTCTGTTTCTCCGGCGGGAACGAATCGATGAGCACGCCTTGCGAGCACGGTTGCAGGCCGCCGCCCGCCAAACCCTGAATGACGCGATAGGCGATCAGCCCTTCGAGGCTGCTAGCCATGCCGCAGAGCCCCGAGGCCAGCGTAAACACGGTGATCGACAGCAGGAAGTAATTGCGGCGCCCAAGATGTGACGCAAGCCAACCCGAGATCGGCAGCACGATCGCGTTGGCGGCCAGGTAGCTGGTGATCACCCATTCGCTATCGTTCTCGGCGGCCGAAAGACCGCCGGCTATATAGCGGAGCGCCACGTTCGCGATCGTCGTGTCGAGCACCTCCATAAAGGTTGGTACCACGACGGCAACCGCAATCAGCCAGGGGTTGACCGGCGGACGATAAGTCGTATCGCTCATCGCGTCCCCTACTGGGCGGCCGGAGCCTGCGACCGGGCGCTCGCACTGGAAGGCAACGCCAGCAGCGGTTGTAGACGCGCGCCGGCGTTCGGTCCTTCGGGCGGCTCCTTGAAGTAAACGTACGGTACCACCGACAAACCGATGTAGAGCGGGCTGTCGTCCGGATTCGGCTCCGTCAGCTCCACGCGCACCGGCAGTCGCTGCACAACCTTGACGAAATTCCCTGTGGCATTCTGGGGCGGCAGCAACGCCAGCGTCGAGCCGGTACCCATCGTGAAACCGGTGATTCTGCCTTGAAACGTCCGGTGCTTGCGGTACATGTCCACACGCAGCTCGACACGCTGGCCAATGCGTAGCTCCGCGAGCTGCGTTTCCTTGAAGTTGCAATCGACCCATATCTCCCGGATGGAACGCACGGCCATGAGTTGCTGTCCGACCTGCACGAAATTACCCGGATTGATGTTGCGCCGCGTGACCGCGCCGTCGATATCGGATCGCACTTCGCAGTAACTGAGGTCGAGTTCGGCTTGCCGCAGGTCGTGTCGGGCTTCCGCCAATTTCGCCTTGGCCTGCATCACGGCCGGCACCTTAGGAATCATCTCGAGCAGGATTTGATCGATGTCGCCGTGTTTGTCCAACCGTTTGAATTGCTCGATCACTGCCTTCGGAGTCGAATTCGTCGACTCCAGCGGTCGACCGAGCTGAGCCATCGTCTGAATCAGTTCCGCCAGAGCGGTACGCACCGCGGAAAACGTCTGGTCGATGTCGGGCGGTACGTCGGTGAGGTCCTTGCTCTCCGGCTCGGGCGGCAGACCGAGCGCCGCCCGGACCTGATAAACCTCCTCGCGCGCCTGGTTCAACGACGCGTCGGCCACGCGCAGGTCCTGGTCGCGCTGGTCATATTCCTCGCGCGTCATCGCGCCGCTCTTCAACAGCGGTTTGGCCCGTTCGAAGTCCGCATGGGCCCGATTGAGAACCGCTTCCTTGGTCCGCAGCGCGGCTACGCGCGCCTTCAGGAGGGCAACCTGGTTTTGCACATTCTCCGACGCGGTCTGTGTCTTCCATCGCTGGCTGCGGGCCAGGGCTTCCAATCCACGGGCCTGTGCCTCCGCCGCCGCCAGATCGCCCTCGGCCACCGACACCGCAGCCCGCTTCAAATCGACCTGCACCTGGAACGGCTCTGGATCGATGCGAACGAGCAAATCTCCCTTCTTCACCCGATTATTGTCGTCGACAAATACCTCGATCACCTTGCCCGAGACACGCGGTGCTACGAAAGTCACGTGGCCGTTCACGTAGGCATCGTCCGTAGAAACGGTGTTCAAACTATGCACGATCGCGGGGGCGATAAAGTAGCCGATCGCGACAAGGACGACAACGATCGATGCCCACTTGGCCGTCCGCCGCCAAGATTTCCGTTTCGCGATGGACACCGGAGCCGGAGTAGGGAGCACCGTCTTCTCCGACTTAGCCGTTGCTGGTGCTACGGTCTCTGGGGTGTCTTCCGTATGTTCGATGACATCCTGCGACATCGGTCGATCTCCTTCTACGGTCGTTCCGCCCTGTGACGTGGCTGATCCGCCACGACTTCGCAAACTGCCACGCGCGACGCCATCGACGACGCAAGTGAAGATACCGGCGCCGGAGTCGTTTCTTTCAGCAATTTGCCTGCCGCCGCATGGCGTTTCGGCGGTTCATTGGCTCGAAGTGCCGGACGGTGCCGTCGGCGGGACGAAGCCCGCGGGTGGCAGGACGGGCGCTTGGGCAAAGTCCGTGGGCAATTTGCCCGTCAGACTGTTGAGAAACGAGACAAGGTCGTTGGTTTCTTCATCAGAAAGCTCGTTCCCGAGTTGGGTGGTGGCCATGATCCGCACCGCCTCGGCGAGCGACCCGACCGAGCCATCGTGGAAGTACGGCGGGGTCATCGCCACATTGCGGAGGCTCGGAACCTTGAAGACGTACATGTCGTCGGCCTTCTTGGTCAGGTTGAACCTCCCCTTGTCGATCGGTTGGCTGTGGGTCGACTTCCAGTAATCGTTGACGATACCGAACTTCTTGAAGTCGTTCCCGCCCAAAGCGCCTCCGTCGTGGCATTCGTTGCAGCCTTGCTGCATAAATGTCCGCAAACCGCGCTGTTCCGCTTCCGAGAGGGCTTTGGGCTTTCCCGCCAGGAATTCGTCAAAGCGCGACGGCGTGACCAACGTGCGTTCGTAGGCCCCGATCGCCACCCCCCAGTTCTCCTCCGTGACGGAATCGGACTGATCCGGAAAGGCCTTGCTGAAAAGCTCAGCGTAGCCGGGGATGGCTTTTATCTTTGCCATGGCGGCAGCATGATCGGGATTCCCGAATCCCGGGCCGAGCAGCGCCCGCCGGGCCTGGTCCTCGACCGTTTCGAACAGCCCGTCCCAATGGACCTTGAAGTGCAAGGCCACGTTGAGCACGGTCGGCGCGTTGCGTCCCTGCACCTGGTCGCGAATGCCGCGCGACTTCGGCAAGGCATCGGCACCGTACAGCGCCGGCTGATGGCAGCGCACGCAGCTTCCGACGCCGTCGATGGAGATACGCGGGTCGAAGAACAGCATTCGACCCAACTCCACACGATCCTTCGTCAGCGGATGATCGGCCGTGCCCGCATCGTCGGGAAGCGGCTGGAAATTCTGCCGAGCTTCCGCGACCAATTTGTCGTCGGCCGCATCCTCGGCCTGTATGTTTGGCGCCGGCGGTTGGGCGATCAGCGCCCCAACGGCTGCCGCCAGAATGGTTCCCGTGGCGAGGCGGCGGACACGGCGAGTTGCCATACGTAGGGCTCCCGAACGAAAAAGGGGTTGCGCCGGTGGGCGAACCTGCAAACGACCGCATTCACCCGCTAGGTGTCGACCGTGGCTTCGCGGAGGAACCAGGTCCGGCGTTCCGATTGATCGATCCAGACCTCGATCATGCTCGCGGTGGCAACGTCGTTGTGCCGATCGCAGACCTCGTGTGCCGCGCGCAACGCGCGCGTCAGGTGCTGGTTGTCGTCGCACAGTTCGGAGAGCATGTCCTTGGGCGCGACGAAATCCTGATCGTTATCCGACAGTCTTTGATTTCGCGCGATCTCGCCGATCGAGTGAAGCGTCGTTCCGCCGATCTTGCGGGCACGTTCGGCCAGATCGTCGGTCATGGCGAAGATCTGCTCGCCGTGCTCGTCCAGCAATAGGTGGTAATCGCGAAAGTGGGGCCCGCTCATGTGCCAATGGAAGTTCTTGGTCTTCACGTACAGTGCGAATACGTCGGCGAGCAGTCGTCGCAATTCGCCCGTGATCTCCTCGACGCCTTCTTGGCTGAGATCGGTCGGCACGCTCAAGGCAGCGCGCCCATTATGACCCGCCTGGTTAGCAGCCATCTTGGACATGGTTTCCTCCCTTTTGTGTCAAAGCCGTAGTCGTTCAGCGATTCCTCGCGTTTGGCGTGCCCTACGCTGAGATTCCGAGCCTACCAGCCGGCTGGCTTGGGGCACGGCACGCTCCGCGAGTGTCGTCAATTTCTGTTTTACCTATGCGAAGGCATTTTGAAAAACTTGCTTGCGACCCGTTCGCGCCCGCCGGTTGCTGTACAGCGCTGTCCAACTAAGCGTCGCCGCCGGTCACTGCGTGTGCGAACATGCGAAAGCGCCCGAAGCTCCACCTATCCGATTGACTCCCCTAACCGCGGAACCGCACGACACACCCGATGCCCAACGCGACAAATAGGGCCAGCAACGCCGTCTGGGCCACCAGAAAGGGCGGCTCGGATTGCGTCGGGGCCAACGCCGCCAGCGCCGGCACTTTCTGAAACAGTTGGGCAACCAGGACAAAGACGTTGAAATAGAGCGAAATCACCGCGCTGACGATGTAGACGATGCGCCACGATCCGGCCAGTTGTCGACGGTAGCGGGCGATGATCGCGATCGCCAACGCGACGAGCGACAAGATGCCCAGGGCATGGCCCGGCGTGAAGCGGTGGATGGGGAAGAAGAACCCGCTAACGCTCGTCAAAACCGTCGTTGACAGAAAGATCGCCGTCCATACCTCGAGCCTCCTTGCCGTGAGGAGCCCGACAACCACGACGAACCCCGCGGCGATGCCGGCGAGGCTGATGACAACGTGGGAGAAGGTCAGAACGGTCAGGCCGAAACTCACGGTGATTTGACTCCCGCATATTGCGCTGCATCGGCCCCTGCCACACTAAGCGTGGCATGCATGCAGCGAGCGCCGTATAATTGCCTCCTATTACATCCTCCCAGGCCGATGAGCCGTATGCCGTGAGTGAGGAACAGACCACGGCGGCCGTTCAGCGCTACCTGGACGAGCTTGCCTGCGATTCGCCGGCCGATCCCGTCGTTCGGGCTCTGCTCGAAAGATCGGTGCGCCGTCTGCACATGCTGTGCGCCACGCTGCTGCATCGCAGTTACCCGCGCCTGACCTACCCTCCCCTCAGCTTGCAGGCAGACGAACTGCTCAGTGCCGTGACGGAACGGCTGCTGAAGGCCATGCGCAACGTTCATCCGCGTACGGTGCGCCAATTCTTCGCGTTGGCCAACCAGCACATGCGGTGGGAGCTGAATGACCTGGCCCGCCGCTTAGACGAACAGCCCGCTGTCATGCCGCTCAACGAAGGCGCTGTTCCGGAGCCGCTCACCAGTGGTTCCGGTTTGACACCGAATGGTCGGCGCATCCTGGCGGCGATCGAGAATTTGCCCGATGATGAACGGGAAGCGTTCGGCTTGGTGCGCGTGCAAGGGATGTCTCAGACGGAAGCCGCCCAGTTGCTCGGCGTCGCCACGGTCACCGTGAAGCGACGGCTGAACCGGGGCCTCCGCATGCTCACCGAGCAATTGGACGACCTGCGCCCGGGTTAAGCGAGACCGAATCATGGCCGACAAACGGACCGTGGAGGCGCTGCTCGACGAGATATTCGATTCGGAGACGACTCCGGAAGAAGTTTGCGAAGATTGTCCCGAACTGTTGCCAGAGATCCGCCAGCGCTGGCAGCAGATGTGCATCGTCGAAGCGAAGCTCCAGGCGCTGTTTCCCACATCTGGGGTAACCCCGGAAGCCGATATGCGGACCGTTTGGCAGCCGGGTGCGGTCTTGCCGTCGATCCCGGGATATGAGGTCGAAGACGTGCTCGGCCGGGGCGGAATGGGCATCGTCTACAAGGCCCGGCAGGTACGGCTCAATCGCCCGGTGGCGCTCAAGATGTTGTTGGGCGGCGTGTACGCTACTTCGGAAGAGCGAGATCGGTTTGCGAGAGAGGCGGAGGCCATTGCCGCGCTCCGGCACACCAACATCGTTCAGATTTACGATGTGGGCGATCACGGTAACTGGCCCTTCTTCGCCATGGAATATGTCGAAGGGGGGAGCCTGGCGGAAGAATTGTTGGGTCGACCGCAGCCCGCCCGCCAGGCCGCGGCGCTGATGATCACGTTGACCGAGGCGGTGCAGGCGGCTCACCGGGGCGGGATCGTCCACCGCGATTTGAAGCCGGCGAACATCCTGCTCACCACCGACGGCACGCCCAAGATTGCCGACTTTGGCTTGGCGCGGCACTTCGACGCCGGCCCCACGCTCACGCTCAGCGGCGCCCGCCTCGGGACACCGAGCTACATGGCGCCCGAACAAGCGCTGGGAAAGACCCACGCCATCGGCCCGCCGGCAGACATCTATGCCCTCGGTGCCCTACTTTACGAACTGCTCACCGGCCGGCCGCCCTTCCGGGGAGAGTCGGCGGCCGAGACCGAGAGGCAGGTGATCAGCGAAGATCCGGTGCGGCCCGCCTGGCTGAATCCGAAGGTACCGCGCGACCTGGAAACGATCTGCTTGCAATGCCTGCACAAAGATCCCGAGCGGCGTTACGCCACCGCCGCTGCGCTGGCTGACGACCTCAAGCGGTTTCAACGCGGCGAGCCCGTCGCGGCACGACCGGCCGGCCTCGCCGAACGTGCCGGCAAATGGGCACGACGCCGGCCGACGCACGCCGTGATCCTGGCCTTGAGCCTGCTGTTGATGGTGGCCTTGTTATGTGCCGGCTTGTGGTTTGTGGTCCAGCAGAATCGGCAGCGGAGTGCCATCGCGGCCGATCTGCGGGACGTGATCGACTTGCAGGGGAGCGCCCGTTGGTCGGATGCACAGGCCGCGCTCGAGCGCGCGGCGGCGCGACTCGGTTGGGCCGGTCCCGACGACCTGCGCGAACTGATCGACCATGCCCGGCTCGACCTCGACCTGTTGGTGCAGCTCGACGGCATCCGGTTGAAGCGGGTGACCCGCGGCGAACTGCCGTATTACAAGGCGCAGGCGAGCCAAGACTATGCGCAGGTTTTTGAGCGAGCGGGCCTGCGGGCGTTCCGCGATCCGCCGCGGGATGTGGCCGACATCGTCAATGCGTCGCCCGTGCGCGGTGCGCTGATGGCCGCCGTTTACGACTGGGCGATCTGTGCCGCCGCCAAGGCGGAGCGGGATTGGCTGCTGGAACTGTCGCGTTGCGCCGAGACGAAAACTGGCGCTTGGCGCGAGCGCGCGCTCGATCCGGCCGTCTGGCAGGATCCGTCGGCGCTGGCAGAACTGGCCGGCGCGGCGCCGGTGGCGACGGAGCCGGTCTCGCTGTTGCTCGCGCTCGGCGAACGTTTGGCGCTGGCTGACGAGGATGCGACGCCCTTGTTGCAGCGCGTGCAGATAGCGCATCCGGCCGACTTCTGGGCCAACCTGATCTTGGGCAATCGATTGCTCCAGGGGGCGCCCAAGGAGGCTGCCGGCTACTATCGAGCCGCTTTGGCCAGTCGGCCGCAAGCAGCCGTGGGATATTGTGCCGTGGGTGACGCGCTGAGACTCCAGAATGGCTTCGACGAAGCGATCGACTACTACCACAAGGCGCTCGAACTCGACCCGGGCTTTGCCAGGGCCTACGACAATCTGGGGCTCACTCTGCAAACCGAAGGCCGTGTGGACGAGGCCGTGATGTATTGCCGGATGGCGCTCGAGCATGATCCCGACTATGCCTGGGCCCACGACAATCTCGCCAATGCCCTGCGAATGAAAGGCCAGCTCGAGGAGGCCAGCCGCCACTATCGCCGGGCGCTCGAACTCGATCCGGAGGTGCACGAAGCCGAAGCCGGCATCCGTGGCATTCTGGTGAGCCGAGGGCACGGGGCCGAGGTGCAAGCCGCCTGGCGAAAGGAGCTCGAGGCCCATCCCACCACCGCCGATCGTTGGTACGGGTATGCCGAGTTGTGCTTGTTTCTCGGCCAGGAAGAGGAATACCGCCGCGCCTGCCGGCAGTTGCTCGACCGCTTCGGCTCGACCACGAATCCGTGGCTCGCCGAGCCTACCGGCCGCGCCTGTTTACTCGCCACGCTCGATGACGATGAACGCGACCGGGCGGCCGCCCTCGTCGACCAGGCCGTCGCCGCCGAAGGATCGATCGCGCGCTGGATCTATCGCTACTTCCTCTTCGCACAAGGTTTGGCCGAGTACCGTCGCGGCCATTTTTCCCGCGCGATTGCCCTGCTGCAAGGAGAAGCAGGGCACGTCATGGGGCCGTGCCCGCGTCTGCTCGCGGCCATGGCGCAGCATCGCTTGGGACAACAGAAGGAGGCTCTCCGGTCGCTCGGCGAAACCGTCGTGGCCTTTGATTGGAGTTCTGCCCAAGCCGACAGTCGCGATGTCTGGATCGCGCACATTCTCCGCCGAGAAGCGGAAACGCTGATTCTCTCGAACCTGCCCGCGTTTCTAGAGGGAACGTATTGGCCGCAAGACGACGATGAACGGCGAGCATTGGTGGGAGTCTGCCAATCCCGTGGCTTCGATGAGCAGGCCGCGCGACTCTACGCCGAACTCTTTGCATCGGCCGGGGACGATTCCGCCGAACTAGCGGCGCGGCACCGCCGACTCGTCGACGTGGGGAACGAACAGCCCTTGGGACGTCTTGAGGACTTGGCGGCCGCCTGCCGCTATCCGGCCGTTCGCTGCGCGGCTCTCGTCGGGATCGGGCAGGAAGATGCCGATGGAAGGCCCAGCGACGACGAGCGGGCACGTTGGCGAGCGCTAGCCCGGGAATGGCTGCGGGCCGATCTCGCTGTTTGGAAGTCGATCCTCGAAAGTGGCTCACGCCCCGGCCGAATCTTGGCCAGAAAGGCCCTCACGCGCTGGCAATACGATGACGACTTGGCCGGGCTGCGCGAGCCACGCGCTCTCGAGAAGCTATCCTCCGATGAACGGAACGGGTGTCGTGCTCTGTGGCAGGAAGTGTCGGACCTGCTCGAACGGGCGTGCACGAGCAATTAGCGGCCGATGCTTTTGTCGGGCTGAGACTGCGGCCCCGGCCCTTCCGGCACCTCGGCTCCCTTCGGAGTAGCCGCGGAACGCCGCAAGCGAACGGTAGATGAGTGCGTTGCAGCAGCGACCGCGAGAGCCGATCCCGCCCATCCCGCGCACCGGCCCCGGCTCGCCGGCGCCGGGTCATTTCAACATGCTACAAACGGAAAAGATTTCCCCTATTGCCATCGCGGTCGCATTCCGAAAAGAAGGGAATGATGTTTCGCCCCTCGGCCCACGACCGCTGGAATCTGCGAGCCCTACTGGCAGCCTGGCTGTTTTACGCAGGCACGGCGAATGTATTTGGGCAGCCGCCGACGTACGGTCAGGGAGGCATGCCCAATTCGGCGGTTGGCGCGCCTCCCGCTGCCGCCCCGCCGCAGCAACCGGCGCCGGCCCTGTTTGCCGCGCAGTCCTCGGGTTATCCACAATTCGCCCCAGGTTCGCAGAACAACGGGTTCGGTCCCTATCCGTCGCAACCTTCGCTTAATGCCCAGCCGCCGGGCTACGAGCAGGTCCCGTCGCCTCTGCCAAACAACGGTGCCCCCGGTTTCGCGCCGCCACCCAACGGGCGGCCGCCGTATCCGTACCTGCCGCCGATGCCGTTTCCCGGGGGACCGAACCCCGTGCCGGCGTCGGCACGGCCCGAGCTGCCGCCCCTACCCGACATGGTCTATCTCGTGACCTCGAAGTTCTGGTTCCGGCCCGAAGTGCTGTTGTGGTGGACCCGGGCGGAACCGATCACGCAACCGATCGCCACCGCCGGCTCGCTGTCGGACTCGGTACCCGGAGCCGTCGGCCAACCGGGCACGCAAACGCTGATCGGCGGGGGCAACTCGAGCTTCGGATTCGTCGGCGGCGTTCGGCTGGAGACCGGGATGTGGCTCGACGAGCGACACACCTTGGGCATCGAGGCCGGCTACTTTGTTTTGATTCAGCAGAGCAAAGAAGTCTCGGACGCATCGGACTCCTACGGCAATCCCGTCATGGCGCGGCCGGTGATCAGCGCGAAGACCGGCGCCGCAGGCGTCTACTACGACGCGCTGCCCGGCCAGATCATCGGCAGTGTCGAGATGCAACAACGCAGCGAGTTCCAAGGCGCCAACTTAGACGGCAATTTCAACCTGATACAGACGCAAACCGTTCGTCTCGACGGCTTGGTCGGCTTTCGTTACCTGAGCCTGGTGGAATCGATGAATGTCTACGACGAGACGACCAACTTCTTCAACGGCGGGAGCAGCTTCGGCGGCTCACCGATCGGCGCCGGTGACATTCTGTCCGATTTCGACGGCTTCCGGGTCACGAACAGCTTCTACGGCGGGTCGACCGGAGCCAGGCTCTACTACGCTCAGGGGCGGTGGTTCTTGAGCGCCTTGGGCAAGGTGGCCATGGGGACATTGCAAGAGCGGGCGACGCTCTCGGGCTCGACCACCCTGTTCGATCAGAGTGGTCATCAGACGATGTTGCCCGGCGGCATCTTGGTCACGTCGGCGAACATGGGGCACTATTATCAGACCAAGTACGCCGTCGCACCCGAATGGCAACTCAATTTCGGCTACCAGATCACGCCTTCGGTGACGCTCCGTGCCGGCTATTCGTTCATCTATCTGAACAACGTCGCGCGGCCCGGCGAGCAAGTGAATCTCACGACGAGCACGAATCGGGTTCCTTCCGATCCGTCGTACGGCACGTCTGGCCCGAATCCGCCCGCCTTTCAGTTCCACACCTCGACGTATTGGGCCCAGGGCTTGAATCTGGGCATCGACTCGCGGTTCTAACGCGTGCCCGTATCGCGACGCGGTTTCTCGCGACGAGGCCCCCCGCAAGCGCACCGCCCAAGTGCTAATATCGGGCGCGGACGGGCAGCGAAAAAGCTTGACTTTTCCTCCGCTGGAGGGGATTCTGTCCAGCGGCAGCCGTTGGTGACCACGTTGCGATGAATGCCGGCCCTGCTTGTCCCGACGAAACGACCCTGAGGCGCTATGCGTCGGACGCGCTGGCGGCTGCCGAGGTACAGGCCGTCGCCGAGCACGTGGCGTCGTGCGCGGCCTGCACGGCCGTTCTCAGGGATCTGACCGCCACGGCCGTAACGAAGGCCCGAACGCCGCCGGACGGTGGGCCCGTGCGGGCCGATGCCGCTACGGTGGCGGCCGATGTCGCGGTTGGTGCCGGCTTGCAAGCCACCGCGGCCGGTTACAACGATGTGTCGGACGAACTCGATCTGGCGTTCCTTCTGCCGGCGGAGAGGCCCGATTCGCTCGGTCGCATCGGCCGCTTCGACGTCCTCGCGCCGCTCGGCAGGGGCGGCATGGGCATCGTCTTCAAGGCCTTCGACGACTCACTCCACCGCACCGTGGCCGTGAAGGTGCTTACGCCCGAACTGGCCTCGAGCCCGAAGGCGCGGCGCCGGTTCCTCCGCGAAGCGCGCGCCGCGGCGGCCATCAACCATCCGAACGTGATCACGATTCATGCCGTTGACGAACAGAACGGCATGCCATATCTGGTCATGGAGTATGTTTCGGGGCATTCACTGCGTGAACGGATCCGTAAGCCGTTGCCGCTCGAACCGATCGAGATGGCGCGGATCGGGTTGCAGATCGCCCAGGGCCTGGCGGCCGCGCACGCCCAAGGGGTGATTCATCGCGACATCAAGCCCAGTAACGTGATGCTCGAAGACGGGATCGAGCGGGTGAAGATTGCCGATTTCGGCCTGGCCCGTGCGGCCATGGATCTGAACGACATCACTTCTCTGGGGCATGCCGTCGGCACGCCGGCCTACATCGCACCGGAACAGATCTCCGGTGGCGTCGCCGACGAACGGAGCGATCTGTTCAGCCTGGGCTGCGTGCTCTATGCGATGGCTACGGGGAATTCTCCCTTTCATGGCCGCTATCCGCTCGAAGTGATCCGGCAGGTGGCCGATCATCATCCTCCGCGGCTCAACGAACTCGACGCGCGGATTCCACGGTCGCTGGCTGACGTCGTGGAGCGTTTGCTGGCCAAGAGCCCGGGCGATCGCTATGCCTCGGCGAAGGAATTGGCCTCGACGCTCACGCAGCAATTGGCCCGCATGAATCAGATGCCGTCCGATCGCATGCCTACGCTGGCGGCAACGCGATCGCCGCGGCGCAGGTGGATCATTCCTATCGCGGCGTGCGTCGGCGTGCTGGCGGCCTTGAGCGTGCCTGCTTGGCTGCCGCGCGACGGACAAAGGGCCGACGACAACAAGGCGCCCGTGGGTCCCGCGACCGAGGTCATTGAAAAAAGTGAGACGCACGTCGTATCGGTGGCACAAACGGGCGAGGCCGACTGCCGCACCATCCAGGACGCCTTGCAGCGAGCACGCCCCGATTCGACGATTCGCATCCTCGACGATGCGATCTACTCCGAAACGATCAAGCTCGATGATGCGGCCCGTTGGAGTGGCGTCATCCTTGACGCGCCGCAGCGCGCCACACTCGCCAAGCCCGGCGGCAACGATACCCTGATGACCGTGCGCGACACGCCGGGCGTTCAGATTCGTGGATTGAAGCTGAAGCTGGAGCACAAACAGCACGGCATCTTCCTGGAGGGTGCCTGCGAAGGTCTGCGCCTCGACGGCCTTCTCATCGACCAGCCGCACGATTCGCCTTTCGCGGCGATCGTTCTCACCGAAGGCGCCACAGGAACCGAGGCGAAGCCGATCCTGCTCGAAAACCTCGAATTACACTGTGGTTGGATGGGACTCCTATTCCATAACTTGGCTCCAAACCCTGCCGCCTGGATTATCTGCCGCAACAGCCGCTTCACGGGTGGCGACAGTAACATGATCATCCTCGAGTCGGCCATGCACGATGTGACGATCAGCGGCAACCTGTTTTACTCCGGCGTCATGGGCATCAGCATGAAACTCGACCAACCCCGGCAGGCCGCGCGGGTGACGATCGTGAACAATACCTTCTACAACATGCAATTTTGGATGGGCCTCGCCGAAAGCTCCTTGGACCAGAGCAACATCTCCATCCGCCGCAACCTGGTGTTGCGGTCGCAGCGGTTGAAGTTTCCAGCGGAGCAACTGTCGCAGATCGCCGGTTCCTGGTTTCGCGACAACTGGTGGCAAGGTGCCGAGGACGTCTGGTGGGAGGGCGACAAGGACATCGATCGACAGCCGCTGGAGCAGGTGGCACGATTCGATTCGTCGCTCCTCGTTCTCTCCCGCGAGCCGGCCGATCCCGACTTCTTGCGGCCGCTTGCCGATTCTCCGTTGGCCAGCGCCGGCCCGGGCAATTCGCCCGGTTGGGTCGGTGCACTTGAGCCCGCCCGCCGCGGCAACGGACCCTGAGCTGCCCGGCTCTGCTTCACGCCCTTTCACCTCCGTTTGATTCTGCCTCACTTGACCTGCGGGCGCTGGATGTCGACGAACTCCCATGAACTCGGATTGCCAATCCAACTCCAAGAAGTACATCTACGGTTCCCCTTATTCTGACCTGCAAGGCGACAGATCGGGCAGCATCTACGCACAGAGCGCAGGCTACCCCGGGCGTTTTTATACGCTCAGATACCCCTTTCTGTTTGGCGGTGGCTATGACGGCCCATGTTTTCCCGCCGACGCTGAGCAAACGAAATCCTGCCTGCGGGTGATCTACGTCTGTCCCAGCATGGTCTGCGCGGGCATCGAACAATGGCTGGCAGGCCTGATCCGTTTTTCGATGCCCAGCCGCCTGCGAACGGAGCGGTGCATCATCTGTTATCCCGAGATGCTCGACCCACGCATGGCGGCTCGGCTGGGTGTACCGGTGGAAGTCGGTAAATGCGAGTCGGTTCGGCGGGCGGTGCAGGATTGCGACGTGCTGGTGGCGTGTGGTCCGGCCGAATTGGGCGAATGGCTGGCCGATTGCCGACCGAAACTGAGCATTCTCGTGGCGCACGGCGAAGGAGAATGGACTCGTTCGGTGCTCGAAGGCTGCGCCAACGTCGTCGATCATGTCGTCGCCGTCAGCAATCGCGCCCAGCAGCGTGTCTGCTACGACATCCCGTGCACGGTGATTCCGAACGGCATCGACTCCGTCCACATCGCCTGTTCCCGGTCGCGTGCCCAGGTGCGTCACGAGCTCGGCTTCGCGGCGGAAGATTTTGTGCTGGGGTTCGTCGGCCGGTATTCGCCCGAGAAGAACCCCTCCGCGCCGATCGAAGCGATTGCCGGTCTGTCGCCGCGGTTCAAGGCTTTGATGCTGGGGTGGGGCCCACTCGAGGAGGAATTGCGGGGGCTGGCCGAAACGATGGCTCCCGGCCGGGTCCGGTTCGTCGCCGCGACATCGTATCTGGGCGACTATTATCACGCCATGGACGCCTTCTGCTTGCCGTCGTACGAAGAGGGCAATTCCCTGGCGCTGCTCGAAGCCATGATGTGCCAGCGCCCGGTTCTAGCCACTCCCGTGGGAGCCGCGCCGGACATCATCGTGGACGGCGTCAGCGGCATTTTCATCGACGGCAAGCCGGCCGCTATCCAGGCCGCTACGAACCGTCTCGCGACACATCCCGCTTGGGCTCGAGGAATCGCCGCCGAAGCTCGGGCCTGGGCCGACGAATTCGCCCACGCTCGACACATGGCCGCAGGCTACGAGACGCTGCTGCACTCGCTCTGGCGAGAAAAATTCGGCCCGGCTGCCTAAGATCGCACCAGGGCGCGGTACGCCGACAGGATCTCGTCGGTGGGGTAGTTCGAAAGCTTGATAGGATGCACGAAGTCTTGGGCCGAAAGTAATCCAACGAGTTCGTGCATGCCGCGGTTGCGCTCTTCGCCCCAGAGTGCCAAACCGTTCAATCGGCCGATGCGGCTGGTCTGATGCAGCACCGCCGTGGGAATGGAGGCTTCATGCCAGACCTCTCGCATACGCGTCAGGTCGTCGATCATCCGCTCCAGCAGATCGGTTCGTAAGACGAACGCATCGACGAAGGCCGACATCAACGGCACGTAGCTCACGTCCGGCGGTTCGGTTCCGCTGTACTCGCGCCAGTTGGACAATAACCGTTGCCGATCGAACCCCGCGGCGACGGCGTCGAAGGCCGGGTATCCGGTATCGTGCCGCGTCCAAATCCAACTCGTGTTGTCGCGCGGCAACAACCAGACGGGCGGGAGCAGGGCGTCGAAGCCGGCACACAGGTTTGCGATCGTCGCGGGATTCATCCGTGGTGCCAACAGGCAGTCGTCCTCGACGAAGACGACGAATTGCGCCTCGTCGGCCACCTTGGCGACGTCCAGCAGGCGGGTGTGGAAACAATGCACGTTGGCCGAATGCTCGCCATAGAACGGGGCGATACACGTGCAACGGTTCTTGTGCGGGTCGCATTGCCACGTCGCCACGACATGATCGTAGGACGGATCCAACTCAAACAATGGGCTTACCGCGAAAACGAGGTTCGCGAAGTTCTGGGAATAGAGCTCTCGGAGCAGATGTCGGTTGGCGTAGCAGTACTCGTGCTGGCAGTTCACCACCAGCAGAACGTCGTCCGGCATCGCGAATCCACCTCGGCGGCGAAGGAGACCAGGCGGCCGAATTGCCGCGGAAACGTTGCGATTCTAATCCGCGCCGGACGCTATGCAAACTGAACTAGGCGCAACCATCCATGAGCCATGTGTACTAGGAAGGCACCCAGTGTAGAGACAATCTGTCTTCTGTTTTTGCACCTCGGCAGCCATTTGTTACACTTATCCGAAGCCGGCAAGAAATATTCGTGGCAATTCGACAAAAGCGAAATGCCTCGATGGCTTATCGGCTTCCTCTTAGGATCAACGCGATTCGAGCGCTTTAGGCGCGCTACGACCGCGCCGGATCTCACATCTTGCAGAGAGGAAAACCGGACCGATGGTGCGGATCGAGCGTCTCTTCATCGCTTCGACGATGTTTTGCGGTTCAGGGGTCATCGGGGATGACGTCAGAGTCCCAGGAGGTGGACATGGAACCGGCAGCAAAATCGGTCGTGTCGTTGTTTGTGGATCGCTCGTCGCCCGAAGGCTGGGTGGTGCGCGATCCGGAGGGCAATTTCTGGTTGCTGCCGCCGGTGGAATCGGCGTGGGAGAACCGCCGGCCGTTCTGTCCGACGGAAGAAATGGCGCTGGAGCCCGTACCGGGACATTACAAATACCTGCTTGAGCTACCCTTTTAAAGAGCGGCGGACATCATTGCTGGAGCCGCGGGCAAAAAGCCGGCCCTGAGACGCCGATTTTTTGACACCCGATCCGGCCTTGTCGGTGCCCGAACAGACCCTCAAAGAGCCGATCGACGCAGCACGCAATACCCGAAGGTCGGGGCGGTCGGGGTGAGCGTCGAAAACACAACCGATCCTGAATGCGAGGCGGCTATGAACGCCGAACAGCAACGTCTGCATGACGCCCGGGCGCGATCCGCGCCGTGGAAGAAGTGGGGCCCCTATCTCAGCGAGCGTCAGTGGGGAACGGTGCGCGAGGATTACAGCGAGGGGGGCGACGCCTGGGATTACTTCAGCCACGACCAGGCGCGCTCGCGTGCCTATCGGTGGGGAGAAGATGGTCTGGCCGGCATCAGTGATGATGAGCAGCGGCTATGCTTCGCCCTCGCTCTCTGGAACGGTAAAGACCCGATCCTGAAGGAACGCTTGTTTGGCCTGACCAACAGCGAGGGGAACCACGGCGAGGACGTCAAGGAGTATTACTTCTACCTCGACAGCACGCCGACGCACTCGTACATGCGGTACCTCTACAAGTATCCGCACGGCGAGTATCCCTATGGCAAGTTGGTGGAGACCAACCGCCGTCGCGGACGCGGCGAGTTCGAGTACGAACTGCTAGACACCGGCATCTTTGATCAGGACCGCTACTTCGACGTCTTCGTCGAGTACGCCAAATACTCGCCCGAGGACATCCTCGTGCAGATCAACGTCCACAACCGTGGCCCGGAGGCCGCCGAGCTTTCCGTGCTGCCGACACTCTGGTTTCGCAACCAATGGTCGTGGCACAGCATGGCGGAGAGGCCAACGCTCGAACAGGTGCCGGGCACGGCCCTGCAAAGCACCGTGAGAGCGAGCGACGCGGTACTGGGTGAGCGCTTCTTATACTGTGACGCCGAGGTGCCCCTGCTCTTCACCGAAAACGAAACGAACACGCAGCGGATCTTTGGTGTCCCCAATCGCAGTCCTTATGTCAAAGACGGCATCGACAACTTCGTCGTGCAGGGGCAGGCGGCCGCGGTGAACCCGGAGAAGAGAGGTACTAAGGTATCGCCCTTCTATCGCCTTAGCGTCGCGCCCGGTCAGAGCCAAACGGTCCGTTTGCGTCTCACGCCTCTGTCGCCCGGAGATTTTGCCAAGCACAACGGTGCCGGGCCTGGCCCGTTCGGTAACCATTTTGACGAGGTGTTTGCTCTGCGGAAACGCGAAGCCGACGAGTTCTACACGGGTGTCATTCCGCCCTCACTCGGCGCCGACGAGGCCAGCGTTATGCGTCAGGCGCTGGCCGGAATGCTGTGGAGCAAGCAGTTCTATTACTACGACGTCGACAAGTGGCTGGAGGAGCGCGGCAGCGATCCGTTCAAGCCGATGCGGCGCGCCTCGCCGCGCAACGACAATTGGCACCACATGTACAACGCCGATGTCATTTCCATGCCCGACAAGTGGGAATATCCCTGGTACGCGGCCTGGGATTTGGCGTTCCACGTGTTGGCGCTGACGCTCGTCGACGCCGACTTCGGCAAGCAGCAACTCAACCTCATCCTGCGCGAGCGGTATCTGCATCCCAACGGCCAGATTCCGGCCTACGAGTGGAATTTCGGCGACGTGAACCCACCCGTACACGCCTGGGCAACGATCTTCACCTACCGCTTGGAGAAGGCGCAGCGCGGCGAGGGTGACGTGCGCTGGCTGAAGACCTGTTTTCAGAAGCTATTGCTCAACTTCACCTGGTGGGTGAATCGCAAAGATCGCACGGGCCGGAACGTGTTCGAGGGTGGTTTCTTGGGGCTCGACAATATCGGCGTGTTCGACCGCAGCGCGCCCTTGCCGACCGGCGGCAGCCTGGAACAGGCCGACGGCACGGCTTGGATGGCGCTATTCTGCCAGAACATGCTCGAGATCGCTGGTGTGCTGGCGCTGACCGACGAAGACTACACCGACATGTGCCTCAAGTTCGCCGAGCATTTCTTCTGGATCGCTTCGGCCATGATGCACCTGGGCAACGAAAAAGGGATGTGGGACGAAGAGGACGGATTCTTCTACGACGTTCTACGTCTGCCCAACGGCGAATCGCAGCACCTCAAGGTGCGCTCGATGGTGGGGCTGTTGCCGCTCTGTGCGGTAACCACCTTCGAAGGCGAGTTGCGCGAACACCACCCGGAGGTCTATGAGCGGCTGGCACGGTTTCTCGAGGCTCGTCCCGAACTGGTGTCGTCGATTCACGACCCGCGCGAGCTGGGCCACTCGGGCCGCGCGATGGCGGCCATACTCAACGAAGGAAAGCTTCGCCGCGTGCTCTCCCGGATGCTCGACGAAAACGAGTTCCTCAGTCCCTACGGCATCCGATCGCTCTCGCGCTATCACGCCGATCACCCCTACGTACTGCATGCTGGCGGGGCGGAGTACCGCGTGGCCTACCTGCCCGCCGAATCCGATACGGGCATGTTCGGCGGCAACTCGAACTGGCGCGGTCCGATTTGGATGCCGATGAACATGCTCGTCATCCGGGCCTTGCTGCAATACTACGGCTACTACGGCAACGAGTTCACGGTCGAGTGCCCGACGGGGTCGGGACGCTATATGAACCTGTATGAAGTGGCCGAAGAGATTTCGCGCCGACTGAATGCCATCTTCCTCCAAGACTCGGCGGGCCGACGACCGGTATACGGAGGCGCGGACAAGTTTCAGAACGATCCGAATTGGCGCGATTGCGTCTCCTTCTACGAGTATTTCCATGGCGACAACGGCGCCGGCCTGGGCGCGAGTCACCAGACGGGTTGGACCGGCGTGATCGCCCGCAGCATGCACCTATTTGCCGTGCTTCGCCCCGACCGGGCTCTCTCGCACGGCAGGCGAGCCTATACCGAGGCAACCTACACAGCCCCAACGCCGGCCGTGGCGGCCGCGCAATGACCGCAGTATGTCGACAATACCGCTTGCCTCCGCTACAGACGAACTCCTCTCCACGACGTTGTCGCCGACTGTCCCAGAGCCTTGGAAGACCAAGGCGCCGCGCTATCCGTCGCTCTATCAGATCAACACCCGCGTCTGGCTGACGGAGTTGGCCCGCAAACTGGGCCGGCCCGCGACGCTCGATGATGTGGACGAGGCCGAGCTTGACCGGCTGGCTGAGATCGGTTGCGATTGGATCTGGCTGCTGAGTGTGTGGCAGACGGGACCGGCCGGTCAGGCTGTTTCCTGCGCGAGCACGGTGTGGCGGTCGGAGTTTCGCGACACGCTGCCCGACCTGGTCGACGACGACATCGGCGGATCGGGTTTCGCCATCGCCGACTATCACGTCGATCGGCGCATCGGCGGAGACGAAGCGCTGGCCCGTTTCCGCGCGCGGCTGCGCAGCCGTGGGATGCGGTTGATGCTCGACTTCGTCCCCAATCACACGGCCTTGGACCATCCCTGGGTCGAAGAGCATCCGGAGTTCTACGTGGGCGGCAGCGAACTCGACCTGGCCCGCGCGCCGCACAATTTCATCTGGGCCCACCGCAAACAGGGTGACCGGCTGTTGGCACACGGCAGGGATCCGTACTTCCCCGGATGGCCCGACACCTTGCAGCTCAACTACGGCAATCCGGCCTTGCAGCAGGCGATGATCGGCGAGCTGACCCGCGTTGCCGAGCAGTGCGACGGGGTGCGCTGCGACATGGCCATGCTCATCCTGCCAGACGTTTTTGAGCGTACCTGGGGCATTCGCGCTCAGCCGTTCTGGCCGCGGGCCACGCAACAGGTGCGGCAGCGGCACAAGGATTTCTGTTTTTTGGCCGAGGTGTATTGGGACCTGGAATGGACTCTTCAGCAGCAGGGCTTCGACTATACCTACGATAAGCGGCTCTATGATCGGCTCCGCGCCGGCAACGCACGGTCGGTGCGCGAGCATTTCTGGGCCGGCCTCGATTTTCAGGACAAGCTGGCCCGTTTCCTCGAGAACCACGACGAGCCCCGCGCCGCCGCCGTCTTCGCGCCCGAGATGCATCGTGCCGCCGCCGTCGTCACCTTCCTGGCGCCCGGGATGCGTTTCTTCCAGGAAGGTCAGCTCCAGGGGTGGAAGAAGCGCGTCTCGCCGCACCTCTGCCGCCGACCTATCGAGGTGACGGACGTTGCTATCGAGTCCTTCTACGCACGTCTCCTGGCGGTGCTTCGCCGACCGGTCGTGCGGAGTGGCCAATGGCGCTTACTGGAATGTACCTCCGCCTGGGAAGGTAATTGGACGGCCGATTGCTTCGTTGCCTTCGCCTGGGAAGCGCCGGGCGAAGACAGGCTCGTCGTCGCGGTGAACTACGCGGCCAACCGGAGCCAGTGCTACGTTCATCTTCCTTTCCCCGATCTTGGCGACCGGAGTTGGCAGCTCAGGGATCTCCTCAGTGACATCACTTACGATCGTAACGGAGGCGACCTGAGTTCCCGCGGACTCTACCTCGAGCTCGAACCGTGGCAGGCCCACGTCTTCGCGCTCCGAGGTGCGTGACACAGGACGCGATGCACGCTACCCCATCGACCGACCGCGTGTTGATCCAGCCTGCCGAGTAAGAGCTCTTGACACAATAGGCGGCGTGCTTATGATCATAGGCATGTTGCTTATGAGGTGTATGAGAAGGGTTCCGGCGTGGCCAAGAAGAAACCGGTCCTAGTCACCGATGCCGAATTGGCGGTGTTGAAGGTGTTGTGGGAGCGCGGACCGCTCGCGGCCAAGGCGATCACCGCCGCAGTCTATCCCAAGGGTGCCGAATCGGAGTTCGCAGCCGTCCACTCGTTCTTACAGCGGCTCGAACGCAAAGGGCTCGTTTCGCGCGACCGCGGTTCGTTCGTCCACGTCTTCTCGGCCACGGCCTCGTCCACCGACATTCTCGGTCACGAACTGGAGGCACTCGTCGAGCGGCTGGGCACCAATTCGGTCGCGCCGTTGATCCTGCGGTTGATCGATCAGAAGCGGCTCAGCGAAGAAGAAGCGGTCGAGATTCGCGTGTTGCTCGACAAATACCGAACGTGACGCGAGGCCGACATGAACGATCTCCCGCTCATCGCGGCACAGAACACGGTCGTCGCGTTCGCGCTCGCGATCTTGGTCTACGGGCTGACACGTAAGTTGCGCAACCCGCCGCTGGCGCACGCCCTGTGGCTCTTGGTATTGCTCAAGCTCGTGGCCCCGCCGGTGCTGCGTGTCGACTGGTCGGTGCGAACCCCGCCCGAATCGCCATCGGCGAGCCAGCCGCCGTTGGCCGACTTCTCCTCGACACCGCGGCAGGTGAGTCTGACAGAGGGGCCGCAGGTGGCGCAGCCGTCGCCGAAGGTGGCGCCTCGGCATGCGAACGAAGCGGTCGACGGCGGGCCGGTCGCCGATGTCGCAACCGTGCGTCAGCCGGTGCACCGCGCGGACGAGACGGTCCCCGCCGCCGACGTGCCATACCGATCAATCCGAGCCGCGGAGGTCGTCCTCTGGTGCTGGGGCGTGGGCTCGGCCGTCTGCGCGTTGCTGATCGTGAGCCGCATCGTGCGATTCGAACGCGCCGTGCGAGAGATGCTACCGGCGCCCGAGTCGCTCGAAATCCTCGCGGCCGAAGCGGCCGGCAAGCTCGGGCTGCGGCGCGTGCCTGCGGTGCGCTGCACGGAGGGTGTTGCCGTGCCTCTGCTTTGGTGTGTGGGCCGTCCCACGATCGTTCTGCCGTCGCGGCTCATACGGCAGCTCGACGGGCGGCAGATCACCTTCGTTCTGGCTCACGAACTGGCACACCTGCGCAGGCGCGATCACTGGGTGCGGATGCTCGAACTGCTCGTGACCGTCATTTATTGGTGGAACCCGCTGCTGCGGCTGATTCGGCAGCAGATACACGAGGCAGAGGACCTGTGTTGTGACGCGTGGGTCCGGAGTGCCTTTCCCGACGGAAGGAGATCGTACGCCGGAGTCGTTTTCACCGCGGCTGAGTCGCTCAGCGCCTCCTCAGTGGGCCCGCATAGGGGTGTTCTACCGGCCAGTCCGTTCCTACGTTCCCTTTCACTCAAGGAGAGGATCGAAATGATTCTGGAAAGCCGATTCAAACCGCGAGTCAGTCTGCGATCGAAGTTGCTCATCGTGCTGGCCGCCGCGACCGTGTTGCCGACGTGCGTACGCTTCGTCAAAGCGGAAGCGGCCGCCGCGGATGAGAACAAAGCCGCCGAGAGCACCCTCCCCGCGCGTTCCGAGTTTCCTTACGTCGTGAAATTTGAGCAAGGAGCGACCAAGTTCCTGGAGGGCGACAAGATTTCGATCCTCGAAGTCCGCGGCACCGCCGAGACCTTCGAGCCGGGAGAGATCTATTGGATCAAGGGGACGTACACGCTCGCCTCTCGCGACGAAGCAACCCTGGCCGCTTATACGACGGCCAAGCACGCGGCCGACGGAACGAGCAAGTCGTATCGGACTCAGACGACGAAGATCAAAAAGGGGAGCGGCGACTTCACGCTCTTTCTACCGATGGCGTGCGAAGGTTGGCCACACGTCAGTTTCTATCCGTCGGGCGGCGGCGAGGGTTTCGGTGGCAATTACTTCGGCACGGGCGAGACGGTTCTGAAGCGTTGGTGGGGCTCGACGGAAACGGATCCCCCGGCGAAGGACAAACCGGCTCAGCAGGGACAGGCGACTCGCGGCCAACGGCGCGCCTTCGGGCGGGTGACGGACGGCGACGGTCGGCCGCTGGCGGGTGTCGAGATCGTGGCGCATTGTGGCCCCGCCACGCTGCGGCGCGTCGCCACGACGACGAGCGGTGAGGATGGTCGATACGAACTCGACTTCATCCCCAACGGTCAGGTGGCGCTGATCTCGGCCCGCAAAGCCGGCTGCTTCGAGGGGAACCTCAACCGACAGGGAAATTGTGCGATCGTCGAGACCATGCCCGACGAGTCGGAGTTGAAGGGCCGGCGCATCACCGAGGACCGTGTGTTCTTGCCCGAGCGGCCGCTGGAGATCGATTTCGTCATGCAGCCCGCCGCGAGAGCCGCCGGCCGGCTCGTCGATGAGCAAGGTCGACCGCTGGCCGGTAGTACGGTCTCGCTGAAAGGACCGGAACTCCCGCCCGGCATGAACGTGATGAGCGACGCACAGACCGACGAACAGGGCCGTTTTACACTCGACGGCATTCCGACGACGTTCCGTTACCAATTTGTCGTTTGGAACAAGAGCGCCCCCAAGCAGGCCTGGGCCAGCGCGGCATTGAAATTCATTCCTGCCGAACAGGGCGATCTACACGCGAGATTCGGCGATCGCGAGATTCGCATCGAAGAACTCGCGATGCGCGTGGCGGGAAATGGTGCTCCCGAGAGTTCAGCGACCCGCATTGCCGGCAACAGGGGCCTGCTCAATCTCACGGTCGACGATCCGGCCGATGTCTTGGAGCAAAGCGATGCTCGATTGACCGCCCAATCGGCCGTGCTGACGCTCTCGACCGGCGCTACTCTCCACATCGGCCAATCGCTGATCGGCGAGTCGGTGCCTGCTTCGCCGGCCGTGGCGTTGAAAACCCAGCTTGCCCGCGGACGCCCGGACGACGCAGGCGAGTTCGTCATCTCGTTCCAGAACCCGCCCGGCTTTGACCTGACGCGGGGCAAACATCAGGTGATCTTCCAGGTATTCGTCGGTGTATCGCAACGACCGCTGCGCGAAAAGATCTTCCGGCAGCTCGAAATCGAAGAGGGCCGCTATGAAGTTCCGGTTACGATCTCGTCGGATATGATCGACGACAGCCGAGTCTCCCTCACCTTCGTTACGATCCAGCCGAACCACGACGACTGGGTTCGGGCCTTCTTCCACGAAGGCAAAGGTACGACCTACCGAGGCATCTGGACGAGCGACGGTGACCTGCTGCCCGCGATTCCCTGGGCAACGCCGCGAAACGATGGGATTCACCGCGATGGTGCGGCGAGCGTGCCTTGATGAAAGACCATTCGCCAGCGCCCGTCTTGTCGCTGCCAGATGGAACTGCGCAGCGTAACAATCGCGGGGTCACCGTGGTGCAGGGCGCGATAGGTGACCAGTGCCAATTCGGTTGAAAGAAGTCGAACTCGAAGATCCGAGGCGGTGATGGTCGTGGGAACTTCGGATTGGAGCGCCGCGACGATCTCGCGTTTGGTCATCACCCGGCCCGACGATCCAAACTCGACGAACCCGTCCGCCAAGAGTTCACCGACGCGGGCCGACTTGCGCGCATCCGGTTGCAAGAGCGATAACTCAAGCTCTTGGAGTTGGCGTTCGATCAACGCGTGCTCGTCCATCTTCCGGCCATAGGCTCCTACTTCTCGTTCGTCTTCCGTGGGCGCCCGGCGCCGGGGGATGGATCGTTTCGTCGCGGAGCAAAGCCTCCCGACAGTCTTTGCCGTTGTTCGGCGGTCAGGATCTTCGAGAGGCGCTCTTTGACTTCGGTTTCGAGTTGGGCGATCTCCGCCTGTTGGTCCGGTGTCAGCTTCAGCCGCTCGCGCGCGTCGGGCGGTAGCAGCGGGCCGAGTTGAAACGAAGGCTCGTCGCCGGGCTGCGACTCGCTTACCGAAGCGAGGGAACCGTTCTTCTTCAGGTCGGAACCGAAGGCGAGCTTCGCCGTCAAGGCGATGTCTGGGAAGCCGGGAATCGTGACCGACGGCGGCGAGTTGTACCCCGAGCCGGGATCGGTGATCACGATCGATTCGAGGCGGCCGTTCTTGAGGATCGCATGCCCCGCGGCGGCCTTCACCGGCCACAGTTTGCCTCGGCCGGGAGGAATCCGGTAGTAGTCCGAGACCCGGTCCAGCTCATCGTTGGTCACGCCGTATTTCGCCAGCGCGCCGAGCAAAGCGGACTTATTCCGCTGCACCTGGGCCCGGTCGGGCTCCTGGCCCGCCGGTGCCGGCCGGACATGCGAAAAGGCCTCGCGGAAGACATCCGCTGAGACGCCGAGCGCCCCCGCGACGAGCGCCACAGGCCGACCGCGGTCGCGCGGATCGGTTTCGTGTCCCCCCTCGATCGTAAGCGGGACTTCTTGTTCACCGTCGGCGCCCGCTCGCTTGCTAAAAACGGCAGCCGCCATGGCGACCAACACCAGCGATACGAAACCGATCTGCGACACGGTTGAATGTGTCATGAAGCGTCCTCCACCCTCGCGATCATCGCGAGGAAACGAAACAGGCTCGGCCATGGGCATGGTACCGACATGCGCCGACGCGGTCATGCACGGTCCGCGTGGCGGAAAAGTAGGAACAGCCCGGCATTCTACCAGCCACGTTGTTATCATGCAGGGGGCGTCGTGAAGCGACGCAGCCGATGCCAAGAGGTCACGTCGATGCTGCCATTGGTACTCTCGCTGATCTGGAGCGCCAGCGTCGCGGTTGCGGGTCCGGCGGTCCAACTCGTCGGCAGTGTCGTCGATGCCGAAGGCAAGCCGGTAGCCGCCGCGACGATTGTCGTGGCGGAAGGCCCGAGCGCCGTGCAATTCGTCGGGCGCACTAGCCGCGTGCACGTGCTTGAACCGTTGGACGCTCTGGCCACGACGGTTAGCGACCGTTCGGGCAAGTTCACCTTGCCGTTGTTGGACGAAGCGGCGGAGGTGCCATGGCGGCGATCGCGGTTCACCGTTTGGGCGCAGCACTCCGATTTCGCTCTGTCGGTTCGGCTGGTCGATCGCGATTGGCCGCGTGCCGGGCTGCCGTTCAACGTTGCTTTGCCGAAGACCGCATCGGTGAAGGTCAAGATTGTCGATGCGGCATATCGGCCCGTTGCGGGGGCGCGAGTCATCCCATTCCGGATCGCGGGGCATTACGTCCCCGTTCAGATAGCGGATCGTATGGCAACGACGACGGACGCGCGGGGCCTCGCGATGCTGGCTGGCATCCGGCAGGTGGATCTCGAGGCGATGCGTGTGGAGACGCAATCGTTGGGTGTTCAATGGTTGGGGGTGTCGAATCGCGATCGCAACCCGATCAACCTCGTCACACTCGCGCCGGTGGGACGGCTAAGCGGCCGGTTGATCGCCGATGATCCGCGCGCGGTCCGGCGGCGAAGACTGCGGTTCGCCACCTGGCAGATACCTGGCGACGACCGCGCCGGCGGCGGTTTGGCCGAAGTCGTCACCGACGATGCCGGCGCGTTTGACGTTCCCGCCCTGGCCGCCGGCAATCTGACGTTCGATCTCGAAGTGGGAGGCGATCCGGTCCACCTCTGCCCCCAGTCGAACGGCCCACAGATCGATCCAGACGAAACGACAACCTTCGAGATTCCTCTTCGCCGGGCCGTCCGCGTGATACAGGAAGTGCGCGACCGCGACGACGACCGGCCCATCGCGGGCGCGCGCGTTTCGCTCTTTCGCGGGCTGCTGGCCGGCGTGCATGGCGACACCGATCGATCCGGACGAGTCGAACTAGACGTGCTGCACGACGAGCTGAGGCCGAGGCTCGTACGTATTCCCGCGCCGTATTACGACCCGGGCGGCGCCTCTCCCCGGCAGGAGATCAGCCCTGACGCGGAATCGGTGCTGTTCGAGATCATGCGGCTGCCGCGAGGGACCTCGATCAACGGCTGCGTGGTCGACGAGCACGGACAGCGCGTTAGCGGAGCCGAGGTCGTCGGCTTCTGGAAATCACCAAACAACACGGCCCATCTGGTCCGCGGCTGGTCGAACGCCGACGGCGAATTCACGATCGATGGCATCCCGTCGCAAACGCAGGTAATGCTCTGGACCAATCACGCGAACGGGGCCAGCGTCGAGCCCGTCTTGTCGTTCCCGGGTGGCGAACGCGTGACGTTGACCATCGATGGCAAGTCGAACGTTTCGCTGGAAGGGCGTGTCGTCGATGCCGGCGGTCAGCCGGTCGCCGGAGCGTTCGTGCGCATCTGGGCCGAGCAACGTGTATCCGTCGGCCGTACCGAGGACGCAACGTCGCTCCTCTTCGACGGCGACGATCGCCTCGCGACGGACGCACAAGGAGCGTTTCGTACGCCGCACTCGCTACGGCCGGACGCGAGGTATTCGCTCGAAGTCGAAGCGCCGGGTATGCTCTCCTCGCAAACCGAGGCGGTCGAGCCACGTGAATGGCAGACGTCCCACTTCGCCGACGTCGTCTTGCGGGCGGCACCGCGGTTGCGCGTCGTCACGGGGCGCGTCGTCGACCGTCAAGGGCGCGCGGTGGCTGGGGCAACGGTAAGACAGTCCGGCGACGGCCCACGCCGCACCAAGACGACAACCGACGAGGGTGGGAATTTCCGAATCGGTGGCGTCTACGATGACCCGGCAATACTCGTCGCGCAAAAAGACGGTTTTCGAATCCACACTGCGCGGGTCGCGCCGACCGACAAGACGTGCGACTTGGTGCTTGCAGGCTCCGGTGATGCCGCTACTCCGATGCACGCTTTGCCGGCCTTACTTTCGCCCGAGGAACTTCGCACTCTGGTAATGTCGCTCATCGAACCGTCGTTCTCGATGCTGCGAGATGCGGTGCAGACGGCCGCTCATCGCGATTTGTTGACGACGATCGCGCAAGTCGAACCAGCCACGGCGCTCGAGATGCTCGAAACAGTCAAACCGGGGTTGTTCAGGCAGATCGCGAAAGAAACGGCAGCGTTGGCGCTAGTGGCTAGTGACTTGGATGAAGCTCGATCCGTTATCGCCGGACTGGATACGCCCGATCATCGAGCGCATCTCAATCTGAGAGTGGTGGAACTGCTAAGCGACGCGCCCACGAAGCGGAATATTCTGTTGGAAGAGGCTCTGAGACAAGCCCGCGCCGAGCCCGATGCGGGATTCAAGGCGAATCTGCTGGGCCAGATTGCGGTGCGGTGGCTTAGACTCGGTGATCGCGATCGCGGCACGAAGCTCATGCGAGAAGGACACGCGTTGGCCGAATCGCTACCCGCACCAACCGCGAACAATCAGCGCGATTTGTCGACCAGGCAGCGAGTCCGCTTCGCCGGCTGGCTTGCACACGTCGACGGCGAAGCCGCGATTCGCTTACTGGACGGATTTAACGACCAGCCAAATTGCGATCGGTACCGAACCGACGTTGCGGCCGCCTTGGCAACGCATGACCCGACGGCAGCCGAGCGTATCTTACAGACGATCGCGTCCGCCGACGGACACGCGCGAGCGACCTGGCGAGTCGTCGGCCGCATGGCGGCAGCCGAACCCCGCCGGGCACTTCGCCTCGCAAGGGAGGTTTCTGACCCGAGCGATCGGGCGTTCGCCCTCGGGCATGTGGCCTGCGTGTTGGCCGCGGCCGATCGGACCGAGTCGGAACGCGTTTTGGAAGAAGCCTACCAAACGCTCGAACACGCTTCCCAACTCGGGCCGGCCAGCTTTGGCTGGACGAGAACGGCGCTCACGGCGGCTGCGCTGGTGCGCCTGGCTGAAGGCGTCGATCCCGCGCTGGTCGAAGACTGTCTGTGCCGAGCGATTGCCTTACGTGAACCGCGTTCCGGGGTGGGAGATGCAACGTGGAACCGTGCCTCTGCCCTGGGGCCGTTGGCCGCGCTCATGGCGCGCTACGACCGCGGCCTCGCGCGCGATCTGATCGCCCCCTTGGCCCACCGACTGCGCGAGGCGTTGGCCGAAGGCTCCGGCAACTCCTATCTGACCGCTCGCCTCGTGCTCATGGCGATGGCGGCCACCGATCCACGTTGGGCCGCGGAACTCGTGCAAGCGCTGCCCGATGGTCCACAACCGCTGACAAGCCCTCGGCAGATTGCCGCTCGGATACTGGCCGCATGGCTCGCCATGCCCCCGCGCGATTTTTGGGATAGGGTCCATAGCTACTGCAACCTGAGCGACCCCGACGCACGCGACGATATACCTTGATGTCGTGAAGGGCTGACCGTGGAAGGTGCCGCATCAGTCTGCGTTGTTCTTGATCGACCGCCGATTCAGCTCCATAGATTTCGGTCGAGCATGCGGTAGTTGACGGCTTCGTTGATGTGGACCGGCCGAATGTCGTCGCTGCGGTCGAGATCGGCAATCGTACGGGCGACGCGCAAGACCTTGTCGTGAGCGCGGGCGGAAAGGCCGAGTTCGTTGACGCTGGCACGCAGCAGGTTCATGCCCTCGTCGTCGAGCTTGCCGTACTGCCGCACCTGCCGCGACGTCATCTTGGCGTTGAGCCGAGTCTTCGTGCCGCGGAAACGCGCGGCCTGCAATTCGCGGGCGGCGAGCACCTGTTTGCGCATATCCAAGCTGGTGGTTCCCGACGTGCCGCTGGCCAACTCGCGGAAGGGTACGGCCGGCACCTCCAGATGAATATCGATGCGATCCAGCAGCGGGCCGCTGATCTTGGCCATATACCTCTCGACCTGCGCCTGCGAACAATGGCAACTGCGGCGCGGATCGTTGCGATAGCCGCAGGGGCACGGGTTGAGCGCGGCGATCAGGATGAAGTTTGCCGGGAACGTGGTGCTGGCCAACGCTCGGCTGATGGTCACCGTACCGTCTTCCAGCGGTTGGCGAAGAACCTCCAGCGTGCGACGATTGAATTCCGGCAACTCGTCGAGAAACAAAACTCCGTTGTGCCCGAGTGATATCTCACCCGGTGTGGGCGTCGAGCCGCCACCGACCAGCCCCGCGTCGCTGATCGTATGGTGCGGACTACGATACGGGCGTGTGGCCAACAACGGCTGGCCCGCGGGCAAGAGGCCCATCGCACTATAAATACGTGTCGTCTCGATCGATTCGCTAGCCGTGAGGTCGGGCAGAATCGTCGGTAATCGTTTGGCCAGCATGGTCTTGCCCGAGCCGGGTGGGCCGAGCATAAGTAGATTGTGGCCGCCGGCCGCCGCGATGACGATGGCGCGCTTGGCCATCTCCTGCCCTTTGACGTCGGCGAAGTCGACGTCGTATTGCGAGAAGGCCTGGAACCATTCGTCGACGCGCGGTGGGGTCGGTTCGATTTCGATCTGGCCCGAAAGATAGGCGGCGGCCTGGGCCAGGCTGGAAACCGCGATCACGTCGACACCCGCAACAACGGCCGCTTCGCCCGCGTTCTCGCGCGGCACGATCAGCCCGCGCAAGTCCTTCTCTTTGGCGGCCGCGATGGCCATGGAAAGGGCTCCTTTGGCGGGCCGCATGGTTCCGTCCAGAGCCAACTCGCCGACCACGGCATAGTGATCGAGCTTTTCGGATGCGAGTTGGCCGCTGCCCGCCAAAATACCGAGCGTGATGGGCAGATCGAACGAGGCTGCCTGCTTAGGCAGATCGGCCGGCGCGAGATTGATGACGACGCGATTCTGCGGCCGCATGAACCCCGAATTGACGAGGGCCCGCTCGACGCGGTGCGTACACTCCTTGACCGCGGCCTCGGGCAGACCGACCAGCACGGTCTTGGGCAGCGCCCCGTCCGAGACGTCGACTTCTACCTCGACGGGCAGCGCCTCGATACCCAGCAACGAAAAGGTGCGGAGCCGTGCGAGCATGCAATCGCCCCGAAAGCGTGCGGGAAAGGCAAGGTTCAACGAGCGAGACAGGCGTCATTGTGCAGGGCGACCCGCAGGGCTGCAAGGAGCGTAGCCGAGCCTTTGAAGCAGCTCGGGCTCGGCAAAAGCGCCCGGTCCTCTCCGTCTCACTTCGTCGGCCGACGCCGAGCGATCGGCCCAAACAAGCGTCAGACGATGATTTCCGTCAGCGCCCGAAATTCGGGATCGGATCGAATGGGGTCGAAGTCCGGTTCGTCGCCGATCAGATCTCGATAGTTCGAGTCGAGCGAGATAGCCCGCGAGAGATAAGCGAGCGAGCGCTGTTTCTTGCCCGCCAGGCTCCAATAGCAGGCCAGATTGTATTGCACGATGGCTTCCTCAGGGCTCACCTCCTCGGCCCGCTCGAGCGCCGCGATGGCCAGGTCGAGCCGTCCCATACGCTTGCGGCACCAGCCCAAAGCCAGCCAGACATGCAGGTTGCTCGGAAGCAAGTCAGACGCTTCATCGAGCACCACCACCGCTTCGGCGTGGCGCTCGAGGGCCCGCAGAGCCTCCCCCGTCCAATAGAGCTTTTGTCCGCGGAACGTGCCGGGGTCGCTAATCCGCGACAAGAGATCGAGCGCGGTCTGGGGCATATTCAGCTCCAGATAGCCCTCCACCTCTCTGAGCATCCGTTGAATACGGACCCGATTGCCTGCCGACACGGTCGTTGCTCCCTCCTTGATTATAATCACGGCCGACGGCCGCCAACTTCTTTAGACTCTGTCCGAAAACCGCCCAAAATCCGGGACCGTAACATCGCCGCACCGGTTCTCGGATGGGCTCTTCGAGACTATCCGAACGCCGGCTGGCCCTGACTCGCTCCAACTAGCCGGTCGGCGAACCGGCTTCGCCCTCCGTGGCTGGCGAAACGGCTGGTAGCAAGCTCCCAGAACATTCTATGCATCCTAACCGCTAGCTCAAATACGCTTATCGCAAGTCGCGACGTAAGCTGCTGTGGGCTGAGCGGTAACGGCGCACACGCGCCGCCTAACCGGCCGTCTTCGTCGCCTCGGTGTAACGCATGAGCAACGACTTTGCCGGGGCGGTGATTTTCAAGACTGGGGCGAAATCGATGAACTCCTGGTCGATCTTTTTCAGCATATCGGCGACCGAGATACGATCACGGGCGAGAAGCTGAAAGCTGCTCTCGAAGCGGCCCGCCTCCGGCCATCCCTCGTCGCTCGCCGCCGGCAACAGCGAAGAGAGCGCGACGGAAAGCTGACCGGGCGTGGAACCGCCGTTGGCGAGCAGGTCGTCCAGTTCGGTATGGAGCTCGATCAGATCGGCAAACTCTTCGGGCAGGTTCCACTGGCGGGCCATTTGCCCGGCCGCCGCCGAGTGTGTCCAGCCAAATCGGTCGCGTTCGAGCGCCGAAAGTCGAAATTGGCCGCCTTCGCGACGCTGCAAGAGCGTGGCGTATTCCTGCGGCAGTTCCCTGGCCAGCAGCGGCATGGCCATATCCTGCAACAGCGCGGCGGCGAAGGGCTCTTCGGCCTCGGGCATACCCATGAGCTTGCCGAATGCTCGGGCGAACAAGGCACGCCGCAAGGAATCTTGCCACAGGCTGCACAGATCGAAGGGCCCGCACTTGGGGTTGGGCATCAGGCTGAATACGGCACTCCACAGAGAGAAATTCTTGATGGTGCGAACCCCTACCATGGTGATCGCCAGCTTGATGCTGGATATCTCTCTGGAAAAGCCGAAGTAGGCTGAGTTTACGAATTTGAGAACCTGGCCGGTCAGCCCCGGGTCGGCCTCGATCGGCAAGGCGAATTCGACGGGGCCGTTGTTGGGGCTCTGCGAAAGCTCCAACAGCCGCAAGGCGCTTTGGGGCAGCGCCGGAAGTTGGGCGGCGCCCAGGATACGGTTCAGGTCAACAGACGATTCAACAGCAGTGGGCGACGTCATAGCTTATCGGGAGTTGCCGGCAACGAACCAGGCACGAACGGTCGGGAATCTGCGGGCGGTGGCTTTTGCAAGCGTAGAATGCGCCGCGACCGCTGGCAAACCGGCCCTACGCAGACGCCCTGGCTTTCCTGGCCGCCCGGCTACCTATTCGGAAAATTCGTTTTAGTCGGCGCAATTCGTCGGTCGAGATCGATAGGTGGCTAACCACCTTCGACGCAGGCACACAACGCCCTCCGGCCTCATTATATGTCCTACCCCGATCCGACTTCGGCGTCGCAACGACCGGCGCGAGGAGTGCCACCGGGGATGGCGGAGCTTTGGCGCGTCGAAGAAAAGCTGAACCACGTCGGACGGCTGCTCGCGGCCGGGAAAACCGAAGGCGGCTTCGGGACGGTAGCGAGCCGTGCCTTCTTCGCGGTCGATCGGGGCGCTGTGGCCGCCCTGAGTTGCGGGACGGTGCTGCTCGCTTGGTCTTATGGCGCCGCACGGCCGGATCTGCGCCCGCCAGGTTTGGCGGCCGTCGTTTTAGGAGCGGTGGGTTGGTTGGCGGCATGGTGCTTCAAGGCCGGTGCCGAGATACCCTTGCGAAGCGGCCGGTGAGCCTCATAATACGGGTCGTCGCGCTCGTAATCCCTTGCCAACGAACGGAGAAGGTTTCGTTCGACGAGCCCCTTCATTCCGAAAGGAAAGGTAAGCCATGGGCCCGGCGCTTCGCAGCTACATTGCCGAATTCCTCGGCACGTTCACGCTCGTTTTCGTCGGCACCGCCGTAGCCACGCTCCAGGGGCTGTACGAGCACGGAACGATCGGTTACTTGGAGATTTCGTTGGCTTTCGGTGTCACATTGATGTTGCTGGTGTGGGTGCTCGGCCCTGTATCGGGCTGTCACATCAATCCGGCCGTGACTCTGCCGATGGCCATGTCGGGCCGCTTTCCTTGGTCGCGCGTGCCCGGATATTTCATCGCTCAGTTTGGCGGCGCCGTGGCAGCCAGTGCCGTGTTGCTGTTTCTGTTGAAGGGGATCGGGAAATATCAGCTAGAAACGCACCACTTGGGGGCAAACGGTAATCCGCGGGGGATGACCGTGACGTCCTTGTTCGGCTTCGAACTGGTGCTGACGGCGTTGTTCTTGATGACGATCTTTTCGACCACGCGCAAGGCCGCCATTCGCGGTTTTGAAGGATTGGCGATCGGCGGCTTTTTGACCGTCGCTCATCTGATCGGTGCTCAATTGGGCGACTCGTCGCTCAACCCCGCGCGCAGCCTCGGCCCGGCCGTGTTCGAAGGGGGCGACGCGCTGACGGTGCTGTGGGTCTTCATCGTCGCGCCGTTTCTCGGCGGAATCGTGGGATGGCGATTGTTCGCGCTGATTCATGACGACAAGCTGATGCACGAGGACATTTAGTCGACTTCCAGAGCACCGGTATTACGATGCCGATGGTGCCTATTTCGGCCGGTTTCGCGTGGACACCAAAAGCTGAAAAAAAACCGGCAGCCACAGCACCCTCGGCAGAAAATTGGGCGGTCAAACGCCGATTTTTTGCGAGGCCGAGTGTGTAGGTTGCTCTAAAATAAAAGTAGGCATGGACGACATCTATCAGGAGCGGATTCTCGACCACCACGAACAGCCGTATCACCGGGGCAGGTCACCGCGGGCAACGCACGCGCACGAGGACGACAACCCGTTGTGCGGCGACTTCGTTCACGTCGACTTGACGATCGATCCCGACGGCAAGGTACAAGAAGCGTGGTTCCAGGGTGACGGCTGCTGCATCAGCCAAGCGGCCGCGTCGATGCTGATGGAGGCCATCGAGGGGCGCCGCGTCGACGAGCTGAGGAATTTCACCGCCGAGCAGATGTTGGAATTGTTCGGCGCCAGGCTCACCCCCAACCGGCAGAAATGCTGCCTGCTCGCCTGGCGCGTCGTGCAATCGGCCCTCTATTCGCCGGTGGCCGGGGCCGGCGGCCCATGAGCGTGCCTTCCGACTCGCCGCTCGACGTCGAGGCTCTCCGCGCCGACTTTCCGATTCTGTCGACGGTCATCCACGGCGATCGGCCGCTCGTCTACTTCGACAACGCGGCCACCACGCAACGACCGCGGCAGGTCATCCAATCGCTCGTGGACGTGTACGAGAAGCACTATGCCAATGTGCATCGCGGCATCCACTGGCTGAGCGAGCAGAGTACCGATCTCTACTCCGAGGCACGCGAGAAGGTGCGGTCGTTCATCAACGCCCGCCACGTCGAGGAGGTGATCTTCACCTATGGCACGACAGAGGGGATCAACCTCGTCGCCAGAAGCTGGGGCGACGAACACGTCGGCCAGGGTGACGAAATCATCCTCACCGACATGGAGCATCACTCAAACCTGGTTCCCTGGCAGCAGTTGGCGGTCCGACGAGGCGCGGTGCTCCGTTACCTACCGGTGACGGATGATGGCTTGCTCGACATCGATGCTTTGCCGCGGCTGCTGAACGAACGCACGAGAATCGTCGCCGTGACGGCCGCGTCGAATGTCCTGGGGACCTTTAATCCGATCCCGGAGATCGTGCGACGAGCGCATGAAGCGGGCGCCGTGGTTGTCGTCGATGCCGCCCAGAGCGCGCCGCATCTACCGACGGACGTACAAACGCTCGGCGCCGACTTTTTGGCGTTCAGCGGACACAAGCTGATGGGGCCGACCGGCGTGGGCATCCTCTACGGACGGCGGGACCTACTCGCGGCCATGTACCCGTTTCTGGGGGGCGGCAGCATGATCCGCCGGGTAACACGAGAGGGGTTCGAACCGGCCGATCTACCCGCCCGCTTCGAGGCCGGCACGCCGCCGATTGTGCCCGCGATCGGATTGGGTGCGGCGATCGACTACCTGATGGGCATCGGGCTGGTGCGTATCCACGAACACATACACCGTTTGACGGCGCTGGCCCACGACGTGTTGCAATCGATTCCGGGCGTGCGAATCTTCGGTCCGCCGCCCGAGAGCAAGGCCGGCATCGTCAGCTTCACGGTAGACGGCATTCATGCTCACGATGTGGCACAACTCCTTGACTTGCAAGGGATTGCTGTCAGAGCGGGGCATCATTGCGCCATGCCGCTGCACAAGCGATTGGGCGTCGCCGCGACGACCCGTGCCAGTTTTTACCTGTACAATACTCCAGAGGAGGTCGCCTGGCTCGGGCCCGCGCTGGAGCAGGCGAAGCATCGGCTTCGTAAAGCCTAGTCAGAAGATGACTTCGGACGAAAGCGACCCCTGGAAGCAGGACGCAAAATCTTCCTATTCTTCCGCTTTTATCGAAAATTCCGATCCTGGTACTTTTGCGCAGACACGCAAATGTTTATCTTAGGCGGCAACCGATCTTGCTCGAAGAGCGGTCGTACGCGTTCGTGATGGACGTATTTTCGCACGAGTTCCCTCCCTTCTGGAACAATCGCCATGTGGTTGCGAAGCAAATTTGTGCAAAGGCTCGGAGGCGGTTTCTGGGAACAGTTCGGGCTCGACTGCTGGTCGCGCTTGCAAATCGCCGCCCTCAACTCTCGGAAGAACCCGCGCGACACGAAATTGTTGAGTCGCGTGCGGCGCGAGCGCAAATGTCTCAATAGCGCGTTCGAGTGCTACCAGGTGATGAGTATGGCGCGCGCGATGACGCGCTACCCCGGCAAATTCGCGGAGGTGGGTGTCTACCAGGGCGTGACCGCGAAACTGATCGCCAGCGTGAAAGGGGACCGCGAACTCCATCTGTTCGACACGTTCGAGGGGCTGCCGCCGTCCAGCGACAAAGACGCCGGCGTGCACCGCGTGGCGCAATACGCGTGTAGCCTCGAATCGGTGAAAGCCTATTTGGCCGATTACGACCAAGTGTATTACCACAAAGGACTGTTTCCAGATTCAGCGCGCGACGTGGAAGAGAGCCAATACGCCTTCGTACATTTCGACGTCGACCTCTACGAGGGTACGCTCGCCTGCCTGGAATACTTCTACCCGAGGATGGTACCCGGCGGCGTGATGATCAGCCACGACTATGGGATGCTCGCCGGCGTGCAGCGCGCCTTCCATGAATTCATGGCCGACAAGCCCGAATCGATCTTCGAGCAGCCGACGACGCAGGCCTTCATCGTCAAAGGCGGTGGGCCGACGACGGAACTGGCGTTGTCCGCCCAGTCGTTGTCAATAGAAATGTGTGAACAAACTTCTTAATTTTTATTGAATATATCTTGCTGAGACGATAACCTCTGATGTTTGAAGGGAGTTGGGGCACCGAGTGACGGACGTCGCGCCGCGTGGGCGACCGAGATGGATCGAACGACGTCGCAAGACTTGTCTTGCTAGCGAGCGATCCTCAACGAGCGGCCTGCCGCCACGCAATCGTGAAAGCACTCGTAACCGGCGCGAACGGCTTCATTGGCGAGCACCTGATCCGCACGCTTCTTGAGCACGGCGACTCCGTGCGTGCCCTGATCCGCCGCGAAGCCGCTGCCGAACCGTTGCGGGATCTGGGCGTGGAAGTGATGTTGGGCGATGTGACGCGCCCCGGCGCGCTACCAGCGGCCGTGGAGGGCGTCGATGCGGTTTTTCACCTGGCGGGCCTGGTCAAGGCACTGCGCAGCGGCGACCTGTTCCGAGTCAACGAAGAAGGCGCACGAAACATCGCGGCGGCCTGCGCCCGACAGACCTCGCCCCCGGTGTTGGTGCTCGTCTCCTCGTTGGCCGCGGCGGGACCCGCTCCGAACGGCCATCCGCGCACCGAGAACGATCCGGCCGAACCGGTATCGAACTACGGCCGCAGCAAGCGCGCAGGAGAAGTGGCGGCCGCCGAATTTGCCGATCAGGTGCCGCTGACGATCGTGCGTCCGCCGGTGGTTTTCGGCGAGGGCGACATGCACACCTGCCTGCTCTTTCAACCCATCGCGCGGCACGGGGTGCATGCGGTGCCGGGTTGGAAGCCGCGTAAGGTTTCGTTGGTACACGCCGACGACCTGGCCGAGGCACTCCGCTTGGCGGCGGACAAGGGCGAGCGTGTGCAGGCCGACGGCGCGGCCGCCACGGGATGCTACTTCGTCGCGGGCGACCAAGATCCCGACTATGACAAGCTGGGACAGCTTATCGGCGACGCCGTCGGGCGACGCCGTGTTTACGTGGTGCGCACGCCCGACTGGATGGGACGCTGTGCCGGAGCGGCCAGCGAAGTCGTATCGCGTTTGCGCGGCCGTCCGGCCATCTTCAACCTCGACAAGATGCGCGAGGCATCGGCCGGCTCGTGGGTCTGCTCATCCGAGCGGATTCGCAACGAGCTCGGTTTTCGCGTCGCCCGCCCTCTGGCCGACCGCCTGCGGCAGACCGCCGATTGGTACGCCCGCCAAGGGTTACTCTAAGCTCTAGCAACCCGCGCTAAGTGGCGCGCCCGCCGCGGTGCGGGCTTCTTTCGGGCGATGCTGCGCGGCGCGGCGCGGTGTGTCGACCGGCGATGTGCGGTTCCGGGCCGTCGATGCGCCGCGACGAGGGCAGCCGCACGGGCTCTCGCGGCGCTTCATCGGATGACGCTGGGGCGGCCGCCGCGCGGCGCTTGCGCGACATCAAGACGAGGAGCGCCGGGAGCATGATCATCGAGGTGAACATGCAACAAGTCACGCCGAGCGTGAGCACCCGGCCCAGGCTCTGTAAGCCGCGATGACTGGCGATCATCAGCGAGCCGAACCCGACGACCGTCGTCAACCCGTCGACCAGCACGGCGACGGCCGTCGCGGGCGACATGCGGTACGGACCCGACTGTTCGCGATATTCGTGAATCAGATGCACGCCGTAGTCGACGCCGATGCCCAGCATCAGAGGCAGCGCAATCATGTTGGCCGGATTGAGTGGGATTTCCAGAATTCCCAGCAGGCCGAATGTTTGCAGCACGCCCAGCCCCAAGGGGAGCGCGGCCAGCAGAGCATAGCGCACACTGCGCAAATCGACGACGAGCACCACCATGATGACGAGCAAGGCGTAGAGGGCTGCCTCCTCGTAGCTCGACTTCATCTCCAGCGACGCCTCGTAGGCCTGCAACGGATTGCCGGTGGCCCGCGGGTCCACGCTACGGACCTCTTTGACGAACTTCTCCAGGGCGTCCATGTCCCAGATGTTGCCGCGGCCGTAGATCTTGAGCAGGTGGTGCCCGTGGTTGCCGACGAACCGTTGCACCAGGCTCTGCGGCAAGTCGCTCAGCTCGGGTTTCTCGGGGTTGGCCATGCTCCGCAGAATATGCAGCCGACTGAGCAGGTCGCCGGCCATGTTTTGTTGAAAGTGCGAAAGCCACTGGTAATAGTCGGATTGCACCAGCTTGCGCAGCCGGTCGCGGATTTGCTCCACGTCGCGGGCACAGCCACGTGTCTCGGGGATGACGGCCATGAGCTGTTGCGTGCGGGCCAACACACGGCCGATATAGTCTGGCTTGTCGACCGGAATGACCTGCGGCCGTTCGGCCAGATTGGCCAGGCGCTTTTGAATCCGGGCGATGATCGGCTGCTTGACCTTGTGGTCGCCCGGCAACAGCGACACGATTTCTTCGACCCGCTCGACGCTATCGAGCTTGAGCATCGCCTCTTTGCGGGCCAGCAAGTCGTCGGGGTTGTCGGCGATCGAGAGGGCGTACCAGACACTCTGATTCGATTCGGAAAGCAGTTTTTGTTCGAGCTCGATGCTTTCCAGTCCTTCGGCTTGAAGGTTGAGCAGGTTGTGGTCGTACCAGAGATGCTCGACGCCCAGCGACACGACGAGCGTGAAGAACATCGTCGACGCCAGCAGCAGCCGCGGTCTGCGCAACAGCGGCGCAATCCACGAGTGGACGTTCAGTGGCTCAGGAATGCGCATGCCGAGCCCGCTACGGTCGACCATCGCGATGACCGCCGGCAGCACGAGTAACTCAGCCACGGCGCAGAGCAGGATGCCGCCGCCGGCGATCGTGCCCAACTCGGCGATGCCCGTGAAATCGGTGAACGATGCGGCAAAGAAGGAGATGGCCGTTGTTACGGCACCAGTCAGAATGGCCGCTCCCACGGCGTGCGTCGTCTGCAAGAGGGCATCCTTGCAAGACGCCACCGTGGCGCGAATTTGCAGATAGCGGGCGACATAGTAGACGCCGTAGTCGATACCGATGCCGATCAGCGTAACCGTGAACGACATGCTGAGGATGTTCAGGTGGCCGATCGTGAACGTCAGGTAGGCGAACGACCAGGCGATGCCCACGAGCAACACCAGGTTGGCCAGCAGGGCGTGCCGCACGCCGCCGAACCCGGCCACAAAGAGGCAGGCCACGCCGACCAGCGACAGCAGGCTGGACCAGTACATCGACGTTTCGCTGGAACGCATCTCGTCGTTCTCCATCACCGGCAAGCCGGTGAGGCCGACTTTCGCATCGGGATGGCGTGCGTTGACCTGGGCGATCAGGTCGCGCAGGGCATCGACCGCCTGGCTGTTGCGGGCAAAGCCATCCGGGTCCTGCGCCAGACGCAGGAGGACGAAGCCCAGCGTGCCATCCTTGGTGAGCAAGTATTCCGCGTTCAGCTCGCTGAGCGTGGCGAACGACTGCGGCATGGCCGGCCAGGGCGACTGATAACGGTCCTTCTGCGTGAGCGTGCCGAGCAGACTGTCGGTGAGCCGTTCGGTCTCGGAGCGGACGAGCCCCGGGTCGATCAGGCCGGGCCGCACCTGGGTGGCTTCCAGCCGGTCGTTCACCCCCGTCAACAGTCGGCCCAGATTGAGTGGCGACCAGTTACCTTCGTCGATGATCGGACTGACGCTGTCCAAGAACTGCTCGATGCCGAGCAGTTCCTCTTGCGACAGGTAATGGAGTCCCTTGGCCCGGATCTGGCCGAGATCGACGCCGTGCAGCACGGCGTGGAACAGCCGGTCTTCGCGGGCCAGCATGGTCGAGATCTCTTCGAGCACCGGCACGACGCGCTCGCGGCTGGCGCCTTCGACGACGACGACCGCGTCGTCTTCCTCACCGAACTCATTAACGTAGTCGATCCAGAGGCGGTTGTAGTCGCTCTCCGGATTGAGCAGATCGAGCCGGCTGGTGCGGTAGCTGAGATTCTGCCAGGTGTAGGCCACCGAGAACACGGTGAGCGCGACCGCCAACGCGACAGTGGCGGCCGGGAAGCGCAGCGCCACGCGCGTCGCCAAATCGAGCGGAGCGGAAAGCAACGACGGCTGCGGCTCGCTAGACGAATCGGACATGTGCCTCCCAAGCAGAGCGGATCATCCCGGGTGTGCTCTCGGTCCCCAAGGCCACGGGAGGGAACGCAAGTCGCTCAACGGCAAGCGGAAACTAGGAACCGCCGCGCGCACTCGCCACATCTCCTTGGCCGAAAAGGGCGGCGGATTGTAGCGGCTTGGGGCGACTGTGAAAAGAGGAGATGACGCGCCCTAAGTTGAGCTATGTCACGTAGTTCCGCTGCAAATGCAGGGCGGTCCTATTCCGGCAGCGGCTGGCCCTTGGTTTCGGGGGCGAACGGCAGCACAAGAAGGCCGAGCAGGAAGACGCCGCACATCGTCACGCCGGCGTATCGCATCGGCTCGTTCTTGTCGCCGAACACCTGGCTCATCAGCAATCCCAGAGCCGAGGGCCCGGCAGCGGCAACCAGTCGGCCCACGTTGTAACAAAACGACGTGCCCGTGCTGCGCAGGTGCGTGGGAAACAGCTCCGGAAAATAGATCGCATAGCCGCCGAAGAGCGAGAGCTGGCAAAAACCCATGATCGGAATCATCCAAAACACGTCGCCGATCGTTTGAAAATGCCAGAAGACCATGCCCGTGCTAGCCGCTGCCAACACGAACGACAGGGCGAAGGCAGGGCGCCGCCCCACCATGTGCGTCACATAGCTAAAGGCATAGATGCCGAAAAAGGCGCCTACGTTGAGCATCACCGACGTGATGGCCGCCCAATGTGTCAACCGCCCACCGATCGCTCGCGTTCGCTTACGGATGCGCTCGACGTGCTCGGCGATCCCGTCGGCATCGGTCACGGTGCCCCGCAAATAGGCGTCTCGTCGGCGGCGTTCGTCGTCCGTTTGTGGCGCGAGCTTTTTGGTGCCATGGTCCAGCGCCGCGAGAACCGTGTCGGGCGTGATCGTCTCACCCTTGTCGAAGAGTTCCAGGGCGGCACCATAGATGCGCTCCGCATCGCGCGGGCCCGTTTCGGGACCGAGCAGGTTGGCCGGCTGGATCTTGTCCTTCACATCCGAGATCGCCCCCGGTTTGGAAAAGAGCAGGCCCAAGAAGGCCTGGTCGCGCGCGACGTCGCCACTCTCGCGGGCCTCGGCTTCGAACGTCTTGCGGAACACCAGACGCGTCAGGTCGATGCTGAAGAATCCGATCGCCCACAGCCCCACCACGCCACAGAAGGCCAGTCCCAATCCAGCCAGCGCGTGCGAGCGCCAACGCGGATTTCCAAACAGCTCGGCATACGAGCCGAACTGTTTCGCCGTTCCCGGGGTAGCGCTCGATTGCCAGCGCTCGGGCTCCTTGAGCTTGCGGCGAATCAGAATAGCCAGCAGGGCGGGAACGGTCCCCACCAGAAACATCACTCGCCAGGCACTTACCGACGTAAGCCCCAGGCGATCGGCGAAGAAGGCGTCCAGTTCGCCCGCTTCTTCCAATCGCCCCAGCCCCAGGCTGATCAGCGCGGCCGAGACGTTGCCGACGGCGGAGAGCGCTTGCAACAGGCCCAGCGCAAAGGGACGAGCCCGCTCGGGCATGACCTCGGCCACCAGCGCCACGCCGACCGCGAACTCGCCACCGACGCCCAGTCCGGTCAAGAATCGATAGAACGCAAAATCGTAGATCGATCGGGAGAAGGCGCTCAAGCCCGTACAGAGCGAGTAGATCAGAATTGTCCACAGCATCGTTTTGGCGCGGCCAATTCTGTCGCCGAGCACTCCGAAGGCGATGCCGCCGGTGGCCCAGCCAATCAGGAAGATCGAGGTCGCGTAGCCACCATGCGTGCCGACACGGGGGTCCGACGGAGGCAGGCCGAGCAATTCGCTACAGGCCGGCAACCGCGCCAGGTTGAACAACTGCTGGTCCATCGTGTCGAAGAGCCAGCCGAGCGCCGCCACGGTGAAGACGAACCAGTGGTAGCGATTCAACTCTCGGTACCAGGGCCGGCGGTCGGAATCGGTCGACATGCGGCGTACTTTCAGGCGTGCTGTGGGAGGGGACCAGGCAGGGAGGATGCGTCGAAATTGAACACACGTGATGGGCAACGTCAAGTATGCAGGATGCCCATGTCGGCGGACGAATCCAGCGGCTAGTAGGTGCTAATTATGCAGCGCGGCAGCCTCTCGCGCAGGCGCCCGACGGCACCGGAGCCGATATGCCGAGCGTTTTGCAAGGTAAGCGATTGAAGGTCCTCGAGCGACTCGAAGAAGACCAGGGAATCGTCGTGGAGAGCCCCGCAGTCTAATGATAGTTGACGAAGCTGCCGGAGACCTTGCAAGGCACGTAGCGCCTCGTCGTCCGGCGTAAAGTCGGTCCAGGTGAGACAGCGTAGGCCGGGCTCGTTGACCGTGAATTGCCACGGTTTGCGCCTCATGCCGCGCGCCCGATATTCGTAGACAGCGCCGGTGGCCGCGCTGATCGTCAGAGCCACCAACACATCCAAAGCTAGGTTTCTTGCTTGAAATTCAAGCACATGCCCCGAGCCCGTCCCAAGCCAAGAACCGGAACTGGTGCGATTGAGAAACTCATACGGCCAGCCGTGGATGTCGCCATAGCGGAGATGAGATACCAGGCGAACGTTGCCGGGGGCCAGATTAAGCACCGCCAGCAGGGCGGCGGTGCAAAGGGCGACCAGTATCGTCGTCCGCTTCACGCGCCACACGGATCGCCGCGTCAAACGACCGTCCGCCATGGGATGATACTCACGTCAGATCGCGATACTCCCGAAACTGGAACACGAGCGTGGCCAGCACGAGCGAGCCGAGCGCGATGGCGCCGAGCGTCCAACTCGCGGCGCTGACGGAGATCGGCTCGAACCAGCCTGGACGCTGGACGCCATCGGTGGCAGCCAGCGAGTACATCACCGAACGCCCGTAATAGTTGACCGTTACGCGTTTGACGATGCCCGGAAGGTTCCCCAGCAGAAACTCTAAGAAGATCGCATATACGAGCGCCACGATCGTCGAATGCCGCAGCGTAACGGCAAACAGATGGAACAGCCCCAGGTAGGCCAGCGTCGAGTAGAGCACCGCCGGCAGGTAGAGTTGGTACGCCAGATCACCGGCCGGGCCGGCCATACGGCAGTCGAGGTTGAAGCTCAACACCACCAAGCCCACGGTCAACACCGAGGCAGCGGCGAACTTGGCCGACAGGACCAGCCACCGCGGAATGGGCCGAATGAGCAAGAACAAGAGCGTGCGGTCCTCCCGGTCGCCCCCCACGCTCGACGTACCATAGGCCAGCGCGCAGACGGGCAACAGAAAACCGACGAAAACGATGATCACGAAATTGCTGTAGCGTTGGAACGCCTGTTCGAGGCTGCCGATGTGATCATACCGCCGCCAGCGCAGGAAGAGGAGCACGCCGGCCATCGGGAACAGCACCATGAGCGTACTCGACGACCAGAACAACCGCCGGAACGAAAGCCAGAAGAGAGTGATCCAGGCCCGGGCCAGATTCATGCGACGCCTCGTTCCAGGTAGTGAAAGACCGCGTCGGCGCCCGAGTCGAGCGTCTGCAATCGCTCGATGGCGAAGCCGTGTTCGACGATAAGCCGATTCACGTGCGCAAAGAAGTTCGCCGGTTGCCCGGTCTGCACGGTGAGCAGGTCGCCGCGAATTTCGACGCTGCGCACCTCGCCGGCGGCCGCCAACAGCGCAGCCAACTCTCGCGGCCGGTCAGTGACGATCTCGACCACGCGTGGCTGGTCGTCCAACAGATTGCGCACCTCGGTCAGGGTACCCGATGCGATCAGACGGCCGCGCGAGATCATCAAGATCGAGCCGGCGAGCTCCTCGACATCGACCAGGATATGCGTCGAGACGAGCAACGTCTTGCCGCGTTCGGCCATACGCACCAGCAACTCGTTGATCTCGTGCCGCCCGCCGGGGTCGATGCCGTTGAGCGGCTCGTCGAGCAGCAATATCTCGGGGTCGTGGACCAGGGCTTGGGCCAGCTTGATCCGCTGCCGCATGCCGTGGCTGCATCCCGCCAACCGCCGACCGGCCCGCGGCGTCATGCCGACCTCGTGTAGTGCCAATTCGGTCCGCTCGCGCGCCTCGCGGCGGCGAAAGCCGTACAGGCGGGCCATGGTGTAGACGAACTGACGCCCCGTCATCTCTTCATAAAAACGATCGAGATCGGGACTGTAGCCAAAGTTCAACTTGGCGGCCGTCGACCACGCGCTGTGTGCTCCCACCGAGACATGACCTTGGCTCGGCCGCAGTTGTCCGCTGGCGAGCTTGATGAGCGTCGATTTTCCCGCCCCGTTGGCTCCCAACAGACCGGTAATACCCGGCCCGATGCGGCAGGTGACGTCGTTCACGCCGATCACGGGGCCGTACAGCTTGGTGACGTGGTCGAAAATCAGGTCCATGTTTCGCGGCGGCTGCGGCCGAACCGTTGGGTTATTCGACGATTTCTACCGCCCGTACGCGGCGCAGCAGCGCCACGAGGGAGACGACGCACGCGACCGCCAAGAGTCCCGCGGCCCAATAGGCGAATTGTCGTTCCCTGTCGTTGCGGAACTGGTCAAAGGCTAGCCGGCCGACGAAGTGCATGTCGCGCCAAGGGTCGATCAGCCCCCAATAGATGCTCTGCCCTCTCATCTGTTCCCGCAGGACACGCGGCAAAATGAAGAGACTGGCCCAGGTGATGGCGATCGGAGCCATACGCTGCAAATATGCCGACAGGGTGACGAGCAGGATGCTCAACACGACCGACAACACCCCGCCATAGAAGAGCAGTGCGAGCGGAATCCGCCAATGTGTGGCCCAATAGTCGAACGATGCCGTGAACATGCCGTACTCGACGAACAGCAGAAGCGCAGGGATCGTGGTCAGGAGCGAGATGAGCACGCCGACGGTCAGCAGTTTGCCGAGAATATAATGACGCCGGTCGATCGAGCGCGAGAGGTAGAAGGCGAGGGAACCGTTGCGAAAGTCGCTTCCTACCAGCAGGCTGCCGGTGAACGCCAGCAAGATCATGACGACGACGCTTTGCCGCTCGATAAACATCGAGTAGCCATTCTCCTTACCATCCCGAGGAGTCGCGCTGAAACCGAATGTTTCCAGCAGACCGTCGCGCATTTCACTGGGAAGTTCCTTGGCTTGCGTAACCGCCCAAATAACACCCCAGAGAAGAAGAAACTGCACCGCCCCGATGGCTACCACCACCCAGTACGACTTGCGGCGGAAGACTTGCAGCAGGCCGACGCGCACCATGGCCGCCACGCCCCGCCACGGCCCGCCACGCATACCATGCCAACCGTGGTAGCGGGCAATGTCGATCGGCATGAGGCAAGGCGCGGCGGTGGCCGTTCGTGGGTTCGGGTCGGCTGATGACGGACGCGACGCAGGTGTCGCAGGCGTTCCGGTCATCCAGAATGCCAAACGATGCCGAGTCGTGCAAGCGCGGTCAGGCGCCGCGCGACTGCCGATCGTCGACTGAGGGCAACGACCGTTCCGCCTTACCGTCGCGCATCGTGCTGAGCGGCGGCGGCCGTCAACATGCGTCGGCAGGCGTCTTCGCACGTGCGGCACGCCTTGGCGCAGGCAGCCATCATGTCGTCGTGGGCGTGTTTCTCGCACGCTTCGGCGCACTGGGAGCAAACCTCGGCGCAGGCGCGACAGATATCGGCCGAAAACGGTCCCGAACGCGACACGATCTGTGAAGCGGCGGCGCACACGTCGGCGCAATCCTGACACGTTGCCAGTGTATGACGGTGATGTTCGTCGCCGGACGCCAGCTTGTCGACGCAATGTCTTCCGCACTCATCACAGGCTCGCTGGCAGTCGCTGCATTCCTTGGCGCAACTCTGGAAGGCGTTTTGATGGTCGTGCTTCTGTTGGGCGTCGCGCTTCGAGTCCGCGCGATTTTCACCCTTCCCCAAAGCCGCTTGAGCAGCCAGCACGCTTCCGGCCAATCCTATCGCACCCGTTGTCACAAATTGTCGTCGTCGCATGGCCTTTTCCTTTTCAATGAGAAGAAGAGCCGATTTGTGGTGCACCGCGGAACCGGCGGGCTCGGCAACGGCGGGAAAGTTGCAACAATTGGGCCAATTGGTCTGTGTCGTGCAGAATGCTCACGCCTAAGTACCGAGCGGCGACGATGGCCCTTTTGCAAAAATGGCTGACTCATCGTTGGTGGAGCTACGCGGCGGGCGAACCGTTCGGTTTCTCGCATGCATACCATTGGATGAATATGGCCGAGGGATGTGCCTGGTGCCTCCTCGCGGTATTGGTGCTGCGGCGTTTCCTGCGATACCGCAAATCACGGCTCGAAATCGCTTATGCGGCGGCCTTTGTGACTTTCGGCCTCAGCGATTTCGTCGAGGCCCGCGTGTTGACGACCTGGCTGATTTTGGCCAAAGGTGCCAATCTGGCGATCCTCTTCCTCCTCCGGTTGCACCTTCTGCGGCGGTATTATCCGGCGAGCAAGACCTACTGAGGCCGATGCCGGGCTGGAAAGTCGGCAGTCCTGTCCGGCACCGCCCAGCTATTCCCAAGGCTGCTAAGCGGTTAAGATGATTCGCGAGTCGCAATCCAACTCTCGTCGCGCGTCCGCTCGGTAACCAGTCGAATGGTCAGGCAAACGTACGCACGCAGCATCGGCCCGCGCGGCAACGTCTGGCGGTTCGCCCTCAGCGCACTGTTGGCCGTCACCGCCGCTGGATGCGACGAAGAAGGCGCCTCCGGGCTGCCGGAGAAAATCTGGGGGCGGCAGGGTATCTCTGAGGGCCGTCTGCAAAAGCCGCGGGCCATGGCGATCGACGCGGACGATCACCTCTACATCGTCGATATGACGGCCCGCATTCAGGTCTTCGATCGCGATGGCAACTACCTGCGTGGCTGGCAAACGCCCGTGCATGTCGCGGGCCGTCCCACGGGCCTGTCGTTCGACCGTCGTGGCCGATTGCTGGTTGCCGACACGCACTATTTCCGCGTCCTCGTGTACTCTCCCGAGGGCGAATTGCTGCAAACGATCGGCGGCGTCCATGGGCAGTCGCCGGGTGAGTTCGGGCTGGTGACCGACGCCGTCGAAGACTCGCAGGGAAACCTCTACGTCTCGGAATACGGCGACTACGACCGCGTGCAAAAGTTCTCGCCCGACGGCCGGTTTTTGTTGGAGTGGGGCGGCCATGGCTCGGAACCGGGCCAGTTCATGCGGCCGCAGAACATGGTGATCGACGAGCAAGACCATATTTGGGTGGCCGACGCCTGCAATCACCGTATTCAGGTTTTCGATACGGACGGTAAACTGCTCGATCGTTGGGGCGAAGAAGGGAGCGAACCGGGCCAATTGTACTATCCCTACGATCTGTTGCTCGACGATGCCGGCCACGTCTATGTGAGCGAATGGGGTAACAGCCGCGTGCAAAAGTTCAGTCGCTCAGGCGAGTCGCTCGGGTGTTGGGGCCGTCGCGGCCGCGAACCGGGCGAACTCGACCACCCTTGGGCGCTCGTCCGCGACCGACAAGGGCGAATCCACGTCCTAGATACACAAAACCACCGAGTCCAGCGAATCGTGATGTAAAACGTGCCTCTCCCGCCGGGAGACGCGACGGCTTGCGAACATGCTCCCTTACCGCCTCGATTTCGACAGTCCGTGGTACCTGCTGCTCCTGGCCCTGTTGCCGGTGATGTGGTGGTCCGGCCGCCGCAGCCTGTCGGGTCTGGGACGCGTGCGCAAGTGGGTGGTGCTCGTGCTCCGTTCGGTCGTGTTCACGTTGCTCGTCGCCTCGCTGGCCGAGATTCAATGGGTCCGCACCAACGACCGGCTGACGGTCATCTATCTGCTCGACCAGTCGCTGAGTATTCTTCCCGAGCGTCGCGAGGCGATGATCGAGTTCGTCAACGAATCGGTTCGGCAGCATCGTAAGAACGACGACCGGGTCGGCGTGATCGTCTTCGGCCGCGAAGCCGTCATCGAGGTGCCGCCGTTCGACGAGTCGGTGCAACTCTCGCCGCGGGTCGAAACTCCGCTCGATCCCGAATCGACGAACCTGGCGGGGGCGCTCAAACTGGCTCAGGCCACCTTCCCCGAAGACGCCGCCAAGCGGATCGTGATCGTCAGCGACGGCAACCAGAACATGGGCGACGCGCTCGACCAGGCCCGTCACGTGACCGACGCCGGGGTCGGTATCGACGTGCAGCCGGTCCTGTCTCAGTCGCGCAGCGAGATTCTCGTGGAAAAGGTGACGTTGCCGCCCGACGTGCGTAAAGGGCAGCCGTTCGACCTGCGCGTGGTGGTCAACAATACCACGCAACCGGCCGAGGGAGAGTCGGGCATCATCAAGGGCAAGCTGGTCGTCTCGCAGCGCAGCGACGATCAGCCGCGGGTGATCTCCGAACAGAACGTCGAGTTGCCGCCGGGCAAGCAGGTGTTCGTCGTCCGCCAACAACTCGATCAGCCGCACTTTTATACGTACGAGGCCCGGTTCGTGCCCGACAACCCGGCCGACGATGCGATGATCGAGAACAACCGAGCGACGACGTTCACGCACGTGCGTGGCAGCGGGCAGGTCTTGCTCATCGAAGACGCTGCCAACCGGGGCGAGCACGAGTATCTGGTCGACCGCCTGCGACGCGAGAACCTGGAAGTGACCTTGCATTCCAGCGACCAGCTCTTCAACGGTCTGGCCGAGTTGCAGCAGTTCGACACGGTGGTGCTGGCCAACGTGCCGCGTGAGGATTTCACGGACCAGCAGATACTGATGCTCTCGCAGAACACGCAGAGCATGGGGTGCGGGTTGGTCATGCTGGGCGGCCCCAATAGCTTCGGGGCCGGCGGTTGGAACAATACGCCGATCGAAGAGGCGATGCCGGTCGACTTCCAGATCAAGAGCGCCAAGGTCGTGCCCAAGGGGGCGCTCGCGCTGGTGATGCACGCCTCGGAAATGCCCGATGGCAACCATTGGCAGAAGGTCATCGCCAAGGAAGCGATCAAGGCGTTGGGCAACGAAGACTATTGCGGTCTGCTGCCGGGCACCGACCAGTGGTTGTGGAATGACCAGGGCCGCGGCATGGTGCGTGTCGGTGGCGCACGGCCGAAGATGCTGGCACTGATCGACCGCATGACGCCCATGGACATGCCTGATTTCGATTCGGGGCTCAAGAAGGCACACCGGGCCTTCATGGCCCTCACCGACGCGGCCGTGAAGCACATGATCATCATCAGCGACGGTGATCCCACGCCTCCCAGCCCTTCGGTTCTCACCAACCTCAAGAAGATGCGGGTCACGGTGTCGTCGGTGGCGGTCGGCGCGCATGGTCCTGCCGAGAGCGCCGTGATGAAAGACATCGCGCTCAAGACCGGCGGCAAGTATTACGAAGTGCTCAACCCGAACGCCCTGCCGCGCATCTTCCAGCGCGAGGCCCGTCGCGTCGCCCGTCCGCTCGTGTATGAGAAGGACGTCGGTTTCTCGCCCTATCGCCGTTTCCCTCACGAGATGGTGAGCGGCATCGATGGGCCATTGCCGCCGATCACCGGCTTCGTGCAGACGACCGTGAAGAAGAACCCGCTCGTCGAGGTCTCGCTGGTTTCGCCCGAGCCGCCCGGTGAAGACAACGCCACGATCCTGGCAAGCTGGACCTACGGCCTGGGCAAAGCCGTGGCGTTCACCAGCGACGCCGGCGCCCGCTGGACCAAGGAGTGGACGAAATGGGACGGCTACGACAAGCTGTTCAGCCAAATGGTCCGCTGGTCGATGCGGCCCGCCGGCGATCAAGGGAAATTCACCATCGCCACCGACATCGAGCAGGGGCAGGTGAAGGTCTTCGTCACGGCACTCGACAAAGACGACGAGTTCTTGAACTTCTTGGATCTGGGTGGCGCGGTCATCGGCCCCGATATGAAGCCGCACGACGTGCAGCTCGAGCAGACGGCGCCCGGGCGGTATGTCGGCTCGTTCCAGGCCGACGACGCCGGTAGTTATTTCGTGATGCTCAGCCCGGGAGCGGGCCAATCGCCGCTGTTGACGGGCGTCAACGTTCCCTATTCACCCGAGTTCCGCGACCGCGAGACGAACGAGGCGTTGCTGGCCAGTCTGGCCAAGCTAGAGCCCAAGGGCGGTCCGCCGGGAGTGGTGATCGAAGACACGACGGGCCGCGCCGATCCTAAGGAACTGGCCAAGGCCGACACCTTTCGCCACGACCTGCCGAAGGCCACCAGCCGGCAGGACGTCTGGCATTTCGCTCTCTTGATCGCCGCGCTGACCTTCTTCGGCGACGTCTTTTTCCGCCGCGTGCAGGTCAGTTTCGCCTGGGTGCCCCCGTTGGCCGGCCGGATGCGTGATCGGCTGCTGGGCCGCGAGCCGCAAGCTCCACCGCCGGAATACATGTCGAGGCTGCGCAGCCGCAAGGCCGAAGTGAGCGAAGAACTCGAGCAGCGGCGGGCCGCTACACGCTTCGAGCCCACCCCCGACCAGCCCGCCGACGTGGCAGCGCTCGAGGAGCAGATTGCCGCACCCACGGCCCAAGCGCCCGCCGCGTCCGCGCGTGGTGGCCTGTCGCCCGAGGCCCAGGCCGACGAAGAGAGCTATACCAGCCGCCTGCTGAAGGTGAAGAAGGACGTCCGCAAGCGGACCGACCAGCAATGAGCGACCCGCGGCGAATTCAGGCCGTCTTGCCCGCTCCGACGTAGACCGCGTTGGCGGCCGCGACGCTGGCCCCCGCGTCGAAGCGGTGGCCCTGCTCGCCCAAGAGCTGCTCCAACGCAGCGAGGAAGAGCAGTACGTTGCGCGGACGCGAGCCGTGCCCCATCAGGCCGATGCGCCAGGCCTTGCCCTTGAATTCGCCCAGTCCCGCCCCGATCTCGATACCAAACCGATCGAGCAATCCACGCCGCACCGCGGCATCGTCGACGCCGGCCGGCACGCGCACCGCGTTGAGCATGGGCAACTGATGTCCCTCGGCCGCGGCATAGCCGATGCCGATCGCCGCCAGGCCGGCCTTCAGGGCCCGATGGTTCAGGGCGTGCCGGGCAAAACAGCCTTCCAGGCCTTCTTCGTGCACCAGTCGCAGCGCCTCATACAGGCCGTAGGTCATGTTGATCGGCGCGGTGTGGTGATAGACACGTTCCTCGCCCCAGTAGCGGGCCAGCATCGAGACATCGAGATACCAGCTCTGTACCGGCGTCTTGCGGTGTAGGATCACGTCCATGGCGCGCGGGCTGAACGACACGGGCGCCAGACCGGGGGGACAGCTTAGGCATTTTTGGCTGCCCGAGTAGATGGCGTCGATCTGCCAGCCATCGACCTCGACGGGCATCCCCCCGAGCGCCGTCACAGTATCGACGAGCAAGAGGGCGCCCGCGTCGTGGACCAGCTTGGCGATCTCCTCGATCGGTTGGCTGGCGCCCGTCGAAGTCTCGGCCATGACGATGCCGACGACCTTGGGCTTCGATTTGAGGGCATCCTTGAGGTGCGCCGGCTCAAAAATCTCGCCCCAGGGACGATCGACGCGGGTAACCTTGGCGCCGGCCCGCGCGGCCACGTCGGCCATGCGGCCGCCGAACACGCCGTTCACGCAGACGACCATCGCGTCGCCCGGCTCGATCAGATTGACGACCGTGCACTCCATGCCGGCCGAACCGGTGGCACTGATGGCCATCGTCATCTGGTTCTCGGTGCGAAAGACGCCCCGCAACAGTCGCTGCATATCGTTCATCAGCGCCAGATAGTAGGGGTCGAGATGTCCGACCGTCGGAGCGGCCATCGCCGCCAGCACACGGGGATGGATTTCGCTCGGACCGGGGCCGAGGAGCAAGCGAACGGGCGGAGCGAGCGGCGGAGCAACGTGGGCGGCGGTCATCGGCTGTTTCTTTGCAGGAAGATTCGGGTCTTGAGGGCTTCAGGGCCGGACGAAAAACAAATTCCCTCCCCTTCAGGAGAGGGCTAGGGTGAGGGCGGAGCACCTGCTCTTGCGTTGTTGACTCTCTTCGGACGTGGCTGACGTTTTCGCTGTGCGAGGGACCAACCCCGTTTGCCGTTTCCGCCGCCCTCACCCAACCCTCTCCCGGCGGGAGAGGGCGGAAAAACCTATTCCGGATGCGGTTCGCGGACGAGGCGGCTGATCTCTTTGAACTCGGGCGTGCCCGAGCGGCGGCACCACTCGAAGAGCGCGGCCTCGGTTGTTGTGAGCGTGGCCCCGGCCGACTCCATGCGCCGCAGGGCGGTCTGGTAGTCGATGTCGTAGCGTGAGCCGACTGCATCGACGGCTACGTAAACCCGGCGGCCTGCGGCGATCAGATCGAGCGTCGTCTGCTGCACGCAAACATGCGCCTCGATACCGGCCAGCAGTACGCGCGAGATGCCCCGCTCGTCCCAGGCGCGAAAGATGGCGGAGCAGGCACCGCAACTAAAATCGACCTTCCCGGGGATCGGGCCCAACCGCTCGGCCAACTCGGGCACCGTCGGACCCAGCCCTTGCGGATATTGTTCGGTGGCGGCCGTGCTGACGCCGAGTGTCTTCGCCCCGTCGAGCAGCCGGCGCACATTCCAGACGATTCGCTTATGGCCGGCGACGAGATCGATCAGCTTGGACTGCACGTCGACCACGAGCAGGCCGGTATCGTCGACCGACATCAATTCGGGACTGCGTGGCAACGGCTCGGCGTCGTCTTGTTTCATGGAACAAAGCATAGCAAAGTCGGCGCGGTGGAAGAAGACGCCGCGCTTGCCAGAGGTGGACGGCGAGAGTCGTAATCCCTCGCGTCGGCAAGGAAACACTACCCGTCCGCGCTATTTCTCGGAGCTGGGTCTGAGAGTAACCGATAACACCGTATCAGGCTCCGCACAAATCGGCGTTTCACGGCCGATTTGTCGCGCGCGGCGCTCCAGCAGTCAGGTTTTGTCAGCCGCTCTTTACAGGACCAGGCGACAAAAGGATCTCCGCGGGGCTGTCGGCGGTGACCTGGATGGGATGCCGGACTTCGGTGTCGTGCCATTGGTCATCGACTTTGCGCCAGTACGCTACGTGCCCCTTTCCTCGTGGCAGTTTGACCGCGACCGGCCGATCGCCGTGACCGACCCAACCGATCGAGACTGCCGGAAATTTTTCATGGACTCCTGCCGGAGTCATCCAGATTTCGATCTGCTCATCCTCCTTCAGATTTCGCGGATCGATGGTCACTTCGCGCCAGGGCAAGAGTTCGTAGGTTGCATCGGAAGCCGCCAATTGACCGTTGATGACACCATATCCGGCTTCGTGGAGGATGAGAGTCAGGTACTTGCCGTCGCCAAAGAGAAGCACCGGGTCGAATACCAACGACGCCGGATCGGCCTGGAACCTTCCCTCCGCGTCCGTTTCGTACCAGATCTCTTCCTCCGGCTCGCGCAGTTTTCCGTCTCGCAGACGGATGAAGCACGGTTCGCCGAGCGGGAGGATCACCACCTGGGCTCCCTTGACGGGAGCCGTAGTGAGCAGAGGTTTTCCTTCGCTGCCGAGTCCCGCGGCCCGCCCGACATCTCGAGACACGACGACACGCCCCTTCAGGCTCCGCGCGGGGTTGATCTTCAGATCGTCCGTCGTCCGGATCCGATCGACCGCTCCGCTGCCTCGTCGCGACAGAAAACTCATCATGGTCCAGTCGCGCCCGATCAGTTCCATGCTCTCGCCGATCGCTTTATTGGCTCGCTCGCTCGCTTCCTCCTCGGAAGTGGCCGCGAGATCAACAATACCCTTCGAGGCCACAAACCCCAAAGAAAAATAGACGGACGGCTTCACGATCTGCGTGGCCCGTAATTCTGCGAGCCGCTCTTGCAGTTGGTCGCGCGTGAGGATCTCGGTCCACTCCCAAAGGATCGCCTGCTGGGCGAAGACGATCTTCGGCTTTAGCGTCTTGGCCTGCGACGCAACGGGAGCGGTTTCCTCTTGATCGGCCTGCTGCTGATTGGGCACTTGCGTGCCCGTATTCTGGTCCGTCTTCGAATTCGCGAACGTTGCGAATTTCTGTTCCTTGACGGATTCGTTCTCTGCCTGGGCCGCATCGGTGAGGCCGATGGCCGCTATGACGAGGGTGAGTACGGCACCCGCAATCAGCCCGGTCCGCGTCACGGGACGGAAACGCTTCATGGCAACGATCCTCCTTTCCAGGGTTGTGGACGATGAGACGATGCTCGCTGTGAGCTCCAGCATGGGGCTTAGCGACGATCCGGTGGCGATCGCCATCAGCGTTTCGAGATAGGTGCGCTTCTGATCCTGTCCGATCTGCCGCAGCACCCATTCGTCGCAGGACAATTCTCGTTCTTCGTGCCATTTGCGACCGGCATACCAGAACAGCGGGTTGAACCAGAACGTGGCACACAGCACGCGGGGCAGCCACGTGAGCAATGTGTCTGCGGTCCGCACGTGGCGAAACTCGTGCAGCAATACGGCACGCAATCGGGAGGGTTGCAGAACCGTCGAGTCGCTCGGCAGGATCAACACGGGAGACCACCAACCACAAACGGCCGGGCTGCACTGCGGCGATCCCCAGAGCAATCGAGGAACGCGATTCAACCTCGCCGTGGACGCTATCGACTCGGCCAATCGGATTACTTCGGGCTGGCTTATGACCTCGAGACGTGAGAGGTAATGCGATAGCCGAGTTTTCAGCCAGCCGAGCCTTGCCAGAAGAAACGCGGCGCCGACCAGCCAGATGGCCGTACACACCTCGCGTGCCGACCAGGTTGAAGACGTTTCAGTAGCCATTTTCGTAATACCAGCCGGCGCGGTGTCGATGTCGGGTACGAGCGGTCGAGCCACGCTTTCGATCGCCGGTCTGACGGGAGTCGTTTCATGGTCGGGGCGCTTTGTCTCGGTCGCGTTGGCGTCGATCCGGTCGATATCTGCCGAGCGGATGCCCAACGATACGTTGGCGAGGTTCCCCAAGCTGAACATCGAAGCTGGGCCGAAAGGAACGACGAGCCTTACGAACACGAGCATCCACAGGATGCTGCGCCATCCCGGTGTGAGCGAGCATCGACCGACAAGGCAGACGACGGCTACGATCACCGCCAGCAGGGAAGCCTGCAAATTCAGCTTCCAGACGTGGTCAACGAACGGCGTGACGAAGGCTGTGTTCATGAAGGGTTTCCTCGATCGGATTCGCCCGACTCCTCATCCAACAACTCACGCAACTGAGCCAGCTTCTCCGGTCCCAACTTGGCTTCTTTGGCGAAGTGCAGGAGCAACGAAGTCGTGTCGCCCTGAAACATGCGTCGGAGGAAACTCCGTCCCTCCGATCGCACTCGGGCACTGCGCGGAACGAGAGCACGATAGACCGAACCGGCACCTTGCCCCTGCTTTTCGACGACGCCCTTCTCCACAAGTCTGCCGAGCAGTGTCCGAATGGTGCGGTGGTTCCAGGCGGTGGATTTCGCCAATTCTTCGATGATCGCCGCGGCAGGCGCCCCGCCTAGCGACCACACCGCCTCCATCACCTGCCACTCGGCATCCGAAATCGTCGCATCCGTTGTCATGCCCGACTCCAATGATCACAGTCGTAGTAATCGTGATTATTACAGATGTGATAATCGTGTCAAGCAGTGCTGGGATTTTTTTTCTGGAGGGATCATCTGAACGGCCGACCGACGCCGTTACTTGGCCGAATCGACGATCGACAGGCCGGGGCTGATCTGGCTGAGCTGCTTGCCCAGGAAGCCGACGATCTGCTTGGTGGTGGCCATCCTGCGGGTCTTTTCGACGATGGCCTCGGCCTGCTCGCGCGAAAGCTGCTTGGCCAGCTCCTTCATGATCGGGATGAAGGCGGGGCTCATGCTGTAGCTGCGCAGGCCCATGCCGAATAGGAGCAGGAAGGCGCGCGGAGCGGCTGCCATCTCGCCGCAGAGCGTCACCAGCTTGCCGGCCGCGAGGCAGGACCGGATGGTCTGGTAAAGCACCTCGATCACCGCCGGGCTGAGCGGATCGCAGAGGTGGCTCACCTTGGGGTTATCACGGTCGGCGGCCGTCAGGTATTGCACGAGGTCGTTCGAGCCGATCGAGACGAAGTCGGCCTCCTGCGCCAGCCGGCCGACGGTGATCGCCGCGGCCGGCACCTCGACCATCAGCCCGATCGGCACGTTGCCGAAGGGCAGACCTTCCCGATCGAGTTGCCGGCAGGCCTTGCGCACCAGGCTGCGGACGCGGCGCATCTCGTCGAGCGTGGTGATCATGGGAAACATCAGGCCGACGCGTTTTCTGGGGCCGTGTCCCGGCGCCGCGGCCCGCAGCACGGCGCGGATTTGCGTGAGGAAGAAGGCCGGGTGCTCGAACGAGAGTCGGATCGATCGCCAACCCATGAAGGGGTTCGCTTCGTGTTCGAGCCCCAGGTAGCGCATCTTTTTGTCGCCCCCCACGTCGAGCGTGCGGAACGTGACGCGGTGCGCCGGGCTGGCTGCGATCACCGCGCGGTACGCCGCGACCTGCTCTTCCTCGTCGGGCACGTCGTGATGCGTCAGGAACAGATATTCGGTGCGATAGAGGCCGACGCCGCTGGCCCCCATCGAGGCGGCGGCTTTGACGTCGGTCAGGTTGCTGATGTTGGCCAGCAGTTCCACCGGTTCGCCCTCGGCCGAGACGGCCGGCTGATCGCGGTTGTGCGCGAGATGGTCCTTGAGGTCGACGAACTCGCGCCGCAGGCGGCGGTAGGCGCGGGCCGTCTCGACGTCGGGATGGACGATGACGTGTCCTTCGCGGCCGTCGACGACGATCAGGTCGCCGTCGGCCACTTCGTGCAGAATGTTCGCCACGCCCGAGACGGCCGGTATGCCATGGCCGCGGGCCAGGATGGCCGCGTGGCTGGTGCGACCGCCCACTTGCGTGACGATGCCCATCACTTCGCGCTTATCGAGCGTGGCGACGTGCGAGGGGATCAGCTCATTGGCCACCAGGATCACCGGGCCGGCGATCTGACGAGCATCGGGAGTGACGGCGGAGAGTTGCTGGGTGAGCCGCGCCACCACGTCGCGCACGTCGGCCAGTCGCTCGCGCAGGTATTCGTCGCTCGTGCGCTCGAAGAGCGTGGTGTACTCCTCGAGCAGCCGGCGGAGCGCGGCCGGCGCGGTCTGGCGTGCTTCGACGATCCAGGACTGAAGCTTGGCCGTCAGCGCCGGATCGTGCAGGATCGATTCGTGTACCTGAAAGATGGCCGCGGCCCGTTGGCCGAGCTGCGCGCTCACTTTGTGAAACAACGTTTTGAGATCGCGGGCCACCTGGTCGCGAGCCTGATCGTAGCGGGCCAGCTCGCGCAGTACTGCGTCGTCGTCGGGCAAGAGGGCGTCGGACCCGGGAAAGATCTCGTGCAGGCAGCAGGCCTGGCCGATGGCCACGCCGGGAGAAACGGCCACACCGGCCCGCAGGACTTGCGTTCTAGGGCCGACGGCGCGGCGCGACACCGTGGCGGCACCGTCGCTTTCATGGTGCGCCGGCCGCGCTGCCGCCCGCTCTTGCTCTCGTGGCCGCGATACGCGGCGTCGCGACTTGCTCATCGATCGGAGGTGAGGGCCGCCTTGGACCAATCTCTTTTCCAAGGCGACTCTATCGTCGTCGATGGGATGGGGCGAAGCAAGAGTGATGCGCGTATAGGTGGCGTATGGACAGTGAGATTCATACACCACCCGCGTATAGCGGCCCTCGAAGAGCAAACGGTCGCCTGCTAGAATGCGGCCCGTCTGGCGTTGATTTCCTCCGCTTTTTCCTCAAAGAGCCGATCGGCACCCCATACTATGTCTACCGTTGCAGTCTATCTCGAGGCCTATCAGCTCAACCGCGAGCGCACACTCGGTCTGCTCGACAAGATCTGCCAATTGCCGGACCCGCAGCAGGTGCTCGCCTGGCGGCCCGGGCCGGGGCGGGCCCATATCGGCTGGCAGATCATGCACGTCGGCATTACGGAAGAAATCTTCGCCACCGAGCGGCTGAATCCCAGCCGACCGGGGGCCTTTGCCGAACTTTGGCCGCGGTTTCGCGGCGGCAGCACACCCGACGATCAGGTTCCCTCGGCCGATACCATCCGGGCCGTTCTAGCCGAGTCGCGGCAACATCTCATCGAGACGTTGAAGGGCTACGGCGACGACCGCCTGGGCGAGATCCCGCCGGCCATGGCCGCGCGAAACCTCACGATCCGCCAGATCCTGGGCATCATCGGTTGGCACGAGGCCCACCACCAGGGCCAGGCCCACATCACGTTGAATCTGTATCAAGCGGCCCAGGCGTAAGCGCCAGTGGCACCGTAATCGGCCGACAACTGGGTTCGATCGTGGCCTGTCCGGAGAGCTTCGGCCTCTCGCGAGAGCCGGTAAAACGGACGTTGGCATGGTAAAATGGCGCTGAACGGATCGTCGCCGCGCGTCTCGGCCAAGCCAGGCGAAACGTAATCTGGCGGCGTCGAATCGAGACGGCAAGACATCGCGGGGCGACAGCGGGCCTGTATCAGCTACGAAGGGACCGAACCGGCATGCATGGGAACGACGCACCGGTGGAAACCACTAGTTCGCGCCGCGACTTCTTTTCGTGGGTCGGTGCGGGGCTGGGAACGGCGGCCCTGTTTCAGTTGTTGTCGCGCGACCGCCCGGCGCAGGCCGCGGTGAGCGGCGAGGCCGACGACCCGCCGCCGCACACGCCGCCCAAGGCGAAGCGGGCGATCCATATCTTCCTCTGTGGCGGATTGAGCCATGTCGATTCGTTCGACTATCGGCCGGAACTGGAGAAGCTGCACGGCCAGCCGCTACCGAGTGGCGAGAAGCCCGACGTCTTTTTCGGACAGGTGGGGCTGCTGCGGAAGTCGGATTGGGCCTTCCGCCAGCGAGGCGAAAGCGGCCTCTGGGTCTCGGACCTCTTTCCGCACCTGGCCGAGCAGGCGGATCTGCTGACGGTCGTCCGCTCCATGACGGCCGAAACGTCAAACCACACGCCGGCGACCTTTCAGGCCAACACGGGCTTCCGTTTGAACGGCTTCCCCGTGCTGGGTAGTTGGCTCTCGTTCGGCTTGGGCTGCGAGACCGACGACTTGCCGGCCTATGTGGTCATCCCCGATACGCGGGGCGTGCCGGCAGGCGGCTCGATCAACTGGTCGAACGGTTTCTTACCGGCCCGCCACCAAGGCGTGACGCTGCGCAGCAAAGGCCCCGCGATTCACGATCTCATGCCGGCCCAGCCGATCGACCCGGCCAGCGAGGTCGCCAGCCGGCAATTGCTGGCGTCGATGAACGAGCGTCATCTGGCCGACCACCCTGGCAGTGACGCGCTCATGGCCCGCATCCGCAGCTACGACATGGCCGCCCGCATGCAGATCGCCGTGCCCGAAGTTGCCGACCTGGCCGGCGAGACGAGCCGGACGCACGAGCTGTACGGCCTCGGCCAGCCCGCCACGAACGATTTCGGCCGCAGTTGCCTACTTGCACGGCGACTGCTCGAACGTGGCGTGCGCTTCGTGCAGCTCTTCTCGGGCAGTGCTTTCGGTTCGCCGCGGATCAATTGGGATGGGCACGAAGATATGGTAGCCAACCACGGCCAGGAGGCGGCGCGGCTCGACCAGCCCGTAGCCGCACTGCTGGCCGATCTGGCGGAACGCGGCCTGTTGGACGACACGCTGGTGATCTTGAGCAGCGAGTTCGGCCGCACGCCCTTCACACAATCGTCGGGCGACTCGCTCGGCAAGGGTCGCGACCACAATCAATACGGCTTCTCGACGCTACTCGCCGGGGCGGGGCTGAAGCATGGCCTGAGCTATGGATCGACCGACAGCGTCGGTTTACGGGCCGTAGAGAAACCCGTGACGTGGTACGACTTCCATGCCACGATCCTGCGCCTGCTGGGCATCGATCACGAGCGGCTCACGTTCTATCACAACGGCATCCGGCGCCGACTGACAAACGTCCATGGGCAGGTGCTGCACGAGTTGCTCGCCTGAGCCCACGCCCGGTTTCTGTCTCGGTCAGGATGACCCGACTGTCGGTTCGCGAGCCGGTTTTGCCTTGGCGTCGCCCGGCGATCGTGCGGGCTTCGAGCTTGTCGTAACCTCGTCGCCAGGCTTGGGTCTCGGTTTGATACTCGCGAGCAAATACTGCAATGACACGGCTCGGCCCTCCCGTAGCCTCTTTTTGGGCCTCTCGCTAAATCACGTCGGCCACGACGGATGAAAGTGCACTCGGCGTGCCGGCTCGGTCCTTTCTCTTCGTTACGGAGCAACCCCGCAGGCGGTTCGAACACCGCCGCAATGACCGAGAGGTTGGGCGTGCCCAGCGGCCCGCGGCCACGTGGATCAGAGATCCAGATCGTCGAGTTGATCCATCAGGCGATCGAGATCGTCTTTGGTGCCCGCGGATTTGCCCGGTTGCCGCTTGGGAATGCCGACGGACATGCCCACGGCGTCCTTGCCGGCGGCTACTAACTCGACATCGCGCTCCAACACGGCCACCTGCAAGGGGTCCGGAGCGCCGAACAGCTTGGAGAGGTCGATCTTCAGCCCGCCCGCCTCGCCATTGGCACTGCCCGCGATGGCGGGTGACTTATGCTGCGGAAAGATGATGGCGTTCGCGGGGCAGACGCGGCTACAGGCCGGGCACCCCTTGCGGCAGTTGTCGGGCTGTTCGACCAGAATCGCTTCGGCCGCCGAAATGCCGTACACGCCGAATAAACAGAAATCGAGACACTCCAAGCAGTTCGTACAGCGGCTGTAGTCGATCACCGGGTACCAACGGCGCGCCGTGGGTTCGTCGATCCGCATAGGCGCCGGGGCACTCGTTTCAGACGTGCCGGCAACGGGCGCACTTCCGGCAGTAAGCGGGAGATCCGGTACGGCCGCGGGAATCGCGGGGGGAGGCGGCACGGGAGCCGTCGCGGGCGCTCGATCGCCTCCGCCGTTGGGCGCGTGTAGATAGCGGTCGAGCTGGTCGGGCTTGGGCTGTCCCTTGATCCAGCCCATCAGATCGAGACTGACGGTCTTCACCGATGTCTCGGCGGCGATGCGGCGGACCTCGGTGAGAAAATCCGCAGCGTCGTTCGCCGCGCGTAGATCGATGCAGTAGATCGTGCGGTTCGGGGCCGGCCGGTCATCGGCGACCCGATGTTTGTCTTCATCGTCGGCATCGCCCGATTCGTCTTCGTCCTCCTCATCGGCGACGAGGAGTGTGGTGCCGACGCGGCCGTGAATGCGGTTGCGGTCGAGCGTCCAGTGAGCCGCGCGAGGATAGAGCCAGCTCAAGACGACCATATCGCCAGGGATGCTTTGCAGGCAGAGCATGCCCGTGCCATCGGGCGCCAGATCGTAGAGGTGCGGGATCACGGTCACTTCGACCCCGCGCTCGAAGAGCAGGCCGGCGACGATGTCTTCTTCAAGCTTGCGCTTGATCGGGCTCGCGCTCTGGCCCTGGGAAACGACTACCGTGAGTTTGCTGGGCATGGATGTCTACGTACCGACCGTGGGCGTCGCCTCATCTACGTCATTCTTCGTTGATCTGCCCCTTGATCGTCCGCTGCGCGACAGCCCAGCTCGCTTCCAGGTGGACGAGGTATTCCGCGGACGACAGCAGCGACTCTTCGCCGCCGGCCATCTCGAAAAGCCAGCCCTCACCGTAGTTGTCTACGTTAATGCCCGAGGGGTCTGACAGCAAGCGCTCGTTGAAGCGGATCAGCCGGCCGCCGATCGGCGCGAACAGCTCGCTCTCGGCCTTCGAGCTCTCGATCGCCCCGATCGCCTGCCGTTCGACCAGGTTGGCGCCGGCGTCGACCGACCATTCGAGGAAATAGACGTCCTGGAGCAGCCGCACGGCGTAGGCAGAGAAGCCGAAGCGAAAACCATCGGCCTGCGGCACGGCCCACATGTGGTTCTTGGCGTACCGACGGTCCGTCGGCACGGGCGCCAAGAACTTCCCCATGGCGAAAGCCTGTGCTTCGCTCACGTATAACGCACTCCCTGGTGTTCCGTCTCGAAAAAGGCGGGCAGCAGGCTGTCGACGCGCAACAGGCCCTCGCGGGTGAGTGTGATCTTGTCTTGCTCGATGCCGAGATAGCCGTCGACGGCGTACTCCTGCCAGGCGTCGCGCCATTCGTCGCGGATGTCGACGCCGAATTTGTCGCGGAAATACCCGGCATCGATCTGGCCCGTCTTGAGTTGCAGGACCATCTCGCGCACCAGCAACTGGTGCGGCGTGGGACGCAGGCCGCGCGAGAGCGGCAACTCGCCCCGTTCGAGCGACTCAAGATAGTTGCCCCATTCGGTGAGATTCTGGTAGTGCACACGCGAGGCATGTCCAAAACTGGCCACGCCGGTGGCCAACAGATCGCTGCCGCGCCAGAGGTTGTCGCGATAGCTGAAGTTGACCTTGCTCTTATCCTTCACCAGCGTGTACGCGCTGGAAATCTGGTAGCCGGCCGCCAGCAGTTCGTCGTAGGCGTAGTTCTGCCAGGCCCGCTTGGTGGGCCAATCGGCCACGGGCGTCTCGGTGGCATGGCCCAAGATGTCGCGCGAATAGACCGTGTTGAACGGCAGCTCCATCTGGTAGATCGTCACGCTATCGGGCGCCAGTTCGATCGTGCGGCGGATGTTTTCCTTCCAGTTGTCCCAGGTCTCGCCCACCATGCCGCTGATGAGGTCGATGTTGACATTCGGGAATCCGATGGCCGTGATCCAATTCCAGGCCTTTTCGATCTCGGCCGAAAGATGGGCCCGACCGTTCTCTTCCAGGATCGCATCGCTGAAGTTCTCAACTCCCAGGCTGAGCCGCGTGACGCCGAGTTCCTTGAGCGTGACCAGCTTCGACTGCGAGAGCGTGCCCGGTTCGCACTCGAACGTCACTTCTTCGGCGTCGTGCCAGTCGATGTTCGCCCGCAGCCGGTCGACCAGCGAGGTGAGTTGCTTGGCGCTCAGGAACGAGGGCGTGCCACCGCCGAAATAGACGAAGCGGAACGGCCGGCCGCCCATCACGCCCAGCCGGCTGACCAGTTCGATCTCGCGCGAGAGGGCCGAGACATAACGTTCCACGTCGGGCGCGGCCTTGTCGGTATAGACTCGGAAGTAACAGAACTTGCACCGCTTGCGGCAGAAGGGGATGTGTAGATAGAGCCCCAGCGGTACCTGGCGCGGCGGGTCGTTCAGCGCCTGCCGCACATCGGGCAGCGCATCGGCCGACCACTGCGAAAAGGGTGGATAGTTGGCGATGAAGTAGCTGCCCACTTCGGTTTTCGTCGCTTCCGTCGTCATGTTATTTCTGCCCGGTGCCGCAGGGAAAAGTATTCCCTCTGGGCCCGGCCTCAAGAGTTACTTCGATCCAAAGCAAAACAGATCACCGGCGTCGTTGCCGATGACGAGCCGCCCCTCGGCCACGGCGGGTGAAGCGGGGAAGTGCCCCCCCGCTTCGTATTCCCAGGTCTTTTCGCCGCTCTTCAAGTCGAGCGCGTAGACGCGGCCATCACCGCCCCCCACGAACACGCGGCCGCCCACGGCGACGGGCGACGAATCGATGGCCCCGCGCGTGCGAAAGCTCCAGCTCTCCTTGCCGTCGCCTATGTCGAGCGCGTGCACCGTGCGGTCCTTGCCACCGAAGATGGCCAGACGACTCGACACGGCCGCCGACGACAAGAGGGGCTGCTTGCGCGGCGGATCGTAGGTCCATTCGACCTTGGCACGGCGCCAATCGACCGCCAGAAATCGTCCACCCTGTGTGCCGAAGTAGACCATATTGCCGTCCGCGGCCGGCGTGCTCAACGTCGGATCGCCGATGTCGACCGCCGACACCGCCGTTCCCTTGTCGAGATCGACGATGTGCAGTTTGCCGTCGCAACCCGCCAGAAAGCCACGGTTCTCCACGACCGTCGGGCTGCACTGGATCATGTTGTCGATGGTGTATTTCCACACCTGCTCGCCGTCCGTCGGCCGAACGCAGTAGAAACCGCCGTCCTGCGAGGTGAACAGCACCTTGTCGCGATAAAAATTGGCACCGGCGTTGATCTCGCCACCGCTGGCGACGGTCCACTTTTCTTTGCCGTCGGCCGCGTCGATTGCATAGAACTTGCCATCTACATCGCCGATGTAGATCATCCCGTCGCGCACGGCCGGAGCCGCCTTGAATCCCAGCTCGGTGTGAAACTTCCACTTCTCTTCGCCGGTCGCCAGGCTCAGCGCATACAGGTTGCCGTCGAAGCTGCCGACGTACACCGTGCCATCGACGATCGCCGCCGTGGCTTCGAACCCGCCGTCTTTGAACGATTTCTTCCAGATCACCGCGAGTTTTTCGGGCAGTTCCGTCGGCGACACACCCGTGCTGGCGGCATCGCCGCGAAAGACCGGCCAGACATCGGCAGCCCGCGTCGTGCTCGCGCAGAGCAAGCCCGCCAACGCGGCCGCTGCTAAGCGCCGCAGGTCGCGCGAGCCGATCGTGCGAGTTTTCCTGCTTGCGATCATGGCTTCGTCTCCGCTTGGTTCCCTTCCCACGCATATCGGGCGAACGCTTCGAGCTGGTCGAAGTTCTGTTGCCAGGTGGTGTACATCGCGCCGTCGATTCCCGGCAACCCTTTGCCCGCCGCGAGCCAACCGCGAATCGAATCGGCTTGGCCATCATAAAATCCGGCCAGCACCTGTTTATGGCCACGACCCGCGAAGAACGGCAAGCTCTCGCCCGGTTTGCCCGAGTTCCAATTGACGATGATCGCGTCCTTCGGCAACCCTTCCCACGAGCCGGCCAGATCGCCGTTGACGAGATAGAAATCCTTCACCGCGTTGTGGTGCGGATCGAACATATCCGACCAGAAGCAGAGCCGGGCGCGGGGATTGATCTGACGCACCACTGCGACGCAGTGGCGCACGTTCTCGGCCAAGAGTTGGCCCGCGGAACGATCGGGGTGGTCTTCGTCGGGTGTCCAGTTGGCGACGCGAATCTCGTCGTGGCTGAGCAGGTAGGTTTGTGGCTGGAACAGCTTCTCCACACGTTCGACTTGGTCGCGCAACACCTCGAACACGCGCGGCTCGGCCAGCGAACACGGTACCTGGTTGTCGTAGATCGTCACCGCATGGAAATAGGTGGCCCGCAACTTTTCACCCGTTTTGATGTGCGAGCCCGCCGGAATGACGAGCGTGGGCGGTTCGTGATAGATATCGAAGCCACCTCTCCAGGGAGTAACGCCCATCCGTGGATCGCTCAACTCGGCGAAATCGCGGCCCTCTTCGTAGGTCGTACCGTTCTCGCCGACGATCTTGAGAGGGCAGCCGGGGCGTCGCAACAGATTGACGAACGCCGTTTCGGCGAGCTGCGCATCGTCGAGCCAGAGTTGGCCGTGCCGCCCGCCCCACGCCCCCACGTAGAACCGCACCTCCTCGTTATCGAGGCTGTTGAACACGATGTGATGCTCGGTCCAATCCTGATCGGCCTTCACCCCCAAGTTGCTGTGCGATAGCTTTCGGCCGGGGCCCGACAAGGCGAACATGTGAACCTCGTGGGCCGCATCGAAACCGCGCGTCTTGATCCAGATCGACGCATGATACTGTCCCCAGGGATGTACCTTCACCAGCTTCGACACACGGGCGTTGCCGCTACCCGGATTGTTTCGGGCCGGCTCATCGAAACGTAGCGAGCTTTCCCCGCTGTGGCGCATTTGCGTGTCGACAAAGCTCAGCTTGCCCGGCTCGTCCTGAAAGTCCCAGCCGGTCATCGCGTCGCCACGGTGTTTTTCGAAACGGCCGCCGGGCAGTGCGTCGGCCAATCGCGAGTCGAGCTGAGCGCGGTCGCCCACGACCTTCAAGGGCACATCGCGGGCGGGCAATCCCGCGGCCAGATTGGGATCGTGCGCCAGAATGCCTTCGCTGTAACCGAACGGCGCGATCGCCGGAATGACCTCGATGCCCAACTTCTGAGCCATCGCGCGGAACTGCCGCGCGTTTTCGAAATAGTGGTCCGGCACGCGGTCCAATACGTTCAGCTTGTAGTCGGCGAGCACGACGCCGTTGTAACCGGCCCTGGCGGCCCGCTCGAGCAACGCTTGGGTCTTGGGCAGGTTTTCGTTCACCTGCAAGTTGGTCATGAGAAACAGCCAGCGCCGCGCGGGTTTCTCGGCGGCCGATGCTTGTTCACAAAACAGGGCAGCCGTCACCCCGATGGTCACGATGATCGAAGACACATTCATCGACAGGCTTCTTTTCAAATCGATCGATGACTTAACCATAGGACCCTGCGCGTACCAACGGGCGCGCCCCGATCGCCGCCTCTTGGCTCAATAGGCCGATTCGTACAGCGACAACAACGACTCTACGCTCACTTTGCGCGGATTGAACGTGCCTGTCCATTGTTTGGCGGCGTCGGCCGCCAGCGCCGGCAGCTTGTCGCGTTCGACACCGCACTCCGATAGCCGTTCAGGCAGACCGACCAGCCGCGCGAACTCGGCCACTACGTCGGCCAGGACCGGTGCCGCCTGGCCGTGCGAGCCGTGACCGTTCCTGCCCGGCACGTACTCCAACAGCTCGCGATACCAGCCGTCGACCTGCGCCCCATTGAAGCGGATCACGTGGGGCAACATCATGCCCACGGCCTGACCGTGAACGATGTCGTAACTGGCCGTGAGCGGGTTCGCCAAAGCGTGCGTGGCGCCCAGCATCGAGTTCTCGATCGCCAGGCCGGCGAAACAGGCGCCGAGTTGCATACCGCCGCGCGCATCGAGATCGCGTCCGTCGTGCAGCACCTTGGAGAAGTTCCCGGCGAGCAGTTGCCAGGCCTCGCGGCTGAAGGCCAGCGACACCGCGTTGCGGCGGTTGGTGACATAGGTCTCCACGGCGTGGGCCACCGCGTCGATTCCCGTCAGCGCGGTGACGCGCGGCGGCTGCGTGATGGTCAGCGTGGGGTCGAGCAGGGCTACGCGGCACGAAGCCTTCTTGTCGCCGCATGCCATCTTGACGTGCGTCTGCGAATCGGAAATCAGCGCGAACGACTGCGCCTCGCTGCCGGTGCCGGCGGTCGTGGGCACCGCGACCATGGGCAACAGCGGCCGCGTGGCCTTGCCGGTTCCCCAAAAATCTTGAATGCGGCCGCCGCACGAATAGACGAAGTTGATCCCCTTGGCACAGTCCAACGAGCTGCCGCCGCCCAGCCCCACGATCACCTCGGGGCGGCAATTCTTGGCGAACGTTACGCCGGCCTCGACGTTCTGGTCGGTCGGATTCTCGACGACACCGTCGAACAGGTGCGTTTCGATCCCCGCCCGGTCGAGGGCCGCCACGGCGCGGGCCGCGTGGCCGGCTGCCACAATACCCGGGTCGCTCACGAGCAGCGCCCGCCGCGCCCCGAGTTCGCACGCCAACTCTCCCAGCGAATCGACTCGGTCCGGACCGTAGACGATTCGCGTGCGAAGCTGGAAGTCGAAAGGTGTCATGCGTGAGTTAACATTTGCCGCCGGTATGAACCACGCCGGGTGGGTTCATCAGCCTGCCGCCGGGATCTTCTCTTTCGGAATTTGGTAGGCGCGGGCCCGGAACAAGAACTCGACGATGTTCCCTTCGTGCGGCTGCAACCAGTCGAGCTTGATCGTGGGAATGGCGCCGATGTTCAACCGGTCGATGTGGGTGGCATCCGTGAGCGCCTCCCGCAGCTTCGGGTCTTCGGTGATGCCCGTGCAGACGAGCGTCGGCCCGATGGCTTCGAGCATCTTCTCCTGCGGACACTTAACGACCGTGACGAAGGGGAACATGTATTCCTTCTTGGCGATCGCCCGTTCCGGGGCATCGCAGTGGGCCACGACTGGCCGCAGGTAGGCACAACGCTCCTTCTCCACCAGTCGCGGTCCATACGGCTCGGTCGAATGCGTCACGCCGGGTTCGCGGAGATCGGCCTCGATGGCCTTCCACACACCTTGGGCACTGCCCGGCACGGTAAACGCGGCCAGGCCGGCCTTCGGGTCATCGGGCGGGAGTGCTTCGACCGGTCCCAGCCGCTCGGCCAGCGCCTGGGCGATCTTCTCTGTGTGCCGCGAAGCCCAGACTCCCGAACAATTGATGCAGCCGCGGCCACTGTTGAGATAGACGCTGTCGGCGATCAGATCCAAGAACTCTTCCCAGCGATCGACCATGTCGTCGCCGATCAGCACCTTGCTGAAACCGGGGCCGTGGGCCTGGACCTTGGGGTTGCCCTTGTAGCGTTCTACGGTCGCCGTGCCACCGAAGATCATACTGCGATCGCAATGCGCCAGGACCGCCGCGCCGATATCGCCGCCGCCCGGATAGATCGAGATCGCTTCCGGCGGAATGCCCGCCTCGAAGAAGGCGGCCGCCATGCGATAGGGTGTCCAGGGCTCTTGCGGCCCCGGCTTGAGCACCAGGCCGACCTGCATCGGAATGACCGGCAGCCATAATGTGTGGACGCCCGGCGAATTCGACGGGAGCACGAGCCCCACGATCGGCGACTGGGCCTGATAGCTCACCACCACGCCGCGGTTCTCCAGGCCGTAGCCGCGGCTGAGAATCCGCAAGTCGAGCCCGCGCGTCAGCGCGTCGAGCATCTGGTCCATGTGCGTGAGCACGAAGTAATTCTTCTGCATGTTGGCCGCGCACATGTGCTCGGGCAGGCCGGTCGAAGCCGATTGCTGCCGGGCGAATTCCTGCGGCGACTGCTTGCCGTCGCCCATGGGCAACGTGGCGTTCAGATAGAGGTCGGCCGCCTTCTTCACCCGCTCGATCAGTTCGTCGCAGGGGATCGACCTTAAGGCGTCGCGGGCCCGCTTGGCCAACCGCATGTCGCGTTGCAGTAAGCCCGCGTTGGCTTGGGCCACCTTGGCGATCGGCTCGCCCGTGAGGAAGTGCACCACCGTGTCGCTTTCGAGCGACTCGTAAGGCTTGCCCCAACGCAGGACCGGAAGATTCAGCACGATGTTGTCCTCTTTATCGATCAGCTAGTCTGTTTTTGTTTTCGATGGAAACGATCCGGGCTGTGTCGTCCGACGGTCCACGTGCCAACTCGTCTTAGTAGACACCCACCGTCGTCGCCTCGGCCAACTCGTGGAACGGCCGCACGCCGCTGATGCCGTCCCAGGGATATTTTTCGTAGGGCGGTTCACGCTCCCCTTCGTCGCGTTCCAGAAAGCCGGGCACGAAGAACTCCTTGGTCATCGTCGTCAGCTTCACGCGGCCGGTGGCGCCGTAGCTCACCGGTTGGTTGGCATCCTTGAAGTCGACCACTTCGATGACCGCTCGCGGCTGCGGGGCGTAGTAGGTGATCTTGTAGTTCTCTTCACGCGTGACCGGTTTCGAGCAGGCCAGGCCCATCAGCGTGTTGCCGTAGGTGGGTGTCATGTACACACCCTCCAAGAACTCTTCGCTGGCGAAGCGGGTCCACTGCGGCGTGAACTCGGTGCCGCCGGAGAAGATGCCCGTGATGCCCGATTGGCGGATGCTCGAACCGCGCTTTTCCAGCTCGATCGCCAGCGCTTCGAGCAGCTTGGGCGTGGTGAACATGCACTTGATGTCGTGGCCGGCACCCAGGATCGTGACCGCCTGGTCGATACAGTGCTGCTTGTAGGCCTCGAGGTGTTCCATCCACCCCTTCTTGATGAGCTTGATCACCCACCGTGGATCGAGGTCGACGCAGAAGCTGATACCTCCTCGGTACTGGGCCAGGTGCTCGACCGCTAACCGCAGGCGGCGCGGTCCCGACGGGCCGAGCATCAGCCAATTCGCACCCTTCGGAAAATGCTCATCGGGCAGAGTGTGGCTGAACAGCTCGTAGTCGATGCGGAAATCTTCATGCGAGATACGGCTCTTGGGCACGCCCGTGGTGCCGCCCGTCTCGAAGACGTAGATCGCCTTATCGGCATAGGCCTGCGGCACCCAGCGCCGCACCGGGCCGCCGCGCAGCCACTCGTCTTCGAAGGCCGGGAATTTCTTGATGTCGTCGAACCCCTTCACCTCCTTGAGCGGGTCGAACTTCAACTGCGACTTGCGTTCGAGCCAGAACGGGCAGCCCGTCGAATCGTGAAAGTGCCACTGCACCGTTTCGTAGGCATGCGCATCGAGCTTGTCGCGTGCCGACTTGGCGTCGGCCGTCACATCGGACTGGGTCATGTGTCGAATCGTTTAGTTGCTAGGTGGATAGAATCGAAAACCTCGGGGCGATCCGTCGCGGCCTCGCTGAGGTGCGGGCCGCCGGCCTTGTGCGGTAACCGGCGACGGGCGGTCGGCCCATGTGGGTGGGTAGGATGTCGGGGCAGGGTGCCACCCCATGGCGTTTTCGTCGTGTGCCCGGAGTGGAATGTTCGTCGTTCGTTCGAAGTCGGTGGACTCTCTGGCGCAACAGGTTAGTGTTCGCGCCGCTCGGCTCGGGCCGTCGTCGACAGATGTACTGTCTCTTGCAAACCAAGCTTATAATCTACCCCGCCGCGAAGTCCAAGACAATCGGCCGGCCGCTACTGGCAGGACCGCGAAGCGCACTGCCGCGCCGGCCGACAAAAGCCGATTGCGATTGGCGAAGCCTATATTGCATGCGCGTGAATCGCCCCCCGCCACGCCCGGCTGGCTTACCATTGCAGAAACTCGATAAACTGGCGCTATGTACAAGCGGATCCAATTCAGTTTGCGAGGCTCGTTAGCCGTCACAACGGTGCTTGCCGTTTGGTTCGGCTGGGCGGCCAACCGAGCGAGGCATCAACGCGAAGCGGTCTGAGAAATCTTGGCAGTCGGTGGCACGGTACTCTACGACGATGAGACCGATGGAAGAGGGTCCTTTAGACCGAACGCGGAGCCTCCCTGGCCACGTTGGCTGCGCCGTGTCACAGATGAAGAGTTCTATCGCGACGTACTGCATTTGATCTGAGCCAGGCGAAGATCGACGATCCCTTTGGGAAGTTTGCTTTACTACAGCGGCTCGCCATCACCGACGTCACGATTGCCGTGGCGCCGCACAATCAATTCCACAGCACAATGAATTGGGGCCAACCCTCGACGCACAAACGGAGTTTGCCATGCTCGGCACTCGCTTCTCTCTCCGCGGTCTGTTCGGCGTCGTCTCCTTTTTGGCCGTCTCCTGCGGGTTAATCATCTACGCCACACCGCTCCTGGCGATCGCGACGTTCAGTGCCATGCTGGTGGTGATGCTGACCGCCATCCTCGGTGCCATCTACAACCGGGGCGACCGGCGGGCGTTCTGGACGGGTTTCGCCCTGTTCGGCTTCGCCTACGTCTGGCTCTTCTGCGGCAACTGGCAAATGCTCGACGGTTCGGGCCATCCGCGAGACCACCTGCTGTCGACAACATTTCTGACCTGGTGCTACTCCAAAGCCCCGTTCACGCGCACGACTTCGACAATGGTTCCGTTAACGCCGGGAATTTCGGGAATGACCGGCCCCGCTCCGATGATGGTACGCGGTATGATGCCGGGAGGCTCTCCAGCCATGACGATGACGACGGTCGCCACGCCACCCGATTGGAGCGCCTTCATGACGACCGGCCATTCGCTATTCACGCTGGCCTTCGCCTTCTTCGGTGGTGTCATCGCACGGCGTGGTCATCGACGGCTTGCCGGTCGGTCTGAGGCCGACCTCGTCAAGAGCGGCTGACAGAACCAGGAAGCCGGAACACCGCAGCCAAAAAAGTCGGCCGTGAAACGCCGAGTTCTTCAGAGCTCGATCCGCGTGATTCTAAAGCAACTCGGTGATTGGCTGTCCGTCGTCGAGCAGATACTGCGGCCGTCCGCTGAAGTCGGGCACCTTCTGTTCGGGATCGATGCCCAGTAGGTGATAGATCGTCGCGAGCACGTTCTTGGGCCCGAGCGGTCGGTCGATGGGGCGTTCGCCCTTCGAGTCGGTGCTGCCGACGACCTGACCGGTCTTCAAGCCTCCGCCGGCGAACAACGCGAAGCTTGTGTCCGGCCAATGGTCTCTGCCGTTCTGCGAGATTTTGGGCGTGCGGCCGAATTCGCCCCAGACCAGCACGGCGACTTCTTTGTCCAAACCGCGATCGTGTAGATCGGAAACGAGCATCGAAATGGAGCGGTCCAGGAGCGGCAACATGGTCCTCATGCCCGACCAGAGCGTGCTGCCCGCACCGCTCACGACATTGCCGTGATGGTCCCACAGGCCCGTCCGCAACGTGATGACCGGCACGCCGGCTTCCGCCAATCGCAGTGCGAGCAAGAACTTTTGGCTGTCCCAGACCGAGTTCGCTTCACGGCCGACGTAAATGAACTTGTCGTCCGATTTGCCGTACCGCTCGCGCAGCTTGGGATCTTCTTTCGAGAGATCGAACGCGTCGCGGGCCCGACCCGATGACACCAGGTCGAGAGCCTGGTTCGTGAATGGGTCTGCCGGCAATCTGTCTCGCTTCGAGTCCAGATCTCGACGGTAGCCATCGAAGCTCGCCAGCAAGGCTCGCCGCTCATCGAAGCGGGTCTTGTTGACCCCGTAGGCCATGCTGAGGTTGTGTACGAAATCGTTGCCGGCGATGTTCAGCGGCCGATGGGCCATTCCCAGATATTGCGGGCTTTCGTAGCTGACAAGCCCTTCGGCGTATTCCAGGCTGACGTACGACGGCATCGTGCCGTCGGTGCCGCGGAACTTGCTGATGACCGAACCGAACGAAGGCCGCTTTTCCGATTTCGGATAGCCGGTGAAGACCTCTTCCAGTTCGTGTTGCATCGGTTCGACGAACTGGACCGTTCGCACGAGCGCCAGCTTGTCGGCCAGGCTCGTCTGCAACGGCATGTGCTCGCAGATATCGAAGCCGCTCACGTTGGTCGGAATCGGCCGAAACTCGCCCCGGTAGTCGATCGGAGCATTCGGCTTGAGATCGTACGTCTCCAGATGGCTCGGCCCACCGGGCAAGCAAACCATGATCACCGACCGGACCGTGCTGCTCGTCGTTGCAGCGGCCTTGAGCCGCAGGACATCGCCGAGCCCCAGCCCACCGATACCGCCAATGCTCAGCCCGCCGATGCGCAAAAGATCGCGCCGACTGAAGAGCATTGCCGAGTGTCGCCGCGAACCGCAGTTTCTGAACATCACTTTGTTCGATCACCCGTTAAGCATCGACCACGAAGAACGCAAAACAGTCTATCACGGGGTCTGAACGGGCGACAACGGAAAACGAGGCGCCCTGCCGCCGACCGAAATCGCGCGTCGCCAAAGAACTTCGCGGTTGGGCCACCGCATGACGCCGATCCGTTTCGACAGATGTCTGGCCGATACGCGCCTTACGGCTCCAGCACGACCTTGATGCAGCCGTCCTCTTTGTCTCGGAACGTCTTGTAGGCGGCCGGAGCGTCGGCGAGCTTGACCCGGTGTGTGATGATAGACGACGGGTCGATCGCTCCCTTCTCGATCTTCTCCAGCAACGGACGCATGTATCGCTGCATGTGCGTCTGACCCGTCTTGATGGTGAGCCCTTTATTCATCACGGTGCCGAACGGGAAATTGTCGAGGAACCCGATGTAGACGCCGGGTACCGAAAGGGTGCCGCCCTTGCGGCAGCATTTGATCGCCTCGCGGAGTGCCTGCGGCCGATCCGTTTCGAGCATCATGGCCGACTTCACCTTGTCGTATACGGCCGCCAGGCTCCCAGCCGCATGCGCCTCGGTTCCGACCGCATCGATACAGCGGTCCGGCCCACGCCCCTTCGTCATTTCCATCAGGCGGTCGTAGACATCGACCTCCATGAAGTCGATCGTCTCCGCCTTGCCTTGCTTCGAGGCCATTACCAGCCTTTCCGGTACCCGGTCGATCGCGATCACGCGGCCGGCCCCGAACGTCCAGGCGCTCTGGATAGCGAACTGCGCCACGGGTCCGCAGCCCCAGACCGCCACCGTATCGCCCGGTTCGATCTGCGCATTCTCGGCCGCCATGTAGCCGGTCGGGAAGATATCGGAGAGAAACAACACCTTCTCGTCGGGCAGGTCGGATTCGATCTTCAGGGGACCGACATCGGCGAAGGGCACTCGCAGGTACTCGGCCTGGCCTCCGGCGAATCCACCCAGCATGTGAGAGTAGCCGAACAGGCCGGCCGGCGACTGTCCCATCACCTTGCGGGCCATCTCCGCGTTCGGGTTCGACGTATCGCAAAGCGAGTAAAGTTGGTTCTGGCAGAACCAACAAGCACCGCAGGAGATCGTGAAGGGTACGACCACTCGGTCCCCCTTCTTCAACTTCTGGACCTCCCGTCCCACCTCGACAACCACGCCCATCGGCTCGTGGCCGAGGACGTCGCCCTTTTCCATCGTCGGCATAAAGCCGTCGTAGAGGTGCAGGTCGGAGCCGCAAATGGCGGTCAACGTGATCTGCACGATCACATCGCGTGGATCCTCGATTCTCGGATCGGGGACCGTATCGACGCGCACGTCTTCCTTCCCGTGCCAACACAGCGCTTTCATCGATTTTTCCTTTCCAAGACTTCCCAAGAGCCGGGGCCATGCCCGACGGCCTGTCGTGTGTTTCGCCGACGATGCTCGGCGGATCACTTGCCGCCGTTCTTCACCTTCAGCAGCTTGCCGGTTTCGGCATCGACGTCGATCACGCTCACGTCGTCGCCGTTCAGAAGCTCAACCTTGACGACGAGCTTCCCTTCCTTACGCTCGAACGCGGCAGCGAACGGTTTGCCCTTTTGCAGCTCTTTGCCTGCCGTCCGTATCGCCTCGGCTAACGAAGTCTTCGATCGCTCGGCCGCCTCGTTCTCGAGCTCTTCGTCATCTGGTTCATCGGTCCCTTTCTTGGCCTCCTCCGTTCCCTCTTGTTCTTCTTCCACGCCCAGCACCTCCCCGGTGGCCGAATCGATCTCCACGTCGAGGTGCTTTTCTCGACTGACGACTTCGATTAAGAAGACCGTCGCCTTTGTGCCGTGCTCAAGGTTCGCTTCGACCGCTTTCCCCCGCGGCACCTTCTTCAGCGCGGCGTCGACTGCTTCGGCCAAGCTCAGCTTGGCCTTTGCCAACCCAGCTTTGGCATGCGCATACGTTTGTCGCGTAGCGTCGGCAGCCAAAACTGCTGAGAAGGAGCAGATCGCCCCGATGACGGCCGCGAGAAACAATCGCTTGTATTGCATCGATTGGCCTCCTGGATGGAACCACGGATGGTATCCGTCGCGAAGCGGCGACGGCGTGGGCGCGCACGCTCGTTCGCAACGAACATGCCGCATGGCGCCCAACGCGCCTTATAGGGGTCAAATTCCGACGTTCGCCGGCCTACGGCCCCTGACCAGGAGGCAGATCAGTGGGCTTCGCCGCTTCGCGAAATCGATGGCCGTCGCAGCGCAAGACCGGCTGTGGAGGATACTTGGGATAGGCGGCGTTCGTGACCGATAACTCGCACAGCAGGAATCGCGACCGTGCTGTGCACACCGCTCGCATGTTCGCGCAATTCTCGCACAAGCTCGGTGTCATTCGTTCCGCCGCGAATGAAGTCGCCAACAGGCGACCGCTTCAATCGTCGAGATGGTGCCTGCTTTCGACGGACACCACAAACAGGTTGGCCAGGAATGCGATCGCCAACAATCCGGCCATCAAGCACATCGTCGAATTATAAAGGGTGCTCGACGGGTCGGGCGTGCCGGATGGGACGATCTCCATCAACTTCGCGATCGTCACGCTGTTGCTCTTGATCAGCGCGGGTAGTTCCGCCAGCGGCGCACCAAACTTGGTCTCGAAGTCGGCGGGCGCTACGGCCGCGGTCAGGCTGCCGATCACCCGATGTACTTCTCGTTCTCGAAGCGACGTGATCGCGATCGGCCCTAACACACCGGCGGTACTCCAGGCGGTCAACAAGATGCCATGGATGGGCGCTACGTGGCGGGAACCGAAGAGATCGGCCAGGTACGCCGGAATCGTGGCGAAACCTCCGCCGTACATCGTGAAAATCAGCATCGTCACGCAATAGAAGACCACGAGCCACGTCGGACTGCCCGAAACGGCAAGCTGGTTCGCGATCCAAGGAATCGACAAGTACGACGCGGCGCCGACGAAAAAGAAGATCGAGTACGTCGTCTTCCTGCCAATACGATCCGACGCCGTCGACCAGAAGAACCGGCCGACCATGTTCGCCGCGCTCGTCATCTGCACATAGACCGTAGCAAAGCCGGCGGTCACGATCTGCGGCAGGGCCGACGCGAACATATCGGTCATCATGGTCTTCGCCACGCCCAAGACGGCAATCCCCGCGGTGACATTGAAGCAAAGCATCAGCCACAACAGATAAAACTGCGGCGTCCTGAGAGCCGAGCCCACGGCCACATGCTTCGAGCTGATCATCTTACGGGCCGCATGGCTGGCGGTCGGTTCCCAGCCGGGCGGACGCCAATCGGCCGCCGGCAGCCGGTACGACATGGCGGCCAACACCATCACGATGAAGTACACACCGCCGAGTGCCAAGAACGTCTCGGTAACGCCGACCCCTCCCGTGCCCACCGCGTAGACACCCGGCGGCCCCGGCTTGATCATCTTCGCCGACTCCTTCGCTCCAACAACGACGACCTCCCGCGGCCATCCATCCAAGTCCGCATGACGGACGCCCTGCTCGTCGGTGGAAAGCCGCACCAAACCTTCGTTACCCAGGAACTCCGGTGCCCGGTAGAAGAAGCGAATCAGCCCTTCATTCAACGGGGCGGCGATCATGGCGCCGCCTCCGAATCCCATGATCGCCAATCCCGTCGCCATGCCGCGGCGGTCGGGAAACCATTTGATGAGCGTGCTGACCGGCGAGACATAACCGAGGCCCAATCCGATTCCGCCGATCACCCCATAGCCGAGATACAAGAGCGGCAACTGATGCAGCCACGTTCCGAGCGCACTCACCAGAAAACCAGCACCCCAACACGCCGCCGCAGCGAGACCCACGGTTCTGGGGCCGACACGTTCCATCCAGCGACCGGCCACGGCAGCCGACAAACCGAGGGAGACGATAGCGACGGTGAAGATCCACGTTACCTGCGTCAGAGACCAGTCGCCCGCCGCGCTCGTCACAACACCGCGGAGCTTCATCAGCGGCGGGTTGAAGACGCTCCAGGCATAGACCGAACCGATGCAAAGGTGGATGGCGATAGACGCCGGAGGAACCCGCCAGCGGTTGAAAGCGGGTGGCGCAGTAATGCGCTCTTTCGAGAAGAAGCCGCCCATCGAGCCATCTGGAGGGATTAAATGACGACGCAGACCAATCGATGCCGCGGACATTCTCGAATGCACCCCTTGGCTCGTCAATCAGCGGATGCCGATAGGCGGCCCTGAGGTCCGACCTCACCGTGGCCTGTTCAACGCAGGTGGAAATCGATCTCCAGCGGCAGGTGATCGCTGGCGCGGCGGGCCAGCGCGCTGGAAATGACCCGCGCGTGCAGCACGGTAATGCGGCCGCGATGGAAGGCCTTGTCCAGCGCGCCGAGCGCCATCCAAGCCGGAAAGGTGCGATACCGCGAGGGTGGCGCCGTCGACGTCTGAAACTCGTGCGCGGCGAACGGCCCGCGGGCCAGCGTGTTCCGCCAGTCGTTCGTGTCGCCGGCAATCAGGGTTGGCAGGTCGGCCGCCTCGCGAAACAACGCGTGCTCGAGCAGATGGTTGGCCTGCCAATGCCGCTCGGTTTCGGCCAGACCCAGATGCCAGTTCACCAGATGCAACGGCCCCTCGGGTGTGTCGACGACCGCTATCTGGGCGCCGCGCCGTTTTCGCATGCCGAAACGGAGCGAGATTTGATGGTGGCGCTGGATGGGCCAGCGGGAGAGCATCAGATTGCCATAGCCGCCCGGACCACGGTCGTGATTGCGCTGGTAGAGATGCCCGGCCGCGTGAAAGTAGTCGGTCAGTATCCGCGACTGGTCATCGCGGCCGCAGCGCGGGGCATGCTGGCTCACCTCTTGGAGGCAGACCAGATCGGGGTTCTCGTGCTCGATCACCTCGATGACCCGGTCTAGCCGGTAGCGCCGATCGCGACCGCCGATCCCTTTGTGGATATTGTAACTGACGAGCCGCATCGCTCTTTATGCCGCTTCGGCCGCGGTGGGGTCGACCAATCGCAGCAGGGCCAGCGAACAGGGGGCGAGCTGGTATTTCGTTCCCTCGATGACGTGTTTCACCCCTTCGTCGTTCACGGCCGTGTCGAAAATCAGCTCGTAGGTTTGACCCTCTTCCAATGCCGGCAGCGTAAAGTCGATGCGGGTGGCAACGTCGGCGTTGAACAGCAACAGCAATGTGTCGCCGCTGATTTCCGCACCGTGCTCGTCGACGTCGATCGCCTGGCCGTACAACTCGACGCCGAAGGACCGGACAAAACTGGTCTTCCAGTCCTCGTCCGACATCTCGTTTCCCGATGTGTCGAACCACGCTATATCGGGCGCCTCGCCGCCCTGGATGCCTTGGCCGTGGAAGAACCGGCGCCGCTGAAAGACCGGCTCGCTCTTGTTCAGTTCGATGCACTTCTGCACGAACGTCAACAACGCCTGCTGCTCGTCGTTCAGGTCCCACGAGAGCCAGCTCAGTTCGTTGTCTTGGCAGTAGGCGTTGTTGTTGCCGTTCTGCGTGTGGCCCATCTCGTCGCCCGCCAAAATCATGGGAACTCCCTGCGACAGCAACAGCGTGGCCAACATGCTGCGCATCTTTCTCTGCCGCAGAGCGCGAATCTCGGGGTTGTCGGTCGGTCCCTCGACGCCACAGTTCCAGCTATTGTTGTCGTCGGCGCCGTCGCGGTTCTCTTCGCCGTTGGCCTCATTGTGTTTGCCGTCGTACGACACGAGGTCGTGCAGCGTGAACCCGTCGTGGCAGGTGATGAAGTTGACACTGGCGTGCGGCCGACGGCTACTCCATTCGTAGAGGTCGCTCGATCCCGTGAACCGCGTGGCGAATTCCGAGACCATCCCCGCGTCGCCCTTCCAGAACTTGCGCACACAGTCGCGGTACTTGCCGTTCCACTCCGACCACAGGACGGGAAAGTTGCCTACCTGGTATCCGCCGGCGCCCAGATCCCACGGCTCCGCGATCAGCTTGACCTGTGAGATGATCGGGTCCTGATGGATGATGTCGAAGAAGGCACCCAGCTTGTCGACTTCGTGCAGTTCGCGGGCCAGCGTGCTCGCCAGATCGAAACGGAACCCGTCGACGTGCATGTCGGTGATCCAGTAGCGCAAGCTGTCCATGATGAGCTGCAACACGCGCGGGTTGCGCATGTTGAAGGTGTTGCCGCAGCCGGTGAAGTCCATGTAATAGCGCGGGTCTTCCGGACTGAGCCGATAGTAGGCGGCGTTGTCGACGCCGCGGAAGGAGCAGGTCGGCCCCATCTGGTTCCCTTCGGCGGTGTGGTTGTAGACCACGTCCAAGATCACCTCGACGCCGATCGAGTGCAGGTTGCGCACCATCGTCTTAAACTCGCGCACCGTATCGAGCGGCGTGTCGGCGGCCGAATAGCGCCCCGCCGGCACGAAGAACCCGAGCGTGTTGTAGCCCCAATAATTCGACAAACCCTTGTCGACCAGGTGCCGATCGTCGAGAAAGTCGTGCACCGGCAGCAGTTCGACGGCCGTGATGCCGAGCTTTCGCAGATAGCTCAAGGCAGCCTCGGACGACAGGCCCGAGTACGTTCCGCGCAGCCGATCGGGAACCTCGGGATGAAGCTTGGTGAACCCCTTGACGTGCAGCTCGTAGATCAGCGTTTTGTGCCAGGGTACATTCGGCGGCCGATCGTCGCCCCAGGTGAAGGCCGGATCGACCACGGCCGCCAGCGGTGCGAAGGCCGCGTTGTCGCGGTCGTCGAAGGAAAGGTCGGCTTGCGGGTCGCCGATCTTGTAGCCCCACATTTCATCGCTCCAACGCACCTCGCGGCCGATCGCCTTGGCGTAGGGATCGAGCACGACCTTGTTCGGGTTGAAGCGGTGCCCATGGCTCGGATCGTACGGACCGTGCACGCGGAAGCCATAGAGTTGGCCGGGCCGCACGTCGGGCAAGAAGCCGTGCCAGACCATGTCGGTCTGTTCTTCCAGCGGGATGCGTTGCGATTCCTTTTTGTCGTCGGCGTTGTCGAACAGGCAGAGCTCGACTTTTGTGGCATTTTCCGAATAGAGCGCGAAATTGACACCGCTGCCATCCCATGTGGCACCGATCGGATAGGGTCGACCCGGCCAGATTCTCATCGTCGTTTCCTCCCAAATGCGACTCGCTGGCGTGGACAGCAATTAGCGTGCCTCTTGCGGCGTGTCTGCGTGATTATATCGTTTCGCCCTTCGCAGACATCCTTTTCGTCTACTTCAAGTATTGCCGCGCCCGGCTTGGTCGCACCCACGAATGCTGCTCCGGAGAGTACGCGCGCTTGCCGCGTTCGGTTTTCTGCGTCATGCTCAAGCGTGTGGTGCTGTTCGGCGAAGGAGTCTGAGCATGTTCAAAGAGATCGTGTCCAAGAAGCTCGTGGTGATGGCAATCGTCGCCGTGGGCATGGCCGGAGAGGCGCAAGCGGCCGGTGTCACACCCGTCGCCTGGCGCGGCGGTTATAGCTATCGCCGCATGTCTGCGCCCGCGGCGTCAACCCGCAACTATTCGGGACGCACCTATTCGGGGAACCGGTCGTCGGGCGGCCGCACTTCGGCGCTCGACTACCCCGCCTACACCCAGCCCGACGTTTCGCGGCGCCACCAGTGGAACAAGTATCCCAACCAACCGTACTACCTGCGCGGCGAGCGTAAGTCGCTGTTGATCCTGCCGTAGCAGGCTATAATCCCCGCATCGCGGCCGTCGCCCGTTTGCCGAGCAACGATCGGCAAGCATGGCCGCCCCCATGCGGAGATCGAAACGTGATGCCCTGCGTCCGCCGGTATAGCGATTTTCTTTCCTGCGTTTGCGTCTCTGGCGGAAGTACGGCGATCCGCCGTCTCTGTCGATTGGGCGTTCTCCCTGTCGTCGTGAACTTCTGTGCCTTGGCGGTTTGCCTGCACGGCCAAGAGCCGACGACCAGACGGCACGAGCCGCGCCGGCTGCCGGGCATGAGCGATGAAGGTACGATTCTGCTGCCGAACCAGTGGTCGCTCAAGCCGGCCGGAAAGCAGATCAAGCTCGGTGATTTTCCGGTGCAGATCGCCTTGCACCCGAAAGAAGGTCGTTGGGCCGCCGTCCTGCACGCCGGCTACGGCGACCATGAAATCGTGATCGTCGACATGAAGGGCGCCAGCGTCGTCTCGCGCGTCACCGTGCCGCAGGTTTTCTACGGCATTTCTTTCGATCGCGACGGTAAGCAACTGTTTGCCAGCGGTGGCGAACACGAAGTCGTGCACCGTTTCGACTTCGCCGACGGCTACCTGAGCAATCGTCACGAGATTCGCGTGGCGAAGGCCGACGAGACCTTCGTGCCGGCCGGACTGGCGACGAGCATCGACGGCAAGACGCTGTTTGTGGCCGGTGGCTGGGGGCATGCCCTCGCGGCCGTCTCGCTCGACGACCCGTCGCGCGTGCGGCGCTTGCCGCTCGGTGAAGAGAGCTATCCGTACACCGTCTTGCCGGCGCCGGACGGCAAACGCCTTTACGTCAGCCTGTGGGGTAAGGCGGCCGTGGCGGTGGTCGATATAGAGACGTTCGAAGTCGACGATACCTGGCCAAGCGAATCGCACCCGACCGAAATGGCCCTCTCGCCCGACGCCGACCGCCTCTTCGTGGCCTGCTCCAATTCCAACTTGGTGTCCATCTTGGATACGCACAGCGGCCGCGCGACGGAAACGATTTCGACCGCTTTGTATCCCAAGGCACCCAGCGGCAGCACTCCCAATAGCCTGGCCCTATCGCCCGACGGCAAGGTGTTGTTCGTGGCCAATGCCGACAACAACAACGTGGCCGTCTTCAATACCAGCGAACCGGGCGCGAGCCGATCGTTGGGATACATTCCGGTCGGCTGGTATCCGACGTCGGTGCGTTTCAATCCGCGCGACGAACGCATCTATGTGGCCAACGGCAAGGGGCTGATGTCGAGTGCGAACCCGCAGGGCCCGAACCCCCTCAAAGATCCGCCGGCGACCGTGCGGCAATATATCGGCGGGCTGTTCCGCGGCACACTGAGCGTGATCGAGAGCCCCTCGCCGGCCGACATGGCCCGGTACAGCGAGGCTGCCTTTCGAGCCAGCCCGTTGAAGTCCGATTTCGCGCCGGCGGCCGAGCCGGATGGACCCAACCCCATTCCCGCCAAGGCGGGTGACAAGAGCCCGCTGCGCCACTGCATCTACATCATCAAGGAGAACCGCACCTACGATCAGGTGTTCGGCGACATGCCCGAGGGGAACGGCGATCCGCACCTCTGCCTGTTCGGCGAGGAAGTGACGCCCAATCAACACGCGCTGAGCCGCCAATTCGTGCTGCTCGACAACTTCTATGTCGAGAGCGAGGTCAGCGCCGACGGCCACGAATGGAGCATGGCTGCCTACGCCAACGATTTTGTCGAAAAGACCTGGCCGCTGGTCTATCGCGGCAACCAGAAAAAGCTCGTCTATCCGGGCGAAGGCCATTTCGACATCGCGACGCCGGCCGGCGGCTATATCTGGGACCGCTGCCGCGAGGCGGGCGTCAGCTATCGCAGCTACGGCGAGTTCATCGACGAGGGGAAGAAGCGGGGCGATCCGGGCGTGGCCACCCTGCCGGCGCTGGAGGGGCATTTCGACCCGCAGTTCCGCCCCTACGATCTCGACTATCCCGACGTGAAGCGTGCCCAGCGGTTCATCGAGGAACTTCACGGCTTTGAAAAGACGGGCGAGATGCCGGCCTTCATCGTGCTGCGTCTGCCCAACGACCACACGTATGGTCAAAAGAAGGGCAAGCCGACGCCCACGGCTATGGTGGCCGAGAACGACCTCGCACTCGGCGTCCTCGTCGAGGCCGTGACCGAGAGCAAATTCTGGAAAGATACGGCCATCTTCGTGGTCGAAGACGACGCCCAGAACGGCTCCGATCACGTCGACGCGCACCGCACCGTCGCGCTCGTCATCAGCCCGTACTGCAAGCGGCACCACGTCGACTCGAACATGTATTCCACGTCGAGCATGCTACGGAGCATGGAGCTGATACTCGGCCTCAAGCCGATGAGCCAATTCGATGCCGCGGCGCGGCCCATGTATGGTTCGTTCCAGGCCGAGCCCGACCTGGAAGGATTTCAGCACCGTCCGGCTCGCGCTGACTTACAGGCGCGCAACCCGACTTCCGGATGGGGTGTCGAGCAATCGGCGCAGCTCGACTTCGGCCGCGAAGACGCGGCCGACGATATTCTGCTGAACGAGATCATTTGGCGCAGCGTACGCGGTCCCGACTCGCGCATGCCTCCGCCGGTGAGGGCCTCGTTTGTGATTGCCCGCGCCGACGACGACGAGGAGGAAGACGACGACGACTGATCCGGCCGCATTGGTGTGCCCCACGGCTCGCACGGTGCGATCTATTTCGGCTTCTCGACCACGGTGATCGTGAGCGGCCGGCAGGGGATGGCGACGAGCGTGTTGGCGGGCTGCGAAGTGGCGTCCTTCTTCACCGGCACCTGTCCTTGCCCGAGCAGCGTGATCGTGTACTCGCCCGGTCGCATGTTGCCGACTTGCAACTCGAATTCGCCCTCGTTCTGTCCCGCGGCGATCTCTCGCTCGCTGAACTGGAATCCGCCTGGCAGACCGAGGCCGATCACCTTGACGGCCGCCTGGAACTCGGGCCAAAGCCGGTCGACGGCGACTTTGATGGTCAGCTTGTTGTTCATCTCGACGGTGGCGCGGTCGGGGGCGGCGCGCAGGCCATAGGGAGCCTTCTCGATGATGGCCGCCGCCAACTCGCGTGTCGGCCGGCTCGATCCCATGTTGGCGTCGGTCCAGACGCGCGTGTACGGGCGCACCTCGCGGCGGAGCGTGGCGTCGCCCCGCTTGCCCGTGGCGACCAGCTTGAACGTGCCGTTCCACAAGGGCGCGTCGGCGTCGGCCCACAAGACCAGCGCGGCGCGCGTATCATTCGGAATCTTGACCTCTTCGGCGTGCAGGCCGGGCGGGAGCCCCTCCGCCTGCACGGTGATCGGTCCGCCGTATCCGTCCTGGCGATGGAAGATCAAGTCGAGCCACGTCGCGCCCCCGCGCCAGATGCTGATGCCCGAGGGACCGGGATTGACCCCATGAATAGCCGCGACGAAGAAGTCGGGCTGCGAGCGATGGACGGTCAACACGTACTGGTAGCGCGCGCCGCCGCGGCCGTAGCGGTCTTGCACGAGCAGGCGATATTTTCGCCCCGCCTGCAGATCGACCGAGCCGACCGGGTCGCGCAAGTGCCCGTCGAACGCGTTCATGCGGTGGCCGAAATCGTCGATCTCGTTGATGCGAGTCCCCTTGTCGTCGACGACGACCACGTAGGGATCGGCCTGGCCGGCGATCCGCTCGGAATAGGCCTGGATTTCGTAGCGGCCCGCCTCGGCCGGCTCGATTTCAAACCAGTCGGCGTCGCGCGGCCGATCGAAACGACCGCTGACGGTCAGCGGCAGCGCCACGGGCTGCGGCTGTTCGAGCATATCGTTCGGCTCGCGCTCGAGTGTCACCGGTCCCGAGGCATACATCAGCGTAACCGGTGGGCTCGCTCCCTCGCCGACCGGCACGCGCACTTGAAATCCGTCCAACGTGCAGGTGGCCGCGGTCGGCAGAACCGTGTGGTCGGTGGGGTGCTCGACGAAGCGGTAGAAACCGAATGCCTCGGCGGCCGAGGGCGGCGTGATCGTGAAGCGGAATTCCTGCAACGGCCGTTCGTCGATCTTCCAATTCGAGGGCTGTCCGGCGGTGCCGAAATTGCGGCCCAGCGCCGTGAGTTCGACCGGCTTGCCCGGCTCGACCACGCGGGGAAAGACGTTTTCGACGTAGGGACGATCGGTGACGATGAGCCGATACGGAAAACCACCACGGAAGGAAAGGTCGTGGACCTCGACCAGATACTCGCCGTCGGCCGGCGCGATGAAGTCGATGAACGGGTCTCGGCCATGGTAGTCGCCGCTGGTGGCCAGCACCGCGCCGTCGGCGGCCACCACACTCAAGCAAGCGTCGACCTCGCTGTCGAGTTTGCCAGCCTGGCAGTCGATCGTCAGCCGCTGCCCCTGCCGGGCGGCGAAGCGATAGAAATCCTGGCCGTTGCTGTCGCTCGTGCCGGACACCGCGGTGTTGATCGGGGTCGGCTGGGCGGCGGAGGGCACGTCGTTCGGCTCCTTTTCGGCAAGGTCGACCAGCCCGTGCGAGACGGCAAATAGTCGCGGATTGCTCATGCCGAACGGGCCGAGGAGCCGCACATCATAGGTTCCTTCCGGTACGTCGGCGGAGATGGTGACTTTGAATTTCCCCTTGTCGATCCACTCGGCTTTCAGCCCAGGATGATCGAAGACGAGTTGTTTCGCCTCGTCGCCGTCGGCGGCCGATACCTGCATTTCTAGCGATGTCCCAGCGGCGCCTCCCAACGGCACGATGCGGTTCAGCCGGGTGGACGGAAGGTCGGCCCGCGCAACGCCCGCGGCGGCGAGGAGCACGACGAAGGCCCAAAACGGCGGTCGAAGGAGCTGCGGCATAGGTTTCGTGTTTTGGCTGGAAATCGTGGCGGTTGGCGATGGTCCGCACTCAGGCCGAGCCCGCCGCCGCTCGGTCGGAGTGCATGATTCCAATTGTCGTCGAGCGTGGCTTGGAAGCCAAGCATAGGGCGAATTTCGAACATGCGCCTCGCGCGGGGCAACCATCTCGGTAGCGCTAACTAAAAGCGCAGCGGAGGTTTTGGCGATTTCTGGGCGCACCGATCGCCATTCTTTGGATCCTCCTGTTCGACGCCATGCCGCTCCTCTTCTGGGGCGCCGGTGCTGAGGCGATCTGGCGGGGCCTTTTCGGCTGACCGGTGGCTCGCTGCCGACGCAATCGCCCGAAATCCGACACGTCGGGCATTTGTGCCACGGGAACGATCACTCGGCGAGCGGTTCCGAATCGCGGTGACGGTTCCACAGGCCATTTTCGCGCTGGCGGCGCTGCAAGGATGCATTCGCATTGAGTTCCGTGCGCCGCCGTTGACAGAAACGTTCTCGCAGATAGAATTGGCGTTTGTTGCGACTGAGTCGCAATAGCAATAAAACAAAGAGGACCCCCTGCCAATGTCCCACCTCCCCGCCTCCCGCCGCCAAAAAGAGGGCTTCACCCTCATCGAGTTGCTCGTCGTGATCGCCATTATCGGCCTGCTGATCGCCTTGTTGCTCCCGGCGGTGCAAGCGGCGCGCGAGTCGGCCCGCCGAGCCGAATGCGTCAACAACCTCAAGCAGATCGGGCTGGCTCTCCAGGGCTACCACGACACGTCTGGACGGCTGCCGCCGGGTTACCTGGCGACGGCAACCTACGTCGACGGAACCAACGACACGTCGCCTGGTTGGGCGTGGGGGGCCTTCATCCTGCCCTATCTGGAACAGAGCACCTTGTATGGTCAATACAATTTCCGGGTGCCCGTGCAGAACTCGCCCGCCATTCAAACCGTCGTGCCCGTTTTGACATGCCCGTCCGATATCTTGAGCTCGCCGCCCGCTTTTGCGGTGACCGACAACAACTGGAAGCCCATCTGCACGATCGCGCCGGGAAGCTACGGAGCCTGTTGTGGCGGGGGTGTCGCCACCACGGCGGCGACGGGTAATGGCTGTTTCTACCGCAACAGTTCGGTCCGTCTGACGGACATCAAAGACGGCACGAGCAGCACGATCTTCATCGAGGAGCGCCCGTTCGCCCGGGTGCAGGCGACCTGGGTGGGGGCCGTCAGCGGCGGCTATGCCAACACGGGCGTCTATAACCCGAAGGCGGTGGCCGGTAGGCTTGGCCAGGGCGCGGGCGACCTTGTGCTGATCCATGCCGGAACGATCAACGACCAGACCGGCCGAGACCTGGACGACGCCTCCAGCATGCATCCCTCCGGTGCGAACTTCCTCTTCGCCGACGGCTCGATTCACTTCTTCCCCGACGGTACGGACCAAACCACGCTGCAAGCGATGGGCACGACCTTCGGCAGCGAAGCGTACGCGACGTCGCTCCGGCAATAGCCGTTTAACCGAGCGCGTGCGCATCGCGGTCGGCTACTTCGCGCCAAGCCGGATTAGTCCGAATCGGCGGCCGAGCATCGTATTCTTCCGCCGGCGTTCACACCCTGCATATCCCGTGGTCCGGTCGTAGCGACGCGATCCGGCCGACGCGCTAAGAACGATTGCGCGCCCATCCCTACACGACTCTCGCACGGAGCGGTCGAACGGCGAACGGGATTTAGCGTGGTTGTGAGCGCGCCGCGACGATGAGTCCTACACGGTAAAAAACGGATCGCTCGCCGGCTGCCAAGAAACGGCATCGAGATCGACAACGATGGCAGGCGTTTGCGCGGCGCCGCTGACATTTTCCTTTTGGTAGCACCACGAGATAGTCAGGGTGGACGCTCGGACGGCGGAGAGGTCTTGTTGTTATGAGCTGGCTCATCCCATCTCGTGCGCAACGAAAGAGGCGCGGCGGGCGAGCAACGGCGTGGAATCTGCGCGGCGAGCGGTTGGAGAGGCGAAATTACCTGTCGGGGCTGTCGCTGGCGGCCGATCCGGCAACGGCCAATGCGGCCTTCGTACAGGCGGTCTATCAGGATGTGCTCGGGCGTCCCGCCGACCCGGCCAGTCTCGCGTGGGGAGTCGCCCAGGTCAATTCCGGCGAGCCGCGCTCCTCGTTCGCGGCACAAGTGGTTAACAGCGACGAAGCGTTTACCGACTTCGTCACCGCGACCTATCAGCACTATCTGGGCCGCGCCGTCGATGAAGCGGCTCTCCGATATTGGATACAGCAGATGCGAGCCGGCGTGACGAACCAGCAACTCGAAGCCACCTTGATGGGCAGCGATGAATTCTACGCGCGTGCCGGTGGCACGCAGTCGGGGTGGGTTCAATCCGCCTATCAGAAGGCGTTCGGCCGCGCTGCTGAAGCTCCAGCGGTGGCCTGGGCGGAAACTCAACTTGCGTCCGGCGAGACTTCGTACGCCCTGGCCCTCTCGCTGCTCACGAGCGCAGAAGGGGCGACGCGTACCGTCGAACAAGATCTGTCGCAGCTACAACTTTCGATCGAGACGGACATCGTATCGGCCCTCGCGTGGCAACTCGGGACGGGCCAGACGACCGAACAGAAGTTGATGATCAATTACGTCGCCACCGGGCAGTATTTCGATGTGCATACGGGAGTGCCGGTAACAACGGTGGCGGTGCCCAATGTGTTGCCGCTCGCCCAGAGCAGGATTGCGAACGTCGCCGCCGAGGCGGCCCAAGGAAACGGCAATGTCCTGTTTCTCGGCGATTCGATCACCGAGTTGTGGACGACGGAAGGCATTGCCGACTGGAATCAGTCTTTCGCGCCGCTGGGCAGCTTCGACGCGGGCGTGGCGGGCGATACGATCGAAAACGTTCTCTGGCGTCTCGATACGGGCAACTTGAACGGCATCTCACCGAAGCTGGCCGTGCTGATGATCGGCGCGAACGACCTCGCCAACACCCCCAGCGATATCGTGGCCGGCATCCACGCGGTCGTCCAGAAGCTCCAACAGGAGTTCCCCGGCATCAAGGTATTGTTGCTGGGACTGTTGCCCGCGCTCGAACCGGCCGCCGATTCGACCATTGAACAAGAGATCGACCAGGTGAATGCGCTGCTCCCGCCGCTGGCCGATGATCAGCACGTTTGGTTTGTGGACGTGGGCCTAACCTTTATGAATTCCGACGGGAGCATGAATACGAGCTTGTTCCAGCCAGACGAGGTCCATCCGAACTCGGCGGGCTACGACCTCCTGGCCCAGGCGATCACGCCGTGGGTCGACGCGCTTTCGTGACGCCACGTCAGATTGCCGGTCGTCGAGCCAGCCCTTGCTGTTGCCCAAGGCAGTGGGTAGAGTGAGCCCCTTGTCCAGCGTGCGGGACGACCCACACGTTCTCTAAAAGATCCCGGCGGGGACGACCCTGCCACTGACGCCCCAAGGTGCGTTATGGCATGGGTGTATCTGTTCGTCGCCGCAGTGTTTGAAGTCGCCTGGTCCGTCGGCCTGAAGTACACGCACGGCTTCACCAAGCTGTGGTCGAGTGTGTTCACGATCACGGCCATGGCGGTCAGCCTGTTCTTATTGGCAATGGCCGTGAGGACGATCCCGATCGGCACGGGTTACGCCGTCTGGACAGGCATCGGCGCCGTCGGAGCGGCCACGCTCGGCGTGATCCTCTTCGCCGAACCGCTCACGGCCGCGCGGGTGATCTGCCTGCTCTTGATCGTAGGGAGTGCCTTGGGCCTCAAGTTCACGGCATCGTGAAACCGGCCGACAAAACCCGGATGCCCGAGCTCCTTGGGTGAGGAAACGCCCGACGATGCCGATCCTATTTCGGCTTGGCCTGAGCGAACGAGCGCCAAGGAATCGCGGCGAATTCGCCCGCCGCGTGGCGGCGACGGACAACGGTGCTCACGCGCAGTGCCCGCGTCAGATCGGCCATCGCATCCGCCGCAAGACTCGTTTCACCGGCAGCCAAGAACTCGATCTGGCCGGCCTGTTGCACGGCGATGAGCCGACCATCCAGCAGAGCCAGGGTATTGCGCGCCTTGGATGGTACGCGCGGGCCGTCGGTAAGAACACCGGCCAGGTTCAATGGATCCGCGGCGGAGATCACGACCCACTTTCCGGATGGTCCCGCATCGCGCACGCGACGCAGTTCTTCCACTACTTCCGGCAAGGCGAACTGCTCGCCGGCCACACCCGACACAAACCGGCCGCCGCGCACTCGACCTTGTGCTTCCCAGCGCCGAAACACACCGACGAGTTCGCTCCACGCGGGAGCCGCGCCCTCGCGCGCCAGCAGATCGCGGAACATCACGCCGTAGCGCCAGAGCAAGAGCTTGGCCCAGTGTTCGGCGCGAGCAGCAGGCTCGCAGCGCGGTACCGCGCCGGGGAAGATCGACCAGCGGCCGCCGCGGGCATAGCCTGCCGCACGGCCCCGCCGCCGGTCAAACGATCGCCGCCCTCTCGGTTGATCGCGATTGACGAGCGAGCGTAAGGGGGCGAAGCCGTCGGCCGTGACCAGGCCCAGCGCCGCCAATTCACCCAGTGCCTCATCGAGTTGTGTCGCCAGCAAGCCAGTGGCCGATAGCAGGTCGGCGCGAAAGAGCGCTCCGCGAGCGTGCAGCGTTTCGAATACGAGCCGTGCATCGCCGCCCGCCATCTCGATCGGTTGCGGCCGGTCGGGCGGCAGGAGCCATTCCAGGTTCGAGCGCGATACGACAGCCGTGGGCACCGCCCGGTGCAACACGCGCGGGCGCGGCCGACGATCCTCGGCGGGGCGCGGCGGATCGAGGCGACCCCAGGCCACCTCGCCACCCAGTGACAATTCATCGAGCCAGGCCGGGTCGTAGTCGACCACGCGGCCAGGCAACAGGTCGCGTTCCCAGGCGCCAGCCGACGCTTGAAATCCCTGCAACTGGCCGAGCACTTCGCGCAAGCCAAACCGGCTGCGCAGATTCTTCTCGGCCGAGACGTGCTGATGGGCGAGCAAGAACCGCCAGAAGACGGCGGGCTCGACCGGTTGTACGCGTTCCCGCGCGCTCGACAGCGTGAGTCGATGGATGCGCGCCAACAACCGCCGGTCGCACCACTCGTTGGCCGCCGCGCCGGCCGTGAAACGACCTCGTAGCACGGCACCCTCCCCTTCGAGCGCCTCCAGCGCAGCCGCGGCGCGCGAGACGGGCAATCCCAAGAGCGCTGCGACGGCTTCCACCGCTAAAATGCCGCGGCAGGCCATCTGGCCGCGCACCAATTCCACAACCGCCGCCGTCGATTCGTGTTCGCCGCGGAGCGCGTCGGGCAGATGAAGGGGTGGTTCGGCCGACGCATCGGGGAGGGCCGCTTGTACGATAGGCCAGCGCTCGGCGGCGACCCAGAGGTCGGGTTGACCAGCCCGTACCGCAATCGCACCCCGCCCGGCTGACACCAGCTCCGAGAACCAGCCGCTCCAGTCGCCCCCCTCGGAGGCAGGCCAGGAATTGCACGAGAGCAAACAATCGTGCAATTCGTCGGCGTCGCGGACGAGGGGCCAGGCTTCGGCCCGCACCCGCTCGATCGCCGCGGGGTCGAGCTGCCCCAGGTCACTCCAGTCGTCACCGGTCAATGACCGGCGCGTGGCGACCGCTCGGGCGCGGCGCTCTTCGAGCGGAGCATCGTCGAGGAACGCATAGGGGTTGGCGTTGAGGATCTCGTGGCTGAAGGGTGACGGCTCGTAGGTGTCTTTGGCCACCAGTTCCACGCGCCCCGCTTCGATTTCGCCCAGCAGCTTGTGCCATTCGTCGAAATCCATCGCCTCGTGCAGGCAGTCGTAAACGGTCTGCTGCACGAGCGGATGGTCGGGCACCTCAATGTCGCCCGTCACATTCTCTTGACAGGCGGTCTGGGCGGGAAAGACGGCGGTGAGCAGGTCGTCGGCTCGGAACCGCTGCAACGGCGGCGGCACCTTCTTGCCGCCGCGCTGCCGCAAGACGGCCAACGCCCGCGTCGCATTCCAGCGCCAACGGATGCGGAACATGGGCACCGCGAGCAGGGCTTGCACCAGCATCGTCTCGGCATTTTGCTGGTTGAGCATCTTGAACATCTGGTCGATCGGGAAACTGTGCTGCGGGCCGAGCGAGAGGACAATACCGTTGTCGTCGGCGCTGGCCTGTAGCTCGAAGTCGAAGCTGCGGCAGAACCGCTTGCGCAAAGCCAGCCCCCACGCCCGATTGATGCGGCCGCCGTAGGGCGAGTGAATGACGAGCTGCATCCCCCCCGACTCGTCAAAAAACCGCTCGAACAGGATGCGGCGCTGCGTCGGCACGAGGCCGACCGCGGCGAGTTCGGCCGCGACATAGGCGGCGGCTTGCTCGGCCGCCGAGCCGCTCGCGCCGCACTCGGCTGCGAGCCAGCGCACCGCATCGTCACGGCCGGCGTTTTCCGGTTGAGTGTCTCCGGATGGGCTGGGCGGCGGCAGACGGGCCGCAACCGCTTCCCGCAGCGCGGCAACCTCGGCCGACAGCTCGATGGTACGGCCGGGAGCCTCACCCAGCCAGAAAGGAACGCTGGCCGGCGCGGCGTGCGCGTCTTCGACCGCCACCTCGCCGCTGCGGACATAGAGGATCCGCCACGAGGTGTTGCCGAGCAAGAAGATGTCGCCCTTCAAGCTCTCGATGGCAAAATCCTCGTTGACCGTGCCGACGAACGTGCGCTCCGGCCCGGTGACGACGCGGTAGTCGCCCGTCTCGGGAATCGCGCCGCCGGAGGTGATCGCCGTCAACCGCGCCGAGCGGCGAGCCCGTAGGCGGCCGTGAATACGGTCGCGGTGCAAATAGGCGCCTTGCCGCGGACCGCGACCGATCCCTTCGCTCAGCATCTCGACAATCGCGTCGAACTGGTCGCGAGCCAGGTCGCGATAGGGCCAGGCCGCCCGGCAGAGGGCAAACAAGTCGTCTTCGCCGAATTCATCCCCGGCGACGGCGGCCACGATCTGCTGGGCCAGGATGTCGAGCGGAGCACGCGGAATCTCGATACGATCGAGTCGTTTTTCACGCACCGCCCGCACCAAGGCGCAACATTCCAGCAACTCGTCGCGCGTCAAAGGAAACAGCCGGCCGCGCGGCGTGCCCCCGATCGAGTGCCCCGCCCGGCCAACCCGCTGCAAGAACGTGGCGATCGAACGGGGCGATCCGAGTTGGCACACCAGGTCGATATAGCCGACGTCGATCCCCAATTCCAGCGACGCCGTGGCCACGATGGCTTTGAGCTGCCCGGTTTGCAGTTTCCTTTCGGCCGCGAGCCGAATCTCCTTCGACAGACTGCCGTGGTGGCTGGCGACCGCCTCTTCGCCCAACAATTCGCGCAGCCGATAGGAAACGCGCTCGGCCATGCGACGGGTGTTGACGAAGATAAGGGTGCTGCGGTGCGAGTTGACGAGTTCGGCTAGACGCTCGTAGACCTCGTCCCATATCTCGTGGGAACAAACGGCCGACAATTCGGTGGGGGGGACTTCGATGGCCAAGTCGAGCGAGCGCAGGTGGCCGGCATCGACGATTTTGCAGGCCGGCTCACCGCTGGCGTCGACGTTGCGGCTGCCCACCAGGAAGCGAGCGATCTCGTCGATCGGCCGTTGCGTGGCCGAAAGGCCGACGCGTGTCGGCGAACGGTCGCAGAGCGCCGCCAGGCGCTCCAGCGAGAGCGCCAGGTGCGAGCCCCGTTTGTCGCGGGCGAGAGCGTGGATTTCATCGACGATGACGGTCCGCACCGTGCCCAGCATGTCGCGGCCCTTTTCGCTCGTGAGCAGCAGATAGAGCGATTCGGGCGTCGTCACCACGATGTGCGGGGGACGGCGGACCATCGCCTGGCGGGCCGAGGCCGGCGTATCGCCCGTGCGCAGCATCACCCGCAAAGCCGGCAGATCCTGACCGGCCGACTTGGCCAGCGCCACGATCTCGGCCAGCGGCACCTCCAGATTGCGGTGAATGTCGTTCGACAGGGCCTTTAGCGGCGAGACGTAGATCACTTGCGTCTCGTCGGCCAGCTTCCCCTCACTGGCCTGCCGCACGAGTCGGTCGATGCACACGAGAAAGGCGGCCAACGTCTTGCCTGATCCGGTGGGGGCGGCGATCAGGGTGTGACGGTCGGCCACAATTTCGGGCCAACCCAGCCGCTGGGCCTCGGTCGGCTCGCCGAACCGCTTGGCAAACCAGGCCGCGGTCAGGGGGTGAAACAGCGACTGCACGAGCGACATAGATGACGGCTGCGATGAGTGCTTTTTAGAAGCCACCTTTGAAGGATAGGGTCCGGCTGACCGCAATCCAAGTAGCGGCTTCGGAATTCGGTGTGATCACATTCTTTGTTGCGATTTTACCCCGCCCCTAACCGCCCCAGCCGGCCAAGTTTCCCGGCCGGTTCGCTGGACACGGGCGGCCCGATCGCGGGTCGCCGTATCCGCTCACGTAGCGAAGGGCAGGCGATAACCGCGAAGATTTATGTACTGAACTATTGTATCCTTTTCGCCAAAATCCCACAACCAGGAAGGGCCCTTTGAAGGTCGGCAATACCCGCCTCGGTCACCCGGCAGTCCATGATGACGAGCCTGCGCAGCGAGGTAATGTGCTTCAAGTGCGCCAGACCGGCGGCGGTGATCCGCGTGTCGCGGAGAGTGAGCAATTCTATCGCGAAATGCTCTTACTCACTTCACGCACTCAATGCACGTGATGGGCGGATGATCGAGGAAACTCGACCAGAAGTTACGATCGTGGTCGTTCAAACCGTCGGGCGACAACCGCGCAGCGTGCCAACGAACCTCACGAAAACCCGCTTGCCGGAACGCTTCCTCGTGGGCGGCGACATTCAGGTAGTAATTCTCGATGTCGAACGACCCGTCGCTGAGGTGGAACGTCCACCTGATCGGTGCCCCTTCTTGCCATTCACCCAAAACGGTGGTTTCGAAGCCATATTGCCGATAGCAGGGAGCGGTCGGAAAGGTGAGCGCTGGATTGCCGTTCACGGTGACGAACCGACCTCCCGGTTTGAGCGAACGGGCGATGCCTCGGCACATCGAGGCGAGCTCATCGCGGTTGCGTGCGTAATTCAGCAGATAGGCCGCCACCACCAGGTCAAATGCGTCGGTCTCGGGCAGCTCGCGCGCATCGCCGACGACATATTCGATGCCCAGCCGATGCCGCGATTCTTCCCGAGTGGCCAACTCGATCATGCCGTGCGACAGATCGACTCCCCTCACGCGCGCGGCCCCGCGCTGGCGAATCAGCCGACTATAGAAGCCTTCTCCGCAGGCCACGTCGAGCACCGCGAGTCCCCGCGGATCGCCGACGAGCTCCATCAGCGTGAAGCACTCGATGAAGATTCGCCACGGCTGCTGTTTCGACCGTTTGTACTGTTCGGCGATCGGATCGTAGTTCGTCGTCATCAAACGGCCCCAAGGAGGTCTTCTACTTCACGCCCTGCTCACGGGTGGACAGCGTCAGGTCCAAGTCGCCGTCCAGATCCATTTGGTTGATCGATAGCGACAACGCGCCCGTGATATGGATCTCGCTTTCCGTGTCGACAAAGCGGCCCGCATCCCTGTCGAACAGGTAGGTGTGTTTCGACGATTCGATCTTGAGATCGCTTTTCTTCACCGTCAGGCCCAGCCCCGTATTGGGGCGCACCGAGTACACGACACTCGTGTCCGTGGCGGTGATCTTGTCGAGGTTGCGGCTGCCCGGCACCGTCTCGAACTCCGCAACTTGCCCGGCGTATTCGAACTTTCGTTGGAACGTCAAGATCTGCCCCTGGCCCAGGTCCTGCTTGAAGGCGCGCTCCCACGTATCGCCCTGCTTGATCGGCTCAGTCGGTATCAGTTCCAACGACTGCTGAAACTGTTCCTTGAGATCCTCAGGATCAACCTGCGATTCCCTGTTCGAACGCTCGACCGAGACGACCGTTGTGTTGTCGCGGCTGATCTTGTGGATAATCTCCAGGCCGGTAAGCTTGCGGAATTGATCGAGGGCCGCCTCGAGCTGCGGGTCCGACGCCTTGGCGTCGGGGTCGGCCGAGTCGAACTTCAGCGTCCGCCCGCCCGGAAGCAGTATCTCGGCCTGTGTTGCCTCGAACTTGCTCTTGATCGGCAGGTTGCCCTCGGCGTCGCGCTGACCATAGCTGGTCAGCACAACAAACGTCATCGTCGATTTCGAAGGCAAGGTATTGCCGGCCAGCTTCAGGATCTGGTCGACTTTCTGCGTTTCCTTGGCGCGGAACTGTGTGCCTTCAGCGAACTTCGGCTTGAGGGTTACCTGAGCCGACACGTCGGACGCGAGGCCCGATAAACCAATCGTCACAAGCCACACCAACAAGCGGCGGTACATGTCAGTCCTCGCAGGGTTCGAAAGGGGTGAAAGGCGCGCAAGCGATCCATATTCTCGAAACAATGATTACGAAAGTCCAGAAAAATGGCTAGACAGGGCCGAGGCCCGCCCGTTGTCTACTCGTCAGGCACCGGTCAACAACATGCCCGGTGGTGAGTCGAGTGCCGTCCAAGAAACGTCGATCCGCGTCAGCACGCGGCGCGCGGCGGCGGCGCAGTCGCCGCGGCCTTCGACGAGCGCCGCGGCGGCATCGGACAGCACAATGCGATCTTCTTCGCGTACAAAGACCAGATCGCTGTCGCTCGAGACGATGACCGACGCGTTGGGCGACCGTTCGCGCACCTCCGTTGCGATCTTTTCGCCTGCTGCACCGTGCGGCAGGACCGCGAACAGGTGGCTTTCGCCGTCATCGGGCAGTAGGCGTGCGTTGGCCTTGGCCATGGCAGCCGCCAGTTGGGGGCCTCCGGGTCCCTGCTTCAGCAGAAGCGATGCGGCATCGACGCCGCTCAACGACGAGAGCACGGCCTCGCGAGCGAACTCGTTCATTTGCCGGGCAAGTGCGCGCCAGCGATCGGGGCTGGCGTCGGCCAGCCCTAGCAGGCCTCCTTCGGCAGCCAGCACCGTTTGCCCGAGCGAGCCGTCCAACTCGGCCAAGAATTCGGCCCCGGCGAAGCGGTCGAGCTCCGCAACCAACGAGGCCGATCCATCGCGGCTGGCGTTTTCGGGCCGTGCGGCGTCAGTGGCCGTGAATTCGCTCGTCAAACGTTGCAACGCCTGGCGTAATTTGATGAGTCGATTGTTCAGCGAGGCGACCTGCGCCGACACTTCCTGCACGATCGACACGAGCTGCTGGAATACGAGCACGTTCAGCCGCAACCGGCAATAATCGAGCAGGCACGTTTCGGGGTCGATTCCCGCCGCGCCCAAGCGGCCGAACCAACTCCGTTGCCGGGGCAATTCGCCGCGATGCAACTTCGACCACAGCGCCGTGGCCTCTGCCTGATCGCGCTTGAGGACTTCTTCGGCCGTCTGCCGCAGGTCGCGGAGGTGCCCTTGATATACATTGGCACCGGCCAAGGCGGCGGGCACGCGCCCCGGCGATTGGTCGACGAGTGCCGCGATCGAGTCGACGAGCGTGTTCGCCAGAGCCGTGGCCAGCTTCTGCCCACTGTCTCGCAATGCGGTTTCGAGCCGTGTGAGCTGGGACGGTTGCGAAGCTTCAAGCACCGCGGGCAGTCCGAGCACGCCGTGAATCCGCCGCAGCTCCTCGCCAAAACGTCCAGCCGGATCGTCGTCGCGCGAGAGAGTCGAGCGGGTCGTCTCGGTGATCACCAGCCCACGAAAGTGCGTCTCCGCGCTGCCGCCGAGCGCCTTGTTGGCGATCGCCTGCACGCGCTTGGCCAGATCGTCGAGGCCGAAGTCGGGTGGTTGGATCCGTAGGGGAGGGGCCGAACCATCTTCACTCTCACCCAGCCACGTCTGCGCCAGGCGCAGGCAAAGGCGGTCGGCCTCGGCGGCCGCGATCGCCTGCTTATCCACGCGAATCGCGTGCAGGCCGAACGAACGCAGCCGCACGGCGGGGTGCCCGGCGGCCGGTTGTTGGCGGGTACTCTGGCGGAAGCCGTCGAGCACGGCCGCGCACGAGGTAGCGCTCAAGAACAGATATTCCGCGATCTGCCGGATGCCGTGGTCCAACTCGGCGTCGCACAGCTCCTGGCCCAAATCGATGAGGTAGGCATCGTCGAACGGTGGCGACGAGACATCGCCGGCGGGCAGGACCTCCACCGGTCCCGTGTGGAATGCAGCGCCGCCCCGCATGAAATGGTTCAGCTCGGTCAGCGTGGCGTAGGCGTTGGCCTTGCGCAGGTCATTGGCCGGGCTGCGGGCCAGCGTGGCGTGCAGCATCAGCCCGCAGACGGAATCGGTCGGCGCCTGTCGGATCGCGTAGGCAACGTCGAGCAACATGCCCCCCCCCGCGCCGCCATCGATCGAAGCGATGACGAAAACGCGCGGGGCGCCGTCGCCGATCGCTCGGTGCAGCCGCTCAGCGATCGCCAGGCGATGGTCGACGAAGGCCAGCCGCCCCAGCGGCCGTAGCCCCTCGGTGTGCAGCGACCGAGGGATGTTGTAGAGCCAGCGTCGGCCGAGCCAACGCAGAATCTCGTCGCTCGACGAGCGATATTCGGCCGGCTTGCGCAGCGGCAGGTGCAGCGTCTCGACGGGCAACAACCGTTCGGCGGCCGGCGCCGTCTCGGCGGCGCGCAGGTCGCCGGAGTCGGTATCGAGCGCCAGGAACCGCAGGTCGCCGACCAGTGACGACTCGCCGAAGCGCTTGCGCAACTGCCGCAACACGCCCGACGCCATGCCGCCCAACCCGATGAACACGGTGGGACGGATATCGGACGTATCAGCCGCAGGCGGCTTCACATAATGTTGATCGAATTGCGCCTCGCTCATGCCCCGCCTTGACCCGCCTTAACTCGCACGGCCGTGAAATAGCCCTTCACCGCGCGGTCGAAATAGTCCGGCAGCATCTCCACGGGCAGTTCGTTGTAGACGCAATAGTTGCGCACCTGGCCCAGCAGATCGCGCGGATGGCAGCGCCGCAGGGCCCGGTCAAACGGCCGGTAATGGGTCCGCACCAGATGATCGACCGCTTCGCGGCGAAACTCGAAACCAAGCTTGCCGGCATAGAACTCGAAGAGCCGCCCGAACTCGGCTTCCGACGGGTCGGCGATGTTCACCTTGTAAGGAATGCGCCGCAGAAAGGCCTCGTCGACCAGTTCCTCCGGCTCCAGATTGGTAGAGAAGAGGATCAGTTGCTCGAACGGAACTTGGATCTTCTTGCCGGAAGCGAGCGTCAGGAAGTCGTAGCGCTTTTCCAACGGCACGATCCAGCGGTTGAGCAATTCGCCCGGCTCCATCCGCTGACGGCCAAAATCGTCGATGAGCAGCGAACCGCAGTTGCTCTTCAACTGCAAGGGGGCCTCGCTGACATTGGCCCGCGCGTCGTGGCGGATCTCGAGCGAGTCCATCGTCAGTTCGCCGCCGGCCACGACGGTGGGGCGACGGATCTTGATCCAGCGGCGATCGAAATCGTTCTGCTTGAGCAGGCTGCCGGCCGCATTTTCCACTGCCTGGTGATAGGCGGGGTCGTAGAGCTTGATGAGCTGCCCGTCTTCGATGAGCGTGCGCGGAATCCAGATATGTTGGCCGAAGCAGCGCGTGATCCGTTCGGCGAGCGTTGTCTTGCCGTTACCCGGTGCGCCGTAGAGGAACATGCCGGCGCCCGAATTGACCGCCGGCCCCAACTCGTCGAACAGCACCGGCTCGACAGTGATGTCGTGGAACGCCTCGGCGAGCTGTGCCCGCTTGGGTGCCTCGGCGCGGATCGTCTGCGCTTCGACCGAGACCACATAGTCGGCCAGCGGCACCGGCGCGGCACCGATGTAGGCACAGGTGTCGAGGCAGCTCTGTGCCCGCTGCCGTCCCTGGTCGGTGAGCGTGTAGTAATAGTCGTTGAGCGGGGCGGAGCCCGTGTGGGCCGCGAACTGCCGGTTGCGCAGCTTGAGCAATTGCGGCTCGATGACACCCATCGGCAAACCGAGCTGGTCGGCCAGCCCGCGACCGCTAACGGTGCCCGACACCGCGAGGAATTTGCAGATCAACGAATCGACAAGTGCCTCGCTCAAGCCCGTGTCGTCGAGCGTCGACGTCTCCGACGGCTTAAACGATTCATCCGATAAAATCGTGGCCAGCAGGCTCAGCGGCGCTTCGAGGGTTGCGGCGGTGCTCATGAAATAGCGGCTCGGCGACAGGACCTGGAGAGAGGCGATCGCGAAAGTCTACCTTTTATTCCTTGGCGCGGGTGGGCCGTTACGGAAACGTCAGCCACGGCCTGACTTGGGGCGCGGATCGACCCCTTTCCGACGACATTCGCCCCGCAGGAGAGGAATGGCCGCGTCGGGCAAAAACGGCGGCGAAAAATAGTGGCGAACGGCCCCTCGGCGGCATACATTAACACCCATACCTCCCCACCTTCCACCCCGCCTGGCGAGCCGCTCCCATGAACCGATGCACGCCGCGCCGTCCCTCTGCGACGGCCTTATTTGTAGTTCTCTTTTCGGCGGCCGCTCCGGCCCTGATTTATTCGGGATTCGCTAAGGCCGAGGTGCCGCGAGCGTTGCCTGCCGGCAAGCTCCCCGCCGACAAGCGGCTCGATCCTCCCAAGGATCTTGACGGCTATTTCCCATTGGAGGTGCCTACCACCGCCGAAAAGTGGCAGCAACGCGCCGAACGCGTGCGGCGGCAGGTGAAGGTGGCCACCGGCCTCTGGCCGCTGCCGAGTGTGACACCCGTGAATGCCGTTGTTCACGGCCGCATCGATCGCAATGAATACACGGTCGATCGTGTCTTTCTGGAGAGTTGGCCCGGCCATTTCGTCACCGGCAGTCTCTATCGGCCCAAAGGGCGCAGCGGAAAATTGCCGGCCGTTCTTTGTCCGCATGGCCACTGGACGAATGGCCGCTTCGTCGATCAGGGGCTGGCGATGGCCCGCCAGCAGATCGTCGACGGCGCCGAGCGTTTCGTGAGCGGCGGCCGTTTTCCGCTACAGGCGCGGTGCGTGCAGCTCGCCCGCATGGGATGCGTCGTGTTTCACTACGACATGGTGGGCTACGCCGACAGCCAGCAGATTCCGTCCCAGGTGTCGCACGGTTACGGGAAGATCCGCCCGTCTATGGAATCGGCCGACAACTGGGGCTTTTTCAGCGCGCAGGCCGAATTGCGATTGCAGTCGATCATGGGCCTACAGACGTTTAATTCCGTCCGGGCGCTCGATTGGATCACCAGTCTGCCCGAAGTCGACCCGACGCGCATCGGTGTCACGGGTGCCAGCGGCGGCGGCACGCAAACCTTCATGTTATGCGCGGTCGATCCGCGGCCGGCGGCCGCCTTTCCGGCGGTGATGGTCTCCACTGCCATGCAAGGGGGATGCACGTGCGAGAACTGCTGTTTGCTGCGCGTCGACACGGGCAACATCGAGCTGGCCGGGTTATTCGCGCCCAAGCCGCTGGGAATGACCGGCGCCGACGATTGGACGAAGGAGATCGCCACCAAAGGACTCCCGGAGCTAAAGCAGCTCTACAAATTGTTGGGGGCTGAGGCGAACGTGATGGCCAAGCCGCTCGTACAGTTCCCGCACAACTACAACTTCGTCAGCCGCGGCGTGATGTATAGCTGGTTCAACAAGCACTTGCAGCTCGGCTACACCGATCCGATCGTCGAGGAGGACTTCGTGCCGCTGACGGTCGCGGAAATGACCGTCTGGGACGACACGCATCCCAAGCCGCCGGCAGGCGAGGATTACGAGCGGAGCCTCGTCAAGCAGATTACGGCCGACGCCGATCGCCAGCTTGCCGCGCTGGTGCCGAGCGACGCGGCATCGCTCAGCAAGTATCGGCAGGTCGTGGGAGGCGCGGTGGAAGCCATTCTGGGGCATTCGGTGGCCGACATCGGCGCGCCGGAGTTTGAAAAGAGCTCGGAGGAGGATCGAGGCGACTACCTCGAGTTCGCCGGGTTGCTGCGCAATCCGCTGCACGGCCAGGAACTGCCCGTCGCCTTCCTGCTGCCCAAGAAATGGAACAAGCGGGTCGTGCTCTGGATCGACGAGTCGGGCAAGGCCGGGTTGTATGGCAACGACGGCGGCCCGAAACCAGAAGTAAAGAAACTGCTCGCCGCGGGCACCTCCGTGGCGGGCATCGATCTGTTCGGTCAGGGTGAGTTCTTGGCACAGGGCCAGGCGCCCATTAAGAATCGCCGGGTGAAGAACCCGCGCGAATTCGCCGGCTTCACCTATGGCTATAATCATCCACTCTTTGCCCAGCGCGTACACGATATCTTGGCACTCGTCTCGTTCGCTCGCACCAGCGATCAGAAACCCGAACGGGTCGATTTGCTGGGACTGAACGGTGCGGGGCCCTGGGTCGCCGCGGCCGCGGCCGTGGCGGGAGAGGCCATCGATCGCTTGGCGGTAGACACGGCCGGTTTCCGCTTCGCACGGCTGACCGCCTTCGACGACGCGGCGTTTCTACCGGGCATCGTCAAATACGGTGACGTTCCAGCTCTCCTGGCCCTGTCGGCGCCGCGTCCGCTCTGGCTGGCCGGCGAGTCGGCAGAGACCCCGGCCGTCGTGCGTAAGAATTACGCCGCCGCGGGACAGGCTGGGAATCTCTCCGAGTACAAGGGAGACGAGGGCGGTGAAGCGGGCGCCGCGGTGGAATGGTTATTGAAGTAGCCCGAGCGAATCGCGAGCGAGCTGACCGAACACGTCATCCCGCCAGCGGGGCAGGTGCTCGGGCGGGCTGGGGACGGCGGCCATCGTGGTAGAACGTGCAATTCCGGCCAGCCGTCTTGGCGGCGCGGACGGAATCTTCGGCCCGTTTGAGTAGTGCCACCGCATCGGAGCCACGTTCCAGTTCGGCCACGCCGGCGCTGACGGTGACGGTGATCTGGGCTGATTCCGACTTGAGCTTGCAGGCCGCCACGGCCCGGCGGATGCGGTCGGCGGTCGACAGCGCTTCGTGCAAGGGAGTGTCGACCAACACCACGGCCAGCTTGTCTTCGTGATAGCGGGCCGCCAGGTCTATGTGGGCCCGTGTGGCGGTGCGGACGATCTGCGTCACCGTCCGTAACACCACGTCGCCCATCAGGTTTCCACGCACGCGGTTGAAATGGGTCATGTTATCGAGATCGATCACCACGAGCGACAGCGACACGTTGGCCAGGTTGTGCTCGGCGATGCGGTGCCGGAGCCCCTCGAAGAAGCTGCGGCGATTGAGCAAGCCCGTGAGCGGGTCGGTGTGCGCGTCGACCGGCATGGCTTGCAGTTCGCGGGCCAGCGCGAGCAGGTCCTCTTCCACCACCTCAGGCCGCTCTTCGACCTGGGCCGTGCGGGCTATCGCCGTGCACTTTCCGCCGTCGTGCAGATGGGCGTTATTTCCGCCCGCGTTCTGAGCCGCGGCCAGGGCCAGGTTTGTCCGATCCAGCAACGATCCCATGTCGTCGCCGGGCCGCGCTTCGGCCACACCCTGGCTGATCGTGATCTTTACCGGGGTTTCGGCGACATGGAATTCGCGGGCCGCCACCGCGCCGCGTAGTCGCTCGGCCGTGGCTTGTGCTTCGGTCAAACGGGTTCCGGGCAAGGCGACCGCGAACTGATCGTCGTCGTAGCGGGCGATGAGATCCATTGCCCGCATCGTTTCGTTGAGCACACCGGCGATGCCGCGCAAGACCTCGTCGGCCGCCTGCTTGCCGTGCTGCTGTTCCAGATCTTGCAGGTTATCGACGTCGATCATCAGCACGGAGATCGGTGTGTCTTGCTGCTGCCACTGCGCCAGCCGGCGCCGCAAATCGTCGTCGAAGCCGCGGCGATTGGGCAGACCGGTCACCAGGTCGGACAGCGCGGCCGACGCCTGTTCCTCGATCGTTTCGGCTTGCCGGCTGATCTCCAGCTTGGCTTCGGTCAGTTGCTGGGTCAGCTCGTCGTTCACCTGCACGATGCGCGAGACGGCATCGACGACGGCATGGTCTTTCGGCCCCGTGCAATTCGCCCGCAGGGCGATCAGCTCCTGGCTGATCGCATCGACCGTCGTCACGTGCCGGCTGACGCGTCCCGCCACATCACAGGTTAGGTCGTGCAGGTCGCGCAAGGCGTCGATCGCCTGCCGAGCATTAACGGCTTGCTGCCGAACACTGTTGGCCTCGTGGACCCACCAGCCAATTGCCACGCCGACGCCCAGATCGAGCAGCAACACCAGACCGCTGATGAGCACCAGCCACGGAACGTGGTCCACGCAGTCCTATCCCCCCAAAGTTGGCGTATAACGGTCTACTAGGTTGCCCGCGTTGGTAAGTCAAACGGGCGCGGGCGGATTCTTCGATACCGTCGTCGTGATGCGAAATATCGGCGTCGCGAGCGGAACGTGACGCCCGGTTTAGCAGTACAAAAGGGGCGAGTTTTTGGAACCCGGGCGGGCGCTTCTCGTTCACCAACACAGGTCCATCACCGGCAGGTAGTCAAACGAAAACCGAGGAATGCAGTTGGTTTCGTTCGCATGCCTGCGAAGTGGGCAATCACTTTTCGTGCACGTTCTGGTCTGGCGAGAAAGTTGGCAGCGATGGAACCGGTTCGGAAGACCATGGTGTGCCACCCGGCCGTCGCCGTATCGTTTACGCGTCCACGGCCTCACCGCATGTCGAAGTACTGGAACATTTCGCCCACGGCGCAAGCCGATCACTGAGTCGACTGTCCCGTCGCTTCATCTGCCGATTCGTCGACGGGTACATGAAAGCTGCGATACGTTTGCGTGGGGTTCTGCCTGAACGTGTCGTCTGGACCTCGGACGGCACGCCACACCTCTCGCTCGCGGTAATTGACGAAGAGATCGAGATGGGAGAACCGCGCCACCCCGAAGTGCCAACGCGGCCTCCCCGCCGTACGACGCGCCTCCAAGAGGAGGAAGGCTTCCGGATCGGTTCCCACCGTGCAGACCATCGCGAACAGCGCGCCGTCGACCACGTCCGGATCGCTGCTCTGGTTTCGGTAAACGGGTGTCGTGAGCGTTCGTAGCTCCCAGCGTTTGCCTCCGGGGTTGGAACTATGGCCCGCGAAATCGCGGGCCAGCGATCTCATCTGTGCCAACCGGGCGGCCGGTTTCGGGGCGGGATCGGGCGCGTCGTCGAAGGCGGTTCTCTCGAACGCGGCCGTCGGCTTCCACACGTCGGCCCCTTCGCGCACGACGCCCAGCACTCCGGGAGAGAGCGAATGCAGTTCGTGCCCGAGGGTGGCATGCCCATCGGCGTAGCGCATGCGCCAAAAGCAGGCGACGGCTTCGGCACATCCCTCATGGGTCCAGACGTAGATGGAACCACCGGTACCCCCTTCGCGGACCGCGTGGCTCCAGCGATAGACGGGCTCCGGCTGTAGCTCGAGCTTATTCGAATCGCGGTAGAGGGCATATTCGTCGGCTGCTTGCCGGTACCGCGACTCCCAAGTCGTCTTATTGCCGGATTCCGGGAGTTCCGCGCCCGACGTCGAGTGCACCGATAGCAAGAAGAGCATGGCGGCGATCAGCAGCGGCGGTCCGTTCACAGGCAAACTCCGAGTGCAAGGAGTGTTGGAGGCATGACGACGATTGTAGCCCAGGAAGATAGCCGCCAACAAGACGCCATGTCTTAATTAGAGCCAGCGGGGCGCGACCCAACTGGGCTCAGCAGCGGCGGTGGCGCCGGTATAATTTTGTTTCATGGCCAGCGGGCTCCCGTTACACGATCGGCACTGCACGCCTTCAAAAGCAAATCCTCAAAGTGCATGATGGAAATCTACCCTGATCCATGACCCGCCTAACATTCACCTCCGAGCCTTGGCGATCATGCTGCTACGACGGCAAACGCCTATCACGATGATTCGACCAGCATCAGCGTCTCGCTGCGCAACGGAAAGCATTGCGCCGCGAGTGCGATGGGCGATGCAAGGCACCAACCTACCCAGCCTGGCAACCGCAAAGCAAACAGGGAATCTGCCGATCGAATGTGTCGTTTCGCCAGTTCCGGCCGCCACTTCTTCTTGCGGAAATCCGGTGCTCGTTGCAGGGCTCGGCTGATGGCGGCGAACGAAGGGAACGGCCACATGCACCATGGGTCGGGTTTGAGGCAAAGGTAGAGCCGATGTTCGCGCCACCACGACAAGCCGATGGAAATCAAGCCGGCCAAAAAAACGAAAAGCGGCCACGCCTGCGGGATCGCGAAACTGACCGAGCCCGTCGCGACCAGCGTTGCAAGTGCCACGCCTTGGCTCGCGTGCGTGACGCGCCGATCGGATTGTTCAAGCTCACCGCCCGACCTCACGATGAGCATCAGACGTTGAATCAGATTCCATTCTTCTTTGGTCAGGACGGCAGGGTGATCGGTGATGTCGTCGTAGAAACACCAGAGTTGCTCGGCGACGATTTGTACCGTGTGGTCGGGGGTCTCGTCGCATATCTTCCGGAGTCGTTCATCGAACTCGAACGCGCCGATCCGGTCCGACAAAAAGTCCTCGACCGCCTCAGCAAGCTCTTCTCGTGGCGGCCGGTTGACCACAGAAGCAACCGGGTCGTCGGAGAACTCCGCGGGCGAGGCATAGGGATTTTCGTTCATTGGTAGAGTTCCATTCTAAGAGCAGCCGAGAATCGGCCCGGTGGCGTGATGGCCGATGCGGGGCGGTCGGCAACTGCCATACTTTTGCACATTTCCGCGGGCGACTGTCAAGCTACTCTGTTTGGTGCAGAGGCCGTCGGTGATATTTTGGAGATTATGCAGCGATTTCAATTCAGCCTGACAAGGCTTCTCGTCGCGATGACGTTGTTCGCCGTGGCCTCGGTCTGTCTTGGCCACGGTTGGCCGATCGCGTTGTGGATCGTCGGGATTGCACTCGGCACGTTGCTGAAGAACCCCGAAGCCGGCTTCTGGATCGCCGTCTTGTTGACACCTTTTGTGCTCTGGCTGTATTGAGCAGTTCAGCCCGACGGCGGGCGCGCCACCCCGCGGTTCTCACAAGATACATCCCTCACGGTGATGAAGAGATCGCGCAGTTCGCCGCGAAACGCTTGATCACCAATGCATGACCTGGCCGCCGTCGACGTTCATGGTCTGGCCGGTGATGTTTTTGGCGCGCGGCGACGCGAGGAAGACCGCAAGCGCGGCCACGTCCTCGGGGTCCTGCCAGCGATTGAGTGGCACATTGCGGCGGATCTTCTCGGCGGCCCAATTCTCGTAGCTCGCCGCGCCGTCGGGTTGGCGCGAGCGCCAGGCCGACCAGACGCCCTGATTCAGCTCCGTCTTGATCATGCCGGGACAGATGCAATTCACGCGCACGTTGTATTCCGCCAGGTCCTTGGCGGCGCACTGCGAGAAGTTGATCAGGCCCGCCTTGGCCGCGCTGTAGGGTGGATCGGTCGGAGAGCCGATCTGGCCGGCGATCGACGATATGAACAAGAAGGTACCGCGACGCGCGGCGATCATCTCCGGTGCGAAGGCGTGCGCCACGTTCACCGCGCCGACGAGATTCACGTTCAGCACCCGTTGCCAATCGCCCGGCTCGAGATTCCAGAACGGAAAGCCGAACTTTCCCGAGCCGGCGCCCGCGGCGAACAGCACGTGATCGACACGCCCATAGAGATCGTGTGTATCGGCGGCGATGAGCCGCATCGAATCGTAGTCCGTCACGTCCCCCTGTCGCGCCAAGACCGAGCGTCCCGTCTGCTGCGAAAACTCCGCGCCGACGGACTCGACCATCGCATCGCGGTCGACGATCACGAGATTCGCGCCCTCGCCGGCCATAGCAAGCGCCATCGCGCGGCCGATACCGCGAGCGCCGCCTACGACGACGGCCACCTGACCGCTCAGCTCAAGATCCATTACCACCCCCATACGAGTTGTAGTTCGAGGCAGACAAGGTTGCCGTGCTTGATCCGGCGGCAGCGTACCACATGCCGACGGTGTCGCAAAGCGGCCGACGAACCGGTCGCGTGCGAAGCGACGTGGCTACCGGTAGCGGCCATTCGTCGCTACCGGTCGTCGGCGCGGCCGTCAGCACTCGGCTGCCGATAGAGGCGTCCGCATTCGCCGCACCGATAGGCGGGGCTTTGTGGCGGCTCCGGCTCTTCGCCCGTATTGCGCCGAATCTCTTCGGGCAACGGATGCTGGCGAACAACATCGCCACATGACGGGCACTTCGGCAGTTCCATGAGATGAGAGCGGGCAAGGAGGGACGGCGGTCCTTGCCCCGGTCATAGCACCCGGGGCGCGGCGTTGAATATAGAGGGTCGCGCGACGAGTACCAAGGGTTCATTTTTAGCAATCTGCACAAAAAATTGTGACAATTCGGTGATGTTGGTTTGCCTGGATCGTCCCTTGCCAGCATCGCCCCCGGTCGTGCGACTATTGCGGCTTCCTGGGCCAGCCGAGGTGCTTTCGCAAGAACGCAAAGGTGCCCTGGCCGTTGATCGTGTGCCCGCCGTTGAAGAATTCGATCTGCGTGCGATCGCCCAGCCCGAGCTGATCGTAGGTGCGTCGGACCTTGGCATACTCGTGCGCGACCCACTCGTCGGGCGCCACGCCGTCGTCGTGGCCACGCTCGACCATGAAGGGCCGCGGCACGAGCAGGTTAACCAGTTCGGCATAACTGAAGGTCCGGCCCATGTCGAAATACGGCATCTCCCATTCGATGGTGAACATGAAACTGTACGGGCTGTGCGTCGATGCCACCTTGCGCGTCCAATCGTTGAAGTCGGCCGAGCAGATCGAGAGGCAATAGCGTTCCAACAGGGGCGGCACGCGCACCGCCGTCTCCCCGCCATAGCTGAGACCGTAGAACGCGATCCGGCGGCCATCGACGAACGGCAGCGACTCCAACCAACTCAGAATCTGCTCGTGCTGGGCTAGGATGAAAGAGAACAGCGACGCCTTGACGCCGTTTGCCTTGCGGCTGAGCCGGCGATAAGAGTCTTCGCCCCGATAGGGATTGTGCGGCGCGAACACGACAAAACCCTCGTCCGCCAATCTTGCGGCAAAGTCGTGGTAGGCGGGCCGATCTCCTTCGATCACGTCCTGGGGCAACCCGTTACGACCGTGCTGACAAACGACCACGGGGCGCTTTTCGCCCGGCTTCAAATCGGTCGGCACGAGCAAGACGCCCCAAGCGAACACGTCGGGAAAGACATCGAGCACCACCTCATAGCCTGTCCATTTCGGCCGCTCGTACACCTTCCGCGATCGGGGATTGGCGGCCAGCGGTGGGTCGTCGAGCTTTCCGAATAACTCGCGCCAGGCATACTCCCGCAAAGGCTTGGTATCCGCGACGAACGCGTCGACCGAATCGCGGCGGAGCTTGCCGAAACGGTCGCGGGCCAGATGCGAATCGATCACGAGCGCCTGCACGTGGTCTTCGAGTTGCTTAACTTGACGCTGTTGGCGCTGTTGAGGATCGAATGCCCGGCGACGGTCAATAAGCGTGGTCTGCTTGGTTGGTTCGCTCGGCTGAAAGCCGAGCTGGGAACAAAACGTCGCGATGGCAGTATTAGCCGCCGATGCCGAGGGGTCCGCATCGTCGTTGCGGACCAGTTGCCGCATTTGCAGCTTAGATGGTACCAAAGCGTCGATGCGCTGAAATTCGTTCGCCACCTCCTGCCAGGTCGGCGAAGTTAGACGTCCGTGGACACCGTCGAGCGCATGGCCGTTCACGTCGCGGGGAGTTGTCGTCTGGCGATCGACCAACTCTGGACCGGGGCGAAAATCGATCGTCAACGCGCGTGGGGCAATCAGGCTGGCGATCTCCGCATCGCCGAATTCATCGAGCAGCGCCCAGACATTCCGGTACAGGGGTTCTTCGGCAATTCCTTGCCGGCTCCGAAAATAGCCACTCACGAGCGCGGCACGGATGCGCGGATCGACGGCCGCCGCGTAAAATGCGATCAGACCTCCCTCGCCGTAGCCCGCCACACCGATCGGCAGATCGCCATGGCGTTGGCCGAACCAGTCGACGGCCGCAAGCACCTTTTGCACCTCGTAGCCGATGATATGCCGGCCCAGATGGTACGCCTGGCGATAGATCCACTCGCGGTGTGAATAACCTGGATCGGGACGTCCGCTGATGGCATTGCCACTGAATCGATCGTCGCGGCTGATGAGCGTCGGCACCACAACCAGGCAACCGAGGTCCGCCAACCGCCGCGCGAGCGGCAAGTCTCGCTCGCGGCCCCCGGCCGTCTTGGTGTCCGTGCCGATCGCCAAAAACAGCTCGGGCGTCTGGTCGGCATCCGGGAGCGCGACGATGCAGGCCCGCGGCATCGCGGCCGGTTGTACCAAGAGACCTTCGCCCCAGATACCATCCAAGACGGGCCAACGGACCTGGTAGACACGGTAGCCGGGCGCTTCGCAAATGAGCGCCGGGTTGTCGTCGTCGCCGAAGCGCTCCATCGTCGCGTTCAGCCGCTCGTCGACCACGCCGATCGAGCGGGCGAACCGTTTGCGGTTGGGCTCGATCGACCGCGCATACGCGTCCGCGTCCGAAAGATCGCGTTGCCAGTGCCGAGGCCGCCGGTCGATCGACTCCGAAATCTTTCGATCGATGAAACGGTGCAGTCCGTCGAGCATGCGGACCGAAAGATCGCCGTCCCACGGAAACGGGCCAGTGTCGGGCAACCGGTCTGGTTCCGCGGCGCCGACAAACGACGCCATGAGACTCATCGCCAGCAAAATCGGTGCGGTTCGCCACATCAGCCAATCTCCGGCAATCGGGCGCAGGAACGTACGTTGTCGCCATCGTAGCGGTCGAAACGACCGTCCGCCAATCGGCGCGGCGGATGACCGGCCGCGCGAAATGTCTTCATCGTTAAGACATGAAAAATTCTTGATTTTGTGAAGCGGCGAACTAGGGTGAACTGAGGGCCGGTGTCTCGCGGCCTGGCGATCGATCGGGAATTCTCTCGTGCGATCCGCAGCGAGCGGCCTCATGGTGATTCTGCTGAACCGCTCCGACCCGCCGGAGTCGAGGCAGGACCCCCGCACGTCACGTCGCGTCTTTCGCTGTTCGCTTCTCATCGCCTCGTTTCGCTTTTCTGCTCATCGAGGACCCTGTCGATGCTGCGCATCCGGCCGGTCGGCTACGAGTTTGTCAACTCGCCGGGTGCCGATTGGTCGGCCCTGCAAGCGACGGGCGGCGCGCCTTGGCACGTCGATCCAGGCCTTGTGTCTTGCCAGAATCCCTATGGACCGAACAGGACCGACGCCTGTTATTGGATCCATCCCGCTCGCTACCCGCTCGAACACGTCAGCACGGCGCTGACGGTCGAGAACGCGCTGTGGCAACGCAATCTGCTGTTGCAGGCCGGCGTGGGATATGAGCATGTGGGCATGCTCGTCGTCTACGGCCAATACTCGGCCAAGGGGGCGTCGCTGCAAGCGGTGATGCCGGCCGTCTGGGCCAGCGCCGAGTATGGCAAGCTCGTCGATAAGAAACGCTCGCTGATGGGCCTGGATACCGAGCAATGACCCGGTGATGGCCGGGCCGCTCGGTTCTCTCTGCGACCTTCAAGACTCTTCCTTCTTGCGCGGTGCACGGCGTGTCTTTGCCGCCTTGGCCTGGATCGGCAATTCGGCGAGTACCTGGTCGATTGTCTGGTCCGATGCGATACCGAGTTCTTCCATCATCTGGCGGGCATCGACCGGCGCGCGCTGTTTGACATCGGTATTGTCGAAGAACACGAAGACATCGCGTCCGTTCGGGGCCTTCGGTGCGGGGGCGCCGACGCGCCTCACATCGGCCGGTTCGTCTCCGGCGTGCCATGTCCGCACCTTCGCGGCCCAGGCCGTGATCTCCTCCGGAGCGTAGCCGCTGATATACATCTCGCGCGAACCGTGCAGACGCGCGTAGACCCAGTCGGCCGTCACGTCTTCGGTCGTCGGAAACTTGCTCGCGGCGTCGGCCACCACGAGCGCTATATTGTGCTGGCGCACCAGGGAGACGAAGCGATCGGTCAGGAAGCTGTCGTGGCGAAACTCGATCGCATGACGCACGGGTCTCTTCGCGTCGGGTTCGAGGTAGACGCGGTCGTCGGACGACGCCGTGTGTTGCTGAGCTAGCCGTGCCAGCTCCTCCGTATCGTGCGGCAGTAGATCGAAGAACTCCTTGAAGCGGTCTTCGATAAACGGCATAAACGGGGGGAACTGCCAAAGGATCGGCCCCAGTTTTTCCCGCAAACAGAGCAGCCCCGAGGCAAAGAAGTTGGCCAGCGGCTCTTGCGGATCCTTGAGCCGGCGGATGTGGGTGAGGAAGCGCCCACCCTTGAGCGAGAAGACGAACCCCGGCGGCGTGCTGTCGTACCAGGACTTGAAGCTCGACGGCCGCTGCAACGAATAGAACGTGCCGTTGATCTCCAGGGCGTTGAAACGCCGGCTGGCGTAAGCCAGTTCGAGCTTTTGCGGGAGCGTGTCGGGATAGAAGTTCCCCCGCCAGGGTGGGTAAGTCCAGCCGGCTATTCCAACGCGAATTTCTGCCATGCGAATGATTGTATTTGCCGCCGCGGGGGCCGGGCAGAAAAATTCCATTTTTCCGGTGAACCTTTTCGCGGGCGGTGCGTCGATACGGTATCAGCCGGGTTCATCCCCCGGCCGATGACAGTGTTTTTGCCTGATTCCGCTTGACGGCTCCCGCCGGGCGTGACAGGCTTAGCGTATCAGGGTTTGCATCAGGGGGCGTGCGAAGAAGGATTCGCCCGCCCCAAGAACTTCTCTCCAATCGCGCGGTAGCGCAAGAAGGTTGCCATGCAGAACATCCTCCGCACCTTTACCCGTCAGATCGTTGCTGGCATTCGCCAGGACCGCCTGGTCGTGGTGGGTACGGTCGATGCACGCGGCAATAAGTCCTTGCGCATGCGCGACTTCTATCAACACGCCCAGCAGGCGTTGGCCCAGCATTTGGCCGCCTTAGGGCTGGCGTTGGAACACGGCCTGATGGCCGTGGCAACGCCGGCAGCAACGGCCATGGCTACGAGTCCATCAGGCTCGCAGGCCTCCGCCGCGCCGCGGTGCTGGCAGCCCAAACGGGCCGCCGAGCGCCCCTCCGCCAGACGGAGCTAAGCGCTCGCCCTTCGAGGGCGACGACTCAGCACTGATCTGGAGAGGAACTCCGGCGCTTCGGGCCAGGCCAGCGGGTCGGCTCGCGGGATGATCCATTTTGGATCCTTGGCACCCGCGAAATGACACTCGCCATGACCTCGGTTCGACCCGTGTTTCCGCGTGTTATTCCGTCACGATCGACCGCACTTCGTGATCTTGGCCACCGACCGCTGTGTTGGCGGTCAGCAAGGAGAGAGAGAACCATGAACGCCCTGACTGAGGAACTAACGAACGAGAAGCTGGAGCTGGTGGCGCGGGTCCGCGCTGCACAGCAGGGCGACCGGGACGCGTTCGGTGAGCTGGTCGAGCAGTTTGAGGGGGTTGTGTTCGCCACGGCCCTGCGGCGGCTGCGCGATCGGGGCGAGGCGCAAGAACTGGCCCAGGAAGTCTTCGTGCAGGCGCTGCGCAAGATCGGCCAGCTCCGCGAGCCGGAGTGCTTCGGTGGCTGGCTGCGGTCGATCGCCAACCGTTTGGCGATCAACCGGCAGGTCCGGCGCGGGCCGGTCGTGTCGGCCGAGCGCGAGACGCTGGAAGCCGTTTGCCAGGACGCCGAAACGCCCCTGGGCAACGTGCTGGCGGCCGAACGGCGGCGGCAAGTACGGGCCGGTCTGCGCCGGCTCGGTCCGCTCGACCGCAAGACGCTGGTGGCGTTCTACGTGAAGGGGCAGTCGCTGATCGAGATGAGCACGACGTTTGATTCGCCGGTGGGCACTATCAAGCGGCGACTGCACGTGGCGCGTAAGCGTCTGGCCCGCGAGCTGGAAGAGCTCGCGCCCGCATGACGGGCATTTTGCCACGGCTACCGGCCGGATCACTCGATCCGGCCGGGCCGGGGCAGTTTGCTCGGCGGCCCATTCAGGCCGCCGTCTATTCAGGTGCCGTCGGCTAGCTCAGCCGCTCAATCCCACCTTCCTCGGGCGGCGGCGGGGTGTCCTGGTAGGCCGGGCTATCGATGATCTCGATCTGGATCGTACGCTGCGTCGCGCCTTGTTCGAACGCCGACACGTAGTTCTCCATTTCCACGGCCGTCGGAGCACGTCCCAGATACTGCTCGAAGAACGCCGTCGTCAGGTTCTGGTAGTACTCCACGCTGCTATCGAAACCGTTCACCACCTGGGCGCGGGTCATCGTGCCCGAATCCAACTGGCCGGTCCAGTAGTTCAGA
>DASZTS010000117.1:0-38565 GCA_035547915.1 Pirellulales bacterium | reverse complement strand
CCCGCGAGACAGGTCGAGAGCATCAGGAATTCGCTACCGCACCCCGTGTCTGGATGGGATAGGCACGTTGTCCGCCGACCCCGGCGGGCGGCCGGGGCCGGCCGCCCATGTCCGACCCGCGCTGTGAGAAATGCGGGCTAGATTCCTCGCGGCGATTTCGCTTAATTCGATCTCAAAGTGATTGGCAACGTTCGCCAGGTACCACAGCAGGTCGCCGAGCTCTTCCGAAAACCGATCGCGGAAAAGGAGATGAGAATCGCCGTCCCGCAAGAATTTCTTGTATTCGCCCAACAACTCACCAGTTTCACCGGCGAGACCGAGCAACTTGACGATCACGGGGTCGCCGGCTTGTGTAGGCTTCCGGTCGGTTTCCGCCGCCGCACGCTGATAGTCATTTAGATTCATCGCTTTGCCTAGCTCCGGAATCACCAATTGCTTTATTTGTACGCCGTTCGCGTTCGTCGCCGAGACATCAGGGAGCTTCCATTTCGGCGGATAACGGTATTCAATCGGTTCCGCGTTCATGCGGAATCGTTGCTTGATTCGCGTCCGTCCTCCCGCCCGATTGAATTCCGGATGCGCCACCCGCGCATACTTGTCGACTTCGCAAAACAGATTCTGGCAGTCGATCAATTGTAGCCGCCGGCCCCACAGATCTTGGAAGGTCAGCCCCAGCCGGGCGAACTCGATCTCCTGCCGATCGACCATAAAACGGATGACCTCCGCCTCGTTCAGCCCGCCGAGATCCGCAAAGCATTTCCGAATTCCGCCGAGCGCGCCCGGTCCAGGCACCACGAATTCGCTTTCCGAGAAATCCAGCAATTCCGAATAGTTCAAGTCCGTGACGAACTGGTACGCCAAAAAATCACCGATCGTTGGGTAAGCGAGCAGGAGATCGAAGGCCGCCTGCATGCTGCGCGACTCCTGCAAACGCAGCGGCAGTTCGTCCTCGATCATACGGTCGATCAATGCCAGATGGTTTTGGTGTTTGCGCTCGTGTCCGAAAGGCTTGCCCGTCGGCATGATATAAGCGGCCGAGTAGATCGAGGCGTTTTGCCTAAGCGCCCTCGATAGCAGGCGGTCATAGGCCTTGAACGAATAGTCGCCGTACCGGATTTCCCCCAGGCTCCGTTCCAACATCTCCCAGGTGTCAATGCGATTGAAAATCTTGAACAGCATGATCCGAAAAAATGTTTCATTCGCGGAGCTCGGTGCATCGGCCGCGTAGATCACATTCTTGATCAAATATTGACTGACTCGGTCCGACGCCCGATACGCGTTGGTGAACTTGAACTCCTGCAGCACGGGATCGTGAGTCCAAGGCGGCGGGTCTGCTCTCAAACGTCTAAAAAAAATCGCCTGTCGTTCAGCGGCTAATTGCCAGTATGAATCGTAGACCTTCGTCGGCTTCAGCGGCGCAATATCTGGCGGCGCGGGTGTCCGCCGACGGGGTCGCGAACTCAACAGAGTGGAGCGTTCCATCGCTGTTTTTATTCGTTATGTGGAAGTCGGTTGGGCGTCGGCTACCACCGCAGCGGCTGCCGCGGAACGGAGCCGCTGCAGGGCCGTACCCGGCTTGGGGCGCTTATCCATCTTCTCGATGCCCACATAACAATTCATCGCTCCGAGGCGAAGGTCGACCTGTCCCGCGACAAAAAGTCCGAGGCGCACGAGTCCGAGCCAATTGCCGTATGCTTTCATGAACAACTGTTGGGTGGCATAGAACGCGTTGAGCGACAGCGTCTTGTTGCGGAATTCCGGTACGAACGTCAAATGTTGCAAGCAGGGAAAGCCCTGCTGTGCCGACGCGGATTGATCGCGGACCGGATCGTAGACGGCCGCCTGAAACATGGTCCGCCGCACTCCTGGACGACAATGTTGGATCATAAACTCCAGTTGGTTCCCGCCCGCTTGAAGCAGCTTCGCTGGAAGATGCGGTTCCTCAGTTCCGTTCGCCGGTGCAATGCCGAATCCGATTAGTCTTGCGAAGTACAATCCGTCTCGGTTCTTGCTCGGCGCCATGGCCACATAATCTGGGAGATTCTCCAAATAGGCCGCATAGAGCTGGTGACGATCCCCTTTGGCCTGCCGCCAGAGGGATTGCGGAAAGATGGTGTTGGCCACGGTCTGGACGCCGTCCATATCACTCGCTTCCAGGCAGGCGTCAAGCGCGTCGCGCAACTCGGGAATCTCCCGCGGACCTTCCGCACCGTGATCCGTGAGGCGCAGCAAAAATGGCGACAATTCGTATCCCGTCGGCTGAGAGCGCACAAAGATGCGGGCCCATGCACGAGACAAATTGGTTTCTTCGAGCGTCAAAAACTCGCTCATGCTCTAGTCCTCCTCTTCGAGATGACGGTATTGGCTCCATCCGGCGTACTGGTGGCGACACACCCGCACCATCGCGGCCCAACCGTCGTCGGCCGTGACCCGCGTTAGACCCGGAGTCGTGGGCAGGAATAGCCGGCCAGAAGGCAGCTCCGCCTGAGGTACCACAATCGCCCGTTCCACTTCCGCCCCGGCGGGCAACAATAGGTGAGTGCCAACTTCGCAATCAACCGTCGGCATCTCATAGTGTCGATCAATGACAAGTAAGCGCTCGGCACAATCGGAGCCGAGCAGTTGTTGTCGCAGTTTTGGCAGCCGCATCTTCGCTAAGGTCTCCGCCCGTTCTGCGCTGATCTCCCGAAGGCCGTATGCCAGGTGCTTGGCGAGCGTCGCGTAGCCGACGCCGAAATGACAGGCCACGACGTAGAGCTGCACCTCGTTCGCAGAACCTATTTTCCAACCACGCACCGTGAAGGCGCGGCGGACTGCCAATTTCGGCATTAGCAGCATTCCTGCAAACGTGTCGGCGAAGAATTCATTCGGTGATTTCGCCTGGAACACTTGCCCTTCCTCTTGCAATTCGTCGATCGTCGAACCGTGGCCGGCTGCATGATGGCCGAGTTCATGCGCACAGTTAAACACACGGCGACCGAGCGGCCGCAGCGCCGAGACTTCGATCAGCGGCCGTTCCGCACGGTGGTAGCAAGCTTCCATGCTCCAGTCGACGAAATGCACGCGAACGTTTGGGCTTAGACGACCGCAAAGATCGAACACATTCACCGGAGCGTTGTAATCTGCGCCCGCCTCTTCTCGTATCTCCACGGCAAGTTCCAAGGCTTCGCGCGCCAACTCCATTCTCTGAGCGATCATTTTGCCTCTCCTGTGGAATCACCTCCGTCTCGCATTGCCGCCAAGACGCGCATTAGCTTGTCGATGTCGTCCGGTTTCAGCTTGTTCAATTCGCGAAATGCTAATTGCAAGCGATCGTCGTGCGGATCGAGTTTCTCCGCGCCTTGCCCCGACAGCCATTCGATGCTGACGTCGTAAACTTCCGCGAAGCGAGCCAATTCTTCCGCCGACACACTCCGGTTACCAGCCTCGATTTCGGAAATCGTGGGCCGATGCATGTTGAGCATCCGCGCGATTTGTCCTTGAGAAAGGCCTGCGAGCTTGCGCGCCTCTTTCAACCGATTTGCGATAATCTGCTTTCGATCCTTCGTTTCGCTCATACTTTCGCCACCTCCTTCACGGTCTTCACAAATCGGTCCCGGAACTTCTTCGCGATTTCCGAGATCGCCAATTTGCGTCGTCCGTCAACGTAAATGTTGAGCACGCGGTCACCCTTCTTCAGCGGGCAGCCAAGCTCTTTAGCCAAGCGCCGTATCATCGGCGGAATCAGCATGCTGTCAAACCCCTTGAGATCCTTGAGTGGGCACGTCGATTCCTTGACTGTGCCCGCGTCCTCGTAGCCGCTGTCACGCTGGACCGAGCGATGGATCTCAATCAGCTTTTTCGAAATATCCGCGAGGTTCATTGACGCCTCCGGTGAATGGTAATGAAATCTTACCACTTGTAAGATGTTCGTCAATGGCAGCGGTAGCCAAGCAGTTAGATTCTGCTTTTTTGGGGGAGGGGTCGCTGGCGGACTACAGAATGCGATGTTCCTGCCAGTGCTCGCTGCGCAACATCTGTATGATAGACAGGTTACATCAATGATTTACCCTTCTTGCCTCGACCGCCCCAACAAGCGGATTGCCAGGGCCGGTTAATCCCCACGGGACCCCGCTCGCCTGCGCGCTGCCCTGGTCCCCGCGGCAGGCCGACGAACGGCGACTGCCTCGCTGCGCGAGTTGCTCTTGTCGGCCTTGGACCGCTCTCCGCTCGGCTCGCTCCCGCGAGGGCTGAACCGTTGATGGAGAGCACCGATCAGAGGTCAAAAAAACCGCTGATGGACAGTTGGGAAACGGGACTTGTGAATTCACAAGAATGTACCGTTTTCAACCTCGCGGCGGGCGAAAGTCCGCAAAAGACCGCAAACGAAAACCCTGGAAATCACGGGCAATTTGCAAAAACGCCGTGCGCCGGTATGGTGGGCGGTGGTCCTTCTAATCCGCAGGTTACAGGTTCGATTCCTGTCGGGCGTGCTCGTAAACGTAAAACATCGGCGCGCGCGATGTGCAGCTCAGTGATGGCGCGGGGGTTCAGGCGGGCTTTTTGCCGTCGACGAGGGCGAGGGCGCGGCGAATGGCGGCGTCGAGGGTGCCGAGCGTGACAGGCTTGGCTAGGTAGACCTCGATCGGCTCGCTGCTCCGCACGACTTCTTGAAAATCGGGGTGGCCGGAGAGAAGGATGATCGGCACGTTGCTGATCGAACGCAACTCTTCGGCGGTGGCGAGCCCGTCGAGTACGGGCATCTCCAAGTCGATGATGGCCAACTCCGGCGGCTGCCGCTGACACTCGTCGAGCAACTGCTGGCCGTTCTCGGCGGCGATCAGCACTTGATGGCCCAGCGCGGCTAACATCCGATCGAGCGTCCGCCGGGCGAGTGGTTCGTCGTCGGCGATGCTGATGGTCAACGATCGGCACATCAGCGTCCGCCTCCGGACGTCTGTCGGTCGAACGGGAGCGCACAAAGACCGCGTATGCCGGCCGGACAGTCGGTCAATCGGACTCGCGATGCAAGATTGCCTGGGCGCACAAACCAATTCCCTGCGACGATCAGCATTGGGCGGACGGCGAAGCGACGATGCCGGCGCGTAAAAAAAGCTCCTTGCGCCGCTTTGGGTCAGCCAGGAGCTCTCACAGCTCGTCGATCACCATTTGGAAGTATATCCCAAAAGCCGGTCCGGCGCACGTCTGCGCCGCAAAACGAGTTCTAGGATACGCTTAGAGCAACCGACAAATTGGATCGGAGTTCCGAAAAAATCGGCGTCTCACGGCTGATTTTTCGCTCACGACGCTCCGGCTTCCGGGTCTTGTCAGCCACTCTTACATCCGACAACCGCTCCGTTGCCAAGCGCACGACCTGTCGCGTCTCTACGCTAGGCCTTTGCCCGGTGGGCACCCAGCAATGCTAAGTGGTGCGGGGGGCGGCGCCTGCGCCGCGGTCATCCTTGATTCATTTTATGCATTTCATCAAGGTCAAGAAACCCCCGCAGCAGGCGGCTGCGGGCGGGGTGGCGCAGACGTTCGACTGCCCGCAATTCGATTTGCCTTACCCCTTCGCGGGTGAGTGACAGAAGTTTGCCCACTTCGTCGAGCGTTCGCTGGGAACCGTCGAGCAAGCCGAAGCGGAGGCTGATGACCGCCCGCTGTCGCTCGTTTAACTCGGTGAGCACGTCGGCCAACCGGGCCTTGAGCTGCTCCCGTGTAAGGTGGTCGTCGAAGCCGCGATGGTCGACAATCCACTCGCCGATCACCGATTCATTCTCACCGCGCGTGTTGAGCGGCTGGTCGAGCGAGTAGGGCTCGCGATGGATCCGCAGCATGCGTTCCGCCTGCTCGGTCGACATGCCGGCCTTGCTGGCGATCGCCTCGACGTCGGGTCGGAAGCCATGCTGGTGGACCAGCGAACGGGCCGCGCCTTGAATGCGACGCAGGCGTTCCACCACCTGCTCGGGAAGGCGGATCGTGCGGGGCTGGATGTGGACGGCTTCCTTGATCGCCTGTCGCACCCACCAAGTGGCATACGTCGAGAACTTTCCGCCTGTCGGCTGCCAGCGATCGACGGCCTGCAACAGTCCCGCGTTTCCCTCCTGAATCAGGTCCAAGAAACTGACGCCCCGGTTGCGGTAGCGTTTGGCGATGGCCACGACCAGCCGCAGGTTGCTCGAAACGAGAAAGTGCTTGGCGTCTTCGTACTCGCGCTCGCGTTGTCGGCAGCAATCGAGATGGCGCGCGGCGGTGGCCGGAATATGTTGCGTCTGCCGCATGAGGGACCGCAGTTGACGGCGGAGTGCCATCCGCGGGCCATCGTGCGGCAGTTCACCGCTCATGGCGATTTGCCGACGAACATGCTGCATCTGCGCCAAAAGCGTCTCAAATTGGTGCTGCCAACGTTGGAGGTGTCGGGTACGAACCCCGATGGCGTTGACGCCGGATAACGCTCGCCGCCGGCGTATGCGCATCCGTCGCCAGGCATCGCGCCGCTCGGCGATTGGTAGTATCCCGCGCGTGACCTGTACAAAATCGCTCCGGTTGTGGCGCAAGGTGCTGCGCAACCGGCCGAGTACTTCGGGTAGCAAATCAAGAACGCGGCGCCGCTCGGCGGAATTGTTCGACGAAAAGCCGATCGTATGATCGAGCCGCATCTTGCGCTGTTGCAAGCGGTCGAGCAGCCGGGCCACTTTCCGTAGCACGAAATCACTCGACAAAACGCAGGCTCGGAGTCGGCGACGTGCCGTCATCAACCGTTTGGCGGCATCCTCTTCTTGAGCTACCGTCAGGCGCGGGTAGCGCGCCATCTGGGTTAGATAGGTCTGCAAAGATTCATTGTTCTCGCTAATCGATCTCATGGCGGGCCGATTATGCACGCGGCGCGCCAAGCCGCCCGCCTGCCGAGATTCAGACAATTTGTCCAACATTGAGACGGTTCTGGAGTTCCGTCGTGCCAGATTGGTCACGCAGAAGACGTGCTAGCATGTTTGGCATTAAGAATGCGTAACGTGCGAACATGCGAGTCTTTTACGTGCTTTCCGCCGTGCTCCTTTGTCCGCTGGCGCTGGAGGGGGCAGAGACCAGTGCTCGCAAAACAGCCGAACAGACGCTCGCGGCGCTCGATAGCTGGCTGGTTCGCCAACCACGGGGTGACACATGGCGGCAGTATTTTGCCGGCGATGCTTGGCGGGCAGAGGTTTTTCGCACGGGCCGTCCGGATCGAGAGCAACTCGCAGGCGGACTCGAACGCCTACGACGCAACGCAGAGGGGCTCGACCGACTCCGGCACGAGCGTCCCGTGGTGGCCTGGCGGCAATCGCTCGAGCGTTGGTTGGCCAGCGAGAGTCTTCCGGCGGGGCCGGGTTTGGCGGCCGTCGTCGCTTCGATCCTCAATCAGCCGCCCGGACAGAAGGCCGAGGGGGCTCCGCTCCAGCAACAGCTCCGATCGCGGTTGGTGGCGCTGTTAGGTCTGCTCCGGCGATACGCCAGCGAGCCGACCGATGAAGACGCCCGATTGATCGCCGCGTACGTCGATTCCCTCGCCGCGGACCCTGCGGCGGCGCCGCTCGTGGCCGCGGTGCGCGACTATTATGGGCACCCCAATGTATGGATCGACCTCTCGGAGGATCTGCTCGACGACTCGGTGGCGGGGCAGATCGAGAGCCGCGAGGCCATTCAGAACGTGATTTTAGGAACACCCGTGACGGGCGAGGGAAAATTGCGGGCCGTGCGAACGCTGGCGATCGAGCCGCGGCAGGACATGGCGCTTCTCAAAATCATGATTCAGGGGTCGATCGACAGTAATACGGTCGGACGGAGTGGCCCCGTGCGTATCGACTCGCATTGCCTGACCGAGTTCCGGGCCGAGAAGGCCATCCTGCTTTCCGCCGGCGGCGTGCGGCTCTTGCCCGCCGAGTGCAATGCCGAGACACGCACGCTCAGCTCGCAGGTCTCTTCGCACGTGGGCGGCTTGCGCGGGCGCGTCGTGCGCCGCGTGGGCCAGCGCCGCTCCGAGGAACTGCGGTGGGCGGCCGATCAGGAATCATCGCGGCATGCACGGCAACGACTCATCAAGTCGGTCGACGAACGGGCGGAAGCGGTCCGCGAGCGGCTCGAGAGCTTGGCATCTCTCTCGATACTGACGCTGAAGCACCTCTCGGGCAGCTCGCACGTGGTGGTATGTAGCGAACGAGACGTCCTCCGCTTCGGAACGATCGTGGGGCCGTTGGGAGCGCCCCCCGGCGGGCCGCGCTGCGACGCTCGGCGGCTGGCGACGATTCACTTTCACGACAGCTTGGCGAACCGACTGGCTCGCGGCGCCGGTGGCGAGTTAGTCCAGGCTGGCCTGGCGAACCACCTCCAACCCGCCTTCGGCCTGCTGGCCCCCGCGAAGACATATGTCGGCGGCGAGCGAAGCGCGCTGCTCTACCTCGTGGGCAATCCGCCAGCGGCCCCGCGCCGCTGGCTAGGGCCTGCACTGCCCGATACCTGGCGGCCCCAAACGTTGTTGCTGGGTTGGCTGAAACGCACCTTCGATCCACGATTGACAGCCAATGGCGTCAGCCTGCGGGGCGGGCGCTGGGGCATCATTTCGGCGGCGAGTAGCCGCGGGGCACCGGAAGGACCTGAGACGCCAGGCCGGGCATCGACAGACGTGGGTAACGGCAAGTGGCTGGGGGTCGAGTGGCGGCCCGTTGTCCAAACACAACGCGTAGCGCGGTTCCGCAGCGCGACCACAGAATAGACTCAGGGCAAACGACAGAAACCGGCCCGGACTTCCGAAAAATCGGCGTTTCACGGCCGATTTTTCCCATGACGAGCTTAACCGGCTTCGGCCGCGGCAGCCTGCGGTTGCTCGCCCTCGGCCAGTTCGCGAATCCAAATATTGCGGAATCGCACCGGATTGCCGTGATCTTGGATGCCGATGGGCAGCTTGGCGGCATGCGGCTCGTAGGCTGGCGCACGATCCCATGCCGTGGTGCCGAGCAGTTCCGAGTGATTCTGAATGAGCACGCCGTTGTGCAGCACGGTTACATAGGCCGGCCGTAGAAGCTTGCCCTGCGCATCGAATTTCGGCGCGTCGAACACGATGTCGTACGTCTGCCACTCGCCTGGTTTGCGGCAAACATTGACGAGCGGCGGCCATTGCTTGTAGAGCGAACCCGCCTGACCGTCGAAGTAGGTCACGTTCTCGTAGGAATCGAGAACCTGCACTTCGTAATGCCCCATCAGGTAGATGCCGCTGTTGCCTCGCCCTTGGCCGTCTCCCTCTACCTTGGCGGGGGCTGCCCACTCGACATGGAGCTGGCAGCTCCCGAAGGATCGCTTGGTGGTGATCGATCCGCCGCGCACCGTCGCCACGCCGCCTTCGATCGACCATTTCTCGGCGCCGTTCCATTCAGACAGATCGCTTCCGTCGAAGAGGACCAAAGCGTCCGACGGCGGTCCGCCGTTCTCGCCGGGTGTCACCAGCTTGGGCTCGCTCCAGACCTTGCCGCTCTTATATTCCTCTGCCACGACGTAGCCGACGATGGCGAGTAGTAACGCGAAGCCCAGGGGCCGGGAAAGCAAGCGGAGCGAAAACATGGGGATTCTCCCAGGATGGCGAGCGGAGGGTCTGCCGAGAGCTGTCTTGTCTGTCAGGCCAGACACGCTCTTGATTTCAAAGGCGGGAAACAGCAATTCCTACCGCGCCGGGAGCCGCGTTGCAAATGAAAAGCGCAGAGCGGGCGGGCCGCGGCGAAAGGCGCAAGTGCCGCATTACCGAGCAACCGGGCCGATGCTCTCGCTCGAGTGCGGCAGAATTCACCAGTCGGCTAGTGTAGCGTTTCGATACATGTGTTGCAGAATGCAACAGAGAAGGTAACAGGCGAGTCGGGGTCTTGGCTCATCGCCAAGCCCCCGACTCGTCACGGTTGCGTGCCTGTCAGAGTGCCTCTAACGTGCCAGGAAGCCGGCTTCTCTTGTTCCGAAAGTCGCCGTCTTTGGTTTTTTCCCAGCATTTGCAACCGCACTGTTACGCTTGCCTCTTCTTCTCGCCGGCCCCGGCATCGCCTTTCTCCGCTCCGAATTTTGCCTCTTCGTTCCCAGAGAAAGCGAACTGCCTCTTATGCTAAGCAATGCGCGTGCCAGCGCCGTGGGGCGAGAGAAAAACCATTAACGTCCCCGAACGGGGATCCGCCGCGTGTTCAATCAGGGCGTCGGAACAAGATCCGAGCGCGGCCGGCAGGTGTTCGGTAATGGGCTCAGGACGAGGCGCTAAGCCAACTCGGGAATCTCATAGATCGGCTTCCACTGCTTCTCGGGCCAGGTCCAATGCCGGGCCACGGCGTGGTCGGAGATCTCCTCGGCCGCGATAAGCTGGTGCACCTGCAGTTTGGTGAGAGGCGCCGAATGGATACCCCGCACGCGCACAAACCAATGGTCGCTAAGGCCGTCCTCCAGGTGCTGGGAATAGGCCCTGTACCAGGTCAGAGGCATGTACTCCAATTCCGGCTCGGGTTCTTCTTCCTCGATCGGTTGGGGGGGCAAGTCGACTTCGGGCGGACGCGGGGGAGAAAGGAAGTCGGCGACCGACATCCAGGGTCCCCCCAGCGCGCACACCAAATCTTCATCGCCGATGCGGCCGTCGGCCCGCAGACGGATGACCTGTTTATGACTCAACGAGCCGAACAACCGTTCGCCCTGCAACACTCGCAATGGCTTGGCGGCGGCTCGGTCGGTCGTCTCGGGGGGGGAGAGAAACTGAATCACCTCCATCCACGGGCCACCCCAGACCGAGATCGAATCGGCCAACGAAAAACGGCCCGCGGCCAACAGGCGGTCGAAATCGCCGCGCGTCATGGGCCCATAGATCTGCTCGCCCTTGCGGATGCGCAAATCGCCCTCTTTTTTTACCGCCATGGTGGGCTACCCTGACCAGTCCATTTCATAGAGCAGATGGCCGCTAGGAACCATGCCCATTCGGCCATACGTCGCCAGTGCCTGGGCGTTGTGTTCTTCGACGTAGAGCCGCAGCCCGCAGACATCGGGCGTGCTTCGGGCACGCTGGCGGATGTGTTCGAACAGCGCGCGAAAGACGCCCTGCCGGCGATGCTCGGCGACGACGTAAACGCTCTGGATCCACCAGCAGACACCCGCCCGCCAGTCGCTGAATTCGTAGGTGATCATCGTCTGACCGACGATCTGGCCGTCGACGTGGGCCAAGAAGTAGCGGCACATCTCCGGCTTCGCCAACGCGAGACGGACGCCCCGGTCGATCACCGCCGGTACGAGCTTCTTCCCTTCCGACTCCCAAGCCAGCCGCACGTTGAAATCGGCGATGATCTCCGCGTCGCCGGGCTCGGCGTCTCGGATGCGAATTGACATGCGTTTCGTCCACGGGCCGATTTTGTCGGCAGGGCCTGATACCCTGAACCGTAGATTGCTACGATAACGAGGATTCGGACCGACTGGCAACCAGGGGTTGCCCGCACGGCTGTTAGTAGTCAGAACCGATCCTGTCGTAACAGCGGTGCGGCAGCGAGTTGGCAAGGATGAAGGGACGTAACGACGATGGCTGATTCTTCTTATCGCACCGAACACGACTCGATGGGCGATGTGCGCGTGCCCGCGCAGGCGTATTACGGCGCACAGACGCAACGCGCGGTCGAGAACTTTCCGATCTCGGGCCAGCCCTTGCCCGCCGAACTGGTGCATGCCATCGGTCTGGTCAAGTATGCCTGCGGCGTGGCGAACCGCGACCTCGGCAAGCTGACGCGCACCGGCAAGAACCCGCTCAACGACAAACAGGTGCAGGCCATGCTCGCTGCCTGCCGCGAGGTGGCTGCCGGAAAATTCGACGATCAGTTCCCGGTCGATGTCTATCAAACGGGGTCGGGCACGTCGAGCAACATGAACGCCAACGAGGTGATCAGCAATCGGGCGATCGAGCTGCTCGGCGGCGACCGCATGCAGGCGGCCAAGGCCGTGCACCCCAACGATCACGTGAATATGGGGCAGAGCACCAACGACACGTTCCCCACCTCGATCCACGTCGCCGTCGCGATGGGTATCCGCCGGCGGTTGGTCCCCGCCTTGGAGCGGCTGCACGCGGCGCTGGCCGACAAGGCCCAACAGTGGGACAAGATCATCAAGATCGGCCGTACGCACCTGGCCGATGCCACGCCGCTGAGACTGGGGCAGGAGGTCGGCGGCTTCGCCCGACAGATCGAGCTGTCGATCGAGCGTGCCCGCCGCGCCGAGCAGGCCGTGCTCGAATTGCCCGTGGGGGGCACCGCGGTCGGTACGGGCATCAACACCCATCCCGAGTTCGGTCACCGCGTGTGCGAGGCGCTGGCCCACGAGACGGATATCCCCTTCGTCGAAGCGGCCAATCATTTCGAGGCGAACGCGCAGCGCGACGGGCTGGTGGAATGCCACGGCAACCTGCGGGCGGTCGCCTCGACGCTGTTCAACGTGGCCAATAACATCCGCTGGCTCGGCTCGGGACCGCGCTGCGGCTTCTATGAGGTGCAACTCCCCGATCGCCAGCCGGGCAGTTCGATCATGCCGGGCAAGGTGAACCCCGTCATGTGCGAGAGCATGATGCAGGCCACCGCGCGGGTGATGGGCAACGACCAGGCCGTCGCCATCAGCGGCGCCGCGGGCGGGCAGTTCCAGCTCAACATCATGATGCCCGTGATGGGCCACGCGACGTTGGAGAGCATCTCATTGTTGACCGGTGCCACGAACGCCTTCGTCGACTTCTGCGCCGTCGAAATGGAAGCCAATGCAGCCGCCTGCGAAGCGTCGGTCGAGAAGAGCCTCTCGATGGTGACCAGCCTCAATCCGCATATCGGTTACGAGAAGGCGGCAGCGTTGGCCAAGCAGGCCTTCAAGAGCGGCAAAACGATCCGCGAGTTGTGTCGCGAACAGAACGTGCTGCCCGCCGACCAACTCACCCAGGCACTCGACCCCTGGAGCATGACCGAACCGCACGATTAGCCGGCGGCTGGCACAGGCGGATTCGGTTGCGTGTTCAATGATTTCCCGGCTGCGACGACGGTTTTGTGGCAAGGGCTGCTTCCCGTGGAAGCGATGCCGCGGATGAAGTCTCGACCCTTACCGAAGAGATCGGGTGCGTGACTGACTTGGTGAGCGAAGCAGACCGCCAGTTCGCCGTGATCAAGCCCGGCGCCGATACGTCTGCCGAGGATCTGCGTGGTCTCGGTCAGGCGCTGACGCATTGGAAGACGGAGTTTCCACAGGCCCGTCACATAGGGGGACTGAGCGACCTGCTAGAAGGTCATTTCCCACGAACGCCCTGCGAGTACATCGTAGGCGTCCCCTTCCTGGCCGGGCAAGTCGACGAACCCATAGCGCTAGCTTACGTCACCGCGGATGCAGACCTGGCGCAAGCCTGGGAACGCATGGCGGAAGCGCTGGGCGGACTTTCGAGCTGTCTTTGCTTCCTCTGCGACCCGCAGACCTACAGCTATCGGAACCGCTGACGGAGCCATCGCAGGGTCCGACGCATCAACCCCACCGAGAGACCGCCACAGCGACGGTCTCTCGGCAGATGGTGCGACGGAAGGAAAAAAATGGGTTGCTCGCGGGCTCCCTACCCGACATTCCATTACGAGCAACCCCAAAGGTTCGCTTACGAGCACCCCATGCTGTTGCCGCAGTTGTGGCACAGATAGCAGTTGCCGTTGCGAACCGTGATCGCGCCGCAGTTGTCGCAGGCCGGTGCGTCGGTCTGGAAACTGGCGAACTGATCGCTGCGTGAGGCCGGTCCGGCCAGGTCGTCAGACAGTTTCCATCGCGGCGCCAGCAAGCCGGCCCGCTCGAGCAGCTCGGGCTCGAGCACCGCGGTCGATTTCGTATGCGCACCGTTCTTACCCGCCTTGGCTTGCACCACCGATTTGTGCGGCGTGCTACCGTTCGTCTCGGGCTTGGCGATGGGCGTGGTCGACTTGGCCGATCCTGGCCCGCCATTCAGCCCGCCGGCCTTCGTGGCGGCGGGCTTAGTTTTTCCCGGCGTATCGTCTCCCGCCGATTCTTTGTTGGCCGACTCCTTGCCTGGCGAACCCTCGCCCAGGAGCCCGGCGATGGCCTCGCGGTAGCCGGGCAGGAAGGTGATCCCCAACCAGCGGAAGATATAGTCGACGATGCTCTTGGCGATGCGGATGTCGGGGTTCTTCGTGTGCCCCATCGGCTCGAACCGCGTATGCGAGAACTTGTTGACATACACTTCCAGCGGCACGCCGTATTGCCAGCTCATCGAGACGGCCGTGCCGAAGCAGTCCATCAGGCCGCCGATGGTGCTCCCTTCCTTGGCCATGGTGATGAACAGTTCGCCGGGCCGGCCGTCTTCGTACAACCCGACGGTGATGTACCCTTCGTGTCCGGCCACACTGAACTTGTGCGTGAGCGAACTGCGGGTGTCGGCCAAACGCTCTCGGCGCGGGGCCGGCTTGACCTTCTCGGCCTTTTCCGAGCCGGCCGAGCGGTCGCCTTCGGTGCTGGTCGAGAGCGGCTGACTCTCCTTCGAACCGTCGCGATAGACGGCCAGCGCCTTCAACCCCAGCCGCCAACCTTCCTCGTAAGCCTCGGCCACGTCCGCGGGCGTGGTGTCGCGCGGCATGTTCACCGTCTTCGAGATGGCTCCCGAGAGGAACGGTTGGGCCGCGGCCATCATCCGCACGTGGGCCTTCCACGGGATCGAACGCGTGCCGTTGCGTGGCTGGAACGCGCAGTCGAAGACCGGCAGATGCTCAGCCTTGAGGTCGGCCGCGCCTTCGATCGTGTCTTCGCGGTCGATATAGGCCAGGATCGATTCGATCTCCGGCTGGTCGTAGCCCAACGTCTTGAGCGCCGCGGGCACCGTGTTGTTCACGATCTTCAACATGCCGCCGCCGGCGAGCTGCTTGTACTTGACCAACGCGATGTCGGGCTCGATGCCCGTCGTATCGCAATCCATCAAGAAGCTGATCGTGCCGGTCGGGGCGAGCACCGTGGCCTGCGCGTTGCGGAAACCGTAGAGCCGGCCGTTGGCGAGCACCTCGTCCCACAATGCGCGGGCGGCGCGCCGCAACTCTTCGGGACAGGCCGGGTCGATCTGCTCGACCGCGTCGCGATGCATCTGCATGACATGCAGCATCGGCTCGCGATTCTCGGCATAACCGTCGAAGGGACCGACCGCAGCCGCCAACTCGACGCTGGCCAGGTTGCCGGCCCCGTGCAGCAGGGCCGTCATCGCCCCGCACAAACCCAGCGCGGCCGGCGAATCGTAAGCCAGGCCGCTCGACATGACCAAGCTTCCCAGGTTCGAATAGCCCAGGCCGAGCGGACGGAAGCGATGGCTGTTCCCGGCGATCGGCTGCGTGGGATAGCTGGCGTGGTCGACCAGGATTTCCTGTGCGATGAAGAAGAGGCGGCAGGCCGCCTGGAACCCCTCGACGTCGAACGCGCCGTCCTCGCGGCGGAACTTCATCAGATTGATGCTCGCCAGGTTACAGGCCGTGTCGTCGAGGAACATGTACTCCGAGCACGGGTTCGAGGCGTTGATCCGCCCCGAGTTCGGGCAGGTATGCCAGCGGTTGATGGTCGTGTCGTATTGCACGCCCGGATCGCCGCAATACCAGGCGCACTCGCCCATCTTCCTCATCAGGTCGCGGGCCTGGAACGTGGGGCCGCTCCGCGACGGGTCGGTCACCCAATGTGTCACCCACGGCTTGTCGTCGGCCACCGCCTGCATGAAATCATCGGTCACGCGCACCGACAGGTTGGCGTTCTGGAAGAGGATCGAGCTATAGGCCTCGCCGTTGAAGTTCGAATCGTAGCCGTTCTGGATCAGGATGCGGGCCTTCTTCTCCTCCTTGGCCTTGCACTCGATGAACTCCATGACGTCGGGATGCCAGATCTTGATCGACTGCATCTTGGCCGCGCGGCGGGTCTTGCCGCCGCTCTTCACCACCGCGGCGATCTGGTCGTAGACCCGCATGAACGACAGCGGGCCCGAGGGCTTGCCCCCGCCCGACAGCTTCTCGCGGTGCGAGCGGAGCGTCGAAAGATCGGTGCCGGTGCCCGAGCCGAACTTGAAGAGCATGGCTTCGCTGCGGGCCAGCTCCATGATGTCTTCCATGTTGTCGTCGACGCTTTGGATGAAGCACGCCGAACCCTGCGGATATTCGTAGGGATTCTCGGGCTGGCGGACTTCATTCGCTTCGGCGTCCCAGTGCCAGTTGCACTGCGCGCCTTTGACGCCGTACTGGTGAAACAGGCCGACGTTGAACCAGACCGGCGAGTTGAAGGCCCCGTGCTGGTGCAGGCAGAGCCACGTCAGGTCGCGATAGAAGCGTTCGCCGTCGTCGGCCGTGGCGAAGTAGCCGTCCTTCACGCCCCAGTCGGCGATGGTGCGGGTCACGCGGTGGATCAACTGCCGCACGCTCTTTTCACGTTCGGGCGTGGCCACCTCGCCGTAGAAATACTTGCTGCACACGACGTTGGTGGCGAGCTGGCTCCAGAAGGCAGGCACCTCGCAGTCGTTCTGCTCGAACAGCACCTCGCCCGATTCGCCCTTGATGGCGGCGGTGCGAATCTCCCAATCGACCGTCTCGAACGGATCGACAACCTCGCGCGGACAGAACCGTGAATCGACTACCAAGCCGCGCGAGAATCGGCGGCCGACCTTGCCGTTGGGGCGCTCGGCCAGTGCGGCCGAAGCGGTGCCTGAGCCAATGCTTTTGGCTGATTCAGAAGACATGGGCGAACCCCCCTGCTGAGAATGAGTGTGGGCATCCGTTCCAGTATACAGAGGTATAGACTCTCTAATTAGCGATCGGCTTTTTCAACCCCTGGGGATGCCGTTCCCAGGGCAAAAACACCGTTTTTCACCCGGCAGCCTGCCGAGTGGCCGAAGATCCGAAAAACCACAACATATTGTATGTGTCGCGTCCACGACCACTACATGCTGTTGTTTTGGCAAGAGTCTAATGCTTTTGTAGCGCTCGTCAACAAGATTCTAACACAACGTCGTAAGTGACCTACCTAACACGACTTGCACTTCAACTTCCTGGCGGGGGGGACGATCGCGTGCTAGCAGTGTTCAATCGTATCCCGTTTCCTGGGCGCGGGTTGGGACACAGGACATCCCGCCGCCCCGCCACGTACCCCCCGATAAATTTTTTGGTCACGCCGGAGTGGCGGGCAGCGGACTTATTCGGGGTCGATCGCGGCGCCGCTGTGCTAGGAGGTTCCATGACCGCCAAGACGCGTAGCGCTTTGATCGGGATCGACCCTCTTGGGCGGAATCATCGTGGGGCCGGTTCGTCGAGGGTTCGACCCGTCACGAAGAATCGTGTCGTCGTCGTGGCGGCGATCGTCGCTGGCGTCGTTACGTTGCTGACTTTGTCGCGGCGGACGGGCCGAGGAGTGTGACGGCTGCCGAAGCCGAGAGCGAGAAGCTCAGAAGGTTGGTCGGCGTAGAAGATCTCGCGCCTCCAGCGCGCAAACAAGGAAACGCGCCGCGCCGGCGGTTCTTCCGGTGCGGCGATTCTATGCGCCTCTTTTCTCTGGCAATGCCGGCGATGGCGTTCCAACTCGCCTTAAGGGGTGCGGCGCTCGTTTTCGTTTTGCGAGTCGCCGTCTTTGTTCGACGTGGGGGCGGTTGCCGGCTCGTCCTTGTCGGTCGCGTGGCGAGTAGCGAGACGGTCGCGATGAGCGGTCGCGGCGCGGAGGTGGACCTGCGCGACGTACAATTCGGCGCGCGCGATGTCGATGGCCGCCGCGCATTCGCGCACCTTGGCTTCGGCCCTCACCACCGAGGCTTTGGCGCCGTCGAACGCCGCCTTGGCGGTCGCGACCTTTTCTTCTTGTTCCGCCAGTGAGCTGTCGTCGACCTTGTTTTGCCCGGCGAGCTTTTTGAGCCAATTGAATTGTTGTTCCGCGCGGGCGAGAGTCGCCTTCGTGGCCTCCACCTCGGCCGTCACCTGGTCGAATTCCGCACGGGCCGCTTCGTGGGCCGCCGCGGCGGTGCGGACGCCGCCTTCGGCCTTGCTCTCTTCTGCCTTCGCCCGGACGAGGCCCGCCTCGGCGGCCGACTCCAACTCGGCCCGCTGCCGCGCCACGCCTTGAAGTTTCGCCTTGGCTCGCTTCAATTGGACTTCGGCCCGAGCCGAATCCCGTTCCGCCGATACCACCACACTCGCCGGCGCGGTCGCTGTGTTGTGACGCGCCTGTGCGATCGCTAGTCCCTTTTTCGCCGCCTCGAAATCCCCTTGGGCGTCCTCCACGTCGAGCCGTGCTAGCTCCTCTCGCGTATCGATGTCGAATTCCTCCGACGACGGACCGACGCTGCGATCGTACATTTCGACCGATTCCGGAGCATCCCTGCGGCGCTTCCGCTCGACCGTGCCTTGTGGGTTGTTCACATCGGGCGCTGTATCGTCGAGATCCGGATCGTAAATCGCGTCGCTTCCCTGCGTAGAATCCGCCTCGCTCCGCGCCCGCTGGCGTTTCGGGTCGCGTCGCCAGAGCCTCGGGTCGGGAAAGGTCTGGCGGTCTTTGTGCACCGCCGGAGGTCCACTCGCCAGTTCGTCGAGCCGTGATTGGATGATCGCGTTCTTGTTCTTCTCGCGTTCCTCGATGGCGTGCTCGATTTCACCCAGGCGGCGGCGCAGTTCGGCGAGCTGCGCGGTCTGCCAATTCTGACGGGCCACGAAACTCTCCTCGACCAGCGCCCGCAGCTTGTTCGTTTGGGTTTGTTGCTCTTCGGCCGACCCCACCTTGCTCGCTTCAAAGGCCGTTTTCGCCTGCTTCGACGTCTCTTCCTGCAACACGCGGACGGTCCGCTCCCACCGTTTCGGATCCGCCGCCTCCCCCTGAAAGTTGAATTGAGCGCGGGGCTGCTGCGCGCCGGCGGGCTGGGCCGCCATCAGAAGGCAGCACGCCGCCGCGGCGCACAGGAACGAGCTTGCCGTGATAGGTGAAACGCGATGGAGCGCGATGTGCCGCGGAACAACGCTGGGACGACCCGCTGCCTGGCCGCCGCGAAAAAGGGTCCACATGGTGATTGTCCTCGGGTTAAGGCGTGAAAAAAGTCCATCGAACCGATCGTGTCGTCCACCTCACTGCTCGGCTTCGCGCGACGCGGGCTCGGTCTCCGGTGGACGGCCGTCGCTCGTCTGGGCCCAAAGATCGTCCGCGTCGGCCTGCACATCGTCGATGCGTGCGCCGATCGAGTCGTGCCACAGATCGTCGTCACTTCCGTCGCGCATCCGTTCGACGTCGGACGCCAGACCGTCGATCTGTTCGGAGACGCCGTCGCCCCAGGCATCCGCTCGACGCATGTCGTTCGGTGCGGCGGCCGGGCCTGCGGCAGGTGCGGGCTGTTTGTCTCGATGCGCGGGTCCGCGCTGCCACCAGGCCAACAGCCCGACGGCCAGCACCAGCAAGGCCACGAGCCCCAATCGGCCGGGCCCGACGCGCGCGATCCGCCGCAGTATCCGCCGCCGGCGATCCGATTCGTCGAGCAGTTCGGTGGGCAGGCGGACCGCGGCCGGTTGTTGCACGTGGGCCAGGCAACGTTCCAACAAGGCCGAGATTTCGGCCGACGACGCGAAGCGCTGCGCCGGATCCTTCGCCAGGAGCCGCGCGACGATGCGGGCCAGCCAATCGGGAATGGCCGGGTTGATCTCGCACACGCGGCGCGGCTCGCTCTCGCAAATCTTCCGCAACACGCCGTACGACGTCTCGGCCCGGAAGGGAGAGTGGCCGGTCGACGCGGCATAGAGCACGCAGCCCAGGCTGAACAGGTCGGCGCGGTGGTCGACGGGCTCGCCGCGGGCCTGCTCGGGCGACATGTATTGGGGCGTGCCGGCAATGACGCCCGAGCGGGTCAGGCTGGCATCGTCGGCGGCGCGGGCCAGGCCGAAGTCGGTGATCTTGACCCGCTCGACCCCTTCTTCGAGCAGGATATTCGCCGGCTTGATGTCGCGATGCACCAGCCCCTGCGCGTGGGCGGCCGCCAGCCCCGCGGCCACCTGCATGCCGACGCGCAGGATCTCCTCGACCGCCAACGGCCCGCTGGCGCGCAGCCGCTTCTCCAACGAGGGCCCGCGTACGTAGGGCATGACCAGGAAGGGGAGCCCCTGCGTCTCGGACACGGCGTGGATGGCCATCACATTGTCGTGCACGACGGCCGCCGCGGCCTGCGCCTCGCGCGAGAATCGCCGCCGCGCGGCGCCGCTGTCGGCCAACCGGGGTGATAGGAGTTTGATCGCCACGTAACGATGGAGCGCACCATCGAAGCCCTTGAGCACCACTCCGTTTCCGCCGGAGCCGATCAGGCCCACGATCTCGTATGGACCGACGCGGCCCAGCATGCGCGGGTCGTCGGTGGGCGCCAGGTAGGGCTTGATGGTCGCCAACAAGGCCTCCGCATCTTGGACCCGAACCTCCGAGTCGCCCAGCCACGATCGGGTACCGGGGCCGCCGGGTAAACCGACGTCCGCTGCGCCGAGGCCCGCCGACGTGGCGCCCTCCGCCAGGCAGTCACGCGCCTCGCGCCACCAACTCGGGTCGGCCACTCGGACTTCGAGCTCGTGTCGGCAGGCCAGACACGTATCGAGATGGTTTTCGAAATCGGTCAGTTCCTGGCCACTCAGCAGGTCTGCCAGGAACCGTTCGATCCGTTCGGTATTGCACGGTCGTTGTTGGGTGTCCATCGGCTTGCCTTTTCAGGCCTCGTCACGTTGTTCGGAGACGTTCACGATCGTTCTTCCCACTGCGCCACCATTTCTTTGAGCCGCCGCATCACGCGGCTGCGGGCGGCGTAGATCGCGCCCGGTTTCTTGTCGATCAGTTCGGCCACCTCGGCGACGTCGCGTCCTTCGACCGCGGTGAGCCAGAAGGCGTCCCACGTGCGCGGCTCGAATTCCTCGCGCACGCGCCGCGCGGCCCATTGGAAGATCTCGCGCCGCGATTCGAGCGTTAGCGTCTGCGAGGACTCGTCGTCGGCCGCGCAGCCGGCGATCCATTCCCGCTCGGCCGTATCGCCGGATGCCCGATCGGCGATGCGGCGCGTGAGAGCGTTGAGGATGGCGTTGCGGGCGATCGTCGTCAGCCAACTGCGGAAGCGGGCCCGGCCGTCGGGCCGCCAGCGATCGACGGACTGCACCACCGATCCGAATACCTGCTGCGCAACGTCTTCGGCGTCGGCATGTTGCAGACCCTTGGCTACCGCCAGGCGGTAGACGAGCGGCCGATAGATTTCCAGGAACTCGCCCCAGGCTTCCCGATCGTCGTGGTCCTTCAACCGCACGATGAGGCTATGGCGGGTTTCTGGCGACTCGGTCATGGGTCTTGAGGTTTTCGGAGGGTTTTTTGGATGTCGGCCACGAATCGGGCGTGGGGCCCGCGACGACCCAACCGAGCGTCGCGGTTTACCTTTATCTATTACACACGGCCGCCGGGCGGATCTGACATGCATTCCGGCCAGACACCAAGAAACGGGTCATCGCCCGAAGTCACGCGCCTACCATTCAGCTTGTCGGGGGGGTATGACGCGTCGATCCTGGCACGCCATGTCTCCGCCGGGTATTGCGATTTCATTCGCCGCAATCGGGAGCGACCAGTGGTCGATCGATCACTCAGGATACAGCCCCTTGACATTAAAGACATTCCGTCTTATTGTCTCAGGAAATAGAAGACATTTTGTCTTCTGTGACGCGCGCTTTTCGCTGGCAATGCGACTTCGAGGGGCGGTGAAGGGAACGGCTAATGAGGTATTGCGGTCAATCGTTGGTGGTCGCGCTGACGGTCGCTTGTGCCGTCCTGTTCGTACGCTCCGATTGGTCGAGCTCCGAACGCGATCGGGTCCGTGGCCTGGCGGTGACAGGAGTACCTCAACAGGCGGCGAGTGCGGTCCGGATGTTGCAGACGCGGCATCCGCGGAGTGCCGAGTTGGCCTACCTGCTGGCGGTCGCCTATCGCCGGCAGGGCGAGGTGGAATCGGCTCGCGAGGAACTGCGTCGCGCCGAGCAACTGGGATGGCCGGCCGACGAGCTGCGCTGGCAACACGCCATGATCGAGCTCGGATCGCAAGAGATGCTCGGCGCCGAGCCGCGGTTGGTGCAGATGATCATGAGCGACACGTGCCCCGACGACGTGGCGATCCAGGTGTTCGAATGTTTCGTGCGAGCCTACGTGGCCAACGGACGTTATGCCGAGGCGGCCTGCTGTCTCGATTTCTGGTTCGACTGGCAGCCGCAGGGGTCGCTGGCGCGGCGGATGGAGACGGAGATGCTCGAGGCCATCGAAGAAGATCCGGCCCGACAGGAAGAGTATCGTGCGATCTTGGCGATGGATGCGACGCAGCGGAACTCGCTCTGGCACGCCCTCTTGCTGGCCCACTCCGATCCGCGCGAAGCGGCCGAACGGTTCGAGCGGCATTTGCAGACCTGGCCCGACGATCGCGCGGCGCGAGACGGCCTGGCCCGCTGCCTGAAAGTGGCGCAGATGTCGGCCACTCCGTGATTCGGCGGCCCTGTTTGCGGCAAGCAAATCGCCGCTTCCTGTCGGTGTGCTTCTACTTGCCGGCGGGCTCCGGGCTGCCGACGATCCTGACATTCGTCGAAAGGAAATAGGGGCCGCGATCGGTGTTGAAGACGGCTTCGCCGAACATCGCTCGAAAGCCCTTCTCGGGCGTCGGCATGCCGAACTCGTGGCCGTCGGCCTTGGCCTGCATCGGCTGGCTCGACCAGCGGGCCTCGCGGAAGTCGCGCGTCGGCGCTTCGGCCTGCCAGGCCACGACGCGCTCGGGCACCGCGCCGGACGTGACCCGCAGCCGAATTTGGCCGGGCTCGTCGGCGAATTGCCAGTCGAGGTCGGCGAGTTGCAACTCACCCGCCGCCTGCCGGTGAAACGCCGTCAGCGTGCCCAACGTGCGCTCGAAATCGCCCAGCCCGTGCCCCTGGTTGGGCACATAGAGGACGTATTTCTTGCCCGGCAGGTCGGACCAATACAGGTTGAGCGCGTCGAGCGGCCAGTAGCGGTCGTTGGTGCCGAGCACGATCAGCTTGGGCTGCACGATGAGATGGCGATAGCTGTACGGGTCGACGATATTTACCAGCCGTTTGCCGCGCGGCGTGGCGAGCAGCATGTGCAGGCCGCGCTCGGTGTAGTCGTGGATCTGTTCCGACGGCTTGCCCCAGCTCGCGATCTGGTGCGGCATCTGCTTGGGCATGTTGAGCGTGTCGATCACCGCGGGAGCGAGCGCCGTCACCCGTCGATCGACGGCGGCGGTGAGCCAGGTGGTCCAACCTCGCTTCGAGGCGCCGGTGACCGTGAACTGGCCGATATCGAGTGACCATTCCTTCTTCGCGAATTGTTCGACGGCGTCCATGCCGGCCACGGCACTCTTCACCATCGGCACCAGCAGCGGCCAGGTCGCGTCGTCGGTCTTGACGAACTGCGTGAAGGTGTGCGAGATCAAGGCGTCTTCGCGTTTGCCTTCGATCGGCTGGTGCGGCACCTGCAACAACACGGCCACCGGCGTGCCCGCGTTTTCGGCCACCTTGGCATAGAGCGACGCCTGGCCGGGCAGCTCTTCTCCTTCGGTCGGCGGCTGCTCCAACTCGGGCTTCCAGTTTCCGCCGCCGATGATGAGCAGCGCCCGGCTGCCGTCGCGGACCTCTTTGGGTTTGATCAAGAAGAGCTGATGCTTCCACAGCGTGTCGCGCCACTTCTGCGATGTGAGCGTCAGTTCGCACCACTCGCCCGCCGGCATCTCGCCGCGCCGGCGCACGGTCCACGCGAAGCTCGGGTCCTCGGTCTCCACATACGCGGCCAGGGCTCCGTCAACAGCCGGCGCCGCATCTTCGGCGGCCCCCCTCGCGGCCACCAGCAACAAGGTGCTACAGGTAAGTTGCCAAGTGAAAGCGGTTTTCATCGGTGATTCCCAGGATACGTGATTTCCCCGAACCTGCGGGCGACCCTACGATTCTATGCTGAGTGCGGCCCAATGCCAGGTCACCGGCCGTCGCCCGCTGCCCGATGCCACGGGGCATTGCCCCGAACGAACGAGTTCTCCTAGAATGCCGCGGTTCCCACCGAAAGTGAACAAAACGCGGCCGATGACCGGTCATTGCCTACTGCCGCTTCACGGTCGCCTAACACGTTTTAGCTAAACGTCTAACATCAAATACAAAACCGCACCGAGAGGACCTTATCGTGCGTTGGAGCCAGACGCTCATTCCCACCATGAAAGAGACGCCCGAGGGGGCCGAGATCCCCAGCCACGTGTTGATGTTGCGCGCCGGGCTGGTCGGGCAGTTGATGGCGGGCGCGTACACCTATCTGCCGCTCGGGCTGCGGGCCCTGCGCAAGGCCGAACAGATCGTGCGCGAGGAGATGGACCGGGCCGGGGCGGTCGAACTGCACATGCCGGCGCTCACGCCCATCCAACTGTGGCAGAAGACCGGCCGTGTCGATGCGTTCGGCAACGTGCTTATCCAGTTCCAGGTGAAGCGCCAGAACCGGCAAGTCCACCTGGCGCTCGGGCCGACGCACGAGGAGGTGGTCACCGACCTGGTGTCGCGGTATGTCTCCAGCTATCGACAGTTGCCGCTCACGCTCTACCAGATCCAGACCAAGTTCCGCAACGAGGAGCGGCCCCGCTTCGGCGTGCTGCGGACCAGCGAGTTCTTGATGAAGGACGCCTATAGCTTCGATACGTCGCTGGAGGGGCTCAACCAGAGCTACGACAAGATGTACCAGGCCTATTGCCGCATCTTCGACCGCTGCGGGCTCGACTACCTGGCGGTCGAGGCCGAGAGTGGGCCGATCGGCGGCGACGCCAGCCACGAGTTCATGGTGCTGGCCGACAACGGTGAAGACACGGTGGTGCACTGCGCCGGCTGTGGCTATGCGGCGAACCTCGAACGGGCCGACATCGGCCAGCGCGGCGAAACGGCTCCCGCGGCGGCGAGCGATCCACTCACCCGCGTCGACACGCCGAAGGCCGGCAGTATCGAGGCCGTCACCAAGATGTTGGGCTGCGAGCCGAGTGCCATGATCAAGACGTTGATCTACTCGGCCGACGAGAAGCCCGTGGCCGTGCTCATCCGCGGCGACCACGAAGCGAACGAAGGTAAGATTCGCCGTGCGCTGAAGGCGTCGAAGGTCGAACTCGCCGCGCCCGACACAATCCAGCAGGTCACGGGAGCGCCCGTCGGGTTCGCGGGGCCAGTCGGGCTGAAGATTCCGATCTGGGCCGATTCGGATGTGGCCGCCATGGCCAGCGCCGTCGTGGGCGCGAACGCGGCGGATGCGCATTTCAAGGGTGCTGTGCGCGGCCGCGACTTCGAAGTCGGTCAGTTCGCCGACCTGCGCAACGCGGGCGACGGCGATCCCTGTCCGCGGTGCGCGGCGCCCCTCGCGCTGCGGCACGCCGTCGAGGTCGGGCACGTCTTCAAGCTCGGCACGAAATACTCCGAAGCCCTGTCGGCCCGCTTCCTCGACGAGAAGGAGCAGCTCCATCCGGCGATCATGGGTTGTTACGGCATCGGGGTGAATCGCATCATCGCGGCGCTGGTCGAAACGAAGCACGACGACAACGGCATCCTCTGGCCGATGTCGCTGGCCCCCTACGAGGTGCTCCTCGCGCCGCTCAACGTCAAAGAGAAAGAGGTGATGACGCTCGCCAACCAGCTCTACGAGGAGCTGACGCACGCCAGCGTCGAGGTGCTCATGGATGATCGCGACCAGCGGCCGGGGGTGAAGTTCAAGGACGGCGACCTGATCGGCATTCCGTTGCGGGTGGTGATCGGCGGCCGGAGCTTGAAGGACGGGCAACTCGAGATCAAATGGCGCTGGCGCGACGCGGCCGAAACGATTCCGCTCGAAGGTGCGGCGGTGGCGATCGCCGACCTGGTGCAGTCCGAGCGTAACCTGTCGCACGCCACGAGCCCATGACGACGATCGCCGACCTGCCCGAGATGGCCGGCCTCGACGCACGGCGCGGTTTGGTACGCATCCCGCCGGAGCTCGACGTGCCGATCACCTCGCGCGTGCGGCGGCTCATCGACACGGCCCCTTTCCGCCGACTGGCCCGCATCAGCCAACTGGGCCTGGTCTCGCTGGTCTACCCCGCAGCGCTGCACACGCGCTTCGAGCACGCGTTGGGCGTCTATCGGCTGGCGCTCGTCTACCTCAAGCAACTCTGCCAGGACGAGCGGTTCACGGCCACGGTTGCTCCGGCCGACGCCGAACTCTTTCTCGTGGCAGCCCTGCTGCACGACATCGGGCATTGGCCGTTCTGTCATCCCATCGAAGACATTCGCTTGCGGGGTGTGCCGACCCACGAACGGTTCGCCAACAGCTTTTTGTTGAGCGGCGAGGTGGCCGACGTGCTGCGGACCGATTGGCGGATCGAGCCGAGCGACGTGGTGGCCCTGCTTTCCGAGAAGCCGCACGACAAGAAAGGTCGGATCCTGGCGAGTCTGCTTTCCGGCCCGATCGACGTCGACAAGACCGACTACCTGATGCGCGACAGTCTGCACGCCGGTGTGCCCTACGGGCGAAACTTCGACCAGGGGCGGCTGATCGGCAGCCTGTGCCTGAACGAGGCGGGCGATTCGCTGGCGATCAGCGAGAAGGGGAAGACGGCCGCCGAGATGATGGTCTTCGCCCGCTATGTCATGTTCAGCGAGGTCTATTGGCACCACAGCGTGCGGGCGGCGACCGCCATGCTGCAACGGGCCTTCTTCATGCTGCACGACACGCTCGACCTGGAGCGGCTTTTCCACCAGACCGAGAGCCGCTTCGTCGAAGAGTTGCAGGCGGCGGCCGACGGCGGGCCGGCCTACGAACTCGTCGACGGGCTGTTCGGCGAGACGCGGCGGCTCTATAAGCGCGTGGCGCAATACAGTTTCTTCGAGCAGCGCGAGCTCTACGAACGGCTGGCGCGCCGCCCGTATCCCTGGCTGGCGGCCTGCGCCGAGCAATTCGCCTCGCTGGCGGCCGAAGCGTTGGGGCACGCGGTACAACCGCACGAAATCCTGTTCGACGCGCCGCCGATGGCCCGCGAAGTGGAATTCAACATCGACGTGCTTTTCATCAAGGAAGGCCGCTATCGGCCGTTGGGCGAGGTCTCGCCCGTCGTGCGAGCATTGGCCGAGCGTCAGTTCGACGATTACGTGAAGCGCGTTCGCATCTTCGCCCCTGCACGCCTCGCTGCGGAACTAAGGGGCTTCGAGTCGCTGCCGCAACTTTTGGATCAGGCGATCGGTCAGGTTTCGTAGGAACAAGGTTGGCGGTGAAGCATGGCGATTTTGCGGAAGCGAGATCCGACGACGCACGAAAGAGGCGAGACGCCTCTTCTACGTTAAGGCGCGGTTGGGGTCAGTGGGGGCGGCGGCGGGTGTCGTGTTGGGCGGGGTCGTCCCAGCTCTGGCCGTTGACTAGCACGTCGGCCACGAGTTCGGGCGAGAGAGCCCGTCGCACGTTGGCGAAGATCTGCCGGTCGTCGATGATCTTGTTGTAGACCAGGCTCAGACAGATGGGCGGCGGCGCGTCGAGTTGTTCGAGCACAGCCACGCCGGAGACGCCGCCGCCGACGGATGCCCTCGACGCCGCTTGATCCTCTCCGGTGGCGACGGCGAGCGGCGGGCGACCGCGCAACAACTCGGCGAGCGAATCGTTATCGTACCAATGCACCGACCCCTGCTGCTTGGCGTGCAAACGGAGCCAACGGCGTATCGAGCGGCCGAGGGCCTTGAAATCGCTCGGTGCCATGGCTTGCCGCGGACGAATATCGAAGTTGACCGTCACGTTACCCTCATTGATGGAAGTCGATCGGCTGCCTCCCCCGGCGCATGCGCGGCCGGTTCGCAGCCTGCCCGCTTGTGCAAATCGCAGGCCATAGATGCCTCGGGGACCGATTGAATTCCTATTTGCCGGTTTTTCAGGCAAAACGGCAACGTCGGTGCTTATGTTTTTGCGGGCAACCGCAGGTCGACGACCGATCAATCTGGCCGGGCGGAAACAAGCCATACGGCGGGCATTCAGGCCCGCGCCGGCTCCATTTCGACGAAGTGCTCGGCACCGTAGGCCTTGGCGATGACCACGATGCCTCCCTCGCTCACGGTAAAGCCGCGCGCCCGATCGTGTTCGTGGTCGTAGCCCACCTCGACGCCCGGCGGAATGTGGACCCCCTTGTCAATGATCGCCCGCCGCACCTTGGCGTGCCGGCCGATGTCGACGCCGTCGAAGAGGATGGAGCCCTCCACCTGCGCATAGCTGTTGATGCGCGTGTTCGACCCGAGGATGGAATGGCTCACGCTGCCGCCCGAGATGATCGACCCGGGGCAGACGATGCTATCGAGCGCCTGGCCGCGGCGGGCGCTCGGTCCCGTTTCGGCGAACACGAACTTGGGGGGCGGATAGGTGGGATGGTACGTGCGGATCGGCCAACGCTCGTCGTACATGTTCAACTGCGGGTCGACCGCCACCAGATCCATGTTCGCTTCATAGTAGGCGTCGAGCGTGCCGACGTCGCGCCAGTAGGCGTCGTCCTTGCGGTTCTCGTCGAGGAAGGGGAATGCGAAGACGCGATGCGACTCGATCAGGGTGGGGATGATGTCGCGGCCGAAATCGTGGGCGCTGTTGCGGCGGGTGGCGTCCTGGCAGAGTTGCTCGAACATCAATCGCGCGGGGAACACATAGATCCCCATCGACGCCAGAGCGTGCCGATCGTCGCCGGGGATCGGTCGCGGGTTGGCCGGCTTTTCCTGGAAGCCGACGATGCGGTAGTCGTCGTCGACCTGCATCACGCCGAACTGCGTCGCGTCCGACAACGAAACCCGCAGCGCGCCGACCGTCAGATCGGCCCCGTTCTCGATATGCTGCTCGACCAGCCTGAGGTAATCCATCTTATAGATGTGGTCGGCGGCCAGGATGACGACGTATTCGGGGCGTTCCTTCTCGATGGTGTAGATGTTCTGATAGACCGCGTCGGCCGTGCCCTTGTACCAGTGCTCGTCGATGCGTTGCTGCGGCGGCACCACATCGATGAACTCGCCCAGCTCGCGCGAGAGCAACCGCCGCCAACCCAGGTTGATGTGGCGGTCGAGGCTCATCGCCTTGTATTGCGTGAGCAGCAGGATCTTGCGCAGCCCGCTGTTGATGCAGTTCGAGAGCGTGAAATCGACGATGCGGTAGGCGCCGCCGAACGGGACGGCGGGCTTGGCTCGGTCTCGCGTCAGCGGCTCCAACCGCGATCCCTTGCCCCCCGCTAACACCACAGCCAAGACGTTTTCCATGCGTTTTGTGCTCCCAGAGTGCTCGTCATGCAGCAAAAAAAGAGACCGCCTGCCTCTTGCGTGCTGCATTCACTCCGCCAGTCTACCGCCTGTCCGCGGTCGGCTAAAGGGCGTTGCTCCGACTGCTACAACCGTCAAGGTTTGCCACCTTGGCGTCGAGCCATTCCCGCTGCCACAGTTCGAGCACCATCAGCGCCCACAGACGATAGCTATGGTCGTAGCGGCCCGTCTGATGGTCTTCCACGACTTGCCGGATGGCGTCGGGGCGGAAGTATCCGCGCGATAGGGCTCGCTCGTCGAGCAACACGTCGCGCGTGAAATCCTTCAACTCGTGGCGGAACCAATGCCCCAACGGCACACCGAAGCCCATCTTGGCGCGGCGCCGCACCGTGGCGGGAAGCAGGTCGCTGAACGTCTCGATCAGGATCCGCTTGCCACGGCCGCGGCGATATTTGAGTCCGATCGGCATGGCCGCCGCGAGTTCGACCAGGTGATGGTCGAGGAACGGCGCCCGGCATTCCAGGCTGTTGGCCATCGAGGCGATGTCGACCTTCGTCATCAGATCGCACGGTAGATACGTCACCAGGTCGGCCAGGCTGGCGGCGGTGATCGGGTCGCGGTCGCCGCTGCGCGCGAAGGCCGTCGACAGGAAATCGAACGGGTCGGATTCGGGTAATTGTGCGATGAACGACTCGTCGTACATCTCCGCCCGCCGCACTTCGTTGAAGATCGAGATCCAATCGAGGTAACGACGCTCGGGGGTCCGGCCGAAGGCGCCCACCAGCCGTTTGAATTTGCGCAGATACGATTTCTGTCGCTGGCCGCTGGGGAGCCGCTGCCAGAACTCGCCGGCGAGGAACTTCATGACCGGTCGCGGCAGCCGGTCGAACCAGGCCCCGATCTCCACGGCCCGGTAGCGCGGATAGCCGGCGAACAGCTCGTCGCCTCCGTCGCCCGTCAGCGCCACGGTCACGTGTTCGCGCGTCAGCTTCGACACGTAATAAGTCGGCACGGCCGAACTGTCGGCGAACGGCTCGTCGTAATACCAGACGAGCTTGGGCAGGATGGCAACGCCGTCGGGCTCGACACGGAATTCCTGGTGGATCGTGCCGAGTTTCTGGGCGACTTCGCGGGCGTAGCTCGTCTCGTCGAACTCCGCCACCGGGAAACCGATGGAGAAGGTCCGCACCTTTTCTTGGCTGAGCCGCGACATCAGCCCGACGACGATCGACGAATCGACGCCGCCCGAGAGGAACGCCCCCAACGGCACGTCGCTCTGTAGGCGTGTTTCCACGGCAGCGGTCAGCTTCTCGCGCAGCTCGGCCCGATAGTCGGCCGCGGGTCGCTTCCTTTCGAGCGAGAAATCGGGCCGCCAGTAGGGCTCGACCGACAGCCGCCGATTGGCGTAGACGGCCACGTGTCCTGGCGGCAGCTTGCGATAGCCCCGAAAGATCGTGTTCGGGTGCGGCACGTACTGATAGGTCAGGTATTCGTCGAGCGCGCTGGGATCGATTTCGCGCGGCAGGCCGGGCACCTCCAACAAGCTCTTCAATTCGCTGGCGAACAGCAGCCGTTCGGGTTCGTGCCGATAGACCAGCGGTTTCTTGCCGAGCCGGTCGCGGGCCAGCACGAGCTGCCGGCGTCGCACATCCCAGATCGCCAGCGCGAACATCCCTTCCAGGTGTTTGACGAATCCCGGCCCTTCGTCTTCGTAGAGATGGACCAGCGTCTCGGTGTCGCCCGACGTGCGGAAGCGATGGCCCGAGCCTTCGAGCCGCTTGCGCAGCGTGCGGTAGTTATAGATCTCGCCGTTGAAGACCACCCATACGCTGCCGTCTTCGTTCGCCAGCGGTTGGTTGCTCCCTGCCAGGTCAATGATCGACAGGCGACGAAAACCAAGCGCCGCGCCGGCGATACTCCCCGGATAATAGTGTGCGCCCGTCTCGCTCGAGTAGACACCGCGATCGTCGGGCCCGCGGTGGGCGAGGACGTCGGTCATCCGCGCGAGCGTCGCCGCATCGATCGGTTCGCCCGCGTCCGTCCAGACCGCTCCCGTAATTCCGCACATGTGTTCGAGCTCGCAGGAAGCAAAGAGCCGGACGAAAAAATTCCCTCTCCCTCCGGGAGAGGTTTAGGGTGAGGGCGGATCGCCTGCTCTTGTGTTGTTGACTCTCTTGGGACGTGGCCGACGTTTTTCGCTGAGCAGGGGACGCCCCCATTTAGAGCAACCGACAAAACCGGTCCGGGCTTTTGGAAAATCGGCGTTTCACGGCCGATTTTTCTCCCACGGCGGTCCAGCTTTCGGGTTTTGTTAGCCGCTCATAGTGGTTTCAGCCGCCCTCACCCAACCCTCTCCCGGAGGGAGAGGGGCGGAAAACTGTGGAAGTTGTTTTTCGTTCGTTCCTTAGCGATGTTTGCCGGCTCGTTAATCAGGCGCTCACTTGAAGCTGCGCTTGTCGTCGGGGAAGGCGCCGGTGCGGACCTCGTCGCGATAGCGGGTCACCGCCTCGCAGATGGTGTCGCGGATCTGGGCGTAGGGTTTGACGAACCGCGGCACATACCCGGCGGTGAGGCCGAGCATGTCGTACGTGACCAGCACCTGGCCGTCGCAGCCCGCACCCGCTCCGATGCCGATCGTGGGCACGCTCACCGTCGTGGTGATCTTGGCGGCCACGTCGGCGGGGATGCATTCGAGCACGATGCCGAACGCTCCCGCATCGGCGGCCGCGCGGGCATCGGCCAGCAAGCGGTCGGCGTCGCGCTGCACCTTGTAGCCACCCAGCAGATGCACGCTCTGGGGACGCAGGCCGCAATGGGCCATCACCGGGATGCCGGCCGAGACCAGCGCCGCGATCACGTCGGCCTGCTCCTCTCCCCCTTCGAGCTTGACCGCCTGGCAGCGCGTTTCCTTCAAGACCCGCGCGCCGGCGCGTATGGCCTCGTGGCGACCGAGAGATGCCGCCGGGAAGGGAAGGTCGACGACCGTCAGGGCATGTCGCACGGCCCGGCCGACCATCTCGGCGTGGTAGATGAGCTGATCGAGCGTGACGCTGAGCGTCGTGCCGTGTCCCTGCACGACCATGCCCATGCTGTCGCCGACCAAGATGCCCTCGATGCCCGTCGTGTCGAGCACGCTGGCCATCGTGAAGTCGTAGGCCGTGAGCATCGTGATCTTGCGCTGCTGCCCCTTCAGCGCGACGAATCGCGGCACGGTGATGGGCGCAGCAGCGGGATCGGTGTCGGCCAACGTGTCACCCCACTATTTCTTGTCTTCTTCTTTGCCGTCTTCCCTGACCACTTTGCCGAAGAGGCGCCCGCCGTGGTCCGACGCGCTCCACGTGCCGGCGTATTCGTTGCGATAGAAGAGCACCCGCGCGGTGAACTTGCCGGCGCCGGGTACCAGCACGTCGGTGAGCGTGATGACGGGCGTGTCACCCGCCCATTTCACTTCCACCGGCAGCGAGATCGTCTTGCCCTCCTTACCATACGCGTATTCGAACAGCCAGAAATCGCCGTTCTTCAATTTCTTGACGCTCTTCAGGTGATACTTTTCCTCCTTCAACCCCTTTGCCCCTTCTTGGCCGTTGATGGTGAAGTAGCCCACGAGGGTGGCGCCCGACATCGACTCCTCGAATTGCTTGAGCAGCGTCTCGCGGTCGGGCGTCTCGGTCTTCTTCTCCGGCTCGTCCGCGGCCGGTAGGAACGTCGCCAGCGACATCAAGCAAACGACGACGAGGGGCGTAAGGCGTTTCACGGGCTCGCTCCTATGCATGAGACCTTCGTTGGCAGCGGTTAGCGATCGCGTGGCACCCGTTCGCGCACGAAGAGGCACCACTTCCCCGCAGAATAACCCGGCCAGGAATGGTTGTCGAGCAAGGGCGGAGCGAGGCAACATCCCAACACGTCAACGCAACCCTTTTGCATTAAGCAAAAACCGGTCGTGCGCGCGGTCGCGTCGCGCACCGACGCGGCGATGGAGAACAACCGGCCATCTCGTCACGCGCCTCGGAAGACCGCGGGGCGTGCCACCGAAGGTCCGAACGGACTTAGCCTGTCCGAGAACCGATGTTGCGACAGGAACAATTCGACTCGCCAGCAGGTTTTCGGATCGGCTCTTAGAGCCCCGGACCGGCGCCGCTCAAAAAGCCCGCCAGAGGTGCAGGAGCAGCAGGGCGGAAGTGGCGGTGAGGACCGCTTTGTATTCGCGATTGTCTAGCCACTGGGCGAGCGACCAATCGCAGCCGAAGTGTACGAACGGCCGGTAAGGGAAGAATTGCGGAGCGACGGCGACGTATTGCGCCCAGGCCGCCCCGTGCCGTTCGGCCAGGCGACGCTCTTCGCGTTGGATCGTTAGCAGGTAGATGACCAACACGGGTCCGAACACCACGCAGGCGTCGACCAGGCTTCCCACCAGCACACAGAACCCGAACATCATCAACAGCGACCCGAGGTAGAGCGGGTGGCGACAGAGCCGGTAAGGCCCCGTGGTGGCCAGCACCTTGGTCTTGTTGATCACCCCGGCGGCCCACGACCGGATCACCAGGCCGAGCATCACCGTCGCCAGGCCGGTCATCGCCAGCGGGTCGTTCAGGTTGCCCGTATCGTGCGGCCGGGCCCCGGTCACGATGTCTTTCAAGATCAGCGAGGAAAAGACGATGAGCGAGATCGTTACCCGCTGTTTGACCAGGAAGTCGCGAAAGGTCGTGGGGCTGGCATGCAACGTCGTGTCGGTCATAGCGGATTCCGTCCCGAGAAAGACGGCGGCTTATACCCGATGCTGGGGAAAAGGGTCAAGATCGCCCGGCGCAGAGTTTTGGGCAACGGATCGCCGCCATCCTTGTAAATAGTCGGCGCCGTCGCATATCGGCCATGAGCCCGCCGCCCGGCCTGCCCATTCGCGCAAGCGCGCGCGAGGCGGCAGACGCCACGTTTAGTGGTATAGGACAAGCCTTCCGCCGCGTCGGGACGGTAACGGGCCGTCTTTGGTGAGTCGAATCACGCCAGCGGAGACCGGCATGCGGGTTGACGGCAATTTTGCCCTGTTTCGGGATATGCGCCCCGCCGCGCTCGTCGTGTCGCACGAGCGGTCGGGGACGCATTTTCTCATGAACTCGCTGGCGAGTTGTTACGGATATGTAACAACTCCCTGGATCGACTTCGATCGGCCGACGTTCAACATCAATTTCTACTATCTGCCCGAGGTTCGCGACCTGCTGCTCGCGCTGGCCGACCGGCCCATGGCCAACGTCCTCAAGTCGCACCACTCGGTCGAGTTCTTCGCCGGCGAGTTGGAGCCGCTGCTCAACCGATACGTGATCTTCGTGATGTGCCGCCATCCGGTGTCGGTGATGCTCTCGTTCTGGCGGTTCATCCATCAATGGCCCTGGAACGAGGGCCCCAAGACGATCGATCCGTTGAGCTTTGCCCGGTCTGCTCCATGGGGGCGCATCATGCGTTACCAGGTCAGCCAGCACCGCAGCATGTTGCACCGCTGGGCCGCACACGTCGACGGTTGGCTCGATGTGGCCGCCACACGGCCGCGAATCGTCATCGTGCGCTTCGAAGACCTCGACGCCGAGTATGAAGCCACCGTGCGCGGCTTCGCCGAGAACCTGGGGCGGCCGCCGGCGACCATCGCCCGCCCGGCGCGAGATTACAACGTCATTCCCAGCGGGCCAGACGACCCGACCTGCCGGGGATGTTCACCCGACATCGAGGAGCTGCGCGCGTATTGCCGCGAGCAGGTCGGGCGAACCATGTCGCGGCTCGGCTATAGCTGATTCGCCGAAAGCCGGCGGGCCGACACGAGGGGCTCTTTGCGCCGAGCGTCTGGACCGCGCGGTCGAGGCGTGGATTGGATATGTCATTCCACTATTACTTCCACGGTGGTCCCTTCAACGGACCCCACTCCGTGCCCCGGGCCCTCGGCGAATGGGTGGTGCTGCCGATCGACGAGCCCCAATGTGCCGCGACCTCGGATGCCGCCCTGGCCGCCTATCGCCAAGAGGTGGTCCACGGCTCGGCCTGCTACGTCTTCAAATACTGCCTGACGCGCGACCTGCGCAGGATCCATTAGAGCGTCGGCCTGCCGCGTTAATTGACGCTGACAAGCTCGTGGGCCGCGGTCGGACCGGTAACGACTTCGTCTCCGTCGTAGGCGATCGCGTCTTCGGACTCCAGGCGGGCCACGAAGGCGCAACCGACGCGGAACTGGGGCAACTCTTCCTGCGAGAGGGCCGTCACGTTGGCGATGTTCGCCACCATGTAGCGCTGTTGCTTGCCCGCCCCCAACCGCACGACGTACGCCTTGCATTCGGGCGCGGCGTCGGTGATGAAGGAGATGCCCTTGGCCGAGATGTCGCTCGAGCGCATCGGGTTGAAGGCGCTGGGCGGCGGAATGCCGGCCCCGCCGTGATAGATGGCGACCTGCTGCACCGAGTCGAACGGATGCCGTACGAGGCTCTTGTCGGCCTGGATGGCGACGGCCTCGCTGCCGTTGTGCAGGCAGGCGCGGTCGCGGCCGTTGTTTTTAGCCTTATAGAGTGCTTCGTCGGCTCGCTTGACGAGCGTCGCCGGATCGTCGCCCGCCGCCGTCATCGTCACACCGATGCTCACGGTCACGGGGATCTCTTGCTGGCCGTCGTGGAACGGCTTGGCGGCCACGGTGGCCCGCAGCCGTTCGGCCACGTTCCCCGCGTCGGCCAGCTTCGTGCCAGGCAGGATGATGGCGAATTCTTCGCCGCCGAAACGTGCCGCCACGTCCATCTGGCGCAGCGCCGTGGATTGAATCTCGGCCATCCATTTGAGCACCGCGTCGCCCGCGGGGTGCCCGAAACGGTCGTTGATCTGTTTGAACCGGTCGATGTCGATCATCAGCAGCGAGACGGGCACCTTGTGCCGCCGCCACTGGTCGATGCGTCTGCCGAGTTCTTCGTCGAAACTGCGACGATTGGCCAGTCCGGTCAGCGTGTCGGTGCGCGATTCGGCGGCCAGCGCATCGCCGCGTCGTTGTTGTGCTTGGAGCTCGGTCTGGGCCGTGGCCAGATCGGACTGCAAACGTCGATTGGCGACCAGCATGGCCGCGGCCGCAGCCATGATCGACGCTGGGTCGTCTGGAGGTACGGCGGTCAGCTCCTCGGCCAACTCGTCGAGTTCGAAGGCATGGCGGCTGATGTCGCCCTCGACCTTGCTCATGAGGGTCGTCAACCAGGCCGCGTGATGGTCTGCGTGGGTCGGAGCGGGTGCCTTGGCTTCGGGAGCCTTGGCCTCGGGAGCCTTGGCCTCGACCGGCGCGGAGGGCTCGTCCAAGCTGCGGCTGCGCACGAGATACGCCTGCACCGCGAATACGACGATGCCACCGAGCACGAAATTGACGAATGCCACCACTGCGAGAGCGGCCATATTGGATTCCAGGTTGGGTTTGCTGTGCCGACAGTCCCTGCGACGTCGTGGCAGAGACCGATTGTTGCCGCGCAGGGCGGCGTTAAACGGATCGACAGCCCACCCAAAGATAGCTCATGTCTGGCGCGGCAAATGGCGTGTCGCCGCACACCGGAAACCGGCCAGCGGGCAAAAATCTTCGGGTTTTGGGGCTATTATCCCTCGGCGTGTTCGCTATGCCCGTTAGATTCGTTTCGTTCGGCGCTCGGACTGGCATGCTAACTCGGTCAGGGGCGGCTTCTCCACCCCGACGAAGTACTGCGTTTCGCCTGAATGCACGCGCGTCCCACCCGCCCCACCCCATAGCCAACCAGCCCGGGATCCGGCACAATGGCCGCTCTCGGCGGGCGGCAGCGGGGCACCGGCTCTTCCATCGCAGGTAGCAGTTTTCAGCGAGACGAATATGAACTCCTTGATCGTAGATATCCACGGCCGGCAGATTCTGGATAGCCGGGGCAACCCCACGGTGGAAGTCGATGTGCGACTGGCGGACGGCTCGTTCGGCCGCGCGGCGGTTCCCAGCGGCGCCAGCACCGGCGTGCACGAAGCATGGGAACTGCGCGACGGCGACGCCAAGATGTTCCTGGGCAAGGGCGTGGCCAAGGCGGTGGCCAACATCAACGAAAAGCTGGCCGACGAACTGATCGGCCAGGATTCTCTTGAGCAGGCGGCGATCGACCGCCGCATGCTGGAGCTCGATGGCAGCCCCAACAAGAAGAACCTGGGCGCGAACGCGATCCTGGGTGTGTCGTTGGCCGTGGCCCACGCGGCCGCCGATTACTGCGGCTTGCCGTTGTTCCGCTACCTGGGCGGCGCCGGTGCTCGGATGCTGCCCGCCCCGATGATGAACATCGTCAACGGCGGCGCTCACGCCGACAACAAGGTCGACGTGCAAGAATTCATGGTCATGCCGCTCGGCTTCGAGACGTTCGGCGATGCCCTGCGCTGCGGCGTCGAAATCTTTCATAACCTGAAGAAGGTTTTGCAGAAGAAGGGGTACAAGACCGCCGTCGGCGACGAGGGAGGTTTTGCTCCCGACCTGGGAAGCAATGCCGAGGCCCTCGACCTGATCGTCGAGGCCGTAGCGCAGGCCGGCTATAAGCTGGGGCGCGGCGAACAGGTGGGCATCGCCCTCGACGTGGCGGCCACCGAACTGTTCGACGAGAAGAAGAAGGTCTATTCCATGGACGGACGGTCGCTCGATTCGGCCGGGATGGTCGATCTGCTGGCGGGCTGGGTCGACAAGTATCCGATCTGCTCCATCGAAGACGGCTGTAGCGAAGACGATTGGGACGGTTGGAAGCTGCTCACCGAGCGATGCGGCTCGCGCGTCCAACTCGTGGGCGACGACCTGTTCGTGACGAACACCAAGCGTCTACAGGACGGGATCGATCGCGGCGTGGCCAACAGCATCCTCATCAAGGTCAACCAGATCGGCACGCTCAGCGAAACGATCGAGGCCATCGAGCTGGCCCGCCGCAACGGCTATACCAGCATTTCGAGCCATCGCAGCGGCGAAACCGAGGACGCCACCATCGCCGACCTGGCCGTGGGCCTCTCGACCGGTCAGATCAAGACCGGCTCGCTCTCGCGCACCGATCGCGTCGCCAAGTACAACCAGCTCTTGCGGATCGAGGAGATGCTCGGCGACTCGGCCGTGTACGGCGGCCGCACGTTCCCCAAGTGGACCAGCGGCTAACCCCAATACCGTTCAATTGATCTAAGAGAATTCGCAGCCTCCTGCGACGATGGGGATGTCATAAGTCCCACGTAGCAAGGAGGCTGCGATGAGTGTGATCGACAAGGATGCCGATGTCGCCGTGCGGTGGTCGACAGC
>DASZTS010000116.1:0-86738 GCA_035547915.1 Pirellulales bacterium | reverse complement strand
CGTCCATGATTGGATCTCCTTAAGCCTACCGCGGCCTTCCCTGCCGCCGGTACTCGCCCTACTTTAACGCTCCCAAACCAAATTCTCCTATTGAGCTTTTTTGCACCCCGCCAACAAGCACGGAAGCTGGCGTGCACCCGTTTCGTTGTGCTTTGGCCGGTTGCTCTTGTGCGCTGACCTTGCCGCTGCTACGATCCGCGCCCGTTTTACCCGGCAAAGCGTGACATACGCTGCGCCGCGGCCAATTGCCCATGTCGTTGCCGCCGTCCGGCGGCGTGCCGATCCGTCTCGAGTTCTGGGAGCCGCCATGCGTCCGCGCTCGTGCGCGAACCGCCTGTTCGTCTGGTTCTTGCCGCTCGCGCTCGGCTGCGCTCAAAATCCGTACGTACTGCAAGGCCAACTCGAGCGGTTGCAGCAAGAGCACGTCGCGCTGGGGCAGCGTTATCAAGAGCTGCAGGCCCGCATGACCACGCTCGACCAGGACAACCAGGAGCAGGGGCAGTTGCTCGCCCAATCGTTGCAGCAGAGGCGCGTGTTGGAAGACCAACTCACCGCCTTGCAGCAACAGCTCAGCGGAACCACCACTCAACTCGCCAAGCTCAAAGAGTCGAATGGCGAGGTGGAGAAGAAGGCAGAGATGTATGCCGCTTCGGCGAAGCGGAAGATCGGCGCCAGCATTTCGGCCAACAGCAGCGCGCGGGAGCCCCTACCGAAACTCGACCTGCCCGGCGTGTCGTCGCGCGTCGATGGCGACGTGATCCGGGTGGAGTTGCCCGCCGGCCGGCTGTTCCTAGCGGGCGGGGCCCAACTTTCGCCCGATGCCTCGGCCCTGCTCGACGAGGTGTCAACCGCGGTGGCCCGACGCTACGCCGATCAGCGCATCGGCATCGAGGGACACACCGACAGCGATCCCATAAACAATGATCGCTGGTCGAGCAATCACGTCCTGTCGGTGGCTCGGGCGACGGCCGTGTACAACTATTTGGCCGCTCGCTCGCGGATCAATTCGAGCCATCTCATCGTGGTAGGACATGGCGCCAATCATCCGCTCGTATCGAACGCCACTCCGGCCGGCAAAGAACGTAACGCACGGATCGAACTGGTCATCTACCCGGAGCGCGCGTCGAGCCCGTAAATGCCCCGAGCGTAAGGGCCGACAGACGGACGCCGGCGCAAACGGTGCCTCCTCGTGCCATCAGCCTCGGTGGCTCATCCGCGCCTTGCAGCGCGTGGCGCGCGAACCTCTAATCCTGTTGGTTTGTCTAAGGGTAAAAGTTCCTACGGTGCTGCATGATCGCGATCATCGACTACGGCATGGGCAATCTGCGTAGCGTGCAGAAGGGCTTTGAGAAGGTCGGTCACGAAGCCACGGTCACGAGCGATCCACAGGTCATCCGCTCGGCGGCAAAGGTGGTATTGCCCGGCGTCGGTGCCTTCGGCGACGCGATGGACGAACTGTCGCGGCGGGGTCTCGTCGAACCGGTGAGAGAGACCGCGGCGGCCGGCAAGCCGTTCTTGGGCATCTGCCTTGGTTTGCAGCTCCTGTTCGAAACGGGCTACGAGGGCGGACGGCGCGAGGGACTCGGCGTGCTCGCCGGCGACGTGGTGCGGTTCGAACTGCCGCACGAGTACAAGGTGCCGCACATGGGGTGGAACGAGCTCGAAATCGTCCGCCCCGCGCCCATCCTATCGGGCCTGGACAGCGGCACACACGTTTACTTCGTGCACTCCTACTACGTGGTGCCACGGGACCCCGAGGTGATTGCGGCTCGGACCCATTACGGCGCACCATTCACGTCGATCGTGTGGCGCGACAACGTCTTTGCCACACAGTTTCACCCCGAAAAAAGCCAAGCCGACGGCCTGACGATGCTGCGCAACTTCGCCGAGCTCTGACCCCGACGAGCGGCAGCCGGGCCACAGCCCCCAACGCGGCGGATCGCGAGTGAGCGCATCTGAGTGTGCGCTCTGGCTACTTGCAGGGGCATTTTTTCTGTGGCATATTTTGGGTTCTTCTCTCCGTCTCGGCAATCGGCTTTGGGGGTCCCAGACGCGATGCAGATCTGGCCGGCGATAGACCTGCGCGGCGGCAAGTGCGTCCGCTTACAGCAGGGCGACTACGGGCGCGAGACGGTCTTTGGCGATGATCCGGCGGCGATGGCCCGGCATTGGGTGGACGAAGGCGCCACCTGCCTGCACCTGGTCGATCTCGACGGGGCACGCGACGGTTGGCCCGTCAACTTCGACTCCGTGCGCGCCATCGTCGAGGCGGTCGACGTTCCGTGTGAACTCGGGGGCGGCATCCGCGACGAAGCGACGATCGCCCGCTGGCTCGAATTGGGTCTGGCACGCCTGGTGGTGGGCACGCGGGCGCTCAGCCAACCGGAGTGGTTCCGCCAGATGTGCGGTCGCTTTCCCGACCGCCTCGTGTTGGGCATCGACGCCCGCAACGGGCGGGTGGCCACCGATGGTTGGCTCGAGACGAGCGATGTGACGGCCCGCGACCTGGCCACCCAGTATGCCAACGAGCCGATCGCCGCGATCATCTACACCGACATCGCCACAGACGGCATGTTGGCCGGCCCCAACGTGACCGCCATGCGCGAACTGCGCGAAGCGGTCGATCTGCCGATCATCGCCTCGGGCGGCGTCACCCGAGCGGCTGACGTCTCGGCGTTGGCGGCGGTGCCCGTCGAGGGATGTATCATCGGCCGCGCCTTGTACGAGGGCGTGCTGCGCCTGTCCGACGCGCTCGCCGCAGCCGCGGTGTCGTCGACCGGCGGCCTGCCGACGAATGGAAATCGGGCCACGGGGAGCAGACAACCACCAGCTTGACATCAACAAAGGAAACCTTATGGCGGTACGCAACGTCGAAGAGATTCGTAACATCGCTTTCTGCGGACACGGATCGGCGGGAAAGACGACGCTGGTCGACAAGCTTTTGACCAAGACCGGGGCCATCAAGCATCCAGCCAGCGTTGACGATGGCACCAGTGTCTGCGACTTCGACGAAGAGGAGAAACATCACAAGTACTCGATCGAGGCCAGCGTCGTCCACTTCGAGCACGCGGGCAAGTATTTTCAGGTGATCGACACGCCGGGTTACCCCGACTTCATCGGGCAGACAATCGGCGCTCTGCGGGCCGTGGAAACGGCGGTCATCGCCATCAACGCCCACGCGGGCATCGAAGTCAACACGCGGCGTGTGTTTCAAGAGGCCGGTAAGTCGGGACTCGGCCGCATGATCGTCATCACGAAGCTCGATGACGAAAACGCCGACTTCGCCAAGCTGTTCGCGAGCATCAAAGAACTATTCGGCCCCTCCTGCCTGCCGCTGAACGTGCCGTTGGGGAGTGGCCATGACTTCCGTGGTGTGGCCAGCACCCTCAAACTGCCAGCCGACGTCAAGGACGCGGTCGTCGATCTAGCTGAAATCAACAAGGCGCTCATCGAAACGATCATCGAGCATGACGAAGATGTGACGAGCCGCTATTTCGAAGGACAGCCCCCTTCCGACGAAGAGGTTTCGCGGTTGATCGTCGAAGCGGTAACCGACGGCAGCGTGGTGCCGATCTTGTGCGTGGCGGCCAAGAGCGACAAGGGGGTGACCGAACTGCTCGACGCTTTGGCGCTCTGTGCGCTGCCGCCGACCAAGGTCCTGCGCAAGGCCAAGGCGGCCGATGGCACGCTCGTGGAGCTGAAGCCCGACCGCGCCGCACCGTTGGCCGCCCAGGTATTCAAGACGCGCATCGACCCCTTCGTGCAAAGACTGAGTTTCATCCGGGTCTTTTCGGGCACACTCAAGAAGGACGACACGGTACACGCCTCCAAGGCCCGTAAAGGGGTGAAGATCTCGCAACTCTTGCGGGTGCAGGCCAACCATACCGAGCCGGTCGATGTGGCCGGGCCGGGTGATATCGTGGCCGTCGCGAAGGCGGAAGACTTGCACACCGGAACCAGCTTGGGCGATCTGGAGTTGCCTCCCATTCAGTTTCCCACGCCGATGGCCGGCCTGGCCGTCACGCCCAAAAGCCGTGGCGATGAAGGCAAGTTGTCGACGGCGCTGCACAAGATCGTCGAGGAGGACCTCACCTTACACCTCGATCGCGATGCCCAGACCAAGGAACTCGTCATGACCGGCATGAGCGAGCTGCACTTGCAGATCATCCGTGAACGGCTCAAGCGCCGCGACAAGGTGGAGGTCGACGTCAAGGAACCTAAAATCCCCTACCGCGAGACGGTGCAAGCCAAGGCCGAGGGAAACTACCGGCATAAGAAACAATCGGGCGGTCGCGGCCAGTTCGGCGAGGTACATATCCGCATGTTTCCGCTGCCGATCGGCACCAAGATCGAGGATTACGCCACCAAGGCCAATTTTCCCTCAATGCGCGAGTACCACTACGACGCAGCCCACAATTTCCTCTGGGTTGATTCGATCGTGGGCGGCACGATTCCCAATAACTTCTTGCCCGCGGTCGAGAAGGGATTCAAGGAACGGATGGAACGCGGCGTGATCGCGGGCTACAAGGTGCAGAACGTCGGCGTCGAAGTGCACTTCGGCAAACATCACCCGGTCGACAGCTCGGAAGCCGCCTTCAAGACCGCCGGCTCGATGGTCTTTCGCAACGTGTTTCAGCAAGCCAAGCCCTCCCTGTTGGAGCCGATCGTCACCATGCACATCACCGTACCGAGCGAGAAGCTGGGCGACATCAACAGCGACATGTCGGGACGCCGCGGGCGCGTGCTGGGCATGGATTCGGCCGGCGGCGACCTGCAAACCGTCACCGCCGAAGTGCCTCTGGCCGAAGTGACGACCTACGCCCGCGCCCTATCGAGCATGACGGGCGGCCAGGGGAGCTTTACGATGGAGTTCAACCGCTACGAAGTCGTTCCCGGCAACGTACTGAAAGAGATCATCGAAAAAGCCGTGCTGCACCCCGAGGAAGAGGAATAGCTCCACCAAGAATTGTTTGGTGGTGCTGCGAGTTGGGCACTTTCGTCGCGCGAGATCTGCTACGGCCTGACCTGCATTAGCGAAAGTCGGGGCCGAGCGGCGCGACGGGGAATTTTTCGATCGTCAAGTTCGGCAGTGCCGCCTGGAGCGCAGCGGCCCCTTCGGCGGTGATGCGGCTGCCGTGTATGTAAACCTGCGCCAGCTTGGGCATTGTCTTGAGCGTGGCCAGGCCCTCGTCGCCGATCTGCGTGTTCTGCAAATCGAGGCTCGTCAGGTTGGGTAAGCCTTCCAATTGCCGTAGCCCCGCGTCGGTAATCGAGGGCGGCAGCGACACACGGTCGACGGTCGGAAATTGCCGCACCACGGCCAGATCGTTGTCGGTCGCACGGCTCTTGCGCAGGTCGATCTTGACCACCTGCCCTTTATCGCTGCGGGTATTGCCGCCCAACTGCTCGATGGCGTTCTTCGCGCTCTGCTGGGGAGACGGCGCGCAACCAAGAGCCATGCCGACCACGAGCAGCAAAGACCGGCACGCGGCGTATCTTTCCGAACGATTCATCTACTTCCTCGTCGACCAGCACCACTGAGTTAGTCAACCGGCCGGCCGGAAAGGGGTGGCTGTGTTGTCGCGTTATTCTACCAGCCCCCGCATTCGCATTGGGCTCCGGACCCAATCGCTAAACCACGAAAGGCAGGTTACACCACGGCGCATCGAGGTTGCAACACTCCAGCTGAGCTGCTCAGGGCCTCCGCCTCCCAGGACATCCTGTCGCGCGGCGTTGGCCCAGATGATCACAGTCCGGCTTCGCGGAAACGGCGCATGAGGGAGTGGCGGCGGGCAAACCGTTCGCGAAATTGATCGATTCTCCGCTGCGCCTCGGCCACGCGTCCGCGGCGGGCCGCCACCTCGCGAAGATCGGTCAAAAGGGCTACGGCCGATTGGTGCTTTTTGGCCGTGGTGGCCGACAACAACGCGTCGACCTCTCGCCAGGCGGCCGCTTCGCGTGCGGCCAGTTGGTCGAGGTGTTTCTTGCGCGCTTCGGCCCTGAACTTCTCGGCGCGCTGGCGCTTGCGCACCGACCGCTCGGCGCGCAACGATTCTGCGGCGGCCAGAAGCTCCGCGGCGGTCCGACGCGGCGTTGTGCAACTGCTTTGCTCTGACGCGCCTCCTTTGGCCTTCGACTTACGGAACGCTTGCAATGCTTCCGCGCGTGCTTTGGCTCCCTGTCCGGCTAACAAATCGAGGAGCCACGCGTTCTTGTGACGGTCGTCTAGCGTGGCCACCCACGCGGCGAAGTCACGTTGTGACGGCCCCGCGGGGTCGGTCCCGTCCGCGGCACCCGCCGCCGCAACGATCAAGTCGGTGTCAACGCACAGAAAGTCGACTAACGCCTGGATCGCCCCGTCGGGCTTGCCCAGGCCCGGCGGCACTGGTGGTTCGACCGCATCGTCGTCGAGCAAGCCTTGTTCAGCCGCCCGCAGCCAGCCGAGATAGAATGGCCGCAGGTCGCCGGTCATCAGCGCATCGCGCACTGGTCGGAGCAATGGCAGCCATCGCTCGCCCTCCTCCCAGTCGTGCGGCGGTTCCTCCAACTCTGCGTCAAACGTGACGATGATGTTGTCGTTGGCCTGGCGGAGCGAGACTACTTCTCCATCGATGTACGGCTTCAGTTGCTTGCGATCGAGGACCCGTTTCGGCACGCGAATCATCGAACAGCGACTGCCCCAGTTGGCGACGTATACGAAGAAGTCGAAATACTTTTCCATCATTTTCTTCGGGTCACCGCGAAAGTTGCCGAAGTGGTAGACGTTGCGAAAAGAGGTCGGCGTGATCTCCGCCCGGCTCGACAACTTGCGGAGCTCGCTCACTTCTTTTTCGGTCAGTGGCCGGTCGATCGCAGCAAACTCGTAATACTGATATTCGCTCATGCATCGCTCCGTCGATCTTGGGCCTGTGCCGGGGTTGTAAGCGGCTCGCTATGCCATTGAGAGTTTTTCGATGCGTCATTGTATCGCACGTCTTCGAGATAGCGACCGGCTTCGGTCGCCTTGGTAAACGGGATCGCCGCCCGTGGCAAGCTTTGGGATGGGCACCAAAATCGCTAAATTGGCACGATGACCCGACGGTTACAGTTCAGCTTCGCCATGTACTGCGGCACCGTGGCCTTCGTCCGCGAAAAAATCCGCCATCCGAGCCTAAGGTGGAAGCCGACGAGCCAGCCGACATCGGCACCGGCGGCGCACTGACAGAGTCACATCGCACACGTTCCCTACAGCCTGTTCCCAATACTCTATTTTTGGAGCGGAAAACCCGTCCTGCAGGCTGATTTTGTTTGACGTTGGCACGGGCTTGATTTGTAATGGCAGGCAGGATTTTCCGTAAAAATGCAAACACTCGGTCCCTGCGACCGGGTAACTCGTGAACCGCCGCGAAGCTGCTTGCAGGCCCCCAAGCTCATCAACGCCGGCACGTCGCTGAGCCGCTGGTCGATCCGGTGGCCGGTCGTCTTGCGCTCCTGGATCGTGAGCGTTACGGGACATGCGGTGGGCCTGTTCTCGCTCGGCCTCGTCACCGGCGGTGACGTGGGTCAACCGAGCGTCGATCGCCCCTTGCTCGTGAGCCTGGTGCGAGAGGGCACCGACCGGTCGGAGATCGAGCACGTGCTGGAGATCGGCACACCCCCGGCGGACGATGCCAGGACGGTGCAGCAGTTTTCGTTCTCTTACGTCGGCGACACCGGAGTGGACCTGTTCGAGCCGACAGTCGGTCGGGCAAGCGTTGCCGCGCGTAGCGAGCCGGCTGCTGAAACGCGCGAAATCGGCCTGGCCAAAGAGGTCGAGGAACAGCAACCCGGCGGCCCACCGAAGAATCTGGGCCGCTCAGCGAGTTTTTATGGCATCGAGGCGCAAGGGAGCAAGTTCGTGTTCGTGGTCGACATGTCGGGGAGCATGTCGGGCGCCCGCTTCCGACGGGCCCGCAGTGAACTCCACCAATCGATCGAGCACCTCACCCCGACGCAGGCCTTCTTTGTCATCCTCTTCAACGACGTGGCCAATCCGATGCCCTCGGCCGGATTGGCTAGCGCGGGCACGGACAGCGTGCAGCAGGTCGACGCCTGGCTGCAAAAGATCCAATGCAACGGTGGAACCAACCCCTTGCCCGCACTCATGGCGGCGCTGGGCCTGGCACCCGACGCGGTGTTTTTGCTCTCTGACGGCAAGTTTGATCCGGTCGTGGCTCAGGCAGTCGCCGAGTTTCAATCCTGGCAACGAATTCCGATCCACACCATCGGATTCGCCAGCCGCAAGGGAGAATCGATGTTGCGCGCCATCTCGCGCGTCACGGGCGGAACCTATCGCTACGTGCACTGATCGGATACGGCCGAGCCGCTTTGGCCAAGCGACCCGCTCGCGCCGTCAGTGATTGAGCGCGACCCGACAAACTGCTCCAATGGCCGGATGGGGAAATCGCTTTTCGAGGATGCCGAGCAGGCAAATCGTCAACGGGCCGAACCACTAGCGGCGCGCATGCGGCCGCGTTCGTTGGCCGAGTTCGTCGGGCAGCAACATTTTCTGGGAGAAGGGAAGCTGTTGCGGCGTCTGCTCAAGGCCGACCGCCTCGGCTCGGTCATCTTCTACGGGCCGCCCGGTACCGGCAAAACGACGCTCGCCCGGCTACTGGCCACGGAGAGCCGCAGCCATTACCAGCAGCTCAACGCGGTGACGAGCGGTGTGAAGGAGCTGCGCGAGGTCATCGAGCGGGCCCGCGACCGGCTCGCCGCCTCGGGCCAGAAGACGCTCCTGTTCGTCGACGAAATCCACCGCTTCAACAAAGCGCAGCAGGACGTGCTGCTGCCCGATGTCGAGGACGGGTCGATCGTGCTGGTGGGGGCGACGACGCAGAACCCCTTCTTCGCCATCAATAGCGCGCTCGTCAGCCGCAGTCGCATTTTTCAATTCCAGCCGCTCGCCAGCGAAGACATCAAGGCGCTCCTCCGCCGGGCGCTGACCGACGCCGACCGTGGCCTGGGAAAAGAAAAGGTCCGGCTCGCGGACGATGCTCTCGACTTTCTGGCCGAAGTCAGTGACGGCGATGCCCGCCGCGCACTCTCGGCGCTGGAGGTGGGTGTGTTGTCGAGCGAAGAGCGGCCGCTCGTCCTTACGAGGGCGCTCGCCGAAGAATCGGTGCAACGCAAGGCAATCGAATACGACGCCACCGGCGACGCGCATTACGACGCCGCGAGCGCCCTCATCAAGAGTATCCGCGGCAGCGACCCCGACGCCGCCCTGTACTGGCTGGCCCGCATGTTGGAAGGCGGCGAAGACGTGCGATTTCTGGCGCGGCGGATCGTCATCGCCGCCAGCGAGGACATCGGGAATGCCGACCCGCAGGCCCTGCCGTTGGCGGTGGCGGCCATGCAGGCATGCGAATTCGTCGGGCTGCCCGAGTGCCAGTTGCCGCTCGCACAAACGGTCACCTACCTGGCCTGCGCGCCGAAGTCGAACGCCGCCACGGTCGGCATCGGCGAAGCCCGTCGCGACGTGGCCGAGGGGCGGCTTCTACCGGTTCCCGTCCATCTCCGCGATCGCCACTATGCGGGTGCTGAGCGGCTGGGCCACGGCGAGAGCTATCAGTATGCGCACGATGCAGCGGACGGCATCGCCGCCCAGGATTATCTGGGTGTGGAACGCGAATACTATCGGCCCGTCCCGCGCGGCTTCGAAACCGAGCTGGCGGAGCGCCTGAAAACGATTCGCGCTCGTCTGCGCGAAGGACGCGGCGAACAGGCGGCCACCTGACCTCAGTCTCTCTATCCCGCGGCAACCGAACCGGCTGCTCTACCGGCTCAATCGCTCCGGCTCTATAATCTCTGCCCGCAGACAAACTGCGTTGAAGAAGAGCCACTGGCCGAGGCAACGGAGTGCCGGCGTGCTGCGTGCGGCGACGAGCTTGGAACGTTCGGACGAGGCCTTCGCGCGCCCGCGGGAAACGGCCTGCCGCTCCGCATCGATGGAGCAAACCGATGATTGGCTCAGAGCCATCGATCGGCAGTGGCTCATCTGGATATTTGTGGCCGTCGGCATCGCGGCACGAGCAGCGCGATTTTTGCTTCGCTTCCCGCTCTGGGAAGACGAGTGTTTCCTGGTTTCGAATCTGATCGACCGCGGCTTCGGCGAGTTGCTCCAGCCGCTCAACTATCACCAGGTGGCGCCGGTCGGGTTCTTGGGCGTCGAGTTAGGCATCGTAAAACTGCTCGGCTTCAACGAGTGGTCGTTGCGGCTATTCCCGTTTATCTGCGGCATCGCCAGCGTGCTCTTGTTCCCGCGCCTCGCCGGCCGACTAGTCGGCGGGACTGCCCAGTTGATCGCCGTCGCCACGTTTTGCGCGAGTTACCCGGGCATCCGGTATGCGGCGGAGGCCAAACCTTATGGCGTCGACCTGTGCGTGGCGCTCGTCTTGCTGAGCCTCGCCGTCGAATGGTGGCACAGCGGGCGGACCGGTTGGTTCGTTTCGTTGATCGTGGCGACGCCGCTCGCCCTCGCCCTTTCGTATCCGGCACTCTTTGTGGTCTCTGGGCTGAGCGTTTTCATCGCCCTGGTCCTTCACGGCGAGCGACGCCGCGGCTGGGCTCTGTGGCTGACGGCCAACTTGGTCTTGCTGGCCTCGTTCGTAATCCTGCTGAAGGCAGCGGCCAAGGGCCAGAGCGAGGCCGAGTTGGGCTGGATGCAAGACTATTGGAGAGACCATCTCCCTTCGCTGCTCAATCCCTGGCAGCTCGTGTCATGGCTGGTGACCACGCACACAGGCGATCTGCTGGCGATCCCCCTGGGCGGCGAGCGCGGAGCAAGCGTCGTCAGTTTCTTGCTGGTGTCGGTGGGCATCGCCAGTCTCGTCCGGGGGCGGCGGTACGGTGTCGTGGCATTGTGTCTCGCGTCGCCGCTGTTCAACCTGGCCGCGGCCTGCATGGGACGCTTTCCCTACGGCGGGCACGTAAAATTCTCGCAGTATTTGGCGCCGGCCATCTGCTTGCTGATTGGTGCGGGCGGCGCGGCCATTCTCGCCACCGGACGCGGCCAGGCCCTCGTACGTCGGCGCCAGCTCGCGGTCGGCCTGACGGTGCTGGGCCTCATTCCGTTGGGAACGATGGCCCGGGATTTCATCCTTCCCTACAAATCGCCCACCGACGCGCGATACCGCGATTTTGCCCGCTGGTTCTGGCCGAGCCAGCAATTCGGTGGCGAAACGGCCTGCCTCTACACCGATCTGGGTTTGGAATTCGCTCCCGGCACGTTTCATCATCTCGGTTGGTCGGCCATGTATCTGTGCAACGAGCGCATCTATTCGCCGCGCCACCGGCGCGGCCAGCCTGTCGACTGGGACCGCATCAGCTCGGCGTGGCCGCTGCACTGCGTGGAGTACCGGGCACAGGTTTACCGCTACGACGAAGCGGCCTGTCAGGCCTGGCTTGATCGCATGAACGTGCAGTACCGGCTCGTCTCTCGCGACGTCTACCCCTCTCCGGTCTTCGACCAGCGCGGCAGCAACCTCCTTTGCGCCGACAGCTTGGTGATCTACAAGTTCGTTCCGCGGCGGTAGCGCTCTCCAGTCCCCGCGCGTCTACCGTCTCCCGTGGGTTTCGAGTACAACATTCGAGGCAACACTTTCCTCGATTGTGGTAGGCACACGACATGAAACTTTCGGGCAAGACGGCGCTGGTGACGGGCGGCGCGACGGGCATCGGTTTGGGGGTTGCCGTCGCTTTGGCTCAAGAAGGATGCCGGGTGGCGATCGCCGGCCGGAGAGAAGACAAACTGCGGACGGCCGCCGCCGGCTATCGAGGCACCCCGCCAATTCTTTACCGCGCGGCCGACGTTGGCGATTTGCAGAGTGTCGAAAGCCTCGTTGCCTGGGCGACCCAGGAACTCGGCCCACTCGATATGCTGATCAACAGCGCCGGCGTGAACGTGCTGCGCCGCACGTTGGCCGAGTTGTCGCCGGAAGACTGGGAACTGATGATGCGGATCAACGCCACCGGCGCCTTCTACTGCCTTCGCGCCGTACTGCCCCAGATGTGTGAGCGCCGCGACGGTCTAATCGTTAACATTTCGTCGATCGCGGGCAAACGCTCAAGCTTGCTGGGCGGCATCGGCTATACGGCCTCGAAGTTTGCGATGACCGCCACGGGCGTTACCGCGGCCCGCGAGGTGGCCGAGTACGGGATTCGTATTACCAACGTCTATCCGGGCGAGGTCGACACCCCGATCTTGGAAAACCGGCCGAAGCCGGTCAGCGCCGAACACCGGGCCCGCATTCTGAAGCCCGAGGACGTGGCGGCCGCCGTGGTCATGATCGCCTGCCTGCCGGCTCGGGCACACATTCCCGAGTTGGTCATCAAGCCCACCAGCCAGGATTATTTTTGAGACAGTCGGCCGACATGGGGGTAATTCAAGCCGCGTCCGAGCCACGTCACGGTTTCGATCCGACGCGGCTTTTTGTTGCGCGGCCGTAATCCATCGCTGGAAAGAACATCACCGAACCTGTTGCGTCTTTGATTTGTCTCTTCGCCGGATAGGGTATACTTGCATAGGGGCGTGGGCTGCTTACCGAGATCAGGCTAGCGGAGGGCTCTACGTATCGCGACCGACATGAATCGCGCCGACAGCGTCGTCAGTGAGGCGGCGCTGCTGGTAGGCGTAATGCTTCCCGGACGGCAATATTATGGCGATCCCCTCGAGGAATTGAGGGGCTTGGCCGAATCGGCCGGGGCTCGCGTGGTGGGTTCTCTCACGCAACGCCGCGAAGCGCCCGACAAGACCACCTATCTGGGCAGTGGCAAGGTCGACGAGTTGCGCGTGCTTGGTGAGTCACGCGATGCCGACGTCGTGGTGTTCGACAACGACCTGTCGCCGGCCCAGACCCGCAACCTCGAACAGGCCACCAACCTCAAGGTGCTCGACCGCACCGAGCTGATATTGGACATCTTCGCCAGCCGCGCTCAGACGCACGAGGCCCGTCTGGCCGTCGAGTTGGCGCAGCTCCAATACTCGCTCCCCCGTCTGAAACGGATGTGGACGCACCTCTCGCGGTTGAAGATGGGCATCGGCATGCGCGGCCCTGGCGAAAAGCAGCTCGAAGTTGACCGACGCTTAGCCGAAAAACGCATCCACGACCTCCAAGCCGAGCTGGCCGAGATCGAACGCCGCAAGGAGCGGCAGGTGGCGTCGCGAGTGGGACATCGCACCGTGTCCCTTGTCGGATATACAAACGCCGGCAAGAGCACGCTCTTGAACACGCTCACCGGGGCCAGTGTGCTGGCCCAAGACCAGCTCTTCGCCACGCTCGACACGCGCACGCGCCGTTGGCAGCTCCCAGGCTGGGGACCCGTACTACTGAGCGACACGGTCGGATTCATCCGCGACCTGCCGCACCAACTCGTGGCCAGCTTCAAGGCCACGTTGGAGGAGGCGCGGCAGGCGGACCTGCTTCTGCACGTCGCCGACGCCAGTAGCCCGGCGGTGTACGATCAGATTTCGTCGGTGTACCGGGTGTTCGAGGAACTCGGCATCCAAGAGAAGAACACGCTGCTCGTGCTGAACAAGATCGACGCCTTGGACGACCGCTCGCGGCTGGACGGGCTGTTCCATCGGTATCCGCATGCAGTCGGCATCAGTGCCCGCCGCGGCCAGGGGCTCGAACGGTTGTCGAGCGTCGTCAGCGAGATGCTGAGTCGCGACTTTCTCGACATCGATGTGGAAACCGAGGTGGGCAACGGCCGGCTGCTGGCCTACCTTTCGGCCAACGGCGAGGTGCTGTCGCAGCAGTTTTCCGAGACGCGGGTGATCGTCCATTGCCGACTGCCGCAGCGGCACTTGAGCCAGATCCGCGACGGTCGAACCACCATCCGCCTACACCAAGCCAACGGTCATGCCGCAGCGCTGCTCGATCCGACGTTTTCCAACGGAGTCGAAGACGTCGCTTAGCAGGAACGGCCGGGATCGCTCGTGGCGACCGCGACAATGGCCGCCGGCATTTCGGCGGTGCGTCAAATGAAGGAGAAGCGAAACCGGCTGACCGTACAAGCTGCGATGCTCGGCATGGGCCTCTGGTTGGCATGCTTCGTGTACGTTATCAGCATCGGGCCGGTTTACTTCTGCTGGGCAGCCTTTAGCGCCAACATGACGACCCACGGCCAGATCGAGCGATTCTATTCGCCGATCCTGGAGGGCGCGCCGTCCTGGGTCAGAAGCCAAGCACACGACCTGCGGGACGTATCCCGCCTGGCGGGTCATCATCTCACGGAACGGCCGCTTCGCGAATAGCTGCCTGCGGAGAGCGGTGTGCCACCACGGCTTCGATCGGCCAACTCCCCGCCCGTTCGCCAGAGTGTATCATTTGGTTGATACCTGCGAGGGCGGTCATCTGTCGGAGCCGCGTCGTGTCAGTTACGCGAAATATCGTCCCATCGTACCTGCTGCTTTCCTTGGCCTGTGGCGCGTCGACGGCCCTTGCTCCCGTCAGAGCACGGGGAGAGAGTCTGAGTGACGAGACGGTGACGAGCCGATCCGCGAGCCCCGCGATGGACAAACCGCAACCGATCAATTGGCGCTACCGGTACCACGAGGGTCGCTGGTGGTATTGGCTCCCGTCGAATTCCTGGGCCGTTTACGACAACGGGCGGTGGAGGGCCTATCGAAGGGCGGACTACAGCCACGATCCGGACCGCTACCGAGGCACTTGGCAGGCTTCCGAGCACGAGGTGCGCTGGCCGCGCGGCGAAAATGGGAGCAGTCCCTACGCCTCGGCCAGGCCGGGCGGAGCCGGCTTTGCACCGCGCGACCGCGGTGGCGATTATCCTCCGGCCGGCCGCTGGCCGCGCGGAAATAACGGCAGCAATCCTTACTCATCGCCCGAGCCGGGTGGTGCCCGCGCACGGCCGAACTACATTCTTCCCCCGGCGGGCCGCTGGCCGCGCGGTAACAACGGTAGCGATCCCTACGCGTCTCCCACACCCGGCGGCGCCCGCTAACAGCGCGCATCATTGGCCGCATCACGGTCAGGCCAGCAAATCGTGGATGACATTCCCGTGTACGTCGGTCAGCCGCACGTCGCGGCCGCCGAAGCGAAACGTGAGTCGCGTGTGGTCGAGCCCGAGCAGATGCAGCATCGTCGCGTGCAGGTCGTGGATCTCGACCCGGTTTTCGACGGCATAGTAGCCGTAATCGTCGGTGGCACCGTAAACCTGGCCTCCCTTTACACCGCCGCCGGCCAGCCAGATGGTGAAGCCGAACGGGTTGTGGTCGCGGCCATCGGCCCCCTGCGCCATCGGAGTTCGGCCGAACTCACCGCCCCACACGACCAAGGTCGAATCGAGCAGGCCGCGGCTCCGCAAATCCTTGAGCAGACCCGCGATGGGCTGATCGACCACGCGAGCGTTCTTTTCGTGCCCGTCCTTGAGGTTGCCGTGTTGGTCCCACCGATCGGAGCCGACGTTGGGGCACGTCAGCTCGATGAACCGCACGCCGCGCTCGACCAGCCTGCGCGCCAGCAGGCAGAGGGCCCCGTATCCGCGCGTGAGCGGGTCGGCCGCTTCCATGCCATAGAGCTGCTTCGTGCTGGCCGTCTCTCGGTTTAGATCCATCAGCTCGGGCACGGCCGACTGCATCCGGAAGGCCAACTCATAGTTGGCAATGGCCGCCTCGAGTTGATCATTCGGTCCCGTACGCTCGATGAGCTGCCGATCGAGCCGGGCCAGCAAATCCAGCTTGCCGAGTTGTAACTCGGCGGTCGGCTCGGTGCGCTCGACGTTCTCGACCGCCTGTTTGCCGTGCTTGAACACCGACCCCTGGTACGAGGCCGGCAAAAAACCACTGCCAAAGTTGTCGAGGCCGCCGACCGGAATCAGCCCCCCGTTGAGCACGACGAAACCGGGGAGCGTCTGGCATTCACTCCCCAGACCGTACGTCAACCAGCTTCCCGCGCTGGGCCGCCCCTGCACGCCCGAGCCCGTGTGCAGAAAATAGTTGGCGGCCGTGTGCTCCGAGAATTTCGAGACCATCGACCGCACGATGCACAAATCGTCGACGCAGGTGGCGATGTGCGGAAAGAGGTCGCTCACCGGGATGCCACTCTCGCCGTATTGGCGGAAGGGCCAGGGACTCTTCAACACCTTGCCGACGTTGTTGAATTGCGTGGCGGGTACCTTCATCTTGATCGGTTCGCCGTGCTCGCGATCGAGCCGCGGCTTGGGATCGAACGAATCGACCTGCGACGGTCCGCCATCCATGTAGAGGAAAATGACGCTGGTGGCCCGCGGCGGAAAATGGGTCGCCCGCGGCGCCAGCGGGTTTGTCGCGGCCGACGCATTGCCGGCCGAATACTCGCCCAAGAGGGCCGCCAACGCCAGCGCGCCGAATCCGTTCGCGCAATCGGCGAGCATTTGGCGGCGGGAGGTCGGCGGAGCCTTAAAATGCCGGCAGTGCAATTGGCAGCTCGATTGGAGAGGATGGACGCATCGCACCGGTGGGGAGGATCCAAGAGCCGATCCGACAACCTGCGGGCGAGTCGAATCGCTTCTGTCGCAACATCGGTTCTCGGACAGGCTCCAAGAGCAACCGACAAAACCGGATCGAGCTCCACAAAAAGCGGCGTTTCACGGCCGATTTTTCGCCCACGTCGCTCCGGCTTCCCGGTTCTGTCAGCCGCTCTAAGGCACTTGCTCCCATGCGGCGTGAATCTACAGTGTATCACGAAAGGCTCCATACCGGGCACGCAAAAATGCCCTGGCAACCAGCAGCGGAACGGCTTGCAACTTGCCACGCCGCGTTTCACAATCGCGGCAGAGTTCATCGAGGTGCCTCCGCATGTCCTTTGCTAAGCCATTAAGCCTCTTGTTCGCTGCCGCTGTGGCCACGTTTTCGGGCGTCGGTCTCGCCCAGGAACGGTCACCGCGGCGTCCCAATGTCGTCATCCTGCTCACCGACGATCAGGGGTACGGTGACCTGTCGTGTCACGGCAACCCCGTGCTAAAGACGCCCAACCTCGACCGGCTGCACGACGAGAGTATCCGGCTTACCGACTTTCACGTCGCGCCGATGTGCACGCCGACGCGCGGGCAATTGCTCACCGGCCTCGACGCCCTGCACAGCGGAGCCACCTCGGTGTGCGCGGGACGGTCGTTCGTGCGCCGCGGTATCCCCATGATGCCCGCTTTTTTTGCCGCGAATGGCTATCGAACGGCCCTCTTTGGCAAATGGCATCTGGGTGACAGCTATCCGAACTTGCCCGAGTGGCGGGGATTTGAGCGAGCCGTCTATCATCTGGGCTGGGGCATCACGTCGATGGCCGATCTGTGGGAGAACGACTATTTCAACGGCCGTTTTCGTAGCCGCGGCGAACTGAAGCAATACACCGGCTATTGCACGGATGTCTGGTTCAAGCTGGCCCAGGACTGGGTCAGGGAACGGGCCGCGCAGGACGAGCCGTTCTTTCTCTACCTGCCGACCAACGCACCTCACGGCCCGCTCTGGGTGCCCGGCCAGTACAAAAAGCCGTATGAGGGCCGAGGGCCGGCGGCGTTCTTCGGCATGATCGCCAATATCGACGAGAATCTCGGCCGTCTCGACGGCTTGCTGCGCCAGACAGGGCAGTGGGAAAACACGATCCTCGTCTATTTTCACGACAACGGTGGTACAGCCGGCGTAAAGACCTTCAACGCCGGTATGCGCGGACACAAGACGGAGTACTACGAGGGAGGTCACCGGGCCGCGTGCTTCATTCGCTGGCCTGCCGGCGGCCTGCGGATGCCTTGCGACATCGATACCCTCTCGGAAGTCCAGGATCTCTTGCCGACGCTCATCGACCTCTGCCAATTGCGGACATCGGGACCGGCGCACTTCGATGGTACAAGCCTGGCCGGCCTGTTGAAGGGCACGGTCGACACGTTCCCCGATCGCACGCTCGTCGTGCAATACGGCCAACGACCCGAGAAATGGGACTCGGCTGTGATGTGGCGCAAATGGCGGTTGGTGAAGGGGCAAGAACTCTACGACCTTGCCAGCGATTTCGGGCAGACGACCGATGTGGCCAGCGAACATCCCGATGTCGTCAAACGTTTGCGCGATTCTTATGACGGCTGGTGGGCCGGGCTCGCGGACAAGCTCGACGACTTCAGTCCGATCAGCATCGGCGCCGAGGCGGAAAACCCCGTCACCCTTTCGGCGGCTGATTGGGCCAATATCTACTGCGACAACATGCACAATCTGCGTGAGGGGGTAAACCGCAACGGACCGTGGCACGTGTTTGTCGAGCAGGACGGTACCTATGAAATCGAGCTCCGCCGTTGGCCACGCGAGGCGGATGCCGCGATCCGCGACGGGGTGCCCGAATTCAAGGCCGTCGACGGAACCCTACCGCCCGGGAAGGCCTTGCCGGTCGCCAAAGTGCGGCTGAAACTTGGCGATTTCGACGAATCTCGGCCGGTCTCGCCCGGCGACAAGGGAATCACGTTCGTCATGCCGCTACGGGCGGGCACACGCACCGAAATGCAAAGTTGGTGCTACGATACCGACGGTCAGCAACTCTGTGGGGCCTATTTCGCTTACGTGCGACGAAGGTGACGGCGATGCGACAGACGTGGACTTTTCATTCCTCCGGCCAACTTCTGTTTGGCGACGGCGCCGCTGGCCAGACGGGCCAGATCGCCCAACGGCTCAAGCTGCGCCGAGTCATGATCGTGACAGACCAGCGACTGCTCGCGGCCGGCCTCGACCGGGCCGTGAGCGAACCGCTCGCAGCGGCTGGCGTCGCGGTCGAAGTGTTTGATGGCGGACAGCCCGAACCGTCGCTCGACCTGGTCGACCAGTGTGTCGACCATGCGCGGCGGTTCCAGCCAGACGGCCTGCTCGGGCTGGGCGGCGGCAGCAACATGGACTTGGCCAAGATCGCTGCCGTGTTATTGACCCACGGCGGTGGGCTGCGCGATTACGTGGGAGAGGACCGCGTACCCGGTCCCGTGTTGCCGCTGGTGTGCGTTCCCACCACTTCTGGTACGGGTAGCGAGGTGACGGCCGCGTCGGTGCTGACCGATACGGCCAACCAGATCAAAGTCGGTGTGCTGAGCAATTATATGCGACCCGCGGTCGCCATTGTCGACCCGCTGCTCACGGTGAGCTGCCCGGCCAAGGTCACGGCCGACAGCGGCATCGACGCCCTCACGCACGCGATCGAGGCCTATACGGCGGTCGACAATGAGCACTTTCCCTTGCCCGCCGGCGAGCGCACGCTCTACCAGGGACGGCATCCCTTGGCCGATTGTTTCGCAGAGAAGGCGATCGAACTCGTGGGGCAACACCTCGTAACGGCGGTTCGTGAACCAGCAAATGTCGAGGCGCGCCGCGGCATGTCGTTGGCCGCAACCATCGCTGGCCTGGCCTTCTCGAATGTCGGCGTGGCATTGGTGCACGCCATGGAATACCCGGTCGGCGGAGCGGTCCATTGCTCGCACGGGGCCGGCAACGGCCTGCTCTTGCCCTACGTGATGCGCTATAACCTTCCGGTGCGGATGGCACGCTTTGCCAGGATCGCACAATTGTTGGGAGAGAACACCACACACTGCGATAAGCCGCAAGCTGCCGAACTGGCCATCGCCGCGGTCGAGCGGCTCAAGGCGGCCATCGGCATTCCCACCCGGCTGCGCGAATTGGGCGTCAAGCCCGAACAACTTCCGGTCTTCGCCGAACGGGCGTTCGGCATCAAGCGTATCTTGCGCGTCAATCCACGCGTGCCGACCGTTCCCGAGATCGAGGACGTGTTCCGCGCGGCGTATTAGACCGTTGCCTACCGCGTGCCGGGCCGTACCTGGTTGTTGAGCCTGGCCGAACTGCCGGAGCGATTCTGCGCCAGCATCGGCTCCAACTCCTCGACGAAATCGCGTACGTCCTTGAATTCGCGGTAGACGCTGGCGAAACGAACGAAGGCCACCTGGTCCACGTCGCGCAGTTGCAACATCACCATGTCGCCCAAGTTGCGACTGGCCACTTCCGTGTCGAAGTTGGCATAGATGTCGTTCTCGATCGTGGCGACGATGGCCTCGATCTGCTCGTCGCTGATCGGACGCTTCCAGCAGGCTTTCTGTAGGCCGTTCTTGATCTTTTCGCGGCTGAACGGCTCGCGGATACCATCCTTCTTCACCACCTTGATCGCTGGCTCTTCGACCCGTTCGTACGTCGTATAACGCCGATGACAGGTCAAGCATTCTCGCCGCCGGCGGATAGCGAAACCATCGTCACTGGCGCGCGAGTCGATGACGCGGTCGTTGTCGTTGCGGCAATAAGGGCACTGCATGGGCTTTCATTATCAACCGTAGCCCGCCCCGACGCAACCTGCCGTTGACGAGCCGCGCCGCGGCCACTCCAGCCGAGAAGGGGCGAAGGAACCAGCCCTCGCCCATCCCCGCTGGTCATGCTTTATCACGCATGGCCGGTGAACCCTATTGAGCAAGAACGCTGTCGACCGACTCTCCGCCGTTTTTGGTGCCCAAGGCCTGCCACGTCATCACGTCGGTGGTTTCCGGAAAGAAGCGCGTGCTACCATCGGCCAGCCCGCACAGGGCGCCGCCCGGATGCCTGCTGCTCGGAGTAAAGATGCCCCATGTACGGTCCGCGTTTCCAGAGAAGCAACTAGGGCCGTTCGGCGGAATGATCGACGTAAAGCCCGAATAATGAGATCCTCCGTCGTTCCACCGCATGCCGGGCAGGTAGCCCGTGTTCGTATTGTACGCGGCGGTGTAATAACCATTGGTCGCGGTGGCCTGGCACAGCGTGTAACCGGTGTTGTAAAGGCCGTTCATCGTCGACATGTTCGTGCTGACGTTGATGGCCCGATTGCTCACCACCTCAGCCATATTGAAGGGGCTACCCTGACAAGCCTCGGCGAACGCGAGCGTGTGGCTGGTGCCGTCGAGGATGTCGACGATCTTTGCATAGCCGTTGTTGGCGAAAATGCCCGTCGTCGTATTGTTGTTTTCATTGTCGTTGGTGGTCGTGCCCATCGACGCTTTATAGCTATTGCGTCCCTGGTAGCCCGACATGGTCGCGCCGCTGGCCGTCGTGTATGTCATCGCATTCGCGGTGGGTTTAACATCCGACGGACAGATCAGCCCGGGAATCTCGACGGCCCAGGCTTGATATGCGACCCAGGGCTGCGGCGCGGTCTGCCAATTGATCTGATTCCAGACGGCTTGCTGTTCCATGTACGGCGTGAGGAACACGAACACACCGATCTGTGTTCCCAGATTCGGCCCGCCAGGTCCGGAAGGGCCGGTCAAGCCCGGTCCCGTGGCCAAAGGTGGGTAGGTACCGAGCGCGTCGTGATAGTTCTGCAAGGCTACGCCCAATTGCTTGAGGTTGTTCACACACTGCGCGCGGCGGGCGGCCTCGCGCGCCGCTTGTACGGCCGGCAGCAACAGCGCTATCAAGATGCCGATGATGGCGATCACAACCAGAAGCTCGACCAGAGTGAAACCTTTACGCGGACGGCGATGCATGAAATTGCCTCTTCTTCTCTGCAGAAACAATAAGAAACGAGCCAAGCGAACAGTAACCGGGCGGGACGAAACTCAAGGCGGGATCAAACCAGACAGAACCGTTCGCGTCTGTTTGGTTCGACGGTTAGGCACATCTCAGATTTCCGCTTGGCCGTTAAAACAGCCAGCCGAACATGCGCCTAGGGGGTACGTACATCTTGACCTGCCACATCGGGAAATGCAAGCAACTTGCACGCACCATCGGGCATCCCCGGGGAGGTTACAATAGGTTCAAGCTGAGGCTCCATTGGGTGCCAAGGCTAGAACGGAGAGTACGCGCGAGTGCAGAATGTCGCCACGCAGGCGGTAACCATCGCCGGTTTGACGGTGCATCCGGCCGCGCTAAAAATGCAACTTGACGTCTGATTCGGTCTCCGCCTGCCGCGTACACGAGATCCGTGACGGGCCAGGGAGCGTCTCGGCGCTTTTCTTTGCACCGCGCAGGCGCGCCCGTCTGTCGAAAGTCAGTACAAACAAGCTGCCCGCCCCTCCCGCGCGGGGTGATGCCGAGTCGACGGCGTGGGGACGCCGATGATAAAAGGAGGGGAAGCGAAGAGGCACAACGACGATCGAGATATGACCGGAACGAATCCTGAACCCGACAACCTGGAACGCGACGACGTCATCATTGGGCGCGCGCTACGTTGGTCGCTGGCCTTGATCGCGGCCGTCGCCTTCGCCGCGGGCACCTACTACTGGTTCGCGCGAAGACCGCCTTCCATCGTGGCCGACAACCAATCGCCCGCGGTTGGCGGGGTCCGTACCCCGAAGGTGTCCATTCCGCGAGTCCGTTTCACCGATATCACGCGCGAAGCGGGTATCACCTTCGTTCACGTCAACGGTGCCTATGGCGACAAGTTGCTGCCCGAGACGATGGGGGGCGGCTGCGCGTTCTTGGATTACGACAACGACGGCGACCAGGATTTGCTGTTGGTCAATTCGTCATATTGGGCAGGGCATGAGACGCGCGGGGCGTCCACACCCACCACAGCACTTTATCGCAATGATGGTCGGGGCCATTTCGACGACGTGACGGCCGAATCGGGGCTGGGCGTGCAACTATACGGCATGGGCGTCGCCGTCGGCGACTACGACAACGACGGCTGGGTCGACGTCTTCCTCTCTGCCGTCGGGCCGAATCGGCTGTTCCGCAACGACAAGGGGACTTTTCGCGACGTCACCCACGCGGCCGGCGTAGCCGGCGACCACGGCGCCTGGAGCACGAGCTGCGGCTGGTTCGACTACGACAACGACGGCGATCTCGATCTCTTTGTGGCCAACTACGTGCGTTGGAGCAAGGAAATCGATCTGCGGTTGAACTGTACGCTTAAGGGCGAAGGGAGGGCCTATTGCCGCCCAGACGTATTCGAAGGCTCGTTTCCCTACCTCTATCGCAACGAAGGGCAAGGAACGTTCACCAACGTCTCGGTCGAATCGGGCGTGCAGGTGACAAACCGGGACACCCGTATGCCGCTGGCCAAGTCCCTGGGGGTACTTCCTGTCGATTTAGACAGCGACGGCTGGATCGACCTGGTTGTGGCCAACGACACGGTGCAGAACCTCGTGTTCCACAATCAGCGTGACGGCCGGTTCAAGGAAGTCGGCGCTATCTGCGGTGTGGCTTTGGATCCCGCTGGGCGGGCCCGCGGCGCGATGGGCATCGACTGCGCTCGTTTTCGCAACGATCGCACTCTCGGCATCGCCATCGGCAACTTTTCCAACGAGCCGACCGCTCTTTACGTGACACAGGGCGAAATCTCGGCCCACGAGATGCCGATGTTCGTCGACGAAGCCGTGGCTACCGGCCTTGGTCTGCCGTCGCGGCTCAACCTGAAGTTCGGCCTGTTCTTCCTCGACTACGATCTCGACCGGCGCCTCGATCTATTCACGGCAAACGGACATCTGGAAGAGGACATCCAGAAAGTCCAGGAAAGCCAGCGCTACGAGCAGCCGCCGCACCTGTTCTGGAACTGCGGCGGTGAGGCCGATTCGGAGTTCCTACTCGTGCCCGAAGCCAACTGCGGCGAGGATTTTTCGCGGCCACTGGTGGGCCGCGGTGCAACCTACGCCGATATCGACGGTGACGGCGATCTCGACATGCTGATCACGGCCATCGGCAGTCCGCCGCGGCTGCTTCGCAACGACCAATCGCTCCACCATCACTGGTTGCGCGTGAAGCTGCGCGGCACACAGGCGAACCGCGACGCGATCGGCTCGTGGATCGAAGCCGAGGTCGCCGGTGAGACGATGATCCGCCCTGTCATGCCGACGCGCAGCTACCTCTCGCAAGTCGAATTGCCCGTGACCATCGGCCTGGGCGATGCGTCGCGAGTCGACCGGCTCACCATCCGCTGGCCCGACGGAACGCAAGAACAAGTACCGCACGTCGAGATCGATAAACTCTTCGAGATCGAACAGGGTTCGAGTGTGGCCGCGCTCGACGACTAACGATGCGCCAGCAGCCGTATGGGCGTGCCCTTGCCGAGCGCTATCTCGTTATTTCTTCGCTTGGGTGTACCTTTCGGCAACGGCCGACCAGTTGACCACGTTCCACCAGGCGGCCAGGTAATCGGCACGGCGGTTCTGGTATTTGAGGTAGTAGGCGTGCTCCCAGACGTCGCAGCCGACGATCGGAGTGTTGCCGTGCATGAGAGGATTGTCCTGGTTCGGCGTACTCTCGACGATCAGCTTCTTGCTCTTGTCCAAACTTAACCACGCCCAACCGCTCCCGAAACGGCCCATGCCTGCCTTGGCAAAAGCGTCCTTGAAGGCGTCGAAACCGCCCAATTCGTTCTTGATGGCGTCGGCCAACGGACCACTCGGCTGCCCGCCCGCGTTTGGGCCCATGATGGTCCAGAACAAGGAGTGGTTGGCATGGCCACCGCCGTTGTTGCGCACCGCCTGACGGATGTTCTCGGGCACTTTGTCGATGTTCGCGCAGAGCGATTCGATGCTCTGATTGCCTAAGTCGGTGTTGGCGATGGCGTTGTTCAGGTTCGTCACATACGCCGCATGGTGCTTATCGTGGTGAATCTCCATCGTCTTGGCGTCGATATGCGGCTCGAGTGCATCGAACGCGTAGGGAAGGGGCGGTACGGAATAGGCCATGACATTCACCTCCTGATGGATTCCGGCGTGGAAGACGTTAGCGGAGCGCAGCATAACGAATCGCCCGAAAACTGGGTAGGGGCCGAAAGGCCCCGCCGCAAGCCACTGGCATGCTCGGCGCTAAGGGGCTAGCATAAACAGAGTTAAGCTCAACGGTTCATGTCTGAGCAATGATGCAACTCGAACGGCTCGGGCCTTATCAGATCGGTCGCAAGTTGGGCAGAGGCGGCATGGGTACCGTCTATGCCGCCGTCAACGTAGAAACTCTCGAAGCCGCCGCCGTCAAAGTCCTGTCGGCGGCGCTGGCTCAGGAAGAGGGCTTTCGCGAACGCTTTGAAGCCGAGATCGAAAGCCTCCGCAAGCTCCACCATCCCAACATCGTGCGGCTCTTTGGGTATGGCGAGCAGGATGGCCACCATTTTTACGGTATGGAGCTTGTGGAGGGCCGCAGCCTCGAAGAGGAATTGCTGGCCGGCCGCACTTTCGAATGGCGCGAGGTGACCGATCTGGGCATCCAGATCTGTCGGGCGCTCAAGCATGCGCATGACCGGGGCGTGATCCATCGCGACATCAAACCGGCCAACCTGCTGCTGGCCGACGATGGCACCCTCAAGCTGTCCGACTTCGGCATCGCCAAACTGTTCGGCAATACGGGGCTGACCGCCGACGGCGGCGTGCTCGGCACTGCCGAATACATGGCGCCAGAGCAGGCCGACGGGCGTCCCGTCACCCATCGTTGCGATCTGTATAGCCTGGGGGGCGTGATGTTCGCCCTGCTCGCGCGCCGGCCCCCGTTCCGCGCGGCCACGATGGTCGAAATGCTGCAATTGCAGCGATTCGCGCAGCCCGAGCCGCTTCGGCGTTTCGCCCCCGAGGCGCCGGCCGAATTGGAAGCAATCGTCAGCCTGCTGCTGGAGAAGGATCCGGAAAAACGCATTCCAACCGCGATGGTGTTGTCACGCCGGCTGGAAGCAATGCGACACGGTCTGTCGGTTCGCCCCGAGGGCGAAGGGCACTCTCAGTTGATTCACCCGCCAGCATCGCCATCTGTAGCCGGGTCTCCGTTGCCGGTCGAAATGGTCGCCACGGCACCGACCGCTGCCGCCGACAGCGTGGGAGCGGTCGCGAGAGACCTATCGCCCGGCGCCGACGAATATCGGCTGGTCGACGTCCCGCCGTCGATGGCTGAGCCGAACGTTCGCAAGGCGTTGCGTTCGGATTTGAATCTCTCTCCCGACATGGCCACCGTGGCGGCGCCGTTGATGGCACCCGTGCCGTCGACCTCGGGTGGCGGCGCGAATGGCGCAGGTACTCCTCCCGCCCCGCAACCCAAGTTCACCACCGTCTCCAACGACGACCGCACGCGAGAGGAAATTCAGGACGAGGAAACCAGTTGGTTATCGCTGCAAGTGCTGGCACTGGTGGTGGCGATCGCGACCCTTGTCTTCGGCACCTGGTATCTGCTGCAACCGGCGAGTCTCGACAAACTCTATGCGCGGGCGATGGCCGCCGACGAGAACGATAAGTTGGCCGAAGCCGAGGCGGATATCGTCAATTTCCTCAATCGTGCGGATGCCTCCGATCCGCGCACCCGGGACCTGGAAGAACTACGCGATCAGATTGAGACCGACCGACTCGAACGAAAACTCGAAAGACGCTCGCGCCTGCGTGGCAAAATGCACGAACTTTCGCCCGTCGAGCGCGACTACGTAGAGGCCCTCCGGCAAGTCGATCTCGATCCGGAAGCGGGAATGAAAAAGATGACAGCCCTCGTCGACCTGTATGGTAGCGACGCGAACCAACAGCCGGCGATCACTCGGCAATGCTTGGAGCTGGCTCGACGCAAGCTCGACAAGCTTCATAAAGACGTTGCCGCCTACACCCAAGAACACCGAGACCGGATTGCCGGGCAGCTCGACCGGGCCGACTCGATGACTGCCGAGGACCCGGATGCGGCGAAGAAGATCTGGCGGGCCGTGCTCGAGTTGTATGACGGCAAGCCCTGGGCAACCGACTTCGTGGCCCAGGCGCGGCAAAAGCTTGCCGAACAGACGACGGCCGACGATCGGCGCGCCAGCAACGAGTAACACACCGTGAGTGCGTCTCGACGAGTGGGCTGGCCCTGTTCCTCCGCTCCCAAGTTACCACCGCAAGCGAGATGTATGACTAAGGACCCGCTCGCCGCCGACGCGGCAACGACCCCTGGCTTTCCCACTACTCGGTTGCGGCGGCTGAGATACGACGCCCGCGTCCGCACGCTGGTACAGGCGGTGCGATTGACGCCGTCGACCCTCGTGCAACCCCTCTTTGTGCGGCGCGGCCGCGGCATCAAGCAAGAAATCGGTGCCATGCCTGGCCAGTACCAATCGTCGCTCGACCTATTCGGTGAGGAAGTCTCACGGCTCGCCACGCTTGGCTTGGGCGGCATCCTGTTGTTCGGCATTCCCGACGAAAAGGACCCACTCGGAAGTGACGCGTGCTGCGACGAAGGAATCATTCAGGACGCGGTGCGCGTGGCGAAGGCGGCCGCACCGGGATTGCTGGTCATGACCGACGTCTGCTTCTGCGAATACACAGACCATGGACATTGCGGCGTGTTGCACGAGAGGAATGGCACTTCCGACGTCGACAATGACGCAACGCTCGATCTGCTCGCCCGGCAGGCCGTCAGCCACGCGCGGGCCGGCAGTGGTCTGATCGCCCCCAGCGGCATGATGGATGGCATGGTCGGCGCGATCCGCCACGGCCTGGACGAGGCGGGCTTTACCGACGTGCCGATCATGAGCTATGCCGCCAAGTACGCCAGCGCCTTCTATGGCCCCTTTCGCGATGCCGCTGAAAGCGCGCCACGGTTCGGTGATCGGCGCAGCTACCAGATGGACCCCGCGACTGCCGCCGGTCAGGCGCTGCGCGAAGTCGAACTCGACCTGGCCGAGGGCGCCGATCTGGTCATGGTCAAGCCGGCGCTCGCCTATCTGGACATCATCGCGGCCGTGCGGCAACGGTTTGCGGGCGTTCCGCTGGCTGCATATAACGTGTCCGGCGAGTACAGCATGGTCAAAGCCGCCGCGGCGCGCGGCTGGCTCGACGAACGGCAAACCGTGCTCGAATCGCTGACGGCCATCCAACGGGCCGGCGCGGAGATCATCCTTACTTACTGGGCGCGGGACGTAGCAACGTGGCTGAAAGACGAGAACTGAGCCGCCGGGCCTTTGCCCGGGCAAAAGAGCGGATTCCGGGCGGTGTGAATAGTCCGGCGCGGGCCTTCGGGGGGGTAGGCGGCGAGCCGCTCTTCATCGCGCGCGGCGAGGGGGCCTACCTCGTCGACCTCGACGGCAACCGCTATCTCGACTACATCGGCTCGTGGGGAGCCCTGATCCTGGGTCACGCACATCCGCGTGTCACCGCGGCGCTGGCCGAGGCTATCGGCCGCGGCACGAGCTTCGGCGCGCCGACCGAGGCCGAAAGCGAGCTGGCCGGCTTGATCGTGCAGGCCATCCCGTCGATCGAGAAAGTACGGCTGGTCAGCTCGGGCACCGAAGCGACGATGAGCGCGATTCGCCTCGCGCGCGGTTTCACGGGTCGAGACGTGATCGTCAAGTTTGCGGGCAACTATCACGGCCACGTCGATAGCCTGCTGGTGGCCGCCGGCAGCTCCGCGGCGACCCTGGGCGCGCCGAACTCGCCCGGCGTGACGCGGGGCACCACGCAAGACACCCTCGTGTTGCAGTACAACGACGCTGGCGGCTTGGAACGCGCCTTCGCCGAACACGGACAGCGCATCGCCGGCGTCATCGTCGAGCCGGTCGTCGGAAATATGGGTTGTGTTGTTCCCACCGGCGAATTCCTGCAAGCATTGCGGGACGAGACGAAGCGGGCCGGCGCGCTGCTGATCTTCGATGAGGTGATGACCGGATTCCGCGTGGCCTACGGCGGAGCACAATCACGGTTCGGAATCGTGCCCGACCTGACGACGCTCGGAAAGATTGTCGGTGGCGGGCTGCCCGTCGGCGCCTTCGGGGGCCGTGCCGAGATCATGGACCACATCCTACCGGTCGGAAAGGTGTTTCAGGCCGGCACGCTCTCCGGCAATCCATTGGCGACCGCCGCCGGTATTGCGACGCTAAAGGAGCTGCGCGACGATCCGCCCTACGAGCTTCTCGAAACCTTGGGCGCCCGGCTGGAAGGGGGGCTGGCGACGGCTGCTCGCGAGGCCGGCCTGCCTCACGCCACGGCGCGCGTGGGAAGCATGTTGACGCTCTTTTTCCATCCCGGACCGGTGACCTGCTGGACGGATGCGGGCCGGTGCGATACGCAGCGATTCGCTCGTTATTTCTGGGGATTGATCGATGAGGGGATCTACATGCCGTGCAGCCAGTACGAGGCCCTTTTTCTCTCCGTCGCGCACACAGCCCAGGACGTCGATCGTACCGTCGCGGCGGCGAGAGAAGTATTGCGAAAGATCGGGTAGAACCTCTGATCACGACCGATCTTCGCCCGCGCGAATTTGCCCCGAAATCACCGGGCCGAACAGCACCCGCCGCGATGCGATTCGTCGCTAGCATTACCGGTGCTAGCACAGCATCTTGTGGTCGGCGCCAACTTTGACCGCAAAATACGGGATTTGGTTGCGTTTTCGCCAGGCATCCTTATAAAGGCAAACCGTCGTCTGCCATGCACGGCAGACAGGTGGGCGAAATGTTCGTCTCAGGGATTTCGAGGCCAATAGGTTCCGCCTAAGTTGCTCCGGCGCTGTGCCCAAGACGGGACGTGAAAGCCGCGGCCAGCCGCGTTCACGCTGTGGTGGTGTCAAGGATGACTCACGAAGCCAAATCTTCGCGTGACTCAATTCCGTCAGGTATGGGTTGCTCGGCCAGCCGGCCGTATCCGGCTGGTCGGCAGTCAGACCGCGACATCTCCTCCTCGCTCCGGCGTATCGACCGCCTCGACATCGGTTCGTTCCGTACCCGTTAGCAGGACAAGGATCTGTCCAAGGAGAGTGGGAAATGCAGTCGAAACCGTTGATCGGACTGAATGCGGATTTTCGCGCGTCCAAGAAGGACTCGCCGGCTTTCAGTTACCTCTGCGCCGGTTACTATGACTCGGTCACACGTGCGGGAGGGGTGCCGCTCGTCATTCCGCCGCTGACCGACGAGGCCGACCTTGTCCGCATCCTCGACCTGCTGGATGGAGTGGTTTTGGTCGGTGGCGCCGACCTCGACCCGCGCCGTGACGGCTTCATGCTGCACCCGTCTGTCCGAACACTCGACAGCCGCCGCGAGGCGTTCGATCGCCGCCTGATGAAGCACGTTTCGGAGCGCCGCATGCCCGTGTTCGGAATCGGCGTGGGCATGCAGTTGCTCAACGTTCACGAAGGCGGAAACCTGTTCTTGCACATTCCCGAGGATCTGCCCAAGGCCCTGCCGCACCGCGATGCGCTCGACGCCGCTCATCGGCATGCCTTGGAAGTCGTGCCCGGCTCGCTCATGGAGCGCGTCTACGGCGAGGGCGAAATCCGCGTCAACAGCCTGCACCACATGGCGATCGACGAGGTGGCGCCCGGCTTCGCGGTCACGGCCCGTTGTCCCGATGGCGTGATCGAAGCCATCGAGAGCACCCAGAGCGATTGGTTCGCGATCGGCACGCAGTTCCATCCCGAAAGTGATTCGGCCAGCGCCCTCGACCTGCGTATTTTCGAGGAATTCGTCGACGGCATCCGCGCCGACTCCGGTGCGATGCGGTTGGTGGCTTAGAGCGGCTGACAAAACCCGGAAGCCGGAGCGCCGCGGGCAAAAAATCGGCCGTGAAACGCCGATTTTGTGAAGCTCGATCCGGTTTTGTCGGTTGCTCTTAGTTCCGGCAGGTCGAGAAGTCCACAAGGACACAAAGACACGAAGCCGTTCGACCGGCCTCGCGCTCTTTGTGTCCTTGTGGTATCCGCACATAGAGAGCCTGTCCGAGAACGGGCAAAGAGGGCGGGCTGCTGCAACGCTGGTTCTTGGATAGCGGTCAACGGTCTCGCAACGGATCGCTACTTACACGGGCGTTCCCAGCACCTCCAAAAATGCCCGCATCCAAGCGGGATGTGCGGGCCAGGCCGGCGCGGTAACAAGGTTTCCGTCGACGTGCGCACTATCGAGCCCCGCGCTCGGCTCGACCCAGGTACCGCCACAGGCCGCGACGTCGGGCTTGATGGCAGGATAGGCCGTACAGGCGCGGCCCTTGAGCACTCCGGCCGCCGCAAGCAGTTGGGCTGCGTGGCAAATCGCCGCGATCGGCTTGCGGGCGTTCGCGAATTGCCGCACGATCTCGATGACGCGCGGGTTGAGCCGCAGATATTCCGGTGCCCGGCCACCGGGAATAACGAGCCCGTCGTAGGCGTCGGCCTTCACCGTCGCAAAATCGGCGTTCAGTCGAAAGCGGTGTCCCCTCTTCTCCGTGTAGGTCTGGTCGCCCTCGAAGTCGTGCACGGCCGTGGCCACCGTCTCGCCGGCCTTTTTATCAGGGCACACTGCGTCGACCTGGTGCCCGACGAGGAGCAGCATCTGATAGGGGACCATGATCTCGTAGTCTTCGACGAAATCGCCCGCGAGCAGCAAGATGCGTTTCGATGGTTTGGACATCGATGGGTTCCTTTTCTTTACGGTACCGAGCAGCCAGAGAGAGCATGCGGCCCAGGTGCCGCCGTCGACATTCTACAGCGTCGGATTGAATGCTGTAGATCGGCCGGCATCTTGGCGGAAAACAGCCAAATGATGTGCACCCGAGCCTGCCGCTGCGCAGAAGGGCACGGCTCACGCCGCGTGCGCAAATCGAACGCCCACCCACATGCAAGCGCCGTGCTGGCCGAGTTCGACGATCAGGCTGCGCGCCGTTGGGCGAGCAAGGCTTGCATCGTCTTGATATTGAAATAGCGGTGATCGGCCAGCGAGTTTGGGATCTTACCGGCTTGAAAGGCGCGAAGCAGATCGCGGACGGCATCGGGCACCGTGTGCCGCGGTGCCCAACCGAGCTCGCGCTCGATCTTCTGCGAGGAGATATGATACGAGCGGAGGTCATCACTGGGCGACGTGACGATCCGTACATCGTCGCCGACTTCCGCCTGGACCAATTCGGCGATCTGGCGGATCGACAAATTCTGCCAGCCGGCGTTGTAGATCTTGCCGTCAATCTTTTCGGCTGGCCACTTCAGGGCGGCGACGTATAGGTCCGTCATGTCTTCGATATGTAAATTCGGCCGGCGTTGTGATCCGCCGAAGACGGTGATCTCGCGTTTGTTGTACGCCAAGTTCGTCAGGATATTGACCGACAGATCGAGCCGCAGCCGGGGTGAATAACCGCAGACCGTTGCCGGCCGAACGATAAGCGTCGTGAAGCCGGGTTGCCGCTCCGCCAGAAGGATGTCTTCGCAGAGGGCTTTGTACTTCGAATAGTCCGTCAAGGGTTCTAGCGGCAAATCTTCCGTGACATTCTCTTCCTGCTTGATGCCGTAGACGCTGGACGACGAGGCGTAGATGAACCGCCGCACACCGCGGCGTTTGGAGAGCCGCACCAGCGGCAGAAAGGCGTCGTAGTTGATCGAGCGGCCCAGATCCGGATCGAGTTCGAAGCTCGGATCATTGGAGATGCAGGCCAGGTGAATCACTGCGTCGCAACCGACCAGCGCTCCCTCGACCGTCGCCTGGTCGCGCAGATCGCCTTTGATCTCGCTCAGATTGGCATGTCCGCGCACGCCGGCCAGCGACTGTTCGCCGAAATAATAGGCGTCGAGGACGCGCACCTTATGCCCCGCGGCCAGCAGCTTCGGCGTCAACACCGAGCCGACATATCCTGCACCACCGGTAACCAACACCGACCATCGCTCTGGCATCGGAATCCTTCCAGCCGAACCCTCTTCAAGCAGCCGCCTTCAAGGAGGCCGCCGGCGAGGCGTCATGCGTTTTCAAGAGGCACTCGATATGACGGAAAAGGCCAACCCGCTCGATCGACCGCTGATTACCCATGATGGTCACGGCCTGGGCACCCACGACATTGCCGATGAAGGCCACGACCTCGGCCGGCGCCTCGGCCGCGACGCACAGCGCCGTGATCGAAAGCACCGCATCGCCGGCGCCCACGCGATCGACGACCTGCGTGGCAAAGGCCGGTACCTGGTCGAATTTTTGGGGCGCCGTATAGAACAGGGCACCGTACTTGCCTTGCGTCATCATCACGCGACGACAGGCGAGCCGTTCGGCCACGTGTTGCAGCATGGCCTGCGGCGAGAGCCGTTGATCGCGGGTCTCCAAAGCAAACTCGCGCTGCGCCAGGCAGACGTAATCGGCGCGCGGATACTTCGAGATCATGTTGAATCCGTGATTCCCGGCGTTCGATTGCGTGTTGACGCACAACAGCGGGGCCTCGCGCGACAACAGAGCGATCGCCTGCGGCGTCAAGAGTCCGTGACCGTAATCGGCCACGACCACCAGATCGTAATCCGGCAACCGCGAGGCGAGCAGATCGCACAATTCGGCGTCGGTTTCGTCGGCGAGCGGCGTATCGTTCATCGAATAGACCTCGAACAGCTTTTGACCGAGGTACTTTTCGACGTATCTCTTCTTGACGATGGTCGGGGAATCGGACTTGTACACGAAGAGCGGGTTGACATTCGGCTTCAAGGAACCGCGCACGAACAATTCTTCGTCACCGCCCTCGCCCAGAAACGTCAACATATCGACGTTCTGACAAAAACCCGCCAGGTGGTTGGCACATGCCAGTACACCGCCCGCGTAACGCTGGGCGTCCAGCAGTCGCGTGGCCAGCACAGGTTCTTTGCCCGACTTACCCATCGCTTCGCAATAGACGTATTCGTCGATGATGGTTTCACCGATTACCAGCACCTTCAACCGCTCGCTGTCACGTAGCGGGCGAAGTATCTGATCGGGGCTGTGACGGCGAGCAAAGTCATGCAGATACTGCCGCACCTGGTCGGGAAACTGCGACAGGTACTGATTGATGAGTGCCGACGAGCTGAACGTCAAATCGTCGGTGAAGGCCATTTCGCCGCCGATGTCCTGAATCGCTTCGCTTTCCTTCGATACGTGGCCGATCGTGTCGTTCAGGTCGCGAAATTCGCTCCCCTTCGCGAACACGTGCGGTCGTAGCATGCGAATCGTGTCGACGGCGGTCGGCCAATGATTGATCGACACGTAATCGACCGGCTCGAGCGCGGCGATGAACTCGGCCCGCAGCACCTGGCCGAAGGCCGGACGTCCCACTCCCTTGTTGACGAACTCGTCGGGCGTCAACGTGACGACGAGGATGTCACCGAGTTTCTTGGCTTGCTGGAAATGCCTGAGATGGCCGACGTGCAGCAGATCAAACACGCCGTGGCAGTGGACGATTCGCCGCCCGGCCGCGCGCTCGTCGGCCAGGATGCGGGCCAATTCTTCCAGGGGAACGATCTTGCGAGGGCCCATGCGATGCTCATATCCAGCGACGGGGGGCGAGAGAGGAACTGTGCGAAATCGGCTGAGATGTACCGATTTTGACCATTCCGTTCAAGGGCATTCGTGGCCCGTCAAGCGGCCATCCTGATCAAAGCGCGGCTCACGCACCCCTGTTCCAGGTCGAGCAGGGCCGAATTGATCTCCTCGAGTGGATACTCGTGTGAAATCAATTCGGCCAACGGCAAACGGCCTTCCGCAAACCAGCCAGCAAAGAGTGGGATATCGTCGTCAGGCCGGGTTTCACCCCCCCAAGTCCCCATCACCCGCTTGCCGCGGATTAAATCGTAGGGGTCGATCGAAATCTGTTCGCCGTGCGGTAAGTTGCCCGCCAGCACGCAAAGCCCTCCCTGATTCCTCACCGAGCGAAAGGCCGCCTCCATGGTCTCACGACGCCCCGCCGATTCGATGGCGTAGTCGACCCCCTTGCCGCCGGTTATCTCGAGGATCGCGGAAAGGGGGTCGCATTTGTGCGCGTTGACGGCATGGGTCGCCCCCAGCCGCGAGGCTTCGGCGAGCTTTGCGTCGACTACGTCGACCGCGATCAGCGGTTGCGCGCCGAGCGCCCGGGCGGCCAGCAGGGCACTGAGGCCGATGCCTCCCACGCCGAACACCGCCAGGCTGCTGCCGGGAGCCATATTTGCCGCCGTGCAGACCATGCCGGCGCCGGTCGGCACCGCACAGCCGAGCAGCGCCGCCTCGCGCAAGGGGATCTCGTCATCCAGCGGCACAACGCGATTTTCGCAAGTGATCGTATGCCGCATGAAAGTGCTGAGAGCGCCAGAATTGATCGCCGTCGCGCCGTCGTGATAGACCGTCGCGGGAACTTCGGCGCCACGGCCCTTGATCCAGGTGAGCACCACCCGATCGCCTGGCCGCACCTTGCTCACGCCGTCGCCGACCGCCAGCACGGTGCCCGAGCCTTCATGCCCGAGCGTATGCGGCAAAAAACGGTCGGCGCCGCGCCGTCCGCGCAGTTCGTGTAACTGGCTGTGGCAGACACCACTATAGGCGACTTCCACCAGTACCTGACCCGGCTTGAGCGCGGGTAGCTCGAGCTGAGCGTGGCGCAGAGGGCGGTTCAATTCGACGAGGACGGCTGCTTCGGTGCGCACGCTCTACTCCGGAATAAACCAGTAATAATCGCCCGTGTATCCCACTTCGGCGAACAGCCGCTTCCAGTCGTCGACGTGCATGTAGGTCAGCGCGGTGAGGATCCATTTCAGCAGCCGGTCACGCTCGGCGTCGGTGCGCCAGGCATCCACGGTGACAAATCGATGTCCGCGGCTAACGCGCTCGATTTCGCGCAGCGATTGCTTACAACCTTCCAGCGGCAGGTTATGGATCGTGTTGATCGATATCACCAGGTCGAACGATCGGTCGGCGTAGGGGAGTTGCGTTGCGCAGCCGACCTTCAACAACGGCTTAACGGCCGGCAGCGCCTGCTCGTGCGCATAGCTGGAAATGTCGATACCCGCCAGCGTCGCGCGCGGCATCAACTGTTGAAAATCGTACAGCATGAAACCCTTGCCGCAGCCGACATCGAGGATGGCCGCATCGTCGGCCAACCCGTAGTAGTCTCGGATGCGGCGCACCGTCTCTTGCCAGAACCGCGGATGGTAGTGATATCCGCCGTAACCGCAGAGCCGGTCGCCGTCGAAAAACTCCTTGCCAAATTGGCGGGCGATGCGGCGATGATCATCGGTGATGAGAGCCGCGCGCTCGTCGATGGGTCGTTTACTGCGCGGGTAGCGGTCGAGGAGATCGATCTCGCGGCCGGCCGCCGCCTCGCCCGCATTTCGTGGCTCGGACAGATAGCTGATTGACATAGTGTGAAAAAGGTGATTGGGTTGGGTGTCGACCGCACACGCCGGTCGGAGTTCAAACGATGCGCCTACCGTCGACCTCGGCTCTCGGTGGGGGCCCCCGTATCGACTCTTGCGGGCGTGATGTGCGGCGCCGGAACGGCACCGTGGGTCGATACCTCGAGCGGTTTGACGATCATGTTGTCCAAAAACTCGCGGCGCGGCAGCAGCGGCTCCGGATCCTCGTTGGGACGGCCGAACTTGACTTGCGGCGTGACGCGATGCTCGGCGCGAACGTCCACATGGCAGAACACCGGACCGGCGGCGGCCATCACTTCAGCGATTCCCACCGCCAACTCCGCATTCCGGCTCAGCGTCACCGTACGAAACCCATACGCTTTGGCGATCGCCACATAATCGGGGTCTGCCAGGCCTCCCGCCACGCTGGAGGCAAAGTAGCGCGAGCCGAGCCATTGATCCTGGGTCTGCTGGATCATGCTGTGGCCGTGATTGTTCAGCAAGAACAACTTGATGGGCAGCTTGTGTCGCACGACGGTAGCCAATTCCTGAATATTCATCTGTAGACTGCCGTCTCCGGTGACGCAGACCACGGGCCCACCACCTTGCGCAAAACTGGCGCCGATGCTGGCCGGCAGCGCCCAGCCCATCGCCGTGTTGTTCCAGTCGTGGAACAGTCGTTGGCCGGCTTTGAAGTCGAACGCTTGCATGCACCAGGCCAGCGTGCAACCTGTGTCGAGAAAGATGGCTTCGCCCTCGCGGCAGGCATGGGCGAGAGCCTTGACGAAGACATACGGGTTGACGTCTTCCTGCCGCTGCCAGTCGCTCGGGCAGACGGGCCAACGTCGTTTCCAATCTTCGATCTGTTTCAGCCAATCCGCGATCGGCGGGCCATGGTCGACGGCTACGGAGAGCGCCGCGAAGAACTCGCGGGCGTCGGCCGCGATGGGCAGGTCGATGTTCAGGCCATAGCGAGGGAATTTTTGCAGTTCATGGACGTCGATATCGACCACGATTTTGCGGGCTTCGCGGGCAAACGTCGCAGGAGGACTACCCGTCGCCTTCGTATCCAACCGCGATCCGACGGAGACGATGAGGTCGGCGTTCTGCACCGCAAAGTTGGCATGGCGCGTTCCGTGGGTGCCGAAGGTGCCGATGCGCAATGGATGGTCGGCCGGTAACAGGTCGGCCATGGCCCAGGTCGGCGCCACGGGCAGACCAAGCCGGTCGATAACTTCGCGCGCAAGCGCGGCGGCGCCGGATAAACGCACGCCCCAACCGAGTACCACGACGGGCCGTTTCGCTTCGGCAATCCAGGCCTTGCACTGAGCCAAGGCCGCACTCAAATCGGATCGATCGCCAACGGGCGGTGGTGTGTAGCCCACCAACCGATCCGCATCGACCTGGGCACGTTGCACGTCATCGGGGATGTCGAGCAAAACGGGACCCGGTCGGCCCGAGCGTGCGATGTGGCAGGCATTCTCCAGCTCGTAGCGGATGCGTTCCGGCCGATCGACCTGGACGGCGTACTTGGTGACAGGGCGAAAGATGTCGACCGTGTCGGTTTCTTGGAAGCCGATCTGGCGCACCCCTGTGTCGCCCTTGGCGCGAAACGTCGACACCTGCCCGGTGATAAAAATCATCGGCACCGAGTCGTAATACGCACAGCACGCCCCCGTAAGGAGGTTGGTCGCGCCGGGCCCGCTGGTGGCCAGAGCCGCGCCCAGATTCCCCGTGACGCGGGCGTAGCCGTCGGCTGCCATCGCGCCGGCCTGCTCGTGCAGTGGGCAGACGAAAGAAGTGCCCTCGGTTTCGGCGATGGAATGAATCAAATGCAGCGATGCCCCGCCGGAGACGGCGAACACATGCCGGATGCCCTGACTGGCCAGGAACGTCGCCACGTAATCGGAGAGCTTCATGCCACGAGCCTCGCATTCCCTGCGCGACAAAGTTTGTATGTATCCGCTCAGCCTTGAGAAGCTGGCGCCCCAAGCGTTGCCCCAGCGCGGTTGATTCCTCGACCTTGCGCCCATGCACATCGATTGGCCGGTCGCAAAAATCGCTGCTAACCAGGCCGGCGACGATCCTTGGTCGGGATTGTCACCAGCGATTCGGAGACATAAGCAGAATGGAGCGGGCGGGATGATACCCCAGCGGCCCGTTCGATAGAATATCGCTTAGCCAGCTTTGTTACGCGGCATGGCGATATTCCAACGGCTGCGAGCCGATCTCGTCGAAGTTCTTTTCGACCCAGTTCACCACTTCGCGAAGTCCCTCGTCGAGCTCGATCTGCGGCCGCCACCCCAATTCGTTCCGCGCTCGACTCGAGTCGATCACATAGGCCGCATCCTGGCCGAGGCGTTCGCCGACCGTGACGACCGAGGTGGCGAAATCTCGGCCCAGGCGGCGGCAGATTCGTTCGACGACTTCACGGACGGCGTAACCCCGATCGGGCGAAAGGTGGTACATCGTTCCAGGCCGGCCCTGCTCCATCGCCAGCAACTCACCTCGCGATACGTCGCGGATGTGGATATAGGACTTAACGGCCGTTCCGCCGCCATGCAGCGAGATCGGGCGATTTTGCAGCAGGTAGATCGCCGACCGCGGGATGATCTTCCAAAGTTGCTGGTGGGCGCCATATACGTTCGTGGCCCGAATGGTCACCAGCGGAAATTGAAAATTCTTGACGAGCGTCGCCAGAAAGAGATCGGCCGCCGCCTTCGAGGCCGCATAGGGAGTGCTTGGGTTGACCGGAGTCGCTTCGGTCACGCGCCCCTCGCACGTGCCGTAGACCTCGGGCGACGAAATGTGAACGTATTTCTTCAGGTACGGTCGGTCTTTGAGAGGATTCAGCAACTTGGCCAGGGCGACCACGTTGGTCTGGAACCAATGCTCCGGGTGCTGCCAGCTAGGGGCCACCTCACTCTGGGCTGCAAAATTGACCACCGCGTCCGGCTGAAAGCGATCGAGTTCCGCCAAGACCTCATCGGCATGATGGTTGAGGTCGAGTTGGCGGAAGCGGAATCGGCCATCATTCCAGCGTTGGTAGGGCAAGAATAATCGCCCCTTTTCCGGCGAACGGCTGATGCCTAGTACCTTCCGTTGCGGCGATTCCAGCAACAGATCGATAAAGTCGGCACCCGAAAACGAATTGCTGCCGAGGACGGCGATCTTTTGCATCATTCGAGCCTCGATGAATCAGGCGTACGTAAAAACTCGGACGGCGGACCGCGCCATCACAGTCTTGGCGGAACCCTAAAAGGGACCCGTGAAGCTGGGATCCGGCACGTCCAAGCTGAACGGCGTCGGAACGACGGTGGGCCGCCACGCACGCGCTTGGACCATCTCGCACGCGGCCGACACAATGTGGTTCGCCGTGGGATAGAACTCCGCAGCCAGGGCCGGACTAGTCGGTGTCGGGCAGTCGGGCAGCGCGATGCGTCGTGGCGGGCACTTCAACCGGCCCCCCAGTTCTTCGGCAACGCGGGCCACCACTTCGGCTGCAAACCCTGCATGCCGCCAACTTGTATCTGCCACCAGCAGCCGGCCGGTTCGCCGCACCGATTCAAACACGGTCTGCTCGTCGAATGGCCGGATACTGCGCGGATCGATGACTTCCGTCTCGATCCCTTCACCAGCCAGCGTCTGGGCGGCGCGGTGGGCGTCGAGTGCCATGTGCGACAAGGCCACGATGGTCAGATCGCTGCCGCGGCGCAAGACCCTCGCCTCTCCGATCGGCACGCGATAAGTTCCCTCCGGCACCGGCCCGCTGATGTTGTGCAGCCAACGGTGCTCTACAAAGATCACCGGATTGTCGTCTTCGATCGCTGAGATCAGCAGCCCCTTGGCATCGTGTGGTGTGCTGGGCAGCACGACCTTCAAGCCCGGGACGTGCGCAAACCAGGAGTGCAGGCTCTGAGAGTGTTGCGGGCCTTGCCCCCAGCCACGGCCGACCAGCAGGCGGATGACCAACGGCGCCGACTTGCGGCCACCGAACATGTAGTGCCATTTGGCCGCTTGATTGACGATCTGCTCCATCGCCAGCAAAGCGAAGTCGATTCGCTGGTGCACCATGATGGGACGCATGCCGGCCAACGCGGAACCGAGGACCACCCCCGTCATGCCGTTCTCGGCACAGGGCATGTCCATCACGCGGCTGCTACCGTATTTCTGCTCCAAGCCGAGCGTCGTACCGAATATGCCCTTGGGATCGGTGACGCCGAGCCCGATCACGTACACCGATGGGTCGGCGCCCATGCACAGGTCGATCGCTTCATGCACGGCCTGGCAGTATTTCAGTTCGCGAGCCATCGAGGTTGGGTTGCTGTCTCTCATCGTGTAGGTGGAGGGCATCGCCGCTCAGGCAGCGCGTCGGCCGACCTCGACGGTCGGGCTGTTTGCCGCGGAGTAGACGTGGTCGAGCATCGTCCGTGTCTCGGGCCAATGGCTTGCTTTAGCGAAGGCGACGGCCGCGGAGAATTCGTCTCGAATCTCATCAGACCAGCCCTTTACATCCGACTCGGAAAGCCAGCCGTTTTCGATGCCTTTCCGTCGCTGCCGCTCGACCGGGCACTGCTCACGCCAGCGGAGAAACTCTTCCTCCGTGCGGTAACCGATGCGGTTGTCGAAATTGGGACCGCAATGCTCTCGCCAGCGATACGTGGCAAACTCGAGGAACATGGGACCGGCCCCCGCGCGAATCTGGCCGAGCGCCTCCTGGGCCAAGGCATGCACTTCCTCAACGTCGTTGCCGTCACCTTGCCGACTCTCGATGCCATGCCCGTCGGCCAACCTGTAAATCGGCCGCCCTGCGGGTCGTCGCACCGACAACGGCGAATAGACGGAATAGAGGTTGTTTTCGCAAACGAAGAGTATGCTCAGCCGCTTGAGCGCCGCGAAGTTCAATGCTTCATGAAAAGTGCCCTCTTCCGTGGCGCCCTCGCCGAAGAAGGCCACCACGACGCGCGGTTCGCCGCGCAGCAGCGAGGCGAAGGCCAAGCCGACGGAAATCGGGATCGTGCTGCCCACGATCGGCGTGGCGCCCACAAAGCCGGCCGCCAGATCGATGAGGTGCATCGACCCGCCCATGCCGCCGGAACACCCCGTGGCCTTGCCATACATCTCGGCCATCATGGCTGGCAGATTACCGCCCTTCGCCAGATAGTGCCCGTGAGCGCGGTGGCTGCTCATGACCTGATCGTCGGCGCCGAGCACATCACATACCCCCGCCGAGACGGCTTCTTGTCCGATGCAAAGGTGCACCGGGCAGCGCATCTGCTGTTCGGCGTAGAGTTCGGCGATGCCTTCTTCGATCAGGCGGATGCGGAGCATCGACCGCAAGAGCCGACGCGATCGTTCTATCTGCACGTAAAGACCTGTCTGGCTTTTTCGACCGAAGGGAGGCGGCCCACCGAGTACCACACCCGGTCCTGCCGGCGCAGCACGGTTTTCCGGACTTGCGGTAACGGCCGTCTGTCGGCGCCTGTTGGCCCTACCTGGGTCGGGAACTTGTAGGCGGCACCACCTATGCTGTCAACGCCAATCGCCGGCGGACAGCGGATCATGGGGTCGCATCTGATCTTGCAATTACTGCCCGGACCGTTTACATCTCCTGCGCAAATCCGGGTTCCGCGCTCGATCCTGCGCGTAAGGCGATCTTTAACATGAGTACCACCGCAGATCTCTCCGTCGTCATACCAACCTACAACCACGCCAAGTACCTACCGCGCGCTTTGCAGGCGTTGGTTACCCAATCGGTCGCCCCGGCCGAGATCATCGTCGTCAACGATGCCTCGACCGACGACACGCCGGCCATACTGGAAGCCTTCGCGCGCGACTACTCGATGATCAAGGTGATCACCAACGCGCAGAACCGTCGCACGAACGAGAGCGTGCGCATCGGAATGGCGCACGCGACCGGCAAATATATCTACTGCGTGGCCTCCGACGACTATGTCTTGCCCGGCTTCGTCGAGAAGATGGTCGGTACCATGGAAGCCAACCCGCAAGCAGGGGTCTGTAGCGCCTATTTTTCAATCGTCAACGGAGTGACGGGCGAAATCAGACCGAACCCCAGTGGCTGGTGTACGACGCCGCGGTACTTCGCGCCCGACGAATTCGAGAAACGGATCGCACATAGCAGCATTCCCGGCCACGCGTCCATCTTGAAACGGTCGTCGTTCGAAGCCGCTGGCGGCTTACTACCCGACCTGGAATGGCACTCCGACTGGTTCCTCAGCTTGGTCGTCGCCTTCCGCGAGGGAATGTGCCACGTGCCCGAGATGCTCGCCTTGCTGACGGACTTGCCGCAGAGCTACTGCACCAATGGGATGAAATCGGAAAAGCAGCTCACGGTGCTCAACGCGATCTACGACCGGCTCGCAAGCCGCGAATATGCCGACGTGGAACCCGCTTTTCGTCGCAGCGGTGTGCTCAGCGTCTTCGGTCCGCCCGTGGTGCGGGCCGCCGCGCGGCGCAGCGACTCGTGGAGTAAATCGACGCTGGGCCTCATCAACGGCTTGCGGACCGACGAATATCGATCTCTACTCGACGATCCCGATCCAGACGTGCGCGAACTCGCCGCCTTCTTTCTGGGGCCCTTCTGGCACGAGACCGAGAAGCGCCTCGGCCGCGAAGCCGACGAGCGGCGTGAATGGCAATCGACGATTGCAGCGCAGCAACAAGCCTACGCGGCACTCCAAGAGACGCTCGCCGAACGGGAGGAGGCGACGAATCACGCGAAGGAACGTCTTACGGAAGCCCTGCGAAAACTCGGTGCCGTCAATCAACTCTATGCGGAATCCGAAGCGCGACGGAAGGAAGTCGAAGCCGTCGCGATGCAACTGCAAGAAGCGCTCCAGGCGACCGAATCGTCGCATATCTGGAAATTTCGGAATCTCCTCCGCGATTGCAAGCATGCCGCGATAAAGCAACTGAAGAAGGCGGCCTAACTTCATTCCTGGCTGCGGGGCGAGGTTGGTCGATCCACCAAGTCCGTTGCGTCAACCGACGTTCCCACCGCGGATGGATGATCGCCTGCGCTGAAGAACGGCGCCACCGCGTCAGAGCTTACTCACTCGCACGACCAAAGGCGACAACATCGATTGCGGACTCGTCGCCGCAGTCACATGTGGTGGAAAGCCGACAAAATGCAGCCAGAATGTAAGACGCTTTGTCGCGGCACGAGCGGTTTCTCTGGCCGCGAATCGCCGCACGATGCTCACGTTCCCTTCGGCCGTGGTCTCGATCGAATCGTCGCCGCCGCGGCCGAACCCATCGACCGCCAGCGCAAGGCAGCGAGTGCGGTCCATGACATGCGCCCAACCTTCGGCATCACCGCCGGCGACGGCCGGCCGCGCCGTGAAGGGCTCGAGGCGATTCCGATTTCCTCGCAAAACGTTCCACATTTGCCGTGCCGGGGTCTGTGGCTCCGTCGCGGCAGGAGCCGCTTGCAATTTGCCCGCCGTTCCAGCGGGCAGTGACATATAGACCAGCGAAGCCGCGCCAAAGTCGATGAGCGTTGGCTCCGTCTCGGTCGGCGAATCGAGATTCTGGGCGACCTCAACGTGCATCGACCGCACCGCTTGTCGAACGTCGTCGATCCGCCAATCCACCTGTACCCAGCTCTTCGAAACCGGAAACGTGAGGTCGACGATCGACTTTGTTTCCGCCAATTCCGATGTGCGCGGCGTAAATTCGTAGCGGATGGCGACGGCCAACGGGCCGGATCGAATGATTCGCGGGGCGCGCGTCTCATCGCCGAGGTCATCGAGTAGGCCGTGCGGGCCTTCGATGCCGAGCCGCGTTCCCACGGGACGCAGATGCTGCACGCCGGCGACATTGACCGACGTTAGCAGGTCGCGCGGGCCGCGGCCGAGCGTCCAGGTGAGATGGTTTCCGTTGCGAATATCGAGACCGTTCGGGGTTTGCTCGAGCACCAGTCCGGTCGGTTCCGGGTCGGCCATTACATCCGGCCCATATTCCAAAACGAAGTTTCGGATTTCGTGGGGCATCATGCTGATATTGAAGTCCAGCCACCAGGGACCGGCATCGCCCCCTGTTTGGTCCTGCCGGAATTGCGCCGATACCGGCTTGCCATCCTCGCGCAAACGAAGGTGCCCGTCGGCGCTCGCCAACGGAAGATCAGGTAACGCGAGCGCAATCGGATAGCCGAATCGCCTGATCCCAGCCGTCTCGCGCACCTCGATTTTGAGCTTTTCGGCGGCAACCGCCACGCCCTGATGGCAAACGGCGATCGCCATCGAACCCAGCAAGAGCATCCGAGCAAGACAACTACGAGGTTTTCTCATGGTGCGAACACACCTAGTTCATGCCCGCGTTCGGATTGCTGCCCGACTTGGTGGCACCCTTGGCTGCGGCGATCTCGGGCGACTCCAACTCACGCCCTTGGTCGTTGCTGTCGGCGATCCACCGTTCCAATACGTTCCGCAAGCGGACCAATGCCTCCCGATGTTCCGGTTTTTGCGAAGTCACGAGGTTGTCGATCTCGTCCGGGTCCGCTTCCAGATCATAGAGCTCTTCCGGAGGCATCGTCGGCGCGGTCAAGAATTGCTGCGCGGCAGTCAGCTTGTCTTCCGCGGCAAGCTCCTTGAGCAGGTTCCAAACCGGATAACTACGCTCCTTGTATTCATTGGCCTGTAAAAAGGGACGCTCTGGCGTGAAGTTGCGAATGTAACGATAGCGTGCGTCGCGAACCGTGCGGAAGCGAAAGACCGTTTCGTCGCACCGGTCGCGTGCGCCGAATACGTACTCGCGCGGCGGCTCGGCGTGCTTGCCCAAAAAGATTCGGCCTTGCATACCAGCCGGCTTTTGGGCACCCGCTACGTCCAACGTGGTGGGGGCCAGATCGATGGCTTCGATGAAGCGATCGTCGACGGCGCCGGGCTGCCAACCATCTGGTGCGGCAGATCGAGTCGCCCATCGGATAATCAGAGGAATATGGAGTCCCTCCTCGTAACAAAACTGTTTGCCACGCACATGGCATTGTCCGTGGTCGGCGAAGAAGACCACGATCGTGCTGTCGGCCAGGCCATCCGCTTCGAGCTGCGCCAGGACCAAGCCGACTTTGTGGTCCAGCTCGCTCGCGGCATCCAAGTAAGCCGCCCAATCGGCCCGCGTCACAGGATGATCGGGATAGTACGGCGGAATGACGACTTTCGCGGGGTCTGCCTTCTGGGGCGCATGAAACTTACGGTGTGTCTCTTGGAAATTGATCTGGGCATAAAACGGTTGATGGCCTTTCAAATCGTTCCAGCGGGCTGAGTCAAACGGCCGTTCGTAGGTGAAATTCCAATCGGTCTTACCCGTTCCTTTGAACCCGACGCCGTCGGGCAACTCAACGATATTCGCGGTGAAGTAACCAGCCTGTCGCATCCGATCGGAGAGGACGCGCACGCCCGCGGGCAGCCGGTAACCGTCGTCGCGATGCGACCGATGGTTATGGGCGCCAATCGTCGTCTGGTACATACCGGTCATGAAAGCCGAGCGGCTCGCCGAGCATACCGGCGCCGTAGTGTAGGCCCGCGTATATCGAACTCCCTGCGTCGCCAGCCTATCCAGGTTCGGCGTCCAGACCTGCGAGGTGCCGTAGCAGCCGAGCTCCGGTCCGAAATCTTCGGCAATCAGCCACAAAATGTTCGGTCGGTCGGACGCTCGCGACGGCTGGCCGCCGATGAGGAAACCGAGCACGATCAAAGTAGACACAAAGATCCTTGTCATTGGCATCCGCGATCAAAGCGTTTCGTCTTTCGAGACCTGGCCGATTTTAGAACAACCGACAAAACCGGATCGAGCTTCACAAAATCGGCGTTTCACGGCCGATTTTTTGCTCGCGGCGCTCCGGCGTCCGGGTTCTGTCAGCCGCTCTTAGAGTAACTGTGCGAGAGATGGCCAACAACTTTCCGCGATCCGGTCCAAGCGTCCTTGGTATGCATTTCATCGTTCTGTTCGCTCCTGGTGACGGTTCGGCGTGGCGGGCATCAGCGGCGCGATGCTGGTGTTGGGGTATCGAAGCGATAGAATGCCCGTGATTCATGACGTGGGCGTTTCCCCAATCAAGTCCGGGGGAGCGGCACCATGCAGATATCTCGATCGTTTTTGCTGATGATCGACTGTGCCGAACCGGGCAGTATCGAAGCTGAAGAGGAGCAATCATGCGGTTGGCAGCAGTGTTTATTGGCTCCGTCGCGGTCCTCTTTCTAGCCGTCGATCGCGCGGCGGCACAACATCTGTGGTGGGACGCAAAGGAGCCAGCGGATGCCATCTGCCTTTACGGAGAGATAACGGTGCTCGCCTCGCACGACCCGATCTATTACTGCGGCGCGAACTGGCATCCCGGCGAGCCGGCCGGCGGGTATTGCGGCATCCAGCACAATTCTTCCCGCGAGCGCCGCACGATCTTTTCGATCTGGGACACTTCGCCCCAACTCCGACCGAAGGTGACCGAGGCCGATCCTCAAACGGTCTTCAACCGTTTCGGCGGCGAGGGGGAGGGCGCTCACACCCACATGCTCTGGAACTGGCAGGTCGGTGAGACCTTTCAGTTCTTCGTCCGAAAGACGCCGGTTAGCAGTTCCGGCATGACCGACACCCGCTATTACGTTTTTGACCGCGATAAGAGCCGTTGGCGGCATAGCGCGACCATCACCAACCCCAACGGCGACGAAGGGAGTGCCAAGAGCGTCGCGACCCTTGCCGGCGGCGGACTGGCATCCTTTCTGGAGAATTTCGGTGGGCGCGACCAGCACGTGCCCAAGCTGGCCCTCTACCGATTATGGTTAGGCACCCGCGTCGAGGATTTGAAATGCCTGACACGGGCCCAAGGAGACGGCATCTGGGGACAACTGCACGGCGACTATTTCCTGGCCGAAGGGGACAAGCAGCAGCTCGACACCCTGTTTCAGTCGTTGCAAGAAAAGTATGGCGCTCCGTTATTCGGTGACGAGGGAAAAAAACTGCCGCCGATTGCGGACAAAGAATTGCCTGCCAAATTGATAGCGGATCTCAAAGAACTGCCGCAGGCGACCAAGGTTAAAGAATGAACGCTGGCGATGATCCACCGCGGACATCGTTGAACAACAAAACCGAGGACCGCGCCCGCGAATGATCCCACATGGCGGCCGAATTCGGTTAGACTCTAACACTCGGAGTAACGATCCACGCATTTCCAGAAGATCCATGAGATATTTATTATTGACCGGCAGCCTTGGTCTACTCGCCCTGACCGGCTTGGGTACAGCGACAACATTCGCGGACGACGACAGTAAACCGGAGCGGATCTCGCTTTGGCAGAAACATGCTCCTATCGGCGACGGCCAGTTCGAAGAGGCCGACGCTTGGATTACCCTCCATCGTCCTGTGAAGGGCAACGGTGCGGCGATCGTCATCTGTCCCGGCGGCGGCTACGGCACGTTGGTAACGGGCGCCGAAGGGCACGGCATCGCCGAGTGGCTCAACGGCCACGGTATCACCGGCGTGGTGCTCGAATATCGTCTGCCGGCCGGCCGGTCCGCGGTGCCGCTGCTCGACGCCCAGCGCGCCTTGCGCACGGTCCGCAGTCGCGCGAAGGAGTGGGCGATCGATCCGACGCACATCGGCATCATCGGTTTTTCCGCCGGCGGCCATCTCGCCTCCACCGCGGGGACTCACTTCGACGACGGCGACCCGAAGGCCTCCGATCCCATCGATCGGGGCAGTTGCCGTCCCGACTTCATGCTCCTCGTCTACCCGGTAATCGTCATGGGCGAGAAGACACATCAGGGTTCGAAAAGCAATCTTTTGGGCGACGATCCCTCGCCGGAACTGGTGGCACGTTTCTCCAACGAGAAGCAAGTAACGGCCGAAACTCCGCCGGCATTCCTGGCACATGCGGTCGACGACAAGCCGGTGCCGCCGGAAAACAGCAGAGCGTTCTACGAAGCGCTAAAGGCCCATGAGATCCCCGCGCGATACGTTGAGCTCCCGTCGGGTGGCCACGGCCTGGACGGTTACCAAGGGCCGATGTGGGACAAATGGCAAGCAGAGTCGCTTGCCTGGCTGGCCGAGTTAAAGATCATTCCGGCCGACGACGCTACGCGAAAATGACAAGAGGCGACGCGTCGTCTCTTCGGTTGCGCGTTCGCATTTCCGGCGCGGCATAGCGAGCGCGATTTCAATTCCTTTGCGGCAGCTTCGATATGAATCGGCAAACGATTTTGGTGACCGGCGGCTATGGTTGCATCGGCGCGGAGACGACAAAGTGGGTGTTGAGGAATACCGACGCCTCGGTGGTGGTTTGTAGCCGCGGCGCCAGTGCGGAACGCACCGAGCGCGTCTTTTATGATGTGCAACGCGAGCGTCTCGTCGTTGTCCAGGCAGACGTGACCGATCCACTCAGGCTGCAAGAGATCCTCCGCGAACGCCAGGTCACGCATGTCATACACCTGGCCGCGTTGCAGACACCGGACTGCAACGCTCATCGGCACCTCGGCCTGCAGATCAATCTCGCCGGTACCCTGAACCTCGTCGAGGCGATGAAGGCCAGCGGGGCACCATTGGAGCGGTTCGTCTTCGCCAGTTCGATTGCCGTCTATGGCCCGCGCGCTTCGTACCCGGCGGGGCGCGTTCCCATGCTCGCCAGCCCCAACCCCGTGAATCTCTATGGAGCGTGGAAACTGGCCGGGGAATATGTGTCGAAGTTCTTCTGCGAGGAAACGAAGGTGCCGACGCTCAGCTTGCGTCCGGGCGTACTGTACGGTCCGGGCCGGGACGCGGGACTGACATCCAGCCCGACGACCGCCATGAAGCACGTAGCATTGGGACGCGCTTACGAGATCCCTTTCCATTCGCGACAGGATTATCTGTTTGCCCCCGACGTCGGTGCCGCCTTTGCGATGGCTGCCCTGAAGCCTTTCGACGGCTACGGTGTGTTCACCCTCCCCAACTTGACGTTGACCACCAACGAGGTTGTCGACGCGATGCGGCGGGCGGCCACCGAGATGAATCTTACCGACCGGTTTCAGGTCACGGTTGGCAAGAACGAAGTCCCGTTCATCTGCGATCTCGAGTACGAACCATTCCTGAAAGCCTTTCCGGACGTGCCGCATACCCCGCTCGACGCCGCGATTCGAAAGTCGCTCGAGACCTTCCTCGACCACGCACACCGCGGCTGGATCGGCAACTGATCCCAGTTGTCGAAGGGGCCGTGGTTCTCTTCGATTCTCGCGCACCACGCGGTTGCCGTACCGCTTTGGCTTATCTTTCTCCCTGCCAGCCCAATCGGCGGGTTGAACCCGTGGGAGCCGAAGGCTTACGATAAAATGACCTCCTTCCGACAAAGGAATTCTCGAATGCGAAGTCTGATCTTGGTTCTCGGTTTGGCCTGGGTTGCGGCAATGTGCCTATCAAAATCGATCAGCACCGCAGCGGATGAGCCAAAGCAGGTGCTGCGGCACATGGTGCTCTACAAGTTCAAAGACGGACTCGAACCGGCCAAAATACAGCAGGTCATCGACGCCTTCGCCGCCTTGCCCGGCAAGATCGACTCCATCCTCGGTTTCGAACACGGGACCAACGTTAGCAAGGAGGGCAAATCCGAGGGCTTCACTCACTGCTTCGTCGTCACCTTCCGCGATGAGAAAGCGCTGGCGACCTATCTCGAACATCCCGCCCATCGGGACTACGTTCAGGTCGTCCGCGATAAGCGCGAAAAGGTGGTCGTCTTCGATTACTGGACGACCGAGACCGGAAAGAGGTAGCCGGATGGACAACGTGCCTGATAAAGAACGTTTCCGGGCAATCTACGACGGAAAGCCCCCCTGGGACATCGGCAAGCCACAGCCCGCATTCGTCGAGGTGGCCGACCAGATCGTCGGCTCGGTTCTCGATGTCGGTTGCGGCACCGGCGAGAACGCGCTGTTCTTCGCGGCGCGCGGTCGGCGGGTCACGGGTGTCGATTTTCTGGAGCAACCGCTCGCTGATGCGAAGCGCAAGGCCCACGAGCGCGGCCTCGACGCGACATTCCTGTTGATGGATGCTCTGCATCTTCAGGGCCTGTCGGAGTCCTTCGATTCCATCATCGACTGCGGCCTGTTTCATGTCTTTTCAGACGACGATCGCGCCAGCTACGTCACGAGCTTGGGCCACGTCGCCAAACCGGGCACCAGGTTGTTTCTCGCATGTTTCAGCGATAAAGAACCTCCTGGGGACGGCCCACGCCGCGTTTCGCAAGCAGAACTCCGCGCCGCTTTCTCCGAGGGCTGGTTGGTGGAATCGATTCACGCGACCCGCTTCGAAATTCGTCCTGACCGGCCCGACCTGCACTTCTCACCTGAGGGCCCTTACGCTTGGTTTTGCGTTGTACGACGGCTGTAGCTTCTCGCACATCGATTGTCCCCGCTAATCCGAAGTCACGCCCGCCAGGGCCCGAGATGTTTGGCCGCCGTCGTCCGCCGCATGCGGGATACGGCTGCCGCCGTCGTGGTCCCACCGTTTTTCGCCATCGCTCCCAACGACGCGTATCGTCAATGGGAGGTGGTCGTCAGCCGAAATTGCGCCCCAGCGCGACGCCAGGCCTTGGAGTCGGCTCTCGGACGAACGGTTATCGGATGATCCGACGAGCAGTTCGCCGGCACCGACGCCTCGCACGGCTTGGAGCAGGGCCGTTTCGGGGGCGTCGGCCACGATGACGACCGGTTTCACGGGCTTGCCGGCAATCTCACTCTTGTGCACCACGGCGGTCATCACCTCGACGTCATCGTGCCCGAGTGGCGAATCCGACGCGTCCGAGAACTCAGCGTCTGTGAAGATCGTCGCGCCCTGCCGCGGGTCTCCGCCGCCCCCGGGCGGCGGCGCGTGGACGGTCACTACGACGACGTCCGTGTTCGTCGGATCGGTCTCGATGAGGCAGGTCCGCAGCGCGTCGGTTGCGTCGGGGCGTTCGACCAACACGACTTTGCGATAGGGCCGTTGAAGACCCAGGATTTTCGGGTTCAAAATCTCGGCGAATTGTACTTCGAACTCTTCTAGGTGCTCGTCGGTCTGCCGCCCGTTCATCCCTTCTTGCTTGGCCTTCTTGCCAAAACGCTCCGTCAGCGTGAAGGCGATCAGGAACGCTGCGGCGAAGGCGGTCCCGGAGACCGTAGCCACGGTCTTTGTCAGCAGGTTCACCAGGGCAGCCGCCAATAGCACCAGGAAGATGAGCAACAGCCCGATGGGTAGATCGGTTCGGCCGAGCCGGATGTTGAGCGGCACGCGGTAGCCCCGATAGCGGTCCGGCTCCCGGAGGCGGAGCACCAGCATCGACAACGATTTGAGGACGAGGCTCCAGACCACGCCGAAGGCATACGCCTCGCCCAGCACGATGACGTCGCCGCCGCTCAACAAGATCGCGGCGACCTGAAACCCGGCAATCAGTGACAGCAGTCGCCATGTGGTCCCAAAGGTGCGCTGCGGCTTGCGGAACCACTCGGGCAGCACGCCGTCCTCCGCAACTCGATTCAACACACCGTTGGCACCGACGATGGATGTGTTGACGGCCCCGGCCAGAATCAGGAACCCGACGGCGACGACCAGCGTGTTCAGCGCCAGCTTCGCCCATCGCGGCCCCACGACATGCATCGCCAGACCGGAAATCAGATTGTCCTGAAAGTCTGGCCGGACCCGATCGGGAATGATCATGAAGGCGAAGAAGCTGACGAGACCGGTCAGCGCCAGACTGTAAAGGAAAACGATAAAGGCCGCGCGTCGGAAGTTGCGCAGCTTGGGTGCCTCGACCTCGCGGTAGACCTGGGCCAGGGTCTCCTCGCCGCTCATTGCGAGGATCGAATGCCCGAAAGCGATCACGATGCCCAACAGTCCGATCCAACTCTGCCACTCGACGACCCCGGGTCTCAGCTCCGCGCCGATCGGCATCGCCCCGACCCAACCCAGCGGGTCTTCCTGCGCCTTGGTCACCTCGTTTATCCGCGGGGCGCCGTCTCGGTCGCACTTTTTACCCAGGTCGGACGCCAAGGGGGGAAGAGCCCTGGTGGCCGGGCGGGCGGCCAGGGTCACAAGGCACCAGATGATCATGATCACGGCCATGATAGTCGTCGCCCGCATGATCTTGAGCGCCTTGTCGCTCGACGCGGGGATGCCGCGCACATTGACCTGATAGAAATAGATCACGACCGCCAGGGCAACGCCGACGGCTCCCCATCGTTCGGAGATGGCCACGTGGCTGCCGAAATGGTGAAGTAGGGCGTTGAACAGCCGGACCAGGTAATGTCCGGCCGAGACGGCGCTGATCGGCCCGGTGAGGATGTAGTCGAACATCAACGCCGACACGGAAACCTTGGCCATGCCATGGCCCATCGCCTCCTTCACGACGCGGTAGACACCACCGCGCACGAACATCGAGCAGCTCTCGATATACACGCTCCGCACGGCGTAGCTGAACAGCATGACCGCCAAGATGAACCACGGCGCCGCCTTACCGATCTGCGCCTCGACGACGCCCCCGATGTAGTACGCCGTACTGGCAAGATCACACAGCACGACGGCAGCCGTCGGCTGGGCGCCGATGAATGTCAGCATCACGCTCGAGATAATCAGGAACCGCGAACGTCCAGCGCCCGCCATCGGCGCACCGGGCTCGACAACGCAGCGGCTTGTGCCGACCGATCCGGGGAGTAGCTGGTCCGAGTCCGGAGACATGCGAGCTTTGGTGATTTTTTGCTGGGGCCAGCAGCCGTCGCCGACGGTAGAGCATGTCCCGTACCACGAGCCCGCAGATCAGGCCATCGATTCGGGAATGCCTGAGCTAAGTACCGGCAGTCGTTTCACTTCCAGATTGTTCAAACCTCGAAAGTGAGCGAGGCAAACGGCCGGCGACGTGGCGTTTGAGGGAACGAGTAGGACGTAACGGCCGGCCCGCGAGAGCGCTGTGAATGCGTTCCTGGACGAGTGTGCCAGCCACGTTAGGCAGAGCGGCGCCGTCTTGCGTTCGCCATGGCCACCCGCTTGCCCCGGCCAAGCGCGCAGAAATGGATCGAAATGGCGCCTCTCCCGGGAGGGAATGCTACATTCGCAACATCAACCGGCTCAGAAGGCAACCGTCGACGTAATGAAATCCCTGAAATGCCAGAGTACCGGAGCCACGCCGATGACGGCACCGACGAGCAACCAAGGCGTTTTCCGAAAGAGGATGCCCAGCGATGCAGCGATGGCAATGCCGCTCCCCGCCAACACCAGAGGACGGTAATGCCAGTGGAACGGCGGTAGGCTCACACGACCGATTGTGACAGCCGCGCTGAGAAACCCGATCGCGAGGGACGATCGACCGAGGAGCTGTAAGCGTTGTCTGGGTGACACGATACTGCCGATGACAAACCGAAGGAAATGCCCCCATTACAACAATCGGCATCTGGCCCCGAGGCTCGCCGGATTTTTTGACGATGTTTGCCAAAATGGCTGCGGCCCGTAGCCAGCGGCCGCCACGGCGGTCCATCGAGAGACCGCGCCGCCAGCGAAAATGCAACGCGCCTCGCGGAAAAGTCTTCCACCGGTGGAAATCTCGGCCCATCAGACGTGAGATTTGCCGCACCCCGGCTTGTTAAGCGGGGATCGGTCTCGCCCGCTCCCTTCACGGCGGGGGGGCACGACAAGACGCTTCGCGCGACCATAGATGACCAGAATACACCCGACAGGGCTCGAACCTGTAACCTTCGGTTCCGTAGACCGATGCTCTATCCAATTGAGCTACGGGTGCACGATGGCCGATTTTTGTTGCCAAAACAGGGCCAAGTGCCCAACGTAACGGACACGTTCGCAGTCGGCAAGGCCAAGCGGCAAACGGTGAGCCCTCGCGGTCAGCCGCGGTGAATCGCAGTGAGCGATTCGAATGCGGCGGGTCCATTTCGACCGAGCGGTCGAGCACAGTCCTGACCGGGCCGGTGTCGACCGCGCTCAGGGACGATGACCGCCCCGTCAACTCATTGACTCGCTCGGCGAGTGGCTCGTAGCTGATGGATTGTCCGACAAAAGGTAGGGCGGCGCTAACGGGGGCGGCTCGAGCCTGCATTTCAAACGCCCGATACGCGAGCAGCATTCCGCGCGAGTGCGACTCTACGCGTAGGCGACGGTGTCGAATACGTCTTTCACTTACGCACTTAGTCTTAGAGCAACCGACAAAACCGGTCCGAGCTTCCGAAAAATCGGCGTTTCACCGCCGATTTTTTTCCCACGGCGCTCCGGCTTCCGGGTTTTGTCAGCCGCACTTAGAGTGCCCCGAAGCGAGTGATGCTGAAGGTGGCGGCCCCGCTGAAGGGCGCGACGCCATAGAGGCCCTGCGTGAAGAGCAGGCTGATGATATTGTCGGCGACCAGGATGCGGCTCTTGGGTATCAGCACGACGTCGGAGTCGTTGAGCCAAATCTCGTCCGCCGGGCAGGGCCGTCTGCCGTACAGCGGACCACGCAGATCGAGCCTCGTGGCCAGCAGGCGCCAATCGTCGCCGCGGCGGAAGACGACCGTATTCCAGAGATTACCGCCGTAAATCCAGCCACCGGCCATGCTGATGGCTTGCATGGCCGTGGTGGGGCCGGTCAGCTCGTAGCGGCCCGGAGTACGCACTTCGCCCACGACGTAGACATAGCGGGGAGCCCGCGCCGCCAGCACCGGCGTGATCTCCATCCCTTCGAAGCGCCGGCCGAGTCGCTCGTGCAGCTCGCGCTGTACCTCCGGCAACGTAAGTCCTTGGACGGGCACGCTGCCCAAAGCTGGCAGTTGGATCGTGCCTTCGGGCGTAACGCGAGCACGGCGCGACTGCCCGCCGAAGCCGAACCGAGCGTCGCTGGTGGCCCGCAGGTCTTCGAGGCGGGTATTGAGACGGACCGGCGTGACCGTGATGGCCGGTTCTTTGTAAAACTTTCGCAGCCGCTCCTCGACCTCTTGGCGCAACTGCACGATCGTGTGCTGCGTGGCCCGCACTTCATTGACGAGAGGTAAGGTGATATTGCCATCGGGCTGCACGACAAGATCGCGGTTGAGCGTCGGATCGCTGAGCGATTCGATGCGCAGCTCATCACCCACGTTAAGCTGATACGGACGTGACGTCTCGGTGCGCGTCAGGCGGAAGACGAACTCCAATTCGTCATCGACGCGGATGCGGTATTGATCGACGTGCGGCAGACGTTCGTGCCCGACGTATTCACCCTGCGCGTACCGCTGCCACGGAATCGGTCGGGCGGCGTCCCAGCCCAACTCGCCGCAAACGCCGGTGGCGCAATCGAGTCCCTTGATGGGATACGGCGCCGCGGGGCCGAGCGCCTGGCAAAGCTGGATCGGTTGCTTATTCGGGGACGATCGCGTCTCGGTCAACATCGGGCTCGTGCGGCAGGTGCGCGCCGCCATCGGTTGGTCGTTAGCTCGCGACCTCGGTGTCGCGTCTTGCGCGGTCCCCAAGGCGACGCAGAGCGTGGCTGCGACGGCCTGATAGAGTCCGTGCTTCAGCGCATTTCGCTGGAAACGGGCCTGTGGCGAAAAGTCTTTGGATTCGTTCATCGGTTCAAGGAGGGCGAACGATGTCGGTCTTTTATCGGAACCAGGGGAACCACGCTCCGGCCGAACGCTGCCGCGCCGGCGCCGGAGCGACCACGGGCGTGGCTTTGACGCGCGGGGGCTGTTGATCGGTGTCGGCCGCGGCGGGTTTTTGCACGTCGATTTCGGAACGGCTGGTCGAGGCGAACTCTTTACTGTCGAGCCACTGCACGTCGGTCGACGGCACGATCCCTTCCGGATTGCCCGGAGTGGCAGTGGCTTCACGCTTGGCGGAAATCTCGGCTTCGTGCATTGCGAGTTCGGCCAGGCGAGTCTCGCCGAGCCGCTGATGCACCTTCGATAGGTTGCGCCACACGGCAGAATGGGGCACGATGGCGAGGCTGTATTGGAGCAACGAGCGGGCTGTGGCGTATTGGCCCCAGCGCGCTTCGAGCACGGCCAACTCGTTGGCGGCGAGGAAATTGCCTCCGTGCGACGAAATGGCCGCCCAATGAAAGACCATCGCTTTCGGCTCGGCAACGGCCGCCGACAACGACTTCTCGATCGCCAGCGTACTGTAGGTCTTGCCCAGGCCGTAGAGGGCCATCGAGGCGGCCTCTTCGTTGTTCGCCGCCGTGGTGAGTTGCTGTTGAGCGTACGTGAAATAGTGTTGCAGGACGGTCACCGGCAGCAGATTGGCCGCATCCATCTGTTTGCACACCGGTGTGCGGTGAGCGTGGATGAGTGTGCCGAGGTCGAGGTCGACTTCCATCGCCGCTCCCTCGGGCACAAAATCTTCGGCCTCTTCCAGGGCCGTGAGACCCGCGGCCAGGGCTTGGGTGCGCGCACGGAAGCCCGTCTGCACGTCGATCGCTTGGGTGATGGTCCGCAGCGCTTGGATGAAATCGGCCCGCGCGGAATACAATGCCCCGCGTTCGGCCAGATAGTAGCCGTGCCGAATCAACTGCTCGGCCTGTCGACTCACAGCCCGCATTGCCGTTGGCTGCGCGGTCGGCCGCTGTCCCGGCATCGCGGCTTGCACTGGCTCGGCCGGCTGCGAGGGGAATGCCATGGGGGTTGGGGCCGGGTTGAGGGTCGGGCCACGGTCTGCCATCTGGGTCGAGGCGACGAATATTGCCGGTAGGCGCTCGGGCGGGCCGGAGCGGTCCGTGCGGGGTTGCTCACTCTCGCCCTGGAGAGTCGGCGGATCCGGTTCGACTGCCGCTTGTTCGGCATCGGTAGTAGCCGGAACCTCATTAAGAGGTTGTACGCCGGTCACGACCGACTGCGGCAGCTCCGTCCGCGGCAAGGGGAATTGCGGGTCGGTCAGGGGGAACGGCCGGGCGATACGGAGAGGCGGCGCGATCTCGCTCGCCGGGTAGGCCACGGGGAGTGTCTTGTACGTCTCGACGCTCGCATCGGTGATCGGCTTCAGATACCGCTCGTGCCCGGTTTGCAACTCGTTCGGCTCTGAGTCGGCGGCAGCTTCCACCCCGGCGGCCACCGGTGTCGACTCGGGCTGCTGATTGCAACCCGCCAGGAGCAGGATGCCGATCCAGGGCGCAGCGCCCCGCACCAAGCGAATGTAATTGGCTGAAGTCGTCATCCGTGATCGACCGTGATGTAGACGGCAAAATCGTTCGGCGCCATCCGGGGCAGCCGGAAAATCCAGTATTGCCCATCGACCGTGCCACTAAGGGGCGCTAAGAGAATTCGGCATGGCCTATCGCCGTTAGAAACTCCGTTCTCGCATAGTCAGCACAGCCGGTTTTCAGCTACCCGACGCCACGCGCATACCCGGTAAAGGCCGCAGAAATGGAACCGCACGACCGGTCGGGCGCGAAAACGCGACATTGCCGATAGCTCCGCACAGACGGGCTGCCTCGCAGCGCGGCGATCGCGAACTTGCCAACCCACGCCCAAGCGATTAACCTCGCGGTTGCTCCTGTCTCGCGTTCGTTCGTTTGCATATCCCTGTGCGGTATCCGATGACCTCGCCCATGGATTCGTTGAACCCCTACTCGTCGCCATTCGGAGATCGGGCGCTCGCAGCAACTAGACTCTGAATATTCGCAGGTCCTTTCACACGAGTACCATCATGAGCATTTCTCGCCGAAAATTCGTCCAAAACTCGGTTGCCACAAGCGTCGCCCTCTCGGCGCCGAACCTGCTTTTGGCCTCCAAGACCGACAAAAAGTATCGCACGGCCTTGATCGGTAGTGGCTGGTGGGGAACCAATATCCTGCGCGAAGCCATCTGGAGCGGCCAGAACGAGATCGTCGCGCTGGCGGACGTCGACGACAACCAGCTCAAGGTCTGCCAGGCCGATATCGCCAAACATACCAGCGACAAGCCGAAAACGTACAAGGATTTTCGCGAGCTACTCGACGAGCAGAAACCGGAAATCGTGATCGTCGCCACGCCCGATCATTGGCACCCACTCATCACGATCGCCGCCGTCAAATCGGGTGCGCACGTTTATGTCGAAAAGCCGATCGGCCACACGGTGCGAGAAGGCCGAGCGATGGTCAACGCCGCCCGTAACGCTGGGCGCGTGGTGCAAGTCGGCACACACCGCCGCGTCTCGCCGCACAATATGTCGGGCATGAAATTCCTCAAAGAAGGAAATGCCGGCAAAATCGGTATGGTGAGGGCGTTTGTGCATTACTATGGTGGTCCGGGCGAGCCGGTGCCCGACAGCGAGCCGCCCGCGGGACTTGATTGGGATATGTGGTGTGGCCCCGCTCCACTGGTTCCCTACAACAAGGCGCTGCACCCCAAGGGCTTCAGACAATTCCTCGATTACGCGAACGGCCAGCTCGGCGATTGGGGAATCCACTGGATGGATCAGATTCTCTGGTGGACCGAGGAAAAATGGCCGCGGCGCGTGTTTTCGACGGGCGGTCGACCGATCAAGCGCGACAACACGACGGCGCCCGACACGCAGGTGGCCAGCTTCGAATTCGAATCGTTCACGGCCGTCTGGGAGCACCGGCAGTATGCCGGCAACGACGCCGAGAAGCACAACATCGGCTGCTACTTCTACGGCACCAAGGGAACGTTTCACATGGGCTGGGAAGACGGCTGGACCTTCTACCCGATCGGTAACGTCCAGCCCATCCATCAAGGGCCGCAACTGAACGAGCCAGACAAGCAAAACATCAAGGAACTGTGGGCGAATTTCTTGGACTCGATTCGGTCGGGCAAGCCGCCGGTGTGTGATATCGAGATCGGCCATCGCTCAACGAACATGAGCCTGCTCGCCATGCTGTCGCTGAAGCTGGGCCGCAGCATCGAATGGGACGGCGACAAAGAGGTGATCGTCGGCGACAGCCAAGCCAACGAACTGCTGAGCCGCGTTTACCGCAGTCCGTGGCAGTATCCGACCGCGTGACGGGAATAGCCGATCAGTCGACTTGGGGAATACCCAGCAACGTGTAAATGCGTGGATCGGCCAGCGTATCGGCGACGAGCCGGGCGCCCGCGAAGTCGTGCCCGCGGCTGTGACCACCTGGTACCGCCACCGCTGCCGCACCGGCGGCGACGGCCGCCCGGCAGCCGTTCTGGCTGTCTTCGAATACGACGATTTGCGAAGGCTCGAAGCCGAACGTGGCAGCCGCCTTGAGGTAAATCTCGGGATGCGGCTTGCCGTCGACCACGTCTTCGGCGGTGAGCAAGAACTGGAATCGGGGTTCCAGGTCGAACCGTCCGAGCACGTCGCGAGTAAAGCGCAGGCCGCTCGACGTAGCCACCGCCTTCGGGATGCCTGCGCGTTCCAACGCACCCAGCAGCTCGGGCACGCCTGGCATGAACTCCAGCCGCTCGTCGAGGATGGCCGGGAAGATCTCCGCGCTCTCCTGGGCCAGCGTTTCGACCGTATCACCGAGCTGGTGGTAATCGATCATCATTTGCAGGGCGACGCGGCCGGGCCGCCCCATCATGGCGTGCAGTAGTTCGGCTCCGAACTCGTGGCCGCGGCGCCGCAACAGTTCGCTGCCCACGTCCTGGTAGAGTTCCTCGGTATTGAACAGCAGGCCATCCAGATCGAAGACCGCCGCCCGAGGACGCGCCGATTTAGTGAGATCGTCTCGGGTGCTTGCCCCGTCGCGGTTGCTCGTGTCGCTCAATTTTGTTTGCCTCCGAACAGCTCGTCCCTTCCCGCCGAGAATCCGACCCCAGCGAATCGTAGCGGGCTCGCGCGACGGTGGCCAGACGCACCGCGAGCGAGCGCGACGAAATCGGGCTCAAGCGACGGTGGGCTGTTGGCCGACGTGAATTTCTATAGACAATCTAACCAAGAAAAAATTTGCATCTTGACCACCACCCGCTAGAATGCCTAATGACGTTGCTTTGGGCGGCAAGATGCTCTGGCCCAACAGGTAACGAGCCCTGTCGGGCATTCCGATAATACGATTTCTTCTCAAGTTAAGGAAAGGTAAGAATCGATGGTCGCTGACGACCTCGGTGGTAGTTCGCAGGGCGAAGACCCTTTACCATGTCGGAGCGATAAGGCTGCCTCCCTCTCGACCGATCATTCGATCGTCCAGTCTCCGCCGCCCGATCGTGCGGCACATCGATCCGGACCTCATTCGGCTTCGTTGATGAGCGACTCTTCTCGTGCGGCGGACGACACCGCGGCCGGGCGAGTTCCAATTTGGGACCGGCTTCCTCGCAGTATCTGGCTCATGGGCCAACTGGCGCTGTTGAATGCCTCGCTGATGAACGACGCGTTGCTCGAAGCCACGCTGTAAGCTCGGCAGCCTTCAGGCCGCCGCCAGCAATAGGGTGACAAACGCCTTCATAAACGGCGTGTTATCGTGCCATGTTCGAGCGGTAACGAGATTGCCGTCGACAACGCACGGTTCGTCGACATAGGTGGCGCCACCTTGTTCCGCGTCGAGCGCACATTTGGCTACGGTCGTCACCCTTCTGCCGCGCACGACACCCGCCGCCGTCAAGATTTCGATGCCGTGGCACACGGACGCTACCGGCTTGCCCATCTCGAAAAAATGGCGAGTCATGGCGAGCAGGTCGCGATCGTAGCGCAGATACTCGGGAGCTCGGCCGCCGGACAGGAACAGCCCCGCGAAGTCGTCGACGCGCGGGCGGATATCGTGGAAGGCAACCGTAGCCCGCAAATGGTAACCAGGGCCTTCGCGGGTGATATCCCAACGCTCCGGTGCCGGCGGAATCTCATGCGTCACCAGATGATAGAGACGGGCTTCGGGGCCGCACACAACGACGTCGAATCCGTCTTCGGGCAAGCGAAAGAATGGATAGAGCGTATCCATCACTTCGCTGGCGTCGCCGATCGGCATCAAGATTTTGGGCATTGGGTCATCATACTCTCCGTCGCCCTAGGACGGGAGTTGCCCGATGCGCGCACGTTTTCACCTTCACTGCCGAATCAGTATTGCCAATACGTGAAGCCCGGCCGATCGAAGTGCGAGTACATCGAGAAGCCGTACAGACCGGGTTGGAATCCGCCATCCCAATAGCCGTAATACAGATTCTGGTTCGGCCCCGTGTAGCCGTTGCTTTGATAGGCACTTAACCCACGCCCCGTCATGCCGCGGCCCGCGTAGTCCATCGGATCGGCCGGGGGACCTGCGTCGGCCCAGGGTTCGTACACGCCATGGCGCGGTTCCTGCGCTGTGCGCGGTGCCTGCTGCCGACTGTGTTCATGATGGGCTTTCTGGCGGTGATAATTCTTGTTGCCCGAGTCGTAATAGCTCCAATAACCGGGCGGCAACTGAGCCCAGAGGGTTGCCGGCGCAAGGAGTACAGTCGCAAAAAAGGCAAGTGAATATAGAGAACGCATGGCTATCACACACAGTTCGTGAACGATATCCGCCCCCGGCGAACAAGCCGGCAAAGCCGTTCAGACACGTCGGAAATGCGAGATGTGCTGACTGGTCGCTTGCGGCCTCTAATAAAATCTAGCACGCGGATGGCCTGACCCTGCCCAGCGAAATGAGCTATGCTGCCCAATCGGCCAGGTCGGTGATGCGGCGGCAAGCAGGGAGGCTGCTTGGGTTGGGGCTGCGTATGCGGAACGGAATGCTTGTCTCATGCTGAATGCGCTGCTCTTGTTGCTGCTGGCGGCGGGCCAACTGGAACTGATCGTCACGCTTGTCAACAGACTGCACGCCTATCGCATCCGCGGATCGGCACTGCGGGTCGTGCGTGATGTTCACGAATTGCTGATCGTGCTGCTACCGGTGCTCTTGGCCTGGCTCGTCGGTTGGCACGGCGCGAAGTTGCTCGCCGGAGGAAGCTGGTTGCAGTTGCCTGTCGGCTGGAAGATCTATCTGGCTCTGTGCGGCCTGGGAACGCTCGGCATGGTCTATTCGGCGATCCGCTACGCTTGCCGTCGCGCGCCGACGGCCCAAGTATCGAACCACACGCATGTCGTCGACGTCGCGAACGAGCTTGGATTCCGACCGATCGGCAACGGGCCGTATCGCACGCTGGCACGTCTGCCGCGGAATCAGGTCTTCGAAGTCGAAGTCTCGGAAAAGGTCTATCGCCTGCCGCGATTGCCGCGGGTGTGGCATGGCCTATCGATCTTGCATTTGACCGACTTTCATTTCATCGGCACGATCGATCTGCCTTTCTTCGAGCGGCTGACCGAGCTAGCGCAACAAGCGCGTCCCGATTTGATCGTCTTCACGGGCGACCTTCTCGACGACATGCGGCTCATCGACTGGCTACCACCGACGCTGGGCCGGCTCGAAGCTCCGCTGGGCCGCTTCTTCATCCTAGGTAATCACGATTGGTACCTCGAACCGGCCGTCATCCGGCAGCGCATGACCGACCTCGGGTGGCGCGATGTTGCAGGCACGACCGTTGTGCTCGACGAAAACAAGCCACCGATCGTGTTGGGCGGCAGCGAACTGCCTTGGATGGGGCGTCACCCCGACTTCTCGCCCCAGCCCGGCGACGCATTCCGCATCCTCTTGAGTCACACCCCCGACAACCTTTCGTGGTCGCGCAAGCAGCGACTCGACCTGATGTTGTCGGGGCACAACCATGGTGGCCAGGTGGTGCTGCCGGTCGTCGGCCCCATGTATTCGCCTAGCGTGCACGGTTGCCAATTTGCGTCGGGCGCGTTCGATGCTCCGCCGACGCTGCTCTACGTCTCGCGCGGGATTTCAGGGAGACATCCCGTGCGCTGGCGGTGCCGACCGGAACTGACGAAGCTGATCTTGCACAGCGCGAGCTAGAATCGACGCGATGCTCGTCCATGGCCGTCACTCAACTTTCACACGAGCTTGTGACGAGGCCGACGGTGCCTAGCGTGCCGGGCATCTCGCTCCGCACCTTCGGTGGGGAATGCGATATCGACGTTTGGCTCGGCTTGCGAGAACGTACGTTCGCGGGCGAGAGGCCGGCGGTGCGACCTTGGTCACAAGCCGATTTCGCCGCCGAATTCCTCGACAAGTGGTGGTGGTCTGCCGATCGGATGTGGTTTGCCGAAGCCGACGAAACGATCGGTTCCGTCACTCTCGGCGTGCGCGGCCGGCCACCGACGGCGACAAGCGTCGTCCACTGGCTGATGGTCGTGCCCGAATGGCGCCGCCGAGGAATCGGCAGGTTGCTCGTAACGTGCCTCGAACGAGCGTGCTGGGAGCAAGGCGAGCGGCGGACGGCTCTCGAAAGCCACACGGGCTGGACGGCTGCCGCGGGCTTTTATCGATCGTTGGGCTACCGATGAGGCCGTCGGTGACATCCCTATCCCCATGGCCATCCCTGGAATTCCACACGACCGCAAAAATCCCCCTCGCCGCAAACCGTGTGGGGAAGGTAAGATAAGGAGCTTGGAATAGGGTACGTTGCCGGTGGCAAGGATGCAGGATGAGGTCCTCTTATGAATGGATGGGACGTGGCAATCTGGGTCGTGGCTGCCTATGTCGCCACACTCAGCCTGGTCCGTCTGATGACCGCCCGGCGGAAAAGTCTGTTGGACGACCTGCGCGAAGGAGCCACGGCGGCCAAGGCCAGCCAGAGCTCGGGCCAAGAGGCACCCAGCGAGGCGGCGCATCCTTAGCATTGGGATGAGCACGGAACACGCACGATAAGAATGTCGGAGACAGTCGGGGCCGGCCCCGACGAATGAATGGGTCGCAAGCTGTACATCGAAACCGTCGGCTGCCAGATGAACATGCTCGACAGCGAGCTGGTGGTGGCAAGTCTGCGCAAACAGGGCTACGAGTTGGTGGCGACCGCCAAGGAAGCCGACGCGATCCTGTTCAATACGTGCAGCGTACGGCAACATGCCGAAGACAAGATCTATAGCGCCCTGGGCCGACTCAAACACGCCAAGCAGCACAATCCGCACAAGATCATCGGCGTGCTCGGTTGCATGGCACAAAAGGATCAGCGGCTGATCTTCGAGCGGGCTCCATATGTCGATCTCGTGGTCGGACCCGGCCAGCTTCACCAGGTGCCGTCGTTGATCGAGGAAATCGCCGGCGGGAGCGGGCCACGTCTGGAAGTCAGCCTCGATCGCAAGGCAGGCAGCCGCGACGAAGTCGAAGCCAGCTTCGAGAGCTACGATCCATTGCGCGACGAACAGATGCGGCCGTCGCCTTACCAGGCATTCGTGCGGATCATGATCGGCTGCGACAAGTTCTGTACCTATTGCATCGTGCCCAGCGTGCGCGGGCCGGAACAGAGTCGACCGCCGGAGCATATCGAGGCCGAGGTAAAAAAGCTCGCCGCGGAGGGATGTCGCGAGATCACCCTGCTCGGTCAAACGGTAAACAGCTACCGCTACCAGGCAGGCGGCCGTACGACCCGCCTGGCCGATCTGCTCTACCGTCTGCACGACGTCGACGGGATCGACCGGATCAAGTTCGTCACGAATTTCCCCAAGGACATGACCCAGGGTCTGCTAGAGGCCGTGCGCGATCTGCCCAAATGCTCGCACTACCTGCACGTGCCGGCACAGAGCGGTTCGGACGAAATGCTGCGTCGCATGAAGCGCGGATACACGGTCGCGGAATATCGCGAGATGCTCTGCCGCATTCGCAGCGTGATTTCCGACGCCGCGGTGACGAGCGATTTCATCGTCGGTTTCTGCGGCGAGACCGAGGCCGATTTCGAGGCGACTGCCGAACTGGTGCGCGAGTCGCGGTTCAAGAACAGCTTTATCTTCAAGTACAGCCCGCGTCCCGGCACCAAGGCCGACGAGCTCTTTGCCGACGACGTGCCCGAAGACGTCAAGCGCCGCCGCAACAACGAACTCCTCGCCATCCAGAACGCCATCAGCGAGGAGGACAACCAAGCGTTCTTAGGTCGCGAAGTGACGGTGCTCGTCGAAGGGCCGAGCAAGGCCAGCCGCAAACAACACGACGACGGTGACCTGCTCCAGCTCACCGGCCGGACCAACTGCGACCGCATCGTCGTCTTCGAAGGAAATCGCCGCCTGATCGGACAGTTTCTGCCGATCGTCGTCTACGAGGCCAATGCGTTTACCCTATTCGGCAGCGTCATCACGAGCCACGTGGGCCCCGAGGTTTTTGAGCTGAAAGTCTGACTCTTCCGCCATGCAACTCGATCATCTTCGTCGCTATCTGGACAACCCGGCCGAGGCGGAGGCCTGGTTGCGTTCTTGGGGGCTCAACGACCCGCAGCATGCCCATGCCAACCTGGTGAGCATGGCGACGGCCGGGTTGACGCTCGATCTGCTCGGCGCCGTGTGCGATTGCCTGGCCGGGCAACTGCCACAGGCGAGCGATCCCGACATGGCGCTCAACAATCTGGACCGATTCGTCGCCGCCGCGCGCAGCCCGCTGGCACTCGGTTCGCTTTTCGAACGCGACGTCGACTCGCTCCCCATCTTGCTGCAAATCTTTTCCACGAGCCAATACTTCAGCGATCTGCTGATCAACGATCCCGGCGGCTACGACCTGCTACGTATGACCGAGGGACACCCCGTTCACCGCGACGTGCTCGCGGCCGAATTGGCGAGCGAGATCGACGCCCTTTCCGACACGGCGGCCGTGAGCGCGGCACTGCGGAGGTTCAAACGGCGCGAAACGCTCCGCATCGCCTACGGCGACCTGATTCGGGGGCAACCGCTGGAAGTCGTGGCTTCGCAGATCTCGTTTTTGGCCGATGCCATTGTCGAAGCGGCCGTTCGGTTCGTGCGGCGTAAGTTGTCCGAGAAGCGAGGCCAGCCGCGCCGGCCCGACGGCAAGCCCGCGCGGTTTGCCGTCCTGGCGATGGGCAAGCTGGGTGGCGTCGAATTGAACTATTCGAGCGACATCGACCTGCTGTTTATCTACGAATGCGACGGTAAGACCGACGGCCCGCGGCCGACCACCAACGTCGAATACGTCGACCGGCTCGTGCGCGATGTCGTCAAACTGCTTACCGAATCCACCGAGTTGGGTTACGTCTATCGCGTCGATCTGCGCCTGCGGCCTGAGGGTGAGCGCGGGCCCGTGGCCCACAGCTTGGAAGCCGCTCTTTCCTATTACGATGTTTTGGGGCGTACCTGGGAACGGCAGGCTTACGTCAAAGCCAGGGCCGTGGCCGGTGATCGCGACCTCGGCGACGAATTCTTGCAGGCGCTGGAGCCGTGGATCTATCGGCGCTACTTATCGCTGGCTGACATCACGGGCATTAAGGCGCTCAAGCGGCGCATCGAACACCGTGTGATGAGCGAGGGCGACGAATCTCGCAACGTCAAGACGGGCCGCGGTGGCATTCGAGACGTTGAGTTCGCCATTCAGTTCTTGCAGTTGCTCAACGGCGGAGATCTGCCGGAATTGAGAACCGGCAACACGCTCGAAGCCCTCACGCAATTGCAGGGCGTCGGTTGCCTGACCCATCAGGAGTGCTCGCTGCTCGACGAGAATTATCGCTTCCTGCGGAAGATCGAACACCGGTTGCAAATCCTTTTCGATTTGCAGACGCACCTGCTTCCCGATGAGAGCAACGAGACGCGCAAGCTGGCGATCCGCATGGGTTACCGCGACGCCCCGGGAAAGACAGCGCTGGCGGCGTTCGAGGCCGACTACCAGACGAAGACCGAAGTGAATCGCAGGATCCTCGATCACCTGTTGCACGACGCCTTCGGCGACGATGCCCAGACGGAACCCGAAGTCGATCTTGTGCTCGACCCCAGCCCGCCGCCCGATAAGATCTCTGTCGTCCTCGGCCGCTACCCGTTCCGCGACGTGCCGCTGGCGTACCAGAATCTGGTGTCGTTGGCCACCGAGAAGCTGCGTTTCTTGCTCACGCGCCGCTGCCGCCACTTTCTGGCCGCGATCGCGCCGCGGCTGCTGCGGGCCATCGCGGCCACGCCCGATCCCGATTCCACGCTCGTGAATCTGGAGAAAGTCAGTGATTCTCTGGGCGGCAAGGGAGTGCTGTGGGAGCTGTTCAGCTTCAACCCGCCCTCGATGAATCTGTACGTGGAGCTCTGCTCATCGAGCCCGTACCTATCGAGCATCCTGATCAGCAACCCGGGCATGATCGACGAGTTGATGGACAGCCTGGTGCTCAACAAGCTGCCGACGCGCCCGTCGCTGCGCGAGACGCTGACCGAGTTGGCCCGTGGAGCAGAAGACCTCGAACCGATTCTGCACAGTTTCAAGAATACGATGCAGTTGCGCGTGGGCGTGCGCGACATTCTGGGCAAGGAAGACGTACACGCCACGACCGAGGCGCTCTCGGACGTGGCCGAAACGTGCGTCGAAGCCATCGCCCACAGCGAATATGCGAAGCTCGTGGCGAAGTGGGGCGAGCCGACCATTGCCGGCGGTTCGCGCACGGGCGAGCGCTGCGAATACGCGATCCTCGCGCTAGGCAAATTGGGTGGGCGCGAGCTGAATTACCACAGCGACCTCGATCTCGTGTTCCTGTACGAGGCCGATGGCCCGACCTTTCACGGACCGCGCGGTCGCCGGAACGCCACCACGACGACGAACCAGCATTTCTTCAGCGAATTGGGGCAGCGGATCGTGAAGATCTGTAGCCGGCTGGGCCCCTACGGCAAGCTATACGAGGTCGATCTACGTTTGCGACCCACGGGAAAGAGCGGCGCCTTGGCCACGACGCTCGCCGAATTCGGCCGCTACTTCGCCGAAGGCGCGGGCCAACTCTGGGAACGGCAGGCCATGACCAAGGCGCGCGTGTCCGTGGCTTCTCCGGTTCTCGTCGCCGAAGTCGAGCAGGTCATTGCCCGGGCGGCTTACGATCATCCCTGGCCGAACGGAGGCTCGGAGGCCATCCGCGACATGCGAAGGCGCATGGAAGAATCGGCGCCCGCGAACAATATCAAACGCGGCCCCGGAGGCATCGTCGATATCGAGTTCCTCGTGCAGATGTTGCAGCTCAAGCACGGCCGAGACAATCCGGCTATTCGAAGTCCCAACACGCTGGCGGCGCTCCAGCAGTTGCACCAGCACGGCTACCTCAGCAACGCGGACTACGAATACTTCAGTACGAGCTATCGTTTCTTGCGAACCGTCGAGTCGCGGTTGCGTTTGATGCAAGCTCCAACTCGTGTGTTGCCCGACGACCCCATCGAGTTGGCCAAGCTGGCCCATGCTCTGGGATACGGAGACGGGGACGAACTGCAAGCCGAGTGCCGCCACTACTTGGGCCGCAACCGTGAGCGTTTCGACGCGATTTTCGGCACCGAGGCACAGACGCTTTCGGAGTTCGTGCCCGGCTAGATCGGCCTGTCGACTCACTCATTCGTCGATGGCGGCTCCGCCTCGGGCCTTGCGGCCAAACTTGTTGGCTTGGAGACCGGGGCCTACAATAACCTTGGTCAAGGTATTGGCGTGTTTTCTCGTCTTGCGCCGCTGCCGCGATAGCGATTATGCTCGATTTTCGCCCCAAGGGCCGTACTCGTAACTACTTTGCCCGTGGCGAGCAACGCAAGCTGCTAGCCCTGGTATTTGCCGTGGGGTTGGTGCTGTTTCTCATCGAGGAAGCGGCCCATCCGCAACGCTGGGGATGGTTATTGCAGGGGGCGGGGCAGCCCGGCGCAGCAGGCGGCGATCCTCAGCGACTGGCAAAGGTGGAACAGCCCCCCGAACTGCGGCGCCGTGCTACGGCACCCGGCGAGTTCATCGCGGAAGCGGACCACAAGGATGAACTGCCACCCCAAAAGGAATTCTTCGACGGGGTCGATCGCGAGTTGTTGTCCCACGTCCGCGACGACACCGCATTCCGCTCTAGCGAATCATCGGCCTTCTTTCACTTGTTGAAAATACTCCAGTCGACGAGCGAAGACGAATTAGAGCGAGCGTCGATCGGCCCGGTGAGCTTCACGCAGCTCTTCACGCAGCCCAAGGAGTTCCGCGGTGATCTGGTGACAATCGAGGGAACGGTGCTGCGCGCCTTGTCGAGGACACCGGCGGAAAACGACTACGGTATCACGCAATACACCCAATTGGTCATCGAGCCGAGCGATCGGGCATACGCGGTCATCGTCTATTGTCTCGAGCCGCCGCAGGGTTTTCCCTTGGGTGAAAAGCTGCGCGAGCCGGTAAAGTTGACGGGCTTCTCTTACAAGCGGTGGGCGCACCTGTCGGAAGACAAGGAGATCATGACGTGGCCCCTCTTACTCAGCAAAACGGTCGACTGGCGGCCGGCTGTAGCCGCGGGACCGGCCGCTGCGAAGGGTCGTGCGGTAAACACGGAGTTGGGCGGTCTCGCGGTGGCGCTTGTCTTGGCGGTGCTCGCCAGTCTGGTCGTGGTGGCCTTCGTCTTCAACGCCACGCGTCGCAAAACGCGCTTTGTCATGCCGCACCCCAAGCCGGACAGTCTTCGCGAACTGACAGGCCAAGAGCCGGCCCCCGACGTCCGACAGCAACTGGCCGAACTCGCCCAGCGTGACCAGGGGTAGCGTCGATCGAATGATGCGCACGGCGTCGGCTTTGGTGGTGATAAGCTATTTCGTTTGCCGCGTTGCCCTGGGGCAAGACGTCAGAATCGCGGGTGAGCCGCGCGCGACGGAGCCGCACAAGAAGGCCGACGTCCACATCTCGCCCTCGCGAGAGATGCTTGGCCTGTTGGGCGTCGCCGAGCGGCTCGAACAGGCGCAGGACGGAGATGATTTCCCGTCGGAGGGCGGCGAACTGCTCTGGCGCATGCTCTATTCCATGCGGCGCTTTTCGCTCCTCGATATCGATCGCTGGAAGCGAACGGAGCTGACACCGCGGGCGGTCGTCGACTCACCCGCGCAGTTTCGCGGCGAGATCGTGTCGTGGAACGGCGAGGTCAACCGCGTCACGGTGCACGAGCCTCCGGCCGAAACCGCCGAACTATTCAATCTTCCGCGATACTATCGTTGCGAACTTGAGGTAGGTGAAGGCCGGCAAGCGGCGATCGCCTATGCCTTGGCGGTGCCCAAGGAGTGGAAGTTGGGGACGCCGCTCACCGCGCGCGTCGGTGTGACGGGCCTTTTCGTGCAATGTGCGGGCAGCGGCCCCGATTCGCGGCCGGTAGTGGTGGCGCGGCGCATCGCCTGGTATCCCGCGACGCCACTCGGTGATCTGGAGATGGACGCCGGGCTGTTCGACGAGGTCAGCTCGCGTCCCGGCGTGAGCGCCGAGGATCGCGAGTGTTTCTATCAGCTCATGGCGGCCGTGGGCCGCGTCGGCACGAAGCAACTACTGCGGGCGGTGGCGCAGGACGACCGAAATGCGAAGGTCGAGCCGCTATTCAATAAGCCGCTTACGCAACGGGGAAGGCTCGTCGAGTTGACCGGCACGGCGAAGCAGGCAGTGCTGCGCCGCGTCGAAGATCGTGACGTGATCGCTCGTTTCGGTATCGACCATTTCTACGAGATGGAGATCTTCACGGACGATTCTCAGGGCAATCCGCTTACGTTCTGCGTGCGCGAACTGCCGCGTGGCTTCCCCGAGGGGGTGCGCATCATGGAGCCGGTGCGCATCGCCGGGTTCTTCTTCAAGAAGTGGGGATATCGGTCCGGCGAGACGACGGACGCGGACCAGCCCAACGTGGTCCGCAAGCAACTCGCTCCCTTGCTCATCGGGCGAGAGCCCGTCTGGATCGAGCCCGAGCCGATCGATCAGCGTTTCGCCAACGGCATATTTTTATTGCTGTTCGTCGTGCTCACCGCCGTTCTGTGGCTGGTGGTATCTCGTCTGTCTCGCAGCGACGATAAGTTCCACCGGCAGGTTGCAGAGCGTTTCGTATCGCCGCAGGAACCCTTGAGCAACCTTCATCGCAACGAGATAGACGCCGGTGTGAGCGAGGATTCCACCGCCGCGAACTCCGGCGAACAGCGAGGATCGCTACAGAATCTGGCAGCCGATAGCGCGAGCGCGGAGGTGCTACGGCAGATCGCGGCTCATTCGGTCACCGATCAGAACCGGCGGCGCGAAAAACAATAAGAGCGGCTGACAAAACCCGGACGCCGGAGCGCCGCAGGCAAAAAATCGGCCGTGAAACGCCGATTTTGTGAAGCTCGACCCGGTTTTGTCGGTTACTCTAAGCCAGGGCCACGGTAGGAGCCCTCATCTTTGTACTGGTGCTCTTATGGATCCGATCTCTGGTTCATCGAACAACCAGAGTGCAACAATCTTGCTTCGATCGATAGAGGGCCACAATGTGCCCGCAACGAGAGCGCCCGCCACAACCCGTCACACGACGAGCGACGGTGTGCAATGATGCTCGTATTCGCGTCTTCGGCGATCGATCGGGTCCGCGCCGGTCCCGGTCCAGCGTGAGCCCGCCTACTTTGTTATCCGGTGCGGTCGTGCGGGTGCGTCAGACGGCGTAGATGCCAACGGCCCACACCGCACGATTAATAGTCGCGCGAACGTCCGCCACCGCCACCACGATAGCCGCCGCGACCACCGCCGCCGCCGCCACCACCTCCCGGACGCGGCGTGCGCTCGCGCGCCTCGTTGACCGTCAGGTTGCGGCCTTGAAACGGGGCACCGTTCAACGCCTGCATGGCCTGCTGAGCGGCATCCTGGCCTTCCATCTCGACGAATCCGAACCCCCGAGAGCGGCCGGTCTCGCGATCCATGATCACCTCGGCCGAGCGAACCGGCCCATAGGCCGCGAACAGCCCTTCCAGATCCGCGTTGGTGACCGACCAGGCCAGGTTGCCTACGTACATCTTCATCGAACGACCCTTCAGAAACGAATACAAAACAACAGCAAACCGTGGCAGAATCCACGGAACAAACGCTGGGGGAAGGAAGCGAGCATAACCGAAAAAGAAGTGGACTAGCGCGGCCCGGTGACCGCAAGCTCGACAATCGCTCGCTCTGGACTTGGGCCCACGGCGGATGTGCCGCCCCTGTGCGGGTTGGACGGACCCTTCGATAGCAGTTCTATACTATAAGCCGCGCCGGTTTGCCATAGCAAAATCAGAATTTTTGCCTTGAGCCCGGAGGGGTAACACCGACAGGCTGTCGCAGCGCCGAGTGACCTATTTGCGACGATCGAGGTGCCCCGATTTGTTGATAGCCCGCCAGAGCCGCAGTCCCAGTAGAATACTCAGCGTCGAACCGACCACACCCAGCAAGGATAGATCTTCTAGCAGGCGTGGCCAGGGAATCAGCGGTGGTACCTTGGTGGCCAGAAGCATCGAAGAACCCAAAAAGAGGGCGCTCGCCAGCAGGCCCAGCACGAGTCGATTGACCGAAGGCTCCAACCCGCGGTGGTCGAGGTGAACGTCGAAGCGCCCCGTCTGCACCTGGTGCAGAATATCGACGAGCCCGCGAGGCAGAACCTCGACCAGATGCTCCACCTCCGAGTAGAGCCGGCGAAGCTTCCGCGCTTGACGCCCCGGCGAAAGCCGCCGCCAGACGAGTTGCCGTTGGTAGGGCCGCACGACCTCCATCAGGCTGAAACTCGGCAACAACAGCCGGCTGGTACCCTCGAGCATGACGAAGACTTTGACGAGCATCGCCACCCGCTCGGGCAGCATAATCTGGTAGCGGCGAATGATATCGAGCATTTCATTCAGCGCCCCGCCCAGATCGAACTCATCCAGCCGCTGATTGGCATAGTGGCTCACAAAGTCAGAGAGGTCGACGCTCAGCGCCGCCTGGTCCAATTGCGCCGGCACCATACCGATGCGCGTGATGATCGAGGTCAGGTGCACCGCGTCTTGCTCGACCAAGGCGGAGAACATTTCTTCGATGTTCTCGCGCAGCGGTTCATCGATGCGGCCGATCATCCCGAAATCCAACAGCCCGATGACATTGCCCGGCAACACGACGAGGTTCCCCGGATGTGGGTCGGCGTGGTAGCAGCCGTGCACAAAGATCATCTTCAAATAGAGGTCGGCCCCGCGCCGCGCAACCTGTTCCAGATCGTAACCGGCCGAAATCAGCCTCTCGCGCTCCATCAACCGGATGCCGACGAGCCGCTCCATGGTCAAGACACGGTTGGTGCAAAGATCGGGGTAGGAGTGAGGGATGCAGACCGTCGGATCGTCGGCAAAATCGCCAGCGAATTGCCGCATGTGACGTTCCTCGCGGCTGAAATCGAGTTCGCGCCGTAGCGTGCGCTGGAACTCCGCGACGACCGAACGAGGACGATAGGGGGCGAACTCGGGCACCATCTCGGCCATCTGGGCCAGCCCGACGAGAATGTCGAGGTCGATTTTCACCTTTTCGACGATGCCGGCATGCTGCACCTTGACCACAACTTCCTCGCCGCCGCGCAGGCGGGCGAGATGGACTTGGCCGATCGAGGCGGACGCGATCGGCTCGTCGCTGAACTGGGCGAAGAGCGCCTCGATGTTCCGCCCCAGTTCGGCTTCGATGGTGGCCCGCACCACCTCAGGTGAGTCGGCCCGGACGTCTTCTTGCAGGAGCCGCAATTCGTTGGCCAACTCGGCTCCCACCAAGTCGGCGCGGGTGCTCAGGATCTGCCCTAGCTTGATGAAGGTCGGCCCTAGCTCGGTAAGCGCCAGGCGAATGCGCGCTTCGGGGCGATACTGGGCCAACAACTCCCCGTCGGCATCTTTGAAAAATCGCTTGGCAAATTCCCAATCGAGACGACTGACCCAGTTGGCAAGGCCATATTTGCTCAAAACCGAAAGAATTTCGCCCCAGCGGTTGACGTTCCGATAAAGCTGGGGGATCGCGCTAATTCTCATAAATTTGCGACCGTTTGCTCGCCTGCCTAGACTATTCTAAAGTTGCCTGCCCAGAAAGACCTTACTATGAAGTGGATGCTCACCGTGATCGTGGCCGCGGTCGCCAGTTCATTGGCGACCTGGGCGATCATGCGCCAACAGGACTGGGGACAGCCCACCTCTCCCAAGACCATCGCACCGCACGAAACCGGCCGCGAAACGCCCGAATCCGTCGGCGCTTGCGCCCCCTCCACCGGGCCGAACGTGGCAGCGCTAGCCCGCCTGGAACCGGAAAACGGCGTAATCAGCATAAACGGTACGCCCGGCGACCGCCTGGACGATCTGAAAGTGCACCTCGGCGAGCAGGTGCACGAAGGCCAGGAGCTAGCGATACTCGAAAGCCGCACATTGCGCCAGGGAGAGTTGGAACTGGCCGAGACGCAGTTGGCCGAGGCCCGCGCACGCAAAATCGCCGAAGAGGCTTATGCCGACGCCGCCCTCGGAGAAGCCGATCTGGCTGAAGAGCAGGCGCAATTGCAAAAGCTCGACCAAGAAGCGCATCAAAAGAAGGTGGCCGGCCTGATGGCGGCATACCGTTCGTCGCAGGACGACTTGGAGCGGCTCAAGCTCGTGCGGCATTCGCAGAACGCCGCGCCCGGCGAGCACATCGTCTCGGACCAGCAGCTAGCGCACCAGGAGTTGGCGACCAATAAGGCGCGCAACGAGCTCGAAGCCGCCATCGACGAATCGAAAAAATTGCAAGAATCGATAGATTTGGCTTATCGTCAGGCCCGTGCCAAGCGGAAAACGGCGGAAGCCAATCGGGCCCGCATTCCTTCGCTGGTACTGATCGATTCGCTCGAGAAACAAGTCGAATTGGCGCGGCGCCGAGTGGAGCTTACCACGCTCAAGGCCCCCAGCGACGGCGAGATCGTCCGGATCTTTCTGAACGATGGCGATACGCTCACGCAGCAGCCGATTCTACAGATGGCCGACATCAGCCGCATGGTGGCGGTGGTCGAAGTGTACGAAGACGACGTTCGCCACATCCGCGTCGACGCCGAAGCGTGCGTCGATAGCAAGGCTCTGGCATCGCCGCTCTCCGGGAAGGTGACCTACATCGGCAATATGGTGGCCAAGAATTCAGTTGTGGGACTCGACCCCACAGCGAGCACCGACCGGCGCGTCGTCGAAGCCCGGATCCTATTGCGGCCCAGCGCATCCACCCGCGCCCTGATCAATCTTCAGGTCACCGCCCACATTCCCATCGACGGCAAGGCAGAAACAGCGCCCGCAGCCGCCGAAGCGCCGCCGGCCGCGCCGGCTCAGACCACATCCCTCGAAACGCGCGACCGCGAGTAGCGTCGTCCGGGCACGGCCCTTTTTCATCGGCCCTCCGCCTCGCGATTGGCGGCCGCTTTACCGTTGGGTATGAACTCCTCGTCGATGATTTGCGTGAGCTTGGAAATGCACAGCTTATTCACACTGGTGCCGTAGGCTTCGGCTTCGGCCGTCAATGCGTCGTGGAGGCTCTGCGGCAGCCGGACCGTAATGACTTTGGTAGCTTCCTTGGGGGCCAACACATCGGCCTGTTCGCGCAATTTGGTCAGCATGAGCTGAATGTCAGCATATTCCGGGGTCGATTCGAATTCGGCAAGCAGTTTTGGCTCGGCAAAGACGGTGCGGACGATACCATTGACGCCCAAGACTTCGCGGAAGAAGGTGACCCAGTCGGGGCCGCGATTGTAGAAGGCCTGTGCCACGATATGGACGGTCTTCCGGTTCGTTTCAAGGTTGCTCGACGACATCCCGCTGTTCTCCTTGCTCGCACTTCCGTGATGTGGTGGAAACGACCCACGTGAAGCGGACGAACGTTCGACTCCCGCCTTGATGGGTCGCCGAATTCTGAATGCGAGGCAAGCACGAGACAGATAGCATTGGCGTGCTAGCACTTACAACAACGGCGATTCGCTGCTCAACGTGCACGCACGGCTGCCTAATTGTTGCGCAGAGACGCTTTGCCCAAAGAACAGGCAGTGCTGTTTTTCACATATCCCAAGTGTCCATCTGCTAGCAGGACAATCCTTCGGTCGATTTTCCGCCAAATTGGGCATAATTATCGATGAACTGGGATCTGTCCCGCGCGGGCGACGGTAGGTTCGTCAGAAAGAGGGGGATGAAGGTGATGGCAGCGTCGGTCGCAGGTGTGCTGGCCCATGTCTCGCTGCGGTTGACCGTCGGGAACCGGGCAAATACCATAAGGTAACTGTTGAACCGCGGCAGTCATTCCTTTCTTACAGAGCGAGGCGTTCGCCTCAGGGCAGTCGGCCTGTCGTGCCGGCGCCTGTCCGGCCGATGACGAGGTCGGTCGTGAGCCGCGGAGGTGCGGGCACAGCCATGAACCGTCGTATTGGATGAACAGCGCGAGTTCCAGCCAGCGAGTCCCGATCGCACCGATTTCCGGTGACGGGTCATCACGCCGCACGCAGGCGCTGCCGGTCGACGCGAACTGCGATCCCGACCAAGCGACGGTCATCTCCCAACGACCAGCCGGCACCCCCGGAGGCGTACCCCGCCCGTTGGGCCACGCCGAATTGGCCAGGCAACTGGCCGGGGAACGGTTGAACCATTTTCAATTGTTGGAATACGTCGGCGGCGGTGGCATGGGAGCGGTCTTTCGCGCTCTCGACACCATGCTCAACCGAGAGGTCGCGCTCAAGGTTCTGTCTCGCGATCAAGGCGCCGATGACGAAACCCGGCGTCGCTTTCAGAACGAAGCCCAATCGGCCGCTCGCCTCGATCACGAAAACATCGCCCGCGTCTATTATGTAGGCGAAGACCATGGCTTGAATTACATCGTCTTCGAGTTCATCGAAGGCACCAATCTGCGTGATCTCGTCGAACGCAACGGGCCCTTGCCGCTGCCCGAGGCGTTGAGCTATTCCTTACAGGTCGCCCATGCCCTGTCGCACGCCGCCAGCCGCGACGTGGTACACCGCGACATCAAGCCGTCGAACCTGATCATCACAGCCAGCGGCCGCGCCAAGCTGGTCGACATGGGACTGGCCCGGCTGCATCAGCCGAAATCCGATGGCGCCGATTTGACCGCCAGCGGCGTGACGCTCGGCACGTTCGACTACATCTCGCCGGAGCAGGCGCGAGACCCTCGTAGCGCCGACGTGCGCAGCGATATTTATTCCCTGGGGTGCACTCTTTATTACATGTTGACCGGGCGGCCGCCGTTTCCCGACGGCACGGTGCTGCAAAAACTGCTGCAACACAACAGCGATGCGCCGCCCGATCCGCGCGAGATCGATCCGTCGCTCCCGCCCGGCGTCTCCTTGCTGGTTGCCAAGATGCTGGCGAAGGATCCGTTGCGCCGGTATCAACAACCCGAGGCCTTCATCGCCGATTTGCTCGTGCTGGCCGAGCAGACGGGTTGTGTTTTGCCGGGAGTCGAAGTCCCAGGCTGGGCCCCTGGCACGCGGACGGCCAGTCGGTCACGCTCGTTGATGCGGCACCTGCCGTGGATGATTCCGGTGTCTTTGTTGCTGGCTGCCACGGTCGTGGCCGATTGGCAGCTTCCCTGGATCGATCCGACCGATGACGTGGCGGTCTTGAGTCGACTGGAGGATCGTGCGCAGCGGCGCAGCGCGAAGAGAATGGCGGTGCCGACCTCGGATAGGGAGTCTGCCGTTCCGGACGAAGAAGAGGACGAACGGGTTCCGCCGAAGCGGGGCGAGGGTTCGGCCAAGAAACCGGGCGGTGACGGCCTTGGGCCGGAAGCCGCCGGCATGATCGCCCCGAACCGGACGGCCGTTGGAACCTTGTCAACCAGAACGGAGAGGTCGGAATCTTCGCAGACGGATGCAGACCTGGCAGAGCCGAGTCCTCCGGTAGCGGGTCGCGACGGACCGTCGACCAGCGGCAGCGCACGTGACGCCAGCGAAGCGCCGCGCGAAGCCGCGGCGAACAAGCGCGAAGACGACCCGACGGCCGAAGCCATTCCGGAAGGTCTGCTCGTCGTCGGCGATCGCGCCCGAGGTCCGCGACGATTCGCGTCGCTCGCCGAGGCTTGCGCCGTGGCCAAAGACGGCGATGTGATCGAACTGCGTTACGATGGGCCGCGCGAAGGGTCGGCCCTGAGCTTGCACAACCTGCGTATCGAAATCCGCGCCGGTACCGGGCGCAAACCGGCAGTCGTGTTCAGTCCCAACGATACGAATCCGGCCTCGACCGATCGCACCATGTTGGCGGTATCGGGGGGCAGCCTCAAGATGTCGGGCGTCGAACTCGAACTCGATCTGTCGCACGCGGCACCTTCGGAGAACTGGTCGCTCTTCACGGTCAACCAGGCTGACGGGGTCCGTCTCGACCAATGCCTTCTGACGATCCGCAACACCACCGCCAGTGGTGGCACTTATCACGATCGGGTGGCCTTCTTCACGGTCGGTGGTGCCGGCGAGCCGATGGCGATGATGCCGCAGGGGATGCCCACCGCGTCTCCGGTGCAGATTGCATTGAACAAGTGCCTGGCCCGCGGCGAGGCCGACCTCGTCGTCAACCGTGATTTGCGGATGGTCAACTTCTCGTGCACCAACGGCTTGGTGGCATTGAGCGAACGCTTCTTCGCGGTGGGGGGCGGCACGGCAATGCCGACCGAAGGCAGCCGGATGCGTGTCGATCTTGACCATGTGACCGTACTGGCCAGGCACGGGTTCTGCCGCATTGCTGCCAGCGAAGCTGGGCCCGGACTCCCCGAAGTCGAAGTCCATCTGAACAACTCGGTCGTCCTTTCCGACGAGCCCGATCCCAGTTTGGTGGAACACGTCGCGCATCCGAGTACCGGCCCCGTGCAACCGACCTTTCACTGGGAAGCGACAAATTCGGTTTACTTGGGATTCCGCACCTTCTGGACGATCGCGCGCGCGGGCTCGTCGCGCGGCACCGAAACGAAGGGCTACAGCGAGTGGACGGAACTTTGGCCGGCCGAGAAGGCCGGCACCCGCGCGGGCCCCCTCGTCTGGCAAGTACCACAATCCCGACCGATCAGTTCGCTGACGGCCGATGACTTCGGGACGGGTCTCGACATGCAGCCCTTGCTGCCGCCCTCTCTCGACAGTTCGGGACGGCAAGCGGGTGTCGATTTTCAGCTTTTGCCGCCGGGGCGCTGAAGGCGAGGGAAATGCCTTGCCCACCTTTCGTACCTTGACACGGGCGGTGGCGCAGGCTTTATTAGAAACCCATGCCAGCCCGTAGCAGGGCGGAAGTTATCGTCATCCGTTACCAAAACGCCTTTGGAGAGTTTTTAGCATGAGAAGGGCCATCGTGATTGCTTTGTTCGGCGGACTTATCTCTGTGCTGCCGGTGAAGCAGGCCAGTGCGCGCAAGCCATATTTCGACGAATTCAAAGAGAAGTACGCCACCGATAAGGACTACCTTGCCGAGGTGGAGAAGGCGTCGTGTTTCGTGTGCCACGTCGGCAAGAGCAAGAAGAACCGCAACGCCTATGGAATGGCATTGGGCAAAGTGATCGCCAAGGGCGAGAAGGATAAGGCCAAGATCGGCGAAGCCCTCGGCAAGATCGAGGACGAGAAGTCGTCGGATGGCAAGACATTCGGCGAGCTGATCAAAGAGCACAAGCTCCCCGGTGGCGAACCGAAGCGCGAAGACTAGCCCCAAACGGTACCGGCCAGCCGTTTCGCCCACACACGGCGATTCGGCTCACGGTTGTGTCTTACAAGCCTCGTAAGAGAGGCAGGGCCGGGCGTTGAGCTCGGCCCTTCTGCTGCGCCGACATGGTGGTGGCCCAAATGGCTCTGGACGTTCTCTATGAAGACAACCATTTGCTGGTCCTAAACAAGCCGGCCGGCATCGCTACGCAAGGCGGAGCGGTCGGGGTACCGACACTGTTGGCCCTCGCCAAGGCGTACATCAAGCAGAAATATCACAAACCGGGGAACGTCTACCTCGGCACGGTCAGCCGGCTCGACTCAGCCGTTACGGGCGTGGTGGTCTTTGCCCGTACATCGAAGGCCGCCGCACGCCTCAGCGAGCAGTTTCGCAGCCGGGCGGCCCGCAAGGTGTATTGGGCCGTCGTGTCGTCGAAACCTGCCGACGCACAGACATGCGTCGATTGGCTGGTAAAGGACGAATCGCGGCACGTCATGCGCGTGGCTGACTGCGAGACCGCCGGCGCCCAGATGGCCCGCCTTCGCTACCACCACAAGCAGCGGCTGGCACGTGGCTGGTTGCTGGAAATTGAGCTTGAAACCGGTCGAAAGCACCAGATTCGTGCCCAACTGAGCGCCCGCGGCAGCCCGATCGTTGGCGATCGAAAATATGGCAGCCGGAAAGCATTCGCCGGCGGAATCGCCCTCCACGGGCGTTTGCTCGAGTTGGCACACCCCACCCGACCCGAAAAGCTGACGCTCGTCGCGCCGCTACCGCCGACTTGGCGTCGATTCGGCATCGAATAGGATCTTGCCAAAACCGGCCGCGAAGCAAATCTTCGACCCCGGTAGACGAATGCCTATCGATTGCTTCGTATTTCCGCCTTCCCTGGCACGCGCTACTTGGCGCGCCGTAGGCGTGGTGGTAGTGTTAAGCGTTGGTCAGGGAAGGGTTTATATGTCCGTAGGCGTCCTCTTCGCGTCCGGGTTGCCATACCCTTGTCCAAGTCCATCTTCCAACAGTCGGCCGTGGCCAGCGGCCTCTTGACCCAAGAGGAGCTCGACGAAGCCGCCGCGCAGGTCAACAGCGAGCGGCAACGCACCGGTCCGGTGGCCGACGAACGATTGGCCAAGAAGCTGATCGATCTGGGCAAGCTGAATCGCTGGCAGGCCCAGGAGTTGGGTAAAGGACGGACCAAGTTCTCCCTGGGCCCCTACCACCTGATCGACTCGCTCGGCCGCGGCGGCATGGGCGAGGTGTATAAGGCCGAGCACTCGGTGATGGGGCGCGTCGTGGCGGTCAAGGTATTGCCGCGGCACCGTTCGAACCCGGAATCGATCGCCAGCTTTATTCGCGAAATTCGCACGCAGGCCCAGCTCGATCACGAGAATCTCGTACGGGCGTACGATGCAGGCCACGACCAAAACGTCCACTTCCTCGTTACCGAGTATGTGCCGGGCAACAACCTGCGGCAGTTGATTCGCCGCGAAGGCCGGTTGAGCATGCAGTCGGCCGCTTCGATCATTTCGCAATCGGCGCGCGGACTGGCGTATGCCCATAGTCGGGGGCTGATTCACCGCGACGTGAAACCAGGCAACCTGCTAGTCACGCCCGACGGGCACACCAAGGTTTCCGACCTCGGGCTTTCGGGTTATTTCAACGACCCGGAACAAACCGACATTCACGGCGGCAAAGTCGTCGGCACCGCGGACTACTTAGCCCCCGAGCAGATTAGCGCTCCCGAGCGGCCGACTCCGGTGAGCGATATCTACGCGCTGGGGTGCACGATGTACTACGCCGTGACGGGAAAGGTACCGTTTCCCGGAGGCACCCCGCGTGAGAAGGCACGCAAGCACTGTCACGAGTTTCCGCTCGACCCGCGTCGGCTCAATCCGGAGTTGAGCGACGAGTTCGTCGAAGTGATCGCCGACATGATGGCGAAGAAGCCGGACGAACGAATCGGCACGGCCGGCAAGGTTATCGAACGATTGGCACCCTGGGTGGAGGGCGTGGCAGCGGGCCAACGGCCGGTCGGCGCTGCCGAACCGGTGCAACTGAGCTATCTTCCCCCGCGACCGCCGGCCCAACCGCTCAGCGACACGACCCCCATTTTCGTATCGGCTCCGGTTGAGGATCCGAGCCAGGTGGAAAGTCCCAGCCAGATGTCGCTCGGCACGCAGCCAGTGAACATGGCCAGCCAGGAGACGCTGCCCATGTATCCCATGGAGCGCCCCGGCGGCTGGAACGGGAACTTTTCCGACCTGTCGCCGGGGGTGAAAATACTCATTGGCATCGGCATGGTCACGGCCATCGGTACCATACTCGCCGTTGCCATCAGCCTCATCTACGCGTCTTGGACGACGCCCTAGCACGTCCGCAGCCTACCTACACAATGGACCGACGCAACTGGCTCAAGCAAACGGGCATTGGCGCCGGTGCCTGGGGATTGCCCTGGCTGGCGGCAGGTGCTGCTCGGGCGGACGATGCTGCATCGCCCGTCACCCCAGATGCGCAGAACGATAATCTGCCGCCGCTCAAGATCACCGATGTCAAAGCCATCCTGACAGCACCGGCCGATATTCGCCTCGTCGTCGTGAAGGTGACGACGAACGAGCCGGGGTTGTACGGGCTCGGCTGCGCCACGTTCACGCAGCGTCCGCGCACGGTCGAAACCGCGGTCGACAAATATCTACGGCCCTTTCTCGTCGGCAAAAATCCGCTGGCCATCGAAGATATCTACCAGTCGTCGTTCGTCAGCTCGTATTGGCGGAACGGTCCCGTGCTCGGCAACGCCCTGAGCGGCGTCGATCAGGCCCTGTGGGACATCTTGGGCAAGCGATCCGGCATGCCCGTCTGGCAACTTTTGGGAGGCAAGTGCCGACGCGCCGTCGACACGTATCGCCACGCGACGGGCGAGACCTTCGAAGAGGTCACCGACCATGCCCGTTCGCTCATCGAACAGGGCTATCGTCACGTCCGCGCGCAGATCGGCCTGCCGAACCTCTCGACCTACGGCGCGGGTGCAAAATCCAAGAAGACCAAGGCCCCGCCGAAACCGTGGGAGCCCGCGCCGTATGTGCGGGCGATTCCACGGCTTTTCGAACACCTGCGCAAAGAGCTGGGTGACGAAATTGAGCTGCTGCACGATGTGCACGAGCGAGTGCCGCCCATTTTGGCTATCCAGCTAGCCAAGGATCTAGAGCCGTTCCGGTTGTTCTTCCTGGAAGATCCGTTCAGCCCCGAAGACGTCGGCTACTTCGCCCACTTGCGCAAGCAGACGAGCACACCGATCGCGATGGGGGAGCTGTTCAACAACCCCAACGAGTTCGTTCCGCTCATCAGCGAACGGTTGATCGACTTCGTGCGCATCCACATTTCGCAGATCGGCGGATTATCGATGGCCCGCAAGGTGGCGGCACTCTGCGAGTTTTTCGCCGTACGCACGGCCTGGCACGGACCGGGTGACGTCTCGCCCGTCGGCCACGCCGCCAACGTCCATCTCGACCTTGCGACACCGAATTTCGGCATCCAAGAGGCCCGCGCCTTCACGCAGGCGGAGCAGGACGTCTTTCCCGGCTGTCCTGAACTGAAGGACGGTTACTATTGGGCCAACGACCGCCCCGGCTTGGGCATCGATCTCGACGAAAAGCTGGCAGCCAAGTTCCCGATCGAAGACGATCCTCCCTTCGATCTCGAATGGGGCGGCGTACGACGCAAGGACGGCACCGTCGTCAAGCCATAAGCATCGAGGATTAAATAACTTCCCAATACTCAGCATTTTGCGTCGGCGGGACGACGTAATTCCACAATGGTAGTAGACGGTCGAAGCGGATATGTAGCGTGTCGCGAATGAAGGTGGGCAGTTTCAGGCCGGTCTTGTAGACCCGGTCGAGAATGTCGACGAAGACACGCAGGCCCGTGCGTGTCGACGCCTTTTGCATCAAGCTCTTGACCATCTCCACGCTATCGAGGAATGCCCCCTGGCAAACACGGGTGAGATGCGGAAAGAGGCGATGTTCCACGGGATTGTACTTCGAGCAATGCGTCGGGTAGTGTGCGATGCGTACTTCGAGCCCCGTCAGATCGGCGAAGCATTGAAGTTCGTTCTTGAAGCGCACGGCGCGACAGCCGCTGCTGCCCCCGCTGTCGAGCAGCGCCAGTATTTTCTCAGCACCGCGATATTGATGCATCCCGTGGTGCTTCCACCAATGGAACAGGGTGTCGATCACGAAGTCGGCGGTGTCGTGGCTGACGCCGAGATGCACGTAGCCTTCGTTCCGGCCCAAGTCGTAGATGCCGTGTGGAATAACCGTGCCCAATCGTCGCTGGGGAAAGTCGTGGTCCCAACCACGTAGCGGCGCCGTCGAGAGGACTCGGCCTGGCCGCACGTAATCGCCAAGGATCTCCCGCTTTTTCGTGTCCAGCGACACGACAGGCAGGCCACCTTTCAAATAGCGCGCCTTGAGGTGACCGATCTTTTTGAATTGCGCGTCACGATCGGCACACTCGCCCATCGTTTTCACCTTCCGCGGCTTGCGAAGGCCGAACCCGAACTCCTTCAAGAGGCGGTCTACCGTTGTGGTGCTAACCGTGAAGCCCTCCTGTCCCAGTGCTGTGGCGATCTCGCAACGGGTAAGGTCGGTCCACTGCACCCCTTCCCGCATCGGGTCGCCGGCCGTGCGCGTCTCGATCACGGTGTGAAACGCGTTGATCAAGGCCGGAGTGCTATCACGGCAAAGACAGCATCGTCTTCCGCCCTTTTTTACGGACCCGCCCAGGAGGCATCTCCGGCGGGCTCGTCAACTCTTCCATGCCCCGGCGGAGCGTCTTGTAGTCGCAGCCCAAGACGGCGCGAATATAGGTCTGCCCGCCGTGGCCCAACTTGCCCGCCTCGATCGCCGCATACCGCCGCCGGTCTCGCTCGTTCAGCAAGCCGTAAAGCGTCTTCATCTGCTCCTCGATCTCCGGACCATAGGGCACCACTGCCATGACACGACCCTCCCTGAATACTCCTTCGCCCATCCTCAGTCTGCCATAAAAACTGCCACTTTGGGAAGTTATTTAATCCCGGATGCTAAGCGTGACCTGGATGGCCGCGATGCTGGGAAGCACTCTGGGGTCTGATGGAGACCGCGCCGCGCTCTAACTTAGCCCACATGGCGCACGTGGCCGTGTCCGACGTCTTGGTGGGGAGGTTCCCACCGACTACGCTCATCGCCACCTGACGGCGGTGGGCAACATCCGGGAGGTCCGGCTGATCGTCGAAAATCGACTAGTGGCCGGCACCCGCGTGACTGGGACAACGAGAACGTGCATTACAATCCGCTGCATTATTTAGCCTTCCTGGAGCGTAAGCCGGTCTCCGCTCAATCGGTTACGACCGTCGTTCACACATGACCGGCGAACCGGTCCATTGCGCCGCCCCAGAGGGCCGCGTATGACCAACTTCCGCACGAGCCGACGCACGCTTCCAACAAAGCCCCTGCGAGCATTGTCAAAGCGATGCAGGCATCATTGCTGCCGGCGCAAAACGTCGATTACGTTTGCTGATTAAGTCCGATCTGCTTGTCGGTTAAACCTAAGTCGGCGAGGCCTCCAGCTCCATTTCCATTCAGCAAGTTATTGGAGATAACGTAATGGTCGCACCCTGCGTTGATCAGAATGCCCCAGCTTGTGTTTGCACCACCGTAGGAGAAAGGGCCGCACTTATTTCCATTCAAGATGAAGTTATACATGTTATTATAGATATAGATGCCGAAAGCATTCCCCGAGAAAGTTGACGAGGTCACCGATAAGGCGTCGACACCGGCCGCGAAGAGGCCTGCGTGGCCGTTAAAGCCCTGCCCCAGACAGTTAACCAAACTTACGTCTTGGATTGCCTTCATTCCGGCTGGGGGCGTTGAATTAAGTCCATCGAAAAAGAACCCACTGGTGTTGGGCGAGACGCCTATTTGTGTGCTCGTCCAAACATTTGAGAACCGCACCACTTGCACCCAGCCATTCCCTGTTGGAAAGATTGTAACGCAACCCGCCCCATTGCCCGTATCGAATAAGCTATCCGAAACCAATACGGCACCTACCGCTTGATTCGTTCCTGGAACTATATTCAAACAACTGCCCATCATGTCAATATCTGTGCCATCACAAATGATTAGCTCAGCAGCATTCGTCACTTGAATCCCGTAGCCTGGCTGGCTTGCGGGGCCATTGGTATTATACATGATGACGTGACGTATATTGATGGCGGCGCCACCCACATTTGCATTTATCCCTCCGCCGCCCGCAACGAATCCTCCCTCCATGACTACGCGTTCAATCCAGTAATTGCCTCCGGTCGGTCTACCTTCGTAGGTTGGCGGTTGATAGAGTGTGATCCCGATAAAGGGTGACTCCATGTGAACATTACTCACAGTGATTTGGCCGCCGCCCGGCCCAGTCAAGAAGGAGATGTTTAGATACGAATCGGACCCGCTCTGAGAAGAAGTCGGGCCTGGCTTAAAAGCCAAGTCCCGAACGGTGCAACCCATCGCCGAAATGGTGAAGGTGCTGCCCGAGCCATTTCCAAGGATTGTGGATGCGCCGACTCCGCCCCCGTTAGAGCCCATGCTGCCCGCACCCTGAAGGACGATGTTGGGCTGGGAAATTGTGAGACGACCATTTTGGACGACATAACCCAGGCAATTCGGCGTATAGCTTGGAACATATAAAATCCCGGGGCCACCTGAGCTTTGGATGGCGTTGATCGCATTAATGAATGCGGTGGTATTGTCGGTCGTGCCATCGCCGATGGCTCCGTAATCCAGCACGTTATATACTGGAAGTGTGCCTGGCGTGTATGCGGGCGTGCTCATCGTTACTCGCTCCTTCTCTTGGGTCACTTGAAACAGTGTTTGCCGAGTGCTCGAAATCCTGGACGCAACCTGTTTGGAAGCGTCCTCAACATTAGACCGATTCTGACTCAGGGCAGTCAAGTAGGCACTTGATCTGACTGTCAGTGCGTGGATCGCGGTGTTAACCTCGGGAAAATGGAGGGGTGGCAAAAGAGTCACCCACGCTCACGCTGAAGTATATGAAGAGAGACTCCAGCCGTAGCGGAATACAAGAGCCATTGCCCGTACATCCCATTTGCCCTGGCTTCACCCACCCACACGCGTCCGCAAAGAATTCGAGCAATTTTGGTTACAAAAATGCAAGAGGATTAACGAAGATGCGCGCCGGCGTTCAAGAAAACTATGCCTTGAGGACAATTCTTTACCGCACGAAGGATTGCGACGACCGCCGCACCTGCCCCACGCTGAAGCAGAGTTAAAAACGACCGCGTATCATTGTCGAGCAAATTCGCTGGCCACGGCTCGACTGGGGATTGCCAGGGGTGCATAAGGGGATTTGTTTTTTCGCTGCCCTGGGCCAGTTGACCTGGGGAGTGAGCAAAGGTGCTGGGCTTGTCGCAGCCACTGGTTGAGCCAGCGCTCCGGAACAGCGTGTGGTAGTTTGTCCCTCGCAC
>DASZTS010000115.1:0-25768 GCA_035547915.1 Pirellulales bacterium | reverse complement strand
GCACAATTGTGCTCAACGCCCGAAGGCAGCGAAGGGCGGTGCACTGCGGTTCGATGGCGGTTCTGCTGGCCAAAGGGCAATGTGCTCAACGCCCGAAGGCATCGAAGGGCGGTGCACGCTTCGCTGCGCAATTCGTTCGATACAACGAGCTTACTACGCCGCGATTCAAGCACCGGGAACTAGCCGTACCCGGCGACCGAAAGGCCGCCAGGTTCGGCCAGCCGCGTACGACACTAACAAGCCACCACAAACGACTTCCATCGTGAGCAAGCATATTACCAAATTGCCAAAGAGCCCTAACCTCCGTCCAGTTTGGATATTTCGAGGCCCAAAAGCAACCGCCCCGCGCCGACATCGGCGGGTGCTTGATTCCACCGGGTTGTGCGACAAACGGAGCCATCCGCATCACAGAAGATCGCGCGCCCGCCCAGAGTCTTGCTGCATCCCGGCGCCGCCCGGACTTCGTGCGTCCTTGCCACGCTTGCGCATTTCCGGGCCTTAAACGATCCGATGCCCGGGCGGCTCCTCGGGCCAGTCCGGCCGCTTCGTTGCAGCGTGCGTGACTTTGATCCCCGCCACACAGCGCGGACAGAGCGGAATCACCAGCACGTCGTCCACTGGCGTCAGCATCTCGGTCAGCTCCCAACGCAATCGCTGCATCTGACTTTGCGTCATCCAGCAGCGGAACACAGAGTATTGCACTCGCTCCCCGTAACCCTCCAAATGCTTGGCCGCCCGCCGCAACCGTTTATCGTCGCGCACGTCGTAACTCACCAGCCACCATCTCGCGCCGTTCATGCCACACCCCTTCAGCGCAGCCGCGAACGGGCGAACAAGCCCGGCTCGCCAGTCCATTCCTTCTCCAGCAACCGCGCCTCCAACTCGACTGTCCGCGCATACGACAGAGAGTAGTCAAGCACCGGATGCTTCCAAGTCTCATCGAGCCGTGCCTCGAACAGGCTAATAGCTTTCTTTCGCCCCGTCTCCGAAAGCCAAACTTTCGCTCGCGTGACGGTGAAATCGCCTACGGGGTCCCACTGTCCGCGGTTTAGCGACCCGACGACAACCAAATCCCAGAGCGGCACGCGAAACAGCTCCATCAGGTCGAGCACTAGCGGGTAGGCCGCGCTGCGCGGCGTGTGAAAGAACCCCAGGGCCGGCTCGAGGCCCGCCGCCAGCGTCCCGCGCATCACCGCCGCGTGCAACAAGCCGTAGCCGTAACTCAGCAAGGCATTGAAGCGGTCGAGCGGCGGGCGCCGATTGCGCGTGGCCGAACGCAGTTCGTCCGGCACCTGCTCACCTAGCAACCGCCGCAGGCCCTCGAAGTAATGTACGGCGGCCGTTCCTTCGAGCCCGCGCAGCGAATCTCGGTTGTCGATGTGGGCCGCGCGTCCGAGTGCCTCACGAATCGACGAGAGGTTATCGAGCAATTCTTGCCGGACGATGCTTTCGCCACGTGTCGCACGCAAGAGATAACGGTGCTGGCTTTCGACCTTGGCCCGCACCAGGGCCCGCGCGAGCCGCAAGCACGTGGCTTCGTCGGCCAGCGCTCGGTATTGCCGCAGCCGGCGCTGCACGCGTCCGGCGTCGGCCACCAGACTGGCCGTGTGATAGCCGGCCGTCGAAAGCCAATGGACTCCGATCCCTCGTTCCGTGCACAGCCGCAATGCTTGCGTCGAAACCTGGGCGAAGCCGTGCAACACGAGGGCGTCGATGGCGCGCGCCGGGTGCTTCGTCTCCGGTTCGTCGCGCGGGCGGACGACGAGCGAATCGCCGCTACGGCCGACGTGCGCGCCCTGCGAGACGACGTGAAGGGTCGCCCCGTCTCGGTCGGCGGGAAAGAGCCGCACCGGGGCGTGGTCTGGTTCGCGCTCCTGTCGCACTTCCTCGGGCAGGCACACCGGCGCGAGCGAGCAGCGTTGACAGAGTCGCTCGTTGTCGGCGATGGGCGGCCGTTCGACCGACTCGCGCAACTCTCGCGCCGTGGCGATCGCGGCCCGCAGCTCGTCCAGCGCGGCGGTGTTGACGGCTATGCGAACGGTGACGCCCGCCGCATGATAGCGAACGCGGCCCTCGGCGACGGGCCGGCCGAGGACGTCGGCCAGCATGGCGGCATAGGCCACGACTTGCAGCCGATCGGATGGCCAGGCTTCTGCCGATCCGTCGTCGGCGCGTCGCGGCTGACCGCGTTTGTGTTCATACGGGATGAGTGTGCCGTCACGGCGGCGGACGCAATCGATCTTGCCGGTGAGGCCGAGCGCTTCGCTGGTCAATTCAAACGACGTCCATTCCCCCTCCTCGTCGGCTTCCAGCCCGGCGTGCAGCTCACGACCGGCGTAGACGGCAGCGTCGGCGACGCGGAGTTCTTCAACTTCTTCCAAATAGAACAGGCGGTGGCAATAGGCCAGTGCATGTAGGGCCATGACGCGCAGCGGAGGCGCGTCGGTCGAACGAGTGGAGACGATCATGGTGCGAAGTCCTCGATTTTGTCTTGCGACCCCGTCCGTCAAGTAGCAGGCACGCTCCGTCGTGCCGTTGCCGCGCACCCATAGACTGGCCGACTCCCCCAACGTTTAACGGCACACGGCGTGCGCCTACTACTATTCCCGCGCCCCACAATGAAACGCGATCATGCAGCGTCTTCAGGCGGCTCAATGCGTGGCATCCGACGCGCATCGGGTGGCGAGCCTAACGACATGCTCTCTAGATCGCCCGTCACGTAGCGCGTGCCGGCCGAGCCGACGTGATCGACCCACACTGGCAGAGTCGAGCGGCCGCGCTCGGCCAGCAGAAACGCCCGACCGGTCGCGCTGCCATCACCTTCGAAGCGTCTCACGACGTCGACCAGGTGCGTGCTCTCGCCGAGGCTCAACCCGCCGAATCGCTCAAGGCTTGTCGGGTCGATGAGTGCCCGCTCGACTCGCTGCTCCAGACGCTCACCCTGCTCTTCTTCGCCCGAATCGAGCCAAATGACGAGTTCGACGGGCGAAAGCAGTTGCTGGAAATCTGGGCGGGTATTGCCCGGCGAACCGAGCGGAGCCTTTTTCACCCGCCAAACGGTGCGGAGTACGACGCTCTGCGCCGGCTCGTTGAGGAGCACCGGGCAAACGCGGCAGCCGACATGGCGCGCGCGCTTCGTCTCGCCGACCAGCGACAGGAGAAACCCGTAACAGGTCGCCGGGGGAGGAAGCGGCTCAGTCTCCAGGTACTCGCGCGCCAGTCCCTTGCGGAAGCAGGCGATGGGCACGCTGACACGCAATCCAAGCATGCATCACCCCTTCAGCCCAAGCATCGCGTTGATTCGTTTCACGGCCTCGTCACACGCTGCCTTGACGCCCGGCTTCTCGCCAACGAACGCGCCAAGCTGCTTGAGCTTGACACCGGCTTCCGATGTGGCAAACGGCCCGCCGAGGATCAGCTCTTCGCCCTTAATATCGCCGTGTTCGACGCGCTCCAATAACTTGGGCGCACCTACCGACTTGCCTTCATCGATGGCATCGAAACAGTAAAGGAGCCGCGGAGCGGGATCTTCGGTGATACGTAACACGATTGAGTCGGGCGAGAAATCGAAGAGGAAGCGGCCATGATTCCCCGCCACGGTCCCTAACTCGCACAAGGCTTTGACCGCCTTGGCCGCACGCGACTTATCGCGCAATCGCTCGGGCGTCAGAGCGACGCCATACTGGTAGCGGGTCGCATGCACTTCGGTGCCGTAGGGCACTGGATTCGAGCCTTTCTTCTGCGCCGAGGGCGTGGCCCCGGGCGAAGCGGCGTTGAACGTGACATCGCCCGACCACGGCGTGAGGGACACGGCCCGTGTCACTTCCAACACCGCGCGGCGCGTGTTTGCCGAACCTGCTTCTCCTTCCTCCCTAGCCGCCTCGGCGGTCATGTAGCCCAGCAGGTCATCGTCGATGAACGTCTTCCCTTTTTCCGAATCCCACCCTTTGAAATCCGGCTGCTGCCACTCGTTCGTTCTTCCATCCTCGTCCCAATGCCGGTTCGTTCCGGCGGACTCGGCTGCTGCCAACCGTCGCCGCAGGGCAAAGCGGATCGCCTCAGCGCTGACGGTGCTGTGCGTTTGGCCCATCCAGAGCAGCTTTTGCAGGGTCGTGATGTTGCCTTCGGTTTCGGCACGGTTATTGGCGGCCGTTCCGAAGGAGGTGACGAGATTGGCAAAAACGTGGAGCGACATTGTTGTCTCCTCAGGAAATCGGGTTAGGTGACGGTTCGGTGGAAGCATCGGGCGGCTCGTCGGCTCCGCCCTTGCCGGCATAGCTGGCCAAGGCAAGGAGTCCTAGATCGCGCGCGAGCTGCCAGTCTTTGTGGATGACGGGTAGTATCTGTGCCCACGCGTCGCGCAGGACCACGTTGCTACCGCCGCGGCTGAAGAGATCTGCGAGTGCAAAGCGCAATTGCGAGGCGGTCTTTGAACCGGCCAAGTCCAGGCGCAGTTTCTCGCGGAACCGCTCCCAGCGATTCTTGGTTGCCTGTGACAATGGTCTACGAGGCTTGCCCTCTGCCTGCTTGCCATCGGTGTCTTCGCGGATGCGGCCCAATGACTGACGAATGGCCTCGTGAACGGCTTTGACCACGAGGGCCTCCCCTTCGTGGTCCCACATGTCAGGATCGGAGATCATGGCGTGTAATCCTTTGCATTCGAATGGAATCTGCTGACGGAAAGGTCTGCTGGTGGCTGGATTGATGCGAGTCATCAGGCGCACGAAGCCGGCGTACCACGGGCGGCCGAGCGCCAGGTTGTCGGCGATGAGCGGACGCACAACACTGTCGGCGCGGAACGACTCCTTCCTTTCGACGACGCGCTTCTTACGTCCACGACCAACGGCCTCCTTTACCGTCCGCACGACGATACGAGGCGGTAGTTGACTCAGCGCGCACTCAAAGCGGTCGAGAACTTTTTCGTCTCCGTGCCCGACGTGAATCGTGGCCACGCGCGACTTCTGCTGGCTCGCCCAGGGCGTAGGCGTGAAGGTCATCGCATAAACGCCCGGGATACCAGCGGTATCGCGTGCTTGCCTGGCGCGCAGACGAATCTGTGTCTGCAGGGCGGCGTCTGCGGCGTTGGCGATCTGGCATTCCGTGGCCGTCGTCGGCGACATCGCCGGCCGATCGAGTGCAAAGTCCACGAGATTCTCGACCTCCGGGATCAACAGTATCGCAACGCCGCGATTCACGGGCAGGGCTACGCAGCCAACCGGTGCGAAACACAAGGGCAGCATCCTCTCGGGTGGATCCTCGGCTGCCGTGTCTGCCGTGAAGGCCACGTGGCGCACAACTGTTCCCGGGCTCACCGGGCCGTCGACCTTGATGACATCTGCGACGATGCAGCCGGTTTTCGCCTCCACGAATTCGCTCCACAAAAGCTGGTGTTTGAATTGGGAGCATTTGCGATATTGCACCTCAACGCTTGGAGTCCCGTCGCCTTCGGGATCATAAGTAGCGGTCGTTGGATCCTTTGCCAGCTTGCGGACCTTGCCGTGCTGGAGAAACGTGAGCGCCAACCCAGACTGCAGGTCGGCCAGCAGAGCCGCACCCGGCTCACTGTCGAATTGACCAGGAAGGAAAATGAGGCCATCGCGCCGAATCGAAAAGGCAACGGTGAACAGCCGCTTTAGATATGCGGCTGCGCGCTCGGGCTCCCCAAAATGCAGAGTGACACTTGTCGGCTCGATCACCCAGGGCGGATCCCCGCCGACCATCGGGCCTGGCAACTTGGCGTCGGAAAGCTGGCCGCTCGCATGCATCCGTTCAATTGACTTGAGCGTCGATGCGAGCCCGCCCAGCCCCGCCCGGTGCAACGCGGACATTCCGGGTGTAAAAAGTTGCATCGTCAGGTGGTCAGGCGAAGTTGCCTTGCTCACTTTTGCCATCGCGCACCTCGTTTCGAGTCGTAGTCGACCGTCTCAGGCGGCGCGATCGGAATGCCGCGCCAGCGGCGCCACCCTTGCCAATCCAACGAGCTTGGCGGCATCGGTAGGAGCATACGCTGGATATCTTTAGGATTCGCGCGCAGCCTCGGCAGATCACCTTCCAGGACGACGGTGATGCCCGGAGAAAGCTCGCGCAGCTCTTTGACCGTTGTCGATGGACCACCGTCCAACCAGGCGCTGCCGGCGGCCGCAGGCTGTTCCTCGCCAGCTGAATCCCAAGCCTCGGCTACCATGCGCTGTGAGATGCCGTCGTTTGGCAACTTCGTCAACCACTGCGCTGTGAATTCCAAATCGCGAGGTGTATAAGGCAAGGGATTATCGGGCGTGATGACGATGAAAGGCATCGTCGGATCGCCCTTGGTGGCTTGGCGGTTGAGACGCCCGAGACGTTGAATCATTGCCGGTACGCTGGCCAACTCAGTTACAAGTAGCGTGCAACCCTTAAGGTCTAAGCTCATCTCGGCAACTTGGGAGCAGACGGCCAACGCGGGTTGGTCGTTCTTCGCGGTGAAAGCGTCGACAACCGCCTTATGGCGCTCGACGCGGTGCTCATACTTAAATCGACTGTGGTAAACGAGCGGGCTGAACTGTTGGGCGGAGTTTGCCGCTCGGATCACGCGCTCGACGGTGTTGCAAACCCACAGCACCTTACCGCCAGATCCCAAGGCTTCCGCGACCGTGGGCAGCGGATCATTCCCAGCGATGTCCTGCTTCCGATAGCGGGGCAGGATCTCAAGATCCTCCGGTCCAGAAATCGGCTGCCAGGGGATCCCTCGTGCGGCAAATACGACGCCCAGCGCCTCGGCGCGGCTTTCCGGAAGGCTGGCAGTCATGAGCAGTGCGGGTAGCTTGGGAACGTCGCGCAGGAATCTCAACAGCGCTCCGAAAAGGCAGTCGTCATAGGAGTGAATTTCGTCGAAGACAAAGGCCGACTGCGCGAGCGCCGGCCAGGCGAACAGGCCCCGTCTGTTGTTTTGAATGACCCCGAGCACGGTGTCGACGGTGCAGGCGACGACGGGCGTGGACCATGCTTCGAGCGATTCGAGCTTCATGGCGGCGTCAACGTCTTCCCTTTCGACGTCGCCGGACGCACCCAGTACGATTTCCAAGTCGACGTCGCGGCGGCTGTGGAACAACTTGGCCCCGATGGCTCGGACGCGTTCACAATGAGGGGTCTTCTCCGGATCTGATTCCGGCGCGAAAAGATAATCCTTGAAGCCCTCGGTGGCCGTTCCAGTCGTCGGGTAGCAGAAATACAGCCGCCGGGTCGGATAGTTATCTGCGGCCCACATATATGCGGCGGCCGTCTTGCCAGTGCCGCAGCCGGCCTTGACGTACGTGATGGGCGCTGTCGAGTCGGCGACAGACCGCTGGAATCCGCGTGGTGGTTTGCCGGAAAGTCGGCAGTCAACGATCGCCTGCAGGTCGCCCGCACCGGGTAGGTTGGAAAGCGAATCGCCGATCCAGTCCCACGCTTGCTCGTGCTCAGGCATGGCTTTGGGAAGGGCCGATCCGGCTATGTCGGCGGCGATGAGGCAGTCCTTCGCTGCAGCGATCAGCAGGCGGTGCGGCGCGTGCCTCAATCTTTCCCAATGGCGCAACGCGCTGCGCTGCCAGGCGGCCAGCTCGACGAATACGCTCTTCGTACCGATGAGCGGCCTTGTCCGGTCGTGAATACTGGGAGGCTGGCCGACAAGATTGAATCGCGACTGAATCAGACCGAGCGCTACCCGGAAGTCTTTGGCATCGGTCAAAAATTCGATGGCTTTGCCGGCACCAACCGGACTCGATTTCGGAGGGCTGGCATGGTTGTGCGCGGGATGATGCCCTGCGACGGCCCACTCGACGACCACGAAGTCATCCTCTAAACCTGCCACGGCCGGTAGTAACCAGTCTCGCAACTGCTGGAGCATCAGCACCGTCACCCACTCGTGCCGCAACCCCTGTGGGTTGACGCGCACGTCGCGCCGCTTGGTGACCATGTCTTGAAAATGGTCGTTCGCCTTGCCGAGATCGTGGACGGCGGCCGCCAATAGAACCAACCGCCGGAACCGCTCTCGCCATTCGCCCGGTTCGAGCCCGACCGCGCGAAGCTGGTCATCACCGGTTGCGTCAAGTACGCGCAATGCCGCCTGGTAGACGTCGTCGAGGTGACGTGGCAAAAACACATGCGAGGGCGGACGCCCGTCGCGTGTGGTGTCCCAGCTCTTGGCCCAAAGTTGCTGTGTCACGCTTCCCCTTTCAATGGACAAAAGAACCCACAGCCCATCTTGCGGCGTCCGCCGAGACCGAGCGCTTGCAGCTTCAAGGAGTCTTCGTCGGAGAGTCCTCTGGCATGCACGGCAAAGCCGACGATGCGCTTGTCTTTGATCCGAACGATTCTTCGCCGCGGTTCGCCGGCATGCGGCCCGACCAGAATACGCGGGACAGCAAGTTGGGCATCGATTCCTTTTTCAGACAGCAGCCGTTGAGCGCCGTCGAGGAACGCCTCCGCTTGTGTGTAGCCCTTGATCGTCACAGTCTTCGCGACTAGCGTCGGCGCGGGGAGGAGGGCCTGAACCGTCGGCACGCCAAGCCGAACCCTATTGCCCGCGACGTCGAGCGCTCTGCCGGCGAGCTTCAGCACAGCACTGATCTGCTCCGCCTGCAAACGCAGTCTTAGCCGCGACCACGACGAGATCGCGACTTTTCCGTCCCCAGTCCATTGGCCGGAGATCGGACCGATAGCAAGACCGGTTCCGCCACCGTGGAGCAGCGGCAACTCTTTACACAGCGCCGAGTAGAGCAGGTAGCCGTGGTCGACGGGCAGCGATTCGCCGAGGACGGGAAAGCGGAGTTCGATCATGTTGGTGAGTAAATCGTGGCTATGTTGGGGCCGTCGCGTATGCTAGCAGTCTGCTTGGTCAGGTAAGGTCTAGCGTGACATTAGTACACGAAGTCGTCGCCGGCCTTCCCTGTGGTCGACGTTTGACACGCAAGATGCCGTTGGGGCGTTGAGCACGTTGTTTCGTGCGTTGCGGGGCCATTCCTACGAGGACTCGTCGATGCCGACAGGCGATCACGGAGTGCACAAGGTTGCATGCGAGGGAATTCATGCCTAACATATCAAGAGAGTCTCCTGGCTTTTGTCAGTTCGCTAGTAAAGCGCCGTCGGGCAGCGGAGAAGCACTCTTTGTCCTTGCCAGAGACCGCTTTGCGGGGCACATCGCGAAGCGTGTGCTGCCTCGCGCTTTGACACGCGACAATCAACAATCAGTCCATGCAAATCGCCCCTTTGGAGCCTGGAAACCGGATCCAATTGCCCGACGAATGGGCGAAGTCGCTTGGGCTGCGCGGATCGGTCGCACTCGACAAAACGCCGGAAGGCATCTTGGTGCGGCCATGCCCACAAAAAAGCGAGGCCGACGGGCCGAAGCCACCGCCCCGGATGATGACCTTCGGCAGATATCCGGGCGACCACTCTATGCTCGACGACTTCAGGGATGCCGAGTGGCATGGTGCAGATGAGTGGGATGCCGCCGGCGGCCAATGAGTATGCCCTCGATGCCCATGCGCTGATCTGGTTCCTTGGCGGCAACCCCCGCCTCGGGGCCAATGCCCGCACGGTCATGCAAGATCCGGCCAGCGTCTTACACGTTCCGGTCATTGCTTTGGCCGAAGCATGCTGGGCGGTCGCGGCGGGGAGGACGAGCATTCCCTCGGTGGCCACGCTCTTGGCCGACGTGGATGCTGATCCGCGAATCACGGTCGTGCCGCTGGACCGTGCCATCCTTGACCGCTCACTCCAGTTATCGGCAATCAGCGAAATGCACGACCGGTTGGTGGCTGCCACCGCCTTGCATTTGGGACGCCCGTCATCGACGGTGCCCCTCATAACTTGCGATGCCGAGATCGCCTCATCGGGCCTCGTTCCGGTTGTTTGGTGACACCCAATGTCGCCTTACGCTCCGCGAAAGGCGACATTGGTGCCGGTTTCGGGGGAACACCTAGCCGGTAGCGCGGTCATCGCGGTCTGCTCCTTGAGTTGCCGACAGGCTGCGAGTCCGGCGCGCTCGGTCGATCGGCAGCCGGGTCGGGGACGCCAGCGCCGTCCATTAGGGCTGTGTCATACGAGCGAACCATTTCCCGCAGCTCCGCCGCGATTTCGTCGCGGAGTGATACCGGCTCCAGAACAACAGCCTGGCGGCCGAAGCTAAGGATCCAATGTCGGATCTCTTCGGTGCTGCTCAGGCGGAACTCGGCCACAAGGCTGGCATCGGGCTGCGGGGTGAGCTGCTGGCTGACATGCCAACGCGATTCGGAAACGTAGCGCGCGACCGACGGGCGGAAGCGAACGCGGACCTTGACGTCCGGCCCGCCATCGCCGTGATACACGCCAAACGAGCCACGCATGTAGTCGGCTACGTTGAACGCATCGGGCCGATGGAAGGGGAATTCCGTGACCTCGGCCGATTGGATGCGGTCCAGCTTGAATTGCCGCACGGCATCGTGATCGCGCGAGTGCGCCACGACGTAAACCGATCCCCGGTGCTCGATGAGGGCATAGGGGAAGATTTCGTAGGTGACTGGTTCAGTCGAACGTTGCGAACGATAGACGATCATCGTGGCCTTGGACTCTTCGATGCCCTGTTGTACCTGATCGAGAACCTCGCCCTTGCCGCGGTAGTCGCCCGCGCCGACGGCCGTGAGATGGATGTTGGCCGCCATCCTTTCCAGGTACGCCAGTGCACGCTCGCCGACCATGCTGCGGATCTTGGCCAGGGCCCGGTCGGCGGCCTGCCCGATGAGCGTGTCTTCGAGCGGATCGAGAAACCGGCGGCCCAGGTAGATCGCCAGCAGCTCGTCGAAAGCGAAGCACAGCGGTGGTTGGCTCGTGCCCGCCGGCAGCTTCCAGACCTTCCGCCCGCGCTCGCCCACGGTCTCCTCCAGCCGAAAGCCGACGCCACGGAGTGTGTCGATGTCGCGGCGGATCGTCTTTTCAGCCACGTCGAGCTCTTCGGCCAATTCGCGCACCGCCACGCCGTAGTGCCGCGCGGCGAGCGTTTTTAGCAGCAGCCACTGGCGAACGATCTGGGGATCGGCCGGCATCGGTTATGGTCCGTGCGCGAAAGGAAGTGAGCTTCGGTTGTGAAAGACCATAGCCGAATGCCTGGACAGGGAACGTCCAACGTGCCGCGCGTTCAGATGCGCCGGGAGGAGGGCGCGACGCTGGAGTTGGCGCGCGGAGAGGCGGCACTGAGTGGGAATGAGAATGGAGAACCGGTCAGGATGCGGGTGACCCTCACCCCGGCCCTCTTCCAATGCGAGATGGCAAAGAACCCTGCCGCTGCAACCGCAGTCGAACATACCAATCCCCACTTCCGCACGTTGCGCGACGCGGCAAGCGTGCTGGTTCGCCTTGTATAAATGGGGGCCGAGCAAAGTTCAAGACTTTGACTTTGATTGGGTTCACTGCGGCGAATGTTGATCAAAGCATGAGAAGCAGCCCGGCCGGACTCCGCTAAGTGCGAGGGACGTTGCTGGTCTCCCTCCAAAAATGAGCTGCGGATGATTGGGGTAGGTACAAATGAGGGGAAGGTGGCGACAAAGTCGCTGGCGCTGAGCCAGCGCGCGCAAGAGGCCAAAGGGCTTAAGTGCCGGCTTAGGGCGCGGATGGTCGGAGCGACGAAGTGGACCCCGTTTCGACGGTCGATCGGTAGGGTGCACGAGTCCGTTTGATGCCCGCCAGCGCGCTTCGGAGCGCCTCGGGATCGAGCAGGTCGGCCGCGATCGGCCGAACGCCCCGGATGCTGCTGTCCCGCTACGGGCGATACCTTACACTTCCGGGCGCCATATTACTTCCGATTCAAGCCGATCACTCCCGCGAGGAGTGCTCGCGATGGGTTTCGCCTTTTCCTGTAACGTGCATAGTCGGGATTTGCGAACTTGCGCGGATTCCTGCCCCTTCGCGGCCCGTCCGAGTCGTAGAGAGTCTCACTCGTCACCGGCGGCCAAGTCGCGATCCACGATCACCGCCGCCTTGCCCAATACACCACCGCCCGCCCTGAGCGACTGCAGGCCCGCATTGATCGCCTCAACGGTGCTGTCGATGGTCTGGCTGACGTGCGCAACGACAAGTCTCTGCGTGGCCCACTCCATCGCCAGAGCCATTCCGCGCTGGAGAAAGGCACGCGCCTCGCTGTCGAGCGTGGTGGGTTCGGAGAAGTAGCGCAGCAGATTCACGTTGACATGCTTGGCGCCCCGCTCGGCCAGGATGGCATCGACCGGGCTGTTCGTTTCGACCAAGCGTGTCGTCTTGCCGGGGCCCACACCGAGCACCACCCAGGTGCCGCCCCGCCGGACGGTCTTGGCGGTCTCGACAAAGCCCCGCTCGCTGTAGGTGGCGTCGAAGACCAGGTCAACGCCCCGGCCGCTGGTCAGCTTCGCGATTTCGGCGGCGATGTCGTCGCGCTTATAATCGAAAACTTGATGGGCGCCGGACTGCCGAGCCAGTGCGATTGATTGCGGCGTGCTACCGCTGCTGATGACCAGTCCGGCCCCCAGGGCACGCGCCGCCATCTGCACCGCGAGATGCCCCACGCCACCCCCGCCGCCCGGGATGTAGACCGTGTCACCGGCCTGGACGGTCCGGTAAAGACCCGCGAAAGCGGACAGGAAGCACATCGGAAGTGCTGCCGCATCGCGGAAGCTCATGGACGACGGCTTGAGGACGGTCAGGAATTGGCGTGCAACGGCATAGCCGCCTTCGCCTCCGCTCCCGCCCGTTGCTACCCACCCGCCGTCACCGTTCAGATCGGCCATAGCGGCCACCGCGTCGCCGACGGCTACGCCACGTTCACCATGACCCACGGCGACCACCAGGCCAGCGAGATCAAGACCGAGGACGACCGGGGGCGTCCGCCCCATGAAATTCAGTTCCGCCAGCTTGTACTCCAGCGGGTTGAGTGACGAGGCGGCAACGCGGATCAAAACCTGGTCGGCCGCCGGTTGCGGGACGGGAACGCGCACCGCTTCGAGCGGCAGCCCAGCGCGGTCTCGTGTGTAACCGACGCCGAAGAACGTCTCCGGAATCGTCGCATCGATTGCTTTCGACGACCCCCTGACGCCTCTCCCTTCCAGTTGCTTCGACATGACAGGACTCCTTTTCTCTTCAACGGTAACGACGATAACTTCGAGTCGAGCAGCCCTCCGCGGTCGGCCGCTTCTAAGGCCGGGACTGGCCAGCGAGGTCCATCTCTCGTCGGCTTTCGGTCCGCCGCAGCGCGGCTGCACGAACCTCGTGCTGCTCGCTCCCCAAGGCGTCGCATGACGCTCGCACCACGTCTTGCTTCAGCAAATACACCGACACGGCGAAAAGGACCACGTCCTTCATGAGGAAAGCCACGTTGCCTTTCATCGCGGGGAAGCCGGCCGCTTCGTCCCAGCCCTCCGGCATGAATGGGATTATTGTGATGGTGGTCACGAACGTGGCGACCGATATGAGGGCTCCCAGCATCCCGGCTTTCTTGTTCCAGAATCCCCAGAACAGCAGCGCGGCGGTCAGCCACTCCGAGACGCCGAGAAACCAACTGGCCCCCTGGAGGCCGAACACCGGGTACATCCAGAAAGTCAGCGGGCCGTTTTCGATGAATGGGATCAGCGTTTGCGCCTCGTACTCGAACCACTTCTGGTATCCGAAGAGCACGAAGAGGAGCACCATCGAAGCTCGGACCAGGTGATAGTCGAGATCACCGCTGAAAAGAGGAGAGTTGGCTAAGAATCTGACGAGACGGTTCATTACTTGACTCCCTTGCCGGTTCGAGGACTGGCAAAACGGGTTATTGCGCCGCGGGGACCGCGGGCGGGCTCGAAAACAGGCCGATCAATCCCTCGGCCGAAGTCGGATGCGTGAAGATCGCGTCACGCAGCGCGGTGTATGGCAGACGGCTAAGCATGGCGGTCTGGACGACAGCCATCATTTCGCTTGCCTCGGCGCCGAAGGCGGTGAATCCCAAAATGCGATCGTCGTCGCCAACGAGTGCTTTCAGAAACCCGCGCGTCGCCGAAAGCGTGTGCGCCCGCAGAACCATTGCCATCGGCATTCTTGCGATTCGATAGTGCACGCCTTGGGCCCGCGCTTCTGTTTCGCTTAGGCCGACATGAGCCAGCTCGGGGTCGGTGAAGAGAACGTACGGAATGACGCGGCCGCGCGTCGTTCGACTGCCGCCGGCAAGGTTGTCCAACACCACGCGGCAGTCGTCTTCGCCTGCGTGGGTGAAATGCGGGCTCCCGGCACACTCGCCGGTGGCCCAAACGTCTGGCGCCGTCGTCTGCAGCCGATCGTTGACCCGGATGTAGTCATGCGAATCGACTTCGACTCCGGCTCGCTCCAGATTCAGTCGGTCCGTATTAGGCGTTCGGCCAGCCGCCACGAGGATGTCAGAACCTTCCAGCGTTCGTTCGCTCGCTCCGGAACGTATCTGGAGCGAGACCCTCTCTCCCGAACTTCCCGTGACGTTCAGCACCACGGCATTCAATAGCACTTCGATGCCCTCGTCTTTCATCAATTCCAGAAGGCCGTCCGAAACGTCGAGATCCTCCTTGTCGAGTAATCGCGAGCCGTGCTGGACGATCGTGACGCGGCTGCCAAAACGCCGCATCGCCTGGGCGAATTCCAGGCCGACGAAACCGCCCCCGAGAATGAGGAGGTGCTCGGGGAGCCGCTCCAAATTCAGTGCTTCGACGTGCGTCATCGGCTTGGCGTCCACGAGGCCTGGCACGTTTGGTATGCGAGCCCGAGTTCCGACATTGATAAATACGCGATCGCCGCGAAGCAGGCGGGTGCCGCCGGCATTCAGCGCCACCTCGACCGTTTTCGGTTCCACGCACCGCGCTTCGCCCATCACAAGATCAGCGCCGCTGGCCTTGAATCTGGCGAGATGGATCTCCACCAGTTCGTTGACCATGCGCCATTTGCGACGGGCGACGCGAGCCATATCCACGCGAGCTTCTCCCGTGACGATGCCCAGCCCGCGCGTGGGATGAACGAGCGAAACGGCCTTGGCGCTATGAATGACGTTCTTGCTCGGCAAGCAGGCGATGTTCGGGCAGGAGCCGCCGACCATCGCGCGCTCAACGATGACGGTCTTCTGGCCCTGACTCGCAAGATTCCAGCAGAGGAGCTTTCCTGCGACCCCGCTGCCGATGATCACGTTTTGAAAGTGCTCGGTGTTCATGATGACACTCCATTTCGTCGTGCAACGCTTATGTCACGGCCGCTCGCTCGCGTGCCAGGCCTCGCCGAGCGACCAGAGCGCGATCCCGAGCAGGGCCAGATCCTTGATGAGGAACTGCCCCGGCTTGCCGGAGAGGAAGGGGAAGCCGCCCGCACTCGGCTCCCAGACGCCCGGAGTCGTGACGAGGAAGCTCAGGGTTGTGAGGAACATCCCGACCGCCAGGGCGCTTCCCAGCGCGGAGGCCCGCGCCGAAAACGGACGCGTGGCGATGAGTACCGCAACGGCGACCTCGACCACGCCGAGCACGGCCGAGAACCCCCGGACGCTCAAGAGCCCGTAGACCCAGCTCATCAGCGGGCTGTTGGTGACATACAGACGGATTCCCTCGGCCTCGTACGCTGTGAACTTCAAGAGGCCAATCCACCCCACCACAACCATCAAGCCACCGCGAGCCAACTCGCGGCCGACCGCTTCCACTCGCGAACTCAGCGAACTCTTCTCGTCGGTCAGGGTGTGTCCGCGGTCCCCTTTTCCAGTCAACACCGCACCGGGTGTGTGGTCGCTCGTAGCCATGTTTGCTTACTCCTTATTTGAGGCTTCGGTTGTTGTTCTGGTGGAAGGCGAAAGCTAACGGCGCGCCGGATCCTGGAACGTCTTTCCAGAACGGTTGCAACTACATGTCGCCGCGGACTTTTCGAGAGATTCCACCGGGAAGGGGCGGGAAGAAACGACATCACTGGGCCACTGCCTCCACGGAATTTCGTGGCGGGTCACCACAGTTCGTGGTCAGCCACGCGGGGTGGTGCGAAGGGGCTGAGCATCTCGCGCGGCGATTACAGTTTCCGGCCGAAGGCGATAGAATGTCTGTTGCCGGAAGTCCGGCTAAATCTTGCGATGGTTCGACCATCCCGCCGAATGCCCCGGCGGACCAGAGCCATCGTTGTCTGGCAGGTGTCTATGCCCGGGACACACGAAGCCTCCGGAAGAGCAGCCGAGAAGCTTGCGACCTCAAACCTACCCCACGACGTGTCGCCCGGAGAGACCGAAGAACTCACGACACTTCGTGCGATCGTCGAGGCCGCCTCGCGCAGCAGCGGCGAAGAGTATTTCCAGGCGTTCGTCCGTCACCTAGCACGGCTGGTTGACGTGCACTACGCGCTGATCGCGGAGTTCGCTAATCGCGAGAGCACCAAGGCCCGCACCGTCGCCTTTTGGGCCAGGGACCAGATCGCCGAGAATTTCGAGTGGACGCTGGCGGGCACGCCTTGCGAAGAGGTGGTTCATGGGAACCTCTGCCACCACCCCACGGGAGTGCGGCAGGTTTTTCCAGGAGATAGGTTGCTGATCGAGCGCGGAATCGAAAGTTATCTGGGTGTGCCGCTGCGCGATCCCCAAGGGACAGTTTTCGGCCACGTCGCGGTTTTCGACGAGCGCCCCATGCCGGAGGAGCCGAAGAAGCTGCTCACTTTTCGCATCCTCGCGGCGCGCGCCGGCGCCGAGTTGGCGCGCCTACACCTCGAGCAGCAACTCCGCGAAAGCGAGGAGCGCCTGCGGGATTTGTACGAAGAGGCCCCGATCGCCTACGTCAAAGAGGACATGGAATCGCGGTTCATCAGTGCCAATCGCGCCGCCCTGCGCATCCTGGGGCTCAAGCCGGAAGACGTGCCCGGCATTGTGGGACTGTCGCTCGTCCCCGACAGACCTGACGCCCAGCGCGTTGCCCGAGATCAATTCGCCTTGCAACTCCGTGGCGAGGAAACCAGGGGTGTCGTTGTCGAGCTTCGCCGCAAGGACAACGGCAAACCGGTCTGGATCGAGATCTGGGCGAAGCCGGAGCCCGGCGGCAAGTACACGCGAACCATGTTCCTGGACGTCACCGACCGCGTTCTCATGGAACAGGAGAGGACCAGACTCGCCGCCCAGAACGTTTACCTTCAGGAAGAGATCAAATCGGCCCACAACTTCGAAGAGATCGTCGGCCAAAGCCCCGCCCTCCTGCAATCATTGGAAAAGGTCAGCCGTGTCGCCAAGACAGATGCGACCGTTCTCATCACCGGGGAGACCGGGACCGGCAAGGAGTTGATCGCCCGCGCCATTCACTCCGCTAGTCACCGGCAGGACAAACCGCTGATCAAGGTGAATTGCGCCGCCCTGCCCGCCGGTTTGGTGGAGTCGGAATTGTTCGGACATGAAAAGGGGGCGTTTTCGGGAGCGATCAGCCGGCGCGTGGGCCGCTTTGAGTTGGCCAACGGGGGAACGATTTTCCTGGATGAGGTCGGCGAGGTCCCACTCGACGTGCAGGTCAAGCTCCTCCGCGTGCTCCAGGAACGCGAGTTCGAGCGTGTCGGCGGAATGCATCCTATCAAAGTCGATGTCCGTGTCATTGCGGCAACGAACCGGGACCTTCCGAAGTCGATCCGCGAAGGGAAGGTCCGCGAGGACTTGTATTATCGCTTGAACGTCTTCCCCATCGCCCTTCCTCCGCTGCGCGATCGGGTGGGGGATGTGCCGCTGCTCGTGCAACATCTGGTGGCCCGCTTCGCGTCCCGCACCGGGGTGCGGATCGAGGCTGTCGGAAAGGCGACCATGGAACGACTGAGCCACTATTCATGGCCGGGAAATGTTCGCGAGCTCGAAAACGTGTTGGAGCGCGCGATTATCCTGTCGAATGGCCCGACGCTCGAGATCGATCCAGACGTATTTGCCTCTCCCAGCGCGGCTCACGCGCGGAGCGCTGAGCCGCCCAAGCTACCGGGCTCCGAAAGTGAAGTGCCGGCTGTGGCGAGTGTCGCTGAGGCTCCGCCACTCGAAAGCCTGGATTCAAACGTTCGGAACCACATTCGTGCCGCCCTGGAACAGACGGCTTGGGTCATCGACGGTCCGCGCGGCGCTGCGAAGATTCTGGGCCTCCACCCGAACACACTCCGTGGTCGGATGAAGAGGCTCGGCATCGTGCGAGCACCGGATGATAGCCCGCCATAATGTAAGGCAATGGGATCGGGGCTGCGGTCGCTCGAAATCCAGTCTCCGCCAGAAGAATCCGCCCTAACACGGGGCGGCGGCGGTGATAGCCGCAGTGTGCGCCTATTTGGGTAACGTTTCCACGGCCGTTGCCGCCGCGTTCATCGCGAGCGTCATCGGCGACACGGGCAGACGTTATCTCTGAAAAGCTTTGCAACGGGGTCGGCCTTTGCCCATGACTTCAACGATTGTGAATCGACACAAGCTCAGCTCGGGATCGCCTTCGCCATCAATCCGTATTACACGGGCTTCCCACCATTTGATTGGAAGAATCACGCCGGTGGAAGAACAGGAGATTGCCGGCCTGACCTGTTGCCGCCTTTGCAAGGCCGAACAGTGCGGGCAGGTCTACGAGTTCTGGTCCGGATACCGCGAGAAATACCGGGAGGACCATTTGTGGAATCGTAAGAAGCGAGTTTCGTACACCTACAGCGATCTGAAGCCATTTCAGGTTTTCCTTTGCGATCGCTGCGCCGGCGGATTGCGCCGCGAACACTACCTGATGCAATTCATCGTCTGGAGCGTGGTCGCCCTGGGGTGCCTGATCGCGTTGGCGATCATACCGTTTCTGAGGTTGGACCGGCTAAGTGCCTATCTCTGCCTCGGCGTTTTCGCGCTCCCCACAGCCGTTGCCGCGCCGTTTTGGCTTGCCTATACATGGCAAATGTTTCGCCCCGTGCGGGCCAACCGCGTCACCGATCGGCTTGTTCTCGCGCAGCTACGCGGGAAGAAAGAATATGGCAAGAAGGGCTACGACTTCTTTACGCTCGCAGAATATGCAGAGATGTTCGAACTGCCGGCCACAGTTCAACGTGCGTGAAGCATGACGGCACTTGCATGACGAACCGGGTTCCGCACGCGCTGTAGCTAAAGGACTATTGAGGAAGGCGTCCCGTGGGCATCGATTGGTCTCGGATGCGACCGAAGCACGATGCGGATCCCGCCGAAGTCGAGCGGCTGATCCGTCGGCAGGCCGAAGCGTTCCAGGCAACGCCCTACCACTGGGCCACGGATACGCTGACGCCCGATTCCTACCTCGAGCGGACACGGGAGCAGTCCGAGCGGGCGTATCTGGAGGCTTTCCGGGCGTTGAAGGAACTCCTCGACTTTCCCGAATACGACGATGAGACCGATCAATGCCGCGATCGCGCCGATCTGGCTCCCTGTTGGCGAGTCTACGCGATCACGTGGACCACGGTCTTCCCACCGCAGTGGAGATTGCGGGCGCATCGGACGATCTTGCCGCACGAGCTTGCCAGCCAGATCGAGGAGTGGCAGTCATGGTTGTCTGCGGTCGAGGCGGGGCGGTTCCGGCGATACCTTCTCGACCTGTATATCTACGAAGCCACGATGGTGCTCCGCGTACACGACGAGTTGTTAAAGGATCTTGCCGCGGCATCACTCAGCAAGCAGACTGCATGGGCGAGACGGCCCGAACTGGCGGTGGTGCGTGAGCAGATTCTAGGCTTGACCGCCCCAGACCTCGCTTCGGCTCCCCTTCGGCCCGCGACCGACGACGAATCGTTCTTCGATCCGGGCGATGACGCACGGTATCGTGACCTTCAGCAACGGATCGCCGAGGTCTGCACGCTAACCCAGGATTGGAACCGGGCCGTCAGAAAGCCGCGATGGCGACTAGACACTTGGCATCGGGGCAACCACCCTGACTTCGATGGATTCCTTGCTCAAGCCCGTGACCCGTGGCTGCGCGATTTCTTGAACTGGGCGGAGACTTGTAACGCGCTCGGGATGGGGCTCTTCTTCGATTATTAAGTAGAAGCATGGATTGGAAACGCCTGTTTTGAGCGACAAGCAACTTGAAGTAGGACGACCGTTGAATCAACCCTTCAGTGAAGACGTCGGGGGTTGCGTCAGCCGTTCTTGGCTCAATCGCTGCCCTTACGCCGAAACCGTGAGCGGATCTATCCTCTTGCCTGCCACCACGTCGATGTAGGATAGAACGGTGCTCGCTCATGGGAGCCGCCTGAGTAGTGCGGCGAATGGCGTGACGCCGGAGGTCGAAGAATCTTGAAATCTCGTTTGGAAGAGCTGGCGATTTTTGGCAGGCCGCCGGCATTTGTCGAGCCGTTGCACGTCGGCGGTCCCAACCTGGGCGACCGGGAGCGGTTACTTGAACGCCTCCAGGGCATGCTCGACCGGCGGCGACTGTCGAACGACGGCCCGCTCGTGCGCGAGTTTGAGTCGCGTGTCGCGGAATTGCTGGGGGTAGACTATTTCCTCGCGACCTGCAACGGCACCGCGGCCTTGGAGTTGCTGGTGCGAGCGACGGGGCTTTCCGGCGAGGTTATTGTCCCTTCGTACACATTCATCGCCACCGCGCACGCGCTCGATTGGCTGGGTGTAAAACCCGTCTTCTGCGACATCGACCCTGCCACGCACCATCTCGATCCTTCCGAGGTGGAACGTCTCATCACTCCGCGCACGTCGGCCGTGCTGGGCGTTCACCTCTGGGGGCGGCCGTGCGATGCCGGCGCGCTCGAAGCGGTGACCCGCCGTCATGGCTTGAAATTGCTCTTCGACGCGGCGCACGCTTTCGGTTGTAGCCGTGGAGGCCGCATGATCGGGAATTTCGGGCTGGCCGAAGTGTTCAGCTTCCATGCCACCAAGATCGTAAACGCGTTCGAAGGCGGCGCCATCGCGACCAATGACCGACAATTGGCCGAGCGATTGCGGCTGATGCGCAATTTCGGCTTCGCGGGTTACGACCGTGTCGTGGAACGCGGCATCAATGGCAAGATGAACGAAGCTTCGGCGGCGATGGCGCTCACGAGCCTGGAGAGCATGGACGAGTTTGTCGCAGCCAATCGACGCAACTACGAAGAATACCGGCTCCAACTCGGAACGCTCCCGGCCTTTCGGCTCTTATCCTACGACGAAGGCGAGAAGTGCAACTACCAGTACGTCGTCGTCGAGGTCGGCGACGGTTTGGCGCTGACGCGCGACGAATTGGTCAGCCTGCTCTGGAGCGAAAACATTCTGGCTCGCCGCTACTTCTACCCGGGATGCCACCGGGCCGTACCCTATCGCGATCACGAGGTCGGTCGCCGACTGCCGTCTACCGAGAAAGTGGCCGACCGCGTCTTGCTGCTTCCGACCGGGACCTCGGTCGATCCACACGACATTGCCGGAGTGGTGGCCATTCTGAAGCTCGCCGTCGACAATCCGCAACGCGTCGCCCAGCAGTTGCAGCAAACCGGCCCCTGCGCGGGCGCGATGCCCACGGTTGAGTGATCGCTGTCGAGTAAGCGTCAGACCGGCATATCGATCGTCTTCACGACGCGGGCGGGAACGCCAACTACCAGCGTCCGCGGGGGCACGTCGTGCACGACCACCGCTCCAGCGCCCACCACGGCAGATTCTCCGATCGTAATCTTCTCGCGAACGGTTGCGCCGATACCGATCCATGCGCAGCGCTTCACGACGACGTTTCCTCCCAGATGCACTCCCGGGCAGACGGTGGCTCCCTCTTCCAGGATGCAATCGTGGTCGACGCTGGCGAGTGTGTTGACAACACTGGCTTCGCCGAGCTGCGCGCTTGCGTTGACCACAGCGCCGCCTGCCACCACGGTCCCCGGACCAACTTGTACATCGGCCGCCACAACCGCTCTGGGATGCACGGCCGTTCCCAACTCCAATGCATGCGACGCTGCGGTGCTCGCCAACGACAGACGTGCATGAGGCTCGCCGACGGCAATCAAAATGGTTGCGACCCCTAGGCCGGCAAGCCGTGGCAGAACCTCGCGGCCACCCAGGAGCGGCGCCCCACAAAACTCGCTCGTACTTCCTTGGCGAAAATCGTCGAGGAACCCGACGATGGTGTAACGGTCATCGAGACGCACGATATCGGCAACGACCTTCGCATGTCCCGATGCTCCCCAGATTACCAGTCCCCGCCGGTTCGGTTTTCCGAGATCGCCTGTATGCGCTGCGTCGAATTGCCTCATGGGATCATTTTGTTGTGCGGGGGCCCCCGCGATTCACAAAGGGGTCGGGCGATTACGGTTTTCCATGTGGCAAGCCGGTTGCTCACCCCGTCTCGCCGCAACGAGCTCTTCGATGGCTGATAACAGTATATCCATCTGCCCGTCGCGGTCTTCGTGTTCGCGTAGGTAGATGTCGTTCTGTACGGCCATTTCTCGCCGCAGTTCGGGACGAAGCACCAGGTGGCGAATCGCCGCGACAAGGTCGTCGACCGAGTGCGGATCGACAAAACGGGCCTTGAAGCCGAGTTGGGTCAACGCGCGATATTCCGCGTCTTCACCGATCACGGGTGCTGCGCCCGCCCCGGCCAATTGCAGCACACTCGATGAACGTGCATCGCCACGAGGGCAGATCGACACGTAAACGTCGCTGATCGAGGACATCTCCAGGTATTCGGGTAGGTCGAGCTGCCGATCAATCAGTGTGAATCGCGACGACAGGCCAGCTTGGGCGATCCGAGCGGCCGCCTCGCGCACGTCACCCGCGGCGACACCGCCGAACAGGACAAAATGGCACTGTGGCAGCTCCGCCGCGATGCGCAAGAAGGCCTCTAGAATGGTGAAGCAGCCGAAGTGAGGCCAAAACTTCCGGCAATTCTGCACCACCACCGCCGTACCGGGGATGCGCCACTTCGCACAAAGCGCCTCGCGCCGTGCGGTCTCGGCGCGGCCGATACCAGCCAGGTCGATGCCCCACGAAATGGCCCGCACCTTGTCGGGGGCGACACCGAACCGTATTTGGATGTAATCGGCGGCGGACTGGCTCGACGGCACGATCAGGTCGGCGCCGCGCATGGCCCGGGTTACGATCCAGGCCGCCCCCGCCCAGCTCTCGGGTGTGTTGTAGATATCGCTCCCCCAGGGAAACAAAATGCGGGGAACCCCGCGGCACAGCGCCAGGGCGGGGCCGTATGCCGCCGCGTCGTGGGCGAAGACGAAGCTCGGTGAGAGGGACAAGGCCAGCTTGGCCAACGCCGGACCGGCAGCCCAGGTGTCGATCACGCGGCATTCCCAACCCGCTGGTTCCGGTTTTCCCGTGATGCGACGAAATCGCCGGCGGCCCGCGGCGACGAGGACACGCTCCACCCGACGCAACACGCGGCGCGCCAGCTTTCGTCCAACACGGTCGAGGTCACCGCGGAAAGCGCCCGCACCCGTTACTGGTACATCATTCGGCAACCAGTGACTTGAGGGAGAACTGCTTACGACCGCCACCTCCCAACCGCGTTTTCGCCAGGCTTCGGCCAGAATCGCCGGAAAGATGCTGTCGGCCGGACCGAGCTGCACCGCCAGCCGCCGCTCGCCGCCCGATTGTCGCATGAAGCCCGCACCTCTCGAAGAAAACTAGCCTGCCGTAGGTCGCTCGCGAGACATTGTAACGGCCGCGACGCGTCGTCGTGACCCGTGCCGCCTATATTGCTGCTGTGCCGGGAGTGGTCGTACAATGCCGGTGTGAGGGGTCGGTAGGGGCGGTCAGGTCATCAAAATGGTTGCGGATGGCGGAAGACTATTACAAGAACTTGGAGCTGAATCGGGGGGCGTCACAGGCCGAAATCGACAAGGCCTACGCGCGGCTCGCGCGCAAATACCATCCCGACGTCAACCCCGACGATAAGAACGCGAAAAAGAAGTTTCAAGAGATCCAGACTGCGTACGATGTGCTCAAGGATCCCAAGAAACGGGAGATGTACGATCGTTACGGCAGCACTTTCGAGCAAGCCTCGCAAGGAGGCGGGGGGCCGCGGGGCGGCCCTACATGGTCGTACAACGCGGGGCCCGAAGATTTCGATTTTGCCCAGTTCTTCGGGGGCGGCGAGGCACCGGGGGGCATGGGCGACATCTTCAACCAGTTCTGCCGCGGCCGCGGTTCGCAACGTCGGAGCCGTAGCTCTCAGGCCGCGGGGACCGACGTGGAGGCAGAGGTCGAAATCCCCTTCAACCTCGCGGTAACCGGTGGCGAAACCCAGCTTACCTTGACGCGCGAAAGCGGCGAGAGCGAAACGCTCACGGTGCGCATTCCCGCGGGCGTCGATGACGGCAAGAAGCTGCGGCTGCGGGGCCGCGGCGAGGCGGGACTCAACGGTGGTCCGCGTGGCAACCTCCTCGTCAAGGTGCGAGTCGCGGCGCATCCCTACTTCACGCGGCGTGGTGATAATTTGTATGTTCGCTTGCCTGTCACTCTCCGTGAGGCGGCCGAGGGAGCCAAAGTGGACGTGCCGACCCCCAAGGGTACGGTATCGTTGCGCGTTCCTCCCGGGAGCAGCAGCGGTACGAAACTGCGCATCAAGGGGCACGGCGTAGCCGCCACGGATCGCCCCGCCGGCGACCTGTTCGCCGAAGTACAGATCGTGATACCAGCCAAGCTCGACGAGGCGGCGCTCGGCCAGATCAAGCAAATCGACAGCCGTTATCCTCTGGAACCCCGTCGCGAGTTGCGGTGGTGACCGGGAAGTGTTTGCGGTCCGGAGCCGGTGACGTGTTTGACCATCCCGCGCTAATGGTGGTGCTCTTCGCACAGCAGACCAATCGGCTGCCGGCGCTGCTGCGCGCCAAGGCGATAGCCGCCCTACTCGGGTTGGTCGTGCTCGGGCTTGGGATGGTGTTGATGATTCTGCTCGGTGGATGGGCCGTCAAACGTCGGATCCGCCAGCGCAGTGGCCCCAGCCAGCCACCCGATGATACCTGGTACCGAAAGCCTCTCGAGCCGCCGTCGCCGGATTCCGCAGCACCCGACAGCCACGATGACTGAGCCGGCCAACCTGCATTTTCGCCCGGAACATCGTCTGCACTCGGGACGCGATTTCCAGAGGGTCTATAAGCGGCGTAACGTGGTCTCCGACTCGCTGCTTATCGTCTATTCGTGCGAAAGCGATTTGGATCATCCTCGCATCGGCCTTTCTGTCTCACGGAAGGTGGGGAACGCGGTGGTGCGCAATCGCTGGAAACGACTGCTAAGGGAGGCGTTTCGCCTCCGCCGCGCGGACCTTCCGCCCGGCATCGACCTCGTTATTTCGCCCCGTCCCGGCTCGACGGCCGAGTTGGCTGGCGTCGTCGAATCGCTGGTCGCCCTGGCCCGGCGGGCGGCGAGAAAGCTGGCCCGCGAACGAAGATGAACCGTGTCGCCGACTTCCTATACCGCCTTCCCGGCCGCACGCTGATCGGCTTGGTTCGGATCTATCAATGGACCCTCAGCCCGATCATCGGCCGGCAGTGCCGTTTCACGCCGACGTGCAGCAACTACTTTATCGGCGCGGTGCAGAAATACGGCGCACTCCGCGGTGCCTGGCGCGGCGTACTGCGTATCTGCCGCTGCCACCCCTTTCATCCGGGTGGATACGATCCGCCTTAGTTCAATTGCCGATTGGCGGCTCGCGCTTTACAAAAAAATCTGGGCGATCGGAACGACCACATGCCCAGGTACGGGCTGTCGAGCGTGCGTTAACCCAAGTTAGAGAGTTTTGACGTTCGCGAAAGGACTTAGGTGCGATTTGGGGGTGTTTATTTCACTACATTTGGATGCCGTCGAGCCGGCGGAGCCGGCGTGGTGGCATCAGGCCGAGCCGTTGGAAAATCACGGCCT
>DASZTS010000114.1:0-2956 GCA_035547915.1 Pirellulales bacterium | reverse complement strand
GACAGTCAGGATTGCCTCCACGAAACGGCTCCCGCGGGCGCTTTGGGTTCCAAAGGAGAGCTTGCGCCAGATCACCGCCGGACGCAAGGCGCGCTCGCTTACGTTGTTGGTGGGCTCGACCCCCTCAACATCCAAGAAGGTCCACAACCACTCGCGATGGTCGTACAACGGTTCGCACATTCCCATCAGTTTCAAGTTGCCGCTGAATGCTCCGCGCAGCAGCAAGCTGCCGATCTCCTTACGGATCGGGTGCATCAGACGCAACATTCCCCCGCGGGTAATCGTCCCATCGCGGTAGCGAGCCCAATGTCGAAACAGCTCGCGTGTCGGACGCATCAGGTCACGTCCAAGACGTTTCACTTGGTGATCCGGGTGGTCGATGAGGGCCTGAAAATCCCGCTTCAGATGCGCCCAACACCACTGCGGCCTGCCGATTTTCCAATACATCTTCGCCCGGTCGCAGTTGACCACACCCTCGAAGGGGTCGGTGAGCAGTTCGTGAAGCACCGTAGCGGCGCGAGTCGTCCGCAGCGCAAAGAACGTATAGCTGCCTGCGACGAAAGTCCACAGCCAAGATTTGGTCTGGGCTTCCTTCGTTGGCGATTCGTCGATGCCCAGCACCGGTTCGGTCCGCAATTGTGCCGCCAGCTCCTCATAGGCCGGCGCGATCGCAGCCCTCGCGCGATCTTGCAGCTTGACAACCCAACCCGGAGAGCAGGGTTGATTCAGCACCTGCTCCAGGAACAGGGCCACACGTCGCTTACTCTGTTTGAAGCATCCCATGAGCAATCCCGTCAGGGCAATCAGCCTGGGCCCAGCTTGCCCATGCGGAACGCCTGGCGGAAGCTGGCCACAGGTGCTTGCGGAGGAAACGGGACACGTCAGCCGGTGCAGTTGATACTCCGTCACCAGCGGTTTGATTTCGGGGATTTCCCAGACTTGGTGCCGCAGCGGTTCGGAATCCAAGCCGGTCAGCACTTCGCCGCAGCGGCGGCAGTTTTCTGGAATGGCGGGAACAACCTGCGTACATTGCTCGACGGGAATCAAGCTCCGCTCGTGTTTGGGATGACCGAGCTGACCGCCTCGTTTCCTGCCACTCTTCCTTTTCTTGGGCGTAGGCTTGGCATGCGGATGCTCGGTACTCGGCGGCAGCGAAGAATTCCGTGGCGTCTTGTTCAGACGCGCTTCAAGTTCGGCGATCTTCGCCAACAACAACCGAATGATTGCCTGCGACTCCGGCGACTGCCGGGCAATCAGCTCTTCCGTGAGCAGCGGCTCCTGCGACATGCCACCGGTGTCGCTGATTTTGCTCCCGGCGCGAAGATCAATTTGCACGCCCCGGCCTCGCCGGGGCGTGAACGGTTACCAAAGGGACACACGGCGGCGAGTGCGCCGTAAAGCTCATTTGGGTGGGGCGTGCGGCATCTCGTCCCAAACTAATATTGTCCGGTCAAACGAATCCGGTACGCTTCGGCCTGTGCTGGTCATCCGGGGGATCGTACGAAGAACGAAGCCGCGCCAGTTGAGCTGGGACTCGCTGGGGCGGTTTTTTTGTGCAACAGATAACGTTTCGTGCCGGTGCCGTTAGAAACGAGGCCAGCGTGGCGGCCAGAAGCTTACCACTGGTTGGGATGCCGCGCGAGGCGATGGCGAGGGAGCGTTGCGGATTTCGGTTCTTGTGCCGTGACCGTTATCACGTTGAATGCGAATGCCGGGCACTGATCTGCAGGCAACGTCCGGTGAAGTCGGTCGGTGCTCAACGGTCACGGCAACTACCCGGCTCGATGGCGCGCGTCTCCCTCCGCTGGCCGGCCGGGAAAGAATGCATTGGTTCTAGCCTGGTAGGCCGCATAATCGGGACGGCGGTCGACGATCGTACTCTCCAACAAGGCGACACCGGAGACCTTCAACAAAAGGAACGTCATCACCAGCGGGCTGCCAATTGTCCACCAGGCGCCACCGGCTGCCGCGATTAGCCAGAGCCCCCACCACACGCAGAAGTCGCCAAAATAATTGGGATGGCGAGTCCATCGCCACAGACCGCTGGACAGGACCTGGCCCGCATTGCCCGGGTCGGCCTGGAACCGCGCCAACTGCGCATCGCCGACCGCCTCAAACACGAAGCCAATTGCCCAGATCGTGATGCCAGCGACGTCGATCGGGCCAAGCAGCGAATCGCCGCCACGGGCGGCAACTTGCAGAGGCAATGACACAAACCACAACAAAACACCTTGCAAACCGAACACCGTCACCAGACTCACTCGCCAGAAACGACTTCCATGACGGGCTCGCATCGCGGCATAGCGACGATCCTCGCCATGGCCGCGGCGCCTCCAAAGCAGGAAAGCGGCTAGCCGCAGTCCCCATAGAGTCGTGAGGCCAACAAGCAACGCAGGGCGCACGTTGACCGGAGCATTCATAAGCCAGGCGATCCACACCACGAGCACGAAACCCGCGGGCCAGAAAGGATCGACGACGCTCACATCGCGCCGAAGCGTACCGACGCCCCACAGGGCGAGCATGCACACCATGATCGCTCTGAAACAAGCCAACAGCGTCGATGACAACGGCAACATGACAAGGACGACAGGAAGGGTTACGTGGCCGAGGAGCTTTTCTCCGCCCTCGCTGCACAGTCGAGCGACCGCGTGTTCGACTCGATATCTCCCGTCCGGCTGGCGTCAATCAGTTCGCGGCGTCGCTGCAAATAGAGCACGATAGGACGATCGGCTGGAATGAAGCGCTCGCCGATGTCCAGATCCGAAACCTTGGGCATTTGCGACCGGATGACCGGGTAGTCCTCGGCCAGGATATACCGATTGAAAAGGTTATTGATTTTGGCCATCGTTCGGCCGACAGCCTTCGGTAGGGGCAATTTGATGTAACTTCGCACGTAGATCACACATTTCCCGTCCTCGACCGGAGCGATCACGTTGACCGCGCGAATACGGTCCGA
>DASZTS010000113.1:0-81832 GCA_035547915.1 Pirellulales bacterium | reverse complement strand
CGTTTCCCCCGTTGAAACCATCCTGCGTCGGAGTTGCCGGAGAACACCAACACGACTGCGGCCACCAACAATACCGATCGCTGAACCATCTTCGTGTCTCCCGAAGGTCGGCGGCCGCGTCCTGGCCGCGAGGATAAAATGCGAATTTGCCGTGCGCTCCGCACATTAGCTAATATCGGCAATGGGCGGCGGCTCATGCGAAGTGGTTGAGCGTCCCTACCAGCTTCGCCGACCGTTAAGCCCGCGGTCGAAGGCGGGCGAGATGGGCAAGTTCTACTGGCCGGCCATCATCGGGAACATCTCGCGGACCATCGTAATGGCCGCCGGGCCGACCAGCACCACGAAGATGCCGGGGAAGATGAAGAGCACGAGCGGGAAGATGAGCTTCACCGCCGTCTTGGCCGCTTTTTCTTCGGCCAGTTGCCGGCGGCGGGTGCGCATCGAATCGCTTTGCACGCGTAGGGCCTGGGCCACGCTCGAGCCGAACTTGTCGGCCTGGATCAAGATGGCCGCCAGCGAGCGCAAGTCTTCGACGCCGCTGCGCACACCCAGCTCGTGCAACACGTCGGCCTTGTGACGACCCATCTGAAGTTGAAAGTTCGCCAGGCCGAATTCCTCGGAGATGACGGGATAGGTCTTCTTCATTTCGTCGGCCACTTTGCGCATGGCCTGATCGAGACCCAACCCGGCCTCGACGCACACGACCATCAGATCGAGCGCGTCGGGCAGACCCAAGAAGATCGCTTCGCGGCGGCGGCTGCCCAGTATGAACACGAAGATCTCGGGTATGTAGAACATGCACCCCGCCACGCTGACGGCATACATGATCGACTGCCGGTCGAAAGCCGACACGGCGGCGAGTGTGACGCCGCTGATGAGCAGTCCGACCATCAGGCCGGCGAACTTCATGCCCAAGAAGATCGAAGCCGCCGTTTCGCCGCGGAAGCCGGCCGAGGCCAACTTGGCCTTCAGCTTACTCGCCTCCAACTCGTTCTTGGGCTGTAGCGGTTTGGCCAGGGCGGGAGTCGCTTTTTGCAACACCCGCGTCATGGCGTCTTGCTTCTTGACGAGATTGGCCACCTCTTCGGCCTTGCGTCGGCGCAGCCCCGGATCCTTCAACTCGTCGAGCCGCTCGGTGGCCCGGTCCTTGTTGTTGGCCATGTATTCCAACAGCCACCAGATACCGGTGGCAAACAAGCCAAACACGGCCAGTGAGACGACCATCTCGGTAGAAAGAAAGTCAGCCAGGAGCACGTTCGTCTATACCTTGATATTGATGATTTTCTTGATGACCAGCGCGCCGACCACCTGGAGCGCGATGGCCCCGGCCAGCATCTGCTTACCCATCGGATCGGTAAACAGAACCATGATGTAGTCGGGGTTCATGCGGTAGACGGCCAGGAACAGGGCCGGCGGCAGGCCTAACAAGACCGCACCCGATAGGCGACCTTCGCCCGTCAGAGCTTGCACCTGCCCCCAGATCTTGAACCGTTCGCGGATGATGTAACCGATCTTGTCCAGAATCTCGGCCAGGTCGCCACCCGTCTGCCGTTGCAGAATCACGGCCGTCGTGAAGAACCGTAGGTCGAGGTTGGGCACGCGGTCGGTGAGCGAGTTCAATGCGTCTTCCAGCGGAATGCCCAGGTTGTGCTCTTCCGATACGCGGCCGAATTCGCGGCAGATGGGCAACGACATTTCGTCGTTGACCAGGTTGAACCCGGCCGCGAGGCTGTGACCGGCCCGCAACGCTCGCGAAATCAATTCCAGCGCATCGGGCAACTGCACGGCAAACTTCTTCAGACGCTGCCGCCGCTTGAAGATGAGCCACAGCAGTGGGAGCGCGGCGGCCGACACACCGATGGCCGGGGCCATCGCCAGTTGCACGCCGGCATAGGCCGCGCCCGCACAGGCGATCAACCCCAAGCCGGCCGAAATGGCCGCGAACTGCGACGGCTTGAGCGAGGTGTCGGCCTGGTCGAACAGCAAACGCAGGCGTTGAAACCGTTCCACCACCGCGTCGAAGAAGCCGGGCACCGCGTCGATGGGCTTGTGCAGCACACTGGGTGCGTCGCGCGAGTCGGACTTGCCCGAGCGTGAGCTTGTGAGCAGGTCGAGCCGGTCTTCGATGCGGTTGTCGGTATCGGCGCGGAAGACCGTCAGCAGCCCGGCGACGAGCGCCGAGACGCCGAGAAAGGCCGCGATCGAAATGAGCAGGATGGGATCCATCAGTCCACCAACATCACTCTCTGTCGGAAGGCGCTGGCCGGCAGCCGTACACCGGCCGATTCCAGGCGGTCCATGAACGTCGGCCGCACGCCGGTGGCCTCGAAGCGGCCAAACGCGCGACCGCGTTCGTCGATGCCTTCCTGTGTGTAATGGTAAATGTCTTGCATCACGATCGTGTCCTGCTCCATGCCGATGACCTCGGTGATGTGCGTGATCTTGCGCGGGCCTCCTTGCAAACGGTTGGCCTGGATGATCAGGTCGACGGCGCTGGACACCTGCTGCCGCATGGCCTTCAGCGGCAGGTCGAATCCGGCCATCATGATCATCGTCTCGATACGGGCGACGGCGTCGCGCGGCGTATTGGCGTGGATCGTCGTCAACGAGCCTTCGTGGCCCGTGTTCATGGCTTGCAGCATGTCGAGCGTCTCGGGACCGCGGCACTCGCCGATGATGATTCGTTCGGGCCGCATACGCAGGGCGTTGCGAACCAGGTCGGTGGCCGTGATCGCGCCCTTACCTTCGATGTTGGGCGGACGGGTCTCCAACCGCACCACGTGGTCTTGTTGGAGCTGCAATTCGGCCGCGTCCTCGATCGTCACGATGCGGTCGCTGTTGGAGATGAAGCTCGACAGCGTGTTGAGCAACGTCGTCTTACCAGAGCCGGTACCGCCGGCGATGATGATGTTCAATCGCGCCTTGATGGCACCTTCGAGGAGCATCACCATTTCCGGGGTGAAGGCCTTGAAGTTGAGCAGGTCTTCCAGCTTCAGCGGATTGGCGCCGAAACGACGAATGGAGACCGCCGCGCCGTCGAGTGCCAGGGGCGGAATGATGGCGTTCACACGGGAGCCGTCGGGCAAGCGCGCGTCGACCATCGGGCAGATTTCGTCCACCCGGCGTCCCACCCGCGAGACGATGCGGTCGATGATCTGCATCAGGTGGCCGTTGTCGCGGAACGCGACCGTCGTCTTTTCCATCTTGCCGCGGCGCTCGCAGTAGATGTTCTTCGGACCGTTGATCAGGATATCGCTGATCGTCGGGTCCTTGAGCAGCAGTTCTAGCGGCCCGAGCCCGAACGTCTCGTCGAGCACTTCTTCGACCAGCCGTTCCCGCTCGTTGCGGTTGAGCAGTGTGTCTTCGGCGTCGCACAGGTGCTCGATGACCAGCCGGATTTCGCGGCGGAGGACCTCGCCGTCGAGATCGCCCACCTTCGACAGATCGAGCTTGTCGACGAGCTTGCCGTGAATGCGCCGCTTCAGATCTTCAAAGTTCGATTCGGGGGTGCGCTCGCCGGGGCGGAGAGGGGCAGCAATCACTTTTGCCATGGTGCACGCAGATGTTTGTTAGAAGACTTGTTGAAGACGATAAGATTCCGCTGTTTCCGACAGGCTTGTGGACCAGCTCGAAAACGGCTGCCAAAAGCGAGGATTCGGCTGAAAAAGGATAGCTCACGTTGCGCGGCGGATCGGTGGGCCGTTCTGGCGGCGAACGACCGGGCCGGTTACAACGGTCGTATGGTTTTGGGACCGCATCCGACCGACGCCCAGCACCCCGACGCGGACGGACCCGGACGCGATCCCCGCAGTCCGGCCGGGGGCCAGGCGTCGCTGGCCGTCCGGGCTCGCGAGATCGGCCGGCGGCTCGTTGCCGATCTCGAGCGGGCCGAGGCACTTTCCTCCGGCTGGGCCGACGAAAAGCTCGGCTATGCCTTGGTCAGCAGCGCCATGGATCGCGCGCTCGACCACCTGACGGCGATCGACTGTTGGGGAAAGGAGAACCAATTGCCGTCGGGCGAGTTCTGGGCTGCCGCCGGCAGCCTGCTCGTGGTCGGCTGGTTGCACGAGCGGGCCCGCTTCAAACCCCGTGGATATGCGGGCGATTTCGAAATGTTCGAGCGGTTTTGGCAGCGGACGTGTGTTGCGCATCCGCTGGGCCGGCTCTTCGACAGATATTTTCAGGGCCAGGCTGCCGTGGAAGCCGTGCGGGCCCGTACCGAGCGGTCGGCCGCCACGCTGGTCGAACGCTGCCTGGCCGCTCCCACCGGGCGAGCGTTCCACGTCGTCAGCGTCGGCTGCGGACCGGGCCTCGACGTGCGCCTGGCGCTGGATTCACTACCCGTGTCGGACCGCCGCCGCGTCCGACTGACGCTGCTCGATCTCGATCAGGCGGCCCTCGACCGGGCGCAAGAATGCCTGACCACGTTGATCGACGCCGGGCAGCTCGTCACGCTGCGGGAAAACCTGTTCCGGCTGGTCGATAAGCCGCGTGCCGCGGAAGTCTTGGCCGAGGCCGATTTCTTGCTCTGTAGCGGGCTGTTCGATTACCTGCCCGACGAGGCGGCGGCCAAGCTGCTGCGGCTGTTCTGGCAGCGGTTGGCCGGCGGCGGCATGCTCTCGGTCGGCAACTTCGCTCCACACAATCCGACCCGGGCCTACATGGAGTGGATCGGCAACTGGTACCTCATCTACCGCACGGCGGCCGACCTGGAGCGGCTCGCCTTGACGGCCGGTCTACCGCGAGCGAGCTTCACGGTCGTCGCCGAGCGTTTGGGAATAGACCTCTTCTTGCATGCAGAAAACGGTTGACCCACACCAACAGGGTACCGCCGCTTCGGCAAATCGCCCAACATCCGCATTGACCCGCGTCGCGGTGCGGGCTACTCTTGCCGCCTCTCTGGGAGTTCCCCGGGCTCGCTTGCCTCCCGTCACCGTGCCCGGTGCCCAAACTCCGACGACAACCTACCCAAAGCATGTCCACGGATGGACTTTCCACGCAAAACCGCGACGGTCGGCGGCCTCGTCTTGCTGGCTTGCTTGATCCAGGTCTGGACCATTGCGCGGGCCGTCGTGCCGGCCCAGGATTGCGTCCGCTATCTGATCGTCGCCCAGAGTTTCGAGCGCGACGGATTTGCCGCTACCATGCGCGTGCAACCCGAGCAGCCTCTCTTTCCCTGGTTCGGCTGGCTCGTCCATCGCACCCTCGTCGCAGCCGGGGCGATCGACGTCGAGAATTGGGCCATTTGCTTGCAACTGGCCGCCGCGATTCCACTGGTGGGCTCGGTCACCCCGGTTCATGCACTGTTCCGCCGGCTGCACGGCGAGAAGGCCGCGCTCGTGGGCGCGGCGCTCTATTGCCTGTTGGGCGGAATTGCGCGACTGGGTGCCGACGGTCTGAGCGACAGCACCCACCTGGCTCTCGTCTGCACGGCCCTGTGGGCGGCCACCCGCTATTTTTGCGTGCCGCGGCCGAGCGCTTCCTATGCGTCGCCGCTGTGGTTGTCGCTGTGCGGTGGTCTGACGGGCCTGGCATTGACCAGCCGCGGCGAGTCGTTGGTCTTGCCGGCGGCGCTGATCGCGGCCTTGGCATGGCTACAGATCGCGCGCGGCCACCGCCAAAACTGGATCGCTGCGGCGCGTGCCGTGGCCTGCTATTCGTGTGGGCTGGCGGCCCTCTTGGTGCCATACCTTGTTGGTTGCGGCGCCGGTACGGCCGACGCGGCATTGAGCCGATTGACCGGGCGCGGTGGGGCCGCCGAGGCGGCGCCGCTCAACAGCTTCGTCGCCGGCATCGAGCCCGCCGCGGTCGAGCCGCGCTGGGAGTTGGCGGGGACGGGTCGTCTCGTTTTCGGCAAAAAAGACACCTCGACGACGAGTCGCTTCCAGGGCTATCTGGCAGCCGCAGCTAGGCTGTTCCATGAGCTGGCCCAGACCATGCACTATTGGCTCGGCGTGTTGGCGCTGATCGGACTGGCAGCGGCTCGGCGGACGCTCGTCATGCCGCTCGATCGTTTCATGCAATGCCTGTGCGCCGCGCTGGTGGCGGCGGGGCTCTTTGTCGCCGCGCGGGCCGGTTATCTGTCGACGAGGCACATGCTGCTTCTCGTGGTGTTGGGCGTCGGCTGGGCCGGAGCGGGTGCCTTGGTGGTCGCTACGTGGTTGGCCGCCGTTCTCCCGCGGTCGGTGCTGGGCGCGGCATGGCCTCGCTCGGCGATGCCGCTACGAATGGTCTTGCCCGTAGCCATGCCGCTGTGCGTCGTGCTCCTATGCTCGGCCGATTGTTTCGCGCCGCTGCACGCCAGCCGCGGAGCGCATCGCGAGGCCGCGCGGTGGTTGACCGAAAACGCCGACCGGTCGGTGGCCGTACTCGACAGCCGCGGTTGGACGGCACTGTACACCGGCCGCAAGACCTATCGATACGAAGCGGCGCAGGCCGCCTTCAGCGACCCGGCTCTGGCTTTTGTCGTCGTCGAGCAGGCGGAACTGGCCGCCGATAGTCGCCGCAGCGAAACGATGCGGCTGCTCATGTCCCACGCCGGCGAACCGGTGGCCCGCTTCGCTGCCGCCGGCTCGGACAAACATAGCGTCGTCATCCATCGTTGGCGCCCCGAGCGGTTTCAAGAATTGGGAGTGCAAAGCTATGCGCGATAACGTGCGTGCGTTTGTGCAGATCGCGACCGAGGCGTTTGCCCTGCGTGGACCGGTCTATGAGTTCGGTTCGTACCTGCCCGAAGGGCAGGAGTCTGTCGCCGATCTGCGGCCCTTGTTCCCCGGCGAAACGTACGTCGGCTGCGACCTGCGGCCGGGGCCGGGAGTGAACCGCGTCGAAGACCTGGCGGCGCTGACCTTGCCCGACGAGACGGCCCAGACGATCGTCTGCGTCGAGACGCTCGAACACGTGTTCGAGGCACGCAAGGCGGTCTCCGAGATGATTCGCGTCCTGGCGCCGGGAGGTCTGATGCTCATCGCCGCGCCTCTCGACTTCCATATCCACGACCATCCCAGCGACTACTGGCGGCTGACCCCAAGCTGCCTGACGCGGATGTTGGCGCCGCTCGACGCCGTGCTCGTCGGTTGGCAGGGAAGTGCGCGGTTTCCGCATACGGTGTTCGGCGTGGCGGCCAAGGAGCCGGTGCCCGCGCGGTTCGTACGCGGAGCGGGCCGGTTCGTCGAGCGCATGCAACAATGGTCGGCGGCCGCGGCGGGCCAGGAGGGTTGGCAGCGGCGCCTCAAGCGTTGGGCCGCGAGTTGGCTGATCAACAAATCGGAGCATGTCCGCCGCCGAGATTACTTCCAGGTCGAGTTTGTACTCGATCTGCCAAACGGCCGCGATTGGCGTCAGGAGTTGCTGGAAATGGCCCATGCCGATCCGCACACCGGCTCGCGAGTCGACTTGGGTTGAGAGGCTGTCGTAGGCGCCCCAGCCGCATCGTCGGAGGCGCCGAATCCGTCATACACGAGGAAACGTGATGAACCTGGCGACGCAAAGTGTCTCCCGATTGCTGGTCATCGGGCTCGACGGCGCCACCTTCGATCTGCTCGTGCCGTGGGCCGAGTCGGGCCGCATGCCAAACCTGGCCCGGTTGATGGCGACGAGCGCCCGCGCGATCGTCCGCTCGACCCGCCCCTACATCACGCCGGTCGCCTGGACCACCTTTCAGACGGGTTGCGATCCGCACGAGCACGGCATCCTCGACTATCGCTATCTCGACCATCGGCGTCGCCGGCTGTTGTTGAACCATGCCGGGCGTATCGCACGGCCGACGCTGTTCGATGCCATCTCGGCGGCCGGCGGGGAGGTGGTTTCGCTCAACCTGCCCATGACGTTTCCCGCGTCGTCGTCGGTGCGCGGCATGGTGGTGGGGGGGCTCGACAGCCCGTCGATCGATGCGGCGCTCGCACCCTATCCCGAGTTCGCGAAGCGTTTGCGCGCCACGGGCGCGCGTTATGACCTGGGAACGGTCTGGCGGCGAAGGCCGACCACGTTCGAAGAGCTGGCGGCGGGCATCGACCAGACGGCCGCCCTCTTCCGCGGCCATGCCACGGCGGCCCAGGTGGCTGACCGCATGATCGATTGGCGGTTGATGGTGGTGCAACTCCAGGTGCTCGATTCGCTCCAACACCGCTGCTGGCAATGGCTCGATCCCCGCGCCGGCCACACGGCCGAGCTGTGGATGGCCAAGGCGCAGCAGGCCTTGCGGGCACTCGATGATTGCCTGGGCGCGCTGATGGAACTGGCCGCGAGACATGGGGCGGCGGTCGTGGCCGTCAGCGACCACGGCTTCGGTCCCTTTCGCGGCAAGATTACGCTCGCCGAGGTACTGTCGCGGGCCGGCCTGTTGCGCTGGCCGCGCGGCGGGGCGGCGGCCGCCTACCACGTGCGCCGCGGCCTCTGGAAGGTTCGGAAGCTCCTGTACCGGCGGTTCAATCCGGGGTGGAGCACGGCGCAGCTCACCAGGCCGCTCGACAGCCTGTTGCCGATCGACTGGCGGCGCAGCACCGCGCTGACCATGCACGGGAACCTGGGCGGCCTGATCTATCTGAACACGCCCGGACGCTTCGGCACCGGCCCGGTCAGGACTTCGCGCCAGCGCGACGAAACGCTGGCCGGCGTGATCCACGCTTTCGAAACGGCGACCCATCCCGAGACGGGCGAACCGCTCTTCGAGGAAGTTTTCGGCACGGCCGAACGATACGGCGTCGACCCGATCGAGAAGCTGTGGCCCGATGTCGTGGCCATCCCCGTCCCCGGTTTTCATACGCGGCACAAGTTCGACCCGCGACCGCAACTCGTGCGCGGCGACGCCGCCATGGCCGCCACGCACCGGCTGGAAGGCGTATTGCTGCTCAACGCACCGCACGTCACGCCCGGCACCCATCGCGCCGCCGACCTGCGCGACGTGGCCCCGACGATCCTCGAGATGCTCGGCGTGAGCGTGCCGGCCCCGATGAGCGGCCAGGCGCTCGACCATGTTTTGTGCGGCGCGGGTACGCGGGTGAACTGGAGCGAATCGAACCCGCCTTGTCGCGAATTGCAACTCAGCGGCATCACCGACGCCGACCAGATCTGCGTCGAAGACCGGCTCCGCGACCTCGGGTATCTCGATTGACCGAGGCATCGCGGCGGACCTCGATTTCAACCTAAGGGCGGCTGAGAGGCCGGATGCCCCGGGTGCCACGGGTAAAAAATCGGACGTCAAACGCCGATTTTATCGAAGCTCGATTCGGTTTCTGTCGGTTGCTCTTAGGAAATCCGTCTCGCCCGCTCATTCGACGCGACGGAGCCAGATCTCGCGCCAATAAGGGAAGATGGCGCGCGGACAGAGACGATGATAGAGGCCGCGGCACACCACGCTATCCAAGACGATGCAAGCGCCGGGCAACGAACGGAGTTCGCCCGATTTTTCGTCGATGAGCGTCTCGACGCGGCGCAACACGCGAAATCGCTGACCGCAATAAGGAACCATCTCGGGATCGAACGTCAGCCCGCGGTTCTTCCCGTGTTGGTCGAGTGTGGCCAGAATCTCTGCGTGGCTTTTTACTTCCACCAACTCGCCCGCTTCCAGGCCGAGTTCTTCCTTGGGCGTCCGCGGCAAGCTGCCGGTCACGCGGGGGATCGTCGGCCGGCCCAATGCGCGCAGTACGCGATTGAAGGTCGACATCAGGATGGCGCGCGACACGGCGCCCCAGGTCGCCCCGTTCGACCGTACGTCGCAGACGTATTGCGACGGCTTGAAGACCGACAACGGGTATGTCGCGTTGCGCAACTCCGTGGCCTGGCAGCGAAAGTGGTTCGCCGCGCCGTCGTGTTGCGCCTGTTCGCGCAGCCGCGTTAGCAACGCGGGGTCGACGTCGGCGGCCGGGTGCGCTTCGCCGTTTGCCGGTGGGTCGGCCCGGCGCAGCCAGGCCTCCTTCCAGAACAAGAGGCAGCCGGCCTGACAACCGCCATGCTCGCTGCCGTCGCAACGGAGCATGTCGAGGTGCACCGTGCGGTCCATGCCGCGCAACCCCGACCAGTCGATCGTGTCGCACGTCTTGTGTGCTCGGCGATAGACACGAAACCGCCGCCCGCAGAAGGGAAGCATCTCGGGCATGAACGGCAGGCCGTCGAGCCTCCCCTCGGCGCCGAGCGTGGCCACGATTTCTGCCGCGCTGCGTACCTCCACCCATTCACCCGGTTGTAGATCAAGTTCATCCGATCGCATGACGCCTTTAAGCTGATCCTGAGAAAAAGCGGCTCCACCAAGCCTATGTTAGAATCTACTGTCAAAATCGCCGGCGCGGTGCACGTCCGCGCAAAATGCCCGTTGGATTTGCATGCCACGCGTTCCCTTTGAGCCCCCAGAGCTCGTGCGCGGGGCGGCCTCTTGTTCGTCCGTTATCAGATAGCCGCTCAAACATCCGGTGGGCGGCTAGTGGACGCACGGGCTGCGAAGTTACACTCAAGACAAAGGAAGAGCCTATCATGCTGGATGTTCTGGTCGTCGCCCCGCATCCCGACGATGCCGAGTTGGGAATGGGGGGAGCCATCCTCCGCTTCCTCGACGACGGCTGGCGGGTGGGAGTCCTGGACCTCACCAACGGCGAGCCCACGCCCCACGGAAGCATCGAAATCCGGGCGCGGGAAACGGAAGCCGCGAAGCAAATTCTGGGCCTTCCTTGGCGAGAAAACCTGGGCCTGCCCAATCGCCGATTGGAAGCGACGCTCGAGGCCCGCGAAAAGTTAGCGATCGTCATCCGGCAAACTCGGCCCCGCTGGCTGTTTGCCCCGTATTGGGTCGACTCACATCCCGACCACGTGGCGGCCACCGAACTGGTCGAGGCGGCCCGGTTTTGGGCCAAACTGACCAAGACCGACATGCCGGGCGAGCCATACCATCCCGAGCGGATTTTTTATTATTTCGGCGTGCATATCAAGCTGGTCGTGCCGCCGGCCTTCGTGCTCGACATCAGCCGTTACTGGGACCGCAAGCTGGCGGCGATCGAGTGCTACCAGAGCCAGTTTGTGGTCGGTCGCCCGACCGAGCCGCCCACATTCCTCGACCGCTGGCGCGACCAGGCTGCCTATTGGGGCGGCACGATCGGCGCCCGCTACGGCGAACCTTTCGCCAGCCGCGAGCCGCTCGGATTGGAAACGATGATCGGCGTGAAGTAAGCTCGGCGTTCCTCGACGCGCCGGGTTCGTCGCATCCAGGGTGTCAGCTCGCTTCGTGCACCGCACGGCGGCGGCGGAACCAGTTCTGCAACCGATCCATATAGAGGTAGACGACGGGCGTGGTGTAGAGCGTCAGCATCTGGCTGAAGATCAGGCCGCCTACGATGGCAATGCCCAGCGGTCGGCGCAGCTCATACCCATTGCCCGTGCCCATCGCCAGGGGCAATGCGCCGAGCAGGGCCGCCATCGTCGTCATGGTGATGGGGCGAAAGCGCAACAAACATGCCTCGTGGATGGCGGCCTCCGGCAACTTGCCATGATCGCGCTCGGCCTCCAAGGCGAAGTCGATCATCATGATGGCATTCTTCTTCACGATGCCGATCAACAGCAGAATGCCGATCAGCCCCATCACGTTCAGCTCCATACGGAAGAGCAATAACGCCAAGAGGGCGCCGACGCCCGCCGAGGGCAACGTAGAGAGGATCGTCAACGGATGAATGAAACTCTCGTAGAGCATGCCCAGCACGATGTACACGGCCACCAGCGCCGCGAGGATAAGCCAGGGCTGGTTGCCGAGCGAGTCCTGGAAGGCCTGCGCCGTCCCCTGAAAGTTTCCCTGGATCGATTCCGGCAAGCCCGCCTCGCCCGTGAGCTGATTGACCTGTTCGACGGCATCGCCCAACGAAAAGCCGGGTGCCAGGTTGAAGGAGATGGTGACGGAGGGGAACTGGCCCGAGTGGTTCACCGAGATAGGTGTCGTTGTCGAGGTATAGCGGTAGAGCGCCGATAACGGAACCTCCGCGCCGTTCTGTCCCTTGATGTGCACCAGCCGCAGCGAGTCGGGGTTCTGCCAGAAGCTCGGCTCGACTTCCATCACCACGTGGTACTGATTGAGCGGCTTGTACATGGTCGAAACCATCCGCTGGCCGAACGAGTCGTAGAGCGTGTCGTCGATCTGCTGGATGGTGATGCCCAGCCGGGCGGCGGCCACGCGGTCGATGCTCAAGGCCGACTGCAAACCGCCGTTCTGCTGGTCGCTGTTGACGTCGACCAGCGCGGGGAGCTTGCGCATGGCGTCGCGCAGTTTCGGCCCCCAATATTTCAGGTCGTCGAGATTGTCGCCGCGGATGGTGTATTGATATTGGGTGCTACTCGCGCGTCCGCCGATGCGCAGCTCCTGGTAGGCCGACATATAGAGCGTGGCACCGGGCAAGCCGGCCAGCTTGCCGCGCAAGCGGCCGATCACCGCATCGGCCGTCAACTTCCGCTCTTCCAGCGGCTTGAGCGTGATGAACATCCGCGCGGCGTTGGTGGCGCCGCTCTGTCCGCCGGTCGAAACGGTCAGCCCCTCGACGGCCGGGTCTTCGAGCACGGCATCGGCGAACCTTTTCATCAAGAAATTCATCGCCTGGAACGACGTGTCTTGGTCGGCGAGCAGGTTGCCCGACAGGCGGCCGGTGTCTTGTTGGGGAAAGAAGCCCTTCGGGATGATGACATAGAGGTAGATGGTCGAGCCGATCGTCACCAGCGTCACGAACATCGTGAGCCGCTGACGTCGTAGCACCCAGCCGAGCGTTCGGGCGTAGAAGCCGGCGATCAGATCGAACATCCACTCGAAGAGCATGTAAAGGTAACCGTGCTGTTCTTCAGCCTTGGGTTTCAGCATGTAGGCGCACATCATGGGCGTGGTCGTGAGCGAGATCACGAGCGACACCAGGATGGACACCGAGAGCGTGACGGCGAACTCGCGGAACAACCGCCCCACGATGCCGCTCATCAGCAGGATGGGAATGAACACGGCCACGAGCGACACGCTGATCGACAGGACCGTGAACCCGATCTCCTTGGCGCCGCGCAAGGCCGCGGCCATCGGACCCAGCCCTTCTTCGAGATGCCGCGAGATGTTCTCGATGACGACGATCGCGTCGTCGACCACAAAGCCGGTGGCGATGGCCAGCGCCATCAGCGACAGATTGTCCAAGCTATAGCCCGCCAGGTACATCACGCCGAACGTGCCGACGAGCGAAGCGGGCACGGCGACGCTGGGAATGATCGTGGCCCGCACATTCCGCAAAAACAGGAAGACGACCAGGATCACCAGGATGACGGAGATGATGAGTGTGAGTTGCACCTCGTGTACCGACGCGCGGATGGTGGCCGTGCGATCGAGGGCCACGATCAGGTTCATGTCGGCCGGAATCTGCGCCTTCAACTGCGGCAGCATCGCGTATAGGCGGTCGACCGTCTCGATGATGTTCGCCCCGGGCTGGCGGAAGACGATGAGCATGATCGAGGGGTCGCCGTTGCACAGCCCGGCATTGCGCAGGTCTTCCACGGAGTCGGTCACCGTGGCCACGTCGCCCAGCCGCACCGGCGCGCCGTTGCGATAGATCACGATGATCGGGCGATATTCGTCGGCCGACAGCAACTGGTCGGTCGTGCCGACCGACCAGGACCGCGACGCGTCGGCAACCTGCCCTTTGGGCCGATTGGCGTTGGCGTTGCCGACGGCCGTGCGCACGTCGTCGAGGCCGACGCCGAAATGGTTCATCATCGTCGGATTGACGTCGATCCGCACGCCGGGTGGCGCCCCACCGCCCGCGGCCACCTGGCCAACGCCCTTCACCTGCGAGAGCTTCTGCTGCAAGATCGTCGAGGCGACGTCATACATCTGCCCCTTGGTGTAGGTGGGGCTGGTCAGCGCCAAGATCATGATCGGCGCGTCGGCCGGATTGATTTTGCGATAGGTGGGGTTTTGCGGCAGGTTGGGCGGCAGCCTGCCCCGCGCCGCATTGATGGCGGCTTGTACGTCGCGCGACGCGGCGTTGATGTTACGGTTGAGATCGAACTGGAGCACGATCTGCGAGATACCCAGATAGCTCGCCGAGGTCATCTCCGTCACGCCGGCGATGCGGCCGAATTGCCGTTCGAGCGGCGTTGCCACGGCCGAGGCCATCGTCTCGGGGCTGGCCCCGGGCAACGTCGCCGTGACCTGGATGGTCGGAAAATCGACCTGCGGCAGGGGCGAGACCGGCAGCAACAGATAGCCTAGCGCCCCAGCCAGCATGATGGCCGCCGTCAACAGCGTGGTGCCGACGGGCCGATGGATGAAGGGAGTGGAGAGGCTCACACGGGCATGCTATGGATTGGCGTAAGGGCAACGTCGCCGGAGCGAGCGCCGGTCCGCCGAGGCAGAGCGCGATCTTCCGTCTTCGTGCTACGCGCCGGCGCCTATCAGTTTTTCGACGCTTTCCAACAGCCGGTCCATGGGAAACGGCTTGCGGAGGTAATCTTTGACGCCCAGCATCTCGGCATAGGCCTTGTGGCGGCTACCTTCGTTGGCGGTGATCATGATGGCCGGCAGCTCGGGCTTGGTGCGCAGCAGTTTCTCGAGCACCAGGAAGCCGCTCCGCTTGGGCATCATCATGTCGAGGATCAGCAGGTCCGGGTTCTCGCGCTCGGCCATCGCCAGACCCTGGTTACCGTCACGGGCGACGAGGATCTGGTAGCCGCGCGATTCGAGGGTCAACCGCATCGATTCGATGATCTCGTGATCGTCGTCGACCAACAGAATGCGCTTGCCGCCGGATGCCGGTCCGTCTTTTTGCTCGGCGGCCGCGGGTTTTTCTCGTTTGCTTGTTTTCTCTGCCATGAGCGAAGGTGGTCTCGGCACACTGTCAGAAGGATTGCCAGTCCTTACAAGTAGCCGAACGCCGCCGCCGCTGCAAGCGGCTCGTAGCGCCGGTTAGTACCTCTTCCGGATCAACCCTCGATGGGGTGAGATTTGCCACCGGCGGCAAATCTGCCATTGGTGGCAACATTGGCCCCTCATCAGATCGGCATCCAAATCCCTGTCGCCGGAAACGGAAGCGCCGCTCGGCCGGATTCACACGACCTGTAAGCTTGGTGCGCATTGTCAATCCGTAGGCCGCTACTGCTGCACGCTCGCCAACTTCTGAGCGCAGTCGATGCAATAGGGTGTGGCAGGGAGGGCTTCCAACCGTGCCTCGGCGATGGCGTTGCCGCACTCCTGGCAAACGCCGTAGGTTCCCTCTTCGATACGATTGAGCGCTTCTCGCACGTCTTCGAGCAGCGTTTCTTCGTTATGGATCAGCTCGAGTTCGCTATCGAGTCCTTCGCTGTCGCGATCGGCGTTATGCGTCGGCACATGGGAGAGGTCGCCACCTCCGTTCGCCTTTTGTGGCACGGCCTGGATCAAGCGATTCACCTCGCCGGCCAGACGGTCTCGGATCTCGATCAAGGACGTTTTACACTTCGCTAAAGACGCTTTCTGCATGATGTACGATTCTCCCGTGAAATACCGTTGCCGGCAAAAAAACCGTTTTTTTAAGCAACCGACAAAACCGGATCGAGCGTCCAAAAAATCGGCGTTTCCCGGCCGATCTTTTTGCCCGCGGCGCTCCGACTTCCGGGTTTTGCCAGCCTCTCTAAGACCTAAGAGCCTATCCGAGAACCGATGTTGCGACAGTAATGGTTCGACTCACCAACAGGTTTTCGGATCGGCTCTAAAGTCCGACCGATCGGCGGGGCGAATGACGCAACTGCCGTGCCAACCATATTCTATCATCTAACGGCAGAAATGCATTTCTCGACCACCTGCCGAGTTATGCTGGCATAGGGAGTGCGTGCACCTCGAACCGCCCGATGGCGACATTTTCGCGCAGATCGGCCGGACGGCCGACTCCCAGGTCCTGTCTCCACAGACTACACCGGATGATGCGTACTCCAAGCCGGCCGTTCATCTGTCTTATTGCGATGGTTTGCTGGCCGAGCCTGGCTGCGACGAGCGCGGCCCAAGCGGCACCTGCCGCGCGCCGCTCCGCCCGCGTCCACTGGACGTTCCGCGACATCGAGGTGCAAACCCTGCTCGGGCGATTGAAACGCTTCGGCGTGGAGTTGCCGGTGCCGGCCACGGGACGCGTCACGGTGAAGCTCGCGATCGGCGCGCCGTGGAGTTCGCTCTTCCAGGCCGGCGCCTACGAAGTCGAGGGCGATCTGAGTTCCGCGTCGCTCACGATCGCGGGGGTCGAGTTGCGGAAGGTTGCGGTGCACGTCCTCTATGCGGGCGGCGCGTTGGACCTGTCGCAGATGAGCTTTGCGGTTCCCGGCCAGAACGGAGCGGACGGCACCGTCACGGGTCATGCCCGGATGCAGATGCGGCCACCCGGCGATCTGTCGGCCGAACTCTCCCTCGCTCGCTTGCCGCTCGCCACGCTGGCCCGCGTGGTGCCCGAGTTGGCGGGCCAGGTCGAAGGGACGATCGCCGGTGAATTCGACGGGCACGCGCCCGCCGACCGCCTGCGAAACCTCGCTGCCTGGCAGGCGGGCGGGCAGTTGACGCTCTCCGACGTGCGAGCATTCGGTCTACCGCCCCTTTCGGCGACGACCAAAATGCGACTCGCCCGCGGGGAGGCAACCCTCACCGATCTGACGGCCGATTTCGCCGGTGCGAAGATTCGCGCCTCGGGACAACTGGGCGTCACGGCGCCCTTCGCCTTTCGTTCGCGCCTGCAAGTAGCGGTGCCGAATCTGGAGTGGCTGAACCGACTCGAAGCCGACTTCAAGCCGCCCGTGGACGTCGCCGGCGCCTTCACGCTCTCGGCCGATGCCACGGGCCAGCTCAAACCACGACGGGTCCGCGTGCGTGGCACGCTCGACGGCCGCGATCTGAAGGCCGGCCAAATTGCCGTCGACCGCATACTGGTCCCCTGCGACGGAACGCTCGACCGCATTCGCGTGAACAATCTGCGGATCGATCTCTACGGCGGCCGGATCACGGCCAATCTCACGCTCCCCACCGATCGCGACGGCAACGTCGGTGTCGGATTGAAGGTCGACCGTGTGGACCTGGCCCACCTGGCGTCGGATCTGCTGGCAGAGAAACAGACATGGCGTGGCGCGGCTTCGGGCGTGCTGCAATTGCGGGCCCCCGCCGCGCGCCTCGCGGAACCGGCCGCGTGGAACGGGCGCGGCCAATTGACCTTTGGCGGCGGCAACCTGTTCGGCATCGATGTCTCGCGGATCGTCACCAACATCCAGCTCGCCGACGGCCGCCTGAGCGCGGGCGACCTGCGGCTCGATTCGGCACTCGCCCAGGTGACGGGTAGCGCCCAGGCGAACCTGACGGCTCCCTTCGGATTTGCCACGTCGCTGCGTATCGCCGAGGTCGATTTCGCCGCCTTGAATCGTTTGCCGGAGGACTTCCGTCCGCCCGTGACGATCGGTGGGCGCGCGGGCGTCTCGTTCCGTGCAGAGGGTACGCTCTCGCCAGTCCGATTCACGGCGCGAGGCGGCGTGGCGACGCGCCGCCTGCGGGCGGAGTTGGATGCCGTCCCGATCGTCGTCGACACCTTGAACTTCGATTATCGCATCTCGGAACAGACCGCCACCTTGTCGCGGATCGTCGGAAGCACTTATCGAGGCCGCTTCGACGGTTCGGCCAGTGTGACTCTTGGCCGACAGGCCAATTCTCAGGTCGATCTTTCCTGGCAGCAGGTCGATGTGGGCCAGATGCTCGGCACGTTCAAGGCGAGCCCCTTGCGAGGTGTGCGCGGCCAAGGAACGACCCGCGGGAGAATCAGCGCTCGCGCCGCTGGCGACGCGCGCGATCTGGCGAACTGGCAGGCCAGCGCCAACGTCAGCGTGGACGGTCTGCGCATCGATCGCGCAACACTCGGCAACGTTTCGATCGAGGCGAGCCTGGCACAACAACAATTGACGGTGTCGCGCGCGGCCACCGCCGGTGGTGCGATGCGCGTCGACGGCTCGGGCAAACTTGGACTGCTGTCGCCCCACGATTTTGGTCTGAAGCTGACGGTCGCCGCGGGTGACCTTTCATTGGCCAACGGGCTCCCGGCGCCCTGGCGTCCGCCTGTCACGCTGGGGGGCACAGTCAACCTCTCCGCCGATCTGACGGGAAGCATCGACCCGGTACGCGTGATGGGCGAAGGCACGTTCGGCGCTCGAAACGTGCAACTCGATCGCGTGCGCGTCGATTCGGTCGGCTTCAAGTTCTCCGGCGACGACCAGACGATGAAGCTGTCGGAACTGGCCGTCGTCGCCTATCGCGGCCGGGTCGATGGACAACTACAAGTCCCGCTCGCCGAAGCCACCGAGGGCAGCGTCGATCTGCGTTGGCAGCGCATCAATCTGGGAAGCCTGTTCACCGATGTGCGTGACATGGCCGCGCAGATCGGCCAGCAAGAGGCCGGCGGTCGGTCGCCCGTCCTCGAGGCACTGGCCGAAACTCGTCTGGAAGGTTGGACATGGGGGAGCATCTCCACGCAGACACCCGCGGGAAAACGGTTCGACCCCTCAGCGTGGACCGGCAACGTCGACGCGTCGCTGGCCGCGGTGCGCGTGTTCGGCTGGTCGGCCAAACAGGCCTTCTTGCGGGCCAGACTCGCCGACGGCAAGGCCGAGGTCACTCGCCTGGCCTGCGACATCGGCGATACGCGGCTGCGCGGTACCGCCGGTTTGCAACTGGCCGAACCGTACGGTTTCGAATCGCAACTCGGTTTGGAGAATCTGGAACTCGATTACTTCAACCGGCTGCCAGGTTCCATCAAGTTGCCCGTCGACGTCGCGGGCTCCGTCAGTGTGAAGGTGCAGGCGCACGGAAAGCTCGAACCGTTCGAAGTCGGGGGAGAAGGCTCGGTAACGGGCGATAAGATCGAAGTCGACCGCGCCCGCGTCGATCACCTGGCGATTCAGTTCGCCGCGGAGAAGGAACGGTTGCGGCTGACGAGTTTCCATGCCGATTTGTACGATGGCGCGATCGATGGTCAGGCGCAGATCGCGCTCGAACCGGGCGAAGCGGGACACGTCGACTTCCAGTGGCAGGGAATCAACGTGGGCCAGTTCGCGACCGACGTGGCCAAGTTGCCCGTCACGGTGCACGGCACGGTCCGAGGGAAACTACACGTCGACGTGCCGGGCGGAAAGCTGGCCGATCCCGCATCGTGGAGCGCCGATGTCTCCTTCGACACGTCTCCCGTGGTTGCCAAAGCGACGAACCTGGGCGAGCTGCATGGCCACCTCGCCTACGACGGCGATCTGTTGGATTACAAGCTCGACGGCAACCTGCTGCGAGGCCCCCTCCAATTGGACGGACGTTGGCAGCCACGGGCGCCCGGTGGCGATACGTCCGTCAACGAAGGTTATCTGCAACTGAGCGGCGCGCACCTCGATACGCTCGCTCCGCTGCTAGGTACGCACGGCGGTTCGATCGCGGGTCAGGTCGGCGCGAAGCTGCAATTCCATCATGCCGAGAAGACGGGGTTGCCGGCGGGAGTCGGCGAACTGTCGATCGACGACTTGCGTTGGAATCGCCTCGACATATCGAGCGGTGTGCGCGGCACACTGAGAGTGGCGGGTGATCGAATCGAGGTCACGGGCGTGCATGCGTCGTTCGCCGGCGGTTCGCTGACGGCCTCGGCGACCGCATTCCTCGACGTACGCCGCCGCAGCTCGTTCCGGTTGACGGCGAGCGGCCTGGAGATCCGGCAGCTTTTGGCGCCTTGGCCAAAGGTCGCGGCACTTGCCCGCGGCGCGGTCGACTCACAGCTCGACGGCTTTTTCGCGGGTGGCCGACCGCTCACCTTGGCCGGCGCGGCCGCCATCAGTCAGGCGCGCGCGGCGGGCATCGAATTCAACGGTTTACGAGTTCCCATCCATGGCAGCGTCGATCCGTTCACCCAGCGCGGCACGATCCAACTGCATGGGATCACCGGGCAAGTCGCTCATGGGCGGGTGACGGGAGACTTCGATGTGACACTGGCCGGCGGCCTGGGCCTGAACGGACGCGGAAAATTGGCCAACGTCGATTTGCGCAACCTGCTCGAGCACAGCGCCAGCGGCAGCCACCTGGCCAGCGGCAAGATAAGTGGCAATTACACGCTCGCCGGTCGCAACATACGCGGCGTGAACGACCTGACCGGCTCGCTCGATGCCACGTTGACGGACACGCAGGCCATGTCGCTGCCGATCTTGGCGAGTACGATTCCCTACCTCACGGGAGGCATATCGGGCTCCACGAATTTCGATCAAGGGACGGTGCGCGGATCGCTCTCGCGCGGCGTGGTCCGCGTCGATCAGTTTTCGCTGTCCAGTGGCAGCGTAAAACTGTACGCGGAAGGCAAAGTCACGCTGGCCGGTCGGCTCGACATGAACGTTACGGCCCAAACGGGCGACCTGAACCCCTCGAGTCGCGCGCTCACGATGGTGGCGTCGCGCGTGCTGCTGGTGGCAGCGCCTCCCGTGGGAGCGCTGATGACTGTGACGCAATTCCTGTCGAACCAGGTCATCAACCTCGAAGTGACCGGTACGATCCGCTCGCCGACCATCCGCATCCAACCACTCCAACTCGTCGGCCAGGAGGCGGCCCAGTTCTTCTTGCTGCAAGGTGTGCCGTGATGCCCGAGGGAAGCGTTTATAGCGCGTAGCGATCAACGACTCACACTCGCCCGCAACGAGGGCCGAAGAACGTCGTAGCGCATCGAACGGATGCTCGGCGCTGGGATTCACGTCGCCTTCGAGACGGCCACGGGCCGCGGGCGACGCCAAGGAAGAATCGTTCCGAACGAACATGGCCGTTCGCCGGAATAGAGCCGAGGACCGGCCATGCTCCAATCGAAGCTGCGTTCGTATCGCGTCTTGCTGTGGCTCGCCCTGACCGGGGCGGCCGTCTCGCATCTCGGCTGTTCCGGGCCGGGAGGTTTCACGCTCTTTCCCTCGGGCGACTTTCTGCTCAGCTCGACCAAGGAGCTGACCAAGAGCGTGCCGGCCAACGCCATCGTGCCGCGCGAACTCGATAAAACGGTGCTTTCCGCCTACATCGTGCAGCCCGGCGATGTGTTGCTGGTCGAACCCGTGCAACTCGATTCACCCTTGCGTTTTCCGGCCGATCAGACGGTGCTTCCCGATGGGACGATCGATCTGGGTCGCTTCGGTCGGCTCATCGTTGCCGGCCGGACGCTCGAACAGATCGAAAGCGATGTGGCCGCGGCCGTGCGAGGAATCGAGAAAGAGGGGGGCGCCGTCAACGTGCGGCTGGTCGATCCCCAAAGCGCGGTCTACTACGTGTTGGGCGAGGTCAACTCGCCCGGATCCTATCCGTTCATCGGTCGCGAGACGGTGCTCGACGCGATCCTGGCCGCGGGCGGACTGACCGACAAAGCGTCGGCCTGTAACATCATTCTCAGTCGCCCGAGTGCTCCCTGCGGCTGCCGCACGGTGATTCCCATCTGTTACAAGAACATCGTCCAGCAGGGCGATACGACGACCAACTATCAGGTGATGCCCGGCGATCGGATCTTCGTCGCCACGCGCACGCTCTGGGAAAGCTTGATACCGATCTATAGTTGCCACGACTGCCCGAATTGTCATGGCAAGAAGTGCCCGTGCCCGGCTGCTTGCGGCGCGGGGACGGCACCGTCCACTAGTTACTCGGTGCCCGAACCGGTCATCACCGTGGAAGGGAGCCCGGAGTAGGAGTTGTCGGCCGTTCTTATCTACCGGCCGTGGCGGCGGCCGGCAAGTTGCTCCGGCGCCTGCCCGCCGGTTGGCAGACCGGGCAGAAAAAACTGGATCGCTGGGCCTGCACAATCCGCACGATCTTCGTGGCACACGTTCCACACGCTTGATCGGCTCGGTCGTAGACCCGGTGCTGGTTCTGGTAGTTGCCCGAATGATTGAGCGCGTTGCGATAGGTGCCGTCCGACAGGGTCGAGCCTTCGTACAGAATCGCCTCTTCGAGTACCTCGCGCATCGCGGCGTGCACACGTCGCCATTCGTCGCGCTTCAACTGGTCGCAGCGGCGGCGCGGATGGATGCCCGCACGGTGCAAGAGCTCCGACGCATAAAGATTGCCGACGCCGGCCACCGACCGTTGATCGAGCAGCGCCACTTTGATTTCGCGGCGGCTGTTGGCCAACCGGGCCGCCAGGTCGTCGGACGAGACTTGCAGCGCATCGGGACCGACGCGATCGGCACCATAGAGCACGTCGAACTCCGCCGGTGACACCAGTCGTACCGAGCCCAGGCCGCGGCGGTCCCAGAACCAAAGCTCGGATACGTTGCCGCCGGTGAGAGTCAGTCCGAATCGCAGATGCTGGCGATTGGGCGGATCGGCCACCAGCACGAGCCCGGTCATCCTCGGCTCCATGACGATGGCGTCGCCCTCTCCTTCGAGCCGGACCACCACCCGTTTGCCGATCCGGTCCGTCGCGGTGATGACTCGGCCCACCGCGCGGCGGCGAAAACGGACCGGGTCGGGCGCGATCTCGATCGGCCGCAGCTTGCAGCGTGGCCGCAGCACGGCCTCGATTCGGCATCCAACCACACCGGCGATTCCCCGCCGCATCGTCTCGACTTCGGGCAATTCGGGCATCCGTTCATTCGACCAACTCGCGCAATCGCCCGCAAGACGCTCTGGTCCGAGCAAAACAAGTGACGTTGCTCAGGCCCCGTCCTCAACCGGCTTGGTGGCACAGCCCACAGCACGATTCTCGTAATGGGGAGAATGGACGTGCGCTCTGCATGCACTATAAAATGTTGGCATGATTACTCGCCTCTACTCGAACAATTTCCGCTGCCTGGTCGCCTTCGAGGCGGCATTTGACTCGTTCGGCGTGCTATGTGGCCCGAACGGGGCAGGCAAAAGCTCAGTATTTGATGCCATTGGCATGATCCGGACTTTAGGCACTGGCGAGGGCTTGCTTGGCGGTACCGGCGAACACGATATCCCGCGCCTCGAACTGACTCACTGGCTCGACAGCAAGGTGCAGGAGTTCGAATTGAGCCTTTGCGTGGACGGGCACGCTTTTGAGTACACCATACACATTGAACAGAAGGCTGATTTTGAAAAGCCGCGAATCATCAATGAGAAAGTCATTTGTGACAAGCTGCCGCTGTTTGAGCGCGACTTGGATGGCGTGCGTTTCCAGAGGCGTGACGGGAATGAGACGGGCTTCCCGCTGGACTGGCGGCAAACGGCGCTGGCGGCAATCCAGCCTCGCGGCAACACTGGCAAGCTGACGTTACTGCAGGAGGAACTTGCTAAACTGTTGATCCTGCGTCCCAATCCACGGGATGTTGAGCGAGAGAGCCGGGCCGAGGCTACGCGTCCGAATGCGTCGCTAAGCAACCTAAATTCGTGGTATCGGGCGTTGTCCCAGGAGCAGGAGTGGACGGACGCGCTGCGAGAATCGCTGCGGAGCGTCTGGCCAGACTTTCGATCCTTCAAGTTGGTCGACGTCGGACTCAACGCCAAGGCGCTTCAACTACGCTTCGACTCGGGGAAGGGTGGCCAGTCGACAGTGCTGTTTATGGAGCAATTGTCCGATGGGGAGCGGGGATTGGTTGGCCTGTACATGGTGCGGGCAGCTATTGAGACCGGTGCGGCACGGACAATACTGCTCGACGAGCCGGACAACTTCGTCGGCCTGCCGGAGCTTCAGCCGTGGGTGTTGTCGATGCGGGAACTGCTCGATGATGAACACCAGCTTATCCTGATCTCGCACCATCCGGAGATCCTTTCGAATTCCGGCGAAACGAACGGGCGCTACCTCTGGCGCGACAACCACACATCGCCCACTCGGATTGGGGCGCTGAGGGTGCCCGAAGGCATGACTGCGAGTGAGGCGATAGCCAGGGGATGGGCCGGTGCCTAGCCGAACACAGATTGTGTGCCTGTGCGAGGGCAAAGGCGACAGCATTGACGAGGTTTTCATCAACAGGCTCATGAAGTCGCTTAAGCCTTCTTGGATTCGACAAAGTGGCAGTAATGTTGTGCGCCTTGTTCCGTGCGGTGGGAGGAAGGATGTGGTTAACAGCATGCCATCGGAACTTCAACGTTGCATCGGCGCGGGCGGCCACACGACTCTGATGGTGTGGGCCGATTGCGACGACAATTGCCCTGACGGCGATGCGCTCAAAGCCCTTTTCTGGCGCGAGGCGGAACGACAAGGCATCACGCGGGAGCAATTCGACGACGTTGTATTCGTCTTTCCCAAAGATCGCTTGGAGAATTGGATTGAGTTTTTGCGTACCGGAATTACAGACGAAGCCAATGAAGGTCCACGGGTGAAAAACCGCGACGCGGCCAACGCGGCGAGAAAGCTGGCGGAGATGTGCGAAGCAGGAGGCTCGGTGACCGGCATGCCTCCTTCGCTCCTGTGGTCCTGCAAGAATTGGCGTGTACTCGTGCAAAAGTTCCGTTAATAGTGGATGAACTAAACCGCTTCGCGGTAGGCACGGCAGGTGATTCAACACACCACGCTTCCACCAGGGACGGTGACATTGATTCCACCACGTGACGTTGGCCGGCATTCGTTGATGACCACCGTCAGACGCCGCGCGTCGACCTGCATTTTGCTCGCCGATGGCTGCGGGTGCGGTGCCAGGGAAGCGGGCCATGTGTCGGTGCCACGATCAATCGTGGGGTGCAAGCGACCGAACCGAGTCAGGATGTTGAGAGTGATACCGCGAGGCCGCGGCGGGATCGATCTTTTGTAATGCCATCCATGCCTCCAGGCGGCAGCTCTCGAAGACACTCTGCGTGTTCGGCTCGACGAGCGCCGGCGGATCATCGGGCGAGATCTCGGGAACAAATTGTTCTTGATCGGGCGTACGCGCGAGCGCTTTTAACAACGCGGGCACCGCGCTTCTGGCGTCAGACCCCAAGGTTTCGAGTGCCCTGGCCGCAACACGGCGGATGACAAACTGCTCGTCCTCTAATGCGGCTGTCAGGGCGGCGACCGCCTCCGGACGCCGGTTGAGATCCCAGAGGGCCATCGCAATCTCGACCTTGAGAGGATGTCCGTGGTTGAGGAATTCCATGAGCCGCGGCGCGACATCTTCGTTTTCGCGTCCGATGTCAGCCAGGCGGCGGATCGCTATGCAAGCGGCACCTTCGGTTTCGAAATCAAATCGCGCCAAGGCCGAGTAAAGCCGACGCAAGGCATCCTGGCGTTTGTCGATGCACCACAGGGCATACGCTGCCTCAACCCGAAGATTCGCGTCGATGTCTTTCGAAGCTCGTTCGAGGGCGGGGATGGCATTCGTCGCTTCGCCACCGAAGCAGGCGAGCGCTTTCGCCGCATTGGTGCGCACCAAGGGCCACGGGTCACGAAGCGCTTTGGCAAGTGCCGGGACGGCCGCCCGCGGCTCCGCGCGGATCTGTCCAAGCGCCTCGACGGCCGTGATTCGGACCGCGGCTTGGTCACCGAGCGCCCGCAACAATCTTGGCGTCGCTTTCTTGGCTGGCGAACCAATACGGCCCAGAGCTGCTGCAGCTTCGGACCGAACGATCTTGTCCGGATCGTCGAGAATGTGAATCAGCACATCGATGCACGCTGGCGATTTCGCAATCTGCCACAAAGCGTCTGCGGCGATAATCCGCCAAGAAGTTACAGGGTGTCGCAACATGATAGCGCTTAGGGTCGGTACCGCCTGATTGGCGCTTGGCCCAAACCGGCCCAACGCTGCGATGGCAAAGGAGCCGTACAGGGGATCGGTCACGGCAGCCGCCAGCGCCGGCACGACCCTCGGATCCTTGGCACCGACCTCGGATAGCGCCTGAATGGCCAAGTCGCGGTCGGTGGAATGTCGATCTTGCAGGATGCGCAGCCAGGCTCCGATCGACCTGCCACTCACGATTTCGTCAGCGCGCAGTGGCCTGATAGAACCAGATAACGCCCACGCGACCGCCAACACCTGTGCCGCCACCCATAGCCACCGCTTTCGCATACGTTCCTTCCAAGGCGAGGTGACAGTCAAGATTCTATCGCGATCCTCAATCTAGCGGCGCACCAGAGATGCGTCAGCGCCGATGTGAGCCCGATGCCGGCCGAGCTGCCGATTGTAGCGGCCGCGCAAGTCATCCGTCGCTTGCTGCTTGGGCAATTGGATCTCCATAGCGACGCCTCGCTCGCGGTTTCGTTCAACCCGTTTTATCCAATGTGCCGCCGCCACGGCCAATCACGCTCGTAGTGGACGCAACGCCCACACTGCCTGAGTGCGTCTTTTGAAAGGGCACATCGGATAAAACCCTCTGGGTTCTTGGACCGTTTAGACAACCGTCTCGACTTCGGTCAACTCGGGCATATCTTCATTCGACCAACTCGCGCAATCGGCTGCAAGGCACGACCTGTTACCAGTGATACGGTACCTCGATCCGCTCGCCGCCGGCCCGCGTGACCAACGCCTGCAAGGTCTTGACCGAGATGGTCGACGGCAACGCCGTGGTATGGCCATCGCCGAAGACCACCCTGCAAGCGTCTTCATGCGGACTGGATAGGCCCGGCCGGGCGGACGTCATGATGCCTTGCCGCAACGAGCTGAAGGGCAGATCGCGAGGCTCCATCCAATGGATGCCATCTCCCGCGGCCTCGACCACGGTGATCGTCATAGATGTACCGTCGGTCACCTGGTCGGGCCGAGACCCCTTGTTGCCCGACCAGACCGTACCGGGGCCATCCACGGCCGCATAACTCGTCTCGCCGGGCCGAGACAAATCGTCGCTCGGGCAGCGATAGATTTGCGGCATCGATGCGGCCAACAAGCGATTATGCGGACCGTTCCAAGGCTCGTCGAAATCGTATTGCTCGTAGAGTTCCTCCTGAGCGAGGTAGGGCAATATGAGCACACGCCAACTGTGCATCCGGTTCCCCTTCTCGTCGGTGGTGTAAGCCGGCGGGTACGACTTGTACACATCCGCGTAGGTGAGTATGGCCATACCGATTATTTTCATCCGACAATCACATGACGTCCGTCGACCACTCTCTCGCGCGGCTGCGAGGGCGGGCACCAATAAGGCGACCAAGCCGGTTACCGCGATATAACCGACGAAGAGGGCCGGCCGGCGTAGCCGGCGGATAAGCAGCATTGCGGCCAACACCGCGAGCCACCCACCCGCCGCCACGACTTTGAAAGACAGCCACGCACCATCCGGCACCGTACTCTCGCAGCCGAACAGGCAAAACGATGTGAACGCCATGTGTCGCCCCACAGCAAGAAGAACTTATGCGACGTGGATGAACGTCCTCTATTTTAACGGCAACCTTCGATTCCCTTCTACCATCGGCAACGGACACGATCTGTCGGTGTCGAACGATCTGCTTGCCAGCGTACGGCATGCAGTCCATACTCGTCTGGTTCATCGCCTTTTGCCCGACCCTTATCCTCATCGAGGTTGCACCATGACGTTGCATCGCCGCCAGTTCTTGCACCAGGCCTCGGCCCTTTCCGCCGTCGGGCTCGCCGCGTCGCTGCTCGGCGAGCGGGTGTGCCGTGCCGCCGATTCAAAAGACCCGCTCTACAAGATCTCGCTGGCCGAATGGTCGCTCCACCGCACGCTCCAGCAGGGCAAGCTCGATAATCTGGATTTCGCCAAGGTCGCCAAGAACGACTACGGGATCGAAGCGATCGAATACGTCAATCAGTTTTTCAAAGACAAGGCCAAGGACAAAGCCTATCTGGCCGACCTGAAGCAACGCGCCGAAGACCAAGGCGTGAAGACGCTGCTCATCATGATCGACGGCGAAGGGGCGCTCGGCGACGCCGACGAGAAGAAACGCACCCAGGCGGTCGAGAACCATTACCCGTGGGTTGAAGCGGCCAAGTTCTTGGGCTGCCATTCGATCCGGGTCAATGCACAGAGTAGCGGTAGCTATGACGAGCAGCTCGCGCGGGCGGCCGACGGCCTGCGACGGCTCACCGAGTTCGCCGGACCGCACGAGATCAACGTCATCGTCGAGAACCACGGCGGGTTGTCGTCGGACGGCCAATGGCTCGGCGCTACCATCAAAAAGGTCGACCACCCGCGCTGCGGCACCCTCCCCGACTTCGGCAACTTCCACCTGGGCGACGGAAAGGACTACGACCGCTACAAGGGGGTGACCGAACTGATGCCGTTCGCCAAGGCCGTGAGCGCCAAGTCGCACGACTTCGATGAGAAGGGGAACGAGACCCACACCGACTATCGCCGCATGATGAAGATCGTCGTCGATGCCGGCTATCACGGCTACGTGGGCATCGAGTATGAAGGGGGCGGGATCAGCGAGCCGGAAGGAATTCGTGCGACAAAACGGCTGCTGGAAAAGGTGCGCGAGGAGTTGGCGGCCGGTTGAGGCGCGTCGAACGGCTCACGAGATGCCGCGCGACCAGAGATCGTAGCCGATCCACATCAGACCCGCGTCGACGAGGAAATGGCTCAGCCAGGGGCCATAGAGACTGCGCGTGCGGTGGTAAAGCCATGCCCACAGCGCGCCGCCCGTCGCTACGCAGATGGAAAAGAACCAGGTGTAGAACCCATATCCGCTCAGAAACTTGCCGACGACGAGTACGTGGTGCGACATAAACCCCAGGCTCGAGACGGCGATTGCGACGACCAGCGGCACGCACTCGCGGAGTTGTCCGAACACGAACCAGCGCCAGTAATACTCTTCGGCCAGCGAATGGATGAGCGAGATGAATCCGGCCAGCAGCAAGAAGCCGCCCAAGGAGTGGATATTGAAATCGGCGAGCTGCGCGGTCACGGCCTTGGGCGCTTGGGCGAACACGGGGCTCGCGCGCAGGTAGCCGTAATAGAGCGCCAACATCGCGCCGACGATGGCCAATCCTAGCGCGGCGCCGATTCCCAACCCGTCCCAACTCGGTCGGCTCAAAGACACCTTCCGCCGCTGAACGAGCAGGACCCAGATCACGGGAAAGGCAAACTGAACGACCTTGCTGCCGCCGTAGGCGAAGCGCGCGGCCGGATGTCCCGCCAACAGCGCGGCGTAACCCAGTGTGGCCACGGTGGGTAGGGCCAGCGCGAAGCAGACCGCGGCGAATTGGGCCGCTCGGCCTGCCGGTGTCGCTTGACGATTCCTATCCATGTGCCCAGCATGGTACGCTTCCGTTCGTGCTTGGTCAAAAGTCGACCAGGCGACGACTCGAAGCTGAGTTGCCAAAGGAACCGACATGCCTCCGTTCGATGCCGCCTCGGTGCTGGCGCACTTTCCGATCGCGGTTCGGTTGCCCGTGCAGTGGGGCGACCAGGACGCCTTCGGGCACGTGAACAACACGATCTACTTCCGCTGGTGCGAATCGGCGCGGATCGACTATCTCGACCAGCTCGGGCTGCGCGAGTCGCTGCGCACCGACGGCATCGGCCCCATCTTGGCGGCCGTTGCTTGCAATTATCGTCGCCCGGTCACCTTTCCCGACCAGGTGCAGATCGGTGCCCGCATCACGCGGCTGGGTCGCAGCAGCCTCTCGATGGAACACCTGATCTACAGCGAGGTTCAGCAGCAAGTGGTGGCCGATGCGAATTCGACCATCGTCGTGTTCGACTATCGCCGTCAGGCTTCGCACCCCATACCCGACGACGTGCGTCAGCAGATCGAACGGCTCGAAGGAAAGTCGTTGGCGAGTGATCGCTGACGCATCGCCCCTGGCCCCGATTTGCCACCACCGTTAGCATTCACAGGTACCTTTCAGCGCGATTGGAGCGAGCCGTTGTCAGCCGAACCCGACCGAGCCGATTTTGCCGGCCTGCGCGTGGCCGCCTTCGAGAGCCGCCGCGCGGTGGAGATGGCCCGACTCATCGAAAAATTCGGTGGGCGGCCCTCGGTCAGCCCATCGATGCGCGAGGTGCCTGTCGGCGATTCGCGCGATGCGATCGAATTCGGCCATCGGCTGATCAGCGGGCAGGTCGACGTCGTATTGTTCATGACGGGCGTGGGGGCGCGCCAGCTCGTGAACCAGGTTGAACGGCATATCGACCGGACCCGTTTCTTGAACTGCCTATCGGACGTGACGACCGTCGTGCGGGGCCCAAAGCCGCTGGCGGCCCTCAAGGAACTGGGGATCGAACCGACCTACCGCGTGCCCGAGCCGAACACCTGGCGGGAACTTTTGCAGACGATCGACGAGCACGTTCCGGTCGCCAACCAGACCGTGGCCTTGCAGGAATACGGGCTGCCCAACGCCAGCCTGATCGCCGGATTGGAGGCGCGCGGAGCGGCGGTGATGCGCGTCAAAATATACAACTACGACTTTCCCGACGACCTGGCGCCGCTCGAACAGAACATCCGCTCGCTCGTGGCCGGAGAGATCGACGTGGCCCTGTTCACGTCGGCCCACCAGGTGGTCAATCTGCTCAAACTGGCCGAAGGACTCGACCTGGGTGAGGAGTTGCGGCAGGCCTTCGACCGAGTCGTCGTCGCCTCGATCGGTCCGACCACCAGCGAGATGCTGCACGAGTGCGAACTGCCGGTCGACCTGGAGCCCGAGCATCCCAAGATGGGCCAGCTTGTGCAGGCGGCCGCGGTCCGCGGCGCCGACCTGGCGACGAAGAAGGGGCGTCGGGGCGCGGGCCCGGTGTCCTCCGTGGGCGGCAGGCCAAACGACGTGCCGTGTCCGGCGTGGTACGACAGCCCGTTCATGAAGGCCTGCCGCCGCGAGCCGTGCGCGCAGGTGCCGATCTGGCTCATGCGGCAGGCGGGCCGCTATATGCCGGAGTATCGCGAGGTCCGATCCAAGACCACTTTCCTCGAACTCTGCAAGAACCCGCAACTCTGTGCCGAGGTGATGGTCGCGGCCGTCGAGCGGTTGGGCGTCGACGCGGCCATCATCTTCTCCGACCTGCTGCCGATTCTCGAGCCGATGGGGATGGAACTGGAGTTTGCGCAGGGCGAGGGCCCGGTGATTCACAATCCCGTGCGCGAACCGCAGGAGGTGGATCGCCTGCGGGAACTCCAGAGCGTCGAGTCGCTCGATTTCGTCGTGCAAACGGTGCGGCTCACGCGGGCGGGAATCCCCGAGGCCGTTCCCGTGATCGGTTTCGCCGGCGCGCCGTTCACGTTGGCCAGCTACGCGATCGAGGGGGGCGCCAGCCGCAGCTACCTGCACACCAAGACGCTCATGTATCGCGACGAGCCGGCCTGGCACGCACTGATGGGGCGGCTGGCCCGCTCCGTCGCCCGCTACCTGAATGCACAGATCGAGGCCGGCGCACAAGCCGTGCAGCTCTTCGATAGCTGGGTCGGTTGCTTGGGGCCCGACGATTACCGCCGGTATGTATTGCCCCATAACCGGACGGTGATCGACAGCATTACCCCCGGCGTGCCGCTGATCCATTTCGCCACAGGCAACCCGGCGCTGGTCCCACTCACGGCCGAGGCCGGCGGAGCGGTGATCGGCGTCGACTGGCGCCTCCGCCTCGACGACGCCTGGCGCGCGATCGGCGAACGGGCGATTCAAGGCAACCTCGATCCGCTCGTGCTGTTGGCCGACCGGGCCGAAATCCGCCGCCGCGCTCTCGATCTATTGCGGCAGGCGGACGGCCGCCCGGGGCATATTTTTAACCTGGGCCACGGCATTCTGCCGCAGACGCCCGTCGATAACGTGATCGCCTTGGTCGATGCGGTTCATGAGTTTGGACCGCAGCGGCAATAAGAGGTCGAGCTTGCTCCGCACGGTCTCGAAAATCGTCCTCATGGTCGATGTATAATGAGGTGGACCGATTGATCCATGACGTTTCGGAGCGTCCATGAGCACGCAAGCGAGATTTACGCTCGACGAATACGATCGCATGATCGACGCCGCGGTCTTCGATCCCGATCGGCGCATCGAGCTGATTTTTGGTGAATTGCGTGAAATGAGCCCTATCGGCGATCGCCATCGACACGCCGTGAATGCTCTGATGAACCAATGGGTGATGGCGCAGAGCACGCCAGACCTGCGGCAAAGAATGATCGTGCAGGTGCAGAGCCCGATTCGCCTTCCTCGCCAGCAAAGCGCGCCGCAGCCCGATATGTCGTGGATCGGCCACGATGCGACACCGCTTGGCGGCGACGAGGTCTTCCTCGTCATCGAAGTGGCCGAATCGACACTCGATTTTGACCGAGGTGAGAAGGCCGAGCTTTATGCGGCGGCCGACATTCCCGACTACTGGATCGTGAACCTGATTGACAACTGCGTCGAGGTTCATCGAGATCCGCAGGACGGGCGCTATCAGTCGCTACAAACCTACCACGCGGGCGATGAACTCCGGCCGCTGTTGTTTCCCGAGTGTCTCTTGCGCGTCGGCCTGTTGTTCGGATGAACGGGCAAGTTCCTCCTGTCCATCGTGTGATTCGTGGCTGACGGTCTTGGTTCCGCATCCGACGTTCTTCGCCCGCGCATTGCCGTCGTGGGAGGCGGCATAACGGGCCTGGCGGCAGCGCACCGATTGACGGAGCTGGCGCCGCAGGCGCAGGTCGTGTTGTTCGACGCCGGCCAACGGCTGGGCGGTGTGCTCGGCACCGAGCGGCGCGACGGTTTCCTCGTCGAGTTGAGCGCGGACAACTTCATCACCACGACGCCCTGGGCCATCGACCTCTGCCGCCGAGTCGGTCTTGGCGAACAGTTGTTGCCCACGCGCCCATCGCAGCGGCGGGCGTTCGTCGTCCGCCGTGGGCGGCTGTTCCCCGTGCCCGTGGGATTCCACCTGCTCAGCGCGAGCCGACTCTGGCCGTTGGTGTCGTCGCCGTTGTTGAGCTGGCCGGGCAAGTTCCGCCTGCTGTGCGAACCGCTCGTTCGCCGCCGGCGCGAAGACGGCGACGAAAGCTTGGCGTCATTTGCGCGGCGGCGGTTGGGACGCGAAGCGTTCGAACGACTCGTCCAGCCGCTCGTCGCCGGTATTTACACGGCCGACGCCGAGAAGCTCAGTATGGCGGCCGCCCTGCCGCGATTCGTCGAGATGGAACGCACCAGCGGCAGCCTGACTCGCGGGGCATGGCGAGCGCCGTCTGGCGACGACGCTGCCGGTTCGAGCGGGGCCCGTTACGGACTGTTCGTCGCGCCGCGCGACGGCATGACGAGTCTGGTCGACGCCCTCACGAATCGGCTGGACCAACATGGCGTCCGGCGTGGTTCGGCTGTGATCCGGCTAGCCGCGGATGGGCAACGATGGTCTGTCGCGACGGCCGATGAAACGAGTTCCTTCGACGGGGCCATTCTCGCGCTGCCGGCGTATGCCGCTGCCGGGCTTGTCGAGCCGATAAACCCGCCACTGGCCAGCGAACTGCAAAGAATTCCGTACGCCGGCTGCGCGCTGGTCGTCGCTGCGTATCGCCGCGAGCAGATGGTTCGGGAATTGGCCGGATTCGGGTTCGTCGTGCCGGCCGTCGAGCGACGGAACATTCTGGCGGCCAGTTACAGCAGCAGCAAATTCGACGGCCGCGCGCCGCACGATCGTGTGCTGATCCGGGTCTTCTTGGGCGGGGCGGAGCGACCGGAGCAACTCGATCTGGACGACAACACGCTTGTCGAAATGGCTGCCGCGGAACTAACCGACCTCGTCGGCATAGAAGGTCCGCCGGAATGGAGTCGCGTCGTGCGATGGCCGCGGAGCATGCCGCAGTACCACGTGGGGCACGTCCAACTCGTCGAGCGGATCGAAAGGCTCGTCGCACCGTCGCCGACTTTGGCCTTGGCCGGGAATGCCTATCACGGTGTGGGCGTTCCCAACTGCATTCAGAGCGGCGAGCAGGCCGCCGAACGGGTGCTGGCTGCGTTGCAGGCAAGCCGCTGACACTCTCGGCCGTGCCGGATGGAATGTCGCCGCCCTACGAGGGACCGCGCGTCGCCACGGCGAGAATCTCGGCCACGTGCATCACGCGCAGCGGTTTCCGCTGCCGGCGGATCAGTCCGTCGAGGTGCATGAGGCATGACATGTCGGTGGCCGTCAGTACCTCCGTACCCGCCTGTTCGTGGTCGTGGATCCGGTCGAGGCCCATCATGCACGAGACGGCCTCTTCGCTGACGGCGAACGTGCCGCCGAATCCGCAGCATTCGTCGGGCCGCTGCAACGTGGTGAGCGTGAGGCCGTCGAGTGAGGCGAGGAACGGTTTCACCTTGTCGTATCCTTCCGCCACCAGCTCACTGGCGTTGGCCAGACGCAGCTCGCGCAGCCCGTGGCAACTTTGATGCAAGCCGACGCGATGCGGAAAGCTTCCTTCCAGTTGGCGCAGCCCGAGCACGTCGTGAAGGAACTCGCACAGCTCAAGTGTATTATGTTTCCATTCGTCGAAGCCCGGTTCGTCGGCCAGATATTCGTCGTAATGGTGTCGCACCATCGCCACACAGCTCCCCGACGGGCAGACGACGCGGTCGTAGCACTTGAAGATTTCGAAGAATTGTTTGGCCAGCGGGCGGGCGGCATCGGTGCAGCCGGTGTTGGCCATCGGTTGGCCGCAGCACGTCTGTGCCGGCGGGAACTCGACTTCCACGCCGAGCCGTTCGAGCAGTTCGACGGTCGCCAGTCCCACATGTGGGAACAACTGGTCGATATAGCACGGAATGAACAGGCCGACGCGCGGCCGGGCTTCGTTCGACGTCACTTGGCGGGTGCTTTCCTTGATTTCTGAGGACGTTCGTCGCGACTCGTCCGAATGTCGACCGACAGCGAGCCGGCATTGTCGGCGAGCTCCGCCGGCGAATCGTTGATCCGCAGATAGAGCGTGCCGGGTGCGTCGACGGTGAGTTGGCCGCTCTGGCCGATCGCCACCGGCTCGGGCCAGGAAGCGCCTCCGTCCTCCTCCGCATCGGGCAAGATCATAGCTAACAAAATGCCGAGCGGTCGGCCGCGATAATAACGTACGGTCACGCCTCCTGGCTCACACCACCAGATCTTCGGCTCGGCGGCCACCTGATAGCGGCCGGTCGCTTGGAGCTGATAGGTCGTGTCGGCCGATAGGCGCAGTCCGGTCGATTGCCAGCCGCGGTCGGCCGCGACGGTGACCTTATCACCGCTGGCGCGTGGTGGTCGGCTGGGTTTCAGCTCGATGGCGTTGCGAACCAGGTCGTAGCCATAGTCGACCTCGTGGATGAACGCCCGCCATTCCACGTTCAGCGTGGCCCGATCGTCGGCAAACGACCTGCGGAAATGGCCATTGAAATCCGTGTCGTGGAGCACGGTCGGCAGTTTCCGAAACCGCTCGCGATAGCGGGGATGCCCGTCGAGAAAGGCGGCGATTGCCCAACACCAACCGTAGGTGTCGTTTTGCAAGTAGGCATCCGTCGGGAAGGCCAGAATCTCGCCGACCGAGAGAGGTCGTCCGTCCCGGACCGCCTCGCGCACGATGCGGATGCGGCCCCAAATGGGCACAAGGTCTCGGTCGGCCGGAAATGCGCCGAGCGTGAGCCGGCCGTCCTTGAGCTGATGCGTACCCAACAGTTCGGCCATCGCTTCCATATACCAAGGCGGGCCGCACGTGCCGAAATGCCCGAACATCAGCGAGTGGGTGCCCTCGTGCAGCATGAGGTGGCGACGATAATAGGCCGACTCCTGCTCGTACCACCAGATTTCGTCACCCCGCGTAAAGCCGTTCACAAACTGTAAGCCTGCGGGGAGCAAACCTGCCGCGACGAACCGTTCGCGGTCCTTTATCAAGCAACCGCGCACCCGCCAGCCCGCCAGATTGTCGGCGTCGATGTGAAAATAGGCGGCCCACTCGGGCAGGGCCAAGCTGAACACCTCCGGCAGGCCATCGATCTCGGCATCGGACGGCAGATCGGTATAGAGGGTGAGCTCTCGCCCCTCGATTTTGCGGATGTTGTGGGCCGCGATACGGTCTTCGTCGACCGGTGGGAGCGAAGAGCCCGCTGGTCGGCCAGCCGGTTTCTCACTCGGTTTCGCCGTTCGGGTCGGCGATCCGGTGGGCGCCGCAACGCGAGGCGCCGCCGGCGGTTCGGGCGGCTTTTTTGCACGAGCCTGAGTCCCTGCACGACCTGGTTTTGTGACATTATCGGGCGGCTTGGGTATCGCAGCGGGCTTTCGTTCCGGCTCGGCCTTGATCGCCCGGGCGGCGACTGGGTCGTCGGCGGCCTGGCAACCGCAGACCAACGTGGCCGAGATGGCGACCAGGCCGGCCAACCGCAGTAAGGTCTCCTTGAAAATCTCGCGCACGCCGTCGCCCGCAACCCGACAGAGTCTGTTTTGGCGGCCTTGGCTTCGCGACCAAGACGTAGACGCCCCAATCTACGTTATCATCCGCGAAGCGAGCTTGACCAGCCCTGCGAAAGAGAGCTATAAGTCCGCCGCGTCTTTCAGGGGATACTGATAGGAACCGGGCACGGATGCTCCCTCGACCGCATTTTGAGCCGTCTGAACGCGCAAGAAGGGTTGTGACGAGGGTCCTTTCGTCGCCCCCGTCGGACGTCGTCTGCGTCGATCTGGACGGCACTCTGGTCCAGACGGATACCTTGTGGGAGTCGTTGCTGCTGCTGGCCAAGTCGCGCCCCTGGGAACTGCTTTGGGCGGTCGTCTGGGTGTGCCGAGGCAAGGCCTACTTCAAGCGGCAGTTGGCGGCCCGCGTGGTGCCGAATGCGGCACTCCTTCCTTACCGGCCCGAGGTGCTCGAGCCGCTACGCGAACTCAAATCGTCGGGCAGGACGCTACTGCTCGCCACCGCGGCCGACAAGCGAATCGCGGCCGAGGTGGCCGACCATCTGGGCCTGTTCGACGAAGTCGTTGCCAGCGACGGCTCGATCAACTGTTCTGGAGCCAACAAGCTGGCGGCCATTCGTCGCCAAGTGGGTGGCGCCCAGTTCGCCTATTGGGGCGATTCGCGGGCTGACTTGCCGCTGTGGCAGGCCGCCGGCGAGGCCTGCGTCGTGGGCCCCGCGCCCCGGTTGTGGAGATCCGTCCAAACAGCCTGTTTTCAAGCCCGAGTGGTCGTGCCGCGGCGCGACCGCATCAAGCCGCTCGTGGCCGCGCTGCGGCCTCACCAGTGGGTCAAGAACCTGTTGCTGTTCTTGCCGTTGTTCCTGGCCCATCAATGGAACGACGTGATCAAGCTCGGGCTGGCGGTGCTGGGCATGGCCGCTTTTTCGGCCGCGGCCTCGGCGATCTACATCGTCAACGACCTGCTCGACATCGAGTCGGACCGCCGGCACCCGACCAAGCGCCGCCGGCCGTTCGCCGCCGGAGACCTGTCGATTCCCCACGGCCTCGTCTTGGCCGTCTGCGCGGCAACCGCCTCGCTGTCGCTATCGATCTGCTCTCTGCCTTGGCTCTTCACCGGGTGGTTGGTAACCTACCTGTTCACAACCACGGCCTATTCGCTGTCGCTGAAAAAGCGGGTCGTGATCGACGTGATCGTATTGGCCGGACTCTACACATTGCGCATCGCGGCCGGCGCCGCCGCCGTGAGCGTGCCGGTTTCGCCGTGGTTGCTGGCCTTCGCAATGTTCTTTTTCCTTAGCCTGGCCTTGGGCAAGCGCTACATCGAACTGCGGCGCGGCGGCGGATCGTCGCAGCCGACGCTGCCTGGCCGCGGCTATTGCGCCGACGACGCACAACTTCTCGAACAGATCGGACCCACCAGCGGCTACCTGGCGGTGCTCGTATTCTGTCTGTACATCGACAGCGAAGCGGTCGCCCAGTTCTATCGCCAGCGCGAGATCTTGTGGTTCGTCTGTCCGCTCTTGTTGTATTGGATCACCCGCTTCTGGCTGTTGGCCCGGCGGCGAGAAGTAAACTACGACCCCGTCGCATTTGCGCTCAAGGACCGCACCAGCCTGGCGGTCATCGCCGCGACGGCGACGACGGTGCTGCTTGCGGCCCACTGACGGTCACGCGCCCTTCCAGGAAGGCGGTGCGATGATACGCGGCCTCGGTCACAACGCTTACGGTCCGGGCACGCTCGCCCGCGCCGGCCAGAACGAAATGGTCTAATGATAGGACTCATCAAAGAAGCAGAACAACATCTCAGCGGGTGGGGCAACATGGCGGGCGAGCGCTCGCGCGTCTTCCGGCCGGAACGCGTCGGCGAACTGTGCGACGCGGTCCGCGCGGGCGAGGGTTCGTTCATCTCACGCGGGTTGGGTCGCAGTTACGGCGATGCCGCGGTCAATGCCGACGGCGTCGTTTCTCATCTGCGCCTCAATCGGTTTTTGGCCTTCGACGAAGTCCGAGGCATCGTCGAATGCGAGGCGGGGGTCACGTTCGAGGAGCTGATTCGCGTTGGTCTGCCGCGCGGCTTCTTTCCCGCGGTGACGCCGGGAACCAAGTACGTGACCGTGGGGGGCGCGATTGCCGCCGACCTGCATGGTAAGAACCATCACGTCGACGGGTCGTTCGCCGGCTGCCTGATCGACTTCCGCCTGCTGACCGCCTCGGGCGAAACCTTGCGTTGCTCGCGCGAGGTCAATCCGCAACTGTTCTGGGCCACGCTCGGAGGCATGGGGCTGACCGGCGCGATCGTCGATGCGCGGTTTCGCCTGCGGCGGGTGGGTTCGGCCTACGTGAACGTCGACTACCGCCGCACGGCCGACCTGGACGAATCGCTCACCGCCTTCGCCGAAGGAGACGCCGGCTACGACTACTCGGTGGCCTGGATCGACTGCCTGTCTCGCGGCCGTTCGCTGGGCCGCTCGGTGTTGATGCGCGGCAATCACGCGCCGGCCGACGAGGTGCCGCACGTGACGGAGCCGTTGGCCACGCCGCCACGCCGCCACAAACGCGTACCCTGCTTCCTGCCGAATTTCGTACTCAACTCGTGGAGCGTGAGGGCCTTCAACACGCTGTACTACCACCGGCACGGCGACCGCCGCGCGGTGGTCGATTACGACACGTTCTTTTACCCTCTCGACGCCGTCGCACACTGGAACCGCATCTACGGCCGCCGCGGCTTTTTGCAGTATCAGGCAGCCTTCCCGGCGCAGACCAGCCGGAGCGGCCTCATAGCGCTGCTGGAAGGGCTGGCCGCTTCGCGCCAAGCTTCGTTCCTGGCGGTACTCAAAACGTTCGGCCCCGCCAACGACGGATTACTGTCGTTCCCCATGGCCGGTTCGACGCTCGCGGTCGATCTGCCCAACACGGGGCCCGCCGTCATGGGATTGCTCGATGAGTTGGACCGGGTCGTGATCGAGCACGGCGGACGAGTTTATCTGGCGAAAGACGTGCGGCTCGCTCGGCACTCATTCGAGGCCATGTACCCGCGGGCCGACGAATTCCGACGCATCAAGGCAGCGTTCGATCCCGAAGGCCGTTTCGATTCGGCCCTCGCGCGACGCCTGGGACTTTCGCACACCGCCAAACAGCAGAGGGCCGCGGCATGAAAGAGAACGTATTGATCGTCGGGGCGCTGTCTGGCATTGCTCGGGCGATCGCCGGCGAATTGGCCGCGCAGCGACACGGACTGGTGCTCGCCGCGCGCGATCGAGACGAACTGGCCCGCACCGCGGCCGATCTGCGCGTGCGGCATGGCGGGCAAGTCGACACGATGTCGTTCGAGGCGCTCGATTTCGCATCCCACCCGGGCATGTTCGACGCCGCCGATCGCGCGGTTCCCGGCGGATTGACCGGGATTGTTTTCTGCGCCGGTTGGATGGCCGAGCAGCAACTCGCGGCGGCCGATTTCGCCGCCACGCGGCAGATGATCGATGTCAACTACACGGCGGCCGTTTCGCTCCTCAATCATGCGGCGAATGTGTTCGAGGCGCGCCGCCGCGGCTGGATCTGTGCCCTCTCGTCGGTGGCGGGCGACCGCGGCCGGCAGAGCAACTATTTGTATGGTTCGACCAAGAGCGCGCTGTCGGCCTATTTGCAGGGTCTGCGAAATCGGCTCACGCCGGCGGGCGTGGCCGTGATCACCATCAAGCCCGGCTGCGTCGATACGGGCATGACGTACGGGGCCGACAAGCTCCCTTTTCTCGTCGGGCCGGAGGTCGTCGGCCGCGACGTGGCCCGGGCTATTGCCCGCCGCAGCAGTGTGGTCTACACGCCCCGCCTCTGGTGGGCCGTCATGACGGCGATCCGTCTGATCCCCGAAGCCGCTTTTCGGCGCATGAAGCTATAGGCGCGAAAAGTCGACACGGCACCGGTTATGTCCAGCCCTCAGGCACTCCTGCCGCACGGGCGGGGCGGCGGCTAAGATAGACCCCGGCCGACTGCACGCGCCAGGTGCGTGGTCCTTCGTACGTCGGTTCGAGCCGCCAGGAGAAAGTTTGACCATGAAGACGTATCGCATCGCCGCTTATCCGGGCGATGGCATCGGGCCGGAAGTGACCGACGAGGCCTTGCGGGTATTGGAGGCGACCGCGCGCGGGTCGAAGAAGTTTAAGCTCGAGTTCACACACTTGCCGTGGGGCTGCGAGTTCGCGAGCCGCACGGGTCAGCTCGTGCCCGATGATTTTTTGGAAGTGCTGCGGCCGTTCGACGCCATCTTGCTCGGCGCGGTCGGTTGGCCCGCGCAGATGCCCGACCACCTGACGCTCGCCCCGCTCGTGCAGATCCGTCAGCGATTCGATCAGTACGCCTGCGTGCGGCCGGCCAAGCTCTATCCGGGGGTGCCCTGCGTACTAGCCGAGAAGAAACCGGCCGACGTCGACCTGGTGGTGATCCGCGAGAATTCTGAGGGGGAATATGTGAACGTCGGCGGGCGCTTTCGGGTCGGTGAACCCGATGAGTCGGCGCTGCAGACGGCCGTGCACACGCGGCGCGGCGTCGAGCGTGTGCTGCGGTTCGGCTTCGATATGGCCCGCCGGCGGCGGCAACGCTTGACGATGATCACGAAGTCGAACGCCCAGCGATACGCCTATGTGATGTGGGACGAAATCCTCGAACAGACGCGCGGCGATTATCCCGATGTGGCCGCCGACAAACAACACGCCGACGCCGCCGTGATGAATTTCGTTCGCTCGCCGGAACGCTTCGACGTGGTGGTGGCGTCGAACCTGTTCGGCGACATCCTGACCGATCTGGGCGGCCTGATCGCCGGCGGGTTGGGCCTCGCCCCCAGCGCCAACTTGGATCCCAGCCGCACCTACCCATCGATGTTCGAGCCGGTGCATGGCTCGGCGCCTGATATCGCCGGAAAGGGAATTGCCAATCCCGTGGCCGCCATCCTCAGCGCCGCTATGATGCTCGATTGGCTGGGGGAAACCGAGGCTGGCGATGCGGTGCGATCATCGGTCGAGCGGGCGCTGGCCGCGCGGCAGACCACGCCCGACCTCGGCGGCAGTCTTTCGACGACCGAGGTCGGCAAGCTTGTGGCCGAAGGGATCGAGTGACCGCAACGATCGAGACACGGCGAGATCGGCCTGCTGTTTCGGCGGCGGCTGGGGGACTTATCCTCAAAGCGGCTGGCAAAGCCCGGCAGCCGGAGCGCCGTGGGCAAAAGACCTGCGGCGAAACGCCGATTTTTCCAAAGCGCGATCCGGTTTTGTCGGTTACTCTTAAATAATGCGCATTTGGCTCCTCATCGCGATCGCCGCCGCACTGTTGGCGCTGGGCGCGATCTACGAACAGTTCGGCTCGGGAACGTCGGTCGAGGTGGCACGCGCGCAGCTCGGACCGATCCGCGAGTTCATCGACGAAGAGGCCCGCACTCGGCTGCCGCGGACATACGAAGTGACCATGCCCTTCAACGGCCGCATCGAGCCGATCTCGGTGCGCGAAGGGACGCCGGTGAAGACGGGCGAGATCGTGGCCCGCGTAGTGCCGGCCGATCTCGATTTGAAGGTCGCGCAGGCCCAAGCCGCCGTCGACCGGCTCTCCGCGTCTCTGCGCGAGAACGACGACGTTTCGGTCGAATCGACCGGGCTCGAGCAGGCCCTCAGCTATGTGCAGTCGATGGACCGCACGGTCGAAGCGGCCGCCGAACAGGTCAAGGCGGGCGAGGCCAAACGCGACCTGGCCAACAAGACCTGGAAGCGGATGCGGGCGCTCTACGAGACCCGTTCCAGCGACGAGCAGGAATACAATCGGGCCGAGGTCGAGAAGATCGATGCCGACGTTTCGCTCCAGCAAGACGTGCTGATGCTGAGCGCGCTCAAGAGCCTCCAGGCGGCGACGGCGCTCGTGCCCACGCTCGTGCGCCAATACATCGAGCGCAAGCGATTGAAGCACGATGTGCTGCTGCACGAGCAGGACGAGGCCAACGCACGGCTGAAGGAAGCCGAGCGCGACCGCCGCCGAGGCGCGATGACCAGCCCGATAGACGGTGTCGTGCTCGAACGGTTCGAGACCAACGAGCGGCAGGTGACGGCCGGCACCGTACTCGTCACCATCGGCCGCGTCGACGATCTGCAAGTCGAAGTCGACGTACTCAGCCAGGACGTGGTGCGGGTGAAACCGGGGCAGGCCGCCGACATCTACGGCCCGGCGATCGGCTCCGAGCCGGCACGCGGCGTGGTGGAGCGGATCTATCCGGCCGGCTTTACCAAGACGAGTTCGCTCGGCGTCGAGCAGCAGCGGGTGAAAGTCGTGCTCGCGTTCGAGTCGGACGAGTTGAAGACGATCCGCACGGGACGCGACCTGGGCGTCGGCTACCGCGTGCGCGTGCGGATCTTCACCGACGAACGATCGCGGGCGCTCGTCGTTCCCCGTTCAGCCCTGTTTCGCGGGCCGGCGGGAGACTGGGAGCTGTTTGCCGTACGCGGCGGCAAGGCCCGGCTCATTTCCGTGGGCATCGGCCTGATGAACGATGACGTGGCCGAGGTCCGCGACGGGTTGGCGGAAGACGAACCGGTCATCCTCGCGCCCGAGACCAGCCTGACCGACGGCGTGCGCGTGAGCGCCGTCGTGCCGTGAGCGCCGCGGCCGGCATTGGTGTCCGCTTCGACTCTCAGTCCACGTGCGGTTTGCTCAGCGATGCCAAGTGCTTCTCGAACTGGCCGCGGAAGAGATAGTATTGCTCGCGGACGTGCATTTCGTCGTCGGCACTGACCTTCTTTTTGTCCGCCGCCCGCTCTGCGTGTATCTTGCGCCAGAGCTTGAGCGAAACGTCCCTTCCCTCCTGCACGATCCACAGCTTCAGGATGGTGGGGAACTGTTCCTCGGGGTACTGCCACATCCAATGATCGTCGCCCTCGATGCGATAGGCCTTGCCGTGGTAGCGAATGGTCGGTGCCGCTGACGAATCGCCTTCGGCGACCTCGACCAGCTTCGGTGGGGCGGCATCTTGCGACGAAAACTGTTCGCGCATCCAACGTTTCACGGCGCCGTCGATGGCGCTGCCGTGCCTGCCGAACTCGACGACCTGGTTGACGTAGCCCAGCCGGGCATCGGCCCACTGCCGTTGGGCGGCGAGCAGGGCGTCGAGCGTGGCGGTTCCCGCCTCATATTTCGCTTGCACGGCGTCGAGCTGTTTGCGTGCGGCCGTGCGTCGCTGGAAAGCGGTCGTGATCGCTTCCTTGTCGCGCTCCAGGCCGCGGAGGGCCTCGGTCAGGTCCGGGTCGTCGAGCACGATGTCGCGCTTCGGCTTATAGCCGGGGGCCGTGTCCGACCCCGAAGCCGGCTGGCCCACTTCATCGGGCGTCGTCGGCTGATCGTCCTGAGCACGCAGCAGATCCTTGTCGCCGTCCGGCTCTTCCGCCGTGGCCGTGGCAGCACGACGCGATCTCCTGGCCGCATCTTCGTCGTCGCTGTGCGCCGGACCGCTGATCGCGGTCGCCGCCAGCCCGGCGAGAAGCACCAGACCGGACAGTCGCGGAACGAGAAGTGTGCGACGGTAATGCGCGATCTTCACAGAAATCTCCGTTTCGAATACTGCCGTCCCGGGCGTCGCTCGGCCAGGCGGGCCGGAATCGCTCGCGGACAACATCGTTCCATCCACTTGAAAAACAGATCCCGTCAGCAGACGTTTGACAGGCTTGCCCGCTCCGGGCGCGCAACACTCGCGAGGGCACGACATGCATAGCATGGAAGCCGTGCGCCTTTCAAGCGAACGCACGTCCATTCCTGCCCGGCGGTGGGCCGACAAAATCGGGCGCCGGCGAGGCGCTCAGTCGTCGAAGAGCGGCAATTGAGCTTGCCCGGGCCGGATTGGGGGCCCTTCTTGGCGGTCGAGCCAACCTCCGATGATGCCGACGACGTAATCCAACTCGCTCGCCGTGAGCTCGCGACCCTTGGCGATGCCGTGCCATTTGAGCAGGCAAGAGCGACAGCAGGTGGCCGTGGCGTGCTGCGCGACGAAGACCGGATGGCCGCGCCAGGGCGTCTGCCGCCCGTCGTTCGCCGGTTCGGCCGGGGCCAGCCGTTGCAGCAGAAGCTCGCGCGCCTGCCGTAAGACGATCGCCAACCCCTTGCGGTCGAGATAGGCGATTTCGCGTTCCGCCAATCGAAACCGGGCGCGGAAGCGCGACCGCGACAATTTGTTATAGATCTCCTGGTCGTTCAAGAGAGTGACCGATCGGGCCATCGAAAGGGCTATTGGACGTTCGCCGGACGGCAACTCGCCGACCGGTCATCCCTGCGGGATCATCCAGCTTAGCCAATGGGCCTGTACGAACGTCAAGACGCCGATCAACGCCGCCAGCGCCACGCTGTGCCAGAAGACGAACCGTAGAATCCTCCCTTCGCCCCCCGTTTGCTCGGTCGCGACCGCCGCCACCACGATGCTCTGGGCGTCGATCATCTTTCCCATCACGCCGCCCGTGCTGTTGGAAGCGATGATCAACAGCGGGTTGAGATTGAGCTGCTCCGCGGTGATCCGCTGCAAGCTGCCAAAGAGCGCGTTCGACGAAGTGTCCGAACCGGTGAGGGCCACGCCGAGCCAGCCCAGGAGCGGCGCGAAGAACGGATAGAACCGGCCCGTCTTGGTGAATGCCAACCCGAGCGTGGCGTCGCTGCCGCTGTACTTCGTGACAAACGCCAAGGCCAACATGCAGGCGATCGTCAACAGGGCCCAGCGCATCTGCCATAGCGTGTCGAAAAACGTGAGCACGAACGGCCGTGGGCCGATGCGGAGCCAGGCGGCCGAGAGAACGGACGCCAGGAAAATACCGGTACCGGTGGCGGACAGCCAGCGAAAATCGTAGACCGCCTTTTCGGGGTCGGCGGCCCGGTCGAGACCGTCTGGTACCGCTACAACGGGTGCCGTCCGGTAGATGAGCTTATCCAGGTGCGGAACGGAAACGGAAATCGTACCGACGCGCTCCAGCGGATTTGGCGCCGTGGCCGATCCGCTCCTGAACATTGTTCCCCACAGAAAGACCATCACGGAGAGCAAGACCCAGGGCATCCAGGCGTAAGCCACCTGGCCCACCCGCAGGGGCCTTTCGTCGCTGGTTGTGGCGGGAGCCGGTTCCTCGGCGAACCGCCATATCTCGCGCGGCCGCCAGATTTTCAAAAACAAGGTCAAGCAGATGAGCGATCCGAGTCCACCGATCACGTCAACCAGCGTCGGCCCGATATAGTTGGCCGTGAAGAACTGTAAGAAGGCGAAACTTCCGCCGCACACGAGGATCGCCGGCCAGCAACCGACGACGCCGCGCCAGCCGGCCATCGTCGCCACCAGCCAAGCCGGCACGATGAGCGAGAAGAGCGGCAATTGCCGGCCCGCCATCTGGCTGAGCAGCATCTCGTCGACGCCCGCCACCTTGGCCAGCGTGACGATGGGAGTGCCGAGCGCCCCGAAGGCCACGGGCGACGTGTTGGCAATCAGCGCGAGGCCGGCCGCATAGAGCGGCGAAAAACCCAGGCCGATCATCAGCGCCGCCGAGATGGCCACCGGCGTGCCGAACCCCGCCGCCCCTTCGACGAAAGTGCCGAAGGAGAACGAGATGAGCAGTGCCTGCAAGCGTCGGTCGGGCGAGATCGCGGCCACGGACCGCTTGACGATCTCGAACTGCCCGGACTGCACGGTCAAGTGATAGAGAAACACGGCCGCCACGACGATCCAACCGATCGGCAGCAGGCCGAAACAGGCTCCGTATCCGGCCGCCGCGAGCGCGGCGCGCACTGGCATACCGAAACCCAGGATGGCCACCCCCAGCGCCGTAACCAACCCTAGCACCGCGGCGCGATGCGCATGGACGCCCAGCGCCAGCAACCCCAAGAGCACGATGATCGGGGCGCTGGCGGCGAGCGTCGAAATCCAGGGCGAGCCAAACGGGTCGTAAACTTGCACCCAGTGCATAACGAAGTTTACGCCGCTTTTTCGGCTTTTTGGAGTTTCTCCAGATGAGCGAGCACCGCCAACGCCTGCTGGGCGTTGTCGATTCCCCCCACCTCGTGGATGAATACGGCGACGGCGGCCAACTGCTCCTGCGACAATTGTCCCTGCGGGCCGATCAGCGAGCGCAGGGCGACGTCGGACTGAAGGGTATTTTCGATCTTTTGAGTCATGGCAGCCTCCTTGGTGTTGAGTGCTCTTGGGCAACTAGAGCATCGGCAATCGGCCGGGCGCGCCTTAGAGCGGCTGACAAAACCCGGCAGCCGGAGCGCAGGTGGGAAAAAAATCGGCCGTGAAACGCCGATTTTCGGAAGCCGGGCCGCTTTTGTCGGTTGCTCCGCCGAGCGATTTCCGACGACCTCATGAATGCAGGACCTGCGACGGTAAGGCGGGCGAGGCAGGTAAGTGACGCCGCTCGGCACCGGCACAATCGTTGAAGTCCGAGCCGATTTTCGCTCGATGAGAGATCAAAGCCGGGTACTCGGTCGTCGTCGTTCGCAGCCTCAGAGAAAGCGTGCTCGCATGGCTACTCGTTTGCGGATCGTCGTGCTGGCCGTGCTGTTCCTTCCGGCGAGCGCCGCCTTCGCCCAAGCTCCGCCGTTCGCGGCCGGTTCCGCGTACGCCGCCAATCCGGGCGACGATGAGCGGCCGCCGGAGATTTCGCCCAACGCGGAGGCATGGCGTTACACGTATCGGAACGGCGGCTGGTGGTATCTTTCGCCCGAGCGCCGGTGGCACTACTGGTCGCAGGGGCGTTGGGTTGAATATCTGCCGCCGGGCAGGAGCAACACGCCGTCCTACATCCAACCGCCGGCGCCGCAACGACCGGCTCGTTGGCGGCCGTTCAACGGCAGGTTCAATGCTTACCGGGCGAATCCGGCCGCGATGCCGTACGGCGGCGCCGGTTACTATGGGCAGGTCGGCGTCGGCGTCTACTAAATAGCGGATTGTCGAGCGCTAATTCGCCGTGTCTGCCGGGGCCGTTTCTAAGGTGATGCTGGTGACCTGCCTGACCCACCGCGCGTGTTTCTTCTCGGCCGGCACGATGATTCGATAGGGGCCTTCTTTGGCGTCGAGCGGCCGGTCGTCGCGACGGTCGGCCAAGAGCACGACATGCTCGGTCGATTCCGGGTCGACCTCGGCGAGCGAGAAGACGACGCGATATCCGTCGGCCGCGTTCACCAGCACATATTTGGCGAGCATCTTGCCCCGTAGTTCCTTCCCGAGCGGCGCCTTCACCAACTTGAGCACCTCGGCCAGCGCCACGCCTGCGTACTCGGTCTCGCCCCCCTCCTGTCGCGGCACGCTCACGGTGGCGCGCGGCAATTTCTCCCATACCTCCGGCGATACTTCGACACGTGTCTCGGCGCCGGCGTCGTTCCTGATCTTGACGGTCAGTCGGTGCTCCGCGCCGCCTTTCGTATCGTCGGCACCGGGCGCGTTTGCGGATAGGGCGAGGGCGAACATCAGGCCCACTGCGACGGCCGCAAGGCACCATCCCCGTGAATATCCGGTCAGCATCGGTGTTTCTCACGTGTGTTTTTGATAGCTCGCCGTCAGCCTGCGGCCGACAATTCGCGGATCGGCTGCCCTTCTTGCAAGATGGGGATCGGCCGTCCGTCGAAATTGCGGATCGCCACACTCCCTGCGTCGATTCCCAGGTGTTGATAGACCGTGGCCAGGAAATCGCCGACGCCGACGCGGCGGTCGGTCACCTGCTCGCCGCGCGCATCGGTCTTTCCCACCACTCGCCCCGTGGCGATGCGGCCGCCGCTGAACAAGATCGACGTGGCACTGGGCCAATGGTCGCGGCCGGGTTGCACCACGCCGGCCGTGGCGCTCGCCGCGCCCTCGCCGCTGCTGGCGACGTAGGAGATCTTGGGAGTGCGGCCGAATTCACCGGCCACGATCAGCAGCACGCGCCGATCGAGACCACGCTCGTAAAGATCGCCGATGAGGGCCGCCACCGCCTGATCGAAGGGCGGCGTCCGCAAACGCATCCCTTCGAACACATTGTGATTGACGGCGTGATCGTCCCAGTTGCCCACGCGGCCGCAGAGCGGGCCGCCGAACTGCGTCGTCACCAGGTCGACGCCCGCTTCGACCAGTCGCCTGGCCAACAGGCATTGCTGGCCCCACGAGTTGAGCCCGTATCGCTCGCGCACGCGAGGGTCTTCGCGCGTCAGATCGAATGCCTCGCGGGCTTCTTCGCCCGTCAGCAGTTGCAGGGCCTGCGACTCGCAGGCGTCGAAGGCGTTCATCTCGCCCAACCCGTCGATATCGCGCCGCAGACGGTCGAAGCGGCGGCGCAGGGCAACTCGATCGCTCATGCGGCCGACCGTTTGCGCATCGGTCAGGCCGATATTCGGTACGTGGAACGCCGGCGCGCTGAGGTCGCCGTTGACGACGAACGGTTCATACGCCGAGCCGAGATAGGCGGCCCCCAGGTAGTTCGCGCCCGGCACTCCCACGTAGTTGGGCAGCTTGCGGCCGGGGTCGCGGCGCAGAAAACTGGCGACGGAGAACAGGTCGGGATGGTCGGGCTTCTGCTTCAGTTCGCGCACCGGATGACCGGTGAACAACTGCTGGGTCCCTTGCTGATGGCAAAAGCCGGTGTGGACCATCGACCGCAGCAGCGTGAACTTGTCGGCCACGGCCGCATGCCGCGGCAGCAGTTCGCTCAATTGCAGGCCCGGAGCGCGCGTGGCGATGGGTGCGAAAGGGCCACGATAATCGCTGCCGGCCAGCGGCTTGGGATCGTACGTCTCCAAATGACTGGCGCCGCCCGGCAGCCAAACGAGAATCACCGCCGTCGGTTCGCCTCCGACGGTATTGGCCATGGCGCGGCGACGAAAGAGGTCTGGCAACGACAGGCCGCCGATGCTTCCCAAACCGATGCGCAGCCATTCGCGGCGAGACAGGAACGGCTTTCCGTCGGCCATGAGCGTTCGTTCTCGGAATCGGTGCCAAGAGAAAAGCAATTCGGCGAGGCGGCGTGCCGACATTTTCCCATGTGCCGCTGGAAATGGCAACGCAACCCAGCTACCGGTGTCGATCGGATTCAACCGTTCCACGTCCGGTCAGCGTGACGTACTGGGGCAGGCCAAGCGTGAGCTAACCTCGCCGATGCGGATGGCCGTGTCTCTAAAACAACCGGTTGTAGCCGTTCAGCGCGGCGACCCGGTAGGCCTCGGCCATCGTCGGATAGTTGAAGGTCGTGTTGATGAAATAGAGCAGCGTGTTTTGCTTGCCGGGCTGCGACATGATCGCCTGACCGATGTGAATGATCTCCGACGCGTTTGCGCCGAAACAATGGATGCCGAGCAGCTCGAGCGTCTCGCGATGGAACAACAGCTTGAGCATGCCCACCGTCTGTCCGGTGATCTGGGCGCGAGCCAGACTCTTGAACATCGCCTGGCCGACTTCGTAGGGCACGCCGGCGGCGGTCAGTTCGCGCTCGGTCTTGCCCAGCGAACTGATCTCGGGCGAGGTGTAGATGCCCGTCGGAATGTCGCGCACCAGCGCCCGGTCCGAATGGCCGTTGAGAAGGTATTGGACGGCGTAACGGCCTTGCACGTAGGCCGCGCTGGCCAGGGCCGGCGGACCGATGACGTCGCCCACGGCGTAGATGTGCGGCATCGCCGTCTGAAAATGCTCATTCACTTCGAGCTGGCCTCGATGGTTCGTCTGGATGCCGAGTTCCGTCAGCCCCATGTTCTCGGAATTGCCGGTGCGGCCCGCGGCCCAGAGCAGGGCATCGGTCTTCAACTGCTTGCCGCTCTTGAGGTGCAGCACGACGCCGTCGTCGAACATCTCCACCCGTGTGAAGGTCTCGCCGTGGCGGATGATCACGCCCCGGTCGCGCAGGTGGTAGCTGAGCGCGTCGATGATCTCGTCGTCCAAGAACTCGAGCAGCTTCTCGCGGGTGTTGACCAGGTTCACCTTCGCTTCCAGGTTGCGAAACATCGAGGCGTATTCGCAGCCCACGATGCCGGCTCCGTAGATCGTGATCGAGCGCGGCGTGTAGTCCAGGTTGAGGATCGTGTCGCTGTCGAACACGCGCGGATGGTCAAAGTCGATCTCGGGCGGGCGATAGGGGCGGCTGCCGGTGGCCAACACGAAGCCGTCGGCCACCAACTCGCGGTGGCCGCCGAACTGGTCGAGCACCTCGACCGTGTGCGCGTCGCGGAAACGGGCGTGGCCGTGGAACACGGGAACGCTGTTGCGTTCATAGAAACCGAGCCGCATCTCGACCTGCCGCTCGATCACCGAGCCGGCCGTGCGCCGCAGATCGGGGAACGAGAACGAGAAGGAGATGCCGGCCTCGCGAAACAGCTTGGCGTTGACGACGCTCGTCATCTGAAAGATGGCGTGCCGCAATGCCTTGCTGGGGATGGTGGCCCAGTGCGTGCAGCCGCCGCCGATCTTGGCAAAGCGCTCGACGACGGCCACCTTCTTGCCTTGCTTGGCGGCTTGCATGGCGGCGCCTTCGCCGCCCGGACCCGTGCCGATCACGATTACGTCATAACGCTGGCTGTCCATGGCACCTCGCAGATTCAGTGATCGAGCGCCCCACCCGCCAAGTACCGCTGGAAGTCGCGCCGTAAAAGCATAAGTGGATTTTTTTGAGCAACCGACAGAACCGAATCGAGCTCCGACGAAATCGTCGTTTCACGGCCGATTTTTTGCCTGCGGCGCTCCGACTTCCGGGTTTTGTCAGCCGCTCTTAGAAATCGCTAGTCCGTGGACCGGATGCCAAGTATCGGCGATGGGCCGCTCGAAGTCGAGCGGGACACCGTCAGCCGCGCGACTGCTTGACATGCATCGTGCCATAGGCTTTGCTCATCAACGGCGACGAAATCGGGTGTCCCGCGGAGATCGACATGATGCAACTCGGACTCGTGACTTACATGTGGGGTGCCGAGTGGGACCTGCCCACCGTCATCAAGAACTGCCAGGCGACCGGTTTCGCGGGGGTCGAACTGCGCAGCGGCCATAAGCATGGCGTCGAGCCGTCGCTCGGTGCCGACGACCGCCGGCGGGTGGCCGACGCTTTTCGCGAATCGGGTATCGAATTGGTCGGCTTCGGCACGGCCTGCGAATACCATTCGCCCGACCGGGCCACGCTGCTGAAGAACATCGACCAGACCAAGGACTTCATCGTGCTGGCGCACGATTGCGGCGCGACCGGTGTCAAGGTGCGTCCCAACGGCCTACCCAAGGAAGTGCCCGTGCCGAAGACACTCGAGCAGATCGGCAACGCGCTCGACGAGTTGGCCGCCTTCGGCGAAGGTTACGGCGTGGTGCTGCGACTGGAGGTGCACGGCGCGGGGACCGACAACCTGGAGCATATCCATAAGATCATGCAGGTGGCCGACCACCCCGGTGCCACCGTCTGCTGGAATTGCAATCCGGCCGACCTGGCAGGCCAGGGTCTGGAGGCCAATTTCGGATTAGTCAGAGACCGTATCGGCACGGTCCATATTCACGATCTGATCAGTGAATATCCCTGGCAGACGCTGTTCCATCTCTTGAACGCCGCCGGCTTCGCGGGCTGGACCTTGCTGGAAGAAGGAGCGCCGACCGCCGATCCGTTGCGGGTGATGAAGTACTATCGCCTGCTGTGGGAGAAGATGACGCGGACCGATGCTGAGTGAGGCTTGCCGAGCCATGCACGTCGATGCGCCCACCAGTCTCTGCCAGGTCGGTCTCGCACGCGGCGACGTCACGCCGCCGGTCGGCATCTACCATCGCATGTGGGGCGCGGCCACACACGATCGGTCGATCGGCGTGCATCGTCCGTTGACGGCCACGGCGCTCATCCTGCGGCCCGCCCCCGAACCCAACGAATGGCAAGAACCTCATGTGTCGGCCGGCGAACTGCTCGTGCTCGTCGCCATCGATCACTGCCTGCTCTGGGGTCCGGAGATGGCGGCGCTCACCGAGACCGTATCTCGCGCCGCCGGTGTGCCGCGCGAGCGTCTGTTGGTGATGTTCTCGCACACGCACGGCGCCGGCCTGATGGGGCGCGAGCGGGCCGATCTGCCCGGCGGTGAGTTGATCGGCCCGTACCTCGATGACCTGGCCGATCGTTTGGCGGCCCTCGTGCGTGCCGCGGGGGACGATCTGGCACCCGCGCTCGTCACGTACGGTTACGGCCGCTGCGCGCTGGCGACCCACCGCGATCGCTGGGATGCCGAAAATGACCGCTGGGTTTGCGGCTACAACCCGCGGGGGAGCGCCGACGACACGGTCCTCGTGGCCCGTTTCACGAATTTTGCCGGTGGCGTGCGCGGTGTGCTGGTGAACTATGCCTGCCATCCGACGACACTCGCCTGGGAGAATCGGCTCATCAGTCCCGACTACGTCGGCGCAATGCGCGAGGTGGTGGAGGGTGCGACGTCGGCTCCCTGTTTCTTCGTCCAAGGTGCCTCGGGTGACCTCGGACCGCGCCGCGGTTTCACCGGCGACGTGCGAGTGGCCGATGCCAACGGCCGGCAACTCGGCCATGCTGTGCTGGCGGCGCTCGACAACCTGCCACCGCCCGGCACTCGCTATGAGTACGTCGGCCCCGTCGTGTCGGGCGCGGTGTTGGGCGTGTGGAAGGACATGCCGCTCGACGGTCCGGCGCTGCGCGCCAAGGCAGGCTGGCACTACCGCCACTGGACCGTTCCCCTCGAGTATCGGCCCGGCTTGCCGACGGTCGGATCGCTCTCCGCCGAGCGCGACCGACAACTCGCGGCCGAAGCGACTGCTCGGCAAGCGGGCGACGAAGCACTGGCCCGCCAGTGCCGGGCACTCGTCGAGGTGGCGACGCGGCAGTTGGTCCGCTTCCGCGAGATGTCACCGGGTCGGCCTTACGCGTTTCCGGTCCACCTGTGGCAGATCGGCGATGGCGTCTGGGTGGCGGTCGAATCGGAGCATTACCAACTGTTGCAGACCGCCCTTCGCCAGCGGTTCGCCAACCGCCCGCTGATCGTCGCAACGCTCGTCAACGGCTCTCTACACACCTATCTGCCGCCGCGCGAGATCTACGATACGGGCATCTATCAGGACACGATCGCCCTCTTCGCCCCCGGCTCGCTCGAACGTCTCATCGACGAAATCGCCCAGCAGATCGCCGAGTGGGATTCCATCGAGGCGGCAAATGACACCGAGTGACGGGCATCTCGTACGATGATCAGAATCGTTCTGCGCACGCTGGTCGCGATTCTCGCCGGATTGCTCGTGTCGTTCCTGGCTATTGTCGCCGTAGAGTTCGTCAGCAACGCGGTTCATCCATTTCCCGCGGACTTTGGCGGAACAACCGAGGAGGTTTGTCGGCACGTCGAGCGACACCCCCAATGGGTCCTGGCAGCCGTCGTTCCGGCGTGGGCCCTAACCGCGTTCGTCGGCACGTGGACGGCCGGAAGGATTGCGAGCCTTTATTCCGTCGCGATCGTTGGGCTGCTCTTGCTGATGGCGCTCCTCTTCAACGTCTCGATGCTCCCCTATCCGATATGGTTCAAGATCGCGACCCCGCTCTTATCCCTGGGCGCGATGGTGGCCGGCGATCGCTTGTCGACGCGGAGCAAAACGACAGGCATCAACAAGGCCGATTAATTCGTCGCCTGAGAGAACCCGTCGGCAACCAGCGAGCGACTCGGTTGCGCGTCGCGTTCGCGCACGTGCGGCTTCGGAGTGCGATCGATGAGCAGGCTGAGCAGTTCCGGGCGACTGTAATGTCCGCGCGAATCCATCAACCGCTTCCGTTTATCGATGAGACTGAAATCGAGGTCGGCGATCAGTACGCCTTCACCCGAACGCAATGGCGCGCCGAGCAATTCGCCCTCCGGAGAGACGATTGCGGTGCAGCAGCCGCCCGAGATCGGGCCGATGTCGCAACCGGTGTCGTGCATGATCCTGGCCTGTTGATCGGCGTCTAACCAGGCGGTGGCGCAGACGACGAAGCAGCCGGATTCCAAGGCGTGTTGACGGATGTTGACCTGGATCAACTCGGCGAAGGTCTCGCCCGCGAACGAGCCGGGATACATCGCCGAGTGGATCTGCTCGCCGTCGGCCATAAGAGCATAACGGGCGAGTGGGTTGTAATGCTCCCAACACGCGAGCGAGCCGATGCGTCCGACCGCGCTGTCGACGGCGCGCAGTCCCGAGCCGTCGCCCTGGCCCCAGACCATGCGCTCGTGGTAGGTCGGGGAGATCTTGCGGCGATGCTGGATCAGCACGCCATCGGCATCGAACAGTAGCTGTGCGTTGTAGAGCGTGCCGCCGTCGCGTTCGTTGACGCCGATCGACGCGACCACCCCCGCCTGCTTGCAGGCATCGCCGATGAGATGGGTGGCGTCCGACGGTACGGTCACCGACTGTTCGAGCAAGCGACGGTGTTCCGATTCCATTTTGAAGGGCGGCTGCACGAACGAGAAGTAGGGATAGTAGGGAACTACCGTCTCGGGAAAGGTTACGAATTTCACGCCCTCGCGACCGAGGGCCAGAATCTGCCGGCAGATTTTCTCTACAGTCCCGTCGCGGCTGTAGAGGACCGGACGCAACTGAACAGCAGCGGCCTTGATCATCGTCATCTCGCCTTTTTGATTTGTTTCGATTTTGGTTTTTTGATCATAAGCCGCCGTGATTGGACGGCCGACGACCGAATAGATAGACGCCTCGCGCGGGCATCTCCGACCGGTTTCGCATCCCGTACAACTAGGCGTCGGCACTAGACAGGTAAGCGTTTGCTTACGTATATTGGCGGCATGGTGGTTACTCCCGATCGCCGACCGGACGTTTTTGGCGCCATCAGCCATCCGGCGCGGCGTCGCATGCTCGACCTCCTCGTCGAGGCCGACCGCTCGGTCAACACGATCGCGGGACATTTCCAGATGAGCCGCCCGGCCGTCTCGCAGCACCTGCGCGTCTTGCTCGAAGCGGGGCTCGTGACCGAGCAGCGGCGCGGCCGCGAGCGCTGCTACCACCTCGTTCCCGAACGACTCGGCCCGGTACGGGAATGGATCGCCCATTATGAGCGGTTCTGGGACGACCGCCTCTTGCGTCTACAGCAGCAGCTAGCCAAAAGGAGCAAAGAATGACCAAAACGATACGGAGAGAGATCGTGATTCCACAGCCGCGAGAGCAGGTTTGGCGCGCGATCACCGACCGCGCCACCCTGGCCGAGTGGATGTTTCCCAACGATTTCGAGCCGCGCGTCGGCCACTGCTTCTCCTTCCACGTGCCGCCGAACCCCAAGGTCGGTTTCGACGGGTTGGTCGTGAGCTGCGAGGTGCTGGAGTGCGAACCGCCCACTCGTCTCGCTTTTTCTTGGTCGGCCCCCGGACCCGTCGTCGATACGCGGGTGAGCTTCCGGCTGGAACCGGATGGCGACGGAACGCGCCTCTTCTTCGAGCATTCCGGCTTCGACGTCTCGCAGCCTTGGGGCCAGCAGGCGCTGCGCGGTGCCGAGTTCGGCTGGGCGAAGATGCTCGAACAGCTCTCCGCCATCGTCGTGGGCTTGGCCGCCGACCAGAAGTAGGCGCGGCGCCGAGCAGAGTGTTGCACGTGACCGTACGCGTGCTTCCACGCCATCGTCACCCACCATCACAACATCGTATACCGAACCATCATGAACCAAGGCGTCATACGGACGATTGTCCGCTGGATTCACATCGTGTTTAGCATCCCGATCTTCGGTTATGTTTACAGTCCGTTCGACGAGATTCCCCAATACGCTCCCATGGTCCGGTTCGTGTTCCTTCCGATCCTTGCCTTGTCGGGATTGTGGATGTGAAAGGGCCATCTCCTGCGGCGACTCTTTTCAGCCAGGTCGGCTTAACGAACAGCGCGGCGTCGGGCCGTCGCGATCGAGGAACCTCAATCCATGAACAAAGCGAGTCTGAAGGTCGACGGCTATCTACGGAGGGCCGAAAAGTGGCAGAAAGAATTCGAGAAACTGCGGGAGATCGTTCTCGACTGTGAATTGACGGAAGACATGAAGTGGGGGCATCCGTGTTACACGCTTGGGAAGAAGAACATCGTCTTGATGCACGGATTCAAGGAATACTGTGCTCTGCTGTTCTTCAAGGGGGTCTTGTTGAAGGACCCGCGCGGCGTTCTGGTCAAAGTCGGGGAGCATTCGCAGTCGAGCCGCCAGATTCGGTTCACGCATGTTCGAGAAGTGGTCAAGATGGCTCCCATCCTGACAGCCTACATTCATGAAGCCATCGAAGTGGAACGAGCCGGCTTGAAGGTGAAGTTGAAGAAGACCTCCGACTTCGCCATCCCGGACGAATTCCAAAACAAACTCGACGAGATCCCCGCGTTGAAGAAGGCGTTCGACGCGCTGACGCCGGGACGGCAGAGAGGGTACATCTATTATTTTTCCGCAGCCAAACAATCCAAGACCCGGGAGTCGCGGGTTGAAAAATGCATGCCGAAGATTCTCGATGGAAAGGGATTAGACGATTAGAGCAACCGACAAAACCGGATCTCGCTCCACAAAAATCGGCGTTTCACGGCCGATTTTTCGCCCACGGGCGCTCCGGCTTCCGGGTTTTGTCAGCCGCTCTTAGCACGGCGTAAACAAAACAAACAATCAAACTGTGCTTGAGAATACCGAAGGGAACTTCCATGAAGATCAAGCTGACGAGCGTGTATGTGGACGACCAGGAGAAGGCCCTGCGCTTCTACACGGAAGTGCTGGGCTTTGTCAAAAAGGCCGATTTCAGCCAAGGGGCGTTTCGCTGGCTCACGGTGGCCTCGGCGGAAGATCCGGACGGAACCGAGTTGCAGTTGGCGCTGAACGACAACGCAGCGGCGAAGACCTACCAGCAGGCGCTGTTCCAGCAGGGGCAGCCGGCCGCGATGTTCTTTTCCGATGACGTCAAGGCCGATCACGAGCGCATCAAATCGCACGGAGCCGAGTTCGCCATGCTGCCGACCGAGGTGCCGGGCGCGACCATCGCCAAGTTGAACGACACCTGCGGCAACCTCGTGCAGATCACCCAACTCGCCCGCTGGTAGGAACGAGAACGGGAAGTCGCTCCGCGAAGTGCCGTTTTCGCTCTCGAACGTCGCCGTTAGTCCGCCTTGCGTCGGAAGGCGACCCAGGCCGTGCACCATTGGCGATCGGCCGTGCTGTTCGCGTACTCCTGACACGTCCAGAGCAGGTTCGGGTCGGAAGGGTCGATGCACGTCGTCGAGTAGTTGCCCCAGGCGAGCCCAAAGGGGGTCGGCCCGCTCATCCGGTAATAAGTTGTTCCGGCCAGCGCGAGGACGGGCGCACCCATCGAACCCGGCGGAGCTCCCGCTGCGTGCATCATCACGTAGACGGACGGGAACTCGTTCTCGGATGTTCTCGTGCAGCCGAGGCCGACGTTGCCGTCGCGATCGACGGCGAGCGAAGGGTTGAGGTAATCGCAGGTCGAATCGTCGACCAGGCCTTCTTGGAGCAAGGCCCCATCGCTCACCCTCACTTCGTACCACAGGATGCCCGGGCGCGTTTCTAGGCTACGCTTCGCACCGTTGCAGCCGAACACGCTGCCTCCGTGCGCGAACACACAGTCCGTGCGCCGCGGCTCATCGGCCCTCAGCTTACCTCCCGGCGCGGGCTGCACCGCCTTGCTCGCCTCGATGGAAGCGCTCGGCGTCTGGTAGGTCGTGCTCAAGGGGATGGTCTGAACAGCGTAAATGCTCGCCCGAGTTCCCGACCAGGTGATCTTGTACATGTGGAGCTTGTCGGCGACGTTTCCGAACTCCTTGTTCAGCAACACTTCCGGGGCGTCGGGGGCCTTGTCGGGGTCCAGGTCCATGGCGGGAAACGACTCGATCTCTAGGTCGGCGAAGGCCTGGAGGTGCGAAAGGTCCGGCCCGTTTGCGGCGATGAGGTCGGCCTTCGGGATCGCGTAGCAGGTGTGGGCCTTGTGCAAGCTGTCGTGTCCGTTGTGCAGGGTGAGATAGAGCCCGTTCTTATCGAGGCCGGCCTTCGCACCGTAGTTATGCGGAGGTGTTGGGAACTTCACCCCCTTCCACTGCCCGGCGGGATCGGATGTGGCGGACACGGCCAGGTATCCGTTCATGGGATCGATCCCTTGCACCCAGGCGATCCAACGGCCGGAGAGCGGATCGTACAGGATGCGGGGATCGTTGGCATGGAGATCGAGTGTGCCGACGGGATCGACGCCGAGCCAGAAGTCGTGCTGAGTGACGTCCTTGACTACCTTTCCGGTCGCCTTCTCCAAGACCACGAACGCGCGGTCATCGAGAACGACGGCGTGATGCGGCCCCACCGCCCCCGCTGCGTCTGGAGCGGGCTTGCGATACCCGGGACCCTTATCCGCGGGGAAGCTCTTCACGACGGCCACCTCTGCGGCACGCACCGAGGGCATGAGAGGGAACAGGACGGCTGATAGCGCGAGCACGGCGAGCTTCATCTTTTCGGTCCTCTGCGGGATTGGCGTCATTCGCATACGCGTAAGCTGGGCGGAGATGTCGTGTGATCCACGATCCTAACGGGCTGCCTGCGTGTCAGAAACCACTCCACTGGATGGATCTCGAAGCGGCCGTCTTCCGCGACCGCCAGGAACCGAGCGGCATTTTTTCCTCGACGAAAAGGATTTTTGCTTGCCTTTTGCGTAAGGCCCGGGTATCTTCGCGCATGAAACACTTCACCCGTTCGGTTCGTACCGACGCGCACGCATGAAACCTCTGGCGGCGATTCGCATTCTCGGTTGCCTGGCTGCGGCCTGCCTCATCGAAGGCGGGTTCGCTGGCAATACGGCTTCGGCGAGCTGCGGTGATTACGTCATGGTCGGCGGACATGCGGCCCAAGGTACATCCGAGGGCGGGGACCATCACACGCCTTGCCGGGGGCCCAGTTGCTCCCGCCGCTCCGCACCGTTGCCCGCCCAGCCTGTCACATCCCAATCGAGTCAACAAGACTGGGGTTTGACGACCGGTGAGGCGGCACGACTTTCGATCGAGCCTGTCGGTGTGGTTACCGTCGATGTGCAACCTCGTGCGTTTCTACGCACCGATCCCATCTTTCGACCGCCTCGGCTCGCCTCGTAGCCGGTGGATGCCAATCCTTGCGTCGCAGTCCTCGCGATGTTGTTGCGCGCAAGGTGTCTTTACGCACCGCTGGTGAAACGCAGGAGTTCGTTTGTGGCGGCGGTGGTGGGTTGACGATCCGGAGTTGTCGGATCGTTTCCTGACCGTTTGACAATCCGAGCGGCGAAGGCACCCAGACTGTGCCTGGGGTTGCTTTCGATTCGGTTGTCACGGGAACCACTCGCTCGCGCCGAAGGCGATTTTCATCCTGCGCCTACACCGGTACCGCGTTCATCTGTCCGGTTCTTGCTGAAGCGCCGCTAATCGGGTTCGCCTGCGCGATTTGCCAGGCTCAACGGGGCTCCGTCGTCCATCCTGGTTCGTTATCTATTTGTTACTTATCTCGATCCATATCCGGATGTCTTTATGAAATCTTCTCTTCCTTGGCATCGCTTCTCGATGTCGATGTACGCACTTATGGTATGTCTCCTCGCGGCGCCGCTCTTGGCCGCGGACAGCAACGTAGCTCCTCGCCCGATCCCGCTCACACGTCCCGAGATGAAAGAGCTGATCGAGGACATGAAGGCGCGCAAGCCGCGCATTCCGTTACCCGAACTGACCGCCGAAGAGAAAGAACGACTCGGCGAGCGAGGCGCGGGCTACGAGGGCCGACTGCGATCGCTCTACATGCCCGCCAGCGAAGGGCGCGGTACCGGCGCTGGCGCTGGCGGCGGCGGTCGCGGTACCGGCGGCGGGTTTGGCAACGGCTTTTCCGGTCGCGACAACAACGGCGAGATGACACTCGATTACCGCTTCAAGACGATGCTCTTCTGGATCGTCTCGCGCACGAACAACTGCCAGTATTGCCTCGGCCACCAGGAATCGAAGCTCCTGGGAGCGGGCATGACGGAAGATGAAATCGCCGCGTTGGACGGTGACTGGTTGCAGTTCAGCCCCGCCGAGCGGGCCGCCTTCGCCTACGCCCGCAAGCTCACGTACGAGCCGAATCGGATCAACGATGCCGACATCGATCGCCTGCGCGAGTTTTATCGCGATTTGCAGATCCTGGAAATGACGCTGTCCGTTTCGGGCAATAACGCCATCAATCGCTGGAAAGAAGGTGTCGGGGTGCCGCAGTCGAGCAGCGGCGGTGGCTTCGGTCGACGGGATGCCAACGGTGCCGTCACCGAACCTCCGCCGGCGCCGGTCGCACATAGCTACCTTACGCCCACCTCGGAACCGTTCCAGAAGACGGTAACCAAGGTGGCTCCGCTGACGCTCGACGACCAGAGCGGCGCGCCGACTCGGACGACCGTTTGCCGACGGCCCGCCCTCGAGCCTCGCGAGGAGGCGGAGAAGATCCTGAATGCGGCTGCGCAGCGCAAGGCGCGCCTGCCGCTGGTCGACGAAAGCAAGGCTCGGGAACTGCTGGGTGAGGAAACCGGCAACCAACCGCTGCCGCAATGGGTCCGCCTGTTGGCAAACTTTCCGACCGCGGGCAAATCACTGATCGCCTCATGGCGCTCGGGCGAGGACAAAGGCGACCTCACGCCGATGTTGAAGGCCCAGGTGAGCTGGATCCTGGCCCGGCAAGACCGCGCCTGGTACGCCGCCGCCCAGGCCAGAGCAAAAATGCGCGAGTTGGGCGCCTCCGAGAATCAGATCTATGCGCTCGACGGCGACTGGCAGGAGTTCTCGGCCGCCGACCAGGCATTGTTCAACGTGGCGAAAAAGCTAGCCGCCACACCGGTCGTTTTGACCGATGCCGACGTCTCGAAAGCGCTCGAGCTGACCGGCCCACGGCAGGTCGTCCAACTCGTCAGTTATGTCACACAGCGGGCCTCCTTCGACCGTATTACCGAAGCGGCCGGTCTCACTGCCGGTCAATAATCACTGCCGGCCAATAATCTGTCGGATCGTTTTCCCTTTTCATCGCGTTTCTCTTTTCTCGGAGTCCATCATGAAAAAGAAGCAGAGTGGTTTCACGCTCGTCGAACTGTTGGTGGTCATTGCGATCATCGGCATCCTCATCGCCTTGTTGCTGCCGGCCGTGCAAGCGGCACGCGAATCGGCGCGGCGCACGCAGTGCAACAACAATCTCAAGCAGATCGGCCTGGCTTTGCACCAGTACCACGACACCTACAAACGCCTGCCTGCTTCCGACGCGGGCACGTTGAACACGACGTCGGGCAGCTTGTCCAACAACGATATTTCACAACTCGCCCGACTGTTGCCGTACATGGATCAGCTCAACGTCTACCAAATGATCAACTTCTCGGCGAAGTGGAACGATCCGTCGAATGCCGCCGCAGCCGCCATGAGGCTGAGCGTCTTTATGTGCCCGTCGGACGCCGCCACGAGCGTACCCATCACCTACGGTCCGAACAATTACTACTGCAACCAAGGCACACAGCTTGTGTACGGCGGTGTACCCGGCTCCGTGTCGGGGTCTACCAACTACGGCATGCCGCCGGCCGATGGCGTCTTTTACACGAACAGCTTCATACCCTTCGCCGAGATCAGGGACGGGCTGAGCAACACGGCCGCGCTCGCCGAGAAAGTCACCGGCGATTGGAACAACGGTATGGTCACAGTCGCGTCAGACACGTTCGAGCCGGGCACGTATCCGAGCACGCCGGATCAGGCGTTGCTGATGTGCCGCACGTTGGATCCCACCAACCTCTCGTTCCAGGGCTATTCCAACGTTGGCGGCCCGTGGCTCTACGCCTACCACTCGACCTCCATCTATTACCACACCGCCCCTCCCAACGAACGCTCCTGTATGTTTCCGCCGGGTCGCATCATGACGACGGCCAACAGCTACCACCCAGGCGGCGTGCAAGTCGCGCTGTGCGATGGTTCCGTTCGTTGGGTCACCGACGGGGTCGACCTCTACGCCTGGCGTGCCCTCGGGACGCGCAAAGCCGGCGAAGCGATGCCGATCACGCAATAGCGGCTGACAAAACCCGGAACGCGTCGAGGAGGCGTCCTGCCTCCTCACGGATCCTTACGTCTAACGAGGAGGTAAACGTCGATATGCGGTTCGCGACAAGAATTCCCAGTTCCGGCTGGTTTTTCTGCTGCGCCCTCTCGCTCTGTATCGCTGTGTCGGGATGCAGCAAACGGAATGCGCCGGCCGAGCCCGACCTGGCGCGTTCGTCCTTGGAAGCGGCATTGGGGGCCTGGAAGTCGGGCGAGACACCCGACACCCTCGCCCAGCGGTCGCCGTCCATAACGATGACCGATTTTGCCTGGCGGCAGGAGCAGAAACTGACGGACTTCCACCTGCAAGGCGAGCCGACCAACGACGGAGTGAACATTCACTTCCAGGTCGAGCTGACGCTGATCGATGCGCAAGGCGCCACGGCGACCGAGAAGGTGGGTTACATCGTGGGCACGCATCCCGTCATCACGATTGGTAGGGAAGTGCATTAGTCAATTTATTATTGAAGGACAATAAGTCATGAGAATTATTAGACGATTTGTGCTCTGTGCGCTGGCGCTCTGTGCCGCCGCACTGCCGGTACGCGCCGGCGAAGAGCCCTCCGAAGTTCCGAAGGTAATTCCACAGGTTCGTCCAGCCGTTAAGCGAGCGCTCGAGGACCTCAAACAGCGTCAACCGCGATTGCCATTGGCGCCTCTTACCGATGAAGAGCGTCAGGCCGCGGGTGACCGGCAGATCGTGAACAACGGCCGCATGGCGGCTTTCTATCTGCCGACTTCCTGGCGACAAGGTCGTCGGGGTAGCGATCCTGGCATGACGCTCGACTATCCTTTCACGACCGAGTGCTTTTGGATCGTCTCACGCGGGAACAACTGCCATTACTGTCTCGGTCACCAGGAACACAAGCTGGCCGCGGTCGGCTTGAGCGACAATCGTATTGCCTCGCTCGATTCCGACTGGTCGGTGTTCTTACCCCGCGAGCAAGCCGCCTTCGCCTTGGCTCGACAGATGACGCTCGCGCCGCACACCGTCGGCGACGAAGATGTCGATCGGTTGAAGAAATTCTTCACGGACCGCGAGATCGTCGAGCTTGTGTATACGATCGCCCGCTTTAACTCGACCAATCGCTGGACGGATTCGATGGGAATTCCGCAGGATCGGCAGTTCCGCGACGGTGAGATTCGCTTCGACGAGCCGACGAGCGAGCGTTTTCTCGAATCCCCGAGCCTGGTGGCCCCATCGGCGGATCAGCATCGCCCGCCCTTGGAACCTCGTGCCGCCGTCGAGGGAGCCTTGGCGGCCTGTCGGCAGCGCGCGGCTCGGGTAGCTTTGGCCAGCGAGGAAGAAGCCCGAGCGGTTTTGCCCACCGATCTGAGCGGTAAACCGGTGCCTGAATGGGTCCGCGCGTTGGCCATCTTTCCCGAAACCTGCCGCGGACAGGTGACCACGCTCGATGCGATTGCGAAGGAGGGACGACTGGACAAGCTTTTGAAGGCTCAGATTGCTTGGACGTGTGCCCGCCACAATCGAGCCTGGTATGCACTGGCCGATGCCCAGCGAAGGCTGGCCGCGCTCGGCCAATCCGTGGACCAAATGTACTCGCTGGACGATCCCGGCGATGCTCTGTCGCCTGGTTCACGCGAAGCGCTGGCCTTCGCGGCCAAGTTGACCGCGGCACCGCACACCATCGCGGATGCCGACGTTGCCCGCCTGAGAAAGTACTTCTCCGACCACGAGACGGCAGAGATCGACTATGTGGTTTGCAGTTCGAACATGTTCGACCGCTTTACCGAGACGCTCGGTCTGAAGTGGATCGACTGAAAGCTTGTTGGCGAAGCGACATCGACGGGCAGGCGTCTTGCCTGCTCGTCGCGCGGGATAGATCGTCCAATCGCGTTACGCGCGAGGTGGAACAGTTCGGAGCACGCGCGCCGTGCGTCGAAGTCGGCGCATTGCCGTGATCGCGCCGCCGACCACGATGACAAGCAGCGCCGACGCGACCACTCCCAGCGTCGATACGGAAACCAGGTTCTCTTGCCAGCGCGCGGGCAGAATCGCGGCGAACACTGCCGCGGCCGTCAATACAGCCATGCGGTGTGGTTTCGCCATCGGGCCACAGTAATCCTGCGGAGCGCCGCTGACCTTTCCCTCTGCGCGAACATATGCCACGAAGAGGGCGACAACGGCCGCGAGATAGCCAAGTTCCGGCCTGCCGCCGAAGGCATAGCCGGCTCCGATGAAGATGGCCGCATCGCTCACCCGGTCGGGAACTTCGTTGTAGAGTTCGCCGACGGGTGAGGCCCGTCCTGTTTGGATTGCGACCATGCCGTCGAACATGTTAGCCAGCAGCCGTAGTTGCATACCGGCCGCGGCAATTAACAAGAAGATCGACGCGTGAGGAAGACATCCCGAACACGCAAACGCGCCGCCGCCCACGATCCCTGCGATCATCCCGCCGACCGAGATTGCGTTCGGTGAGACACCGTGTGTGGCGAGCCAGCGGGCGATGGAGATCGAGAGGGGATGTTGCCGCGCGCTGATCGGTCGGCGATCGGGAACGTAGTCGGGCTCGGTCATGTCATTTTCCCATGAGATACATGCCGGCGACCAGCAGCAGCATTCCACCGACCTTGATGGGCTTGATCGGAACGTGATAGGCCCAGAGCCCGATCAGGGCCGCCCAAATGAACGTCGAGGCGTAGAGCGGGTACAGGACCGAAAGCGCCCCGCCGCGCTTGAAGGCGGCGACGAACAGCACCATCACCGCGACATAACAGAGCACGCCGAGCAGCAACCGCCAGTTGGCGACATAGCTGATCCAGACGCTGGTCGTCTGCTCCGCACCCGACTTGTAGAGAAACTGTCCCACCGCGCCGATCAAGGCGGCGGCCAGAAACAGGATCATCGAAGAAACCGGGGTCGATTGAGGCATGGTTGTTACGCGCAGGATCGCGTTCGCCTTGGATGGCCAGCGGGTCGGTTGTAATGTTATACCCGCGAAGGTTTCTCGCCCTTAAAGTGACCGGCTCTTTGGCGATCGAATCCGGTCTTGTCGTTTGCTCCCTCTATCAGGCGACATCCGCAAAAGAATATCACGAGACGATGCTATGACGCCGTCGGCTGCGCTGCAAAGCCCGGTCTTCCGCTTCTATGCCATGATCGCGGCAGGGCTGCTGGTCGTCGCCGGAATCCTTCTGGCGATTCTGAAGTTCGGCTTGCGGAAGAACATCGACCATGCTTGGAACTCATATCGCGGCTGGTTGATGATGGTGCCGCTGCTCATCGGGGCCATCTTCTGCGGCCGGATCGCGACCGTTGGGTTCTTCACCACGATCACCCTGTTCGGATCGAAAGAATTCGCACGTGCCACGGGGCTCGATCGCGATCGGATCATGATGGCCGTGGTCTATCTCGGGATCGTCTCGGTCGGCGTTACATCGCTGGTGGCCGATCCCTTCCTGGGAACCCCCGGCTGGTACGGGCTCTTCATGGCGCTTCCGGTTTTCGCGATCGCCAGCATCATGCTGGTGCCCATCCTGCGGAATCGCGTGCAGGGACAATTGCAGACGATCGCACTCGCGATCGTGGGCTTTGTCTATTTCGGGTGGATGTTCGGCCATCTCGGCTTTCTGGCCGACATGCCTCACCCGTACAGCCATTTGTTCTACATTCTCTTCGCGGTCGAACTGAACGATATCGCAGCTTTCACGTTCGGAAAGCTATTCGGAAGACATCCGATGCGGAGCGAAATCAGCCCCAAGAAGACCTGGGAAGGAGCCTTGGGCGCACTCGCCGTCTCGCTCGTGCTGCCTTGGGCGCTTCGCTCGATGTTGCCCGGTTGGGGCACGCTGCAATTGTTGCTCGCTGGCGTGATCGTGGGGGTCGGCGGGCAGGTCGGCGATCTGGCGATCAGCGTGATCAAACGAGACCTGGGCATCAAGGACATGGGGGCGGTGATCCGCGGACACGGCGGAGTCTTGGACCGCATCGATAGCCTGATCTACGTCGCGCCTCTGTTCCTGCACATGGTGCGATACTTCGGCGATCTCTAACTACACCGGGCGTCGAGGAGCCCGCGGATCGGCCGTGCCGATCCACCACTTCCGGCAGCACGGCCGCTGCGCAACCGATGCGGTGTTACGTCAGTCCGTCGTCTGCGAACGAAGCAGTCATTTCATCAGGGCGCGCGGTCGACCGTGTGCGGGGCAGCGGCCGATCGATCAACGAGCCACGATGAACCACATGACCGCCAACAAAACGAGGAGCGATGATGCGGTCACGAGTCCTCTGAACACACCACCAGACAGCAAGCCTGCGACGGTTCCTGCGACAACGAAGCCGACGATCAGGACGTAGGCCAGCGAATTGTTCGGGTCACGAACTCCCCGCCCGATCATGGCGGTGACCATCAAAACGGCGGCCGTGGCCGCCAGCAGCCCGCCTAAGCTGAACTGAAAACGTCGGCTCATGGGTGTCAATCTACCAGACACGACGGCGGCGGGCCGCATATCTTGAAATTGCTCCGCGGCGAACTAGGCTATGATGAGCGGTTCAATTACTTCAAGCGGAAGGGCGACCACCCATGAAGACACTGTTTGCGGCGATGATCGGATTGTTGATCGTCTGCTCGGCCGAGACGGCGCAGGCCCAGTTCGGATTCTATGGTCCGCCGGCCGTTGTGGCCGGTCCGCCCGTGGTCGTCGCGCCGCCCGCGCCGGTGGTTGCGTATTACGGTGGTCCCGTAGCGGCCTATGCGCCGGCTCCCTACGTCGCTGCTGCCCCGCTCGTGCCCGCCCCGCTGTATTACAGCGTTCGCCAGCGGACGTATTGGCGCGGTCCCTACTACCGCAGCACGATTCGCATTCGCGGCTGGTAAGAACACGACGGCGCCCACGGGATGCAGGCGTTGCAGAATTGGAACGCGCTGTGGGGCGTTAGGAGCGGCTGACAAGACGCAGAGCTGGCGCGCCGTGGGCAAAAGATCGGCCGTGAAACGCCGATTCTCTGGAACTCGATCCGGTTTTGTCGGTTGCGATAAGAGGCCTTTCCCTGCAACGCGGCAATGGGCTAGCATGGATACGATTCGTGCCGCTCCGTTTTGCCTGCCGTTGACGGCATGATGCGATAGCGCCTCGCCTCCGGCCATGCCCCGCCTCCACAGCACGGATAGTCAAACGCCCGACGCGGCGATACCGCGCGGCAACCTGCTGCGCCGGCTCAGCGAATCGATCGAGCACGCGGCGCATTTGTTGCCGGCCCAAGGCCCGATCACGGTCTTCATTCACCACAACACGCTGCATGCCTTCGAGCATCGGCCTTTCCACGAGGCGGTGAACCAGGCGGCGCAGATCTTCGGCTGCCATCCCTACCTGCCGAAAGCCCAATACCGCGAGGCACTCCAGTCTGGCCGCATCCGTTTCGACGAGCTCAAGCAGGTGCTCAAGCGCGACCTGGGCCAACGTGCGGACGAGCCGATCGCCTGCTTCGGCTCGCGATTCGATTTGTACCTGGCGATGCTGCAAGACCCCTTGCGCAGCGGGCCCGCCGAAGAACTGTTGTGGTTCGTCGCGGAAACCGATGCGCTGCGCCGCGTGCGGCCCGAAGTTTCGGCGGCCGTGCGATCGCGGCTGATCGCTGAGACGCGCCGCTGGACGATGCGCGATTTGCGCGGTGGCGGCGAGGCAGAGTCTCGTCATCCACCTGAGATACGGAACAGCCCGGGCACACTGACCAGCCTGAGAGAACTGCTCAGCCGATTCGGCGAAGCGACGATCGAGAGCTGGAGTGACGAGACCTGGGAGTGCTTTACATTGCAGGCGCTTTGGCGGGTCTGTTGCGACGGCGTACGCGACTTGCCGTCGCTTTCGCCGCCGCCCGCGACGGCGGTGCGGCACCGCGATTGGTTGCTGCAAGCAACGGGCGAAGACGGCGACCTGCTCGTCAATGCCTTGCTGATCCGCTTCACGGCCGCGTTCCTGGATCAGGGCGTTGCCCAGGCTGCCATGCCACTGCGGAAGGAAGGCTTCTATCGTGCCTTTTCCTCGATTTACGGCCAGCCGCTGGGTTCGCCCGAGCGTTGGCTGCGCGGCCTGCCTGCGGAACTCCGGCGCATCGAAGCGGAACGCCTTTCGCCGCTCGAATCGGTGCTCGATAGTCTCGAGCAACTGGGAGTGCACGCCGACGAATGGGACGAGTTCCTCTCTGCCACCCTACTGGCGCTGCGAGGGTGGGGCGGGATGCTGCGGCAGATCGAGACCCATAGCGACCGCGTCGTCGTTCCCGTGCCCTCGGGCAGCCTGGTCGAGTTCCTCGCCATCCGCCTGCTGCTCGATCGGCTGGCGACAGCTCATGTGGCCCACACGGCGATGCGGTTTGAAGGTTGCCTGGGAGAGTTGCGCGATACGATTCGTCGGCGCTCCGGCTGCCCGCGGCCGCCAAGTGTCGAAGAACGGGCCTTTCTCGTCTTTCAGTTGGCACAGGTCCTCGGCCTTTCGCCCGACGCCTTGCATCGATTGCAGCCGGGGGAATGGGCGGAGGTGATGCGCGAGATTGAGACCTTCGGCAGCTTGGAACGGCGGCGGATTTTTCACCTGGCCTATGAGCAGCGGCTTGCCACGGCGGCCCTGGACGCGATCTCCATTTATTCGCCGCAACACAAGAGCCCTGCGCCCCTGCCTGCGTTTCAGGTTGTATGTTGCCTGGACGAGCGCGAGGAATCGTTCCGGCGACACCTCGAGGAAGTCTCGCCGCAGGTGGAGACCTTCGGTGCGGCAGGCTTCTTCGGCCTGGCCATGTACTATCGCGGGGCGAACGAAGCCCACTTCAGGCCGCTCTGCCCGATTACCGTGCGCCCGCGGCATCGGGTGGTCGAGGACGTTACCCCTGGCGACGAAGTGGACGGGGAGTTGCGGGCCAAGACGCGCCGCCTCCTGGGCATGGCTACACACCGCTTACATCGCGGCAGCCGATCCGTCGGCTCGGGGACGTTGTTGGCCGGAGGGGTCGGCGTGCTGGCGACGTTTCCACTCGTGGCGCGGATCCTGTTTCCGCGCCTGGCGGCGCGCATTCGCAAAACGCTCGGACGCGTTGTTCAGCCGCCGCGAAATACGCGCTTGCGGCTCGAACGCCGCGCAGACGACAGCGCACCGGAGAACGGTCATGCGGGGTTCACCGTCGAGGAGATGACCGATGCGGCCGAGCGTTTGCTGCACGACATCGGTCTGACTGCGGACTTCGCCCGACTCCTGCTCCTCGTGGGGCACGGTTCGAACAGCCTCAATAACCCTTACAACTCCGCTTATAACTGCGGCGCCTGCGGTGGGTCGGCCGGCGGACCGAACGCTCGCGCGATGGCGGCCGTTTTGAACGACCCGCGCGTGCGCGCCGCTTTGAACGCGCGTGGACTGGAACTGCCTCAGCGAACGGTGGCGGTCGGCGCCTATCACAATACCTGCAACGAGACGGTGACGTTTTTCGATCTGGACGAAATCCCGTCGTCGCATCGGGCGGAGTTCGAACAGGCCCAGCGGGCGATCGAAGCGGTATGCGACCGCAACGCCCACGAGCGCTGCCGAAGGTTCATGTCGGCCCCATTGACATTGACCTTCGCGGAGGCGCGCGAGCATGTCGAAGAGCGCGCCGAGGATCTTGCGCAAACGCGGCCCGAGCTGGGACACGCCACCAACGCCCTGACGATCATCGGACGCCGGGAGCGGACTCGTGGGCTGTTTCTCGACCGGCGGGCGTTCCTGGCATCGTATGACCCGACGCGGGACGATGCGGAGTGCACCGTGCTTGTCCGCGTTTTGCAGGCTGTGTTTCCGGTCTGCGCGGGCATCAACCTGGAGTATTACTTCTCGAAGGTCGATAATTTCGGCTTCGGTTCCGGGAGCAAGCTGCCGCACAACCTGGCGGCGATGTTGGGCGTGATGGACGGCGCCGCCAGCGACCTGCGCACCGGGTTGCCGTGGCAGATGGTCGAGATCCACGAGCCGGTTCGCTCGCTGTTCATCATCGAAACGCGGCCCGAAGACATGCTCACGATCATCGATCGCTGTGAAGGCATCGGCCGCATGTGTCGAAACGGCTGGGTCCAATTGGCCGTGCTGCATCCGGAGACCCAGCGAGTCAGCGTGTTTCGCGGTGGCGTGTTCGAGCCTTATGAAGTGCAGGCAGAGACGCTGCCGCGCGCCACGTCATCGGTCGATTGGTATCGCGGCTGCCGCGATCATTTGGAATTCTGCCAGGTCGCGAACGGCGCGGAGCCGGCGCGCCGGTTCGAGCCGTCTAGCCCTCGCTCGCAGACGGTCGGAGCGGCGGACGCATGAGCAACGTTGGGCAAATGCTGTTTCTGTTGGGGCTGCTCGTCGTCGGCAGTCCATTGCTGATGACGTGCGTGTCGGGAATCTCCTCGCTCGTCGGCTATCGTTTGTCGGAAGAGACGACGACCAGGCTGGGATTCTGGGCGGTCGTTTGCGGACTGTTGGCGTCGGTGGCCATTCTGCTGATCATGCTCGTCGGCGGCTCGCGGCACGTCGCCATCGAACTGGGCCATTGGGCGGAGATCCCGCACCTCTACCACTTTTCCGTGAAGTTCGTGTTCGATCGGCTGTCGGTGCCGTTCGTTATCCTGTCGTTTGTGCTCTCGGGCACAATTGGCGCCTTCGCCAGCCGTTACATGCATCGCGAGCCGGGCTTCAACCGGTTCTTCTCGCTCTATTCGATCTTTGTACTGGGAATGGTCGTCGCGGCGCTGGCGGGAACGATCGAAACGCTGTTCGCGGGCTGGGAGCTCGTCGGGCTTTCTTCCGCCCTGCTTGTCTCCTTCTACCAAGAGCGGTCGGCGCCGCCGCGCAATGGGCTCTGGATCTGGACCGTCTACCGCGTTTCCGACGCCGCGCTGCTGCTGGCCGCCGTGGTCATGCACCACCTGATCGGCGAGGGAGATCTCGGCCTGCTGCTGGGCAGCGGTGTGTGGCCGGAAGAATATCCCAAGTTGGCATCGGACGAAGCGCTGTTGGTCGGCTTGCTGTTGCTGGTCGCGGCAGCCGGCAAATCGGGCTTGGTGCCGTTTAGCGGTTGGCTGCCGCGGGCCATGGAAGGTCCGACGCCCTCCAGCGCCGTCTTCTATGGGGCGTTGTCTGTGCACTTGGGCGCGTTTCTTTTGCTGCGCGTCAGCCCCTTGCTCGAGCTCTCGACATCGCTCTCGGCAGCGGTCGTGATTCTGGGACTGGTGACGGCGATCTTCGCGCACTTCGTCGGCAGCGTGCAGACCGACATCAAGTCGGCGCTGTCCTTCGCTTCATTAACGCAAGTGGGAGTCATCGTCGCCGAAATCGGCCTGGGGTTCCATTATTTGCCCTTGATCCACCTGCTCGGCCATGCCTGTTTGCGCACTCTACAGTTCGTGCGCGCGCCCTCGCTGCTGCAGGATTACGGCACGCTGGAGAACGCCATTGGCAAGCTGCCGGATGTCGGCGAACGGCACGTTCGGCCAACGGGCATGGGGCGATTTCGCATTTGGTTATATCGCTGGTCGCTCGAACGCGGCCTTCTCGACTCGCTGCTGCGCGAATACGTCGCATCTCCGTTCGTGCGGGTCCTGCGCGCGTGCGACCGCATGGAACGCCGCTGGACCGATCTGCTATCGGGCCGGGGGCCGCAAGAAAGAGACCGGGTGCAACCGCATTTCGGAGAGATCGAAGAACTCACATGAATCCTTTGCATCTGCCCTGGGTCGAACTGGCGATCGGCGCTACGATCGTCGGATCGGCGAGCGTCACGCGGATTCGCGAGGCGAACTTCGCGCACCGTTGCGCATTGGGCTTCACCAGCCTCTCCTTGCTCTGCACGTTGTTGGCCTGGCTGGCCTTTTATCTGGACACTCCGCCCGATCTGCTCGCTCGTCACAGCCTTCAGGCGCGGCTCTTCGGCAGCCAGCCTTTGCGGCTCGATGCCCTCAACGCACCGCTCTTGCCGAGCGTGGCGCTATTGCACTTTCTCACGGCCCTGGCCACGCCGCGAACGCATATGCGGCGATATTCTTTTTCCTGGTCGTTGGCCGCCGAAGCCGTCCGCTTGGCGGCGTTCAGTTGTCAGCAGCCGTGGGGGCTGGTCTGCCTGCTGACGGTGGCCACCGCGCCGCCCTATGTCGAGCTGCTGCATGGCCGCCGGCCGATCGGGGTTTATGTGCTGCATATGTCGATCTTTGCGGCGCTACTGATTCTCGGTTGGGGGGCGATCGATTCCGCGGAGAATACTGCTTCGGTGCGGGCCCAATGTGGCAGCGTGTTGCTCATGGCCGCCATTCTCGTGCGCTGCGGAGCCATTCCCTTTCATTGCTGGGTGACGGATTGGTTCGAACATGCTTCGCTCGGCATTGCCATCCTGCAACTCGTGCCGCTGAGCGGTGTTTACGCCGCCGTGCGACTCGCCTTGCCCGTCGCGCCCGATTGGATCCTGCGCGGCATTGGCTTGGTGTCTCTGGCCACCGCGGTGTACGCCGCGGGCATGGCCTGCGTGCAGCGCGATTCGCGCCGCTTCTATGCGTTCCTGTTTCTCAGTCACGCCTCACTGGTGCTCGTGGGGCTCGAGTTGCAGACGTTGTTGTCGATGACCGCCTCGCTTTGCCTGTGGCTTTCCGTCATCTTGTCGCTGGGCGGGTTCGGACTCGCGCTGCGCGCGATTGAAGCGCGCTTCGGCAGGCTGACCTTGGTCAACTATCACGGGCTGTATGGCCATTCGCCGACCCTGGCCGTCTGCTTCCTGCTCACCGGACTCGGCTGTGTAGGATTTCCGTTCACGATCGGTTTTATCTCGACCGAGTTGTTGGTCGACAGCGCGGTCGTCGCCAGTCCGATGATCGGTTGTGCCGTGCTCATTGCCACGGCCCTCAACGGGATCGCCGTCGTGCGGGCCTATCTCTTGCTGTTCACCGGCGCCCGCCATATCTCGACCGTGTCGCTCGAGATTTCCCCGCGCGAGCGAATCAGCGTGCTCGCACTGGCGGCGTTGGTGCTAGCCGGCGGTTTGTTCCCCCAACCCGGGGTCAGCTCGCGGACCTTGGCGGCCGAGCAGATACTCGCCACAAGGCAAAAGTGAATTGACCCTCGAAAACTGGACAGGTTGGCTGAAAACGCGGCTTGCAAAACATTACACCTTATGGTGTAATGTCTCTCCTGGTCGGGGCTGGTTTAGTCGCCTTCAAACGAAAAGGAGGTTACCGGTGATGAGCATCATCCAGCAGCGGGGTTTCGCGATGCTCGCTCTTGCCGCGGCGGTTGTCTTCGCTGTCGCGGTACCGCAAGCCGAGTCATCCGCACAGCCGACAAAGCCGACCGACAAAGGATCCGGCTATGCGGCGGTGAACGGCCTCAAGATGTACTACGAGATCGCTGGCGCGGGTGAACCGGCGGTTTATATCCACCCCATCGTGAGCCATTGCGGCCTGGTTCCCCGGCTGACAGGGAACCGACGGTGGATCGCGATGGACCTCCAAGGCCACGGACGCACGGCCGATATCGACCGCCCGATGACGTGTGAACAACACGCCGACGACATCGCTGCTCTCTTGAAGCACCTCAAGATCGAAGAGGCCGACGTCTTCGGCGACAGCTTTGGTGGAGCGATCGCCGTGATGATGGCGGTCCGACATCCAAGATTCGTCCGCCGAGTCGTTTCTTACGGCAGCCCGCTCGCTCCCTTCCCGAAGAACATCGCCGCTGTCATCACTCCCGATTGTGATCTCATCAAGTGGGAGCGAGAGGAATATCGGAAGGTGGCGCCGGACCCCGAGCGATGGCCCGTCGTCTTCTCCAAGGCTTTGAAGAGCGGGGTCGAATGGAAAGGGTTCTCGCCCGATGAGTTGAAAGCGATCGACGCCCCCATCCTGATCGCATGCGGTGATCACGACCTGATCCCCGTCGAGCGCTGCGCGGAACTGTCGCGCATCATCCCGAACGCGCAACTGGCCGTCATCCCGGATGCCAGCCATTTCGTACTCTTCTCCGAGCCCGAGAAACTGCTGCCGACCATCGCCGCCTTTCTCGATGCGCCCGCCCCCAAGACGCCGTTGAGTACGTTAACAACCGGCTACTATCCCGGCGTGACAAGATAGGCGTCGGACGAAGAACAATTCCCTCTCCCGCCGGGAGAGGGCGGAGGACTGCGGTCCGCACGACGTGCAAATTGCCCACAGATAGGCGTGCAACATTGAAAACGGATCAATTGTCGGATGTTCTAACGGCCATTTCACATCCCTCCCGGCGCGCAATCATCGGGCAACTCGCGGCCGGACCCGCGCGCTTCACCGATATCGCCAAACCGTTCGATTTGTCACTCAACGCGATTACGAAACATCTCAAGCTCTTGGAGCGTGCTGGGCTGATCTCGCGCGAAAAACAAGGGCGAGAGGTGTTCATTTCGTTCCGCCCCGAACCGTTGCGACTCGTCGTAGGTTGGGTGCACGAGTATGAGCGGTTCTGGAGCGAACGCTTGGATCAATTCGAAACGTTCTTCAAGGAAAAAAGGAAAAAGAGCCATGAAACTAGAAATGAAGACGATTGAACTGGAACTCACGCGCACCATTCCGGCCTCGCCGAGCGAGCTTTTCGACGGGTGGCTCGACCCCAAGTGTCCGGGAACGCCTTGGAACGAGGCCGCCAAACTCATTCTCGACCCCAAGCTGGACGGCCTGTTCTACTGGCTGTATATCAACGACGCCGGCGACGAAAAGCCCCATTACGGACGTTTCACCGTCGTCGATCGTCCGTCGAAGGTCCAATACACATGGATGTCGCTCCACACGCGCGGTCTCGAATCGCTCGTCACCGTGACCTTTCAGAAAAGGGGCACCGACACCCTCCTGACCCTTCGTCACGAGAACCTGCCCGACGACGAATACGGGCGCGGCCATGAGAAGGGTTGGGACTACCTGGTGGGCCGGTTTGCCGAGCGATTCGCGCACGATCGCGAACAGATGTGACGCGGCGCCGCATCAGAACAAGAGCGGCTGTTCGGGTGGTTGGGGCGTGGGATCGGCCAGCTTGCGGACGGTCTCCAGCGTGTCGGCTTCGGCGGCCTTCTTGTCGCGCCGCCAGCGAGCCATCCGCGGAAAACGCACCGCGACGCCGCCTTTGTGCCGCTTCGAGAGCTGCACGCGGTCGAAATGCAGCTCAAACACCAACTCGGGCTGAACGACCCGTACCGGCCCGTGGCGGTCGAGCGTGTGATCGCGGACGAAGCGGTCGACCTCGCGAATCTCCTCGTCGGTGAGGCCCGAATAGGCCTTCGCCACCGGTATCAGTTCGCCCTCGTGCCAGACACCGAAGGTATAGTCGCTGTAGAGGCTGGCTCGCCGCCCGTTGCCGCGCTGGGCATAGATCAGCACCGCATCGATGGCCCACGGCGCGATCTTCCACTTCCACCAATCGCCTCGCGGCCGGCCGACGCCATAGGCGCTCGCCCGCCGCTTCAACATCAGACCCTCGGCCGAGAATTCGCGCGATCGCTCGCGCAGCCGCGCCACCGCTTCCCAGTTGTCTTCTTCCACCAGCCGTGAAAGTCGCACGGCGTAACGGCCGACGAGCAGCGCGGCGATCTCTTCGAGCAGCCTGCGGCGTTCGTCGAACGGTCGATCGCGGCAATCCTGTCCCGCCCGCTCCAACAGGTCGAAAGCCATGAACGCCACCGGGGCCGATGTGACGAGCGCTCGGCCGACCCGCTTTCGTCCGATCCGCCGCTGCAGCACCGCGAACGGCAACGGCTTGTCGTCCTTCCAGGCCAGGATTTCGCCATCGAGCACCGTGCCGTCGGGCAACGCGCCTCCTGCTTCGGCCAGTTCGGGGTATCGCTCGGTCACCAGTTCTTCGCCCCGCGTCCAGACGAGCACTTCGCCTCCGCGGCGGATGAGCTGTGCACGAATGCCGTCCCATTTCCATTCGATCCGCCAATCGGCCCGGTCGCCGAGGGTGTCGAGCGGAGCTTGCAGCGGATGGGCCAGGAAGAAAGGATACGGGCGGCCGAAATGACTCTGCCCGTGTTCGCCGGCGATCAACTGCCGATAGGCATCGGCGGTGGGCTGCCAATCGCCGGTAAGGCGGTGGGCCATCACCGGGGGCGGAACCTGGGCTACCTCGGCCAACGCGCGGATCACGAGCGTGGCGGCCACGCCCACGCGGAATTCGCCCGTGATCAACTTGTGCCAGACCAATCGCTGGCGCACGTCGAGCGAGCGCCAAGTCTCGACCATGAGCTGGCGCTGCCGCTCGGGCGACAGGGCCGGCAGCGGAACCAGGCGTTCTTCGATGAGTCGGTGCAGCGGCCAGGCCGCGGCGGCAGTCGGCTCGGGCAACAACAAGGCCAGCGTTTCGGCCAAATCGCCGACCGCGTCGTACGATTCTTCGACGAGCCATAGCGGCAGCCGTGCTTCGGCGGCCACCCATTCCCGCAACAAGCGCGTGTTCACGGCCCGCTTGACGCGGTGGCCGGTCAGAAAGAAGAGCGCCCAGGCCGCGTCGTGTGGATCGGCGACGGTGAAATAGCCCTCCAGCGCCCGTACCTTTTCGGAGGTGCGGTTGGTCGAGTCGAGCGAGAAGTACAGTTCGGTGAAGGCCTGCATTGCAGAGTCACGAGTCAGGCATCGGACTCCTGATTCGCGGCGCCTTTCTCCGCCTCTTCGTCCAACTCGCCTTCAAAACGAGTCTGGAGCGCCCGTGCCGCAATACCTTGCTCTTGCAACCAACGGACCATCGCGCTCGTGTAACCGTGCGTGACCCATACCTGTTCGGCCCGCGATTCGCGAATCACCGTCAGCAGACCATCCCAGTCGGCATGGTCCGAGAGGGCGAAACCGCGATCGACGGCTTTGCGGCGGCGGGTACCGCGGATTTGCATCCAGCCCGACGCGACGGCCGGCGAAACCGGGCCGAACTTCTTGAGCCACGGCGAGTTGGCGGCCGACGGCGGCGCGACGACCATCGCCCGGCCCCGCGTGGCACGAGCGTTCTCGTCGGTGGCACGCTCGGTCACCGGCAGCCGCACACCCTGTTTCTCGTAAGCCGGCAAAAAGCGTTCGATGGCGCCGTGTACGAGGATGGGACCGAAGGTGGCATCGAGTCCGGCCAGCAGCCGCTGCGCCTTTCCCAACGCATAGGCATAGATCACGCACGTGCGGCCGCGCTCCTGGGCCGTCCGCCACCATTGGTCGATATCGGCGAACAACTCGCCGGCCGGCCGCCAGCGAAAGATCGGCAGCCCGAACGTCGATTCGGTGACCAGCGTATGGCACGCCAGCGGCTCCATTGGCTCACAGGTATTGTCGGCGGCCGTTTTGTAGTCGCCTGTTACGACCCAGACTTGTCCGCCCAGTTCGAGCCGTACCTGGGCCGAGCCGAGCATGTGCCCGGCCGGGTGGAGCGAAAGCCGCACGCCGTTGATCTCCCGCGGCTCGCCATAGGGCAGGCCCTCGACCGCGGCGTCCGGGCCGACGCGTTCGCGCACGAGGTCAACGCCGCTCGTTGCCGTCAGATAGCCTTGCGAGCCGGGCCGGGCATGGTCGGCATGGGCGTGCGTGATGACCGCTCGCTCAACCGGCAGCCAGGGATCGATATAGAAGTCGCCTTGGGGCGAATAGAGGCCGCGATCGGTGAGCGTCAATAAATCGGCCATCGGCGTGGCGTGCTCGACTTCGTAGGCTGCCCGGTTCCACTATCAGCATAGCCAAAGGCGGAGAAAATGGACCGGCGCGACAACCTCTGCGACGCTGCTTGTTCACCGACACTTCAGGCACGCCCTTCGTAGGAACCTCAGAGCGTGCCACCCAGGGCAGCACGCGATCGCGTCAAAGTCCCTCATCGAATTGTGGCTGGCTGCCGTCGCCGATCGACCATACTCGGGCGATTTGGTGGGTGCTAGACTAGCGGTCCGCCAGTTGGCGGCGGTCGGTTGAATGGGCCCATAGGCACCTGCCAAGCCAACGGTTTCGTAGTTTGGGGCGTGGTGGTGCGGGGGGTCCGGGTCGATACCAGCGCCACTGGATTTGACCGTTTTTCATCTTTTGAACACGCAACAAGAAAGCCTGACCAGGTAACAAGGAGCAATGCGATGTCGCTTTTTTCGCGCGACGAGATTCTGACGCGGCTGCGGGCGAAGGTGGCCGCGGGCCGGCCGATCGTCGGTGGTGGTGCGGGCACGGGTATCAGCGCCAAAATGTCGGAAGCGGGAGGCGTCGACCTGTTGGTGATCTACAACTCAGGTCGGTTCCGTATGGCCGGCCGCGGATCGCTGGCCGGGATGATGCCCTATGGCGACGCCAACGCCATCGTGATGGACATGGCCCGCGAGGTGCTGCCCGTGGTGAAGCACACCCCCGTGCTCGCCGGTGTCTGTGGCACCGACCCCTTCCGCATGATGAAGTATTTTCTGCGCGAGGTCGCCCAGGCGGGGTTCTCGGGGGTGCAGAATTTCCCCACCGTCGGGCTCTACGACGGCACTTTCCGCGTCGGACTGGAAGAGACGGGCATGGGCTTCGGGTTGGAAGTCGACATGGTTCGCTTGGCCCGCGAGATGAACCTGCTCACCACGCCCTATTGCTTCAACCCCGACGAAGCCCGGGCCATGGCCGAGGCGGGTGCCGATATTCTCATCCCACACATGGGCTTGACGACCAAGGGCACCATCGGTGCGTCGACGGCCGTTTCGCTCGACGACGCAGTGCGGAACGTGCAAGCCATGCACGATGCCGCGCGCCTCGCGAAGGCCGACGTGCTGGTGCTCTGTCACGGCGGGCCGATCGCCGAGCCGAGCGACGCGCAGTATGTGCTCGATCGGACCGAAGGGGTGGTGGGTTTCTACGGCGCCAGCAGCATGGAGCGCTTGCCCGTCGAGCCGGCCATCACCAACCGCGTGCGCGAGTTCACCGAGCTGAAGTTCAAACGGACATAATGTTTCGGGTTGAGATGTGCCGCGAGCACAGAGGATGTTTCCCAGACAGAGCACCGCCCGCGGGATGCCGCTTGCAAGCGGAGGGAGGCGCTTCTGTATATCTACTGACGCGCGCGGTCCGGCAGAGCAGCCACCGGGATGGCGATCCCGTCCTTGGGGGTCTGCGGCGACGCCGTGTCGTCGGTGAAGAGGCATGCCCGCATGGCCGCCACCAACCGGGGCGATTCGAAGTAAGGTGCGCAGCCATGATGTCGCCCGATGATCGGCGCGGCGTCGATCTGCGAAATCTCGCCGGCCGCGATAGTGCTCGTCCGCAGGCCGGTCGTGCCCAAGGCGGCTGTCTTGCTGCGCGGTCCGTAGAGCCAATGGTAACGCTTGAGCGTGCTGTCGCTGCTGTTGTTCAACAGCAGCAGGCGGTCGGTCTGCGACAGCGCATGACCCAATCGCCGGCCGGGCAAAAGCCAATCGTTGTCGATGGCCGCCGAAATAAGAACCACGTTCAGCTTCGGCCGAGCCGGAGCGGATGATACGGCCAGACGCCTGCCGCCGACCTGGCCGCTCGCGCGCAGTTCGAGCGCCTCCATGACGATCCGCGCACCAAAACTGGTGCCGAGCAACGACATCCGGCCGGGCGACGGCACTTCGTCGAGCCACCGCGCCAAGGAGTACGCCACGCCCGGTGTGCGGGACGCCTTGATACGCAGATCTTTGATGGGGCCAGCATCGGTAGCATCGCTGGGCCATGACCAGACGACGAACCGCACCGCCACGTCGGGCGCCAAACCGGCCGTCAGCCGACGGTACGCGGTCTGGCCGAGCGTGCGCGTTTCGGAGGCCGAGTAGCCGTTACCCAGGATCAACAAACAGGTAGTCGTCGCCGGCGAGGCGGCGCAAAACGCCTCTTTGCTGGCGCCGGTCCAACCCGTGGCCGGCTGATGCACGGAGTAGGAGAGCTGATCCAGGTCGCCGTCAGGGCGCGCGGATGCGGCACCGCGACAACTCACGACCCACAGTTCGTCTCGCAGCCGTCCGACCGGCGGTGTTGCCATACGGTCGGGCGAGCTGGCCGCGACCTGCGTCGTATCGCCGGCGAGCGAAGGATCGGCGGCGGTGGCGGGCGCCATCCAAACCGCAAGCGTGATGAGACCGACTACCAGGCCGCCAACGGCCGGAAACAGGCCCTTCGTGGGCGCGGTCGACGGACCGCGCGGACAAGATAAGCGATGAGCCATGCAGCGTATTTCGACCAATGAAAATCAGGAGTGGAATGGCCATCCGAGGGCGACTGTCCAACGGATCGTGCCGGCCGTACCGTGGCCGGTTCGCGAGCACGTTGCGCACATTCGATCCGCCCGTTGCGATTCAAAAACCGCGGAAAACGGGAGCGATTGGCGCAGGGCGTCCTACGAGCAACCGACAAAACCGGCTTAAGCTCCGAAAAATCGGCTTTTCACGGCCGCTTCTGCCCCGGCTTCCAGATTTTGTCAGCCGCTCTAAGCCCGCCCGGCCTCGGCCGACGCAGGTTCACCCTTTGGCGGAGAGCGAAAGGCGTGCCACATCAACAGCCCGGCGCCGCAGACGAGCAGACTGTCGGCCAGGTTGAAGTTGGGCCAGATCCACTCCTGGTACTTGACGAGGATCCAGTCGCGCACGGCAAAGACGCGCTGACCCGGATTGCCCGGCATCGTCCACATTCCCAGCCGATCGTAGAGGTTGCCGAGGATGCCGGCCATGATGCCGCCCAGCGCGATCGTGAGCAGCCAGTCGTGGGCCGCGCGGGCCACGAACAGCCAATAGAGAATGCCCAGCGCGGCGAGGCCCGACAGCGCGGCGAAGAACGCGACCTTGCCCTGTCCCATGCCGAAGAGCGCGCCTTGGTTCAGGCTCGTTTGCAACCCGAAGAAGGGTCGCCAGAGCCACTGAGTGGGGCCGCCGGGCGGGCCCAGTTTATCGAATATCCAGTCCTTCGTGGCCAGATCTATGGCGCAGCCGGCCGCCGCGATCAAAAAAAACACCGCGTACCGGCTGGCTGGGACCGCCTTCATGGCCGCTCATCCCCGGAGCTCTCTTTTTCTTGGGGGCGCTGACGACAAACCGGCCGAGCGCAGCGTGGTGATAAGACTAACCGCGCTCCAGGTGGCCCGCGCATTTGACGCACAAGGGAGCGTAGGGCAGGGCGTTCAGCCGGGCCTTGGGAATCTTCACGCCGCACTCGTCGCACTGCCCGTAGGTGCCGTCTTCGATCCGCTCCAAGGCCAGCTCGATCAGGTCGAGCGTCCCTTCTTCGTTCTCCATCAGGCTGAGCGTGAACTCTTGCTCGAAATTGTCGCTCCCCAGGTCGGCCATGTGAATCGGCATGCTCGAGATCTCGCCCGCGCCATCCATGCGGTTCTTACGCAGGGCTGCGTCGGCCATCTGCGTCACGTCGCCACGCAAACGCGAACGCAGTGCAAGAAGCCGTTCCTTGTAGACCTTCATCTCTGCCTTCTTCATTTACGCTCTCCGGCGTGTGGTATCTTGTGGCAAAAGTTCACAGAATCTCGATTCTAAGTGCCTCGAAACCGCCCGTCAAACAGTTTTGGAGTCGTCTAAATCGCCCCCGCGGCGGCCCGCCGCGAGTCATCTCTCGCACGGCCCGGCCCAGGCCGCCGAAGCACGCGGCGGGTGCATAAGGGGATTTGTTTTTTCGCTGCCCTGGGCCAGTTAACCTGGGGAGTGAGCAAAGGTGCTGGGCTTGTCGCAGCCACTGGTTGAGCCAGCGCTCCGGAACAGCGTGTGGTAGTTTGTCCCTCGCACTTCC
>DASZTS010000112.1:0-1764 GCA_035547915.1 Pirellulales bacterium | reverse complement strand
GAGTTGAATATTGGCCGAGACGACGAACGACGACGTAAAAGAGATGAGCTTCGAGGCCGCCCTGTCGGAGCTCGAAAGCATCGTGTCGCGGCTCGAGGGCGGCAAGGCCCCGCTAGCGGAGTCGATCGCCATATACGAGCGTGGCGAGGCGCTTAAGTCGCATTGCGAAGGATTGCTCAAGGCGGCAGAAGCGCGGATCGAAAAGATCACGCTGAAGAACGGCAAGCCCGTAGGGACCGAGCCGCTCGACCAGTAGGAGCGCCCGGCCATGACAGTCTCGCCCGTTGTCGCGCGTACGCGTATCATCCTGTGGACGCTGGTGGTGGTGGCGGCGCTGGCGGCCACGGCACTCTACGTGTTCAAGCCGCCGACCGTACCGGTCGGCGTCAGCGGGACGCCGTTCACGCTCAGCTCGACCAAGGGCGGCGAGTTCACGCAGGCCGACCTCAAGGGCACGCCCAGCCTGGTGTTCTTCGGCTATACGTTCTGCCCGGATGTCTGCCCGACGACCATGGCGGAGAGCGTGCAGTGGCGCGAGGAGCTCGGCATCAAGCCGGAGCAATTGCGCACGATCTTCGTGACCGTGGATCCCGAGCGCGACACCAAACAGGTGCTGACCGAGTACCTGGCTGCGTTCGATCCCAACATCATCGGGCTCGTCGGCGACGCCGACCAGACGAGCGCCGCCAAGGCGTCGTTCGGCGTGTTCTCGGAAAAGGGCCAGGCCGACAACAGCGGGGGCTATCTGGTCAACCATACCGCCAACGTCTTCCTGATCGGCAAGGACGGCGAGTTCGAAGGTACGATCGCCTATGGCGAGGACAAGCAGAGCGCGGAAGCCAAGATCAAGCGGTTGATCGGCCGCTGAGCCATGGCCGAGAGGGTCCGCCTGGACATCGCCCTTGAGCAGCGCGGGCTGGTGCAGAGCCGGGCACGGGCCCGTGACGCCGTGCTGCGCGGGACGGTGCGGGTGAATGGCGTTCCAGCCCTGAAGCCGGCGGCAATGGTCGGCGCCGACGATATCGTTTCGATCGACGATCCCGCGAATGCCTACGTATCGCGGGCGGCGTTGAAACTGATCGCCGGACTCGATGCGGGCCATATCGACGTACATGGCAAGATTTGTCTCGACCTTGGCGCCTCGACCGGCGGCTTCACGCAATTGCTGGTCGAGCGCGGCGCTGCCAGGGTGTATGCGGTGGACGTGGGGCACGAGCAGTTGCACGCGGCAGTCCGCGCCATGCCGCAGGTGGTGTCGCTCGAGGGAGTAAACATCAAGGACCTCACGCCGGCGCAGATTGCGGAGCCGATCGATCTCGTGGTCTGCGACATCAGTTTTGTGTCGATCGCCAAGGTGCTGGCGGCGCCGCTCGCGCTCTGCCGGCCCGGCGCCGAAGCGGTGCTGCTGATCAAGCCGCAGTTCGAGGTGGGACGCGAGCATGTCGGCAAGGGCGGGATCGTCAGCGATGCGACGGCCATCGCGGATGCCGAAGCGGATATCGCTCGGTTCATGGCCGAACAGGGGTGGACGCATCGCGCTTCCCTGCCCTCGCCGATCGCGGGCGGGGATGGCAACAAAGAAATCGTGGCACTCTTCGTCCGGCGGGTCTAATATCGGCAATCGACGATTGAAGCCGCCTGAGCGGCGCCGACCTCCCCGGCCGGGACGCGATCGTTTCCGACAACAAGACGAATCAACGGGTGATGCGATGCAATACCGCCGCTTGGGCAAATCCGGCCTCAAGGTTTCCGAATTTTCCTTTG
>DASZTS010000111.1:0-86638 GCA_035547915.1 Pirellulales bacterium | reverse complement strand
AACCCTACGGAGTGAAACCTCCGCCTGGTCCTGCGACGTCAACTCCACCCAGCGTGGCGTCGATTGGCAAATGAAAATCACCGACGCCCGCTGCAAACTGAAATCCATCTACCCCAAAATCAAAACCTGACAAAGCACTAGTGTCGCGTTGCGCACTTGCGAAAAAGGGCGCTTTTCGCGCGCTTTTGATTGACTCTTTTCCGCCGGAGCCGCTATATTCGATGGCGCTTGCTAACGGATGGCAAGCCTACCCGGCATCCACCCCCGGCAGCCCGTGCAGGGGGAAGTCTTTCGTTTCTGTTGTTGCCGCACTTTGGGTTGCGGCGGGTCCGGGCCGTGCGGTAGTCGACCGCTTCTGAAGCCTTGCGCCGATGGGTTCGTTTTCGGCATCGGCGCGGCATGAATTTCTTCTTCTCCGGAGGGGAGACGGCGCCATGTCGCCAAAGTACGATCCGTTCATCCCGGCAACGCAAAAACAATCGATATCGACCGACACCGCGATCGCCCACCGCGCGCTGGAGCGGCTGCGGGCGAGCTCCTTCGTCTCGGTGCGACGACTGACGTGCGATGTACACGAAGGCATGCTCACGCTGCGTGGCAGGCTGCCCAGTTTCTATACAAAGCAGATCGCCCTGAGCGTGCTGGTCGACGTCGAAGGGGTCGAAGAGATCACCGATCGGGTGATCGTATCCTGAGCCGGCCATCGCCTCGCTTTCGAGAGCGATGCGCTAAGAGCGGCTGACAGAACCCGAAAGTCCGAGCGCCTTGGGCGCAAGAATCGGCCGTGAAACGCCGATTCCTGTGAAGCTAAATCCGGTTTTGTCGGTTGCTGTAAGAGCCTGTCCGAGAACCGATGTTGCGACAGGAACGATTCGACTCGCCAGCAGGTTTTCGGATCGGCTCTGAATACTTTCGGCCGCACTCAGGGAGACGTATCATGGCGGGTGGTCCGAGGCAGATGTTTGGCTCTTTCTGCTGGAAACATGCCACCCCATTGGCGAATCTTGGCGACCGTCGTTCGGATGGCCATCTTGGTCATCGTTGCCTTTTGTTTGGTTGACAACCGGGCGACTCCTGTTTGCTCGGCTGAACCGGCAAACGCGACCAATTCTTCGAAGTTCACGGAAATCATCGGCCGGTTGGATGACGACGATTTCGACGTGCGCGAACGCGCGGTAGCCGATCTGGTTGACCTGTCAGGCAACGCGGCGGCCAGCGATGCGCTCGCTAAGGCCGTCCGCGCGGCCCTCGATCGGTCCGATATATCGTTCGAGGCGCGGTGCCGATTGGACGTCCTCGCTCGACACCTGCCACAGATCAAGCTCGGATTTCGGGGAAAGATCACCGACGAGGAGCTCGATCTCCTCGTCGTCCAACTCGATGGCGACACCTACGCAAGCCGCGTCGGAGCGGCAGCCAGATTGGCGTCACTCGTCGAGCGGGCCGATATCGCGTGCCGGGTGGTCGAGCGATTGCGACCGTTGCGGCGTCTGCCGACCCTTTCGCGACAGACCCGGGAACGGGTGGAATCGATCTGGGACCATGCACAACTCGTCTGGCTCAGCAGCGATCCGCGCACCTGGCAATGGCCCGCGGTCGAACAAGAGCAGATCGATCATTGGCTCGATATGCTGGTGCGCACCTTGCCGCCGTCGCCCGCCGACGCGTCGATGGAAGAGACCCGTGCACGACTGGAACGCCAGCGCCGATTGGCCGGCCGCGAAACCGCGCAGGCCGAGTTGCTCGGGCTGCTCGTGCGCGACGATTTGACGGCCCGGGTCAAGTCGGCCATCGACGAACGCCTGGCGGGCGGTCGCCTGGACGACGATGCCAGACAACGCCTCACCGAGCTGGCCGCTTGGGCGCGCCAGTGGTTGTCGCTGGAGAGCTGGACCGAACATAAGGTCGTAAACCTCGTCGAGCTGCCCGTCGGCACGCCCTTTCAGGTCACCGGGGCGGCCAAGGCGACCTTGTTCGACCAGGTCGATGAGCGCCAGGCACGTTGTGTGAGCGATACCGGTTTGCCGCCAGGCAATTATCCGGTGGGCGTGCTCTTTCCGCACCCATCCCCGCTTCGCTCCGACTGGCAGTATCTCATCATCAATCTTGAATCGCCTCGTGCGCGGCTGGCCTATCATTACCGCCTGAAGGGAGACCGCGACCGCCGAATGACCGAGTTGAGTGAGCGTACGCTCGCTCGCCTGATCGCGGAGAAACGCCCACTCACCCACGCCGAGTTCATCATGCTTTCGTCGCTCGATGCGCACGCTGTGTCGCGTTTCGCGGCAAAATACCTGGTGACGATGGGTGATCCCACGCCGCGCGATCGGCAACGCGAGGAGAGCGCCGGACGCGGCAGTCCGCACGCCAGTCTGTGCAACCTGCTGGTGGAGATCGGTACGCACGAGGCCGTGCCGGGGATTCTGGCGGCGATCCAAGCGGGAAAGCTTCCTAAGCCCAGCGCGCAGTCACCCGCAGACTGGCCCTGGGCCGCCGTATTGGCGATTCTGGCCACCGACCCGGGACCGGATGCCGATCAGATCCTGGGTGGCTTGCTGGGCCGCACCAATCCTTTGGTGTTGGGCAGCAACATACTTTCCGACGTGGGCGCCACGGCGGCAGCGGTTCTCTTGGACCGGCACAAGGTTCCGCTCGAACGATTCGGGCTGGAGCTCGTCGACGATCCCTTGCTGGCAGAGTTCGGCGGCATCGGCTATCGCTACAACCCGCCGGAGATGCGGGAAAAGGTGCTGCGGTGGTGGCAGCAGCAACAAGCGGCTCCGGCCGCCGAGGGCGCAAAGAAGCAACGGTAACGCTCGCTTCGGCCTGCGTTCCGGCCTCATCGAAAGTAATGCGCGGCGGCGCAGGGGTGTCCGCGAATCGCCTCGCGGGGAGCTTGCCAGCGCCGCCGCCGACAATTAGCCTTGCGTCTGGAACGCCCCCCCTTTCGATGCGAGTGCAATCATGACACGTTGCCGCGGCAACCGGTTTCCACGATCTTTCCCGCGCACGGTGTGGCTTGTTCCCACCGTGGCGGTCGCCCTGCTGTGCCAGCCCGCGACGGGCGGCGCGGCCGATGATTATCCGCTGGGCCCCGATTCGCAGCCACAACGGGGAGTGCCACAGGGCAAGGTCACGCAGCATCATTGGAAGAGCGAGGTCTTTGCCGGCACCGAGCGCGACTATTGGCTGTATGTGCCGGCGCAATACATGCCCACCGAACCGGCGGCGGTCATGGTCTTCCAGGACGGCGGCGCCTATGTCAACGACAAGGGCGACTTTCGCGTGCCGATCGTCTTCGACAACCTGATCCACCGCGGCGAGATGCCGGTGACCATCGGCGTGTTCATCAATCCGGGCAAGATTCCGGCCAAGGATCCCAGCGATAAACCGCGGGACAATCGCAGCTTCGAATACGACACGCTCAGCGACCAGTACGCGAAGTTCTTGTTGGAGGAGATACTGCCGGAGGTGTCGAAGACCTATAAGCTGGTCGACGACGCGGCGGGGCGAGCGATCTGCGGCATCAGTTCTGGGGGCATCTGCTCATTCACCGTCGCCTGGGAGCGGCCCGATGCCTTCAGCAAGGTGCTCAGCCACGTCGGCAGCTTCACCAACATCCGCGGGGGGCATGTCTATCCGGCCCTGATTCGCGGAACCCCGAAGAAGCCGATCCGCGTGTTCTTGCAGGACGGTTCGGGCGACCTCGACAATCAGTTCGGCAACTGGCCGCTCGCCAATCAGGAGATGGCCGCGTCGTTGAAATTCGCCGGCTACGACTACCAGTTCGTCTACGGCGATGGCGGGCACAACGGCAAGCACGGCGGTGCGATCCTACCCGACTCCCTCCGTTGGCTCTGGCGCGATTACAAGCCGCCCGTCCGCTGAATCGCAGTTAAAACGACCCATTCCCTCAGAAGTGCGCGCCAGCTTCAACGACCACGGCACGCAGTTTCGATCTTGAACGGCACACGACCGCCGGCTCACGACGTTTTTGCGTCTGACGCACAGCCGTAGTGGTTACCCGCGGCCGACGGCTCTGCTATACTGGCGAGTTTCCAGACCGCAGCCTCTGTAGCTAACGGAACCGCCGTGATCATCGTCCTCAAGCCCGAAGTCACTGAAAAACAGATCGAGCATATTATCGAGCGGGTCGAATCGCTGGGATTGCGAGCGCATCTCAGTCGCGGCACCTACCGCACGATCATCGGCGTCATCGGCGACGAGGCCAAGTTGCAGGTCTCGCCGCTGGAGGCCATTCCGGGCGTCGCCAGCGTCGTGCCCATTCTGCCGCCCTACAAGTTGGCCAGCAGCGAAGCCCACCCCGAGCCGAGCATCGTCGAAGTGGCGGGCGTCAAGATCGGTGGCGGAAATCTGGCGATGATCGCCGGTCCCTGTGCGATCGAAGGCGCCGACCGAATGGATGCCATCGCCAAGTCGATCAAGGCCGCCGGCGCCAACCTATTGCGGGGCGGTGCCTTCAAGCCCCGCACCAGCCCGTATGCCTATCAGGGGATGGGAGAGGATGGCCTAAAGATCCTTCGCGAGACGGGTGATAAGTACGGCCTGCCGATCGTCACCGAAGTGATGGACCCGCGGCGCGTGGAATTGGTGTACCGCTACACCGACATGTTCCAGATCGGCGCCCGCAACATGCAGAATTTCACGCTCCTCACCGAGGTCGGCCAGGCGCGTAAGCCGGTATTGCTCAAGCGGGGCATGAGTGCCACGGTCAAAGACCTGCTCATGAGCGCCGAATACATCCTGTCGGAAGGGAATTCGAGCGTCGTGCTCTGCGAGCGCGGCGTAAAAAGCTTCGATCCGATCACCCGCAATCTATTCGACGTGGCGGCCGTGCCCGCGACCAAGGCTCTCTCGCACCTGCCGATCATCGTCGATCCGAGCCATGCCACCGGCCGGCCCGATTTGATCGGTCCTTGTGCCCTGGCAGGCGTCGCGGCCGGCGCCGACGGAGTGCACATCGAAGTCCACAATTGTCCAGAAGAAGCCCTCTCCGACGGTCCTCAAGCACTCCTGCCCGAGCAGTATGCGGCCGTCGCAAGCCAAATCCGCGAACTGGCGGCGTTGTTCGGCAAGCGAATATCGAGCGTCGAGAAAGCACCGGCGCGTGCCGAGCGGGCCATGGCGACGAGTCCGTGATTTTGACAAGCTGACCCCAGAAAGGCCTTCGCGGACCGCACAGATGCCGTTCGCCGACCAAGGCGATTTTCCCCCTTAGCAGTATCCGTAGCTTATGACCATGAGACGTCCGTTTATCGCCGGCAACTGGAAGATGAACCTCAATCGCCAGCAGGCGGTGGAGCTTGCCAAGACGATCGCCGAGCGCTCCGGTGAGTTCGCGGGCGTCGATCTGGCGGTCTGCCCGCCGAGTGTCTATCTCGACGCCGTCGGGCAAGCGCTGGCCGGCAGTCGAGTCGGACTCGGTGCCCAGAATATGTATCACGAGGCGTCCGGCGCTTATACCGGCGAGATCAGCGCGGCCATGCTGCTGGACGTGAAATGCCGCTTCGTCATCCTGGGACACAGCGAGCGGCGGCACATTTTGGGCGAGACCGACGAGCAGATTAACCGCAAGGTGACGGCTGCCTTGGCCGCCGGGTTGACGCCGATTGTCTGCGTGGGCGAACTGCTCAGCGAACGTGAAGCGGGGCAGACCGCGGCGGTGATCGGTTCACAGTTCGCCGGATCGCTGGCCGGACTGACGGCCGAGCAGATGGGTCGCGTGGTGATCGCCTACGAGCCGGTCTGGGCCATCGGCACGGGGAAGGTCGCGACGCCGGCCCAGGCCCAGGAGGTCCATCTCGACCTTCGCAATTTGATCGCCGGGCGATACAATGCCGACTTGGCCCAGACGGTGCGGATTCAATACGGCGGCAGCGTCAAGCCGAGCAACGCGTCCGAGTTGTTGTCGCAGCCCGACATCGACGGGGCGCTGGTCGGCGGTGCCAGCCTGAAGGCCGATGACTTTTTTGGGATTGTCGCCGGGAGCAAAGCCTAGCCCATGACTGTTTTGATCCAAATCTTGATGTTCCTGACGTCGCTGTTCCTGATCGTGCTGATCTTGTTGCAGCGCGGCCGCGGTGGCGGCTTGGCCGGAGCCCTGGGTGGCATGGGTGGCCAAAGCGCCTTCGGCAGCAAGGCCGGTGACGTCTTCACGCGTATTACCTCCGGCGTCGCTATCGTCTGGATCGTGCTCTACGTCGGAGCGCTGAAATACTTCGGCACGTCGAGCAATCTCTTCGGCACCTCGAACGGTCAGACGCCCGCTGCCCAGGAATCGATCGAGCCGCAGAAGCAAAAGGCGTCGCCCGCGGGACCGGGTGGCGCGGCCGGCCCCTCCGGCGGCAGTTCCAACAACGCCAAGGGTGAGTGAACTCCTTCGAGTGGCGTTATGAGAAGCGGAGAGGGCGAGCAGGGGGCGATGGAGACACGTGGCAGGGAAGAATTCCGTTTCTCTCGTTCTTCCGGTCTTTGCCTGTTTTGTAGGCCGGGGCATGGTTCATGCTTTGCCCCTGTCGGGGCACGAACAGTTCATCCTCACGGAGCGGTCTATTGCTTCTTAGCATGACTGGCTTCGGCGAGGCGCATCGCCAGGCGGGCGGCGTGGCGGTGGCCGTCGAAGTGCGGACGATCAACAATCGTTACTTCAAGCTCACGCTCAAGTGCGGCGAAGGATACAGCCTGCTGGAGCCGGAGATCGAGAGTGTCGTGCGGCAACAGATTCGCCGCGGCACGGTGCAGGTGTCTTTGCGCGTCGATCGGGTGCGCGGCAGCGAAGACTACCAGCTCAACCAAGCGGTGTTGTCGAACTATCGCCGCCAACTGCGCGAGCTGAGCGACCAGTGGCACCTGGGCGAAGCCGTACCCCTATCGCAACTCCTCCTCTTGCCGGGTGTCGTGATCGAGAATCCGACGAGCCCGGCCGAGGCCGAGGAAGAATGGCCGCTGGTGCGAGAATCGTTGCTGGCGGCCATGGAGAACCTGGCCCACATGCGGGCCGACGAGGGTCGGGCGATGGCCAGCGACCTGCGCGGCAATTGTGCGGCGATTGCGGCGGAATTGGATCAGATCGACGAGCGGGCGCCGCTCGTCGTGGCCGCGTATCGCGAGCGACTGACGGATCGGCTCCAGGCGACGCTGGCGGATTTTGCCGTCACCCTCAACCCGGCCGACCTGATCAAGGAGGTCGGCCTGTTTGCCGAGCGAAGCGATATTTCCGAGGAAATCGTGCGATTACGTAGCCACCTGGAGCAGTTCGATTCCATCATGGAGTTGCCCGAAAGCTCGGGGCGCAAGCTAGAATTCCTTACGCAGGAGATGTTTCGCGAAACGAACACGATCGGCTCCAAGGCCAACGACGTGCAGATCGCTCGTCACGTGATCGAGATCAAAGCCTCGATCGAACGCATTCGCGAAATGATTCAAAATGTCGAGTAACGGCCGTTGGTCTGAGGATCGGGCCACGGTCGCGCTCTGAGACGTTCCACGCCTTCATCCTTTACCCTTGCTCTTCCCATGCAATCAGCCGAGGCCATCATGACGGGCAAGCTGGTCGTCATCTCGGGACCGTCGGGGGCGGGAAAGACCACCCTCTTGAAACGGCTCTATGCCGCTTCACCCGTGCCGTTGGTGGCCAGTGTGTCGGCGACCACCCGTTCTCCCCGGCCCGGAGAAGTGAACGGGGTCGACTACCATTTCCTCTCCAAAGACGATTTCGTCCACCGGCGCGAGCGGGGCGAGTTCTTGGAGTCCTTCGAGGTCTATCAACGGGGCGACTGGTACGGCACGCTCAATAGCGAAGTGGCCCCTAGATTGGCCGCCGGAAAATGGGTAGTCTTAGAGATTGACGTGCAAGGCACGCTGGCCGTCCTCGAACGGTATCCCGGTGCGGTGACCATCTTCGTGCGCCCCAGCTCGCTGGCGGAACTCGAGCGGCGGCTGCGCGACCGGGGCACGGAAAGCGAATCGGCGCTCGAGCGGCGATTGGAGGTCGCACGGCGCGAGCTGGCGTTCGTCGACCGGTACCGTTACCAGGTCGTCAACGACGACGTCGAGTTGGCCTTGAAGCACTTGTGTGACATCTTGTCTTCCTTGGAGATCGAGCGAGATGATTGACGAGCTTCGCGAAGAAGCGATCGTGAACAAAGTAGGCGGGCGTTTCAAATTGTCGACGCTCATCCAGAAGCGCCTCGTGGCGCTCAATGCGGGCAGCCGTCCGCTGGTCGATACCAAGTCGCAGGACAAGCTCGAGATCGTGATCCAGGAGATCCTGCAAGACAAGATCTTCCTCGACACTTCGGCCAACGTGCGCACCGTCGAGCAATCGGAAGAAGCCGGCGGACCGCCCGAGTTGGATCTGACCGACCTGTCGTAGTCCCCCTATGACCGGCCGCGAACTCGTCATCGGCGTGACCGGCGGAGTGGCCGCCTACAAGACGGCGGCACTGGTGAGCCAGCTCGTGCAGGCCGGCGCCGGTGTCTCCGTGGTGATGACGGAGTCGGCGCGGAAATTCATCGGACCGGCTACCTTCGAGGCGCTCACGGGCCGTCACGTCAATACAGGGGTGTTCGACGAGGATGCGCACCCCCTCGGTGCGCATATCGATCTGGCCGAGCGGGCCGAATTGATGTGCGTCGCGCCCGCCACGGCCAACTTTCTGGCGAAGGCCGCCTGCGGCCTGGCCGATGACTTGCTGAGCACGCTGATGCTCTCGTTCCACGGCCAGGTCTTGGTCGCGCCGGCCATGAATTGCGAGATGTGGGCCAAGCCCGCCGTGCAGCGCAACGTCGAACAGCTTCGCCGCGACGGGGTGGTCATCATCGACCCCGAGGAAGGCTGGTTGAGCTGCCGCAAACGGGGCGCCGGGCGCATGGCGGCACCGGAGAAGATCCACGCCGTCATCGCCGACCACCTGCCGCCTCACGCCTGAAGTAAGATGCCCTCGGCCGGTGCTCAGCCGAGGGCGCCCCGCTTTCGTGTTGCGCGGCGGTTCTCTCCCGCCGTCAGATCACCAGCCCCTTCGTGACGAGCATGAAGACGTCTTCGAGCGTGGGATCCTTCTCGGCGAACGAGTGCATGCGGACGCCCGAGGCGATGAGCCGTTCCAACAGGCTGGCCACTTGATGGTCTTCGGCCGCCAATTCGGCCGTGATCTTGTGGTTGTCGACCTGCACGTCCAGCGTCTCCGGCAGGCTGCGTACCATGGAGAGGGCCGTCTCGAATTTTTCCAACACGCGGATTTCGAGCATGCGGTTGCGCTTGATGCGGCGATAGACCTCTTCCATCGGGCCGTGCATCAACAACTGCCCGCGCTCGATGATACCGATCGAGGTGCAGCAGTCGGCCAGCTCGGTGAGGATATGGCTCGAGATCAATATCGTCTTGCCCATGCGGCGCAGCTCTTTCAACAGGGCCTTCACCTCCAACCGTGCGCGCGGATCGAGGCCGCTGGAGGGCTCGTCGAGGATGAGCACCGGGGGGTCGTGTACCAGCGTCTTGGCCAGGCAGAGGCGCTGCTTCATACCTCGCGACAGGCCGTTCACGTAATCGTCGCGCTTGTGCGTCAGGTCGAGCAGTTCCAACACGTCGCCGATCACCTGCTTGCGCTTGCCGCGGGGAATCTGGTAGGCGACGGCGAAGAAATCCAAGAACTCCCAGACCTTCATGCCGTCGTACACACCGAAGTTGTCGGGCATGTAGCCCACGCTGCGGCGCACGTCGAGAGGTCGTCGCGTGACGCTATGCCCGTTGACGATCCCCTCGCCGTGGCTGGCCTTGAGCAGCGTCGCGAGAAAGCGGATGGTGGTGCTCTTCCCCGCACCGTTCGGGCCGATGAAGCCGAACATCTCACCCGCCTCGATCTTCAAATTGAGGTGGTCGACGGCCGTAAAGTCGCCGTAATCCTTGCCGAAATCGATCAACTCGATCATGTCATTTCCCCAGCCACGACTTGGCGAACAGCTCGGCCGCGCGAGCATTGCCAAACGCCTGAATCACAAATTGCGTCCCCGGTTGCCTCTCTCCCTGCTCCTGCTGCCAGTCGCGCACTGCCCGCGGCGACGTGGTGATCATATAGCTCCGCAGTGCGCCCATTTGCGCCATCGCGACATAGTGCGTCTGGTTGGCGATCGGGTCCTCGTAAGGGAGCTTTTGCAGATGCTTGACGACTTCGTTGTCGAAGGCCGCGAAGTCGTCGGCAAAGTGCTTTTGGAAGAGCGCGATATTATCCTGCTTGCCGAACGATTCGAGGGGCCCACGGCGGCTGACGTCCGCGAGGTACGCGACGAACTTCTCCTTGCGGCGCTCCGCCAAGAAGTGCGTGAGCGCCCAGGCCGCCGCATAACCGGTCGCGTTGAGTTGCTCTGCGTCGACGGCCGGCCAGACCAGATCGGCACGACCGCCGGACTGCTTGAGGCGGTCCTCCAGTTCCTTCATGCGCAGATCGTTCGACTTGCCCACGCCCTTCCAGCGCACACCCTTGCCCACCGATGTGGGAGCAAAATACTCGGGCAGTCCCTCGCTGATCCACATCGGCCACTCGGAGAGCCGCTGCTGGACCCCGATATTGTGTAGCACCTGGTGCACCCCTTCGTGGGCGATCGTCGAAATCGACTGCTTCACGGCCAGGTCGGGAGCCACCTCGACCAGCTTCGACTGTTCGTACATGACGACGTAATTGGTCACGCCGTTGTAATACGCCACCACGCCGTCGGGCATGCGATGGTATCGATCGAATTCTTCCTGTGTGCGAAAGACGATGACCACCAACGGCACGTCGGGATCGTGCACCGGCAGCTTCTGTCGCTTGCAGTAGGCGAACAGGGCCGGATACATCGTCTCCAAGATCGTACTGGTGGCTTTCAGAAACGGTTCGCTGGCGTTGTAGACGTAGAGATACCGTTTGGTGGTGCGTGTCTTGAACCCGGAGAAGGTCTTTTCCACGAGCGCCGCGGCCATATCGTCCGCGGTGGCCGGTTCGAATTTACGGTCGGTCGGCGTGGCGTTGTTCGCGGCGATCGCCTTGAGGCGGCCATCTGGCAGAATCACTACCAGATGGTCGCCCACCTCGACGAGCGTTTTGGCGACGACGGGCGTATCGTCGGACGACGACACGAGGACCAAGCGATCGCCGCCCGGTTTCGGTTCAACATCGGGCAGCACGAGCCCGAAGTCGGCCGGATCGGCCCGCGGGGCCGGCTGAATGCCCGAATCCGCAGGTGTTTGCGGCATGGGGACCGAATCTTGGGCCCACAGTAGGGCCGGCTGACAGAGTGCCGGCAAGACAAGCGAGAGGAAAAGGCACCGCCAGACCAACGATGGGGTGGGCAGGTCGCCACCCGGGCGAGCAACAAAGCGTGGGTCAGCAACCGGCGGCGTAACGCGTGTCGGCTCGGGACGCAACCACGCGACGCCAACATCCTGCCCCAGCCTGTGTATTGGCGTATCGATGCCTGCCATGAAAGGATCCCGAAGTGCGTTCCGCCGGTCCTCATTATGGCCTCGCGATTGGGCCTGTCCAACGGTTGTAGATTCTTTGTGGCGGAATACACTGGCAGTTGCAACGCGGCCCACGAGACGGTCGTATGCCTCGACGGTCCAAGGGTTTCTCCCATTACCGGTTGGCGACCTCATCGAGCCGGTTGCTTCGTTCGTCGGAGATGCGCTAATGTCACGTACCTGGTTTGCCCGCTCGGCTGCCTCATCGGCGGCCCTGGCCATTGCCATCATCACGCCTTGCCTCATCGCCGAGGACAAGCCGATCGAGGCGCTGAACGGTATCGATCTCTCGGGCTGGAAGACCAAGGGCGAGGCGACCAAGAGCCATTGGACGCTCGGCAAGGCTTCGCTCAAGCCGACCGACCCGGCCCAGATCGAGGTGGCGCCGGGCGGCAAGGACCTCATCAACGGTGCCGGCGGCGGTGTCGATATCTATACCGAGCGCGGCTTCGGCGATGTCCATATCGAGCTCGAAGTGATGGTGCCCAGAGGATCGAATTCGGGCATCTACTTGATGGGGGAGTACGAGGTCCAGGTTTTCGACAGCTTCGGCAAAGAATCGCCGACGTACCAGGACATGGGTGGCATCTACAGCACCAGCGCTCCGAAGCTCAACGCCGCCAAACAGCCCGGTGAATGGCAGAAGTTCGAAATCGATTTCGTGGCGCCCAAGTTCAACGGCGACCAGCGCGTCAGCCCGGCGAAATTCGTCAAGGTGGTGCTCAACGGGCAGGTGATCCAGGAAAACGTCGAAGTGAAAGGCCCCACGCCCGGCGGCCTGACCGGCAAAGAAGCCGCGACCGGCCCCCTGTTACTACAAGGAGACCACGGGGCCGTGGCTTACCGGGCGATCAAGATCTCGGGCGGCAACTTGGGAAGCAAATAAGACCGATGACCATCTACATTGTCCGCCACGCTTGGGCCGAAGATCGCGACGAATCGGTCTACCCCAACGACGATCTGCGGCCGTTGGCCCGCAAAGGGAGAAAGCGCTTTCGTCGCCTGGCACGGCGACTGGCGAAGCGCGGTTTCGACGTGGGGCACATCGCCACCAGCCCGCTCGTACGCTGCCGCCAAACGGCCGACATCCTGGCCGAATACGCCGCCAGCGAGCCGCTGATCGCCGAGCTCGATGCACTTCGTCCGGGAAGTCAGCTTGAGCCGCTGCTCGAGTGGACCGGCAAGCAAGACGGCCAGGACGTGGCGTGGGTGGGGCATGCGCCCGATGTCGAGCAACTGGCGGCCGTGCTCATCGGCGGCGCGCAAGCGATGATCGGCTTCGACAAAGGCGCCGTGGCGGCGATCGCCTTCGAAGGCCCACCGGTTACGGGCAAAGGCGTGTTGCGTTGGCTCGCCGTCGCCGAGTTGTTGAAGTGCTGACGGGCTGGGAACGTATGCGTTCCCTTCCTAGCCGCTAGCGCGCTCCGCAACGGCGATCGCGATAGAGCATCAGACCGTGCACGGCATGGTACAAGCCGCCGCATTCGACTGGGACGTCTTGGGTCTGCTCCAGCAGGTCGCAGAGGAACGACACCGCCCGCGTCACCCACGGTTGCTGTAGTTGCGACTCGCTGGCGGCAAGGCAGATGAATTCGAGCACGTGCCCGGTGGTGTTGATCCGCAGGCCGATCTCGGGCGACATGCCGGAACGACTGAAATAATTCGTCGAAAAGCCGCCGTCGGGCTGCTGCGTGACCTGGGCGTCGTCGATCGCTTGCTTGATCTTCTGGTCGGCCAACAGCCAGATACCTTCGATCTTGCCCCCTTCGTTCAGGTGCCGATTCAGCGTCGTGGCGATGCCATACATGCGGTGAGTACCGCCACAGGTACTGCTCGCCAGATCCTGTTTGCATTCCATTTCGAGCAGACGCTCGATCGACCACTCGCTGCCGTCGCGGGCTTGCCATTTGGTATCGAGCGGCAGGTAGACGCTGAACGCCATGAGCGTCCACGTCGCCTCCATCCCTTCGCGCACGTCCCATTGCGATTGCTTCACCATGTCGTCGATGGTGAACTCCTCGCTGCGGACCTTGATCTTGGCGTCGTGCGGCACGCCACATTGGGCGAAGTAACCGAGCCATTGATCGTCGTGCCCTTCGCCGACCTTGCTGCCCGGCTCCTCGATGTCCTTGAGCCCCTTCTCGCCGGGCACGAGCTGCCAACCTCGCATCTGGCCGCCGTCGAACAGCCAGTCGATACCGCCGACGAGCTTGCCGCCGTCGTTGAGTTGCAGATCGTAACCGTACGCCAGCATGCCGTGCACGATCTGCCAGGCGTTGTTCACCTGCGGGCTCATGTGACGACGACCGTTCTGCTCGATCACCAGTTCGACTCGTTTGCACAGGGTATCTCGATCGGGCACCACGAGTTCCGTAGACGATGATTGACCGCTATTGGCCTCCAGATTGGCGAGAGCGTTCGAGGCTTTCGTGCCGCCGCCGTCTGAACAGCCCGCCACGAATGGCACGACAAGGGGCAGGCAGTAGAGCAGCAAACCAAACCGGCGACGGCAGAAAGAACGAAGCATGCGGATCAACCGTGGGAGAAGGAGGCGGGACTCAACGGTGGAACATACCACACGATTTACGAGTCTTCCACTGACTAGGTAATTTGACGAAACCGGGCTAAATAGCACGACTCATTTCTGCCGATGAGCGATTCTGGGGCTTTGCCACCCGAAGCGGTGGCTGTGTTAACGGCCATGCAGGAGCGTTCGCGGGCAATCCGATAGCGGACCCCTGATCGGATCCCTGGCGACCTCCAGTTTTACCAGAATCTCCGTTCGCCGACTGACGAACGGAGCGAGTCCGGCTCCATCCGCGAGACCACGATGAACGATCGACGGCGGTTGATGATGCTCTCGGTGTCGGTTTTGACGGTCGTATCGCTCGGAGCGGTCGCCATAACGAGCATGCACCTGATTCCCTCGCTCGCCGCGCTCAGCGACCGATCGGTGGCAAAGAGCTTGGGGTTGGCGCTGGGCAGTACGGCCGTGTTCATCTTCGCGGGTGCCACACTGCTGCTGCGGATCAGCCAGCCGCTCTTGCGGCGGCTCGAAACGAGCGAACGGAAGCTGCGCGAGTTGGTCGCCACGCTCGAAACCCGGGCCGGAGATCTGGCGCGCGTCAACCAAGAGCTCGACGACTTCACCTACGTCGCGTCGCACGACTTGAAGGAGCCATTGCGGGGCATCAGCGCCTACTGCGGCATCCTGCTGGAAGATTATCAAGACAAGGTCGACGACAACGGACGACGGATGATGCAGACGCTGCAAACGCTGTGCGAACGGCTGAGCCACCTGATCGACGACCTGCTCACCTACTGCCGCGCCGGCCGCACGCCCGAGGCGGTCGACCTCGACATGGACGACATCTTGGACGGTGTTTTGGTGACGCTGGGGCCGGCGATCGAAGCTCGGGGGGGCGTGGTGCACCGCCTGGGTGACCTGCCCCGCGTGCGCGGCGACGAATGTTTGCTCGGCACGGTCTTGCAGAACCTGGTCGCCAACGGGCTCAAATTCAACGACAGCCGGCCGCCGGTGGTCGAAGTGGGGACCGTCGAAGTGGGACCTACCGACGGCGAGTCGCCGACCATCTTCGTCCGCGACAACGGCATCGGCATCGAAGAGCGGCACCACGAGGCGATCTTTGCCATCTTCCGCCGCCTGCACGCGCGCAACAAATACGAAGGTACCGGTGCCGGTCTGTCGATCGCGCGAAAGATCGTCGAGCAGCACGGCGGGCGGATGTGGGTCGAGTCGCAGCCCGGCGAGGGCTCGACCTTCTTTTTCACGCTGCCCGCCGCCACGATCATCCGGCCTCGCCTGCGGCGCCCCGTGAGATCGTTCCGTGGTCGGCAGGAATGCGTGAGCAACTGAGGCGGGCGCGGCATGGTCACAACTTCGTCCAACGTCGCGCGTCAGCCACAGGCGGTCTCGTCGCCGCTGGTGGTCTTGATCGCCGATGACAATCAACCCGACCGCGACTACCTCGCCTGGCAATTGCGGCGATCGGTTTCGCCAGCGCCGGAGGTGCTCGAGGCCGAGTCGCCCGGCGAGGCGCTCGCCATCATTGAACGACGAGCCGTCGACGTGGTGCTCATCGATTACCTCCTGCCCGAGATGGATGGGCTGGAATTGCTCGACCGCGTTGTGGCGCGAGCCCAGGGCGCGGCCATCGTCTTCATGTCGGGTCAGGGGAACGAACGCGTGGCGGCCCAGGCCATCAAGCGCGGCGCCCATGACTATTTCGTCAAGCAAAACCTGAGTGCCGAGCAACTCACGCAGTCGATCGGGCAGGCGATGGAAACCGCTCGGCTGCATCGCGAGGAGCAGGCCAGCCACCAGCGATTGCACCGTGCGCACAACGAACTCGACCATTTCGTCCGCGCGCTGTCGCACGACATGAACGCCAACTTCATGTTGCTCGACCATTCGTTTCGCGAATTGCGCCGCTCGTGCGGTCCCGCTCCGCTGGCGGGCCTGACCGACGGCTTCTCGCACGTCGAAGCCTGCCTACAACAGTCCCGCCGATTCTTGGAAGATCTGGTGACGCTGGCCCGCACGGGCAGTGTCACGATGGAGCCGACGCGCGTCGACGTGGGGCGAGTGGTCGCCGATGTGCTGTTCGAGCAGCGCGAACTGTTGGACGAACGAGGGGTCGAAGTCGACGTCGCCAACGATTTGCCGGCGGTGTGGTGCAACGAGCGGCGCGTGAAGCAAGTCGTCACCAATCTGGTGCGCAACGCCGTGCGCCATGGTTGCGATAGACAACGGCCGAGAATCCGTGTGTCGGGGAGAGCGGCCGGCGATCGCGACCAACGCTTCGCATGGATCGCCGTGCACGACAACGGATACGGAATTCCAGCGGCGGCACGCGAAGAGATCTTCTTGCCTGGTCGCCGCCTGCCCAACGCCCACGAGTCAGGCAGCGGCATGGGTTTGGCCATCGTGCGCAAGATCGTCGAACACTACGGCGGCCGCGCGTTCGTCGATGAGACGTGCAACGAGGGTACGACGTTTGTCGTTACATTACCGGCCGCGCGCTAGGGCGCGGTGGTAGACAGGTCCGCTAGAGGCCGCCCAAAACTTCGTTGCTCGCTGCGGCTTGGCCGAACAGCATGACCTCGTTCTTATTGGCCGTCAGCCGGCGGAGATAAAAATCGTGACGGGCGGATGCGAGCCAGGCTTTGAGCGGCTCCAGCTTGTCGTCTTCATCCTGGCCGCGAAATTTGATCGTCACGCAAAAGAAGCGACACCACCCCGCCGCCAGCCACTCCTCGACGAGGGAGATCGTTTTCGCTGGGAAGGCGACTACGTCGCACAGCAGCCAATCGACCGGGCGCGGCGGACGGTAGCGGAACGCGTCTCCCCGGACGAACGTCAGCGCCCGGTGATGCATCACGTCTGCCCGGAGAGGCGCGCGGTCAACCGCCCATACCTCGGCGCCGCGCCCCAGGGCCCAATAGGCCCAACTTCCCGGACTGCTTCCCAGGTCGACGCACGTCTCGCCCTTTTCGATGGCGCGGGCCAAACGCACTTCGACCTCGGCCAATTTCGAAAAGGCTCGTGAGGGAGCACGACGGTCTGCCTCAACGTTGAGGACTCCGCCCGGAAACCGCGAGACGGCTCGGCGCCACGCGGGCCAGGTGTCGGGTGTGACGACCGAGACGTAACCGGTCGTTGCGGTCTTCAACCCAACTTGCAGTAACCATTCGTCCGCTTGCATCGGCCGCTCGTGCGCGACGGTGACTGTGCGCAATAGCCGCCGTTGCTTCTTTCGCAAGAATTCGGTAACGGCTTCTTCGATATACCGGCAACGGGAGTGCGTCGCCGAGCCATCGTCCGTGGGAACACAGAAGACGTGCAAGCGCCAGGGGCCGGCATGCCCGCGCAACGCGTTCACCAGCCACTCGCCGGCGGTGTTCGCCCAGCGCGAGATCGATTCGGCTTCGACGCGTTCGGCGGTGGGCAAGCATTGGGCGGCGAGCGCGATGCCAGGGGACGCCGGCAGGTCATTCGACTCGATCCAACCCGGCCCGACGATCGATGGTGCCGAGGCCGGCCAAACGCGCCCCAACTCCTCGCAAAGCCGCCCCTCCCAGTCGGGTGCGCACGTGTAGACGACGATTTGACACTCCTGCCAGCCCCCCTATAATTCCGTAACTCAAAATCGAATGCCGAAGGCGTCTGAAATAACAGGAGATATTGTAATGGCTGGCAACGTCGCCGAATTCACCGACTCCAATTTCCAAGCCGATGTGCTCGATTCGAATCAGCCCGTGTTGGTCGATTTCTGGGCTCCTTGGTGCGGCCCCTGTCGAATGATCGCCCCGCTCGTCGAAGAATTGGCGAGCGAATATGCCGGCTCGGTCAAGGTCGGCAAGATCAACATTGACGACAGCCCGCAGATGGCGCAGAAATTCAGCGTCAACAGCATTCCGACGCTGATGGTCTTCAAGGGCGGTCAGCCGGTGGAGACGTTCGTGGGCGTACAGCCCAAGAACCGTCTACAGCGGGCCTTGGACTCGGTGAAGGCCTAAGAGCGGTCTGACAGAGACCGGAAGCCAGAGCTGCGACCAGTCGCGCTCGCTACTCCTGCGGTCTGAAGCCGCGCTATTCCTGCGGACGGCGCATCCTGCCGAGAGCCTGTCTCAACTCGTCGGCGTCGACGACCTTGTCGCCGTTGGCGTCGATCCGGCCGAACTGTGGCCGCAAGAACGGCGGCAGTTCGTCTTCGCTCCACTTGCCGTCACCGTCCCGATCCATCGCTCTGATGCGTTCCGGAATAGCGGCGGCGTCGGGGCGGCCATTCGCACCGGGCGGCCTCCGTGCCCCTGGGTTGGCCGGTTGCCCCGGCCGCTGACCAAGCACGACCGCCAACTCACTCGCACTGATGGCTCCGTCGTTGTCGCGATCGAGCTTTCGAAGCGCCTCCGACGCCGAGGCGATTTCATCTTTCGAAAGCTCGCCGTCCCCGTCGGTATCGAGCACGCGCAGCAATCCGCCGGGCATCGGCGCTCGCGCGGGTGGATTGATGCCGAGTTGGGCACGCAGCGTTTCCTGGCCCTTGCGGAACTCATCGAGCGAAAGTGCCTTGTCGCGGTCCGCGTCGTAGTTTTCAAAAAACTGCTGCAAACGTCCGCGGCCTTGGTCCGGTAGCTCGCTCGTCTCGATCTTGCCGTCGGAATTCGCATCGAGCCGCTTAAAAACGTCCGCCGCATCCGACTCCAAGAACTGGCGGAACTGTTCGCCGCCTCCCTGCGCGGGCGCCGCCGCCGGTCGCTCGTCCTGTATCGCCTTGGTGAATTCCGCGAGCGAGAGTTGACCGTCGCCGTTGGCATCGCCTCGCCGTACCAGGCGGCCGAACAGCCCTCGTTTGTCCTCGGGCACCTCCTCCGCGGTGAGCTGACCGTCGCTGTTCGCATCGATCTGGCGGAACAGTTCCGAGCGATCGGGCTCCGCACCCTCGTTACCTTGGGAGGTACCGCTCGCCGGCACCGACTCGGTCGCCGCCCCTGACGGTTCGTCTGCGGCTGGCAACGGTTCCGCGGCGGTCAGAAGGCCCAGCGCGGCTACGCACAGGCCGGCCGTGGCGAATGAAAGAGGGGAGTTCGACATGTGGTTTATCGCTCCGATGGCGTGATTTGGCGAGGCGAAGAAACGACGGCGGTGTCTCGGTGATGAAACCATCCGAGAACAGAAAAGTTTCGGTCCTCGCAACAATTTCTAATCGTGCGGCCGAACGATGGCAAATCGATGGCCGCCCGCGTTGCTTGCATTGGCACACGCACCATCCTAAATTGCCATTCCGGGTGCCCCGCAAACGCCTCTATGGGAGTACCTGTCGTGAAGGCTCGCTCCGTCAAATGTTCGACGTGCGGTAAACAACACGTGCCCGGGTTCGCCTTCTGCCAACGATGTGGCGCCGCGCTCGATACGGCGGTCCATGAAGATCCGATCCACGACGCCTATGCCGCGGCGGACGTCGCACCCGGCGACCCAGCCGACGAATCGGACTTTCGCGAGTTGACGCCGGCTGCCGCACGTGAAATGGCGGCCAGCCGCCGCGCCGGTTGCGCCGGAATGCTCGCCATCCTGTCGACGGTGACCGCGGTCGCCGCCCTCCTGCGGACCGGTCTCTGACCTTTAGACCGCCCGTCAGCAACTTTCTGGCGATCGTCGCCAGGCGTCAGCCCGAAATGTGCCACGCGCAGAGCAACATGGCACTCCAATTGCTCTGCAAGGCGCATGCGAATTCCTAGCAGGGAGAAAATGACCCATGGTAGACGAACGTGTTTATGTGGCGCGAGGGCCGAGCGGGCTCGGAATATTCTTAGCCATCGTGGTGGTATTGCTGATCGTGGTGGGCGTGCTCTGGGGCAGCGGCTCGCTGGTGGTCGGACATGACGCGAACAACCGGTTCCAGGTAACGTTCGATCCGGGTCGGGCCGAACACGCGGGCGATGACGTGTTGGACAAGACCGGCAAGGCCTTGGAACATGCCGGCGAAAAGATGCAACGTCAGGCTCACAAGCCTTCACCGCCGCAACCCGCTCAACAGCCGATTCAACGCTGAGCGCGGCTCATCGGTTTCGCGGACTTTCAGCTCGGCGTCGCACGTGCAGCGGCCGACTTTGTTAAAATGAGATTCCGCTTGCCGAGACGGTTGCTTGGCGGCGTCTGAACCAAGCGACGCGCGGAGTCGAACGTGGCCGACTTGATCGCCCAAGGCAGCGAGCCCCAGCAGCGTTGGCGGCGAGCGCTGCGACTGAACCAGCAGTTCGTGATCGGGCGCGATGCGGGGATCTATTCGACGCCCTGGGACCAACAGATCTCGCGACACCACGCCGAGGTCTGTTGGCAGCAAGGGCGTCTGCGTGTCGAAAAGCTCGCCGAGGCCCGCAACCCGATCTTCTTCGGTGGGCATCCGAACGACGTTTTCCAGGTCGGCGCCGGCGAGCATTTCGTCATCGGCCAGACGACATTCACCGTCGCAGGCGACACCGTCAGATGGCTGGCCGATTTGCAGCGCCCCGCCGAAGAGCAGACCTATAGCGCACAGGCACTCGAGCGCGTGCGCTTCCGCAACGCCGATCAACGGATCGAAGTGCTGAGTCGCCTGCCCGACATCATTTCGGGTGCCGTCAACGAAAGCGAACTCTTTGTGCGGCTGGTGAGCATGTTGCTGGCCGGCATTCCGCGGGCGAGCGCCGTGGCGCTGGTGGCGACCAACGAACACCCGCAAGCGGGGCCGCCCGTGCGTGTGCTGCACTGGGATCGCCGCGTGCTGGGAGGTGACGAGTTCCAGCCCAGCCAGCGGTTGATCCTCGACGCGGTACGCCGCGGCGAGTCGGTGCTCCACATCTGGGAACCGAGCCGCGAAGGCGCGGCGGCACAATTTACGATGACGGCGAATGTCGACTGGGCATTTTGCACGCCGGTACGGGGTGACGCTTGCCGCGGCTGGGGAGTGTACGTCGGCGGTCAGTTCTCGGCCCCCTTGCTGAGCGATCGCCCTTCGGCCCCGGAGGATCTGCGCGAAGATATCAAGTTCACCGAGTTGGTCGCCGCGACGCTCAACTCGCTCAGACAGACCGACCTGCTGCAACGCAAACAGGCCGCGCTGCGGAGCTTCTTCTCGCCGCAGATCATGGAGGTGCTCACGCACGAGGATCCGACCGTCGTGCTGGCGCCGCGCGAGGCCGAGGTGTCGGTGCTCTTCTGCGACGTGCGCGGTTTTTCGCGGCGGGCCGAACAGCAGGCGGGCAATCTGCTTTCCCTGCTCGACCGTGTGAGCAAGGCGCTCGGCGTGATGACGCATCACATTCTCGACAAGGGGGGCGTGTTCGGCGACTTTCAAGGCGATGCGGCGATGGGCTTTTGGGGCTGGCCGATCGCCCAGCAGAACACCATCGAGCAGGTCTGCTCGGCGGCACTGGCGATCCGCCTCGCGTTCGAAACGGCGGCCAAGGACCCGAACCACCCGTTGGCCGATTTTCAGGTAGGTATTGGTCTGGCCACGGGTCGCGCCGTGGCAGGCCGTATCGGCACGGCCGATCAATCGAAGGTGACGGTCTTCGGACCGGTGGTGAACCTCGCCAGTCGGTTGGAGGGGATGACCAAGTTCCTGCACACCTCGATTTTGCTCGACCAGCCGACGTCGCGGGCCGTGCGCGAGCAAGTTCCGCCCGAGGTGGCCCGCTCGCGGCGGATCGCGGTGGTTCGGCCCTATGGCTTCGACGAGGCGGTCGAAGTCAGCGAATTGTTGCCGCCGGCCAGCGTCTATCCCGACCTGAGCGACCAGAACATCCGCGATTACGAGGCGGGGCTCGACGCCTTCGTGGCGGGCGATTGGACGCAGGCGGTCGAGTTGCTTCACCACGTGCCGGCCAAGGACCGCGTGAAGGATTTCCTGACTGTCTTCATCGCCCAATACAACCGAACCCCACCGCCGGGCTGGACCGGGGTGGTGCCGCTCGAGCGGAAGGGATAACTGGCCTGGGCCGGGGCTGCCATTTCACGGTAGAATCCCGCCCCACGGTCTACCCATTTTCCACCCGACGGACCATGACCAGCACGAGCGAACGAGCCAGAGTCTCGGCCGGCGGCGAATCGGCAGGGCCCAAGCACTGGGCCCGCGAGAAATACATTCCCATCCGCGCGGCCGAACTCGTGCGGCGGCTGGCCGCCCAGCCCACGCTAGCCGCCGAGCAGCGCGTGGCCTGGGAACAGCTCTGCCGGTTGCTGACCGCCACCTTTCACTACCAATTTCACGACACGCTCAAGGAGCTTAAGGAGGCCTACGCCCCCTTCGATCCCGACTGCGACACGCTGGCGCGACAGACCCTCTCGTCGGCCGACCGTCAGCGGCGTGCCGACGAATTATTCGACAAGTTCGGCTGGCTGTTGGAGCGGGCGAATTTCGTACGGCTGACGCGCAGCGACATCAAGCAAGCACTCGACGCCACCAGCGACTGGGGCGTGCGCCTCTCCATCGACCTGGACGTGTTCGATCGGCTCGAAGTCTACGCCCGCGGCGACGTCCTTTCGCACAAGACCCGCCGTCGCTGGCGCAATCTCTACCGCACCGAATCGGTCGACGTGCCGATCTTCCAACGCCTGGTGGTCATCTTCCGCCTGCACAGCTATCACACGATCGACGGACATCTCGACGGCGAAACGGTCCACATCAAGATCTTCAAGAACATCCCCAAGGTCGACCTCGAAATGCTGCTGCCCGGCAGCCGCGTGAAAATGTCGCTCTTCGATCAGAGCAAGATCCTGCTGCCCACCGTCTCGGGCGTGGCCATGACCGGCTGGAAGCTGTTCCAGGGGGCGGTGGTCGTGGCGGTGAGCGGCTTTTATGGGCTGCTGACCTACCTCGGGTTGATCGCCGCCACGTTGGGCTACGGCGTCAAGTCGTTCTTCGGCTATCTGCGGACGCAGCAGAAGTATCAGCTCAGCCTGACGCGAAACCTCTATTACCAGAACCTTGACAACAACGCCGGGGTGCTCTTCCGCCTGCTCGACGAAGCCGAGGAGCAGGAGTGCCGCGAGGCGATCCTGGCCTACTTCTTCCTTTGGCATTGCGCTCCTTCTTCGGGTTGGTCGAGCGAGCGGCTCGACAACGAAATCGAAGCGTTTTTGACGCGCGAGACGAACGTCGCCATCGACTTCGAGGTCGGTGACGCGCTCGATAAGCTGAAGCGTCTCGGGCTGGTCGAAACCGGGGCCGACGGGGTGTTGAAGGCCGTGCCGATCGAGCAGGCTCTGGAATTACTCGACCGCGCTTGGGACAACCTCTTTCCGTATCATCAGGGAGACGCCGCACCGGCGCCGGGCAACACTCAGCGGCGCGACGATCCGGCTGCCGGTCTTCCCGCCCCTCATGTCGGCAACGCCGTGCCCGCTCCATGAGTTCGCCGCCGATCGCTCCATCAGCCCCTCCGACCCCGCGCTCCCGCCTCCGACGTCGCCTCCGGCATCTGCTGATCTCGGTGATCGTCACGGGCCTGGCGGCCGGCGGATACTGGGCCTTCTGGCACCAGCACACGAAGCGCTACCAGGTGGTGCGCGAGGGAATGTTCTATCGCGTCGGGCAGCCGTCGGAATATGGGCTGCGGTACCTCATCAAGTATGTGGGCATCAAGACGGTGCTCAGCGTGCAACTGTACGACTTTCGCTTGCACCGCGGACTCTTCAAGTACGGCGAGCCCGACGGCTGCCGCGAATCGGAGTATGTCACGCAGCTCGGTGCGCGGGCCGTGCAGTGGCCGATGGGGACCGAGAAGAGTTGGCCGTGGCTCACGCCCTGGCAGTTTGAGCAGTTCTTCCAACTCCTCGACGATCCGGAAAATTGGCCGGTGGCCGTGCACTGTCAGGGTGGACGACACCGCACCGGGACGATCGCGGCTTTGTTCCGGCTCGAATACGACCGCTGGGATCCCGACCGCGTCCTGGCCGAGATGTACGACTTCGATTTCGGCGGCGCGATCAGGTTACAGGAGCACAATCTGCGCACCTACTTGCCGCGGCCGCACCCGAATGCCGCCCAATGGGCCGCCTTGCAAGATCATTGGAAGCGCTTTCTTCCCCCGGCGCAGGGCACCGACTACGAATCGCTCGTCCGCGGACTGCGCCTGGCGCGCGGCGAACGACGCGAGATCGAGAAACGACGCGAGATCGAGAAACGACGCGAGATTGAAAGCGGGCTGGCCCAATATCTCGCGGAGCGGCGTCCGTTCGCCCTCCCGCTCGTGCAGCGGCTGATCGACGATACGCGCGACCCATTGGCGACCGCCGCGGCCACAGCCGCCACAAAATCGCTCCAAGCCCTCGATCGTGATCGGGCGGAGTGGTCGATGGCGGCGGCGCTGGTGGCCGATTTCGGGGCACCAGACGAACAGCAACAACTGCTCGCCCTGCTGAGCGACGCCGACTATCAGGCCTCGTCGGCCGAGCGGTTCGACGCCGTGGTAGACGGCGTGGCCAACCGCTACACCCCCAACCGCGTCGCCTTCCTCCGACCGCTGTTGGAGAACGAGGGCCTGCACCTGCGGGGGGGCGCGAAGCCGTGTCGCTATTGTGATACGGCGGTGGCGCGACTCTCGGCCATCGTCAACCAGAATTTCCCAGACGTTGTTCGTGGCCTGGGAATCGACGGCTGGAACAACGGACGTGTGGCGGCGCGGGTCTGGCTCCTGGCTCACCCGGAGGAATGCCAATTGAGCCGGCTCCAACCGGCCACGGGCCAGACGTTGGTCGAGCGCGGCGATCCGCCGCAGCGCGAGGACCTCAGCCGCGCGCGATACTGATCGCGCCCATCAAGCGCTACTCATAGCGCAGCGCTTCGCTGGGTTGTAGCCGCGCGCCGCGCCAGGCGGGATAAATGGCTCCGACGAGCCCTATGGCGATCGCCATTCCCAGGCCGATCATGATGACCGTCGGCGACGTGTCGCCACGCACCAGTTCTTGGGCGGTGGGTAGACGGCTCAGCAGCTTCACCAGAGCCATCGAAGCCAGCACGCCCAGCACGGCCCCGGCCAGGCATACCAGGCACGACTCGCACAAGATCAGTCGCATAACACTAGACTTCCGCCAACCGATGGCGCGTAGCACGCCGATCTCCTGCGTACGCTCCATCACCGACATGAGCATCGTATTGAGGACGCCGATCGAGCCGATCACAAGCGCGATGGACGACGTGGCCCAAGCCATGTCTCCCGCCAAGCGAATCTCGAGGTTGCGGCTGACGTACTGCGAGGTGGCGAGCGCCGTCAGGCCCAACGGTTGGCCGCGCTGGTCGGTGAGCGACTCGACCTGCTCGTGCAAGCGTTCGATCGTCTGGTTGCGGTCAGACACGTTGCGGTCGAGCACGATCAAGAATTCCGACACCTGCCCCTTGCGGTCCATCAGCCCCTGCAAGTCGGGCAGGAGGACGACGGCGGCGGCGTTCTCGAATACGTTCGAACTCTGATAGATGCCGCAGATGGTGAATTTTTGCAGCTCGATGGTCATCTGGCTGCCGACGTGCTTGTCGAGGTTCTTGGCCAATTGGCTGCCGATGACGACTTCGCCGCGGTCGTGCTCGTCCGGTCGGTGCCCGGAGACGATCTTGAGCGTATCCCAGACGTTGGAGTCGGCCGGCCAGCCGTGGATGGCGATGCCGAGCGGTCCGCCATTGCCCACCGTCACCCGGTCGGTCAGCGCGGGAATGACGTCGCCGACCCCTTGCAGGTGCGCGAGCCGCCGGCGCAGGCGCTCGCTGAGGCTGCTCACGTTCCGCTGCATGGCCCCGGCGCGGACGACCACCATGTCGACCCCCTGGTTCTCAAAACTCTCGGTCGCCGAGCGCCGGAAACCCTGCGAGACGCCCACGAGCGTGACCACGGTGGCGATGGCCACCGCCACCCCGCAGGCCGTGAGCGCCGAACGCAGCTTGCGGCGTACGACGTTTTTCCGCACCAACTCCAAAAATCGCATAACACCCGTCAATCAGCCAACGCCGGGAACTCAACCGGCGGCATTTTCGGTGTTAGCGGTGCGACGTGTCAATCGCCCTGCTTGCCAGATGGCGAGCGATGCGAGCCCGATCCGAGCGAGTGTGAGCGTCTGATCGATGATACACCCGCCTGGCGGCTGGGCACCGCGCTGAAAGGCCACGTTGAATACGCGGCCGCTCCGAGATCTCGCCTCACCGTCTCGCCGGTACCCACCGCCGCTAAACGGCACACCGGGATAGACTTCTCCGACGACGGCGAATGTATCCGGGGGTGCTCGCCGCAGCGAGCGCATCCGGCGAACGAACGGATTCGGCAAGCACGCGCCCGGCGGCATCACACAGCCCGATCGACTCGGTAGCGAGGCAACCGAGCCGATCGTCGATCAGGCGGTGCAATACCTCGACGTCCGTGCGCTTCACAAATCCGCGCATCCGGACGTCGGTGAACTTACTACTCGGCGACGACATGACGACCAGCAGCGCGTCAGCCCAGCTTGATCGTCACGGTCTTCAGCTCCGTGTACGTATCGAGCGCCGCGGTGCCGAAGTCGCGACCGTGGCCCGACATCTTGAAGCCACCGAAGGGAGTGGAGCCGTCGATCACGTGATAGCAATTCACCCAGACGGTGCCGGCCTTCACGTGCTTGGCGAACAGATGAGCCTTGTCGATGTTCTTGGTGAATACGCCGGCGGCCAGACCGTAATAGGTACGGTTGGCGCGGGTGATCATGTCGTCTACGTCGGAGAACGGGAGCACGCTGACGACGGGGCCGAAGATCTCGTCGCGAGCGATCGCCATGTCGTCGCGAACATCGTCGAAGATGGTGGGCGAGACGAAGTATCCCTTGTCGCTCACGCGGGCGCCGCCGGTGACGAGTTTCGCCCCCTGTTTCACGCCCAGGTCGATGTAGTGCAGGATCTTATCGAGCTGCTCTTGCGAGACCTGGGGGCCCTGCTGCGTGGCAGGATCGAGTTGATCGCCGATCTTGCGGGCTTGGGCCCGCTCGGCCAGACGCCCCACGAACTCGTCGTGGATCGTCTTCTCGACGAACAGGCGGCTGCCGGCCGTGCAGCATTGTCCGCCGTGGAAGTAGATGGCGTGGAACGCGCCATCGAGCGCCTGCTCCATGTCGCAATCGGCGAAAATGACGTTCGGACTCTTTCCGCCCAGCTCGTAAGTAGTGCGCTTCAGCGTATCGGCCGTGGCCTTCTGAATGATCTTGGCCGTGTCGACGTGCCCGGTGAAGGCAATCTTGTCGACGTCGGGGTGTACGCACAGCGCCGCGCCGGCCGTCTCGCCGTAACCATTGACGATGTTGATGACGCCCGGCGGGAAGCCCGCTTCCGCGGCTAGTTCGGCAACCCGAAGGGCCGTCAGCGGCGTCTGCTCGGCCGGCTTGACGACGATGGTGTTGCCGCAGGCCAGCGTCTGGGCCAATTTTCCGCAGAGGATGAAAACCGGGAAGTTCCAGGGAATGATCTGGCCTATGACACCGACCGGCTGACGCAACGTGTAGGAGAGGAAGTTGCCGCGCACGGGGAGCGTGCTGCCTTCGATCTTGTCGGTCCAGCCGGCGAAGTACCGCAAGAAGTTGGCCGAGCTCTGCATGTCGCCGCGCGAGTCGGCGATCGTCTTGCCGCAGTTCAGCGACTCGAGCGTGGCCAATTCTTCGGCGTGCTCGACGATGAGATCGGCCAGCCGAAAGAGCAGCAGGCCCCGATCGGCCGCATCCATCTTGCCCCATGGCCCCTCCTCGAGCGCCCGCCGCGCGGCCTTCACCGCACGATCGACATCCGGCGCCGTCGCCGCAGCGACCGTGGCGATGCGCTCGCCCGTCGCCGGGTTCAAGGCGTCGATCGATCCGCCATCCGCCGCGTCCACCCATTGGTTGTTGATGAAGAGTTTGGTTTGACGGATTCTGGCGCGGGTGGGATGCGGAAGGGTGGCAGTCGACATGATGTGTCCTTTCTGGAGGAGAGGCGGGCACTATTCACAATCGGGCATAAGCGTGATTTTGCGACACGCGCTGCCATTTTGGAAGGGCCGGGGCGAGGTCATGCTGGTCGCAGTCGGCAACCCTGGTGAATCTGGCGCGAGGTTGGTGTGCTTCCCGATTAGGCAGCCGCATCCTTGCCCGGCCGCGCCAACCCAAAGTAACTCCGCGTTTCGGCATGCCCCAGAGACCGGAACGCGGCGGCCAGAATGGCTGCGAACGCGAGCGTCATCCCAGCCACGTAAATCCGCCCATACCACGGAGCAGGAACACCGTTGGCCTGCAACGGGGCGAACGGCACCGGCACCAGAAACGTCAGGAACCAGACGACGCCGATACAGAGTGCGAGAGTATTCGATGGCATCGGGTTGGCGATGGTCAACCTCGCTGGAACCGTCGGCCGACGGCCCCGCCGAGCATCGCCACGACAAAGGCCGTCAAGCAGTGAGCGGCTTTGACGAAGGGTTCCAGCAAGGGCCGCTTGATATAGGGCACGCCGTTGACGAAGTAAGCAGTAGATAGGTCGCCATTGATCGGCTCGGCTCGCAATTCCCAACTAATCGACTCGTATAGACGGTAGACCGCTCTGTCGACGGCGGCCGTCGGCGCCACGTCGTTCTGGCCGATATGGCCCAGCGGAAGCCAAAGGCATAGGAGATATACCCAACCGGCTATCGCGGATCCTCCACAAAACGCCGCCGAAGCCGACCGTCCATAGACAGCGCCGATCGTGACGCAGACGAGGAAGGCGCCCAGCGCGGCCGCCAAGCCATCGCTCAGCCACCACGATGAATAGATCAGCGAGGTGGATGCAATGGCGACGAACAAGATCACGCCGAATAACCAGCGAAGCGAGAACCGCACGGCGAATCGCCTTTCTTCGGCTGAGTTTTTCCGCTGGGCGTCGCGTGACCGTTCTCTTCCTTGACAGGTAATCGAGCCGAGGGCCCGCCCGATGGATCCAGCCGCAACACATCGATTGTAAAGCACCGCGCGCCGTGCGGCTATCGCGGCACGATCTTCTCTTAGCCGTTCATCCGGCCCGGAACCGATCGCCGATAGCGGCAATCGCTGTGAGGAAGAGCACGATGCCGGCACCGAGCATCATCGCTGACATGTCCTCGCGGCCTTGCGAGGTGCTGCCTTGCGATTCGCGCGTGGTTGGTTCCCGCGGTGCCTGGTACGGGTTATCCATGCGCGTAGTGTACCACGTGAACAGTCGGGCGACGCATCTTACTCACCGACGCGACGTCACTGCGGGCCACCGCCCATGGGTTGACTCACCGTAAAGGGGAGGCCGTCGAGGTCGGCGTACTTGGCGAGTTTGCGGCCATAGGCTTCTTCTTGGGGAGGCCGAACGCAGGCGACTCCCTTGGCGACCAAGTGTTTGTGGAAGGCGTCGATGTCGTCGACGGTGAAGCTCAGGTGGCACTGCCCCACCCGGTTGACGTCACCCGACTCCGGCGTGGCGGGCGTCTCGCTGTGATGCAGGGCCAGCGTCGTTCCCGGCGTATCGAATTCCGTCCACTCTTCCGACTCGAAACGCAGCGGCAGCCCGATGATGTCCCGATAAAAGGCGATCGAGCGTTTCATATTGCTGACGAAGACGACGCTATAGCTGAATTTCGCCATGAGTTATCCTCTCAGTGCTGACGGGTGAAAGACGAATCGTCGTTATCCATTCGCAACGGCGTGCACGTACGATCGGTGGCCATTGGTCACCGACAGGCAGCTTCAAAATAGTAACGTCCTTTTATCGACAAAAACAGCTATTTAATTTTTCTCACTGCACCTGGCGCCCTGCCAGGCAGGATGCGCGGTCCGAGCCGAGGGCGGCGGGTCGCCATACAATCAAGATGAGGAGCGGGGTTGGCCGTTCTTCGATAGAGTTTGAAGGAGTTCGAGTATGAAACGTATGGCGATCGGTTGTTGCCTCCTGCTCATCTTCGCCGTGTTATTGGGAAGCATCGGCGGGGATTCTTCGGCGGCGCGAATCGAGCCCCCGGTTAAATTCGAAGAACTCGGCGAACGCGGCATCGAAGGCACACTCGGTCGGCCGTTGGGGACCGTAATGGAGGTCTCGGGGCAAGTTGTTGCGAACACGTCGCGCGCGAAGGGCGATAGCGGGGAACCGTTCTTTCTGAGTATCGAGGAAATCGACGGCCGCAAACTGCCGGCGCCGCGACGTTTCTCGTCCACGGCGATGCCCCTGAACCGCTGGGTACCCGATTTGAAGGTCGGCGATCGGTTTCGTTGCATCGGCTATGAGAGCGGAGGCTTTCAGGGCACGCCGGGCGATGTGTTCGATCATGTAGAGCCATTTGCAACGAAGGGCTTTGGCTTCGCGGCGGATTTCGTGGTCGTGAAGGTAAAATCCCCTCCACATCCACCGAGGCGTTAGCTTCCGGCGCAAAATCACGCCGGCTTCTCGATCGGCCTCTTCCGTCCGCGTCGACGCTCTCAAAAAAACTCGCCTGGGCAAGCTGGGCGATTCGCCGTAGTCTGTAGCCAATGGCGACTTCCTCCCTACGAACTGCCAAAACCCGCGGCCGCGCCGTAGCCGCGGCGAAACCGACGGCCGATCCGATGCCGCACGGTACCGACCGTGGCACGACATGGAAGCCGGCCTTCGCGGGAAGTCTCTTGCTGTTTGCCGCCTTCCCACCGATCGATGCGTGGCCGCTGGCATGGCTCGCACCCGCGCTTTGGCTCTTGATCGTTCGCCGACCGGAACGGCCCGGCCGCCGTCCTTATCTGGTTCTCTGGTGCGCCGGTTTCGCGTACTGGTTCCTCGTGCTCCATTGGCTGTTGCTGCCAGCCCCTCCCGCAACCGGGATCGGTTGGTTGGCCTTATCAATCTATCTCGGGTTCTATCTGCCTGCTTTCGTGGCCGTCTGCCGCGTCGCCGTACATCGGTTCGCCGTTCCGCTGGTTGTGGCGGCGCCGGTCGCTTGGGCCGGACTCGAATTGGCCCAGTCGCACCTACTCACCGGCTTTAACATGGCCGCACTCGGGCACAGCCAGTGGCGGTGGCTATCGCTTATTCAGGTCGCCGATCTGGCCGGTGGATACGCGGTCAGCTTCGTGGTGATGCTGGTGTCCGCCTGCCTTGCCAGCACGGTACCCATGGGCCAGGCCCGTTGGACCGCTCGGCCCTTGGTGCCGGGCATGGCAATGCTCGTGGCGGCGGTGAGCTACGGCTATTGGCGGCTCGATCACGCACCGGGCAAGACCGGCCCGACGATTGCCTTGATTCAGGGTTCGATCGATACGGAGCTGAAGCACGATCCGGTCAAGCAGCGCGAGATCTATCCGCACTATTTCGAGCTATCGCAACGCGCGGTCGACGAAGCGTCGGACGTCGACTTGATCGTCTGGCCCGAGACCATGTATCGCGATTCGTTGCTGGCCATGACGGACGATGCCGTCCTCCCCGCCACCTGGCACGCCACGCTGGATGAGGTCCGCGAGGAAGTGCCCCGGCGGGAGCGTGAGATCTCGCGGCAGGCGGATCTTCTCAAGACGCCGCTGCTGTTGGGCATCGACTATCTGCATCTCGGTCCACAGGGGTTCGAACACTACAACTCGGCATTGTTCGTCAGCCGGACGGGCGAACTCGGACCGCGCTACGACAAGATGCATCCGGTGCTGTTCGGCGAATACGTGCCGCTGGCCAAGCGGTTTGCCTGGTTGTCCCAACTATCGCCGATCGGCGCCGGAATCGATTGGGGGACCGAAACGCCCGAATTCCGTGTCGACGGAGTTCGGATCGCCGCCAACATCTGCTATGAGAGCGCGATCCCGCACGTTATCCATAAGCAGGTGGCGAGCCTGCGGAAACGGGGGGCCGAGCCCGACGTGCTGGTGAACCTGACGAATGACGGGTGGTTTCGCGGTTCTAGCGAACTCGACCTGCATCTCACGTGTGGCGTCTTCCGAGCCGTGGAGTGCCGCAAGCCGTTCTTGATCGCGGCCAATACCGGCATTTCCGCCTGGATCGACAGTGACGGCCGGATTTTGGAGCGTGGGCCGCGGCGTGCGGCCGACGTGCTCATCGCCCGGCCGCAACTCGACGATCGGCGCAGCCCTTATCTGGCGTGGGGCGACTGGCCGGCCGGTATCTGCCTGTTCCTGACCGGTTGTGTGGGCGCGGTCGGCCTTTTTCGTCGTCGCTCGCGGGTTTAGCAAATCCGGTTGTTTTTCGTTGACGCGTAAAATTCGGGGAAGTTATACTGAACCACCGGTAAGCAATTCTATCCCTTGCCGGGATCACGGCTTGGGTCAACCGAAGCGCAAGCGATAACCGCCCTGATCGAGGCGGTGCGATGCGGAAAACAACCGAAACCAACACTTGGCGGCTCGCGATGTGCCGACTGGTAGGAGTGGCTTGATATGAACCTGCTCGGAAGAATCTTCGTCGTCTTGATTCTGGTGATGAGCCTGTTGTTCCTCGGCTTCTCGGTGGCCGTCTACGCCACGCACAAGAACTGGAAGGCCGTGGTGCTGCGGCCACGGGAAGAAGCAAAGGCGGGTCAGCCCGCGGGTCTGAAGTTCCAGCTCGAGGACGCCCGCGCCAAGGTAAAAGAACTTGAATCGCAACTCGCGAAGCTGAAGGAATCGGTGCAGACCGAGGACCAGGCACGTCGTGCACAGTTGGCCAAACTGGAGACGACTCGGGCCGAATTGAAGAAAGAATACGATCAGCAGGTGCTGGAACTGGCCGGCCTGAAGGAAGGTGAGCGGCGGGCCGTCGAAGCGGCGCAAGTTGCCCAAGAGCTGCTCGACAACAAGCTCAAGGAGATCGACCAACTCCGCAGCGATATCGCTCAGGCCTTCGAGGACCGCGATTCACGATTCAAAGAGGCGGTCGCCCTGACCGACAAGCTACACGAGGCCGAAGGTGAGTTGGGCCGGCTGAAAGCCAGCACGCAAACGCTCGTTCGCCAAGTGGCCCTCTATCGTACCTCGGCCGAAAAGGTCGGCGTCGACATCAACGCCCCGACCGACAACATTCCGCCCAAGGTCGACGGCATTGTACTGGCGGCTCGGGCGAACGGACTGGTCGAGATATCGATCGGTTCCGACGACGGACTCCGCAAGGGCCACCAGGCCTACATCTTTCGTCAGCAGAAGGGTGAGAGCAAGCCCGTAGCCAAGATCGAGGTCGTCGAGGTGACACCCGACAAATCGGTCGGCAAGGTCATTCCCGCATTCCGCCTTGGTCCCATTGAGAGGAACGATCGTGTCGCCACCCGACTTAACTAACGCCGGTCCCGGCATTGTCGTTCAGAAGCCCAAGGCCGATGTGTATACATGGCTCTTGCTGGTGGCATTGTGCGCCATCATCCTGACCTGTATTTGCCTGTGGATTGAGTTCGGCGTGCGCTACGGCGCCGACATCAATGCCACGGGCGCACAAGCTCCCAGTGCCAAGGTCGAATACCGCAATCCGTTCGTTGTGTGAACGACGAGGGGTAGCCGACCACGGGTAATACCGATTCAGGGATCGATATCGACGGCAGCGAATCTAAGAGCGGCCCAACTTCGAGCGTGAGCAAGGATGCTCCAACGTCTTCGCGAACTGTTTGATCTAGGCTCCGATCTGGCGATCGACCTCGGCACGGCCAATACGCTGGTCGGCGTGGCCGGCGAAGGTCTGGTCATCAACGAACCCTCTGTGGTGGCCGTGCCCCAGGCCGGCGGCCAGGTTTCGGCCGACGGTTGTGCGATCGGACACGTGGCCCGGCAGATGCTCGGCCGCGCCCCCGAATCGATCTCGGTGGTCCGTCCCATGCGTGACGGCGTCATCACCGATTTCGAGCTGTGCGAGGCGATGCTGCGCTACTTCATGCGCAAGGCCCAACGTCGGCGCTGGTCGCTCCGCCCGCGCGTGTTGGTCGCGGTGCCTGGCTCGATCACGCCCGTCGAGAAACGGGCCGTCTACAACAGCTTGTATCGGGCCGGCGCAGGCCAAGTGCTGCTCATCGGCGAGGCCCAGGCAGCGGCCCTTGGCGCAGGTTTGCCGATTGCCGAAGCGACGGCCAGCATGGTCTGCGATATCGGCGGCGGCACCACCGAGGTCGCCATCCTGAGCATGACCGACGTCGTCGCCTCGGCGAGTGTGCGCGTGGCCTGCGACGCCATGGACGCCGCCGTGGTCGATTATCTGCGGCAGCAGCACAACCTCTGCATCGGCCTGCCGATGGCCGAATGGCTGAGGATCGAGATCGGCAGCGCCGCACCGCTCGAGCAGGAATTGGCCGACGAGGTGCGCGGCATCGACGCGGTCAGCCGTCTGCCACGTCGCGCCACGATCACGAGCGAGGAGATCCGCGCGGCCCTAAGCGCACCGCTCGAACGGATCGTCGCGGCCATCAAAGGGGTGCTCGATCAGGTTTCTCCCGACCTGGCCGCCGATCTGGTCGACCAGGGGATGACCCTCTGCGGCGGCGGCGCACTGACGCGCGGGCTCGACCGCTTCCTGAGCGAGCGCACCGGCATGCCGGTGCGCGTGACCGCCGAACCGTTGCTCTCGGTGGCCAAGGGCGCCCAGATCTGTCTGGAAAACTTGCCCCAATGGCGCAAGCTGCTGGAGTCGAGCCATGACGACGTTTAGTCGCGCCTGGAGCGGCCGACCGAAGAGGCAGCTCAGGCTGTTGGCCTGCTGGCTCGCCCTCGCCCTGACGTTGGCGTTCCTCCCCGAACAGCTCGAACGGCGGCTGAAAGACCACGCGCGGTTGTTGCTGGCGCCGGGGCAGAGCGTCGCCCGAGCCGCATTGGCATCGTGGCGGCGGTCTTGGCGGGCCTGGAACTACCGGAGCGACTCGGCCGCGGAACTAGCGCAATTACGAGAGCAGGTGCGGCGACTCGACGAACAGAACCTCGCGCTGCGACTCGTCGCGAGCGGTTCCGATTTCGATCGATCGGCCGAAGTCGAACAACCTCCCGCGCTGATCGAGACGCGGGCCATCGAGGCACGGGTGTTGGGGGAACAGCCGCGGACACTGCTTGAGCGTCTGGCCATCGTCACGGCCAAGGAATCGACCGAGCTGAGCGTCGGCAGTTTGGCGCTCGAGGGCGGTTCGGTGTTGATCGATCAGGGCGACAACGCTTCGTTGACCGCCAGCCAATTGGCCCTGCTGGGCGGGCGTGTGTGGGGCAAAGTCGTGGAAGTGGGCCCGCAAACCGCCGTGGTCCGTCGCCTCAATGCCGCGGGCTATCGTAGCCTGGTGCGGATCGTCCACGAGGTGGATGGCCTTCCGCGGCCGCTCGCCCAAGGCGTGCTGGAGGGCACCGGCGCCGCCGATTGCCGAATTCGCATGGTCGATGCGACAGCACCGATATCCACCGGCGATCTCGTGGTATCGGCCGAGGAGCCGGACACCCATACCTCGATGCTCGTCTACGGCCGCATCGCACGGGCAGAGTTGGAGCCCGGCGCCGCACATTGGCAGATCTGGATGACGCCGGCGGTAGACGACCGATCGCCCGCGACACTGACCGTCTTGCAACCCGCGGTCAACGGCGAACGTTTGGCGCAGCGCGAGCCGGAGTAGTGCCGCTCTCGCGTGCCTTCGCAATGGGAGAATGCGTGGATGGCCAAGTGGCTCTTGATGATGACCGGTATCTATGTCGCGGCAGTGCTCGACAGCGTCGTCGCGCCGGCACTCGAGATCGGAGGCGCCTCGCCCGACTTTCTGGTCCTGGCCGTAGTGGTCGGTTCGCTGTGCGTCCACGAGTCATACGCTCTGACGGCGGCAGGTCTGGCCGGCGCAATGCTGGACTTGTGTGCCCCGGGCCGCATCGGGTTTGGCGTGGCCGTGTGCGTGATCAGCAGTGTCGCCCTCGCGGCGGTCCGTGGGCTCGTGGGGCGGCGCCCGCTGATCCAATCGCTGGCGACCTGGATCGCGATCGCAGTCATGCTATCGGTGCTCACCGCCGTACGTAGCGTGCTCGGCAACACAAGCTTGCCTCCGGCATCGTACCTGACGGCAAGCCTGGCCTGCGGACTCTATAGCGCCGTGATCGGGTTGCCGTGTTACTCGATTCTCAGCCGCGTCGACCGTTTACGTGCCGCGGCCTATTGAACCGTTCTCACATGCCGGCCGCTGAACGAACGAAGGCCGACGCGATCGACGCCGCGGCTCGATTGCGCTGGTTGCTGGCCACAGTGGGCGCGCTGGCCGCCATCGTCTTGGCCCGCGTCGTGGCACTCGAGCTGTGGTACGGCGACCAATATCGTGCGGTCGCCAACCAGCCGATCGAACGGACCGTGCTGGCAGGCGCCGCGCGCGGCCGCATCCTGGCGGGAGACGGCACCGTATTGGCCTATGATCGCGAGGCGGCGACGCTCGCCATCCATTATCGTTACCTCGAGCGACCCCCGAATCCCAGTTGGCTCCGCCGCCAGGCACGCAGTCGGCTGCCGCGTCGCGAAAGGCGCAACGCCGACCGCGTCGCAGCCGAATGCCGACGCATCGAAGTCGAACAATCGCAGGCGCTCGATCGCCTTGCCAACTGGTGTGGATTGTCGCCGCAGGCTTTGGGTGACCGACTGCAAGTCGTGCAGCGCCGGGTGGAGCGCATCGCCCACAGCGTGCAAGAGCGGCAACGGCGTGAGAAATCAAGCCGACCGGCGATCGACGAAGGTCCCTGGTGGAGGCGGTTCGTGGCGTGGCTAGACGAAGAAGCCGGGCACGATCCGCTGGCACGGATCGACGTGGCGGAAGAGTATGAATATCACCCGGTCTTCGTCGGTCTGACCCTCGAAGCGGTGGCCGAGATCGAAGGCTTTCCGGACCGCTATCCGGGAGCGCGGGTCGTCACTTGGCGAAAGCGAATCTATCCCCAAGGAGCGCTCGCGGCCCACGTGGTGGGCTACGTGCCAGACACGTCGACCGATCCGATCTCCGCCGGCGACAACGTATCTACCGGGCGACAAGGAGTCGAACGGCAGTTCGACAGCATCCTGCGTGGTACGCCAGGCATCGTTCGCGAGGCCACCGACCATTCCGGCCGGCTGGTTTCTCGCCACGTAGAACGCGCCGCCGAGCCCGGACGCGATGTGCGCCTGACGATCGATCCGCCGCTGACGCGCGCGGCCGATGAACTACTCGACCAGGCATTGCAACGACGCATGGCGCGAGACGGTGACGAGACGATTCCGGCTGGCGGCGCGATCGTCGTCTTAGACGCCGACACGGGCTCTATTCTCTGCGCGGCATCGGCGCCGCGCTTCGAGCCCGAAATGGCAGCGCGCGGCGACCCGGTCGAACTCGAACGGCTCTTCGACAACCGATCGAAACCGCTGTTCGATCGCGTCTCGCGCATGGCCCTTCCTCCCGGCTCGGTATTCAAGCCGCTCACCGCGATCGCGCTCGTGGAAGAGGGGGTCGTGGAGCCGGCCCGGCCGTTTTTCTGCCAAGGGTATCTTCAGACGCCGGAGAAGGAACGTTGTCAATTGTTCCGCGAGATGCAGGTCGGGCACGGCGCATTGACCCTGCCGCAGGCCTTGGCGCGAAGTTGCAACGTCTATTTCTTTCATCACGCGGGTGTGCTGGGTGGGTCGCCGCTGCTCGAATGGGCCGAGCGGTTCGGCTTCGGCCAGGTCACGGGGGTCGACTTGCCCGACGAGGCGTCGGGGGGTATCGGGGCTCGCCAGAACGAGTCGCGGCCCGGCGCGCCGACTCGCGATGAAACGTTGGCGCTGGCCATCGGCCAAGGCACGCTCCGGGTCACGCCGTTGCAGATGGCGCGGCTCATGGCCGCCATCGCCAACGGCGGCCGGTTGGTCACGCCGCACGTCGCAACCGCCTTCGTCGGATCGGTGACGGAGATTGAACTCAAGGATCGTACCCTGGCCACGGTGCGCCGCGGGTTAGAACAGGCCGTTTCCGATCCTCAGGGCACGGCGTACGCCACCTTGCGGCTCGATATCGAGGTCGCCGGCAAGACGGGCACGGCGGAGACGGCATCCGGAAAGGATCATGCCTGGTTCGCCGGCTACGCGCCAGCGGAGCATCCCAAGGTGGCGTTCGCCGTCGTCGTCGAATACGCGGGCGGAGGGGGCGAGACGGCGGTCCCGATCGCGCGGCGATTGATCGAAAAGATGACCGCGCTGGGATATTTCGCGCGGCGCAGCCGGCTGGCGGCGCCGGCTACCAGCCCATTTCGCTGAACGACTCGTCGCGCAGGTTGACACAGCGGACGTGCGACAGGCCGCGGCTCGCCTGCCAAAAGAATTCATCGACGTAGCCGAACAGCCGGTCTTGTGGTCGTCGTCCGGCGGGCAATGTCGATTTGAGCAGCACCAGTTCCCGCGCGCCGAGCATATCGGCCGCACGCGCGGCAATCGAATCGCTCGTCACATCCCACGATGCCGGCAGCGGTCCACACGGATGTTGGGGATCGGCGCGCCGCATGAAAATGAGCGGATCGAGTAGGAGCAGAGGCACGGTGTAGGTGGGCACATCCTCGATCCGTTCGAGCCAGATAGCCTCTGGAAAAGATTCGGCCAAGAGCCGCGCGTTGGACCGCATCGCATCGATCGCGTGCCAATGCGCCTCATCGTCGGTGAGCTGATCCTGGCGATCGACTTCTCGCACCGCATCGGCTGCACGGCCGCCACCCACAACCAACACGTTTGTCGCGGCCGGCTGCAAGGCCAACCATCGTCGCAGCCGCACGGGCAGATCGGGAAGTTCGAGCAGGCTGCCGCCCAACTTGACGACGCGCAGCCGCCGGGATGGGCCGTTCACAGGGTTTCCCGAGCGATGACCGCCAAGGCGTGTGCCGGCGCGGCGCATGAAACGGCCGGCCCGAGTTCGGCGGCGAGCGAAACGATGGGCACGGTGAGTTGCAGCCGTTCGCACAACCGCCGAGCGACGAACTCCCCCTGCCCGGAAATCACGACGGTCGCCGGCGGGCCGGGCAATCGTCGCAGGACGCCGCGCGCGGCAATCCCCAATTTTGACAATTGGCCATGTCCCACGGCGGCCGCGGCGGCAGAGGCATCGTCGTCGCCGAACATCTCGCGGTCGGCACAGATCATGCGCGCCAGGCGGTCGCGCGCGGCGGCGCGCGTGGCGGGACGTCCGTCGGCTGTCTGGCAATCGCTGGCATCTTCCGGCATGTCGCCCAGTAGCAGATACGCGTCTCGCGTCGTGGCAAACAGCTCCTGGGCCACCGGTACTTTTTGGCCGCGATACGGCAAGGCATCGACGACGGCACAGACGGGGCTGCGCGTCACTCCGGTGTAAATCAGTTCGCTCGCCGCCAGCCGTTGCGTATCGTTCGTACCCGTGGCCGCCGGGCATCCGGCGACGATCGGAATCAGGTCCGTCGTCGTGGAACCGACATCGATCAACAGGCCGACATTCTGCTCGCAGAAGCGGGCCGCGAAACGGGCCAGAACATGCCAATTCGAGGCAGCCGCCAACAATGGCCGTTGATTGGCTGCATCCGTCGAGACGAAAGAACCGTCAACGAGGTAGACGCGGACCGGTCTATCGGCCGCGCACCGCTGGACGGCCGCGAGGATGTGGGCCACGCCTTGTGCTTTGGTCTCAAAACAATCGGCCAGTTCGCCGGTCATCGTCGCGACGATCATCTCGGCCGGTGGCGCATCCGCGACGAGCGCCGACAACGCGTCGGCCAGGTCCGCGGGACGCTGCCAAAGGGGAAACGGGCGGCTGGCGGAGAAACCGCAACCGTCCGCCGCCTTCAGGTTGGCGCCACCGATATCGAATGCCAACACGTTCATGGGCTATCGGCCATCGGCCGAGAATTCGATCGAGTCTTCACGGAACGAAAGGGGGAACGGCCGTCCTCCGGCGATTGCCAGCATAGCGGCCGCCAGGTTTTCGCGACAGGCGGCACGCAGCCCCAGATAGGAGGTCGTCAGCCTCGGATTGACCTCGATGACCACGTCGTCGTCTCCGTTCTCGGTAACTCCTAGTACGAGGTCGATGCCAACGTATCCAATCGGTTCGGGCAAGGAACGAATCGCGCTGCAAGCCAAGCGCGTGGCACGTTCCGCAAGCGATGGCACCAATGGCAACCCTCCGCCAAGGTAACGAAAATCGCTGTCCAGACGTTGCGTACACGGCGGGAGTGACACGCATACGTCCGGTCCGCACAAGAAGGCCACGCTGGCCGGAGTTCCCACACTGCTATGCTCGGGTTGACCGGCACGCGCGACGGGGCTATCGCATGGTCGCGGACAAAACAGTTCCAACCGACCCGGTTGAGCATCCACCGACGGCACGGGCGCGTGACAATTCTCGATCCATCGCAGCCCCTGAGAGCCTGCCCCATCGAGCGGCTTCCAGACAGCCGGATAACGAAAATCCGTGGGCCATGGCTGGCCTAGCGGAAAGGGGATTCCCGGTGGCACAGGCACGCCCGCCCGCTCCAGGTGCAAAGCCGTGGCCTGTTTATCGCTCGCCAGGTCAATCAACGACAGGGAACCACCGAGCAAACGGCCGCCGCGGTCCATCACGCGTCGGCAACGGTCGGCCAGAATGCCGTCGATCTCCGGTGCGATCACGATCGTCCAGTCGGCTTCGGCAGCCGCAACGTCGAACTCTGCGTTGCGCTCGTCGATGGTTCGCACTTCGATCGTACGACGACAAACCGGAACAAAATCGACGAGATTCGCGTCGCGTAGACAGGTCACCTCGATCCCTTCGCTGGCGCTCAAATCGGCCGCCAGCGCGCCACACATGGCCTGACCTTCCGCGCGGAGCGATCGCACGTCGCACAGCGGAGCGGCATCGTCCAGCAGCCCTCCGCCTGTCAGGTGTTCATAGAGAAAGATCCGCATGGATTTCGTGCCGCGAACGCCGACCCCGTTCACGCTTCTTCCGCGACTTGCACTTGTCTTGATCGGCGAGCAAGTGCGTGGCACTCGCGCAACTGCCGCTCCACTTCGTCGACCAACTGCCGCTCGTCGTAGGTCGCAGCCGTCTCGGGCGGCATCGGCTGACCGAACTGAATGTGAATGGTGGCGAAACCGGGCCAGAGACTTCGTCGCGGCCAGGCCTGGTAGGCCCCGTCGATACCGACGGGCACGAGCGGCACGCCGGCCCGTTTGGCCAATGCACTGAATCCCGGCTTGAGCGACGCCACTTCGCCGTCGTACGTGCGCGTGCCTTCGGGGAAAATGAGTACGAGTTCGCCCCGTTTCAGGCGGCGCAGCGTTTCCTTCAGCCCCGCCAAGCCAAGCCCGTCACGATCGATAGGGATCGCGTCGAGCGATTCGATCAGCCACCGGAACGGCGCAAAGCCGAACAGCGTTTGACGCGCCAGATAGTTGAGACGGCGATCGCAAGCCAGCCCGATGAGTACCGGATCGAAATGGCTCTGGTGATTCGACAGCACCAGCACGCCACCCGACCTTGGCACCCGATCGCGTCCGCTGACGCGAATTTGGAAGAACAGCGTCGCCACCAACCGGCAGACTATGTGTAAGAACCCGTACCAGAGCCGTTTGGCAAGCGAGCGAGACGATGGCTGGCTCATGCCGTCCGAGCCCGCACGAGAGCCTCCAGCCGATCGACGACGGCGTCGGGCGAGAGGCCGTCCGTCGTCAACTCGATGGCATCGTGAGCCGGTTTCAACGGCCCTATGTCGCGGCTGGCGTCGCGGCGATCGCGCTCGTTTTGATCCGCGAGCACTTCATCGATCGTCACCGTCTCGCCGTGCTCTTGCAGATCGATCAGCCGCCGCCGTGCGCGTTCGAGAGGGCTGGCCGTCAGAAAAATCTTGCACTCGGCGTGCGGGAACACCACGGTCCCCTGATCGCGCCCCTCGGTCACCACGTTATGCCCGCTGGCCACCTGCCTTTGCAATTCGACCAAGTGTTCGCGGACCGCCGGGTTATTGGCCGGATAGTAGGTGACCGACGTTACGGCAAGCGTGCGGATCTCGTGGGTCACGTCTTCGCCGTCGAGCAGGACGCGCTCGCCGGTCAGGGTGATCGCCAGTTGCCGCGCCAGGCTCGCCACCGCGTCCGCATCCTCCCAATCGACCTGCCGGCGCAAACCCGCGAGCGCCACTGTGCGATACATGGCGCCCGTGTCGAGGAAGCGGAATCCGAGCCGGCGCGCCAGCGCCTTGGCGGCGCTGCTCTTGCCCGCTCCGGCGGGTCCATCGATGGCGACGATCATGACGCTTGGCGTTTCCGGCGATGAGCAAAATCGTTCGTCCGAATATACCGGCAAGGCCCCACGGCTGGCTATGTCCCGTCCTTGCACTTTCGCTCGGCGAATACGATGCTAGATTGTGACATTTTGCCGAAACGCACACTATTTGGAACGGCCATCAACCGGTTCGACTGATTTGACGATGCCCATCATCAAGAAACTCCTCGTCGCGAACCGCAGCGAGATCGCCATCCGTGTCTTTCGCACCGCCCACGAGCTCGGCATCCGGACGGTGGCCATCTACTCGCACGAAGACCGCTTCGCGCTGCACCGCTTCAAGGCCGACGAAGCCTACCTGGTCGGGCGTACCGGCGAACCCATCCGGGCCTATCTGGACTACGAGGGCATCGTGGCGTTGGCCAAGGAACGCGAGGTCGACGCCATTCATCCGGGCTACGGCTTTCTGTCGGAGAACCCGGAGCTGGCGACGGCCTGCGAAGCGGCGGGCATTCTCTTCTGTGGGCCGCCACCCCGCATTCTGGAGCAGCTTGGCGACAAGATCGTGGCCCGGCAAATCGCCGAACAGGCGGGCGTGCAGGTGTTGGCCGGCAGCAGCCGTCCTCTGGAGGATGCGGAACAAGCCAGCAAGTTAGCACAGCAGCTCGGCTACCCGGTGTTGCTCAAGGCCGCCAAGGGGGGCGGCGGACGGGGTATGCGCGTCGTCCACAAACCAGAAGATCTGGGGTCGCAGCTCGACCAGGCACAACGTGAAGCGCAATCGGCCTTCGGCAGCCCAGACGTGTTCTTGGAGAAGTTTATTGCCCGGCCGCGGCATATCGAGGTGCAGTTGCTGGGCGACAAGCATGGCAACCTGGTGCATCTCTATGAGCGCGATTGCTCGGTGCAACGGCGGCATCAGAAGGTGGTGGAGATCGCGCCTTCGATCAATCTCGATCCCAAGCTCCGCGACGAAATCTGCGAAGCGGCGTTGACGATCGGCCGGGCCGTCAAGTACGAGAGTGCCGGCACGGTCGAGTTCCTGGTCGACTCCGAAACGGGCAAGTTCTACTTCATCGAGGTCAATCCCCGTATCCAGGTCGAGCACACGTGTACTGAGCAGGTCACGGGCATCGACATCGTCAAATGCCAGTTGCTCGTCGCCCAAGGACGCCGGCTCGACGACCCGGAGATCGGCCTCGCCTCACAGGCGGCGGTGCGCACGCAGGGCTACGCCATCCAGTGCCGCATCACCACGGAAGACCCGCTCAACAACTTTCGGCCCGATTACGGGCGGGTGGCCCATTATCGGTCGACCGGTGGTCCGGGGGTGAGACTCGATGCGGGTACTGCATTCTCCGGCGCCCTCGTCACGCCGTACTACGACTCACTGCTAGTGAAGGTCATCACCTCGGGCAATCGCTTCGTCGATGCCGCGCGCCGCATGGAGCGGTGCCTGCAAGAGTTCCGCATCCGCGGTGTGAAGACGAACATCCCCTTCCTGATCAACCTGGTCACGCACCCGAATTTCCTCGCCGGCGGCTGTACGACCCGCTTCCTCGACGAAACTCCCGAGCTATTCCAGTTCGTTACCCGCCGCGATCGCGCCACCAAGCTGTTCCGCTATCTGGCGGACGTGCTCGTCAACGGCCAGACGATTGTCAAGGAGCGTCCCAAGCACATTCGCCGGCAACCGGCGCCGCTGCCCGAGATCGATCACCATGCGCCGCTCCCAGCCGGCACGCGCGACAGACTGCTCACGCTTGGCCCCGAGAAGTTTAGCCAGTGGATCTTGGAGCAGAAGCGGTTGCTCATCACCGATACGACGATGCGCGACGCGCACCAGTCGTTGCTGGCCACGCGGCTGCGAACGCACGACATGCTCTCGGTGGCCGAAGTCTATGCCCGCCATCACGCAGATCTGTTCTCGCTGGAGATGTGGGGTGGTGCGACTTTCGACACGGCCATGCGGTTCCTCAAAGAGTGCCCCTGGCAGCGGCTGGTCGATCTGCGGACGAAGATTCCCAACATCCTGTTCCAGATGTTGCTGCGGGCCTCGAACGCTCTCGGGTATGCCAACTACCCCGACAACGTGGTGCAGACGTTCGTCGAGGAAACCGCCGCGGCGGGTATCGACGTATTTCGCGTGTTCGACTCGCTCAACTGGCTGCCGAACATGCGGGTGGCGATGGAGGCTGTGATTTCGACCGGCGCCATCTGCGAAGCGGCCATCTGCTACACGGGCGACGTTCTCGACAAGCACCGCAAGAAATATGACCTGCGGTACTATGTCGACCTGGCCAAGGAATTGGAAAAGATGGGTGCCCATATCCTGGCCATCAAGGATATGGCCGGTCTCTGCAAGCCCTACGCGGCCGAGTTGCTGGTGCGCACGCTCAAGCAAGAGATCGGTATCCCGATCCACTTCCACACGCACGACACGAGCGGTGTGCAGGCGGGCTCGATTCTTAAATCCGCCGAAGTCGATCTCGATATCGCCGACGTCGCCTTCGCACCCTTTTCGGGGCTGACCTCGCAACCCAATCTCAACTCGGTCGTCGAGGCCTTGCGTTACACCGACCGCGACACGGAGTTGGATAGCGATCGCCTCCAGGCGACCGCGAATTACTGGGAGGCGGTCCGCGAGTTCTACGCGCCGTTCGAGACGGGCATGATCGCCAGCACGGCGGAGGTCTATCACAACGAGATGCCCGGCGGCCAATACACGAACTTGTATGAACAGGCGCGGGCCATCGGACTCGGTGCGCGGTGGCATGAGATCTGTCGCACCTATGCCGACGTCAATCAGCTCTTCGGCGACATCGTCAAGGTTACGCCGTCGTCGAAGGCGGTCGGCGATATGGCCCTGTTCCTCATCGCCAACAACCTGTCGGCCGACGACGTGTTGAAAAGCGACCGCGAGCTGTCGTTTCCCGAATCGGTGGTCGATCTCGTGGCGGGCCGCATGGGTCAGCCCCCCGGTGGTTTTCCAACGGCGGTGCAAAAGCGGGTGCTACGCGGTCAGAAACCGGTCGAAGGCCGGCCCGGTGCCAGCCTGCCTCCGGCCGATTTTGCCAAGACGGCTGCCGAGCTGAAGAAGCGGCTCGGACGCGAGCCATCTCGCCGCGAGGTGGTCTCGTACCTGGTCTATCCCCGCGTTGTCGGCGACTTCGTCAGCCATCAAGAACAATACGGGGACACGAGTATCCTGCCGACCCCTGTCTTTTTGTATGGTCCGCAACCGAACGACGAGATGAGCGTCGAGATCGAGCCGGGTAAAACGCTCATCATCAAATTCCTCACAATCGGCGATCCCCAGCCCGACGGTCGGCGGACCGTCTTTTTCGAGCTGAACGGTCAGCCCCGCGAAGTGACGATCGAGGATTACTCGTTGGAAGAATCGGTGGGCCGCAGGACGAAGGCCGACCCGAACGATCCCAATCAGGTCGGCGCCCCAATGCCCGGCATGGTCGTCAACGTAGCGGTCAAGCCTGGCGACGAGGTGGCACAGGGGCAGAAGCTGCTCACCATGGAAGCCATGAAGATGGAAACCACGCTCTATGCCGAGCGTCAGGGGCGGGTCGCAGAACTGCTCGTCGCGCCTGGCACGCAAGTGGACACGGGTGACTTGGTGATTCGCTGGGAGTGATCCAGATTCATATCACTGCTGCTGGGGAGAGGGCTACGGCAGCCCGAGCACACATCGATCAATGGTCCTCATCATCGACGGCTACAACCTGATGCACGCATCAGGCATTTTTGGCCGGGGCCGTGGGCCGGGCGGCTTCGAGCGATCGCGACTAGCGTTATTAAACTTCGTGGCCGAATCCGTCGCCCCGACCGACCTATCGACCACCACGGTCGTATTCGACGCCCGACAGGCGCCGCCTGGCTTGCCGCGCCGCCTGGTACATCGCGAAATAACGGTGCTGTTCGCCGCCGGATACGAATCGGCCGACGAATTGATCGAAGAATTGATCCGCGCCACGAGTGCTCCGCGACGGCTGTTGGTCGTATCGAGCGATCATCGTGTGCAACGTGCGGCTCGCCGCCGTCGCGCGCGGTCGGTCGATAGCGACCAATGGTACGCCGAGATGGTCCGTAAGCGGGGCGCCAAGGAGGCCCCCGCGCCGTCCGCTTTCACCAAGCCGGTGACACCTGCCAGTGGCGAGGTCGAATTCTGGTTAGCTCAGTTCGACGACGAACAGGGCGACGGGGATGAGGAAGTCGATGGAGGCGAGATCTTTCCAGCGGGCTATGGCGAAGACGTCGAAGAATGACGCGTCCAAGTCACATTCCGGATTCTCCTTCGTGGAAGAACGACTGGTCGATACGCTTTCGGGTCTGGGCGGAGCGCGACGGTAAGCCGTTGCTCGGTCCGGGTAGGCTGGAGTTGCTCGAAGCGATCGAACGCTGGCGCAGCATCAGCGCGGCGGCGCGGCAGATCGGCATGTCTTACCGTCGTGCCTGGTTGCTCGTGCAAAGCGTGAACGAGGCGGCTGGCAGACCGCTCGTGGAGAGTGCGGTCGGCGGCAGCCACGGGGGCGGAGCACATCTGACCGAGCTTGGCCGGCAAGCCGTTGCGTTGTTCCGCCAAGTGCAACAGGAGATGCAGACCGCGGCGGAGCAGATCCTGCCGCGCGTCGTCTCTGTCGGCGACCGAGTCGTGGCGACGCACGTGGCCGCGGCGATCAGTCTGGAAGGAGCGCTGGGGCAATTGTTGGCCGACTACGCCTTGCGACAACCGACATCCCGCGTCCGCGTCATCTATGGGGCCTCGAATGAGCTGGCCGACCAGATCATGGGCGGCGCGGCCTGCGATCTGTTCATCTCGGCCGACGCGGCACAAGTCGGGCGGTTGCAGCAAGCCGGCGTCTGTCGAAGCCACAGCCCACGCTTGCTGGCCCGCAACGGACTTGCGGTAATCGCGCCGGTCTCTGCGAGCATCGTGCTGCGGCGTCCCCAAGATCTGTTGCGTCCGGAGATCGGCCGCATCGCGCTGGCCGATCCCGAATCGCCTCTCGGCAGCTACACGCACCGCTATCTCGCACAGATCGGTGTGGCCGAAGGCTTGCAAAACCGCTTGGTGCTGGCCGACAGCTCGCGCGGCGTGTTGGCGGCCCTGGAAGCGGGCGGAGCCGAGGTTGGCCTGGTCTATACGAGCGATGCGGTCATGTCGAACGCCATGCGCATACTATTGCGGCCCCGTTCGAAGGCGCACGTGGCGGAATACTGGGCCGCGGTGACCGAGAGCGCCCGGTCGGTCGAACAGGCCCAGAACGTGCTCGACTTCCTGATGTCGCCGGCTGCCAAGCGGCGGTTGCGGGCTTGTGGGTTTCCACCCGCATCATGACCGGCGGATCGTTGGTTGATCATTCCGGCGCGCTGCCGGTCCGATCCTCGGGCGGCGAAGGTGGCTCGACGGCCACGTCGGGAGGTGCGGATTCCGCATCATCCTCCTTCGGTTGCAGGAGTCGCATCACGATCGATCTTCGGGACGTGGGTGGCCGCGGGAGCATGGGCGGCAAAATCCCTTCCGCTTCGGCCGCCGGCGGCGAGAGCGACGGACCATCCGATTCGTTGCCCTCCGGCTCGGGCAAGGGATCCTCTGGAACGATGAGTTCGCTTAGCGGCCCGCCGCCCGTTTCGTGGACGACCGGATAGTCGAGGAACTTGCAACCGTTCGCAAGGCACTCGTTCACGAGCATGCCCTGCCCTTCCTTGACCTTCACCAGCGCGATCTTCCAGGCAATGATCTGTTCGATCTCGTCGCTCTCCGCCTGCAACCGTTTCAACCGGGCGCGGCTGCTGTCGAGGAACGTTGCCTGATCGATCTGGCTCTTCTTGGCAAGCCGATCGATCTCGGTACGCCAGGCGATCACGGCCTGCTTCTCCACCGCGATCCGCCGCAAGCTCGACTCGACTTCGAGCACCGCCTGTTGAATCTCCGTCGTCACCTCGCGCTGTCGCCGATCGTAGTATTCGGCCAACTGCCGCTGCCGCGTAGGAAGTTCGCGGTGGTTCGAACAGCATTGACCGATCAGCTCGCGGACCCGCAAGAGGGATACCATGCCCGTGAACTTGCTTTGCGAGCCGATGAGCGCACCGGCTCCGCCGACAACATCGCGAGTGACGGCCACGTTCCGTGCCTTCAACGACGACTTGAGTGACCGCAATAACTGGAGCTCGGGCCGACTCGATATGCCCACCCCTACCGCCAAGTCGATATCGGTCGGCGCAACGTTTACGGTGAAATCGGCAGTGGGCCAGATTCGCGGCCTGACCTCCGCGGTGCTCAGACCGAGACGCTGCACGAGCTCGGCGTTGAGTTGATCGAGTTGGCTGATGAGCTTGAGCTGCCGGTCGAGCACTCCCAGTCGCTGACGTTCCAGTTCGCCGTCGTCGAAGGGGATCTGCATACCTTGCGCGCGCATGCGAGCCACGTTGGCCAGAGCGTCGTCGAGTTCGTGCAAGCTACGGGCCAGTATGGGGCGGTTCGCTTCCGCCTGCGCAATGTGATAGTAGGTCGTCAATGCCGCCGCGGCGGAGCGGTTGCGAGCTTCCAACTCGCTGGCCCAAAGCACCTGTACCTTCAGCCGTTCCTCTTGCGTAAGGCCGTGGTGCGAGGCCGTAGCCAACAATGCGCGTCGTTCGGCGGCCAGGCTGTTCCCCTCCGACGACGCTTTCACCGCGAGGCACTGACATTGCTCGGGCGACAGGGCGCGGTACTCGGCCGGGTGTCGAAACGACGGCTGGAGAACGCCCTCGACGTCGCTGAGCGTGCCCACCAAAGAGTCGTCCAACGGAAGCGGTTGCACTCGCGTTGGAGGTAGAACGGCCTCCAAGGGTGTGGCGCTGCTTTGCCCCCCGCCGCGCCGGCCGTGATGCGCGCACCCGTGCGCTGCCGACGCGATGACTAACACCAAGCTGGCGTGAAACCAGTGCCGCATCTTCCCCCCGAAAGATCTCGCCGATACTCAGGAGTCATCGCCGTACCAGCGTTTCCGGCTGTAAGAAATCTTCGGCTTGTCGCGATATTGCCGAACAGATGGGAAAGATGGGTAATGACGGCTAACGCGCGGCGTACCCGTATTGCAAGAACCAATCCCAAGCGGCGCGCGTGGCTTCGCGTGCCGAACGTGGCCGGTAGTCCAACTCAGCCGTGGCCCGTGCCGAGGAAAAATGGTGCTCCATCATCGAGATGGCGGCGGTAGCGGTATTCAAATCGGGCTCGCGTCCCGTAAGGCGTCCCCACAGGCTGCCAAAAGCGCCCAGAGTGCGCAGGACAGGAACGCGCATGATGCGGAAGGGCGGGCGCTTCCCCGTAATTTCGGCGAACAGCGTCCAGGCCTCGAAATAGGAAAGCGGCTCACCTCCGAGAATGTAACGCCGACCGGTGACGCCCCGATCGGCCGCCTGCAAGATGCCGGCCGCCACATCGCGAACATCGCAGAAGTCGTTACCCCCCGGCGGGGCTACGAGACCTCGCCCGCGGCCCACCGCCAGCAACATGCGGCCGCTCGAAGGCTTCCAATCCCAGGGGCCGAGCATGAACGCGGGATTCACGACGACCGCGTCCAGACCATCGCTCACGAGGCCGAGGACGACGTTCTCGGCCTCGCGTTTTGTGACGACGTAGGGGCAGTCGACGTGTTGGCCGAGCGGAGTCTCCTCATCGGCGGGGCATGCACGGCTACCCCGACCGACTGTATCGACGGTGGAAACGTGCACCAAGCGCGCGCCCGTCTCACGGGCCGCCAGGGCGACGTTGCGAGTTCCCTCCACGTTGACGGCGCGCTGCTCGTCCAGGCCGCTCCAGCCGATATGTACCCTAGCCGCCGCATGAACCACGCGATTCACGCCCTGGCAAGCACGGCGGAGCGATTCGAGATCACAGATGTCGCCGGTAGCGTGCTGGACGTCGAGCCCGCCCAGTGGTTTGGCGCCGCTCCCGTTCCGGCCGAATACGCGCACCGCATGGCCACGGTCAAGGAGCAGGCGAACGACGTTATTGCCCACGAGCCCCGTCGCGCCCGTTACGAGCGTAATCATTTAGCGTTGCTGTCTGAATTGCCGTGCAAAAATGGCGAAACGCGGACGCGCACAATCCAAGCTACAGTGAGCCGGCCGAAGCGCGAAGTTGAGGTTCAGGCCGCGTTGACACGAATCGGCATTGAAAGATGCCTGTCGGCCATCGATCCTCGCGCGAGCTGCCGTTCGTGCGCTCTCACGAGTCATGTCGTTGAGCTGTCCGACCGTCAGTCGTCTGGCCAGGTTGCCGAAGCGGGACAGCAGGCCGCCTGCCCAACGGAGTCATCGGCGTCGATTTCTTCGCGATCGAGTCGATTATCATATTCGATAAACCCGATCAGCTCAGAAAGGACAGGCTCCGGCAGCGACTCGATTATGGCGGCGTCTAATTCCAGCGTTTGCAGAATCGAAGCTCTTTTCGTCGCACTCATCGTCCTTCTCCTTGCGCGACACCGATTGTGTGGTCCATTCGGCTTTCGATTATCTGTTCCAGCGACGTGATTGTAATGGTTCGTGCGGGTGGAATGCTAGCATTTCAGATGCTAGCACTCGATTTTCTCGGCATCGAACATAACACATTAAGAACCAACGATTTGCAACGCCAGTGGCGGCCAGCGACGGTCCATGAGGCCGGGGACCAGCCCACCCGGTGAGAGTAGTCTTCAACCCGCGTTGCGCGCAAGCCTACCGGCTACCGCGCGGCGATAAGGCTGTCGAGTTCTTGCTTCAGACGGGGGAGGATGGCGTCGTAGGGGAAGGCTCCCAACTCCTCGCTACCTCGCTTGAGATTCACGTTATTGGGACCGCACCACAGCCCCAGGTCGGCATCGTCGGTCTCGCCCGGTCCGTTCACACGGCACCCCATCACTGCGATCGTGATGGAGTGTTCGCTCGCGTAGGCCGTCATCTCCTTCACTTGCTGCGCCAATTCGATGAAGGCCTCGTTTTCGACACGTGAGCAACTCGGGCAACTGATGATGTTCAAGGTCGATAGACCATAATCGACCACGCTGCGCACGCGGCCGGCGGCGATGTCGGAGAGAATCTGCCGGCCGGCGGCAATCTCTTCGGGCTTGCGCGAGTTGGGCACCGTGAGCGAGACACGAATCGTGTCGCCGATGCCGCGGCTGATCAACTGTTCAAAGGCAATACGCGTCTTGATGATGCCGTCGGGCGGCATCCCCGCCTCGGTCACGCCCAGGTGCAACGGCACGTCGGGCCGTGCGTCCGCAAAGCGGCGGTTGACCTCGATCACCTTCTTGGGATCGGAATCCTTGAGCGACACGCAGTAGCGCGTGAAGCCGATGGAGTCGAGGAACTCGCAGTGCTCCAGGGCGCTTTCCAACATGGGAGTGATCGAGTCGTCGGCCGAGTACTGATCGCGTTTGGCCGGGTCGACCGAGCCGCAGTTCACGCCGACGCGCATCGCACAGTCGTTCTCAGCCGCCACGCCGGCCAGGAAGCGTACCTTTTCCTGCCAGGGCTTGGACCGCTCGTGGTGGTAGAGGTGACCCGGGTTGTAGCGCACCTTGTCGACGTGCGGAGCGACGAGCGAGGCCAGTCGATAGTTTTCTTGCAAATCGACCGAGAGATTGCCGTTGGTCTGCTTGCGGATCTCGGCGAGTGCCTCGGCATCCTTCGTGCTATCGACGGCGATGCGGATCACATCGGCGCCGGCCTCGACGAGGGCATTGACTTGCTTGACCGTGGCGTCGATATCTTGCGTGTGCGTGGCCGTCATGCTCTGCACGGCCACCGGCTGGTTGTCGCCGATGGTGACCGAACCGATACGAACGGCGCGGGTATGGTTACGAGGAAGTTCCATACAAATACTTGAGTCTTGGCGATCGATCTGGACGAAAAAACGTTGAACGAGGCACGCAGAACGTCATTCTATCGCGGCGATGCAGCCTTCTCCTACCCTGCTTTTGCTTCGTCGATGATCTTGCAAATCGCCTCGACGAGGAAAAAATCGCCCCACATGACCGATTCATCGACGCCCAACCCCTTGCCGGTATGGTAGACCCCGTGCTTGAGCACGCCTTCCCAAGCGGGCGTGTCGATCGCCAGATAGTCCGGCTCGGCCAGCAGATCGAGCATCGCCAGCGCCTGCTGTCGGTAGGCAGACGACCGTTCAGAAGATGGCGTCTGCTTTGCAAGATCCAAAAGACCACTCGCGGCAATAGCGGCGGCAGAACTATCTTTTTGTGGTCCCCACGGAAGCGGCTGCGAGAGATCGGCGGAGAAGTCCCAATAAGGGATCCCGTCGGCGGGCAGATGTTTTAACCAAAAGTCGGCGTTTCGTTCGGCGACTGCGAGAAACTCCCCTTGCTGCGTCAACGCATAGACCTGGCTGAATCCGTACAGCGACCAAGCCAGGCCACGCGCCCAGGCGCTGTCGGGCCGCCAGCCCTGATGCGTGTCTTGCCGCAGGAACTTGCCCGTCGCGACGTCGAAAACCCCCTCGTGTGCGGTCGAGCCGTCGTCTCGTACGAGGCGATCGCGCGTGGTGCGACAGTGGGCCAGGCCGATTCGCTCCAGTTCGGAGTCGCCGCCGAGTTGGGCGGCGTAGAAGATGAGGGGCACGTTCATCATGATGTCGATGAACAGCGACTCCGGGCCGATGAACGACCGCAAGTATTGGCCAGCCTGCATGAATCGCAGCGAGAGCGTCTGGCCGGCCTGCACGAGCACCTGTCGCAAAGATTCCTCGCCCGACCGCTCGTACCAGGGCCGGTAGGTGTTCAAGAAGATGAAGCCGAGATCGTGAACGTTCCGATCGTATTGCCGGTGCTCGAGCAGCCGCGAATAGTGTTCGGCCGAGCGCCGCCACGTCGCATCGCCCGTTTGCTCGAAGAACTTCCACATCGAACCGGCAAAAAAGCCGCCGGTCCAGTCGGTCCACAGTTCGCCCGCGTGGTGCCAGCGCCCACCGACCGTGTAGATCGGAAAGTAATCGGGAGTGCGCTCGATCGTTGCCGCCACTTGCCGCTGCGCAAAATCGAGCGCACGCGCAAAACGTGCCAGGCGATCTTCGTTGATCGGATCGGATTGCTTTGCCTGGTCCATAAGTTGGGCCAAACCGCCGTCGAGGAGCTACGCGGACGGCATCTTTACGACTTTCCCCTTCAACGCCGACTCGGTCTCTTTATGGCAGAGCGCGAGCGCGTCGAGCGCCAGATCGCCGGCCAAGAGAGCCGACGGCTTTCCGGAACGGACGGCTTTGACGGCGTCGGTCAGCTCGGCTGCGAAGGGATCGGCTTCGCGAAGCTTCGGATGCTCGACTTTGCCGCGCGCGGTGAGCACCGTGAGCGGCATGCTCACGACCGGCTGGCCCTCCAGCACCGACGAATCGAAGGTTACCGTGGCCCGCTCGAAATAGACCTCGAAACCGTGCGTGAAACTACGCCCCTGCTGATGCACGATGCCGCTGGCCGCGGTGACCAGCGTGTCCGTGTCGTAGACGAACTGTGTGTTGATGAACTCGACGACGTCGCCGCGGCGTCGACCGGAACTCTGCACCGTCTTGGGCATGCCCCACAGTAGCCGAATGAAGTGAGCATCGTGGATGTGCAGGTCCACGACAGGGCCACCCACGCTCCGCGGATCGTAAAAATCCTTCAACCAGAGTGGGTCGGCGATGATCCGCTTGAAATGGCCGCCGAGCAGCTTGCCGTACTTCCCACTCGCGGCGGCCTCGCGCACGAATGCGAATTCCGGTACGAAGGGCAACACGTGCGCGATCAGCAGCAGGCGTTGCGCTTGCGCGGCGGCTTTGACCATCCGTTTGGCCTCGGCCGTGGCCAGCGCGATCGGCTTCTCGCAGATCACGTGTTTGCCGGCCCGTAAGGCTGCCTCGCTCACCTCGGCGTGCAGTTTGGGCGGCAGACAGACATCGACCAGATCGATCTTGGGATCGGCGATCAAATCGTGCCAGTTCTCGTAACGGGCGATCGAACCAAGATCCATCATTTCGCCGGGCGGACCAAAGTTCCCCTGGATGCCGCGCCAATCGCCGGCCAGCTTTTTTTTGTCGCGGGTCGAGATCGCCGCCACTTTCGCCCCCGGCACGTGCTTGTAGGCCAGGTAGTGGATCATGCCCATGAACCCGACCCCTAAAATGCCGACCCGCACCATGTGCGTGCTTACCTCTTGTTAAGACTATTAGAGCAACCGACAAAACCGGATCGAGCTTCACAAAATCGGCGTTTCACGGCCGATTTCTTGCCTGCGGCGCTCGGGCTTCCGGGTTTTGTCAGCCGCTCTTAGCTTAGAAATCGCCGGATTTCTCGGCGCGAGAATTGGGATTATCTTACGTGAACCGTTCTTCAAGCGACAGCGGCGACCCCGACGAACAAATTCATGCCGGCAAAACGAACAGCGTCAGAAGTTGCCAGATGCCCATGGGCGAAGGGTGACGAATATGTCGCCTACCACGATCTCGAATGGGGAGTGCCGGTTCACGACGACCGGTTGCTCTTCGAGTTCCTGATTCTGGAGGGAGCACAAGCGGGCCTGAGTTGGTCCACCATCCTCAAGAAGCGGGATAACTATCGAGAGGCTTTCGATCACTTCGATGCAGCGACCGTGGCCAAATATGACAAGCGGAAGCAAGCGAGTCTGCTGGCGAACGAAGGGATCGTTCGCAACCGTCTGAAGATCGAATCTTCGATCGACAACGCCCGAGCCTTTTTGGAGGTCCAGCACGAGTTCGGCAGTTTCGATCGCTATATCTGGGGCTTCGTCGACGGCCGGCCCAGGCAGAACGCATGGGCAGAGCTCAAGGCGGTGCCAGCAAAAACCGCGGAATCGGATGCGATGAGCAAAGACCTGAAACGCCGCGGCTTCCGCTTCGTCGGCAGTACGATTTGCTATGCGTTCATGCAGGCCGTGGGGATGGTGAACGACCATCTCGTCGGATGTTACCGGCGCGCCGAGCTTCGGCCATGAGCAATCCCACCGTACTCGTTGATCGATTCGAGATCGTCGGACAGGGCTCCAGCCGCCCGGAGGCCGAGAAGATCATCTTCTGCGATGGCACGGGCGGCGGATTGTTCCGGGATGGCAACGATCTGGAGCTGAGTCATTGGCGACCGAACCGTACACCTGTCGAATACCGGGCCGGCACGTCGACCGAGATTTGCTTTCGCTTTCTCGACGACCCGCGCCCCGGACCCTGGACGGTGGCCGTCAACAATCATGTGGACGTGGACGGAATCCTATCGGTCTATGTGCTGGTACATCGCGAAACGGCGAGACTCCATCGGCAGATCATTGTCGAAGCGGCCGAGATGGGTGATTTCTGGGGCTGGGGCGAGGCACCGGCCCAACGTCTGTTTCAGGGACTCACCCGCCTGATGAATTCGGGTGGTGAAGGAAAGGCAATCTACGCCGAGGCGTTCCGACAGATCCCGGCGCTCATCGATGGCACGGCCGCGGACATCGCCGAAATCGAGGCCTCGCTCCTGCCGTTGCGATCGGGTGTCGAACTCGTCGAACAGGGACGAATCGTTCGATTGCTGGTCCAAGAGCGGTTGGCCCACTACGTCGTTCCCTTGGACGTGGCGGGCACTGACGATGAACGGGCTTCGTACTGCCCAGACTTCAACGAAGCCATCTCAGAGAGTGCGCTTCTTTGGCCCCATGTCCGCGCCCGTTGGGATGCCGAGCGAGTATGCCTCGTCTCGATGGAGCGTCAGCGTGGTTGGTTCCACGACCTCTGGTTCCCTGGTTATCTGTGGGCCGATACCGAGGCGCTGTGGCAGGGCAGCGGCCTGAAATACAGCGAGGGAATGGGCAGCTACCGCCTCGAAAATCCTCGGCTTATCGCGGCCTTCGGAAAGTTGCAGGAACTTGAGTCCGCATCCGGGCATTGGGCACTCGGTGGCACGGAGGCGGTGGTTGGCGGTGAGCTGCAAGACCGGTTTCCGCTCGTGGGCCGGTTTGTGGGCGAGCGGGGTCAGATTGCCGCCAGCCGGCTGCGGCCCGAAGCGGTAGCGCGAGCGCTGGATGGAGTTTTTGGCTGACGGATTTGCAGTGCGCCAAGGCCGCACATGCTACGCGATAAACTCCCCGTCGCAGGCTCTCTGCATTGCGGCAAGCGGTTCGGGGTCGGCCAAGCGGTGGTCGCGGCCGATTTCGATCAGGGTCGATGCAGGCAACCTGCTATTGCGAACGAGGTCTTCGCTGTCGGCGAACGGAACGACGTCGTCGCCCCGGCTGTGCAGGATGATCGTGCCTGGTTTTACCGACCTGGCCGCACCGTACTTGCGCCAGGCCGGACAGAGCAAGACGAGTCGTGCGTCACCACTGACCAGGTTCATCGCCACGGCCCCGCCGCGACTTGAGCCCACGATGACGTCTGGCAGACCTTTGTCGAACTCCGCCTGGGCGACACGGACAGCCGCGGCAAAGTCTTCGTTCGGCAGCGCCGGATTGATGACCTCGTGACCGTTCGCAGCGAGGTACGTCGGCTTCACGCCGCCGGGCACCGAATTCCAACCGTGGAGGAAGAGAATCTTCATTCCGTCGCCGACTCGCGTTGTTCTTCAAGACACTTCGGGCAGTACCAGGGAGCCGGTGTTTTCACCGGCTTCGGGCTACGCTTGCGACACTTGGCACAGCGAAAACGCTTTCCCTTCACTGCCGTTTTGGGGCGAACACGCTTGCCGGTCTGTGGGATCCCCTTCTTCGCCATGAGCAATCCTCGTTTTGGCCAATCTTACCACCTGGGCAGCGATTGATCCGGCAATCCATCACCCAAACTCCTGGCCCCCTAATGGAACTTCCATGAGGGCAGCGGCCAAAGGCCCCCCTTGTCCGGGCGCTGCTCGTTCGTTCCGATGAAAGTCTTAACGCCGTTCACCAACAACCGACGACGAAATGAACCGCCTCCTCTTCCTCTGCACCGGCAACTACTATCGTAGCCGGTTCGCCGAAATCTTCTTCAATTGGCATGCCGAGCAGCGAGGTCTTTGCTGGCGGGCCGAATCGAGGGGCCTGGCGCTGGTGAAGGAAAACGTCGGGCCATTATCGTGTTATACCGTCAGGAGATTGGCGGCGCATGGAATCTCCACCGCGGCACACCAGCGGCTGCCCCTGGCGGTCTGCGAGATGGATTTGCAGACCGCGCATCACATCGTGGCCGTCAAGGAAGCCGAGCATCGCCCGCTGATCCAAGCCAAGTTTCCAACTTGGATCGACCGTGTCGAATTCTGGACGGTCCACGACGTCGACTGCGCCGCTGCGGAAGAAGCGATCCCGCTGCTCGAAGGCGAGGTGATGCAACTACTTGACAGGTTGGCGGCAAGGGTGGCTTAGACGGTTCGCCTCATGCGTCTGGCGCCGGTGCTCTCGCCGGCTTTCGCGAATCGATGCTCGCAGGTCCGGCGCCGTTGGCCATGATGAATAGCATGGCGCCCATCATCGACAGGTTTTTCATGAACTGGACCATCTGCTCTTGCTGGGCCTGCCCTTCCAGCTTCCAAAATGCATGGAAGTAGTAGGTGGCCAATACGAGAAACACGAAGAGGAGCCCCGCGCCGAGGCGGGCCTCGAAACCGAGGATCACCGACAGGCTGCCGAGGAGCAGAAAGGCGATGGCTCCGACGAGCATGAAACGCGGTTGCGGAATACCGACCGACCCCATGTATTCGGCCACTTTGCCGAAGTTGGGAATCTTATTACCTACCGCCGACATCAAGAAGATCGTCGACAAAAGCAGACGGCCTACAACACTGAGTGAACCTCGAATCGCTTGCATTGTTAATCTCCTTATGCCAGGTCGAACAACAGAACTTCAGACTCATCGTTGGCGCTGACCGTCACCGCGGCTTCTTTCTCGCAGGTCGCGGCGTCGCCCGCGACGAGACGCGCGTTCCCCAGACTCACATCGCCCCGAAGTACTTGCACCCACGCTGCCCGGCCGGGCTCGATGTCGTGTGACACCACTTCACCTGGCCGCAGCGAAGCCAGATAGAGCCGTGCGTCTTGGTGGATGGTCAGCCCGCCCTCGGCGCCGGTCGGTGAGGCCACCAGGTGGAACCGACCCCGTTTCCTTTCGGTATCGATGGCCACCTGTTCGTAACTCGGCTCCAGCCCCTTCCGCTCGGGAAGCAGCCAGATCTGGTACAGATGGACGGACTCGCTCGACGACGGGTTGAATTCGCTGTGCCGCACGCCCGATCCGGCGGTCATGCGTTGCAGTTCGCCCGCCCGCAGGATCGAACAGATTCCCAGGCTGTCCTTGTGCTCGAGCTCGCCCGCGAGGATGTACGTAACGATTTCCATGTCGCGGTGGCCGTGCATCCCGAAACCCCGTCCAGGCTGCACGCGGTCTTCGTTCATCACGCGCAGGGAGCGAAAACCCATCTGGGCCGGATCGTAGTAATCACCGAACGAGAACGTGTGGTAGGTGTCGAGCCAGCCATGATTGAAATGGCCCCGCTCGCCCGCTTTTCGCAAACGGATCATCGCTTCCTCCTGGTTCACACAAACATTGTTGATATGTAAACTATTTGATGTAACGACGGATCGCCGTTGCGATCGGCCGCCCTCTCTTACTGAGCGGCCGTCTCGCGCACTTTTTCCAGCAGCCGGATCAATTCCTTCAACTCGGCCTGCGTCAGATTGCCCAGCAGCGCGTGGTGCAGTTCGCCGAGCGGTTCGTCCAACAGCGCCAACGTCTTCGTACCCTGTTCGGTGAGCGCCACGTAAATCACGCGGCGATCCTCCTCACAGCGCACACGGTTGACGAAGCCCGCCTGTTCCAAACGGTCGACCAACCCTGTGATGCCCGGCACCACCGTAATGGTGCGGCTGGCGATCTCCAGGATCGGCAACGGCTTTCCCTCTCCCCGCACAATGCGCAACACGTTGTATTGCGAAGTCGTCAGCCCGTATTGGCGCACGAGCCGAGCGAACCGGATCTGCAACTGGTCGCTGGTCCGCACGATGTTCAGGGCCGCCTCCTGCTCGCGCGAGTCGAAGGGCCGTTTCTTCTTCAGTTCTTGTTGCAGCTTCGAGTTCGTCATGATTCGGTTTTCGATCGCTCACTTGCTTAGATAGTTTACATGTAAATTATCGTCATGTCAATATCCTGAAAATGAGAGGCCCGTTGCGCATTGTTCCCACTACCAGGGACCGACGGCCGGGTTATAATAAAAAGCCTCGCCTGATCACGGCGGCGGACGTTCGATTGGCCGGTCCGCGCCGCTTGCCCGCACCGACGCAAAGCTTCTTCGCGAAATGACTTACCGCCTTTCCGCCGTCGTTGTCGCAGTCTTTCTGGCGGGCCATGTGGTTGCCGACCAGGCACGCGCGGCGAGGGATAAGAGCGACACGGCGTTTCGCGAGCAGGTCAAACCGTTCCTGGCCAAATATTGCGCCGACTGCCATGGCGGTGCCGAACCCGAGTCGAAGTTGGCTCTCGATCGGTTCCCCGATCTAGCGGCGGCCGATGCCCAGCGCGACGCCTGGCCCAAAATCCGCAAGTACCTGCAAAGCCGTATCATGCCCCCCAAGGACGCCGCACAGCCCACAGCGGCCGAATTGAAGGCGGTCATCGGCTGGATCGATCTGCACTTTTCCGGAGTGGATTGCAGCCTGCGGCGCGATCCCGGCCGAGTGACGATTCGCCGCTTGAACCGGGCCGAATACAACAATACGATCCGCGATCTCGTGGGCGTCGATTTTCACCCGGCAGATGATTTCCCGGTCGACGACGTGGGGTACGGTTTCGACAACATCGGCGACGTGCTGTCGATGCCGCCGATCCTGCTCGAAAAATACCTGGCTGCTGCCGACCAGATCGTCGACAAGGCGATCTACGTCCACGCGCCGGACAAGACGCCCAAACAGACCTTCCTCGCCGGCAAGGTGCAGCATCAGGGCGGCGCCGAAGGGGCCGGCGGATGGCAGTTCCCGTCGAACGGCGAGCTGTTCACCGAGGTCGAGTTGCCAGCCCGCGGTCAGTACGTCCTGCGAGGCCGCGCCTCGGCCAGCCAGGCGGGCAACGAGTTGGCCAAAATGGCTTTCAAGTTCGACGACAAGCAGGTCCATGTCGCCGAAGTGGCCGCCGAATGGGGATCGGCCGAACTCTATGAGACCAAGTTGACGGTCAACAAGGGGAAGCACCGCTTCGGGTTGGCCTTCGTCAACGATTTCTACGATCCACAGAATCCAGACCCAAAACGGCGCGATCGCAACCTTGCCATCGAATACCTCGAGGTGCAGGGGCCGCTGGATGGTCCGCCGCCCGAGATGCCGGAGTCGCACAAGAAGATTCTCTATTGTCAGCCGACGAAGGGCCACGAACGCGAGTGCGCGGAAAAGATCATCAGCCGGTTCGCCAGCCGTGCGTTTCGGCGGCCGGCGACCAGCGACGAAGTGGGCCGGCTGGTTAAATTCGTCGACCTCGCGGCCGCCAATGGCGAAAGCTTCGAGCGCGGCATCCAACTGGCCGTCGAGGCCGTGCTCGTCTCGCCCAAGTTCCTGTTTCGCGTCGAGGACGATTCCAAGCCCGACGAAAAAAGCTCCAACACCGACGGCATCCACGAGATCAACGAGTACGAACTCGCCGCGCGGTTGTCGTATTTTCTCTGGAGCAGCATGCCCGACGATGAGCTCTTCCACGACGCCTATCTAGGGCGCCTACGCAAGAACCTGCGGAAGCACGTCGGGCGGATGCTCAAGGACCCTAAGTCGCGCGCCTTCGTCGACAACTTTGTCACGCAGTGGCTGGAGATTCGCAAGCTCAAACAGCTCGCCCCCGACCCGATGCGGTTCCCCGCGTTCAACGACGAGCTGCGCGAAGCGATGCTCGAAGAGACGCGGCTGTTCTTCGGAGCGATTGTCGACGAAGACCGGAGCGTGCTCGACCTGATCGATGCTGACTTCACGTTCCTCAACGAGCGGCTCGCCAAGCATTACGGCATCCGCGACGTGACCGGTCCGGAATTCCGCCGCGTGCATCTCAACGATCCGGATCGCGGCGGGGTCTTGACCCAAGCCAGCGTGCTGACCATCACCTCGAATCCGACGCGTACCAGCCCTGTGAAGCGCGGCAAATGGATCTTGGAGCAGTTGCTCGATATGCCGCCTCCCCCTCCGCCACCCAACGCGGGCGACCTGAAGGATGATGGCAAGGTCGACGCTTCGGTTTCGTTGCGGCAGCGGATGGAGCAGCATCGCGCAAACCCGCTGTGCGCTTCGTGCCACGCTCCGATGGATCCGCTCGGGTTCGGTCTGGAGAATTTTGACGCCATTGGCGCCTGGCGCGATCGCGAGGGCGCCATTGCGGTCGATGCCTCGGGCACGTTGCCCGACGGGGCTTCGTTCAAGGGGCCACGCGAGCTGAAGGCTGTTCTGAAGCAGAGAAAGGACGATTTCGTTCGTTGCCTGGCCGCAAAGATGTTAACCTATGCATTGGGCCGCGGACTCGAGCCGTACGACCAGTGCGCCGTCGACGACATCGCTGTCGGGTTGGCAAAGCACGATTACAAATTCAGTGCGCTGATTCATGGCATCGTTGCCAGTGATCCGTTTCAGAAACGAAGGGGCAAGTAGCGCCGGCGTCACCGCCGAAACCATCGGCGAGTCACGGCCGCAGCACGAGGAATAGAAAACGATGAGCAACTGGCACATTTCGCGTCGCACCGCCCTGAAAGGTCTTGGTACGGCACTCGGACTGCCGCTTTTGGATTCAATGTTGCCCGGCACGGCGTTCTCGCCGTTTGCCCGCAGCGTGCAAGCGGCCGAGGCCGCCCGCGCCGCGCCGACCCGCGCCGCGTTTCTCTATGTCCCCAACGGCATGCACATGGCGGATTGGACGCCAACCAAGGTCGGCCCCGGTTTCGATCTACCGCCCATCCTCCAGCATCTTGCTCCACTCCAGAACGACATGCTCGTGCTCACCGGGCTGGCCCAGGATGGTGGCCGGGCGCACGGCGACGGCGGCGGCGATCATGCCCGCGCGATGGCCTCGTTCCTCACAGGTACGCACCCCAAGAAGACACACGGCGCCGACATCAAGGCGGGCGTCTCGGCCGATCAGGTGGCAGCGGAGAAGGTGGGCAGGCTCACGCGGTTCCCATCGCTGGAATTGGGTTGCGACGCGGGCGCCCAAACGGGAAACTGCGACACGGGCTATAGCTGCGCCTATTCACACAATGCCGCCTGGAAGACCGAGTCGCAGCCGGTGGCCAAAGAGGTCAACCCACGGCTGGTGTTCGAACGACTTTTCAGCGACGGGCCGCCGGGTGAGACCCAAGAGGCCAAGGCCCGCCGCAACCGCTATCGTCTGAGCGTCCTCGATTTCGTGGCCGAAGACGCATCGAGCCTCAAGAAACGGCTCGGTGCCAACGACCAACGGAAGCTCGATGAATATCTGACGACGGTGCGCGAGCTGGAGCGGCGCATCGCCCGCAGCGAACGCCCGGCGGAGGAAGGCCCGGCCAAGATCACCAAGCCCTCCGGCATACCGGACGATTACGCCGAGCACATCCGCATCATGTACGACCTGCTCGCGCTGGCCTTTCAGGCCGACATGACGCGCATCGCCACCTTCGTACACGCCAACGAAGGGAGCAACCGCAGCTATGCCTTCATCGGCGTATCCGACGGTCACCACGATCTCTCGCACCACGCTGGCGACCAGGAAAAGCAGGCCAAGATCAGCAAGATCAATCAGTTCCATGCCTCGCACTTGGCGTACTTCTTGAAGAAGCTCAAGGACACGCCGGATGGCGACGGCAGTCTGCTCGATCACGCGATGATCGCCTACGGTAGCGCGATCGGCGATGGCAATCGTCACAATCACGATGACCTGCCGATCCTGCTCGCGGGCCGCGGCGGAGGCACGATCGCTCCCGGCCGGCACATCCGCTATGAGCGCGAGACACCGCTCAATAATCTTTGGCTTTCGATGCTCGACCGCCTCGGCGCCCACACCGACCGTCTCGGCGACGGGAACGGCACCTTGGCCGAGTTGGCGGACTGAACCTTTTACAAGAGAGGGCGCCGAACCGCCCATCGGTACGTCGCGTCTTTCCGAATCGCCGGCGCGGTTTGTCGTCAGCCTCTTCCTCGCCCCTGGCCAGCTTCCTCCGAGTACTCGGTCTGGTCCGCAAAGAGTCGCTGCAGATTGCGCGCGACCCCAGTAGCTATCTAATCGCCGGTCTGCTGCCGCTGGTCTTGCTGTTCCTGTTCGGCTACGGCGTGTCGCTCGACCTGCGGCGTGTCGATATCGGTGTGGTCGTCGAGCAGACGACGCCCGAGGCCGAGAGTCTGATCACGGCCTTTCGGAACTCGCCCTATTTCCGTGTGCGTGTCGCCCGGAATCGGCGGCAATTCGAAGACGAACTCGTGGCCGGACGGCTCAAGGGTCTCGTCGTGCTGGCGTCGGACTTCGCCGATCGACTGGGCGAGGGCGGCACCGCGCCCATCCAGGTCATCGTCGACGGCGCCGAGCCCAACACGGCCGGCCTCGTCTCCTTCTATGTCCAAGGCGTGTGGGCCACTTGGCTGGCGGACGAAGCGGTTTCACGTACCGGGCTGGCGGCACGCACGCCCGCGGCGAGGATCTCGATCGAGCCGCGCTATTGGTTCAACGCCGAGTTACGGAGTCAGAACTTCTTGGTGCCCGGCTCGATCGCCATCATCATGAGCCTCATCGGCACGTTGCTGACGGCACTCGTCGTGGCGCGCGAGTGGGAACGGGGGACGATGGAGGGGCTGATGGCCACGCCGATCAGCCGGGCGGAGTTCCTGCTCGGCAAACTGTTGCCCTATTTCTTCATGGGCATGGTGGCGATGGGGCTGGCCGCCACCGCGGCTGTACTGTTGTTCGCGGTCCCCTTTCGCGGATCGGTCCTGGCCCTGGTGGGCGTATCGGCCGCCTTTTTGTTGGCCATGTTGCCACTGGGTTTGTTGATCTCGACGTTGACGCGCAACCAGTTTGCCGCCAGTCAGGCAGCGTTGATCGCTGCCTTTCTGCCGGCCTTCGAGTTGTCGGGGTTCATCTTCGAGATCGACAGTATGCCGGCGGCCATTCGCGCGATCACCTACGTCCTACCCGCCCGGTATTTCGTTCCCTGCCTCCAAACGCTGTTCTTGGCGGGCGACGTGGCCGAGGTGCTCATCCCCAATACGCTGGCGCTCACCGCGATCGCCACGGTTCTTTTCCTCTTGTTGGCACGCGCCACGCGTATGCGACTGGAGTGAAACGATGGCCGAGCGGGTGATCGCACTCATCGTCAAGGAATTGCTGGCGCTGTGGCGCGACCGCAAGAGCCGTTTGATTCTGATCGTGCCGCCGATCTTTCAGATGCTGGTCTTCAGCTTCGCCGCGACCGAGGAGGCGAAGAACGTCCGCATCGTGGTCTTGAACCGCGACTCGGGTACGGCTTCGCGCGATCTGCTCGCCCGATTCGAAGGCTCGCGTACCTTCACGCGCATCGATCACCTCGGCTCGGACGCCGAGTTAGCGCGGGCCATCGACTCGCGCCAAGCTCTGATGGCACTCCACATACCGCCCGACTTTTCGCGCGAGGTCTCGGCGGGCCGACCGGCCAAGGTGCAGCTCGTTCTCGACGGGCGGCGCTCGAATGCCGCGCAGCTCGTGGCCGGCTATTCGGCGTCGATCATCGATGCCTACGGCGCCGACCTGCCGCGCAAGCAGGACGCTCCGAGGCCCGCGAGTGTCGTGGTCGCCCGGACGTGGTTCAATCCCAACCTGCTGAGCACGTGGCATTCCGTCCCCAGCCTAGTAGCCATCCTGACGACCCTGATGGGGCTGGTCGTCACGGCCCTCTCGGTAGCCCGCGAGCGCGAGCTGGGCACGTTCGAGCAGCTTCTCGTCTCGCCACTCAGTCCGGCCGAGATCATCGTCGGCAAAACGGCGCCCGCCCTATTGGTCGGCATCTCCGAAGCGACCGTGATGATTCTGGTAGGCGTCTTCGCCTTCCATATTCCCTTGCACGGGTCGCTCCCGCTGCTGTATGGCGCCATGGTCGTGTACCTGCTCGCCGTGATCGGTGTGGGACTCTTCATCTCGGCGCTATCGAAGACTCAGCAGCAAGCAATCCTGGGCGCTTTCGTGTTCATGGTGCCAGCCATGCTCCTCTCGGGCTTCGCGAGCCCGATCGAGAACATGCCCGACTGGCTGCAATACGTGAGTTATGCCAATCCGATCCGCTATTTCATGGTGATCGTGAAGGGCATCTTTCTGAAAGACATGCCGGCCGCCGTGGCGATTGGCTATCTGTGGCCGATGGCCATCATCGCGGCAGTCACGCTGTCGGCGGCGACTTGGCTTTTCCGGCGGCGGATGGAATAGTTGCCCGAGCGGCGACTCTAGTCGTGACAGGGCGGTTGCGAGCAGAGCTGAACCAATGCCTCGGTCACGCGTGCACGACGATCGGCCGGCAGCACGAGGTAACGGTGCTGGCCGGCGGCATCCGCCGCGAATGGCGAGGAACCGTCCGTCTCGATCGTCACGGTCCCTGGCGGAGAGAGCTCAAAGAATCCTCGATCGGCATAGACGGCGAACAGCACGCTCGTCAGATCCCATGTGGGCCGCGCGTGGGGTGGCGGGTTGTACAGAATATATGCCTCGGCCAGCGGATGGTGAGGCACGTAGGCATAATCGCGCTCGATGCTCACGGCCGGATAAGGCAGCGCGATGCCGATCTCAAAACCGCTCCACACCATGGGCGTAGGCCAGCGTCGCGCGACTGTTTGCGCGCTCTTCACGTCTTGGACAACATTGTACTCACGGTAGCGCGAATTTCCGTCGATCGGCACGAAGGCGCCGGCCATCAACGACAACAACTTGACTTTCTTTCGCACGAGTTCTTCACCGCTGAGCGGCGAGATGTCGTCGGCGGGCGAATCGAGCAGGCGCGCCAGATTCGTTGAAAAACCGACCTGTACGATGGTCACGGATCCATCCGGTTCGCCGGCGAGTGTCTTGCGAAGAACCTCGTTGGCGGGGCGCCTATCGCCGGACGACCCCAAGTCGCGACGATATCGCAACTTATCACCATCGCGTTGGGCCGCGAGCGAGAGGAATTTGCTCTCGGCCCGAACCCCTCCCTGCCCGACGACGCCGATGGGAATTCGCGGACGACCGTAGAAATGGTTGATGGCATCGACAAAATCGGCGGCCAGGTCATTGTCGACACTGACGGTCACGGCGAGCAGCCGGCACGCCCCGCGGGTCTCGAGCGCGTGGATCATGCCGAGCGCGAGCACGTCGTCGCAGTCGCCGCAGATGTCGGTGTCGTAGATCAGACTGACGGCAGTCGGTGGTTTTTTCTCATTGCTCGGGTCGGCGGCGAGTGCACGAGTCGCCGAGAGCGGACTGAGCGCGAACATGAAAAGCACCACCAGAAGTGCACGTGAGATCGGCGCATGGGCGATGAGCATCATGCGTATAGTGTAGCCTCGCGTCCGTCACGACAGAAGGATTCGGAACGCCGCTGCCCATTTCACGATAGGGGTGTCGCCGGCCGGTCCGATTCGTAAATCAGCCGATGCGGGTCGGTCGAATCAGCCTCAGTCAGCCGTATCGTAGCAAGAGCTGCTGTCTTGCCCGGCTCGATGCTGCCGAGCCGATCGGCCGATTCCAAGGCGCGGGCCGCCCGGAGGGTGCAGAGCTCGAGTAGCGTCGCGGGTGGAATTTCGTCGGCATAATGCCGGGCAACGAACCGCATCTCTTCCAAGAGATCGAGATCGGGGTTCGAGGCACGGCTATCGGTGCCGAGCGCCACGTTGGCACCCGCCGCCAGCAGACGGGACAAAGGATAGCGTGTGTGACCGAAATACGCGTGCGTCCTTGGGCAATAAATCACCGTCAATCGATCGGCGTGTGCCGCGAGCAAGGCGATCTCCTCTTCGTCAAGATAATTGCCGTGGATGATGAGCGCTTGCACGCCGCTCGCGGCCAGGCGACGGAGGTAATCGAATGGGCGTGTGCCGCGAGGAATGGCCGCTTCGTCCCAGGCACCCAAGTCGCTCAGCAGCTCACGATATGGCCCGTCGCCCGATGATAAGAAACGTAGTTCTTCTGCTGTTTCGGCAAGATGGAATGCGACTGGGGCTCGGGCCGCGGCGGCCAGCGAGATCAGCCCGTCGAACAACCGAGGGTGTACTGAATAAGGTGCGTGGGGGCTGAGGCCGCGACGCCACGCGCGAGACCCCGACGTCGACTGGAGGTACGCCCGGGCAACGGCCAATCGGTCGTCGACCAACTCGTGCCGTAGCCCGATCGATTCCCAAAAAAACGTCGCCTCGATCGAGCAGGTGAGGGATTCTTCTTCCCAAACCGCCGTCGCAATTTCACCGACGGCGACCTGGCCGTAGCGGCGACACTCGTTGAGTCCGGCGGCGACGTCTGCCGCATTCGAGGGAGTGGCCCGTCGGTGCGCAACGACGCGTCTCACCCAGTCGGGGAAGGAGATGTGCGGCTCGCCGAGCGGCGCCGCGAGGCCGCTGAATTCCAGGTGCGTGTGTGGGTTAATCAAACCAGGCAGAATCGCCACATTGCCCAGGTCAATCGCTTCACACCCGATGGCCTGGCGTCCTACTGCGACAATTTGTCCACCTTCGACGGTCACCACGCCGTTGGCCAGCGGGGGTGAGACGATTGGGAAAACATAGCGGGCTTTGTAGGCCTGGCGACCGGAGTACATGCGAGGTCTGGGCCGGATCCCGTCCGTCTAGAGGACAAAGCCCCCTGCCATGATCAAGGACGGCGAGTGGGCGATGAAAAACTGTGATTGCAATACGTCGTCATTTCCTAGATAGTCGCCGCCAACCGGGAACGGGACAAGGGGTTATCGATGAGGACGTCGGCGGAAAACACGGACGACCGTTCGAGTTTTCCCACTCTTACCACGGTGCTGGCTCTCGCGGCGGTACTCGCCGCCGGCATCGTGCTGCGCTTGGTTTGGCTGGACGACATTGAATACAAAGGCGACGAGGCGTGGACCTGGCATCACGCCAAAGCCGCCGGCGTGACCGAGCCGCTTTCGTGGGTGGGAATGCCGACCAGCGCCGGCCCGGAAAACCCCGGCATGAGCCTGTGGGCTTTTCTGCCGTTGGCGTGGGTCAGCGACGACCCGGTCGACATGGCGCGCTGCGTAGCCTGCCTGAGCGTTGTGGGTATCGGCGTCCTCGTGTGGTTTGCCTATCGCTGGGCCCCCGCCGACGAGCGTGAAGTGTGGCTGTGGGCGGCCGCGTTATGGGCCGTGAACCCGCTATCGGTTTTGTATCATCGAAAGATCTGGCCCAACTGCCTCTTCCCTTTGCTCGTGTCGCTGCTGCTGCTCTGTTGGTATCGGCGCGATCGGCGGGTAGGAGCGTTCGTGTGGGGCGTGCTGGGAGCGTCTCTGACGCAGATCAATCTCTCGGCGGGTTTTTTCGCCGCCGGTTTCGTCCTCTGGTCCTGGCTCGCCGACCGTTCGCGAGTGGCCTGGAAGAGTTGGTTCGCCGGAAGTCTGCTCGCAGCGTGGCCGCTCGTGCCCTGGTGCCATTACATCCTGACCAAGTCGACGCAGCCGCGACTGACGACGATCAAATTGACGCGCTTGCTGGAATTCAAGTTTGTCCTGCGCTGGCTCAACGAACCGTTCGGATTCGGGCTCGACCATAGCTTGGGTGACGATTCCCTTGATTTTTCAAGGCAACCCGTGATCGCCGGCACACCGACGTGGTTGGTCGCGTTATTGCAAGTGACGGCCGTGGCCCTGGCGCTCGGCATCGGTTGGGGGTTGATTCTGCGGCTGCGCCGCGAACGACCCGATTGGCGCGCCGTGCTGTTCCCAGTTCAAACCTTTTCGGGCTTGGTTTGCACGGCCGGGTTTTGGGGATACGGCCTCTTGCTCACGCTGTCGTGTCTGCCCCAGCACACGCATTACATGATCATTTGCTATCCCATCGCGCTGCTATCCGTCGTGCACGTGGCCTTCTACCTCACCCAGAACGATCGCGAGGCGACGCGACGGGCCCGTAAGCTGCTGGCGGGGTTGGTGGTTGTGGAACTGCTGCTATCGACCAGCTTTTTGAGCTATGTGCACGTCAAGCAGGATATCCGCGGAGATTACGGCATGACCCTGCGCGCACAGCGGTTATCGGCGAGCCGCCAGCACGACGCCTTGAACACGAGGCGGTAGGTCGGGGCCAAGATCACGGACTGCCGGACAGCGCTTCTTCCAACGTCCGGGCCTCCGCCGGATACGTCTCCCATGACCTGCTTTCCCAGGGAACGCTGGGATCGAGCCGGGCGGTCCAAGGCAGGAGCCGGAGCAGATCGGGAGAGTCGGCCACCGAAAGCACTTCGGTCGTTTCGACACCGATCTGCCAGAATCCACCGCCCAAGGCCACGGTTTGCCGCACGTTGCCGGCCACGAAGTGTGCTTCGGCGTTCGACCAGATGCCCACGATAACCTGGCTGGCGCGCAGCGGCTGGTGCAGCACGAGTGCCAATCCTTGGCTGGACAGATTTTTGGTCAGGGCGTAGGCCATCTCTCCGACGGAAAATTCGTTATTATCGTAGGGGACCAGCAGGACCGGTATCGTCCGATTCGCCCGCAATTCCCAACGCGCCTCGCCTTGCAGCGGAATCCGATTGGGAGTCGAAGCGTTGATCAATCGACGAATGACGCGACGCACCTGAAAATGCTTATCGCGGCTCTGGAACCAAAGCATGCGCTGGCCTCTGAGACGAGTTGGTGAGGGGCTCTCGGAAAACATAGCATTCAACTCCGCACCAAGCGGACGACCCCACCATGAACCCACATCGCGTGATGACGATCGGAGCGGCGGCGAGCGAAATCCGGGCGGGACGGCTGTCGCCGCTGGAACTCGTCGAAAGGTGTCTCGGGCGGATCGAACGTTTCGAGTCGCGCGTGAAGGCGTGGGTGCTCGTGGACACCGATGGGGCTCGTGAGGCCGCTCGCTGTGCCGGCGAAGAACTCGCTGCCGGCCGCGATCGGGGCGTATTGCACGGGATACCGATCGGACTCAAGGACTTGGTCGATGTGGCGGGTTGGCCGACGCTCGCCGGCTCACGTTTGCGGGCGGGCCATCGCGCCGAGCACGACGCGACGATCGTCACTCGCTTGCGTAATGCCGGCGCCGTCCTACTGGGCAAAACCGTCACCACCGAGTTTGCCAGCTTCGACCCGCCGCCGACCAGAAATCCTTGGAATCTCGAACACACGCCCGGCGGCTCCAGCAGCGGATCGGCGGCCGCGGTCGCCACGGGCATGTGCCTGGCCGCGATCGGCTCGCAGACGGGTGGATCGATCACGCGACCAGCCAGCTTTTGTGGCGTGGCCGGCTGCAAACCGACGTTCGGGCGGGTGAGCGGTCACGGCATCGTCCCGCTCAGTCGACACATGGATCATGTCGGCCCGCTGGCGCGCTCGGTCGGCGGCCTGGCGGCTGTCTTGCGGGTCATCGCCGGCTTGGATGCCGCTGATGCCGCGACAATCGACGTGCCCGTCGGCGATTTCTCCCAAGCCTGCCAGGCCGGGTCGCCGCCGCGATTGGGTTTGGTGGCAGACGCTTTCTTTGCAGGGGCCAGCGACGCTGTTCGGGCCGCGACGCGAACGGCCCAGGAGCGGCTCAGCGCGGCGGGAGCGCGTTGCGACGTGATCCGACTTCCCGAAGAATTCGCTGCCGTGACGGCGCACCATCGCCGCATGATGGCTGTCGAGGCGGCCGAATACCATGAATCGATGTTTCGCCAACATTCGCGCGAATACGGGCCGCACATCCGCATGCTCATCGAAGAAGGGCTCGCCGCCAGCGGCGTCGATTATGCACACGCTCTTGTGCACCGCCGACAATTGCAGCGCGATCTGCTGTCTTCCTTTGGCGAGTTCGACGCCCTGGTTACCCCTGCAACGACGACCACGGCGCCCGAGGCATCCAGCACGGGCGACCCGAAATTCAATTCGCCTTGGAGTTATGTCGGGTTCCCGACGATCTCGGTCCCCTGCGGTTTGGCCGCCGACGGACTGCCCGTCTCGCTACAGTTCGTGGGACGACCGTTCGACGAGGCCCGCTTGTTCGGAGCCGCTGCCTGGTGCGAGTCGGTCTTGGCGTTCGATGAATTGCCGCCGCTCGTGGCGGCGACTTGAGAAGCGAGTGCCGCGATGCGACGTAAATCCAAAACTCCCTCAAGCGGCAGACACGTCGACCGCCGGCACCGAACTAGCGACGCGCCATCCGAAACGGGATCGGTGCGGATCATCGGTGGCGAGTTACGTGGTCGGCGCATCGAGTACACGGGCGATCCTCGTACCAGGCCGATGAAAGATCGCGTGCGCGAGGCCGCCTTCAACCTGTTGGGTGACGTGGACGGCATGGCGACGATCGACCTGTTCGCGGGCACGGGCGCGCTGGGTTTCGAGGCCCTCAGCCGAGGTGCACAGTGCGCTCTGTTCTTCGAGCAGCATTTTCCCACGGCCGAACTGATCCGAAGGAACGCGGCTTCGCTGGGCATGGCCGATCGCTGCGACGTTGTGGCGGGCGACACGTTCATCCAATTTCGTCGGGCGGTCGTCTTACCCGAGCTGGTGAAGGACCGGCCGTGGATCGTCTTCTGCTCGCCGCCCTACGAGTTCTATGTCAGCCGTGGCGACGACATGCTGCACCTCGTCGCGCAGCTTTGGCAGTCCGCACCGGCGGGCAGTGGTTTTGTGATCGAAGCCGATGACCGATGCGACTTCTCGTTCTTGCCCACGACGGCTGAGTGGGACATCCGCGATTATCCGCCAGCTCGAGTAGCCATCGCCTGGACGGGACCTGTTCACACGAATTCGTCGGGGCCCGAATCGTTCGATCGATCTTGATCGGCAGCCCAGGCGCTGATCGCGGTGACGAGGCCGACCGCCGCGACGAGCGCCAACGCGAGCAGGGCCGCCACGAACAGGCTCGACGCCGGCGAAAGTCCCAGCCAGCGAAAGGTAGCGAAGAGGCCGGCGCAGACGGCCGTCAATCCGAACATCGTCCGCAAGCCGAATTGACGGCGCGGCGGCGAGCTCATTGTTGTTCGTAGACGTGCGCCATTTCGACCGCGAGCTTTTCGAGCCGCTCGTAGTAGTCGGCTTCCGGCAGGTCGTTCTTCCGTCGGCGCAGAGCGGCCATCTCCGCTTCCAATTCATCGCGGCGATGACGCGATTCGTTCGACAACCGTAGCTCGCCGCCGCTGGCAACGAGTTGGAACTGGTTCGCCAGCAGACCGTCGAGCGCGGCGCCGTCTTTGGCCGCCTTCGTCGCGCGCAACCCGTGGAACCAGTCGGCCGGCGTGCCGAGCCGATCGCCATTATCGTCGACGAGCGCGTGTTCCGTGGCCAGGCGCCCGTTGGCCTCGTAGTATTCTTTCACGCCCGCGGCGGCCAGTAAGAAGGCTTCCAGGAGCGACGTTTGGTCGTCCTTATCCAGGTCAGCCTTGGGATCGGCGATGGCGGACGAAAGATGATCCCCGAATCGCGCAAAGTTGTGCTCAAAGCCACTCTTCGTGGCGGTGATGATGACTCGGCCCGCCGCGGAGACTTCGTTGATGAACGGACCGCTCGCTGATGCACAATCGATCACAGCCAACGGCCGCTGCACGCCTGAGAGCCAGCCGGCCAGTTCGCCCGCCGATACATCGGGACCGCGAAGGTTGAATCTGGCTGTTTTGCCGTCGAAGGTGCCGTGTCCTATCAACACCAGCCAGAGCGCGGCACCCGCGTGCTGGCGCTCTTCGTCCAACCGGCTCTTCAGAACGCCCCGATCGTCGCTGTCGTCGTCATCGAGACCGATCACGATCGACGAGGCACCGCCGCGCTCGGCAGCCTGCCGCCAGCGATCCGTCCAGGCGCGGAACGATTTGCCGTACTCTTCGGTACCCGGCGCGCCAACCACGACGAGCACCGTAGCGCGATCGGATGGCTCGGGAGCCAGCAGCGTCAGCAGTGGAAGGAGGACGATGCTCAGCATGCCGGCGCAGAGCTACAAGCTAGGCTGAGCCGGCGCCGCATCATTCGCCGCCGACCAGCGGTTCCTTCTTCTCCGTGATCACTTCGCACTGCGGCGACATCTCGGCGTTCAGTTCCTTGAAGTCCTTCCATTCTTCGGGAAGGTTGTCTTCATGGAAAATCGCTTCCACGGGGCATTCGGGCACGCAGGCTTCGCAATCGATGCACTCATCCGGATGGATGTAGAGCATCTTTTCGCCTTCGTAGAAACACTCGACCGGACAGACCACCACGCAATCCGTGTATTTGCAACCAAAACACGGCTCGGCAACAACGTGGGTCATCGGACTACGATCTCCTTTCAGAAAAGCGCTTTGAAAGCGGTATTCAAACCGTCGGCCACCGAAGTGTCAAGTGCTTGCAACAACAGCACTTGAACAAACACCTCGGGTGGCGGGCAACGGAATCGTAAAAGGTGTAGCAGACACGGTCAAGCCGCAACCCGGCCATTAGCAATCGGTTTTAGCGGCTGCGGACTTGCCTCCAAATCGGGACGGCCATAAAATCGGGGTTGTTGAGGCGTTCGGCATGGGCGTTGCGGACGTCTCTCACGTCCGTCAATTAGGATCATCTGAAACCGCAGGCAAGGATCGGCCCCGACTTTAGCCGCCGCTAGCTCAGGTAGTGCGTCGTGGCTCTCTCCGAAATCGACCGAAGTCTACTCGACCGCTGTCTGGCCCGTGCGCCGAGAGCCTGGGAGGATTTCGTCGATCGGTTCATGGGGTTGGTGATCCACGTCATCAATCATTCGGCGCAGTGCCGTTCGATTCGCCTCACGCCACAAGACCGCGAAGATCTGTGCGCCGAGGTTTTCTTGGCCGTCGTGCGAGATGACTTTGCGGTGCTCCGTCTGTTTCGCGGACAGAGCAGCTTGGCTACCTACCTGACGGTGATCGCCCGCCGAGTGGTTGTACGCGATTTGCTGCGCCGGACCGCGGCGAACGGTAAGGCCAACCACGCGCTTGCGACCGGCGCGATCGGCGGCGACGGCGCGAAAACCGAACAGCAGTTCGACGACCGTGAAGAAGTCGAACGTCTGCTGGGCAAGCTCGACGGACACGAGGCGACGATCGTGCGCATGTATCACCTGGAAGGCAAGACATACCAGGAGATCAGCACGGCCACGGGCGTCGCCGAGAATAGCGTCGGCCCGACGCTCAGCCGCGCGCGGCAGAAGATGCGGAACCACGATTCGGCTTAGCCCTTTGGGGCTTGGCGAAGTTCCGATACCCGCGTTGCTTTGACCACAGGCACCCAGGCACGGTTTGCTGCGATGACGGAACTGACTTGGTTGGGACACGCAAGCTGGCTGATCCGCACCGGCGGACACACGCTGCTGATCGACCCGTTCCTCGACGACTCGCCCACCGCGCCGCTCAAGCCCGATGCTGTTTCGCCGGATTTCATCTTGGTCTCGCACGGCCATGCCGATCACGTCGCCGACTGTGTGCGGATCGCCTTGCGAACCGGCGCCACGGTGATCTCCAATTTCGAAATCTGCGAATGGCTCGCGAAACAGGGAGTGGCGAAGACGGTGGCCCACAACATCGGCGGCGGATCGAAACAGCCGTTCGGGCATGTCAAGCTGACCCTCGCGCACCATAGCTCGTCGTTGCCTGACGGCTCGAATGGCGGCAATCCATCGGGCTTTCTGCTCTCGCTCGCCGACGGCAAGATCTACTTAGCCTGCGACACCGGGCTGTTCTACGACATGAAGCTGATCGGCGGCGCGGGAATCGACCTGGCGGTGTTACCGATCGGGGATCTGTTCACGATGGGCATCGACGATTCGATCGAGGCCGTCAAGCTCATCGAACCGAAGCGCGTGGTGCCGTCGCACTACAACACGTGGCCTCCCATCGCCCAGGACGCCAAGCGCTGGGCCGAGCGTGTGAGGAAAGAAACGGAGGCGGAACCGTGCGTCTTGACGCCGGGCGGCAAGCTCACGCTCTGAGCGCGCAGTAGCCGCAAGAGCCTACGTTCACTCCTCTTCGTTGAGCACCCGATTGAGGTCGTCCACTGAGACCGGTTTGACGAAATGCTCGTCGATGCCGGCTTCTTCGGAGTGTCGTCGCGCCTCGGGGGTACCGTAGCCCGTGAGCGCGATCAAGCGCGCATTGCTCGTGGCCGGCAGCCGCCGCAGCGCGCGGGCCAGGTCGTAACCACTCATGTCGGGCAAGCCGAGGTCGATGATCACGACGTCGGGTCGAAACGTCTCGGCGGCCGCCAACGCCTCGGCGCTGGTCGGCACCGGCAGCACTTCGTGGCCCATCGCCCGCAAGAGGGCCGTTTGTACGCGCAGAACATCAGCGTTGTCTTCGATTGCCAAAATGCGCCGAATACGGGGCATTGTGTATCCCTTCTCCGTCCTGGGTGAGCATTCTACCTCAGTTTGCATGCCGGCAGCAGGGTAGCATTGTTGGCCCGACTTTGTGAGGGCATTCCTGCGCGTCAGTTCGGCGACTAAGCTAAGGGCATGTCACGAGTGGTGCTAGCCATGTCGGGGGGCGTCGACAGTAGTGTGTCGGCCCATCTGCTGCGCGCCGCCGGGCACGAAGTCATCGGACTCTTCATGCGGCACGGCGCCAGTTCGCCGGCCACCTGCACTTCGGATCCGTCGGCGGCACTGTTGCCCATCGTCGGGTCGGCACACAAGCAAGGATGTTGTAGCGCCAGCGACGCGGCCGACGCCCGACGCGTGGCCGATCGGCTCGATATCCCTTTCTACGCTGTCGATTTCGAAGAGGAATTCGGCCGCATCATGGACTACTTCACGGCCGAGTATACGGCCGGCCGCACGCCCAATCCCTGCGTGATGTGCAACAACTGGCTCAAGTTCGGCAAGCTACGAGATTATGCCGACCGCATCGGCGCGGAATGGATCGCTACGGGACACTACGCCCGACTCGAGCCTACCGATATCGCTGGCGAGCCGCCCGCGCTGCGCTGCGGCCTCGACGATACGAAAGATCAGTCGTATGTGCTATTCGGCATCGAACGCGATGTTCTCTCGCGGGTGATGTTTCCGGTGGGAGGTTATCACAAGGGGGAGATCCGCGACATCGCGCGCGAGCTCGGCCTGCGCGTCGCCGAGAAGAAGGACAGTCAGGAGATCTGTTTCGTACCGGACCAGGATTATGCGGCATTCGTGCGTGAGCGTCGTGGCGACGTCGATCGGTCGGGCGCCATCGTTACGACCGCTGGCGAGGTGGTCGGCCGGCATGCGGGGATCGAGCAGTTTACGGTCGGTCAGCGCAAGGGGCTTGGCTTGGCGTTCGGTGAGCCGCGCTACGTGGTGCGGTTGGAGCCCGACACGCACCGCGTCGTGATCGGCCGCCGCGAGGAGTTGTTGCGCGACACACTCACGGCCCGCGATACCAACTGGCTGGTCGATCCGCCCACCCGCCCACTAGAGTGCACCGTGAAGATCCGTTATCGTAGCGCGCCAGCTCCGGCCACGGTCGAACCGTTGGACGGAGGCCGGCTGCACGTGCGGTTGCATGAGCCGCGCGGCGGTATCGCCCCTGGTCAGGCCGTGGTCTGTTATCGGGGAGATCGGGTGCTGGGAGGGGGCTGGATCGAATAGTTGCGAGAAAGCGGCAAGCCCGCGTCGACGCCCGTTACGGTGCGGCCGCGGGATTCGGGCCAATTCAACATCGACGCCGAGATCAACATGTTCAACGACGCGTTTCCTCTGCTACTCGCCCAGAACCGTTTCCAGGTGCTGGAGAATTCGATCTTATGGGTCGCCGGAATCGTAGTGCTGATCGGCATTGCCTTCGCTTTGGCCGTCATGCTCATGCTCTACGGCAACATCTGGTTCCAGGCGTACATGTCGAACGCGCGCGTGAGCATGCTCAGTCTGGTGGGCATGAGTCTGCGGCAGGTGAACACACGTGTGATCGTGCAGTCGAAGATCATGGCCATGCAGGCGGGCATCGCCAACGACCCCTCGGCCGGAATCACGACCAGACGCTTGGAGGCCCATTACCTGGCGGGCGGCAACGTGCCGGGCGTTATCAAGGCGATCATCGCGGCGCACCGGGCCGACATCGACCTCGACTTCGATCGGGCTGCGGCCATCGACCTGGCCGGGCGCGACGTGTTGGAAGCCGTACAGACCAGCGTCAATCCGAAGGTGATCGACTGCCCCGACCCGCAGAAGTCGAAGAAGGCCACGCTCAGTGCCATCGCCAAGAACGGCGTCGAGCTGCGCGTGCGGGCCCGCGTGACCGTGCGCACGAACATCAAGCAGCTTATCGGCGGAGCGACCGAAGAGACCGTCGTGGCCCGGGTCGGTGAAGGTATCATCACGGCCATCGGCTCGGCCGACGATCATTTCATCGTGATGGAGAAGCCCGATCTGATCTCCAAGGCCGTGCTTGCCCGCGGGCTCGACGCCCAGACCGCGTTCGAAATCGTCTCGATCGACATCGCCGACATCGAAGTCGGTGAGAATATCGGCGCGCGGTTGCAGGTCGATCAGGCCGAGGCCGACACACGGGTCGCCCGGGCTCGTGCCGAAGGCCGCCGCGCCGTGGCGATTGCCCGCGAGCAAGAGATGAAAGCCCGCGTTTCCGAAAACCGGGCTCGTGTTGTCTTGGCCGAAGCGGAAGTGCCGCTGGCCATGGCCTCGGCCTTCCGCCAGGGGACGTTTTCGACCCAGGCTCCGCGCAGCAATGGTTCGCCGTCGTAAGAGCGGCAACTTAGAGCAACCGACGAAACGGGATGGAGCTTCCCAAAAGTCGGCGTTTCACTGCCGATTTGTTGCCCGCGGCGCTCCGACTTCCGGGTTTTGTCAGCCGCTCTTAGGTCGGCAGTGTCCCTTTGACGCAACGCCGCCATCCGCGGATATTCGCCTACCCTGCGCCATGCAATTCCGGTAAAACGTCCAAACTTCCCAAGGGCGCATTTCGCGCGCGGCCTGCTCAGAACCGGGAAAATAGGCCGACCTGGGAGGAGCAAAGGTGGCTGACAAAACGATCCGGTTTTGTCCGTTGCTTTTAGGACTGGTTTTCGGCAGGTTATTTTGCCGTGTCGGGCGCGCGCTTGCGGCGACTCCTGACGTTTCGGTAAGGGGCCTGTCATTTCTACATCCCGGACACTCGACATGGGAACGCTGAGAAGCTGGTTAGTTAGCAATGTGCATCGACTACTCGGCAGCAGCCAACTTCACGAGCAGTTGCAGCAGACGAACGAGCTGCTGCGGCACCTGAGCGTTGCGATCGCGGCCAGCGAAAGCCTAGGCCCCGTGCCGGCGTTAGGAGTGTCACCCGGTAACCCGTCGACAAGCGGCCCGTCGTGTGGGAGCAATGGTGCGGCGCTGCGCTCGCTGGCTCAACATGGATTGTTTGTGGTCGGCTGCGCGCGTTCGGGCACCACGATTCTCACGCGGTGCTTGAACCGCGCGTCCGAAGTCATGCTCTTGGAGGAGCCCTACTTTTTCTTGCACGAGGGCGTCGCCGATTTCTCGCGCTTCTTCAACGACCGCCAAGCGTCGCTGGGTAACCGCCGGCGGAAGGGAACGTATGTGCCGCCCGCGATTGCCCCCGAGTTCGGGCCCCTTGGCTTAATGTGCCGCCTACAGCGTGAATACCGGTTCGTGGGAGAGAAGGTGGCGTTCGGACCGCAGGATTTTCCGCCGGACTGGTGCCAACGCTATCTCGACTTCCAGAGCAAGCACTTCGCACACTCGCGATACGTCCTCATCATGAGGACACCCGTCGAATCGCTTTGGTCGATGCACAGAATGTTTCCTGAAGCGCCCATCCCGAGATTGTTCGAAACGTGGCTCCGCACTACGGCGCTGTTGCTCGATGCCTACCAGATCTTCGCCGATTCGAGAATGGTATTCTTCGACGACTTGAAACCCACGCTGATCGCGAGCCTTTCCGACTGGCTCGAGGCCCCTATCCGCATCGAGCCGGGAACGCTCGATAGGAAGTATGTTCATTCCGCCCTACCACGTGGCGGGGTGCCGGAGCCGTTGCTCGCCTTCGAAGAACTCTGCGGGCGCTTGACGCGGATCTACGACGACCTGCGGACGAGCTTCTGTAAAGATCGCCTCGTGTACAACGGCGGCGTCAATCAATGGAGTTTCTTTCACGACGTCCACGCACGGATCGAGCAATTGCTCGACGAGCTCGTCGTGCCGCCGCATGAAGTACCGGCCACCGTCAAGAAGTTCGTCGTGCGCATGCCTCGCCTGCGCGGCATGCGGCGGAAACTCGACGCCCCGTCGAACATCCGAGCCGCCGCGTAAAGACCGCGGGTGTCTTGGATCCGGACCGTTCCCTTCTCTTAAGAACGTTCGAGCCGGCGCCGACCGGGCGCAAGAAAACTCGCGCGCGCCGGCAGTCTGCGCAGACGTTTATTCTCGGGATGCGCAACCGAACCGATTTCTTGCCACATCCGTAATCGGTTTGTAAAAGCGATGGTGTGAAGGGGCTGGCAAAGCGCGTTTGGGGCACCGTGCGGGAGCGGCCTCGGCCAGTAGGCAAGCTCCCGGCGAGAACGAGCAAGGCCGGCACATCGTGCCACGGCGCGCCCAGGGGGCTCACATCCGTTCAAATTGGCCATTCCAGAGAAGAGAGGCATCCGATGAGGTTTATCGATCGTTTTTTCGGCCGTAAGAAGCGGTCCGTTTCAAAGACCGTCCGCTCGTCCCGCCGCGGCGCGTTCGATTCTTGGCTGCGGCTCGAATTACTCGAAGAGCGCGCTCTATTGCACGGCGTCGCCGCCGCCTCGGCGGCCGCTCCCGCTACCCACTTCGCGCTCTACGCGTCTCAAAACGTCGTCGCCGGCAGCCCAGCCGGGCTCGAGGTGGTGGCGCTCGATGCCTCCAACCACGTAGTGCGCGACTACACGGGAACTGTCAGCCTGGGCAGCACCGGCACAGGTGATACCTTACCCGCCAGCTATACGTTTACCAGCAGCGATCACGGAGCACACCTATTCAGTGTGACGCTGGCGACCGGGGGAAGTCCCGATACGATCACCGCCACCGATACGGCCACGCCGCCCGACACGGGCTCCATCACTGTGAATGTGAACCCCGCGCCCGTGGCCACACACTTCGCCGTGTTGGCCAAGGCCAATGCCACCGTGGGCACGTCCGATTCGGTACTCGTCGTGGCTCTCGATGCGTCGAACCACCCGGTGCCGAACTTTACGGGCACCGTGACGCTCACCGACACGACAGACACGACTGTGGCTCCGGTCTCGTATCAGTTCCAGGCGAGCGACCACGGCGCCCACGTGTTCCAGGTGACATTCAACTCAACCGGCTCGCAGGTGCTCTCGGCCAGCGACACCGCCACGCCGCCCGATACCGGCACGATCACCATCAACGTCAATCCGGCGCCCGTGGCCACACACTTCGCCGTGCTGGCCAATCCCAACGCCACCGTCGGGACCCCCGATTCGGTACTCGTCGTGGCTCTCGATGCGTCGAACCGCCCAGTCCCGAACTTTACGGGCACGGTGACGCTCACCGACACCACGGACACCACCGTGGCGCCCGCCAGCTACACGTTCCAGGCCGGTGACCACGGCACGCACGTGTTCCAGATGACGTTCAATTCAACCGGTGCGCAGGTGCTTTCCGCCACCGATACGGCCACTCCGCCCGACACGGGCACCATCACGATCAACGTCAATCCGGCTCAGGTCGCCACGCAACTCTTCGTCCTGGCACCCCAGAACGCGATCGAGGGCAAGCAAGTGCCGGTGCTGGTGGCAGCCCTCGATTCGGCGAATCATCTCGTGACCGGCTACACGGGCACCGTGACGCTGACCGATACGAGTGACGCGACCGTGGCTCCTATCACCTACACGTTCCAGGCCAGCGACCACGGCGTGCACATCTTCTGGGTGACCCTCAACACGAGCGGAACGCAGACGCTCACTGCCACGGACGGTAACGGGCTCAAGGGTACGGCTTCCGTCAACGTCATCGTTCCACCCTCGCACACATCCGGAAGCGGAAGCACCGGCGGGAGCGGCGGCTCGCAGACACCCGGGGGACCGACGATCACGGCCGTCGCCGCGAACCAAGGCCGGAGACGTTGAGCGCTTAGCCGGTGACGATAGGGCGGCCGGACGAAGTCTCGACGCTCGCCGGAGGGCACCCGGCCCAGGTTATTCTTTCTTCCGTGGGGGTGGCGGCGGCGGCACGGGCCGGATGACGCGCGTCCCCGCCGTGGGCGAGGGTTCGGCGGCGGTGGACGGCGCCGGTGCCTCGGTCGGATGAGCCGAAGGAGACGTCGATTTGCGCGGCGGTGGCGGCGGTGCCGTGATCGTGCGCGCCGGGGCCTTGGCCTCCGGAGCGATCGCGTCTGGTGGCGCCGGTGCCGACGGCCTTGCTACCTTCGGGGCCGGCGGTGATGTGACACGTGTCGCCGAGTTGGGCGCGCCGGCCGCGCCCTCTCGGTGATCGCGTGACCCTCGCACGATGACGCGAATTCCGCCGATCTCCTGCTCGTGGCCGATCTCGACCTGCTGAGATTTCTCCGTGGCGAAGTCGACGTAGGTCACGTGCCCGTCCGCGAAAGTATACTGGCAGGCGAGCGGACGCGCACCGCGGGCATAGACCTGGCAGGCTCGGTTGTCGCTGCCGATCTTCACGGGCTGGCTGCCGAGACTCACGGTAATGAGTTCCTTGCCGTAATGCACCTCCAGCCACGCCTGACGGAAGGCGGCCTCGACCCAGGCCAACATGATGCCGATGGCCGCCCCCAGAATCGCCGCACCGGTCAAGGCCCCGATCGGGCCGGCCGCGAGCGAAGCGATGAGGAATGCCAGGCCACCGACCGCGCCGCCGATTGCACCGCCCAGCGCCCCGCGGGTCGCCAAGAGATTCGGTACGAACCACGACAGGCCCCAGCCGGCCAGCAACCCCATCAGACTCCAGCCCACAATCCGCGCGAGCGGCATCGTCACCGAAGCCAAAGACCCCAATACCGGCAGCGCGGCCGTCGCCTCGGCGAGCGAGAATAAGAACTGACCGGCGAGGGCTCCGCACAATCCGGCCACGGCACCACCAATGGCCGCCGCCATCGCTTCTTTGCCTGTGAGGGCGGGGCGGTGCAGATAACGATTCTGCCCGGCCACGAGAGCCAGCGACATTCCGCAGGCCGCGAGAAGACCCCAACCGGCGGTGCGCAGAAGGCTCCGCCAGAACCCTTCCCGCGAACTGCCCGCTTCTACGAGCGACCCGCCATAGATGGCTTTCTCTGCCTCGCGAAAACCTTCGTCGAAATCGCCCGATCCGACGTGAAAAACGAGCTTTTCGTCGCCGGTCACCTGCGCGAGAAACCCGGTGGCGGCGTCGCCCGTGCCGATGGCTGCGATTCGCAGTCCGGCCTGACGGCACTTAGCCGCCGCGGCCAGGGTTGCCGGAGGATTGTCGGGTTGGCCGTCGGTAAACAGCAAGATACTTCGCGTCACACCGCCGTCACGCCAGCCTTCGGGCAAGGCATCGAGTTCGCGCGCGGCGGATTCCAAACCGAGGTCCATCGCCGTGCTGCCCCCGTCGAACAATCCTTGTATGGCCGTCTGTACCTGTTTGGTGTCGTCGGTGAGCGCCGTGGCGCGATGTACCGTCTGGCCGAAGCCGATCACAGCCATCCGGTCGGCAGCCGTCTCGTGCCGAGAAGCAAAGCCCGCGGCGGCAACCTTCACTTCGTGCAGCTTCTGCCCGAAGCCCCCTTCGGGTCCGCTGCCGCCCCTGAGCATGCTGCCCGAGCAATCGATCAGCAGGCAGACCGCCTGCCGGCCCGTCAGGACGTTGGAGCGAGTGGCCGCGAGCAGGAGCTGACCGATGAGCGCCCCTGCCAGGCAGCCGGCCGCGCCCCACAGGGCGAATCGTCGCAGCTTCGGGTCAGCGAACGCATCAATTCGAGGCACTGGTGGCATCGTCGACATGTTTATCGGCCTCGGCCGTCGCCGCGCCATCGGCACCCGCGCGGGCGGCTCCAGCGCTCCTAGCGGGCATGACTTCGTTTGAATCTCCACCCTTCGCCGCATCATCGGCAATCGGCGTGCCTTCCTGAATCCTTGCCTCCGGTTCTATCAACGATTCGGCCTGTTCGAGGGCAGCTTCCTCGACAACGGCCTCCGCGCCGACAGCCTCTTCGGCGACGGTCTGCTCGACAACGGGCCCTTCCACAACGGCCGCATCGCTCGACAACGCTTCGGCGGGCTCGAACGTCTCGGCAACCGAGTCGGTCGGCAGTTCGTCGGCATGGGTCGCTGGTTCCGGGCCGACGAGTTCGACCGGCATCATCGGCGGCACGGGACGCTCTTCGATCACGCGTAGCAGAACGAGCGTGGTATCGTCGAACCGCATCTGCTTCGCGTCGCGCAGGGCGAAGATCTCGCCGCGCCAGTCGTCGTCGGAATAATCCCAGTAACGGGACCAATCGACGACCTCTCCCGATTCTTGCCGTTCGACGGCCCAGAGCGCGAGGGCGTCGGTGGCCAGCACGAGCAGATCGCCGGGCAGACATTCCCTTTCGGCGGCCTTGAACGCGAGCAAATGATCGAGTTGCCGATCGACACTCGCCACGACGGCCGGATTGAGGCCGAACTGCCCCGAATTCTCCAGCGGAAACCATGACAGCAACTCGCCCGCGCGCTGGTGGAACAGGCAACTGTCGCCGATGGCAAAGGTCCGCAACTGATAACGGGTGGCGAGCCCATCCGCGCCGGTTTCGCTTGGTACGAGCTCCAGCCAGAGCAACGTCGTCATCGCTCCGTCGACCATCTTCGGCCGCTGATACCAGGTCAGCTTACTGGTGTCGACGCTCGCGGCCCAGGCGTTCCGTTTTTCGGCCAGCCACGTCTGAAAGGCGGCCGTATCATCGAGTGGAGGCGGCTCGGCAACCGCCCCCAAAGACAAGAGGCAGGCCCATGGACCGGAGAAAATGGCCGAACTGACCCCGTCGGCGATGGCGGCGCGGCCGGTCTCGGCGTCGACGGCGAAGGCATCCTGGTATTGGGCCGTTTCCTCGGCATCCTTCGGCAACCAGAACGTGCGGGCTTCGAAACGCATGCGTCTATTCTGGAGGCGCCGACGATACCTTACCGCGATGGACCCCGTGCACGCCGGGCCGTCCGACGGGCATTCGAAGGCGGACAAACCTTCTGTTGAATTCTGCCGCTTATCCGGGCCGGCAGTAGAAAAAGACTCACAAGAACGGCCACCGGCCCGCAACAACTACAGCTTACGGGCCGAGCATCAAGCTGGCAACGGAAATCTGCTAATCTGTTGAGAAGGCGTCCGCCCGTCGCCGCGCACGTGGCAAGAAACTCCGGTCGGAGAAATCATCCGGCCCCAACACCCAGCCATTCCGCCTCCGAGATGTCGCGAATCTTGATCACGTCGGGTCCGACACGGCAATACCTCGACCCCGTGCGTTATCTAACCAACGCGTCGAGCGGTCGCATGGGTAGGGCTCTGGCAGAGGCCATGATCGAGTTGGGGCACGAAGTTGTCGTCGTCACCGGCCCGGTCGAAATCGAGTATCCGTCGCAGGCCGACGTCGTACCCGTCGTCTCGACGGAAGAGATGCTCGCCGCGAGCCAACGCCTCTTCCCGAACTGTCAGGGCGTTATCGGCGTGGCGGCGCCGTGCGATTACCGCCCGGTGCGCGTGGAACCGGGCAAGATTCAGAAGACCGGCGCGCCGCTCGAATTACACCTCATCGAGACGCCCGATGTGATCGCCACGCTCGGGGCAGAGAAGCGCAACCAATGGCTCGTCGGATTTGCGCTAGAGACCGACGACCAGCGCTTGCGGGCGCTGGCGAAGCTCGAAAAGAAGCACTGCGACTTGATGGTATTGAACGGCGCCGAGGCGATGCACGCCGCCGACACGCGTGTCGAGATCCTCGACACGCGTGGTGAGGTGATCGAAACCCTCGACGGAAGAAAAGAGTCGGTCGCCCGGGGCATCGCCGCCACGATCCAGCGGCGATTGATCGCACCCCGCATCAGTAACCGATGATCTTCCGGTCAGCCCGCCAATAGTTCGGTCCGTAACGCGTAGCACCTATGATCAACGGAGAACCGGAACGCATCCCACCCGTGATGTAATCTCGGTTGGCGGGCGGTAGCGTGTTGGTGGCGTAGGGGTATGGGCCACGCCAGGGCGTGCTCGCGCCGGGGATCGCAGGCGCGTACGAGTAGCGACGCATGGTTGTGCCCGGTTGGTACGAATAGCGGCGGGCAGCGGGTGCGCCCCGAGACATCTGCGCGAACCTTTCCGGTGTGGTCACCTGCCCGTGCCAGAGCCAGCCGCTGACCGACCGGCCATTGATGGTCGTGCGCGTGCCCACCCACTTCCCCTCCGTGCGCAGCACCTCGAAGCGATGTCCGGCGGGCAGCGTCGCCAACGTGGACGACCCTCGCATCATCGGCGCCCCCTGTGTGGTTACGACCATTTGCTTCGGGTTGGACTCGCCGGCTCGACAGGTCTCTGCCTGTGCGAGCGCCATCGTTCCGACTACAGCAAAACTCAATACGAGACGTTTCATGGCTCCACCTGGGTCTGCGGCTGGCAATGGCCAGTCCTAGAAAACGATCTGAGAACCGCCTCCGAAAATGATTCTCAACAGAGCCCCCGCCGCCACGTACCTGCCCGAATCGCTTGCAATTTCCTTGCCCAAGGAGCGCGATTCAGCGGGAATATACGACTCTGCGCTATGCCGCAAAGCGCCGGAGAACAGGAATTCAGAGGCAATCCGGATTTTCGCCACGTAGTACGCGCCGTGCTGCACGTGCCGGTCGAGGATCGGCGGCGCCAATTAGGCAATCCGCAGAGGGCTGGTGCCGCGGCCATGCATTGCGGTGGGGCCGCCCGGCTCGCTTGAGGATAGACCTCTAAACGCGATGTGCGGTACGGCTTACCAGCGATTAGCCGTCGAATCCTGCCCCGGCTGGGTAACAATCCAGCGGCCCCGCGAGGCTTCTGGAATCGGCTCTGCGTAATCGCGCGGCCGGTTCGTGGAATCCTTCGGGCCCATGGAGAGCGATTGTTCCGGGTAGGGATCGAATTGCGTGGCTTGCTTGGTCTGGTACTGCCAGGGCCCCGGGTGCAAGGTTTGGTTGATCAATTTTCCTTGACCAACGTTGCTGCAACCGGCCGACCCGATCAACATCATCGCCAACAGCCAGCAAGGAATTCGCGGCACGGCAGGCGTCCTGAACAGGAAAAAGGGGCACGCAGTGTAGCGGCAACCGACCGATCGGAACAAGGCGGTTTTTGTCGGGCTTTCTTGCGGGGTGCACGCCAGCTTCCGTGCTTGTTGGCGGGGTGCAAAAAAGCTCAATAGGAGAATTTGGTTTGGGAGCGTTAAAGTAGGGCGAGTACCGGCGGCAGGGAAGGCCGCGGTAGGCTTAAGGAGATCCAATCATGGACGAC
>DASZTS010000110.1:0-147958 GCA_035547915.1 Pirellulales bacterium | reverse complement strand
CGTCCGCGCGCGGACGACTCATAGACCGCCGCATTGCCGTTGGAACCGACAGGATACGTTGCGTATACTTGGTGTCTGTCCGAATGCCTATGTTACGGTCAAAAGGCCCCTAAAAACGGGTCGGCTATCGGCCGTGGCCTATGTGAGACGGACCCAGCTCAGCGGTTTATTTTTGGTTTTTTTTGGGAGAGATGATCGGTGTACGAGTCGATTGCGGTTGTCGGCGCGACGGGGGCGGTAGGCGGAATCATTATCCGCTTGTTGCAAGAGCGGAACTTCCCGTTCGAGAACATCAAATTCCTGGCTTCGCGCCGGTCGGCCGGCAAAACGATCACGTTCGGGGGTGAAACATACCCCGTCGAGGAGTTGCGGCCCGAGGCATTCGAGGGTGTCGATCTGGCCATCGGCAGCACTCCCGACGAAATCGCTCGCGACTTTGCCCCGTGGGCCGTCGAGCGCGGTTGCGTAGTCGTCGACGAGAGCGGCTATTGGCGGATGGATCCCAAGGTGCCGCTCGTGATCCCGGAAGTGAACCCGGCCGCCGCCTTCACGCACCAGGGACTGATCGCCAGCCCCAACTGTTCGACCACGCAATTGGTGGTTGCCATCAAGCCGCTGCACGACGCGGCCCGCGTCAAGCGAGTGGTCGTCAGCACCTACCAGGCCACCAGCGGCGCGGGCGTCGCCGGCCAGCGCGACCTGGAGCAGGGCACCCGCAGCCAGATCGAAGGGCGCGACTTTCAATACGAAACGTTCGCCCATCCGATCGCCTTCAACCTCATTCCGCAGATCGGCTCGCCCAAGCACCAGGGTTACACCTCCGAAGAGATGAAGATGGTGTATGAGACGCGCAAGATCATCGGCGACGACTCGATCCAGGTCTGCCCGACCTGTGTGCGCGTGCCGGTGAGCAACTGCCACAGCGAGAGCATTTTGGTCGAGACCGAACGCAAGCTGACGGTGGCGGAGGCCCGCGAACTATTCGCCGCCATGCCCGGCGTCGCGGTCGTTGACGACCTGGCGGCCAAGCAGTATCCGATGCCGCTCAACTGCGACGATCGCGACGAGGTGTTCATCGGCCGCATCCGAGAAGACCTGTCGAGTCCCAACGGTCTGGCATTCTGGTGCGTGAGCGACAACCTGCGCAAGGGGGCGGCGACGAACGCCGTACAGATCGCCGAGTTGCTCGTGCGTGAAAAGGCGGCCGCCGCAACAACGTAAGACGGGGCAGGGCAGGGGGCCAGAGTTCCGCCGGCTGCGCTCCCGAATTCTGAATCGCGGCTGATGGGAACATGCGTCGAGGCGCCCGCCCGCCGTGGCTGCCGGTTGGCAAAACCCCGGCGAGGCGGGGCAGGGGAGGGGGGCACGGACTTGGATCACGCCGCGCGGCGACGCACGTCTTCGTTTTCGTTCCTTCACCATCCGCTTCCGTGCGCACGCTCAAACTGACTCTCTCGTACGACGGCACGGCCTATGCCGGCTGGCAAGTGCAGCCGCGCCAGTCGACCTTGCAAGGGACGTTCGAAGCCGCGCTCGCCAAGATCACCGGCGAGACGATTCGCGTGACAGCGAGCGGCCGCACCGACGCCGGAGTTCACGCCTTGGGGCAGGTTGTGAGTTTCGATACGCAATCGGGCATGTCGGCCGACGTTTTTCTCCGAGCGCTCAACGCGGAGTTGCCGCACGATATGGTCGTGCTCGACTCGGTCGACGCCGCGCCCGGTTTTCATGCCATTCGCGACGCGGTCCGGAAGCGGTATCGCTATGTGTTGCACGATGGTCCCATTCCTGACGTTTTCCGACGGCAGTACGCCTGGCACTATCGTCAGCGACTCGACGCCGAGGCGATGCAACGCGCCGCGAAAAATCTGCTCGGCACGCACGACTTCCGCAGCTTCGAGACCGGTTGGCCGCAGCGCACCAGCAGCGTCCGCACGGTGTTCGATCTCACCGTCCAACGCGGCCAGCATGAGACATGCGACCTGATCGCCGTCGAAATCGAGGCCGACGGCTTTCTGTACAACATGGTGCGGTCGATCGTCGGCACGCTCGTCGAAGTCGGCCGCGGCACGCGCCCCGAGAGTTGGCCGGAGGAAGTACTGGCCGCCCAAGACCGGCGCGCCGCCGGAATGACGGCCCCGGCGCACGGACTCTTCCTCCTGCGTGTTGAGTACAATGGAAAGACGACCGAAGGCGAAAGGCCGACGGCCGACGATTAGCGCAGCGGCCATCGTTCTGATGCGTATTGCCCACATCATCACGCGGTTGATCCTCGGCGGAGCGCAAGAAAACACGCTGCTGACGTGTGAGGGTCTGTTGCGCGATTATGGCGATGATGTGCTGCTCATCACCGGGCCGCCACTGGGGCCCGAGGGGAGCCTGCTCGATCGGGCGCGGGCCAATGGGGTGCCGCTGGCCATCGTGCCCTCGCTGCGGCGGTCGATCCACGCTTGGCGCGACTGCGTGAGTTACCGTGAACTCAAGCGCCTGCTGCGCGAGTTCAAACCGGACGTGGTCCACACGCATAGCGCCAAAGGCGGTATCCTGGGCCGCGCGGCGGCATGGAGCCTCGACGTGCCGGCGGTCGTTCACGGCGTCCACGGGGCGCCGTTCTATCCCTATCAGAATCGGCTGGTGCACGAGTTCTATCGCCGCTGCGAGCGGTGGGCCGCCCGGCGCTGCCACGCCTTCATCAGTGTGGCCGACGCCATGACCGACCTGATGGTCCGCGCCGGCGTCGCTCCGCGCGAACGGTTCACAACCATTTATAGCGGCATGGAGACCGGCCCTTTCCTCGACGCACAACGGCACCGGCAGCGTGTACGCCGGGAATTGGGGTATGCCGACGAGCAGATCGTCGTCGGCAAGATCGCCCGACTCTTTCACCTCAAAGGCCACGACGATGTCATCTCGGCCGCAGAGCAAGCCGTCGCGGACAATTCCCAGCTCCGGTTCTTGTTTGTCGGCGACGGTCTATTGCGCGAGACGCTCGAGAACCGCATTCGGTCCGTCGGCCTGTCCGGATATTTTCAGTTCACCGGGCTGGTGCCGCCCGAGCGCATTCCGGAATTGATTGGCGCCATGGACATCGTGGTCCATACGAGCTTGCGCGAAGGGCTGGCCCGCGTATTGCCGCAGGCCCTGATCTCCGGCAAACCGGCGGTCAGCTACGATATCGACGGCGCGCGCGAAGTGGTCATCCCGGGAGAGACGGGCTATCTGCTGCCGCCGCGCGATATCGCCGGGCTCCAGGCTGCGATCGGCGAGTTGGCCGCCGACCCGGACCTGCGGGACCGCCTCGGCGCCGCGGGCCGCCGCCGCTGTGCCGAAGTCTTTCGCCACGAGCACATGACGGAACGGACGCGGGCCGTGTACGAACGGTTGTTGGGCACGACGGCACCTGCGTTTGTCGCCCAAGCCACAGCCGACTAAACTAACGCAGCCGACCAACCCTTTTGAGGCAATTCCGATCGGACGACGCGCGTGGCATTAGCTGGTCAGCAGTATATTGGACCGTATCGCCTGCTGAACGTCGTCAATCGTGGACAGACGAGTCAGGTCTGGGCCGCAATCGACGACCGCAATCAGACGCGCCGCGCGCTCAAGGTTCTGCTCGCCGACTTTCGCAAAGATCGCGAGCACAACAGCTACATGAGGAACGAGTTCCAGGTCGGCCGGGTACTCGATCACGAGCGCGTGATCCACATCTACGACCATGGCGTCAACCAGGGAACGCCCTACCTGGTGATGGAGTTCTTTCCGTACCCGAACATGAAGGACATCATCCAGCGCGTCGTCGATCAGCAGCGCGTGCTCGAACAGGTAGCGTTCATGGTGCCGACCATCATCGAGCGGGCGGCCGAAGGGTTGGCCTATTTCAATAACAAAGGCTGGGTCCATCGCGACGTGAAGCCGGACAACTTTCTGGTGAACCTCGAGGGCGAGGTGAAACTCATCGACTTCGCTCTTGCTGTGAGACAAAAGAAAGGGTTGGCCAAGCTCTTTGCGCGCAAGAGCAAAATCCAAGGCACGCGCAGTTATATGTCGCCTGAACAGATTCGCGGCAAGCCGTTGGGAGTGGAGGCCGACGTCTATAGCTTCGCCTGTACCATCTTTCATCTCCTGGCCGCCCGTCCGCCGTACACGGGCGCGAACAGCAGCGACTTATTGAACAAACACCTCGCCTCGCCGATACCGCTGATCGAGGCCCACAACCGCAACGTCAACCCGGCGTTCTCTCAGATTCTGCAGTCGATGATGGCAAAACAGCCCGAGAAGCGACTACCCAACATCAACGAGTTCCTGCGGCACCTCAAGGTAACTCCCGTATTCAAAGAGCCGCCCCCGGTGCCGGCCGCGGCACGCGCTTGACGCGGAATGGCCGCAGCAAGAAAGCTTGAATTTTGAAATGTGAACTTCTCAAAATCTGCGGCCGCCGGCCAGGGCGACTTGCCCTTTCGGTTTTCGGGGGGCGGATGTAACCTGTAGCCACTATGGCCACCATGAACCACCGCCTGACCTTTGAGCGCCCGATCTACGAACTGGAGGCCCGGCTGGCCAAGCTGGAGGCCGAGGGGGACGGCTCGCAAGAAGCCGTGGAGGAAATCCGCAGGCTGCGGCGCGAGCTGGCCGACGTGAAGAAGCGCGTCTACGGGCAACTGCGCCCCTGGGAGACGGTGCAAGTCGCCCGCCATGACGATCGGCCCCGCACGGCCGACTACCTCGACCTGATCCTCGACGAGTTCGTCGAACTCCACGGCGACAAGACCTTCGGCGACGACCGAGCCATGCTCACCGGCTTCGGCAAGCTCGACCAGTACAAGGTGCTCATCGCCGGGCATCAAAAGGGACGCACGCTCAAGGAACGCCAGGAGTGCAACTTTGGGTGCGCGCATCCCGAGGGGTATCGCAAGGCCCTGGCCAAGATGAAGCTGGCGGCCAAGTACCGCATGCCGGTGATCTGCCTGATCGATACGCCGGGCGCCTTCCCCGGTATCGGTGCCGAGGAGCGCGGTCAGGCGCAGATCATCGCCACCTCGATGCTGGAAATGTCGCGGCTGCCCACCCCCGTGATCTGCGTGGTGATCGGCGAAGGCGGCTCCGGCGGCGCGCTGGGCGTCGGCGTCGGCGACAAGGTCGCCATGCTCGAACACTCCTACTACTCGGTCATCAGCCCCGAGGGTTGCGCCGGCATTCTCTGGAAGAGTTCCAAGTACGCCGAGCAGGCCGCCGAGGCGCTGCGCATGACTTCGAAGGATTTGGTCGGCCTGGGCGTGATCGACGACGTCATCGAAGAACCGCTGGGCGGCGCCCACCGGGACCATCATCAGACGGCCGCTCGGCTGAAGATGTATCTCATCAAGAGCATCCGCGAGCTGATCGCCCAGCCGGTCGATTCACTGCTCGCCGCCCGCTACCAGAAGTTTCGCCGCATCGGTGCCTTTGTCGACGGTGCCGCGAGCTGACGGCATGCGGCGGGTGCCGACGTACGGCCTTTAAAAAGGCCTGTTTTTCAGCCGCCGGCAACGTCCGATAATGTTTCTTATGTTCGGTTAGAAACTGCATTTTTCCCGGCGGTTTTCAAAATCGGCCTCGGCCCTTTCTGGCTGGAGCGAGCACCAATTACGGAGCGTTTAGAGGCCGTGCTTCGAGCCCGAAATTGGTCGTCGACGCCGCGAAATCCGAACGGCCAACGCTCCGCTCCCCTGCCGGAAATGGGTCGGCCTCCGGATCGCCGAACGGATGAAAGTTCGCATCACAAACCGAGGTCGCCGAGGTCGCGAAAGGTCTCGACCGAGGGCAGCGGAGAGCAAACTCCGCGTTCGGAAAACGGAAAATCGAATCGAAGCCGTCAGGCCACGGCGGTGAAGACGGCGGCCGCCCAAAAGGTCCGGTCGGCATAAACGTGCCAGGCGCCGCTATGTTCATCGAGGCGGGCCAAAGCCACTTCTTGTGACCGGCCGGCGCGGATCGCACCATCGACCAACCAAGCCGGATTATAGGGACCCATCGAAGGCGAGCGGATGTCCGCATTCTCGAAGTGGATCGCCGTCAGCGACTCGACGCCGACAACAAAAAAATGTTCGTCGTCGGCCCGCCATAGGCCGCCCTGATAGATAGCCAGCAAGGCGTTCTGGCCGTCGAGCAAGGAGGTGCCCTGAATCTTCAAAAGCGCCACCGGCAGGATTCGCTTTCGTTGTCGAGTGATGACGTTCTCAAAGTAGACGTTGAGCATCCGATGTTTCTCCTTCTCCCCGCCGCGTGCTGACCTCCGATCGTCCAGGAACCGACACCTTTCTCAACCGCTGGGCGACGAATGCAAGCATCATGCCGAGCGCCGGCAAAGACATAAATAGCCGTGACAGCGAAAGTTGGAAAAAGACGCCCAAAATGAGCCTGCGGGGGCGGTGGTCGCCCGCCGACCAACATTTACCGCTTAACGGGGCCCGTCGAAGTCGAGTGCCAATGCGCGAGGTGCGCGTTTCGGGTTGCGGCTCGGTTCTCCGTTCCGCGCCGAGGTCAGTTGTTCCTCGAGCTGGTCCAGATAGGGATCGAGCAGCTTGTGGATCTCGTGCGGCATCACGGGCCCGGCCTGATGGATGAACCTGGCGATCAACTTACCCGATCTCGAGGCCAGCACGGTTTGGCGACTGGCGGCCGAGAGCGACACGGCGAAGAAGGTAATCACCACGCAGAGGAGCACGCCCTTGGCCGCGCCGAACAGGCCACCAACTTGGCGGTCGAACTCCTTGAGATGCACCCGGTCGATGAACTGCGACACCTTGCGGAACACGAGCCAAGTGACAAGCGACGCGAGCAGGCCAATCACGAGCATGGCGATGAAGCGATTCAGCGGCTCCGGTTGGCGGATGTGAGCCGCCAGCGCAGGGCTCAACCGCAGCGCAGCAAAATAGCTCACCGCGAGAGAAGTGATCGACGCGATCTGCTTGGCCATGCCTTTATAGAAGCCGAGCAGCGTGGCGACGGCGAGCACGCCGATCATCACCAGGTCGTACGTTTGCATGACGTTCCAGAATTCCGACAAGTCTTACCGACCGCCTGACAAAAGGTAAAAAACATATTAACTCTAGCTCACCGTCGAACGTCGGCGGGGAGGCGAAGGGCAGGGGATCCGGTCTATCCGAGACAGGCCACAAAACCGGCCGACGACAAATCACCGGCCGCCAGAAATCTCGCGCAATCGCTCGTCGTCGACCTCATGGCGCTCTGCCCTGCTCCGCCATGAGCACGATTTGCCTGTTGAGCCACAACGCATTTCGTCGGGTCAAGCACTCCCCTGCCCTCGTCGCCCGGCCGATTCATACTCGCCCCACATCGACCGTGGCGCGCGCCAATTTCAAGATCGCCTCGTCGGCAAGTTGCTCGGTCTTTAAGAGCGAACGATCCGCTTGCAGTGACGTGACGTGGCCGTCGCGAACAAGCTGAAATTCGCCGGGCTGCTGGCCGGGCAATTTTGCGGCCGGATCGCCGCGCGCGCCATCGAGCATCGGTTTCAACTTGCCGATAGCCGTGTCTTCTTTGATCCGCCCTAGAAACCATGCGCGGACATTCTCGCGACACTTGTAGTCGAAGTCGCCAGGGCTTTGCGTGGCTAGAAGCAGACCAATGCCCGCGGACCTCGCCCGCTTCAACAGGTCTTCCAGCGGCGCCTTGCTCGCCGGCTGTGACCTGGCAGGTAAGTATATGTCTGCCTCATCCAGGAGAAGCAGCGCCTGCAACGTCGGAGTTGGATGAGCCCCGGCCCAGCGGCGCAGCTCATTCAAGAATTGCGCAATCCAGAATTGCACGTCGAGCGTGTTTCCCAAAAACTTGGTGCTGACGATCGTCAACGGCGTGCGGCCGTCGGCGCCGGTGGTCAGCAAGCCGTCGAAGTCGAGCCGTTCGGCGGCCGCGTCGAAAAGGTGGCCACGCGTCAGGCGTAACGTCTCCAGTTCTTGGACTATTCTCTTGAAGAGCTTGGTGTCGAGCCTGCCGATGGCGTTCACGAGCGCTGGATCTTCTGAATCGATCAACTCGACCAGTTCCGCGATGCCAGACTCGCGGTTCGGCCGCAATTGAGCAAGTTGCTTGACGGCGTGTATCAGAATGGCCCGCTGCGCCCCGTGCCGCGACTCACCGAAGCCAGCCATGCTGGCTAGCGCCGCTCCGGCCGCGCTGGCAAGCGATTCGAAGTCCTTCTCGTGACTCAGCCCGGGCGGCACGACCGAAAGGCGCAAGCCTCGCCCCCGCGCATTCCCTGGTGTATACAGGCGCGCCGCAACCCGCTCGCGCAAGGCGCGCTTGCGCAGATCGTATTCGTCGCCTTCGGCCGACTTCTTCCACCAATCGACATCCGCATAGCCACATAGGTCGCCTTTGCGGTCGACGAGAATCGCCGGCACGCCGCGCTCGAGCAGTTGCTCGATCAGATTCAGAGCGACGGTCGTCTTGCCGCTCCCAGAACCGCCGAGAAACGCTGCGTGCCGGGTCACCTCGTCACCCTGCATCTCTACCGGTTCCTCATTCAGGCCTGTCGACTTTCCTAGCCGGACAGCCTGAGCCTGCTGACGTGGTCGTTGCGGGGGCGCGGCAACAGGCCGTTCGCCATCGGCCGTAGTCGGTAAGGGGTCCTTCGCCGGGGAAGTTGGTGCCGGCGCGTCGGTCGGACCGCTGCCATTGGCGAGGATCTCGCGCAGCGGGCGCAAGCGGGTCAGCGGTTTCTCGCGGACGAGCCAATGGGCAAATGCCGCATCGGTTTGGTGCGCGCGGTGGAAATCATCGTAGGCAAGCATCGCCCGCCATTGAGAGTCCTCGATCACGGTTCGCCGTCCGCCGCGCGTGATATAGTCGCCCAGCACGGTCGCAATCTGGGCCCTCGGGTTCGAGGGAAACTCCATCGAACGTACCATGAAACGGCTGCGGCCGGCCGCCCGCTCATCGAGCTCCTCGACCTGTCGGGCCAAGCCATTACCTTGCGGACGCTTGTTGCAGATGCCGATCACGATGGCGGCCGACCGTCTTCCCACGCCGATGGGCGTCACCTCGACGAACCGGCCATCGGCGGCGGCACGAAGCAGACGGCCATTCGCCGTTTCCTGGCAGCCGTGGTTGAGGGCGCGGGCAAGAATCGCGGCCAGCACATCTTCGTCGGTCGGCACCGTCCATTTGCCTTCGGCTTGGAACGTTTGCCAGTGCTGCTCCAACTCGGCGATGCCCAGGTCGGCAGAAACAGATTCCTCCGGCTCGCCCGTTTTCTTGCCCGAGCGGAATTGCTCCTGGAAGCGCCGACACCAATCAAGCACGTCGCGGGTGCGCAGGTTGCGTCGCTCGCGCAGCTCGGCGGCAGGAATGGGAAAGATCGGGTCGCGGCCGTCTATCTCGACGCCCGCGCCTTCGTACAGCACGGCCAGCCGGGTGGCCACGAGGTCGATGATCTCTGGCTCGGTGCGCCGGCTTTCGAGCCGCATCTTGTCGGGATTGCGCTCGATGCGGTCGACCAGCGATTGGGCCAGCGACGGTTTGAGGTGCTCGTAATAATCCTCCAGGCAGGCGATGACGATGATGGAAGAAGGAACGCTCTCTGCCACCGTGTTCAGTGCGCCGATTGCGCGGCGAAACAACTCTTTGGAATCTTCCAGGTTGTACATATCTTCGAGCTGATCGACGAACAATACCAGCGGCCGGCCGTGCACGGCCCACATCAGGTAGCCGAGCGTCTCGATCGTCTCCAGCGGGTGTGAGCCGTCGGTGCGAGACACGATGCCACCGAGCGCTTCGCGGTCGAAGCGAGGCAGGTCCTCGCAGCGCAGGTAACTGTGCGCAGCCGCCCGCAGGGCCGAATCGTGCCGCTGCAAGTAAATCAGCGCGCGGATCGTGCCAAGTAGATCGCCCCGCGGAGTGAGTCCCTCCAAGATATCCTTCGACAAGCGGTCGACGAATTCGGTCAGCTCGTCCGAGCGGAAATGTGTGACGCGCAGCTCCTCGATGACCGACGCGTAATCGGGTCCGAGACTGTCTACCAGTGCCGTCGAGAGGCACATCAAACCCGAGACCGTCACGCGCGGGTCGTCGTAGCGTTCATCCAGCGAGGCCAACAGCTTCGACAAAATATATCGCCCGTAATGATGCGTGGGCGTGGTCATCTGCAAATAGCCGCAGTAGCCCAGGTCGCTAGCATGGACGTAGTTGCGAAAGGCCCGCATGAGATGCGTCTTGCCACTGCCTGACTCGCCCAGCAACAGCAGACTGCGACCCGAAGGAGTGCCGGGCGGCGTCGTGGCGCGAGCCACCATGGCCTCGAACACCTCGCGTATCTCGGCGTGGATCGACTGTACGTCGAACGGGTCGGGCGTGCCAATCTCCTTCGCGTGACAGATCGAGTGAAACACCTCGCGCCCCGTCGGGGAGCAGAACACCATTAGGCGCTGATCGCCATCCGGGGGATTAAAGCCTTGGACGGACATCGTGTTCACGGCAAACAGGACGATCAGGCAGTCAGGCCAACGCGCGGCGGCCATGATCGCAAGCGTCGGTTCGATCCGGCTTGCGACATTTCTCGTTTCAGAGGCTACTGAAAAACGCGCGGCGTATGGCCCATGGCCTTTCGCTCCCCCTTAGATTCGTACGAAGTGAAACGTCGCATTGCCATAGACCGTCGACGACTCTCGGACGTCGCCTGAGTCCATCGCTTCCACCAGGTCGGCGCGGCTCAGTTGCAGGAGACCGTCGCGATTCGCGGCCACAAGATGTCGCTTGAATTCGTCCAGGCCGATACTCGGCTCGCCGCGCATTTGCCGCCAGACGTGCGAGATGAACACTTTGTTGTCGCCGAATCGACCGGGCGGCGAACAGCTCCGGGCTGCGTCCATCACCCGTACGGCGAATCGCTCGAGACCCGTTTCCGGCGCCACCGCGCTGTCCGAGGCGCCAGTGGGAGGGGTGAGCAGCCACCGGCGGATCGCGCCTAGTCTGAGATCGGCAACCGTGGTCCGGCTCGAGCCGACGGCCACTGCCGCCAGCGCCGTCGTCAGTTGGGCTGCGGTCAATTTCTTGCTCGGCAGCCGGTCTGGCGCCAGACGCTGGATGACGGTCTCCGCCGTAAAGTCGGCCTCGCTCTCGATGCCGATCAGTTTCCACGCCAGCGCGGCGAGCACCGCTTTCGCCGAGGCTCCGTCGCGTAGCGGGACCTGCCGCGCCTTGCCAATCAACGCCAGCTTGATTTGCGGCGCGGTTTTCAATCGCCGCGACTCGGGCGAGCCGGGTCGCAGGGACATGGCCAAGGGCAAAAGGTAGTCGGCTTGGAGCGCGGCCCACGTCGGCTTGGCCGGGAGTTCGGCGACTTGCAGAAATGCCAACACCCGGTGGCGGCCCGCCTCGGTCAAGGCGAATGTCTTGCCGGCTCTTTTGCCGGGGGGCGGTCCGATCAGACCGTGTTCGGTCAAACGTGCCCAAACCGTGGCAAACGTTATCGCCCATTCGCCCGGTTCTTGCCCCGCGGCGATCTTGCCGACGTCGCCACGTGCTTTTGCGGCGGTCGCCGGCACGAGCAGTCGAACGAGGACCAACCCGTCGAGTGTCTGAGGAGCTTCCGTTGCGGCGACCGTCGTCACGATTCGCTCCTCGCAGGCATGCTCCCCTGCCCTGCCCCGAGCATGGTGCGCTGTACGGCCGCAACCACCCACGCCAAGATCTCTTCCAGTCGGCTAGCGACATCTTCGGCCAAACAGCGGATGACGAAAAACCCGGCCTGCTGTAGGAGCAGATCCTTGTAGCGGTCGCGGCGATAGGCATCGCGGTCGGTGAAGTGATAGTAGCCGTCGATCTCGATCGCGACGCGCACACCGTGGGCCAAAAGATCGACCTCCAAGACACGGTTGACGCCGGGCACAGCGAGCGATCCGTTCAGTTCGAATAGGCCCGCCGTTTCCGGGTGGGCTTGCAACCGCTCGTAAAGGTACCGCTCGGCAGCGCTGCGTGCCCTCTCGTCCTCCTCCCGAGAGGGCGCGACGCCTTGATTGGGATGCGCCGCGGCAGCGCTCGGGGCATCCGTATCCGCAGCGTGCCGAGACGCCGCGCTGCCGTTCGCGTCGTGCGCCGCGCGGGCATCGTCCCAGTCGGCCGGATCTGAACCGTCGGCCAGCCAGATCAACCCTTCGCGCACCAGCGCCAAGGCGTGGCATTCGGGCGTCGTCACCAGGTATTCTTCGAGTCGCTCGGGGTTGGTCGAAACGACGATCGATAGCGACGGCGCGGCCGACACGAGAGAAGCGACTTTGGCCACGACGGTGCGCAACAACACGACGTCGCCGGGCCTCGCGACGACGTGCAGCAGCGGCGTCCGTTCTTCACCCACGAGCGCGAAAATGCCCGCGGTCGCGCGAAACAGGTCGCCACCGCAGGCATCGAACAACCGTTGCCAAAGGTCTCGCACCGTCGAGCCGTTCTGGCAAGCATGTTCGACGACGGCACGGCATACCGCGTCGACCGGTGGCACGGTCTTGGTTCCGAGCGCCCGATCGAGAAACAGAGCCCGCTCGTATGGCGATCGCGATGGCAGTTCCAAAGTTAGTTTTTGAACGTCCGACGAGGCGCGCCCGGCCAGCCAGGCGTAAGCTGCGCCGACGACGTCCTGCGACTGGACGAGCGCTTCGAACCAGCAGACGACCGCCTGCTCCGGCTCAATGCTCGCCACCTCGCGGACCGACCGCTTTTCAAGTTCCCCAACGCGGCGCACCACTCGTCCCGGCGCGTCATCGCGTCCGGCGAGCACCGTGACGGTCGGAATTCGTTGTCGTCGGCGCACCTGATGTCGCCGCAGCACCCCGAGCGCAGCGTCGGCAGTGAGCGGCGACGGAGTCACCTCGCGACGGTTTTTAGGTGAAATCGGCATGATTCTTCTTGAGATGGTGCCCCCAAAAACAACCGATCGGCGAACTGCGATTTCTCTTGGCGAACGCCTGCTAGGCCCGTCTTCCGCCAAACATATCGCGTGGAGCGCACGATATCAAACGATCGCGACGACGTTCGCGGCTCAACGTCGCTTCGAACAGCGACCTGAAGGGTCGCCCCCCTGCCCTGCCCCGCTCCCCTCCGCCGCCCTCATTCCTACGCCGCCCTCCCCTGCCCTGCCCTTCTCGGCGCGCCGTGCGGCCCGAACCGACAATCGTTCTGGCGAAGCACGATGCAGCCGGCTAGCTTGGCAGCATGATCAACCCGATTTTCCTGCCCGAATTGCGTGCGATGCTGGCCGAGGGGGACGCCGAGGGACTGGCCGGCGTGATGCGCGACTTGCACCCGGCAACGATCGCTGAATTCTCCGAGGGGCTGTCGGTGAGCGAGACGTGGCGACTGCTCGAACATGGCAGCGTAGAACGGCAAGCCGCGGTGTTTGTTTATTTTCCACTGGCCAAGCAAGCGGCCCTCGTGCGCGGCGGCGACCGCCTCGCCGGCCTGCTCGAAGCAATGGCACCGGACAGCCGAGCCGAACTCTTGCGAAGCCTGCCGCGCGAGGTTGGTGAAAGCCTACTGCCGCTGTTGTCGAAGGACGAACGGCAAGACGCCTGCCGATTGTTGTCGTATCCTCCCCACAGCGCGGGCGCGCTGATGACGACCGACTTCGCCTGGCTGCCCGTCGATACGACCGTCGCCGGCGCTCTCGATCTGGTGCGCAAACAAGCGCCCGCCAGCGAGACGATCTACTACCTCTACGTCGTCGATGGCGAGCGGCACCTGGTCGGTTTCGTCTCGCTGCGTGATCTGGTATTGGCCGAGCCCGCGGTGCGAATCGACGAGTTGATGCGGCGCGACCTGATTACGGTCCGCGCGCAGGAGGACCGCGAGGACGTGGCCCGCAAACTGTCGAAATACGATTTCTTGGCCATCCCGGTCGTCGATGCCGAGCAGCGGCTGCTCGGCATCGTGACGTACGACGATGCGATCGACGTCGTCGTACAAGAAGCGACGGAGGACGTGCTGCGCGGCGGCGGCGTAGGCCCGCTGGTGGAGAACTATCTCGAACTCTCGTATTGGAAGGTTTGGCGAAACCGGGCCGTCTGGCTGGCCTGCCTATTCGTCGCCGAGTTGTTCACGTTCACCGCCCTGGCCTATTTCGAGGACGAAATGGCCAAAGTGTTGGCACTTAGCCTGTTCGTGCCCTTGTGCATTTCGACAGGAGGCAATTCCGGTTCGCAGGCCGCCACGCTCATCACGCGGGCGATGGCGCTGGGACAGATGCGGCCGCGCGATTGGCGCCGCGTGCTGCGGCACGAGCTCGTGGTCGGCACCGCCTTGGGTCTGACCCTGGGAGCGATCGGCTTCGTGCGCGCGTCGCTCACGCCCGCCGCGGTGCTGGACAGCGCGGACCGTTGGATGCTGGCAGCGGTCATTGCTCAGAGCGTCGCGTTGATCTGCCTCTGGGGCACGCTCGTCGGCTCGATGCTCCCGCTCATTTTTCGCCGCCTGGGTGTCGATCCGGGTTACGCGTCGAGCCCGTTCGTCGCCACGTTCGTCGACGTGACGGGCATCGTCATCTACTTCAGCATCGCCAAAGTCTTTTTGCTCTGAACCGGCCCCACTACGCCGGCCCGGCGGCGGTAGCTGAACCACCCGACATCGAACGCAAGGCCAGGCGGATCAATTGCGAGCGGTTGGTGGCGCCGAATTTCCGCATGAGGGACGCGCGACGCATGTGCACCGTGCGCAGGCTGATTCCCAACTGCGACACGATCGATTTGTTGGGGACCCCCGCGATCGTCAGATCGAGTACCTGCCGTTCGCTGTCGGTCAGGTTCTCGAAGAGGGTGTTGGGCGTTGGCTCGCCGGTCGCCTGGACCTGCGCCGCGCCCAGATCGAGGGCGCGCCGGATGCTGTCGCGCAGCTCGGCGGGCGGACAAGGCTTTTGTAGAAAATCGACCGCGCCGGCCTTCATGGCGCGAACGGCGGCCGGCACCTCGCCATGCGCGGTGATCATCACCACGCCCAGCGGGGCCTGGCGGGCCGACAACTCGTCCATCAGATCGAGACCGTTCATGCCGGGCAGGCGCAGATCGATGAGCGCGCAGCCGGCCCGCTTACCGTCGTACGTGGCGAGCAGCGCTTCGGCCGATTCGTGAGGTTCGGCCTTGAGCCCCATGGTGCCGACGAACGAGGCCAGCGTCTCGCGCGTCGCTCGATCGTCGTCGATAATGAACACCGTCGCATCCTCTGACATCCGCAATCTCCGTTGCAAAGGGGAACCGGCACGACCGCCGTGCGGTAATGGCTCGGCACATTAAAGGAGCGACAACGAACCGACACCCACGAACACAAAAGCTGTTCGCTGGCTCGCGTCTGCAAGATGAGAGGTGCCCTTACACCCTGGACCGCGCGCCGCCCACATCAGCCGTCGCGACCCATGTAGGGCCTATCTTGGCAACGGGGCAAAGAAACGTCAAGCAAACGACGCGATCGCCACGTCGGATGTCGTTCCCAGAACCAATACATGACATGATGTCCGCCGATCACGAACCGGGACGCAGGCGCGGCAGTACGTCAGCAAACCAGAAGCCATCCCGCTCCGTCACCACACCAAGGGAGATGGGTATCGACGAGTCGAACATTGGGCCGGCATGGCAGAACGTGTGGAACTCGCCACGTTCGCCGCAGGGGTCGACCGCCGTCGGCAAATCCGCGAGCAAGGTTTGATCGAACTCGCGCCCGACGAATTCCGGTGCGAGCTGATTTGGATCGACGCACGTCAACGTAGCACGAACTCCTCCGTCAATCATCGTTCGTGCCAGGCGTAGGGTGTCGGCAGGCGTTCCCCAGAGCGGGAATAGCGGCTCGATACCGGTGCCGGCAAGTTGCCGTTCGCGGTAGGCCCGGATGTCGGCAAGATAAAGATCGCCGAAGGCGAACGCGTGAATACCGTTCGATCTTGCACGGTCGACAACACCACGCATCCGCTGTTCGTAGACCTCATTCGAGCAAGGCCAAGGCAGAGGAATCGTCCAGAGCGGAAGCCCTGCGGCTTTCGCCTGAGCCTCGACCAACCCCATCCGTACGCCGTGCATGGCGACGCGCTCGAAGGCTTCATTGAACGTCGTCACCAACCCTATCACTTCGACCTCATCGTGCTGGCGCAGCACGTGCAACGCCCAGGCTGAGTCCTTGCCCGAACTCCACGACAAGAGGACCTTCGGTTTCATGTCGATGCGTCTTCACCAACACCCGTTTACGATCGCCCTGCCACGAGGCCTGCGCCGATAGAGTAGATGCCGCGATATGCCACCGCAACGGAAGTAACGAATGATCTCGTGCGCTGCCCCGAATCAGGCCGATTCGGCCGCGTCCGGCGACGACTGGGAACGGTCGTCGCGGACCAGGATCGTGTAGAGCGAGGGAACGATCAGCAGCGTCGAAGGCCAGGCCGCCAATAAGCCGCCCAGAATAGCTCGCCCGAGCGGCGCGTTCGCCTCACTCCCCTTCTCCAGGGCCAGGGCCGTGGGAATCATGGCGAAGAAGGCAGCGAGCGCCGTCATTGTCACGGGACGAGCGCGGATTTTAGCCGCTTTGTGAATCGCCTCCCTGGGCGACAAGTTTTCCTCCTGACGAAACTGCTGGGCCACGTCGGTCAACAGCACCGTATTGGCCACCACGATACCGACGCTGAAGATGAAGCCCAGGAGCGACTGCACGTTGACTGCCGTTTCCGTGACCAAGAGCATCGGCAAGGCGCCAATGAGGATGAGTGGCACGGCCAGCAACACGCACAGCGGCACAATGAACGATTGCGTGAGGGCCACCATCATGAAATAGATCAGGATGACCGCCAGCACCAGGCCCATGCTCAGGTTTTCGAAAGTCTCTTCCATGCGCGAATACTCGCCGCTCAGCGAGATGCGCGTGCCCTGCAAGATCTTTTTCTCTTTCGCGTCGGGGTCGTAAGCCCGCCAGGTCTTGCCCTGTTCGCTCTTGCCCGAGTCTTTCTCTTCCTTCTGCCCGAACTCATCGACCGCCTTGGCGATGTCGTCGGCCACGTGCCCCAGGTCGCGACCTTCGACGTTGATCTGTAACTCGATGGTCGGACGGATGTCTTCGTGGGTGACGAGTGGCGCGCTCGTGGTGCGACTGATTTTCACCACATTGCTCAGCGGCACGGGCGCCGCAACGGCGGCCGGACGGACTTCGGCTGGCCGGAGCATGTCGGGCGGATGCTTGGCCACGGCACGATGCGCCAGTTTCCATTGGTTGACACCGGTCACCGGGATGTTCAACAGCGACTCGATGTCCTCGATATCTTCCTGGGGAAATTGCACGCCTACGAAGTACTGGTTGCCGCTCTGCTCGTCGATCCAGAAGATGTGCTTGTCGAATTGGATGCTGGAGTTGAGCGCGGCGATGACGGATTTGACGACGTCTGCCTGCGTGAGCCCCAGGTCGGCTGCCTTCGCCCGATCGACCTCGATCTTATACGTGGGATAATCCTGCCGTTGCAGAATGCGTGCGTCGACCACACCATCGATCTGGGCGACCTTGCGGTGGATCAGGTCAGCGATCCGATGAGCTTCTTGCTTCTTCTTACTCGTCACGCGTAAGTCAATGGGCGTGATCTTCCCCTCGTTGAGCGCGCTGAGGATCAAGCCGCCGGCGTTGAAGGAGAATTCCAGGTCGGCAAACTCTTTCTGCCCGGCAAACGCATGTCGCAAGACGCGCACGTAGTGCTGGGCCGATTCGCGTCGGTCCTCGGTGAGCTGCACACGAATGATCGATTCGAACTTGGCCGAATTCTTGGAGTAACCGGCCGACCAGTCGGGCGTGACGCCGATCTCCGACAACAAGAGCTTCAGATCGTCGTCGGGAATCTTCTCGCGGATGTACTCCTCCACCCCCGCGACGCGGTCGTTCATCTTTTCCAATCGCGTGCCACTGGGCCCACGACAGTAGATCTCGAACGACCCCGCGTCGACTTCTGGAAAGAACTCTCGTCGTAGCGGCAGCGCCAGCCCACCGACGACGAGTAGCAACAGCAAGAAAGCCGTGGCCACGGCCAGCCCGCGATGGTCGAGCACCCAATCCAGGAGTTGCACATAACGTTCGGTAGCCGCTTCGACCATCTGCTGCCACTTGCGAAAAGCCCGGCGGATCGGGGCGGCGTTCGCCTCCTCCTCGTGAGACTTGCCCTCCTTGAGCCACGATACGGCGGCGGCCGGAACGAGCGTCCGGCTCAGGATATAGGCCGTCGCCATCGCAAAACCGACGGCCATCGACATCGGCCGAAACAAGAACGAGCTGACGCCCGGGATGAACGCCAGGGGCGACAGCACCATGAGCGTGCTCAGGCTAGACACCAGTTCGGGCAAGGCGACCTGGCTGGCGCCGTCCAACGACGCATCGTGCAACGATTCTCCCTTTTCCAACAGCCGGTCGATGTTTTCCAAGCAGATGATGGCGCTGTCGACCATGGGGCCGATGGCCATGGCGATGCCCGACAAGGTCATGACGTTGATCGTCTGATTCGTGGCGAACAGCAAGCCGATGGCCGCCAGGATGGAAATGGGAATCGTCAGCACGGCGATCGCCGTCATGCGTGGGCGACCCAGGAAGAGCAGTATCACCAGCGAACACAGGAGAGCGCCTAACCCTGCTTCGACGGCCAAGCTGTGAATCGATTGCCGGACATAGACCGACTGGTCCATGATCATTTCCAGCTTGATGCCCGGCCGCGATAATTGCGACTCGATGTCGGGCAGCTTCTTGCGCAGTTGATCGACCACTTCCACGGTGCTTGCGCCGCTCTGTCGCATCACCGGCACATAGACCTGCTTCTTTCCCTGTACGCGGACGATGGTCGTCTGAATCATCGCATCATCGGTCGGGCGGCCGACATCGCCCACATAGCCGCGGTTGCCGTGCTCGGTTCGCAGCGGTATGTGGCCCATGTCCTCGACGTCGGCGATCAGAGCGTTGCTCTGCACGAAGTAGTCTTTGTCGCCCACGATCAATTCGCCGGTCGGCAAAAAGACGTTCGACGTGGCGACACTCTCCAACACGTCGACCGGCGACAGTTGCCGCGCCTGCATGCGCTGCCGGTCGAGATAGATCTGCACCGCCCGGATCTTTCCGCCGAATACCACGGGCGAAACGGCCCCGCGCACGGTCATTATGCGGTTGCGTACTTCGTATCGGCCCACGTCGTAGAGCGTCTTTTCGCTGTCGCTGGGGCTGTTGAGGGCCACCATGCACACGGGCGTGGTGCTCGTCGGGTCGTACGACATGACAACCGGAGGAAGGGTGCCGGGCGGCATCTGCGGCACCACCGACTGAGCCATCGATTGCACCAGCGTGACCGCCTCGCCTTTGTCGACGCTGGAGTAGAAGTAGTTGTAGACGACGCTGGCACCCAGGATCGAGCGCGACTCTTGCCGCTTGAGCCCCGAGGCCATATCGGTCCAACGCTCGATGCGATTGGTGATGTCCTTCTCCACGTCCGAGGGCGGCATGCCGCTGTAGAACGTGAGCACCATCACGGCCGGGCTTTGATAGGCCGGCAAGATATCGATTTTCACCAGCCACACGCTCAGCCCACCCAACAGCACGATGGTCAGCGCAAAGACGACCACGGCGTGCTTGTTTCGCAGCGAAGCTTCGATCAATCCACGCATGGCCAAACGCCCCAGCGAGTGAACCGCTCGAGATGCGGGAGCGCACGACGCTATCGGACGTCGCGTGCGTCGGCGCCGGCAGGCACCGCAAAACGCGCGCCGGCGGGTTCAGTGTGTCGTCACCTGCCGGCGCTGATCGGCCAACCATTCTCGGCCGCGGTTGGCCGGGAGGCTGGCCAACGACTTGTCGATCTCGGCGCTCACCGGCTTGCCGGCCTTCTCACAGGCCAGCCCCCGTTCGGCGAACCGCTTGGTCTTGCCCGACCAGTCGCCCGTCGCGAGGCCGTTAGCGAGCGCCGAATAGTACCAGACGCGCGCGTCTTGGGGATGTTCGCGCTGGAGCCGCCTTAGCACGTCGCCCGCTGGCAAATACTGACCTTCGCCGAACAGGCCGATCGCCAGCTTGAGCGTGGCCTCTTCGGCCGGGTTCGACGTGCCGATCACGGAGCCCGTACCCGCCGGCGGATTGGAATGGGCGGCCGCCTCGGACCCGAGAGGTGCATCCGGTTCGGACTGCGATTCAAGACCGGCGGGCGAGATGTCATGCCCCGCCGGCATTTCTTCTCCCGAGACCCGCTCCTTGAGGATTTTGAACTCTTCTCGGGTACTGAGCAGACTCTGCTGCAATCGTTCGAGCTTGTGCGGAAGGCTAGCCACCCGGTCGATCTCGCGTTCCAGATCGTTGACCTTGTTTTGCAGGGTATGCAAGACGGGAGGTGTTTGCGTCTCCGGCTGCATCATCTGATCGATCCGCCCACCGAGCAAGTCGAGGCGATGAGACAGATGCTCCAACTCCTTGCGGAAGGTTTTGGCGTCGTCGGCCGAAGTGAAGCCCGGGATGTCCGATGCCGACGCATGGCTCGACTCGGAGGCGGCCTTCTCGGATTCCTGCCCCTTACTCTCCCGACCCTTGTTCGCCGACTTGTCTTTGCTGGCACGCTTGCCGGAGTCCTGCGATTGTTTGTCGGACTTTGCCGATCCGAAGAAGGCCGCATATCCCCAGGCCCCTCCCATGCCGCAGGCGAGCGCCACCACGGCCGTCAAGGCGAGCGATTTCCAGTCCGTCTCGCGCACAGCCGGCCGCGCTGCGGTCTGTTTCGGCCGCGCGTCCCGCTTTGTGTCTTTCTCGTCGTCCCGTTTTCGCTCACCCCCTCCCCTGCCCTGCCCGTGACGACGCTCACCCGATCGGTCCCCCCCTTTATTCTTGTGTCGATGGCGTGCCTCTGCCACGACGTCGCCACCGGCGCCGAAGGGATAGGGTTCGGGCGGCGCTGAAAGTTGCGAGGTCTGGTAGCTGACGTTCTGATCGGGCGTACCGCCCATCATGTTCCCTGTCCTGATCGCAGGATCGCTGGTGCTCACCTCGGTCGTACCCGCCGCCAGCGGTTGCTTGCCGCCCCGGTCGGCCTGGACTTGCGATGAGCCCCCCTGCCCTACCCTTTTATCGGTCTGGCTCCGTTCTTCGCTCGTCATACCCCGCCCTCCGCTTTCTCTAAGTAGTCCGCCTATGAGACCGGCGCGCCAACAATCGTGTAATCGGCATCGCTCGCAAATACCACGCCGACTGTTGGCTACTGGCGCGATGTTTGCGGTACCCGCCCACGCGGATCGCGCGCCTGCGTGTCGGTGCGAAACGCACATCCACACGGAATCGGAGGGCATGACCTTGATTTCTTCCGGCGCCGTCGACCGGCCCGTCAGCCAACCGTCTGCCGGTGGGACGACCAAGAGCGTACCGGGATGGTTGTCGTGGTTACTAGCCCTCGCTTTGGCAACCGCGGCCGGCGCCGGGCTGGCGTATGCGTGGACGGCCCACGCCGGACAGCACTCGCGCGACCCTGGCGCGACCCAGTCTGGCCAACAATCGCACACCGGCTCCGACGGCGGCGGTTCCGGGGAAGACGACAGAGAGGGACGAGCCAGGCTGCGAGTGAAAGTTGCACGTCCGCAAAAAGGCGGCCTGGCGCGAACGACCACCCAACCAGGCGTTCTGCACGCCTTCGAGTACGCCGATCTCTACGCCAAGGCGTCCGGCTATCTCACGGCCCAATCGGTCGACATCGGCGATACGGTCGAACGGGGTCAGGTGCTAGCCGAAGTGTTCGATCCCGAGCGGAAGCAAAAGGTGGAAGAAGCGGCTGCGGCCGTCGAAGAGGCCAAAGCGGACGTGCAGCTTGCGGCCGCGCGCGTGACCTCCGTCGAAGCGGAAGTGAAAGCCGCGGAGGCCGTCATCGCCGAACGCAAAGCGCAGGTCGGAAAATACACGGCCGCCCGCAAGTTCCGCGAAAAGGAGTACGTGCGCTACATCGAACTGACGCAGCAACGGGCCGTCGATTACCGCATCTCGGACGAAAAGGAACGCGACTACGAATCGGCCCTCTCCGCCGAAGCAGAGGCCGAGGCGGCTGTGAAGACGGCCGAAGCCGAACTGGCCCGCTCGCGGGCCGACGTCGAGCGTGCCCAGGCCCAAGTGGCCTCGGCGCGGGCCCAATTGAGAGTCAAGGAGGCCGCCGAAAAGCTTGCGCAGATCCTGGCGGAATATCTGCAAATCGCCTCACCGTACGACGGCGTGGTCACCAACCGCAATTATCACCGCGGCGCGTTCATCCTGGCGGCCAACGACGGTGGACAGATGCCGATCCTGTCGGTGGCACGCACCGACCTGATGCGGGTGGTCGTCTATGTCCGCGATATGGATGTGCCCTACCTGGACCGCGGCGACGAAGCCGTGGTGCGCATCGATGCCCTGCAAGGAGAAGAATTCCGCGGCAAGATCGCCCGCTTCGCAGAATACGAAGAGCCGGCCAACCGTACGATGCGGGCCGAGATCGACCTGCCGAATCCCAGCGGCCGCCTGCGAGAAGGAATGTACGGCGCAGCAACGATTCTGTTGGAACCACCCACCGACCATCTCACGATTCCCTCGGGCGCCTTGCACGAGCACACCCCGCAAGGCGAAGGAACCGTCTATGTCGTCCACGGCCACGTGGCCAACGAGACGCAAATCCGCGTCGGTCGCGACGACGGCATTCGGGCCGAAGTGCTCACGGGACTGGCGGAAGACGACTTGGTGATTATCTCATACAGTGGCTCGCTGGAGGACGGTGAGCCGGTCGAGACCGGCTCCCACGACGGTTGACTCCCCCTGCCCTTCTCCTGTTCGACCCTCGGCGGCCGTTTAGGCCACGTCGTGCCGGCGGCGTAGCGGGTTGCGATACAAGACTTCTTCCAAGAAGGCTCGCGAGCCGGGCCAGCCTCGCGGCCGTTCGCGGTGCCAATCGCGGTGCGTCGGCACGAGCGCGTCGTCGTATGGCCAGGCGTGGAACGGCTCGTAGCCCAATGCGTCTCTCAGCTTGTCGCAGTTCATCGATACATTTCCCGCGCGCGGCGGAATGGGGCCGGCCGCGGCGCGGAGACACCCCATGAGATGCTCGGCCGGATAGCCACCCACGCGATTGATGACCTGCCCGACCTCGAACAGGCTCAGGGCCCGTGGGGCACCGGCGTGAAAGAGACCTGCCAACCGGTTGCCGAGCATCGTCTCGTACAACTCGTTCAAGCAGTCCGTGTAGGTTGGTGTCCGCACTTCGTCGAAGTAGAGCGTGGCCGGCTTCGACTTCTTGAAACGCGATTGAATCCAATCGATCGCTCCGGCGTGTCCATTGAAGCTCACTCCCATCGGCAACGAGATGCGCAGCGTGCAGGCCCAGGGCGCGTGGGCTGCCAGCACCCGCTCGGCGGCGACCATCGTCGCGCCATAGACAGTGACCGGGTCGGTCTCGTCCTCTTCTCGATGGTTTCCGGAACCTTGGCCCGAGAACACCAGGTCGACCGACAGATGAACTAGCCGCACGTCGGCCGAGCCGATCACGGAGAGCAGATTCTCCACCCCGGCAACGTTGATCCGGTGCGCCAGTGGCGGATCGAGCTCACACGCCCGCAGCGCGCAGTTGCCCGCGCAGTCGAGCACGCTGCGAAAGGCATACTCGTCGAACAGCCGCTTCAACCCGTCGCGATCTTCGGCGTCGCAGGCGGCCACCCCCTCTCCTACCAGCCGGAAGTTGTCGCGCTGGCGAATGCCGACGACGTGGCCTGGGTAACGGGCGCGGAAATACTCGAGGGCGTTATATCCGGGCACGCCGGCGATCCCCGTGATTAACAGGGGCAGGCGGACCGGGGTGAATTCGGAGCGGCAGGACATCGGCGGCGCCGGCCCCGAAGGGCCAGCGAGCGGGAGCGTCGGTTGCGAAGATCGAACCGACCATCCTAGACGCTCGGGCCTAACGGCTCAATGCGGGCACGCGCTCGATGCCGGCCGGCGCCTCCGACAATTCTTCGCCGACGTGGAACAATGATACGTGCTCGCGGTTGCAGAGCGCGACCGATGCGGTCAGGGGCTCGCCGTTGCCGCCGGCATGCGAGATCTTCGCGTGCGTGATCGGGATGAAGGATTTCAATTCGTGTGTGAGCGCCGGCACGGGATTGGATGTGCCACGGAGCTGTAGCCGTCCTTCGATCTCGTACCCCGAAACGATCACAAACGCCGGGTACGTCTGTTTATCGACGAAGGCGTAGCGGCGCGTTTCTGGCGCCTCGTGCTGCCCGCCCCCCAGCACCGCCAGCCTGATCAGCTCTTTGCGGAGCACCACTTCTTTCAGCGTGGTTCGCCGGCTGGCCTTCGACTCACGCCGCGAGACATGAACGTCGTTGAGCTGCACGAACTGTGAATTCGGGTCGATGAGCATCTCCAACAGCCGCAATCCGCGAGTTTGTACCTCGCCGATGAGTAGATGCTCTTCGGTGACGAAAATCGCCGGTAGTTTTTGCAGAGCCATAGCAAGCCGGGCCCACGGACCATATTCTGCGTGAAATATAGGTCACGATCGGTCGCCGAGCAGGGCGGAAATCGAGCGGGGCTCGACGGGCTCGATGACGCCCCGTTCGCAGATGATCGCCCGAATGAGGCGGGCCGGGGTGACGTCGAAAGCCGGGTTGTAGACTTGGATTCCGTCGGGGGCCGTCTGGCGGCCGAAGCCGTGCGTCACCTCGGCCGCGGCACGTTGCTCGATGGGAATGGCGTCGCCGTTGGCAATGGATAGGTCGAATGTGCTGGTCGGCGCAGCCACGTAGAAAGGAATGTCGTGCGCGGCGGCCAGCACGGCAACTCCATAGGTGCCGATTTTATTGGCCGTGTCGCCGTTGGCGGCGATGCGGTCGGCGCCGACGACCACCGCCTGAACCCGTCCTTCGCGCATGACCTGCGCGGCCATCGAGTCGCAGATGAGTGTCACATCGATGGCCCGCTGCTTCAGCTCCCAGGCCGTCAGGCGGGCGCCTTGCAACAGGGGCCGCGTTTCATCGGCATAGACGTGCAACCGTTTGCCCTCGTCTTGCGCCGCGAAAAAAACGGCCAGCGCCGTGCCATACTCGGCCGTGGCCAGGCCGCCGGCGTTGCAATGCGTGAGCACGCCCTGTCCGTCGCGGAGCAACTGCGCGCCAAACCGGCCGATGGCCCGGCACATGGCCCGGTCTTCTTCGTGAATCAATCGTGCTTCGCGCAGGAGGGCGGCGAGCAGATCATCCGCCGTGTTCGCCGCTGTCGCACGGCCCGCTCGCTGCATACGATCAAGGGCCCAAAAAAGGTTGACAGCGGTCGGCCGGCTTTGCGCCAGATGGGCCGCTGCTTCCGCGACGCACCGCCGCAGTTCGTCTTCGGCCGGCTGGCCCGTGCTCACAGTGGCCTGACGGTTCCTGTCCCGCACGCCGAGTACGAGGCCATACGCGGCGGCGATGCCGATGGCCGGCGCGCCCCGCACGCGCAGGCTGCGGATTGCCTCGAACACCGTATCGGCGTCACGACAGTCGAGGAAGACGACTTCGCTGGGCAAGAGTGTCTGATCGAGCAAGCGCAGCGAGCCGTCGACGTCTCCGATCCATTGAATGCTGGGTATGTTGGCGGGCGTGTCGTGCGACGTGCTGGCGGGTGAGTCGATTGTTGAGGACATCGAATGATGGCGGCTCCGGGGCAGAACAACGGACGCGACGGACGATCGCCGCGAACACTCCCCAGTATACCGATTGCCGACGGACCGCCGTGCTCCATGTTGGCACCAACTGCACGTCCCTGTCCTCGATCGAAGAGTCAGGGTTCGACGATCGGCATCGGAAAGGCGAGACCTTGGACCGCCTCGCCAGGCATCCCAACGAGCTGCGACGCCCTGCCCGTCCCGGCGGCACCGCTCGCTTCGATCGGCATAGCGGCTGCGGGGTGCCCTGCCCTGCTCTCCCGGACCGGATCCTGGGCGTTGCGGCGGTGCAAGCGGTTGAGCGTGGCTTCCTCGTGAGAGTTGATCGAACCCAAATGGCCGGGACTGAAAATCAAAGGTGTGCCTGCCGGGATAAGGGAGACATTTGGTGTCCGCACCGAGTCATTCCAGCCAAACGGAAACCAGAGAAAGGCCCGATTTGAGTAGGGATCGAGCGGCACTTCTTCAAAATATGCCCCTTCGAGTTGGTCGAACGTTCTCGGCATTTCACTATGTTCCAATCGCCACGCCTCGATCGCCAGCGCCAATGCTGCCGCTCGGCGATAACAGACCGCGACGCGTCGGCAGTCGGGCAAACCGCCCGCTGGCGCGGCCTGAAGGAAGCTGGTCCGCCAGTAGAGGTCCGCCTGGTACAGTTGAGGCCCACGTGGCGAGTAGGCAGAGGGATCGTTGTGACCCGCGAGGGCGGCGTCGGCATCCTGCGAATCGAGCAGATAGAGGCCGTATGTGTAGTGGAGGAGGCGGCGGACTCGCGCAAACTCCCAAGGTGCCCATCCGGCGACCAACACGGCCGGTTCGCCCGACTGACCGGGATTGGCTTGCGCGCCGTCGATCCACTGCAGGCTATCCGCGTACTCTCGACGCACCACGTCGGCGAGTGATGCTTGCCGGTCTTCGATCAAGCGCAGTTCCGCAATAGCCGACCGCAATCGTTCGACCGTCTGCCCCGGCCGCGCGCCCCAGCGAGGCAACTGCGTTGCAGCGGCCCGTTCGATCTCATCGCCCGTTAGTTCGCCAAGATATCCATCGTCGTGACGCACCACCTCCGCGAGCCGAAACGCGCCTCGATAAAACTGCCACGCGGTTGCCAACTTGGTGTCCAGTCTCGAATCATCTTCCGCAAGCTGGCCGGATCGCAGCATCGCGGTTGCCAATTGCGACCAATTGATCGCGCGGTAGGTCGTATCGCCCCAGATCGTGGCATCGGTTGGAAGTTGAGACAACGTTTCCAGAACTTCGTCCAAAGCCCGCCCATTGTCCTCCAACCATCTTTTATCGGCTTCGGTAGGCGCAGCATTGCCGGGATCGGCTAACGACGGCAAGTCATTTTGCCCCAAGGACAGAGGCACTCGCTCGCAGGCTGCGAGAAACCGCCGAGCAGCATCGCTTACCGGAGCACGCGACATCGAAGGAACGTCGATGGCCACCTCGGAGACGGGAACCTCCCAGACGCGGTACACCGGTACGAGGGTCAGCACACAAACCACGGGCACGAACAGCGCGAGTGCGGGTGGCAACCAGGCCCGCAAACTGTTTCGTTCGAGCAACCAACCGTCGCAGCGCAGCCACGAGGCGGCGAACAGCGCAACGACCAGCGGGGCGACCGACCACCAGAATGCGATCGCGAGCGCCTGCATCAGCACCGCCCAGGCTAGCAACAGAACGGCGAGAAGCACTCCCACAGCGGCGGCTACGATGCCGCTGCGGACGGCCATCGAACAGAATTGCCCCGCTCCGAATGCCAGACCGACCCAAAGAGGATAGCGGTCGGCGGCGAATACCCACTCGTAACGGCTCCAGAGAGAGCGCACCTGCTCTGGCATGTCGGACAACGGGATGAGAAAACGGAGCGCCAAGCGATGCACGACGAACAGGATGGCCGCCAAAAGAATCGCCGTACCGGCCCAGAACAATTGCCGGTTGATCCACACACGGCCCGCCGGCACTCCGCGTTCGGCGAAGAAGCGAAACTGCCGGCCTTCCTGATCGGCGAGAAAGGTACAACATCCCGCGAGCGCGAACGGCAAGCCCGTTACCAGCACGAAGGCCGGCCAAAATATCACCGTCACGAGCACACCCAATATGACGAGGGTGGCTAAGAGACGGGATGAGCGGCGCCAGGATTGCCAGAAGAGGCGTTTCTGTGTCGCAGAGCGAACGCTCTTCACGTCCGCCGTACGGGGCGTGGCGTGGCGGTCGTGCAACCATCGGCTCGCTAGCCATAGATCGATCAACCAGATCGATACCGTCGCAACGACATGCAGGATGGGAGCCCACCCCGAACGATCAGGTCTGTATAGCCCGACTCGCTCGGTCGCAAAATGCACCAGGCCGATGCACAGAGCAGCCCCCAGCGCGCCCATGAATGCCGCCAGCAGAGGACTCGCCGAGCGCAACGAGAAGAAGACCGACCACCCCATCGCCTGCATTACGAGCAGCGCGTAGATCAGCGTCAGGAAGAGCGCGCCGGTAATCGTTTCCGCTACACCCGCTCTAATGAAACCCCAATCGACAATAGTGACCGACAACAATAGCAGGGACAGCAACACCGTGCCTGAAACGGCCGTTAAGACCTTGCTGGCGAAGACGGGCATCGGTGTGACGGGGATCACCCGCAACAAGTCACGCGTCGACTCTTCCTGTTCCAACGCGAACAGGATGGCCCCCGCGCCGAAAGCGAAACCGGCGGGCAAGGCCCCGGCGAGGCCGACGAACCCGGCCAGCCGATCGTGCGAGTCCGTGAGGAGGAAGAACAGGGCATCGATAAATAATCCGAAGCCGGCCAGCGCCAGCCAGAATCCGCGCAGCACGCGGTATTCCTTCCACATCAGTCGCGTCAGCGAGGTCATGGTACAGGCACCTCCTGGTTGACCGTGCCCGGCGCGCCGGGAGGCGACTGCAAATAGGCCACGAAGATCTCTTCCAGCGGCGGCGTGCGGGCTTCGACCGATGCCACTGCTTCGTGCGCACTCAAAGCCTCGAGGTGCTCCTCGGCCAGGTAACGCACCAGCAACTGCCACTGCCGGGCGCGATGGCGGCGGCGGAGCAATTCGCCGCACACGGCCGGCGGTGCCGCGGCGCCGTCGGCCAGCGTGACCGTCAATTCGCGGATTTGCCGCTTGAGCGTGTCGAGCTGTTCGACGAGCAATAGCCTACCGTGGCTGAGAATCGCGACGAAATCGGCCACCCGTTCGACCTCGGTAATCTGATGACTCGACAAGAGCACCGTGCGCCCGGCCGCCGCCAAATCGACCATGCTCTCCAGGAATTCGCGACGCACGAGCGTGTCGAGCCCCGATGTCGGCTCGTCGAGTATCAGCACCGCCGGCTCGTGTGCGAGCGCCAACGAGAGAGCGACCTTGGCCCGCATCCCCTTGGAAAGGGCTTTGATCTTCCGCTCGGGCGGCAACTGGTATTGTTCGACCAGACCTTCGTAACGCGCCAGATATCCGGCCTCGTGAAAGCCAGCCGTGAACCAGCCGATCTCGGCGACGGTCATCCATTCGTAGAGCGTCGGCCGCTCGGGCATATAACCGACGCGGCGGCGGATCTCGAGACTGTCGTGGCGGCTGTCGAGGCCGAGCACCTGCGCCTCACCCGACGTCGCTTCCTCCAAGCCCAACAGCAGCTTGATGGCTGTCGTCTTGCCGGCGCCGTTCTCGCCGAGCAGGGCAAACACGACACCCGCGGGTATTTCGAGCGAGACGTCGGACAAGGCCGCCTGACTGCCGAACCGCTTGCTGACGTTCTTCAGCCGTATAACCGGGTCCATACTCAAGTCCTCTGCTTATCGCGACGTTGATCGATCAGCTTCTCGGCGGCGGCCAACTCCCGCGCGACGAGCGAGCGCAGCTCGTCGAGGTCGAGTTGGCTCTGCACGGCCTCGGTCAGCACTTGCCTCAGCCGGGCGCGGATCAGTTCCAGCCGCTGGCTACGGCAGCGGGCCTGCGCCCCCTCGGCAACCTCGAGGCCCGTGCCCCTCACCGGCGCGAGCACGCCTTCGTTCTGTAGCTCGCGGTAGGCGCGGGCCACCGTGTTCGGATTGATCGCCAGTTCCCGTGCCAGCTCGCGCACCGACGGAACGAGTTCGCCCTTGCGCAGGCCCCCGCAGGCGACGGTGAATTTGACCTGGCGCACGATCTGATCGTAGATAGCCAGACCGTTATGGGGATCGATGGAGAGAAACATGCGACCGCCTTCGATGTGTACTAGCGAAATAGTACACAAGACAGCAACGCCGTCAAGAGGACCGCCGCGAGAATTTTTTATCCAGTGGAATCACAGTCGCCCGTTCGCAACACGCGCGGCGAGCGTTCGCAGGAGAGCGAGGTCGCCGATTTACCCTTCGCCTACTACCCATTCGGCGATGCGCTCGTCGAGCCAGCGGCGCCCCGAGTCGCGCCAGCCGACGAAACCCACGTGGCCGCCATGCCGCGTGATGCACAGTTCCACGCTCGGGCAACCACGCAACCGCTCGAGCGGAGTGACAGGAATGAGCGGGTCGTCCTGGGCCGCGATAACGAGCGCCGGCAGGCGAATTCCCTCTGCCACGCGGACGGCGCCGGCCGCACGGTAGTAGTCGACGGCCCGGCCGAACCCAGACACCGGCGCGGTAAACACGTCGTCGAATTCCCACAGGCTGCGCGGCAGCGGGCGGAAATCGGTGATGGGCAGATCGGGAATCACTTGTTCGCGCCGTCTCACCTGTTGCACCAGACTGCGGATGAAATGGCGTTCATATAGTCGGTTGCGCGGCCGGTGCAGGTTCTCGACCGCCGGCGCAAGGTCGATCGGAGGGCAGACGGCCACCGCGCGGTCGAGGTGTCCGCAAGGCCGGTCACCCAGTTCTCCCAGCAGCTTGAGTGCGATGTTGCCCCCCATCGAAAAGCCGATCAGCGCGGTGGGCGAGTCGGGACAAAGCTCGGCGACGGTCATCAGCGCGGCCGCGGCATCTTCCGAGCGGCCGCTGTGGTAGGGCAGCTTGGCCAACGCCAGTCCCGCGCCGCAGCCCCGCAGATCCATGCGGAACACTCGCACCCCCTCCTGCTCCAACCGCGCGGCGATGCGCTTCATGTACGGACTCTGATGACAGCCGCTCAGTCCGTGAATCATGAGAGCGGTGCGATCGCCCGCGCACCAACCGGGTGGACAATCGTCGTGCAGCACGAGCCGATCGCCGTCGGATAGTGTCACGATCCGCTGCTGCGCCTTGTAGACGCAGTGCGGGCCGGGCAGATAGACCCCGGCCAAGGTCTGAACATCTCCGCCCCGCAGGAGCGGGTGCGGTCGAAAGACGGTCGAACCAGCCATCGTCACACGCTTTGGATCCGTTCGTTTCTCAAAATTGCCCAACGAATCCTTTCGGCACGCGGCCTCACGCTCCCTCTAGCCTGCGAATACGAGACCGACCACCACGGCAACCACAATAATGAAGACGTACAGCGAAACGATCAGCCCGACCAGGATGCCACAGAATCTCCAGAACGATTTCTGGGCCATGAACGCAGCTTCCAAGTCGGCGGTGCTGCGCGTGTAGCGGAAGTCGCTGATATGCCGGGCGAAGCGAAACAGAGACCGAGATGGGAAGAAATACAGCAGCCCGACCGGCACATTGACGAACAAAATCGCCCCTTCCGCCGAGCCATTCCTGGCGATCGAGAGGAAGCCGGCGAAAAGGCTGCCAGCCATGATCAAGATGCAACACACGAAACCGAGGACGCCGAAGAGCAACAACCACGGTCGCATTTGCACCAACGACTCGACGACGGAATCCGTCGCCCATCTGCTGGCGCCGCCAGCCGGCACTGGCTGGGCCAGATACGGTTCCGGCGGGGATGGAAACGGGCTGCCGCTCATGTCGATTGCTCCCTTGATAAGAGCAATTCTAGAGCGACCGGAACCGCTCTACCAGCAGAGCGCCCGCGCCAGACCCGTGTGGATACGAAGTGCCCCACGGCCGAATCACTGCCCGAATATCCGCAGCACGCCTTGGGGCTGCGTCACCGGGATGTAGGCATCGAGCCGTACGGCCTGCGGCTGCGTGCCAATCGCAAAGCCGGCATAAGACGTCGCCGGCTGCGCGCCCAGATTGATCGGAGCTTGGGCGAGCACCATGTCGAGCGGCGGTATCGACCTGACCATGCCGATGAGATCGGCGACGAATCGCGGTACGTTGATGAGCAGCAGTGCATTCACTTTTTCCGGCAGTTGGTCGCGCGTTACGGCGTAAGTGTCGTCGAGGCCGAGCACCTTCTCGCCGTTCTGCAAGCCGTCGACGACGCTACGTACATACTTCGGATCGTTGCCGGATGCCTGCACCAGCATGCCCTCGAGTGTTGTGACGCGAGTCTGCACGTCCGAACCTCCGAACATTTTTTCCAACAGCTTTTGGCCGATCGCCTGGCCCGGATCGGCCACCTCCTTGAACTTGAAGTGCGTCGTCATCAGGTCGATGGGACGCTCTTGATAGGTCTCCGCATTGGCGGTTAATTCCACATTCTGCGAGAAGAGCGCCGTATCTTGTTGCCGAGCAGCCGGCTCGTAGGCGGTCACGGCGCCGCGCAGTTTCTCGGGGTCCTTCGCCTGCGTCAGCGAAACCGTGGTGATGGTCGCATCGACGGCCGACGGAAACGCTAAGCTTCCCACGGTGGTCGAAATATCGGCCGCCAAATAGCCATCCAGAGCGGCGAGCAGTTTCTTGGTCGCATCCGTGTTTTCGCCATAGGCCAATTTCAGCCAATCGCGACTCCAATCCGACAGCGCACGCGTGTACGAGGTGTGCGCGAAATAAATCGGTGCTCCGGCGGGCAACAGGCCCAATGTCTCGAAGCTCGTGGCCTCATGCTCGGCCACGATATCGCTTGTCACCGTATCGCCCTTGATCCCGAGCAAGCCGGCCAGGCTCACGCCCGCCGCGCTGAAGTTCACTCGACCAGCGGCCCACTCGGCATCGTACACGGCGTTGATGACGAGTTCGGCCAGGTCGGCATATAACTTCTTGGTGGCCCGCGGATCAGTCGCGCTGCTATCACCACCCAAGAACTCTTTCGGCAAATTATCGATCTGGCGGCGCAGCTTGTCGCGCTGCTCGTCGAGCTTGTCGCCATAGACTTCGATGAGCCGATTGATGTTTACCAGTACGGCGCCGTCCCCTTCACTCGCGAGTTCGGCAGCGCGGCCAGCGAACAACTTGGCCAGCGTCGGCTGCGTCGCCGCATCGAAGGCCAGCGATTTGACGACTTCCTCGCGGCGAGTGTAGAGCACCCACTCGCCCCGGCGGGCGAAATACCAATCGCGGCCGTCCTTGGAGACTTTTTCGAATCCGTCCGGCCGTTTGTCGACCGCAAGCGTTTCGTCCGCTCCGGCTTGCAGGACGGCCCGCCGCAGCTTGTCTTCATTCTGTGTCTTGACGACCCGCACGACCGGTTCGGGGCCTCCCTCCATCGCAAAGGCGGCCAAGTAGATCGGGGCCGTGCGATCGACCGCGCCACCGTCGGCAGCAATCTCGAATACCTGGTTCAAACCGCCATCGATCCCTTCGACGGCCGGATTGGCAAGGGGACCGAGCGTGGCAACCATTTCCTTGAAACCCGCCGAGAATTTCTCGAGCGAAGCCAGGCGGAGGACCAACGCCGTGTCGGATGGTAAGACCGACAGCGCTTCTTGGGCGAGCCCCTTCGCCGCTCCACACCAGACGATCGAAACGACGAATGCCAGGACGAGCCGATGTTTCCGCATGGCGATAACCTTTATCATGAAGACCACTTGCGAACTGCCTGGACGGCGATGTGCCTTCCGCCTCGGCGATGCACTGGGACGTGCCACAGTACGCCCACTATACCCGAAATCTGCCCGCCGAGTTTCAACGTGTGATTCGCACGGCGCCGGCCAATCTTGGCCACAATCGCGGTCGGCCGCCTATCGTCCCACGCGAACCAATCCCGGCTGGGCGTCGAGATCGAGCGATTCGACCAGGCCGGCTTTCAGCCGTTCGACTGCGATGGCTCCCATCACGGCATTATCCGTACATAGCTCCGGAGGAGCGATGTGGACCCGCACCCGTTGCCGCGCAGCCGTCTCGTCCAGCCGTTCGCGCAGAAGGCGATTGGCAGCCACCCCGCCCCCCACGCACAACGTCGACCATCCCGTTTGCCGCAGCGCATCGAGTGACTTACCCACCAACACGTCGACTACCGCCGCCTGGAAACTTGCCGCCAGGTCGGCGGCGGTCTGCGGATCGGGGGGCGTCCATTCGTTCGAGTTTGGGGCAGAGATCTTGTAGCGTACCGCCGTCTTCAAGCCGCTGAAGCTGAACGCCAGGCGTTCGGGTTCGTTCAAAAATGTGCGCGGCAGCGCGAAGGCCCGCGAGTTACCTCGCTCGGCGGCCCGTTGAATGGCCGGTCCGCCGGGATACCCCAATCCGAGCATGGCCGCGACCTTGTCGAATGCCTCCCCTGCCGCATCATCGATGGTGCCGCCCAAGAGCTCGAAATCGAGCGGGCCGGCGCAGCGATAGAGATTGGTGTGGCCGCCGCTCACCACCAACCCCACGCAGGGAAACACCGATTCGCCATAAGTCAATCGGCAGGCATAGACATGCGCCTGGATATGGTTGACCGCGATGAGCGGCACCTCGAGTGCCAACGCGAGCGCCTTGGCGGCCGCCACTCCCACCAGGAGCGAGCCGGCCAAACCGGGCGTGTTGGCCACCGCGACCGCGCCGATTTCGGCAAGCGTCACGCCGGCCTTGTTGATCGCCTCATCGATCACAGGCAAGATCCGCTCGACGTGAGCTCGCGACGCGATCTCGGGCACGACCCCGCGAAACCGCTCGTGCAAGACGTCTTGCGAGGCCACGGCGGCACCGAGCACCTCCAGCCGATCGCTGACGACGGCGGCCGCCGTCTCGTCGCACGTCGTTTCGATCGTGAGGACGAGCGTCATGGGCGCCGCAAATAACCGGCGCTCGACTCGAAGTATTTGCGACGTCGACGCTGCCCGGCATCGGCCGACTCCGCCTGCTGCCGCTGGAGGTCGTCGTGGTTGGCCTGGCACAGGCGGCAACCCGCCTCCCGCAAGTGAAAAGCGATATAAGCAGCATGCCCCTCGGGCAGCACGCCCAACAAAAAACTGCCCAATTCGTTGCGGGTGGGACAGGTCAGCCGATGGCGTCGCCAGATGTCGCCCAGCGAATGAGCGCCCGAGTCGCGCCGCGCGTGGATGCCCGCCAATCGCGTCGCCAAGTCAGCACTCGTGCGCACCTCGGCCTCGATGCGCGACATCGCGTCGCCCGGCAAGGCCTCGTCGAGGTAGGCTTCGAGTTCGACGTCGGAAAACATCATGGCCTCAGGGCGCCTCGGGCGACAGTTCGGGAAAAACTTCCTCGGGCAATCCTTGCTGGCGCACAGCGGCGCGCAGCTTGGCGAGAAAATCGAATTTGTAGTTGGCCACCGTCTGCTCCGAGATACCCAGCCGCAAGGCGACATCTTTGTTGGCCACGCCGCGCACGAACAACAGCTCGGTGCACTGTATCTTTTCCCAGTCGCCGCGCGACCGCCAATGGGCGAGCAATTGAGCGATGGCTTGCACGAGCGCCGTCTCCTCCAGATGTTTGCGCTCTCCGCTGCGGGCCAGACTGCTCGCCGGCCGTTGCGAACCCGGCACCTCCCACTCCTCCCCGCTGCTGGTGCCGCCGCTCACAAGTGGCAAGGCCGGTCGGCGGCCCTGCCGCCGCAAGTGGTCGGTCAGCTTGTGGGCGGCGATCGAAAACAGGTAGCTCTCCAGCGGCCGGCGCGTGTCGTAGTTCGGCAGGCTCGTCAGAAAACCGATGAACGTCTCCTGCACGACGTCTTCGCTCGTGCTCCGATCGCGTAGCCGCGCTTCGACGAATGCGAGTAGGCGGCCCTCGAAGCGGCCGATCAATTCGTCCCAAGCATCGGATTCGCCGCCGCGGATGCGGTCGATGAGGAGCGTGTCGGACTGGCTGACGGCGGGCATGAATGAACGATTGGAGCCGTGAAGCGGGGCAGCGATGCGGTCGCCGTCCGACGGAACGTCGCCGTTGGACTCGCCCACGTTGGCATGGCCCATCAGGCACACGATCGAGGGTGGGCGGTGCCCACCTTAGCTGACCAACAGCCCGGCGACCGCTACTAGCGCCAGTATCGCTGTTGCGGCGGTCAATCGCAAGCGGCCCGTATAGTAGCCGCGCGTCAGAGTATCCACTTTGAGATATCCGAAGACGACGGTCAGCAGTCCGAGCAACACACCGCCGCCAATCGCGGTGTAACCCAGACGGCCCTTCACCACCGTCTGTTTGTAGCTGGCGTCGATGGCCCGGTTCGCGGCCTGATCGAACTCGAGCAGTTCGTGGAGATAGGTCATCGTTTCGATGGTCTGCTGCCGCCGCTCCTCCCATTCGTCGCGAACGATGTGGTCATGGATATAGGACATGTCGAGGTCCACGAATCGACCCTTGCCCTCCCCCAGGAAGCGGTCGGCATAGCGTTGCACGGCCTCGCGCAGTACCCCGGCCAACTGCTCTTCGCATTCAGCCCTCGTCAACCACGGACCGGCGGTCACGGTCGTGCGATAGACGTCACCCACCCGGCCATGTGCGGTGTCCATCCACGCGGGACGCGATTTGCCACCCGGCTCTGCATTGGAGCTAGGTGTTGCCCCTGTATCCGAAAGTGCAGCAGACTTGTCATTCCGAAGCGCATCCGGAAAATCGGCAAGGGGGATCTGGTTTAGCCCCGGATCGTCAATCGTCTCTGATGGCCGGGCCGCAGGGACGAATTGCACCGTACGGGGAGGTCCAACCTGCGTCCAGGGTGCTGCCGGTCCAGCCCGTTCAATCCTGACAAAGTAGAGACCGACCAAGACGAACACGCCGCCCAGCAACAGTATGCCCCCCAATCCCGCCAACACCGCTGCTATACGGCCGCTCAAGATCGCGGCGATCAAAGCACAGACGAGCAGCACGACCATCAGGAAGACCAGCGAAACGCCAGCGACGCTCACAACACCCACACTTGCGGCATTCATGACAGACTCCCTCTCCGTCGGGCTGGCTCCCAGGTCGCGGCCACCTGCACGGCGATCGACATGGTCGCGGCGACCATCAAGCCCCAGGGCTGCGGGAACGGCCAGAAAAAGTACAACTGCCACGCCCAGAAGATGGCGATCGCCGTGGGCCAGAAGCGCAACCGCGACGGCCGCGACGGGTCGGCCTGTTTCCACCAACGCACGAGCAACATCAAGAAGGCGAAGTACGCCATGTGAGCGATCAAGCTCGGCGAAAAATCGGAGTCGTAGAACCGGGCGCTCACATACTCTTCGGTGACGGGCGCTGGCAGACTCCAATCGCGGCTGAGCGGGACGAACAAGAAATCCTTGACGGCCCATGCTGCCGCACCCAGCCCCATCCCCAGGACCATGAGCGTCAAGCGGCGCAAGGTCGAGTCACCCTCTCGCCCTTCCCAAAACTTGGACGGAATGAGCACCAGCCACGAGCCGAGCGTACTCACCAAGAGCAGCCAGGCGAATTCGCCCGGTTCGAGTGCCTTGGCGTGGATCACGCTCAGAAAAACGCTCATCACGGCCGCCGCCGCCGAAGAAGCCAAGAGCGAGCCGCTCAGTTCTTCGATCCGCGTACGGAAAGTTTTGATGGGCAAGGGATTCGCCCGTTCCGCTTCGACGCGGCGGTGATAGGGCGGGGCCGGCAATCGCACGGCCGGCCTGACCGGCGGCGGCGAGGCGATCGCAGCCGCCGGAGTTGCTTGCACCACGGGCGGTCGCTTCGCAACGGACGGTGTACGGCAGGCAATCACGACGCTGCGGACGGCATAATATAGCCCGTACATCATGAAGACCGTCATCGCCAACGGTACGAGCAGGAAGCCGTGCATCACGAAGGTGTAGGCGGCGACCACGATGATGATCATCTTGGCCGACTTGTTGATTCGTCCGGCGTTCCACGCATCCGTGAACTGCTGGAAGGCCGTTCGGATAGCCCGGGCGATCGGTTCTTCGTCCGCGACGAGAAGGGCCGAAACGATCTTCTCCCGCGGCGGAGCTCGACGTGCGGGTGACGGCGCGGCAGCCTCGACCTTCGCACCCAGCGTTCCGTTCCCTCCCAGAAACGTGCCCGGCGGCGGGCTCGGTAGCATAGCGAGCAGCTCGGCGACCGTCTTGATCCGCGCATCGGGGTTCTTGGTGAGAGTTTTGGCGATCGCCGTGCGGTAAGGCTCTTCGATCGCTTGCAGATTCGGCTCGGCGGTCAGGTGTTTCATGAGCACCTCGCCCACGCTTTCACCCTCGAACGGCACATGGCCGGTCAGCATCTCGTAGAGAATAATGCCCAACGCGTAGATGTCGATTTCCTTGCCATAGCGGCCGTTGCCGATCTCGGGCGCCATGTAGTGAACGGTGCCGACGCTTTCGGTCTGCCCGCTGCGGCGGCTGGCCGAGATGAACTTCGACAGGCCGTAGTCGCCGATCTTGACGATGCCGCCGTCGCTGAAGATGTTCCCCGGTTTCAGGTCGCGGTGGACGATGCCGTGATCGTGCAGATAGGTCACGCCGGCGGCGATGCCATAGAACCAGGCCAGCGCTTGTTGTCGGGGCATACCGTCGGGGTGCCGCTCCAGCGCGCCCTCCAGCGAATCGCCCGCGACATATTCCATCACCACCCAGCTATCGCCCAATTCGTCTTGCTTGACATCGTACAGCGACAGGAGGTTGGGGTGCTTGAGGTTCAAACACTGGGTCACACCGCGCAGCTCGACGTCGAGATTGCGGCGGATCAGCTTGATGGCCACCTCTTTGCCCGAGTCGCTGGTGGCGTAATAGACTTCGCCGAACCCGCCGCGGCCGATGCCGCGCTTGATGGTATACCCCTCCAACGGGCGCGACCCGCTCGGATACGTGAACTTCATCGCCGCGGGGCGCGGAGCGGCGTCGGGTTCGGGTTCGGCTTGGGTTGCGCGGAGGTTCATGGCTCGGTCTTCGCCTTCATCCAGGCTAACGGCTGCGAGTTCCATTTGTCCACTACAAGGCATCGGAAGTCGGGGGAGTCAAGATCGGCCCGTGCGCCGAGATAAGCGACAGTCGATCGGTCGCCAGGGCACATCCAATCATGCTACTAAGCCTTCGATGCTGAGCGAGAAATCTTCGCCGGAAACTTGGGATTTGAGGGTCAGCTTTCCGTTATCAGCCACTTTCTGTCCGTCGATCTGGAATAATCCGCCGCGGCGGCAGTAGAGATCGTCTCCCTGGCGGTACAAAATCAGCTCCCGCGACCAATCTCCGCACGCCACATGATGTTGCGCGCTGGGGCCCAGCACACACGACTCGGCCATCAGCAGCACGGCGTCGGCCGCCGGTTGTGTGCGGTGCGGGCTGACGAAATCGAGCCGGGCCGTGATGCTCAAGGGGTGCGGTCGCCGGAACACGAGCCGAACATTGCCTAATTCGAGTTGCGCCCCGTCGGCCAGTGCGGTCGCGCGGTCGATCGTGCGACCGTCCAACCGCACCGGTCGGCGCGGCTCAATGAGATAGGTTTCGCCGTCGCGCCGAATCTTGGCATGCCGGCGCGAAAGGTCGCCCAAGATGCCGATATCGGCGGCGCTCTCGGGCACCGGTTGTCCTAGCGTGACTTCGTCGCGAGTGCAGACCAGATATCCGCCCACACCATCGACCCACAGCAGGAAGCGTTCGATCGGCCGCCAGTCGGCCGCGGCCGATGGCAGCGGGGACCGCGCCCGATCCGGATCGATGAAGGCATTCGTCGATTGGTCCATAGCCGGCGCTTTCGGGTCCTCGTAAGGGTTGTTTTCCGGCCGTCGGAAGCGAGATAGCCAGGCCCGCACCGCGCCGCGATTGCGGCCATCGATCGCCGGCGCCGGCCACGACGTCTCGTGTGCACGCAGCTCGACTCCCACGGCCGACCAGGCCTGGCGCCGCGCCTCGCGCGCCGCTTCATGGTCGGGGCAGATGGCCAGCAGCGTTTCGGCGTGAGTCAGCACCTCCGACCACCGCTGCCCGGCCACCGCTCCGTGCAAGAGCGCGGTCAGGTCACGGCTGGTCTCGCCCTTTACCTTACATGCTTGCGCGGCCTCGTCCAACGCGGTGACGTGCGGCAAGAGGGCCGCCGCCCGCTGCCATTCCTCTCGAGCGCGGACAAACTCGCCGCGCCGAGCGAAACGCTCGGCCGCCGCCACGCGCGTGGCGGCCTCGCGGGCCAGCTTCGCGGCGCTGGTGTCGGCGTGCCGGCGGTCCAGCTCGTCGAGCCGAGCCAAGGCGGCCGGTCCGTCGCCGGCGGCCAAACATTGTTCGGCTTCTGCAACGCGCTGCGCGACGACTTTGGCCAACAGATCCTTCGCCGGACGAAACTCGCGCAAGCCGCTCTGGCACAACAACCGCCCGGCCTCGTCGAGCCGTCCGCCACGGAAGGCGTCGTCGGCTTCTCGGAGCTTGATTCGCCACGGCTGGAACATAGTTTGGTGATGCCCGTTTGCTGGTTGCCTTTCTCTGCCGACGCGCCGGGGGCGGCGAGGGGGCGAGAGGAAGAGGGGGCGAGCCCATGCATCGCCCCTTCGGCGCCTCTCCTTGTCTCCCCCTCTCGCCACCAACCCCGCGAGGCACATTACTGCCCGTCCACCGCTACTGCGCCGAGCGTTGGTTGGCCACCGAAATACTCGGCGATCTCGTCGACGATGTTCTCGGGAGCCGGTTCGCTGACCGGGATCTCGTCACGGAACTTGCTTTCGGCGCTCATCAACTTCTCGGCAACCTGGAGGCGTGTGCGCAAGTCGCTCACCAGCTCCTTCACGCGCGAAAGCTGTGTGTCGTCGAAGGCGAAGTCGGATGTCGTCTGGGCCGCTTCGACCATCTTGAGCCGGGCTTCGAGCTGCTCGACGTCGACCTCGAGCTGCCGTTTGGCCGCGAGCATCCCTTCCAGCTTCTGACGGGCGGCGGCCAGGCTGGCCTGGCGGGCGCGGTGCATTTCGCGCAGGCTGGCCAACGTGGCGTCGTTTGTCTTGTACCGCTCGAAGCGGTTGGCCAGGTCGATCTTCACCTGGTCGGCCGTGTAATCGCGGCCGCAATAGCGGAACGTCACCTTGTTCGTGGCCAGGTCTTCCTTGAGCTTCATCAGCTCGGTGCGGTCTTTCGCCAGACGGCATTCGGCTCCGTCGATCTTCTTGGCCAGTTCGTCGACTTCGACCTCTTCGCCGGCGATGACGTGCATGTTCTTCCGGATATCGGGAACAAGATCCTTGACCATGCCGCGCGCCCGTTCTATTTCGAATTCGATCGGGACGTTGCTCTTGACCGAGTCTTTGACCCAGCCGGCCGATGTACGCACATAACTCACGGCTTCGCGTCCACCGAAAAGGAGTACGGCTAGCACGGTCGCTCCGGCGCCTCCCCAGATCACTCGTTTCAACATCGGTATCACCCTCCAAAAATCCGGCGGTCGGGCTTGGTGCGCCGGCCAACCCTAGCGATAGAAATGGTTTCCAGACGACCACCCAGCATGATCGCCAACAAGATTTCTTCGCCTGCCCGGACGGAATATTTGGGAGAGCTGCCCGAATTTCGATGCCCTGCCTCGCAGATACGACTTACCGCCCACAGCGCCAGCCCCCCTGCCCTGCCGGCGGAACTCTATTTTCGGGTGGACCTGAAACGATCGACCTCGTGCCTTGGGAGGAGACGAATCGGGCCACGCGCCTCGCGCCGGCATGCCACACCACACGCACGGTCGAGGACTCCGTTCCTTGCAAGTGACAACTCCTTTTGGGCAAGATATAGTGACAAAGTGGGTTATTTCGAGGTAGCCGGGCGGGGTTCTCGGCGCGCCGGAAAAAAACTCGGTGCGCCGGGGAACATGACGGTGAGTCGCCCAATTCTGGCAGCCTGGAAGACACCCCGTCGTGGCGACGGAGTTCCTGCCCACGCGCAAGGAGGACCGGCCGCCTTTGGCACTCTTTTACGGGGAAATCACAGGTGCGCCGGATGAAGTACCTTTGGCCGGTCGTGTTGGCAGGGCTCGCGTTATCATCGGCTCGGGCCGAATCGCTACGCGGCTGGCAGGCGATGCGCGTCGTCAGCCAAGACGGCAATCCGGGCCGCATGCTGGCCGCCGACCTCAACGACGAGGGACGCGACGAACTGATCGTCGTCAACACGCGTGATTCGCGGCTCGATCTCTACCGTTGGCTTCCGCCCGCCGAGCGTAAGGCCCCGGACAAACCGGAAGAAAAACCGGCCGACGTCAGCCCCAATGAGCTGCCCCTGGCACCCGATTGGAAACGGTCGGAATTGGTGCCGGAAGAGTTGCCGCTCGACGTCGTCGTACACGATCTGGACGGCGACAAGAAACCCGAGATCATCGTCCTCACGAGCCCTTCCAACCAGGTTGTCGCGTATCGCCTGAAAGGCGCCGACGAATGGGAAAAGCAGATGAGTTGGGACTTGCTGGCCGGTTCGCCGGTGACCAAGAACGGTTTGCTCGTGCGCGCGACGACCGATGGTAAGTCCGAACTCCTGATCAGTTGTGAGCAGGGAATCCAATCGTTGACACTCACGCCCGGCAGCCGCGCTGCATGGCTCAGTCCGCGCGAGAACCACGGTCGCCAGGGGTGGAAATTGGCCGATCTCGACGGCGACGGCGATCTGGACCTGGTCGAATGGTCGTCCTTACCGCGGCAAACGCTCCGCTGGTATGAGTGCTACGAAGGAAAGTTGCTGCCGGCGCAGGCGATCTTCGATCAAGCCGTACACGGTTTCGATGTGCTCTCGGTCGTGGGAAAGCCGGCCGAATTGTTGGTGCTGGGCGGCGCGCAGCAGGGTTTGCTGCGACGATACCGGTTGGACCGCGGCGAAGAAAAGGACCTGGCCCGGCAGGAAGCGGTGCCGATGCCGGGTGGTAGTGTGCCGGCCTGGTGCGGCCTCTCCCTGGGCAGCCAGCCGGCGCTGGTGGCGGTCGATCCCGCGCAGCCGCGTCTGCGAGTGCAGCCACTGGGAAGCGAAGGCTGGTTGGCCGAGCAAAGCTTTCCCACCATCAGCAACATCCGTGGCCTGGTGGCACCCTCGGCCAAGCCGGGCACGCTGCTGATCTGGGTCAAGGACGCGGCCGATCTGTACGAAAGTCACTGGGAGGCGAATCGGCTCACCTATCCCAAGCTTTTGCCCCAATCGGCCGACGTGAAAGACCGTCGGATCCTGGCCTTCGATCGCGTCGGCGACAAAGCCTGGTGGGCACAGCGTGTCGGAAGCGATCTCGATCTGTATGTATGGAAGCCGGGTGAAGCCGAGGCCGGCAAGACTCGGTTCAAGGGTGTGGGCGCGAAGGTCGACAAGGTGGTCTGGCTGGGGGGCGACGCCGTGCTCATCCAAGACGCCTTCGCCAAGGGAGTGAAGCTCGCCCGTCTGCAAGATGGCAACACGGTCATCTCCGAGCCGGCCCATCTGGCCAAGACCGAAAGCCTGGCGGAGTTCAAGGTAATCGACTTCAACCAGAAACTGCGGCCTGCCCGCCTGACCGACGGCGTTTTGCAATGGCTCGACGACGCGCTCCAACCGTCCGACCAGATCATGCTTTCGGCCGGTCAGCGCATCGGGGCGTTTTTGCCTTCGTCCGCGGGGCAGGCTTGGGCGATGGAGCAAGGCGGCACGTTCTTGCATCGTCTGAAACCCGACGATTCGGGGATTTTGCGCGAGGCCGAGAGCGTGCGATTGCCTGGCGGCGCAGGCATGATCGACGATCCGCTGTTGGGACTGATACTCGTCGACCAAGACCGTCTGGTACGCCTGTCGCGCGGCCGGCCCTGGGAGTTAAAGTTGCTCGACAGTCTCGATAGCCGCGTGGGGCGTCCCAGCGGCGTCAAAGAAGCCACCATCCATCGCATCATGACGGCCGATTTGACGGGGGACGGTGTGGATGAAGTGGTACTCTGTGATGATCGCCGGCATCAACTGACGGTGCTCGAGCGGACCGAGGCGAAACTCGAACCGCGACTCTCGTGGCCGGTGTTCGAGGACCAGAGCTATCCGTACGGCGGCAACCAGCACAATCTGATTTCGGAGCCGCGCCTGATCGTCGGCCTGAACGCCGACGGCGACGGCAACCAGGACGCGGCCCTGTTGTGTCACGATCGTTTGCTCTTTTACATGGCACGGGAGGGGAAGTGATGGCCGGCCTGTTTTATGGAGGCGCAACTGTGACCGGGAATCGGCGTTTCGCGGCAACGACGCCGGGTGTCGTATCCTGCCTGTTGGCGCTGCTCGTCGTTCCGCAAAGCGACGCGGCGGCTGCCGAGCAGGTAACGGTCACGCTCGCGGGAGGAGCCAAGATCACGGCCACTTTGCTGCGCGAGAGCAACGACGGGGTCGTTCTCGATCTCGGTTACGATGTGCTGAGTGTTCCCAAGAACCGCGTGCTCGTCCTGAGCCGCGAGGAAGCTGCCGGCAAGAATGAGTCGCAGCGCGATCACGGCATCTTTCACACCGGACGCCTCGAACCGGCCGATGTGCCCGAATTGGTGAAGCGGCACGGCGATGCGGTGGTCGTCATCAAGAATGTTTCGGGCATGGGCAGCGGCTTCCTCATCAGCCGACAAGGGCACTTGATCACGAACTACCACGTCGTCGAGGGTCAAAACCAGGCGCAGGTGACGCTCTTTCGGCGGACCGACCAAGGATACGAGAAGCAGGAGTTGAAGAAGGCCCGCATCCTGGCCCTGCAACCATTGCGCGACATCGCCTTGCTGCAACTCGACTTGACGGAACTCAAAGGCGACCTGCCCGACCCCGTGACCATCAACAACTCCGACGATCTGAGCGTCGGCGACCTGGTGTTCGCCATCGGCAACCCGCTCGGGCTGGAGCGATCGGTGACGCAAGGGATCGTCAGCTCGGCCACGCGAACGATCGGCCATTTGCGGCTGATCCAAACAGACGCCTCGATCAACCCGGGCAACAGCGGTGGCCCGCTGTTCAACGCCCGCGGCGAAGTGGTCGGCATCGTCTGCGCCGGCGCAACCTCATTCGCTGGGTTGGCCTTCGGCATTCCGGCCAACGAGCTGATCGACTTCCTCATGCACCGTGAAAGCTACCTCTACGGCGCGTCTCAGCCCTTGAACGGCGCCACCTATCTCGCGCCGCCTTACCGCGCGGCCGACGAAACCACCCCCTCGAAGCCGCAAGAAGGTCAGGTTCCCGCGACGGCCTCCGCACCCGATTCCAAGGAAAAAGCATCGTGATGTTTCGCTCTTTGCCGCGCCGCTTCGGTGGCCGTGTGGCGTTGGCCGTATTTTTCGCATTGGTCGTCGAGATTGCCACGCCGGTCGCCGCCGCCGATCTCGCGCCCTCGTGGACGGCGTTGCCCGACGAAACCGTGCTCCTGTTGCGCGTGCCCGGTGGCGAATCGTTCGTGGATGCTCTGCGCAGTCAGACCAAGTTGGGTACCGTTCTGCTGAGTGCCGAGCGGCTCGAACGTTTGAAGCGGATCATCCGCAAAGACTCGGAGGAATTCTGGGACTCGGTACCCGAGGGCCTCGGCCGTTACGGTCTTGGGCCCGACGACTGGCGCGGCCTCTTTCGCGGCGAAGTGGGAGCGGCCCTGACGCTTCGTCCACGCGATCAACGAATCCCGTTGTTCGTCGCGCTGGGCTGGCTAGAACCGGGTGAGGAGTTGGCACCGCGGGTCATCTCGGCTCTCGGCTCCCTATTGGCCGAAGAGTCGGACCTGCCTTCGGGAGCGAAGCGCAAGGACATCGAGCTCGCCGGACATGAGGTGATGCACATCGAGTTCACGCTATCCGGTCTGTCGATGCCCACACTGCCGGACGCCGCGGGTGCCGCCGGCGATTCTCCCGAAGAACTCCAGAAGTCGATCGAAGAATTCCAAAACCGCTTGAAGGATGCCAAGGAGATCGAGACCGATCGGATGCATTTATTCGTGTCGCGATTGGGCGGGCGCATCGTTTGGGGCTGCACGATTCCCCAGTCGGCAGCCGAGGTGCAAGCAAAGAGCGATGCCGAGCGGGCAGCGATCGACTGGGACGCATTGACCGGCGTGGAAGAGGCGACCGCCGTCTTCGGCCACTTCTTGTCGGCTCATGAAGGTTCTGGACAGCCGCCCCAGTTGGCGCGGGCCGCCGGCATCGAAGCCAACCGACCCGGCGGGGCACCGCTCATCGAGATTGTGGCCGATCCGCGGCCTTTGTTGCCGCTTGCCGAAAAATCACCCAACCCCAAGACGAAGCAAGTGCTCGAGGCACTCGGTGTGAACGGCGTCGGGCCGATCGCCCTTCGCATGGCGCTCGACGGCACAACGCTCCGCACCGGCACGTTCGTATCGCTGCCCACTCCGCGCGGCGGGTTGCTGGCGCTGATCGATCAGCCGCCGTTGGAGCCGGAACCGCCGGCCTGGGCACCGGCGAATGCGGTCGGGTATCAGCACCTCAGCTTCGAGATCGACAAAGCATACGATCGCCTCAAGGGACTCTTCACCGAGCTGTCGGGCGACCAGGGGCGACAAGCTTTCGATCAGATCGAAACGGCGGCCAAGACCTTCCTGCAAGTCGACTTGCACGACCTGCTCGGTTCGATCGAGCAACAGATCTCGGTGGTGACCTTTACGCCGCGGCTGGGTAAGGCCGTGCAGACAGACCAATTCGAAGACGACGATGAGCCGCCGGTGACCGTCGGCCCCCAATTGATCCAGCGCGTGGGGATTGTCTTGCGAGTCAAGGACGAACAGCTTTGGAGAAAACTGCTCGAAATCGCCAATCGCTTTGCCCAAGGCGGCGCATTGGGCGGCTTGCAAGCGGTGGAGGAACAAGGTTTCCAAGGATTTCGCGTCGACCAGGCCGACAACCACGTCGGCATCTTTTTGGGCCATGGGTACTTGGTGTTGGGTGTCGGTCCCGAAGTGAGCGAATCGTTGTTGTCGGTGCTACGCTCGCCACCCGAAGGTGCAACGGCCATGCGTGGCAGTGGGCTGGTGGAACGCGGCCGAGAGCTGTTGGCTCCGCAGCCCGGCTTGCACTACACGTTGGAAGATGCCGGCAAGACGGTCGCGGTGACCCGACAGTTGCTGGAATCGCTCTTGAATTCATCGCTGACGACCGGACTCACCGCACCCGCCCTTGCGGCGAGCGCTGCTGGGGCTGATGACAAAGAAGTCATCGAACAGCTCAAAACGCTCCTGCCGGGCGACGCCGAGTTGCAGGGCATATTGGGTGTCAGTGTGAGCCAATGGATTGCCACCGACGACGGCTTGGTGATTCAATGGGCCGTGGAGCTACCGGCTCCCTAGCAGCTTTGTCAACGCGACGGGACGTCGCGTCTACGTAGAGCGGCTCAGCCACCCGTTGTAAGATGCGTGGCTGACAAGCCTTAGCGCATCGCGTTGACTTGGCCGTCCCGCCTCCTAGAATAGCCTGCTCGCCTTTATTTGGGGGACTCAACCATGACGCGCCGATTTCTGACGGCTCTGCCCGTTTTCAATGAGGTGAATCACGTCGGCGATGTGCTGGACGAAGTGCGCAGGTATAGTCCCGAAGTGTTAGCGGTCAACGATGGCTCGACCGATGGCACCGCCGATCTGTTGGCCCGGGTGGATGGCATTCACTGCGTGCATCATCCGCACAACCAGGGGTATGGAGCGGCGCTGCGGACCGCTTTCGAGTTTGCCATCGAGCACGACTACGAAGTGCTCGTCACCATCGACTGCGACGGACAGCACCAACCCCGCCGGATCCCACGATTTGTCGCCGCCTGTGAGGGATGGGACCTCGTGTCGGGCAGCCGCTATTTGCAGGAGTTCGAGGGCGATAGCACGCCTCCGCCCGAGCGTCGCCACATCAACGAACTGCTGACGACGGAACTGAACGAGCGGTTGGGTTTGGAGCTGACCGATGCGTTCTGTGGCTTCAAGGCGTATCGTGTCGAAGCGCTCAAGAAGTTTCATATCACCGAGACCGGTTATGCCATGCCGCTGGAGGTGTGGGTGCAGGCGGCGCGTACTGGGATGAAGATTCGCGAACTGGCTGTGCCGATCATCTACCTCGACGAAAAACGGTCGTTCGGCGGTTCGCTCGACAATGCGGAGATCCGGCTACGGCACTATCGCGACGTGCTCGAATGGGCGATCGCGGTGGCCGACGAAACGCTGCAAACGTGCCGCGGAGAATGTGCCGGATGAACGCCAGCGGCGGACCTGTTTGCGAGGGTCCTTGTAACGACGTCGAGACCGAACCGGGAGATGTGCTTTCGCCCGTCGAGCGCGGACGGCTGCGCGCCCCACGCGGAGATCGCGAAGTGCTGGCGCTGCCCCCGCTACGATCGGTGGGCGACCTGTTGGCGCGTGTGGATCGTGCGGCACGTTGCTCCTACGATGTGCAGGGCCGCTCGCTCTGCGACCTGTCGGCCCAGGCCCGGCGCGAACTGATCGAGTCCGCGCAGCAATATACTTCGACCTACCGCGACACGCCCAACGTCGGCGCGACAGACCGCATCTTGTTGGCCGGCCACCAGCCGCAGCTCTTCCATCCTGGCGTTTGGTACAAGAACTTCGCGCTGTCTCACCTGGCGCAGGTGCACGGAGCGGCGGCCGTCAATCTGGTCATCGACAGCGACACGCTCAAGGATGCGACCTTGCGTGTGCCCGGAGGAACGCCGGAACAACCCGTCGCGCGGGTCATCCCCTTCGACGACGCGACGGGTGCGGTCCCTTTCGCCCGGCGAGCCATCCGCAACCGCCGCGCGTTCGAGAGCTTTGGCCGCACGGCGTGCGATTGGCTGCGACCGCTCGTGAGCGACCCCCTGCTCGGTCGTTTCTGGCCCAAAGTAATCGCCCGCAGCCGCGAAACCGACAACCTGGGTGAATGCCTGGCCCAGGCACGCCATCAGGTCGAAGGGGATTGGGGGGGCGCCACGCTCGAGTTGCCGCAGAGCCGCGTTTGCCGATTGGGGGCCTTCCATTGGTTCGTAGCCCATCTGTTGGCCCATCTGCCGCGGTTCGTCGATGTCTATAACGACGCCGTCGTCGCCTATCGCCGAGAGCACGGTATCCGCAGCGCGAACCACCCTGTGCCGGAATTGGCCGTCGATGGCGAGTGGCTCGAAGCACCCTTTTGGTTGACGAGCGACGAGCGACCCGATCGGCGAAGACTGTTCGTACGTCGGCGCGCCGGCGAACTGGTGCTGACCGATCGACGGAACCTGGAGATCGCGGTGCCTTTGACCGAGGATGGCGACGCTCAGTCTGCCGCCGCCGCGCTGGCCGGATGGGCCGAGCGGGGCGTCGAAGTGCAGACACGCGCGCTGACCACCACGCTCTTCGCTCGGCTGATTCTGGGCGATCTGTTCATTCACGGCATCGGTGGTGGCAAGTACGACCAGTTGACCGATGAATTGATTCGCCGCTTCTTCAAGCTCGAGCCGCCGCCTTTTCTAGTGCTCTCGGCAACTCTTTATCTGCCCGTCGCTTCGCGGCCATCCGGCACCGCCGACGTGCGCGATGTGCAGCAACGGCTCCGCGACTTGCAGTTCCATCCGGAGCAGCATATCGACCGCCAAAGATTGCCCGTGAATGACATCCGGCAGGTCGACGAGTTGCTTGCTGTTAAGCAGCGCTGGGTCCATACGCCGCAAACGCGCGAGAACGCGCGTGACCGATGTCGGGCCATTCGTGGCGCAAATGAGTCCCTACAGGGCTGGCTCCACGACAAAGAGAGCGAATTGCTCGCCGCTCGCGACGAGGCCGTGAAGCGTGCACGTGCCGAGAGTGTCGTCCGGTGGCGTGAATATGCGTTCTGCCTCTACCCCGAAGAAACTCTACGCGAGTTTTTCTTGTCGATTTCGGGATGACGCGAGGGTCGGCCGTCTCGCCCACCGATCCCGCCGGATGCTTTGCCATTCTTTAGAGCAACCGACAAAACCGGATCGAGCTTTCCGAAAATCGGCGTTTCGCGATTGTTTTTTGCCGCAGCGCCCAGCATCCAGATTTTGTCGGTCGCTCTTGGCATCTGGGTGGTGCGACTCGCAGCGCGGCCTCCTATACTAACCTGATAGCGCGTTCTGTCCCGCGGCGACCAGAGGGTGGCATGTCCTTTATCCGCATCGTCTATTACAGCGCCTTGGCAGGAGGATGGGGCGCCTTCCTGGGTTGGTTGCTGGCGGAGATTCTCTTCTTCCATGCCGGGCAGGCAGGCGGCTCGGTACAGGTGGCCGCCATCGGGGCACTTGTCGGCGCGGCGATCGGCCTGGGCCTGAGCGTCGTCGCCGGGCTGGCGAACGGGCAGCTCGCGCAAATCGCCATGCGGGCCTTGCCCGGCGTCGTGGCCGGAGGATTCGGCGGCGCACTCGGTAGTTTCGTAGGAGACTTGCTCTATCCCTACCTTGGCCGGGCGCCGGGTTGGATGATCGTCGGCATTGGCATCGGCATCGTCGAGGGACTGTACGAGCGCTCCGCCAGTAAGTTGCGCAACGGACTGATCGGCGGCGCGTTGGGAGGCTTACTGGGCGGTTTGCTTTTCGACCCCATCGTGCATCTGGTGGCCCACGGCTCGGGCATGTCGAGCCGCGCCGCCGCGTTCGTGATCCTGGGAGCGGCGATCGGAGCGCTGATCGGCCTCGTGCAGGTTGTGCTCAAAGACGCTTGGCTCACCGTGCTCGACGGCTATCGTCCCGGTCGGCAATTGATTCTTAGTCGTGCCGTTACGGCCCTCGGCCGCGGCGACCATCTGCCGTTACCGTTCTTGGGACCTATGAACGCCGGAATCGAATCGGAACACGTACGTATCGTACGGCAGAGTAACGGTGCCTTCGTGTTGGAAGACAACCAGTCGAAACTCGGCACGCGTTTGAACAACCAGCCGCTGATGCAGCCCACCGTGTTGAGCGACGGCGATGTGATCAAGTTCGGCACCAACTTTGTGCGCTTCAACGAGAGACGTCGCAAGGGTGGGCAGGAACCGATCTCGCCGGCGTTTCAAGGCCAGGTGCGCGCCGCCCCGCCGCCTCCACCGGTTCGCAAACCGGCACCGGCGGCACCGCCCGGTCCGACAGCACCGCCGCGTCCGGTGGCACAGCCGAAACCCGCGGCACCGTCGAGGCCGGAAGGAATCCCCCCCTCCCCTGCTCCGCGCACAACCGGCGGCAAGCCCGATAAGCCCCCTGCCCGGCCGGCGGCCCCCGGATCGATCCCACCTCCACCGCCGCCGAGGAAGAAGAGTTGAAGATCATGAGTCACCCCCGAAACAAGCCGTCCCTCCGTCCGTCCTTGCGCCGCAACGCACGCCGAGGCTCGCTTCAGATTCTCGTGGATGTCGGCCTGGCGCTTGGGTTGCTGTTTGTGCTGGGCCTCGTATTCGCCATCGATCGTAAGCAGCCGCCGGCCGATAACTCCGACGCCGCGGTACAGTTGCGCACCGTCCCCGACGAAACTCCGAGCGAACCGCCGCCGCCGGAGCGAAAACTGCGACTGGGCGTCACTCCACCGGCCGGCGGATACGACAACATGGGCCGGCTGCTCAAAAGCTTGGGCGAAGGCTACAAATATACGGCGTTCGATCTCGAGGATCTCCGCGATCAGGAAAAGATCGGCGACTATGACGTCGTCTTTCTGACCTGTTCCGGTGTGCCGCTCACGTGGCTCAAGGAGCGGATCGGTGCCAGCGAACGGGCCGGGGCCGACGACTACACGGGCAACGAAGAGGTTTTGCAGCAAGTCGCCGACAATCTGCGGCACTTCGTCGAGCAAGGTCACACCCTGTATGCTTCCGATCTGCACTATCGATTGGTGGCCAAGGCCTTTCCCGAGATCGCCAGGGAACTCGCGCGAGGCAAGGTACAAGACCTGAACGCCGAAGTCGTTGACGACGGGCTGCGTGAATTGATCGGCGGCGAGATGCCGCTGAAGTTCGATCAGGCGGGATGGTTTCCGGCCGGCTTCGAGGGACAGGATGTCACGGTCTATCTCCGCGGCAAGTACACCACGGACGGAGGCGCCGAGCAATCGGCGTCGTTCATGGTCCGCTTTCCGATACACGACGGCACGGTCATCTTCACGTCGTTCCACAACGAAAAACAGAATAGCGAGACCGAGTTGAAGCTGTTGCGGTATCTGGTGTTCTCCGCGGTGACCGCCGAGGTCGAGACGAAGGTCGAGCGAACGATGGTGCAAGGCGGCTTCTCGCCCGCCAAGAAGAATCTCTTTAGCGCATCGGCGGGCGAGCCGTCGGCCACGAGCGTTTATCATTCCGACAAAGGGGGCCATCTGCAATTCGTGCTCGGCTTCCAAAACGCCGGCGCCGAGTTGAAGCTCACGGTAGAGGGTCCCGACGGCAAGAAGCAAGAGAAGCAGGGTACGAGTACGATCACCATCGATCTGACCGATGCCGCGGCGGGCGACTGGAAGTACACCGTCACCGCCATCAAGCTGCCCAACGAGAATTTTCCGTTCACCGTGACGGTCGGGCAGAAGTGAGAGGTTGATCGCGATGCGGCGGTTCGACACGGTGGCCATTCTCGGCGTAGGCCTGATCGGCGGTTCCATCGGCTTGGCCCTGCGCCGCCGCAAATTGGCCAGCCAGGTGATCGGCATCGGCCGCCGCCCAGAGAGCCTGCGTGTGGCGCTGGAGATGGGAGCCATCACGTCCTCGACGCTGGTGTCCGCCGAAGGTGTCGCTGCGGCCGATTTGGTGATCGTCTGCACGCCGGTCGGTCGCATTGTCGACGATGTTCGTCATGTCGCAGCGCACTGTCGGCCTCAGGCGCTCATAACCGACGTAGGGAGCACGAAAGGCCGGATCGTTGCGGACCTGAACGATTCGTTGCCCAACGGGGTACGGTTCATCGGCAGTCATCCGCTCGCGGGTAGCGAGCGCAGCGGACCCGCCGCGGCGGAGGCCGACCTGCTCGTCGACCGCGTAGTCGTCGTGACGCCCGTCGCGGCAACACGTCCCGACGACCTAGAGGACCTATGCGGCTTTTGGCTGAACCTCGGCGCGCGGGTCGTGCAAATGGCGGCCGATGAACACGACCGCGCGCTGGCGGCCACCAGTCACGTGCCACATCTGGTCGCAGCGGCCCTGGCGGCTGCCACGCCCGACGAGGTGTTGGGGTTGACCGCCGGTGGTTGGGGCGATTGCACGCGTATCGCCGCGGGCGATCCCGAGCTATGGCGACAGATCTTCGTCGGCAACCGCGAACCGTTACTCGCCTCACTCAGGCAGTTCGAAGAATGTCTCTCGGTATTCCGCGCCGCCATCGAGCGGCGCGACGACGACGCACTCGTCGAGTTACTCACGGCCGCCAAGCACCGCCGCGACAAGGTTACCTGACGTGTGTGCCTTCGACTATGATGGTTAGTTGTGTTGAGACGAACGCACCAGCCCGGGTCCGCAACACCGGTTCGGACTCGCCGGGAGACATTCCGCGGTCCTAAGAGCTATGTCCGCTGCATCTGATTTCACGAGCGATAGGTCGTCCCGAGCATGGAAGGACTTGCTCGTCGATGTGCTGCCGCCGCAAGGCGCATGGACCGAGGAGCAGTACCTCGTGTTCACGGACGATACGAACCGGCTCATCGAATTCACGGATGGCTGCTTGGAACCGCTACCGACGCCGACGGATCGCCACCAAGCCATTTTGGCTTTCTTGTACGAAACGTTCCTCGGCTTCGTGCGGCCTCGCGGCGGCCGAGTCCGCTTTGCTGCGTTGCGATTGAGGATTCGGTCTGGCAAATTCCGCGAACCGGACCTGCTGTTACTACTCTCGGCCGACGACCCGCGGCGGCAGAACCGCTATTGGACCGGCGCCGACTTGGCGTTGGAGGTGGTGAGTCCCGACAAGCCCTCTCGCGATCTGATCGAAAAGCGAGGAGATTACGCCGAAGGCGGAGTGCCGGAATACTGGCTCGTCAACCCGGAGGACGAGACCGTCACCGTACTGCGACTCGCGGACGGGGCCTACGTCGAGGCCGGAACGTTTCGCCGTGGAGACTCCGCGTCGTCGGTCTTGCTCGCGGGCTTCGCGATCGATGTCGCTGCTGTGTTTGACGCGGATTGAAACCCGCTCAGTGCCCGACCGACGCGGCCCCTTTTTCGCCTACCAGGTCGTAGTCGGCGAACCGCGAGAGGCGGAAAGGACGGATCAATTCATGTTCGTCGTCATGCGCCAGCGTGTACGCCATCGTGGTGCCGCATACCGGCGTGGCCTTGAAGCCCCATGTCCCCCAGCCGCTGTCGAGATAAAACCCTCGCACCGGCGTCTTGCCCATGATCGGTGAAAAGTCGGGCGTCATGTCCGACATGCCGGCCCACTGCCGGTTCACCTTGACGTCGGAGAGGAAGGGAAACAGATCGAGCAGGTGCGCGGCCAGCCCCTCGACAAAGTCGAGCGTCGATCGCTCGGAGTGCAGTTCGTAGGGATCGAGCGAGGCCCCCATCACCAGTTCGCCGCGTGAGGATTGGCTGACATAGAGGTGCAGGTTGGCCGAAACGACGATCTGGTCGAGCCACGGTTTGAGCGGTTCGGTCACGCAAGCTTGCAGCGGCTGAATGACCAGCGGCGTACGCAGACCGACCATACTCGTGATGCGCGGCGTGTACCCGGCCACCGCCGACAGGACGCGGCCCGTGCGAACATAGCCGCGCGAGGTGTTCACCCCGATGACCTCGCCATCGCGTACGTCGATGCCGGTCACCGCCGTTTGCTGGTGAATCTCGACTCCGCGGCGATCGGCTTCGCGGGCATAGGCCCAGGCCACCGCATCGTGTCGCACGATCGCGCCCGGCGGATGCCACAGGGCGCCGACAATCGGAGCGTGGCCGCAGTCGAGGTCGATGTGCGGGCAGATCCGCTTGATCTCTTCGGGGCCGATGACCGTGCTGTCCACGCCCAAGTGCTGGTTGACCTCGGCCCGCCAGCGCATCGTGCGCAGTGTGGCTTCCGTGTGGGCGAGCGTGAAATGCCCCCGCTCGGAATAGAACAGGTTGTAATCGAGATCCTGCGACAACTCGGCGAACAAGCGCAGGCTTTCCTGATAGAACCGCACACCCTCCGGCGTGAGGTAATTGGCCCGCACGATGGCCGTGTTCCGTCCGGTATTTCCCCCGCCCAGATAACCTTTGTCGAGAACGGCCACGCGCGTGATGCCGTAGTCGCGCGCCAAGTAATAAGCCGTTGCCAGCCCGTGGCCGCCGGCGCCGATGATGACCACGTCATAGTCCCCGCGTAGGCGTTCATGCCGCCGGAACATGCGGGGCTCGGCATACTCTGGGCTCAGCCCCAGGCGCAACAGACGAAGCGGCATTCGCGATGTCCTTGGATGGTCTCAGCAGGCAAGTGGCCCAATTCTCCCATCGGCCCGCCGAGCGTCGGCAAACCAAGGCCAGCCCGTTTGGGGGCAGTTCTAAAATAGGTGCTCCCGGCGCCGCTGTCGATGGTTAGGCTACTTCACGAGAACGGCGCCCTTGTTACAATGGAACTGCAAGCATAAAGGGAATTTCGGCCGTTTTCGAAAGCGCTTCTGGTACACGGCGGCGGCGCTTTTTGGCAGGGCGGCCTCGCTTTTGGCTTCGCGGCCGCGCTTGGGCAACAGCGGCACGAGCCAGAGGAACTCATCGGTCCCGGAACAGCACGATGCAGTTGTCGGTCAGCACATTTCTTGAGACCGTCGAACGGAGCGGGCTGGTCGAGAAGTCGCAGCTCGTCCGCTCACTCTCCGAACTCGAGCGGGATAAGGGTGCCGAAGCCGTCAACGATAGTCTGATCGTCTCTTCGCATCTCGGCCAAGTCGGCCTGATTACCGAATGGCAGCGCAAACGCCTCATGGAAGGCCGGCATGCGGGCTACTTCCTTGGCAAGTATAAGCTGCTCGATCATCTCGGCACGGGCGGCATGAGCAGCGTCTACCTGGCCGAGCATCCGCTCATGCGGCGACGCGTGGCGATCAAGGTCCTTCCCAAGCAGCGCGTCAACGATTCATCCTACCTGGCGCGTTTCCATCGCGAGGCGCGTGCCGTCGCTTCGCTCGACCATCCGAACATCGTCCGCGCTTTCGACGTCGACAACGACGGCGACTTGCACTATCTCGTGATGGAATATATCGAAGGCCACGACCTCAAAATGGTCGTCGAGCGCGATGGTCCGCTGGGGTATCGTGTCGCCGCCGATTACATCCGCCAGGCCGCCGACGGATTGATCCACGCACACGCGGCCGGCCTCATTCATCGCGACGTGAAGCCGGCCAACCTGCTCATCGACGCCAAGCAGGTGGTGAAGCTGCTCGACATGGGGTTGGCTCGCACCTCGGACGACATCGATGCCTCGCTCACCAAGGACCACGATGAGCGGATGCTGGGCACCGTCGATTACCTGGCACCCGAACAGGCGCTCGACAGCCATCTCGTCGACCCGCGGGCAGACCTCTATAGCCTGGGTTGCACACTTTATTTCGCGCTCACGGGACACCCGCCGTTTCCCGACGGCACACTCGCACAGCGTGTGCTCATGCACCAATCCAAGGAACCGCCGCCGATCTCGGCAAAACGGCCCGATGTGCCGGCGGGGCTGGTGGAGATCTGCCGACGGATGATGGCCAAATCGGCAGCCGCTCGCTACCAGACCGCGGCCGAGACGAGCAGCGCGCTCGCCGAATGGGTCAATCGGTTCGACGCCGGACTCACCTCCGTGAGCGCCGCTCCGCGTTACTCGGCGGACGAAGAGCTGACGCTCGCGCCGCTGGACGACGAACCGCGCGGTCGCACGCCGCAACCCGCGGCGAACTCACCAGCAGACGCTTCCCGCGCATCGAAAGGCGATACGACGACCGTCGAACGTCGTGCGCAGGATCAGAAGAGCGGATTGCAGAAGAGCGGATTGCAGAGAAGTGGGCCCCAGCAAGGCGGGACACCGCCGAGCGGCGCCAAACCCACCCCGCCCAAAACGGGCGGAACATCATCGGTCAAGCTTCCTGTCGCCAAGAGCCTCGGTTCGTCGATCAAGGGTGCGCCCGCCGCACAAGCGCCGTCCCAAAACCCGTCGGCGGCCGCGCCTTCCGACAAGTTGCCGCCCGGATCGTCGATCAAGGGCGCTGCGGCTAAGGCACCTGTCGCGGATGCCGTGCGTCGGCCCGGCGGCTCGTCGATCAAGGGAACGCCCGGCGGACCGCCAAACTCGCGCGGCGCGCCCGGTGCCGCTCCGCCGGCAGGCACGCCGGCCGCAACATCATCGGCATCGGCCGGATTGGAGCCGGCGCCGAAGTCGGCCGCCGATGCGTTGCTCGATGGCCTGCCTGGACCGCTTTCCGGAGGCGGGTTGTTGGATAATCTTCTCGCCGCCGACTCAGCTATGCTATCGCCTCCGCTGGGCAGTTCACCCGCCAGCGGTCTCAAGGCGGGCGCGCTATCCGGTTCCACGCGGCTGTCTGGCAAAAACGTCGCCACGAAGAGCGTCCGCACGAAGAATCGCTGGGACTCTCCTTGGTTTCTGATTTTCGTCGGAATGCTGCTTGCATTGGGCGTGATCGCCCTGATTTTCCTCTGGCGCATGCTCATGCGATGACGACCGTGGCCGATCGCCGCGTGTAAAACGCGCGAAACGACCGGGCTTCGATCGACCGGCAGAACGCTAATGATCGCGCTCGGAGCCAAATGCTTGATCTACCACACGCCATTGATCCGTAAGCGCGTATCGCCGCAAACAAACAGCCGCGCGTCCGCAGTGGCAATTCGCGCGCGCTGATTGCATCACGATGACCGCTCGTTCAACGTAGGGATGATGATCGAGACGGCCATCGCGTGGGTTTGTGAGCGGCTGACACACCCCCGGAAGCCCGAGCGCTGTGGGCAAAATCGGACGTGAAACGCCGATTGCTTTTTGAGCTCGATCCGGTTTTGTCGGTTGCTCTAAAACTCACTCGGGCGACTGATAACTCACGTGGCTGGCCTGGTTGGCCTTGGCGGCTTGCAACGCGTCGGCCTCGTCGAGTTCCAGACCACGATTGATGAAAGCTTCGATCTTCTCCGGCGACTGCGCTCCGACGAGCATATGCCGACGCCAGCCCAAGGGCGTCTTGCGGTACATGATCAACTGCGGAATCGTCCCGCCCTTCATCACCGACTTGGCGATGCGGCTGTCACGATCTGCGTTCACGTGGGCAAAGGCCACCTTATCGAGCCCACCGTGGCGCGAAACGCGCGGAAGCACGCTGTTCTTCATCTGCACACAGGCCGGACACCACTCGGCTCCCACGAGCAAGACCATCGGACGGCCCGTCTCGAGATGCACCTTGTGCGCGTCGGCATAGTCGTTCGCACCCGTGCTGATCAACGATACCTGCACCATCGCCGAAAACGCGAAGCTCATCATACGTTGCTCCTCCTACAGACAGAGACCCACGTCGCGGGGTCACCGCTCCTAAATGAAAAGAGACCGGATTGGATACGCTGCTCCCCCAGGCCAAACGACTCGGCCAAACCGGGAGAACCAGCCACAGAGACAAAACAACTTGTCAAAGGCGAGAAAGGATTCCCATCACGCGCGACAAAGACTTCCGTCGCGCGCGACGGTGGGGCGATGCGTTATTTCTCGCGAGAGGGCATCGTGCCAGGTGGGTGCGTCCCTACGCAGCTCATTCAGAATCGCATGCATCGGGAACGGCTGTGATCATCAGGCACCCGATGAAGTTTGCTTAGTTTAACCAGGAAGAATGGATATGCAACGGTAAACCGCACAAACTCTATCGATTGGATCGTAAGTTCCTTAGACGTAAGGTATTTAAAATTGGCGGTTTTCCGCCGACTTCGGCAAACGACACGTTATAATCGTGGCTTGCGCGCCGGGCGATAAGTGCGTGGTGACGTTAGCCACCGGGACTGCGCGCGTTTTGCGTTACCTCTCCGTCCGGCGGGCGGCAAGTTACCCTCTATGAAGCTACGCGTCGGACTCGTCGGTCTCGGTCAAGCCTGGGAAATGCGTCACCGCCCCGCCTTGCGCGCCTTGGCCGACCGGTTTGATGTGACGGCGGTGTGCGACCAGATCGCCGTGCGAGCCGAACAAGCGGCGCGCGACTTTGGCGCCCAGGCGGTCGATGGCTTTCGGGCGCTGGCCAACCGGCCCGACGTCGACGCGATTCTCATGTTGGCCCCGCAATGGTACGGCTACTTGCCGATCCTGGCCGCATGCGATGCCGGCAAGGCGATCTACTGTGCCATCTCGCTGGAGATCGATCTCGAGGAGGCCCGCCGGGTGAAACAGCGCGTCGAGCACGCGGGCGTCGCCTTCATGTCGGAGTTTCCGCGCAGACAATCGCCGGCCACGCTACGTTTGAAAGAGCTGATCGTCACGCGTCTGGGCGCGCCCCGCTTGTTGTTTTGCCACATGCGGCGTCCCGCCGACGAGTTGCCCAGTCTCACCTCGCGAGCCAGCACGCGCAGCTCGCCCACCGGCGATCTGATGGAATTGGTTGACTGGTGCTGCTATGTGGTCGGCCACCATCCGACCTCGGTGCTCGGCATCCAGCATTGTGGCCCCGACGGCACCGACGACTACCAGATGATGAACCTCGACTTCACGCAGGAGGGGCCGCCGGGGGCCGGGCCGACCGCGCAGATCAGTTGCGGTCGCTATATGCCGGTGAAGTGGCAGGAAGCGACCGCCTATCGCCCCCCGGCAGCCTTGCAAGTGGCCTGCGAGCGGGGCATCGCGTTCATCGATCTACCGACGACGCTCGTTTGGTTTGACGAAGCTGGCCGCCACCAAGAAACCCTCGATAGTGAGCGGCCGGTGGGTGAGCAACTGCTGGGTCAGTTCCACCGCTCGGTGACGAGCCTCGTGCGCAACACGGCCGGCCTCGACGATGCCTACCGGGCCTTGGCCATCGTACAACAGGCGCGCGCCAGCCACGTGCAGTGGGCTCGCATGCAAATCGATATGTAGTACGAGCGGGCGATTCCGGCTGGCAGTCCGACTTTCGACGAGCGTATCAGCGGTTGAACAAGAAAGCGGGGCTGTTCAACAGCGCCCAGGCCAGGTCTTGCGCGCCGAGAAGACGGTATGCCTCGGCCTGCTTGCCGGCTTCCGCCGCCAGGCGCTGAAGCTGAGCCAGTTCGCCGTCGAGCGAGCGAAAGTAATTCGCCAGCTCGATTTTCTGCTCCGGCGTGCGCGTCTCGGCCGCGACGGCGAGGATCGCTCCGATAGCCGCTGGCGGTCCCTGGAGTTGCAACGGCCGCTTGGCACCGGTCACCGAAATGCGGAACCGACCGATCGTATGCTCGCTCCCAAACTGCTGGTCGAGCGTGAAGCTGAGCAAGGTCCCGCCAGCATTGCTGATGTCTTGCGCCGTCTCGAAGATGGCCATATGCGGCTCACCGAACCTGGGAGCAACGGCCCAGCCGCTCGGAGCCTGTATGTTGCCGTCGATTGCGAGCGCCGCCGGATAGTTATCTTGGCCGAAATCCGACTGGGCGTTTTGCAAGGCCACCGGCTTGGCTTGCGCGGCATCACCGGCCGGCGCCGCCGTGAGCTTGAATTCGTTCAAAACCAGATTGCCGTTCGGCGCGCGGCCGGGGCCCTTCGCCGGCAGGCTGTCGTCGGGCAACAGCTCGATGCGGACGCCCGTGATCACATTCAGGTCGGTCTGGGCGGTGAAGTTGTAGGTATCCGCCGGTGGCTTGCCGCCCGATACGAGTATCGAGCTGTCCGGTTGTCGCGTAAGCGTGGCGCCGCCGGCCGACGCAACACTTGCCGGCTCGAGCACGACCCAGCTTACGGCCCCTTGCGACTGCTCCCATTCGGCCTGCTTCTTGGGCAGCACATCGCGCTCGTACGCGGCAAGCGCCGCCACGTGCTTCTCCTGCTCCTCCTTCTCGGCCCGAATGGCGTCGAGTGCCGAAGTCGTTTCCTGTTCGCTCGGTAGCCGGCAAAGCACCGACAAGAAGATCTCCTCGATCACCTTGCGATCATCTTTCTCGCTGGCCACGAGCTTGCTGATGCGATTGCCCGGATCGGCAATGGCCCGCGCAATGGTCGGCCCGTTCACCAGGTTGAGGGCCTGGCCGAGCATCACGCCCGTGGAACGCTCGCATTCGCAAGCGCTTTCGCGAGGTGGCTTACCGAACAGGTTCAAGAAGCCGTCTTCCAACTGCACGCCGCTATCGGGCAATTGCGTGGCCAGAAAATTGGCCGGCACGCCGGGCAAACGAATTTCGCTCCCTGTCGCCCGGTGAATGGCATCGTACAGCGTCTCGGCCGGCAGGCGGCGGGCCAGAGCGTGAGAGTAATTGATCTCGTCGTCCTGGTTCCACTCGCTGGTCGCCAACGAATGCTGATAGACTCGCGACTTGCAAATGGTGCGGAAGAGAGCCTGCACGTCGAAGCCACTGGCAACGAAGTCGTCGGTCAACCTCTGTAGCAACTCGGGATTCGTCGGCGGGTTGCCCGCACGGATGTCGTCCAAGGGCTCGATGATGCCCACGCCGAGCAAGTAACCCCAGATGCGGTTCACATAGCTCTTGGCGAAGTAGGGATTCTCTTTGGTGGCGATCCAGCGGGCAAGCTGCTCGCGGCGGTTCGCCTGCGCGGGAACCTGCCCAGCGTGGGCGTAGGGAAACTGTGGGGCGGAGACCTGCCCGGTGCGAACGTGAGTGACGTCTCCTCCGTTGCGATCGTACACCACCTCCACCAACGGCAACGGTTGCTCGACCGCCGTGCCGCCGATATTGCGTCCGGAGTATTCGGGAGCCGGCTTGCGACCGATCTGGGCGAAGTAGGCTGCCATGTGGTAGTACTGGTCCTGCGTCCAGCGCTCGAACGGATGGTCGTGGCACTTGTTGCAGTTGAAGCGCACGGCGAGGAACAACTGCGTCGTGTTCTCCATCACGTCGCCCGGATCGCGTAGCACCTTGTAGTAGGCGGCCGGCGGGTTATCGAGCGTCGAGCCGCTGGCCGTCAAGACGGTGTAGACGAATTTGTCGTACGGCATGTTGCTGGCCACCGCCTGCTCGATCCAATTGCGGAAGGCCCAGGCCCCCTCCTCGCCCAGGAACTTCCGGTTCACTTGCAACAGATCGGCCCATTTGTTCGTCCAGTTCTCGACGAATTCCGTGCTGCCGATGAGACGATCGATCAGTTCATCACGCTTGGTCTTCGAATCGCGCGCATCGGCCAAAAAGGCTTTGACTTGTTCGACCGTCGGCGAAAGGCCGAGCAGGTCGAGATAGATGCGGCGGATGAACTCGGCGTCGCCGCACAGCTCGCTCGGCAAGATGCGCATCTTCTTCAACTTGTTGTAGACCAGCTCGTCGATGTGGTTGTTGGTCGGCACGTCGCGCCAAGCGAAGCCACTGCGATCGCCCATGACGATCACGGTGGTGGCCGCGTAGGCACCCTCGAAGCGGGCGAGCATGGCAGCCTCGCCACGACGCACGGCGGTAGCCAACCCCTGTTTGTCGACTTCGACCTTCTCGGTGGAGCTGCTCTCGATGAACGCCTCGGCCGTGACGTCGCGTACGCGCCCATCGCTGTAGGTGGCCATCACCACCAACTGCTGACGCATGCCGGGGAGCGGTAACACGGGGTTCTTGGGAGAGACGTCGATGCTCGTCACGCGCGGGCTGTCGAGATCCAGCTTGACGCCGTCGGCGATCCAGGCCCGCAGCAACTCATAGTACGGTTCGCCGCGATGAGTCAGCACGCCGCCCACGTGCGGCACCGCTCCGGTCGGCTTGAGCAACATCAGACTCTGGTCGGGCGCGGCACGGTTGAAACGACGGCCCGCCAGATCGTCGGTCAGCGCGCGATGGTCGAAGAGCGGATCGTAGCCACGCAACGACAACTTGAAGCCGTTCTTGCCGTTCGCGGCCCCATGACACGTACCCTGGTTGCAACCCATTTTCGAGAGAGTCGGCTGTACATCGCGCACGAAACTCACGGCATACGGCTGTTTTTGGCCACTGACGGTCAGGGGCACGATCGAGGTTTGACCGTTGAGCGTGAATTTCAACTCGCCGCCGCCGTCGGCCTTGGGCCGCACTCGGCCAGTCGGTCCAAACGAGACCAACGCCTCCGGCGCTTCGACCCGTACGATCCGCGTCACGTCAACCCGTTCGCCCGAATCGAGCTCGGCGGTTACGAGCAACTGGCGATAGTCATACGGGTGTTTTAACTCAACCGTCGGCGGCGCGACTTCGATGCGTACCACCGAGCGGCCGTCGGGCAGCTTTTCGGGCGCGCGACCTGCGGCCTCCTCGGCTTGGGCCGAAGAGCCGCCGGCCAGTGCCAGACCGAACGCCAAGAACCACGACATGCCGGATGGTTTCATCATCTTGATCCTATGAATACGACGAAATCCGAATGACCGTTACGGAGGTAGTACGAAACTTGCCGAGCACATGCCCACGGGGCTCTATCATCGCCCTGCGTGGGAGCATTCGTCCTCTCCTATTGTGCCGCCGCGACCGTTGTCGCAGTGATCGGCACGGGAACAAACTCTTTGACCATCGCTCCCGTATCGGGATCGAAGAATCGCACTTTGCCGTCAAAACCGCCGACGGCCAGCACTTTGCCATCGGGCCGCCAGGCCAGAGAATAAATCGCTCCCTGTTGGTCCGCGAATTTGCGAATCGTCTTGCCGTCGGCTTCGTTCAACAGTCGCACTTCGCCGCGACCATCATTGCTGGATCCGACCGCCACCTTCGTCATGTCGGGGCTGTATTCGGCGGCAAAGATGCGGCCGGGCACCGGCTCGGCGTTGAAACGTGTGATGCGATTAAAATCGTCGCCGATCTGGCGGGCCTTGGTGCGGTACATCTGATAGATCTTGGGCACGCCGTCTGATCCGCCGATGAGCAGTTCGTCGCTTTTGGCATTGCGCCGTACGACGATCAGACCACCCTTGAGTGCGCCCGGCGTAATGCTCGTGATGTTGTCTTCGAAGCGCTGCGTGGCGACGTCGGTCAGTTTCATCGATCCGTCGCGGCTGACCGAGACCACGTGCGAGTTGTCGGTCGAGAAGCACGTATCGAGCACCCAGTCACTGTGTGCACCCTGATACAGGATCTGCTTGCCGGTGGCGGCATCGATGGCACGCACGGTGTTGTCGGCACAACCGAAGGCCACCTTCGAGCCGTCCGAGGCCCAGCTCGCGCCGTACACGGTGTCGTAGGTGACCGGCGTGGAAACGAGCAGCGATCGCTTTTCCAGATCCCAGATTGCAACTTCTCCGAAACGACCCGGTGAACCGCCCGTGACGGCGATCCGCTTGCCGTCGGGTGAGAAGCGGGCCGATTCGATCCGCTCGGAGATGCCCACCAGACGGCCCACTAATTCGCTCCCGTCCGCTTTGTGCAGCAGGACCTCGTGGTAGCCCGACACGCACAGTAACGATCCGTCGGGCGAGAATTCGAGCGACGTGAGGACCGGCGGGACCGCGTAAACGGGCGGGTGTTCCATATCGACCACCGTTTCCGGTATCGCCGGCGTGTCGTCGGCGGCCCCTTCCGTCACCCAACGCCGAATCAGTTCAATCTCCTCGGGCTTGAGCGGCTCTTGTCCTTTGGGCATGGAGGGCGGATCGTTGCCCATAGGGATGATCTGGCCGATGAGCAAACTCTTGTCGGCATTGCCGGGCACGAAGGCGGCCTCGCCGCTGTCGCCCCCTTTTTGCATGTCGGCGACGGTCATCATCACGAATCCGCCCGACCGCTTGGCCGGCTGATGACAACCCTGGCAGTGCTCCTGGAAAATGGGCCTGATCTGCTTGAAGTAGCTCACCTTCGCTTCGGCCGGCGGGGCATCGTCGGCAGCCGCGAAACGAGCCAACAGGAGCACGCCCAACGTCGCGCACCAGCGAAAACCGATTCTCTTTGACGCCGAGACGGACGGGCCGGGCATGCGATCACCCTCTGGGCAGCACTTTTATTGTTAGTCGGCGGGACCTCACGCGTCGCAGCCCGTTATAGACGAGGTGCCTGGGCGCGAGGCATATTGGCAGGAAGCCGGGTTACCCGTACGGCACGCCAGGTTGCGCCGGCCAATCCACGCCATAGTATAAGCGAACCGGTCGGGCGCCCGCAACCAAATCGCGCGCAGCGCGGTGCCCCAACAGGTGCGTTGCCGGCAGCCCGTCAAACAGAAACCGGAGAAATTAGTCGGTTTCTTGGGGTCTCGCTGATCGTCCAGTCAAAATCGTCGACGCCGACGAAGTCGCTAGCGCAGAATCGTGCACTGGGGGAGCGACTTGGCCAGGTTGTCGCACCCGCTTGCGGTCACTCGGGTTCCGCGCACGTCGAGTCGCTTGAGGCCCGTAAGTGTGACCAGCGACGTTAAGCCAGCATCGGTGACGCCCGACTCGCGCAAGTCGAGCTCCTCCATCGATGTCTGACCGCTCAAGACGGCGAGCCCGGCGTCGGTCACCGTGGGCGGCGCGCCGCCTTGCTCGTCGTGAGTCGGATAGTTGCCGCGCGCATGGAGTCGCTTCAGCGTAATTCCTCGGACTCCAAAAACCTCATTGCCGGCTAGCACATATCGAACCTGAACGGATACGGCGCCGTTCAGCAGCGCGTCGTTGGCGCCCGCAAGCACCGACGCTGTCGGCAGCGCTTTGCCAAGCTCTCCCAAACCAGCCTCGCTGAGGGCCGTCAATTGCAGGTCGATCTGTTTCAATTGAACCATTCGCGACAGCGGAGCCACGGCGCCATCGCCGACGTCGGTCAATCGGAGATCGAGCGCCTGCAACGATTTCAGCACGCCCAGTTCGTGTAAACCGCGATCACTGACGTCGGTACGCACCAGGGAGAGCCTTTTCAAATTCGAAAAACCACCGATGCGTGCCAAGCTGCGATCGTTCACGGCGGTTCCTTCCAGGTTCAAGTCCTCGAGCTGCTCGATCGGCTCGACCCCTTCGAGCGACACGATCGTGTTGGAAAGGTCGAGCCTGGTCAATTTGCTCAAAGCACGCAAGTGCGGCAGGCCGGCATCCGTAACGCTGGTGTTAGACAAGTTCAGGGTCTCCAGGTTCCGAAACAGCCGGAGCTGTGCCAGTCCGGCGTCGGTGATGCCCGCGCCATCCAAGGTGAGCACGTTCAACTGTGTCAAGGACGGGAGTTGCGAAAGCAGTGTGTCATCCAGTGCCCAGTATGGAATACTAAGCGAGTTTAAATGCGGTACAGTCGCAAGCAGACCGACGGTGCTCGGCAGATCGCAGTCCATATGGCTCGCCAGGCTGGTGATGCGGCCTTCGGCATCGTGGGCTGCCTCCCACTTCAAGGCGGTCCAGTATTGCCGCTCGTCGGCCCGCCGCCAGATTTCGAGCCGCAACGGAATGGAACAAGCCAGCAAAACCGCCCCGAGCATGAGGGGAGCCAAGGTCCACGCGAACCGCCGAGTGTCGAGCGACCTGCTTGACGCTGCCGGGACGGCCGGTACAGGCGTTTCGCCTTTGGTCCGCACCAAACGATAGCCGCAGGCCCGCACGATCGAAACGGCTGCCAAGGCCGTGGCCAACACACCCGTCTCGAGGAAGAGAGCGAACCAGACAAACTCCCGCTCCTTGATCTCACACCACCACCGAAACGTCGCGATGCCGCCCGCGATACCGAAGACGGTGATGACGACCAGCACCACGCGCAGTACCATCCGCCGCCCGTCGGCCAAGACGATCCAGGCAACCGATAGGACGGGCAGACTTGCCAGCGCGAAAGTCAGGCTTACTACCACCGTTTCGATCAAATCTGCCTGAATCAATTCGGCTGTCAGCCCGTCGGCGTCGAAGACGCCATAGGGCGCCAGCCAACGCAGCCCCGCGCAGAGCGCCGCTGCCGCGAAGGTCGAGACGAGCAGCGCGCGAATGGTGAATTGCCGGCGTCGGCCGAAGCTATCCGGCATGGGCATGTCGGCCGCACCTGTGGACGAGAACTGCGAGTCGATGCGCTGTAACCGCCAGCCACGAATAGCCCGCAGCAATCGCAAGAAGAGCCAAATCGCGGTGTAGGCCATGAACCAACAAATCGTCCCGATGAGAACGAATTCGAATTCGCCATAGCCCAGGCCCCGTACCGCTCCATAGGTGGCCGCTAGAAAAAACAGCACCAGCAGCCAGCCGGTGACAGAATGTCGAACGGCGGCGCGGCAGCTACCGTGAACCGACCACAGGGCCAAGAACGGTGGCGACGCGATGACCAGTCCTGCCGCAAACCCCGCCAACCATTCGCCGATCGATTCGTGTTCGATCGTAATCAACTCGAGCCGGGGAGCCAGCAAGACCAGCGCTGCGGCGTACAACGCGGTCAACAGCATGAGGATTGTTGCCGATTTTCGATGGGTCATGGTCTTCCTTCCTTGTATGACGGACCGCTCGTGTCGTGCTTCAAATCTGTCAACGATTCCGCATTTCAAACCGCCTTTAAGTTGTGGTTCGGCTGACCCGCTGTGAGAACTGGAAAATGGCAATGGAAGCACGAGGAAAGCACAACACGCCTCACGAGTCCAGGCATTAGCGCAGAATCGTGCAGTTGGGGAGTATCTTGGCCAGATTGCCACACCCGCTTTCCGTCACTCGGGTTCCGCGCACGTCGAGCCGTTTGAGGCTCGCCAAGGTAAACAGCGATGCTAGGCCGGCATCGGTGACGCCCGACTCGCGCAAGTCGAGTTCCTCCATCGATGTCTGACCGCTCAAGGCGGCCAGCCCGGCGTCGGTCACCGTGAGCAGCGCGCCGTTGCCTTGCACATCGTGAGTCGGATAACTGCCGCGCGCATGGAGTCGCTTGAGGGTCTTTGGCACGACCGCATAGACCTCCTGTCCGTCGACTACATTGCGAACCTGAACAGACACAGCGCCGCGCAGCAGTGAGTCGTTCGCGCCGGTGATCACCGACGCGGCCGGCAGCGCTTTCTGAAGCTCTCTTGAGCCAGCCTCGCTGAGTGCCGTTAATTGCAAGTCGATGCGTTTCAATCGAACCATTTGCGACAAGGGGGCGACGGCCCCGTCGCCGACGTCGGTCATTCTAAGATCGAGCGTGTGCAACGATTTCAGTACTCCCAATTCGTGCAAACCATCGTCGCTGACCTCGGTACGCACCAGGCCGAGGCTTTTCAGATTCGGAAAACAACCGAGGCGCGCCAGACTGCGATCGTTCACCCCCGTTCCTTCCAGGTTCAGATCCTCGAGTTGGTCAATCGGTTCGAGCGCATCAAACGAGATGCTGGTTTCCGAGAGGTCGAGGGCGGTCAACTTGGTCAACACGCGCAACTGCCATAGGCCAGCATCCGTGACATTGGCGCGAAGCAGCTTCAGGGTCTTTACGTTCGGAAAACGCTGGAGATGCGGCAGGCCGGCGTCGGTGATGCCCGCGCCGTCCAATGTGAGCACCGTCAACTCCGTCAAAGACGGCAGTTTGGAGAGTTGTGCGTCATCGAGCGCCGCGTTCGAAAGATTGAGCGCCTTGAGATGTGGCACGGACGCGAGCAGATGAGCGGTGCCCGCCAGGTCGCAGTCCGTATGACTCGCCAAGCTGGCGATGTGGCCTTCGGCATCGTGAGCCGCTTCCCACCCCAAGGCAGTCCAGTATTGCCTCTCATCGGCCAGCCGCCAGATTCCAAACCGCAACGGTGCCGAGCAGGCCAGCAGCACCGCGCCGAGCACGATGGGCGCCAAGGTCCACGCGAACCGTCGAGTCCCGAGCGCCCCGCTCGACGCGAAGGCCGTCGGCGCAGGCGCCTTGCCTTTCAGCCGTACCAAACGATAGCCGCAGGCCCGCACGATCGACACGCCCGCCAAGGCTGCGGCCATCATGCTCACTTCAACCGAGAGGGCGAACGCAACGAACATCACGAGTTCCTCTTGGTCTGTCTCAGACCACCAGGCTAACGCCGCGATGCCGCCCCCGATACCCAAGATGGTGATGGCAACCAGCACGCAACGCAGGATCGTGCGCCTCCCGTCGGCCAACACAACCCAAGCCACCGACAGAACGGGCAAACCTGCCAGGGCGAGCATCAGGCCCCCGACTCCACCTTCGACCAACGTGAATTGGAGCAATGCCACCGGCGAGTCGTCTGTATCGAAAGCGCCATAGGGCGCCAGCCAGCGCAGGCCCGCGCAGAGCGCCGCCGCCGCGAAGGTCCACGCGAGCAACGTGCGAATGGTGAATTGCCGTTGTCGGCGCGAGCCTTCCGGCCCGGACGTATCGACCGCGCACGTTGACGAGGACGCCGATTGGACGCGGTGCAACCGCCAACCGCGAATGGCTCGCAGTAACCGCAGAAAAATCCAAATCGCGGCGTAGCTCGTGGGCAAAACAACCGTTGCCAGTGCGATGTACTCGAACTCAGCTTGGCCCACAACACGTACCGTTCCATAAGTGGCCGCCAGACAAAAGACGGCCAGCAGCCAGGCAGTGACCGGCAGCCGAACGGCGGCGCGGCTGCTGCTGTGAACCGACCAAACTGCCAAAAAGGGCGCTCCCGCGATGAGCAGACCTATCGCGGTCCCTGCCAACAATGTGTCGACGGAGTTCCCATCGACCAACTCCCATCGCGGCGACAGCAAAATCAGCGCCACGCCATACAAGGCCGTCAACAGAACGAGGATCGTCGCTGATTGCCGATTGGTCATCGTCTTCCCTCCTTGTGCGATGAGCTGCTACGAAGAGACCGCCAAGCCCTTAGCGCAAGATGACGCAGTCGCGCAGACTCTTTGCCATCCTCGCGCAGCCGTCATCGGTCACTCGCGTGCCGCGCAGGTCGAGCCGTTTGAGGTTGGTGAGCTTGACGAGTGACGCCAGCCCCGCATCGGTGATGCCCGAGTCACGCAAATCAAGCTCCTCCATCGCCGTCTGACCGCTGAGAAATGCCATCCCGGCGTCGGTCACGGAGTTCATCTCGGCGATCCCGCCATCGCTTTGTCGCTGCTGGCTCTTCGTCGAAAAACCACCCCGCAGGTGCAGTTTCTTGAGCGTGGCAGTTTGTTTTCCGCGCACATTGGTAACATTTCCGAAGGCGCCAAGGCTCTCGACACGTACAGCGAATCTGAATAACAGTCGATCAATCGTTTCGTCGTTCGCTCCCACGCTAACGGCCGTTTCGGGCAAGGCCTTGTGAAGCTCCCGAAAGCCGGCTTTGCTGACGGCCGTCAATCGCAGATCGAGCGATTGCAGTTGATGAAGTTGCGACAGCGCGGTTACGCCCTCGTCGCTGACATCGGTCAATTTCAGATCGAGCGTCTTCAATGCCTTCAAGGCGTTAAGTCCTTCCAGTCCGACATCGGTGACGTTGGTGTGCTCGAGACTGAGCTTTGTCAAATTCGGAAAATGGCCGAGGCGCGACATGCTCGCATCGCCCACCGAGGTGCCTTTCAGGTTCAGGTCCTGCACGGCCGGAAGGGTTGGCACGCTCTCGAGAAGCACCGCCGTGTCCACGAGGTAGAGGTCTGTCAATTTGCTCAGGTTCCCCAGGTGCGAAAGTCCGGCATCGGTAATGCCGGTGTTGGAGAGGCTGAGCGTCTTCAGATTCGGAAAACGGTCGAGCTGCGATAAACCGGCGTCGCTGATCGCCGTGCCGGCGAGGAGTAGGGTTTCCAGTTCCGGCAGCGATGGCAGTTGTCCGAGCAGCGCGTCGTTCAGAGTGGAATGCGAAAGTTGCAGCAACGTGAGATGTGGCAACTGTGAGATGAGGGTCCCCAGACCTGTCAGGTCTCGCTTCGAGGTGCTCGTCGCGCTCGTAACGTGGCCCGCGCCATCGAAAGAGACAGAGAATCCCAGGGATGCCCAGCGATTGGTTTCGTCGGCCTGTCGCCAGGTTTCGAGCCGTAGCGGCGCATAGCAAGCCAACAGGACAGAGGCGATGACCAGCGACGTCAGCGTGAAGGCGAATGCCCGCTGTCGAGGTCGCGCGCCAACCAGATCCGCGACAATGGGTACCGTTGCCTCTTTCCCTGGTCGCACCAAACGATATCCGCAGGCTCGCACGATCGACACGGCGATCAATGCCGCGGTGATTACGCCCACCTCAATCGTGAGCGCGAGACCAACAAGATCCAAGTCCTCGCGGTCAAACCACCACCGAAAGACGGCTGTTCCACCGGCGATTCCCAGGATGGTGATCGTGGCGAGCACACTGCGCCACACCGGGCGGCTGCCGTCGGCTAGGACGATCCAAGCGGCTGACAGAACGGGCAAGCCGGCGAGCGCGCAACCGAGGCCGAGCAAGGCACCGTAGATCAACGCGGCTTCGCTCAGTAGCATCTCCACCGACTCTTCGATATCGAAGTTGGCGTACGGCGCCAGCCAACAAAAGCCGGCGCAAAGCACCGCCGCCGCGGAGGTCCACTCGAGCACGGTACGAATAGTAAATTGCCGCGATCGAGCCGTGACGGCCGACTGCGACGGGTCGCCTGCTGCCGCCGAAACAGGGTCAGACTCGAGACGTCGCAATCGCCATCCGCGGACGGTGCGCAGCAGCCACAATAGGAGCAGAATCGCGACATGGGCCACCAGCCAGGCGACCACCGCCAAGAGAACGATGTCCGCGTCGCCGTGGCCGAAGTAACGCACTTCGCCGTAGGTTGTCGCCAGAAAGAAGAGGACGAGCAGCCAAGCGGTGAGCGGCAGCCGAACCGCGGCACGGCTGCTACCGTGAACCGACCAGAGAGCCAAAAAGGTCGGGACCGCGATGACAACGCCCGTAACGATACCCGAGAGCCATTGGATGATCGTATCGCTAGTGAACTCGAGCTGCGGGGGGAGCAAGGCCAAAAAGGCAACATACAACGCAGTCAGCAGGACGAGGATTGTCGCCGATTGCCGCTGGGTCATCGCCTTCCCTCCTTGTACGACGGGCCGCTGGAGCCAATGGATCCAATTTCAAGACAGCAGCGTAAGCGATCGACCGTACAGGTCCAAGATCAGTCGCGAAAGCGACGGGGATCTCAGGCGCCAACCGGAAAACGGCTGCGAGGCAAGGCGTTCGACGTCGTGCCGTAGCTCTCAGATCGGGTAGGGGCGCGGCAACCGGAATTCAGGACGAGCGCGGAGGAAGGCTGCCGCTCTATCGGTGCGTGAAAACGCCTTAGGCAGGAAGGCCAGCGCCTCTTCCAGCAGATCGTCGGGCTCGGCGCAACTGAAGCGAATGAATCCACCGCCGGCCTCGCCGAACGATTCGCCTCCCAGGCAGGCGACGCCCAAAGAATCGTCGGCGCCTTCCAGCAGATACAAGGCCAGGCCGTGCGAAGTGATGCCCTGCCGGTTACAAATCGCGGCCACCGAGGGAAAGAGATAGAACGTGGCGTTCGGCTCCAGGCAGCGCACACCCTCGATACGGTTCAGCCCGGCGGCCATCAGTTCGACCTTGCGGCGAAAACGTTGCATCGTGTCGTCGCGCTCAGCGCCGTCGTGGTCGAGGGCCGCCGCAGCCGCCAGTTGGGCCAGCGGCGCGACACACGAAAGCGAAGTATTGAGCAGCGTCGAGAATAGATCGACGACCGCCGGCGAGGCGACGGCAAAGCCGACCCGCCATCCGCTCATGCTGTACGACTTGCTGAAGGTATACGCCGCGACGCATTGGTCGAGCATGCCCGGTTCGGAGAGCAGCGTTTCGTGATGGCCACGCCACACCATCTGGTCGTACGGCTCGTCGCTGAAAACGGCCACGTCGCGACCGCGTATCAAGTCGGCGAGCCCTTGCAGGTCTTCGCGCTGCGCGACGCCGCCGGTGGGGTTGTGCGGGCTGTTGAGAAAGATTGCCTTGGGACGCGGGTCGCGCTTCAAAAACTGTTCCACATCGTCCAGGTTCGGACGGAACTCGCGCTCGTGCTTGAGATCGGAAAGCCAAGCCCGGGCCCCCCGCCGGGCGATGTTCGGCAAGTAGGTGGGAAAATACGGACTGAATACGAGCACACCGTCGCCCGGATTCAGAAAGGCCTCGCAGAACAGCAATTCGAACGGCTTGGCACCCGGTCCGACAATCACATTCGCGGCGGTCGTTGTCAGGCCATGCTCGCGGTTGACGTAGCGGCTGGCCGCCTCACGCAATTCGGGCAGACCGACCGACGGGCAATAGTGTGAGCGGTCGTCACGGATGGCGGCCGTGCCGGCTGCTTTGGCGGAAGCGGTCGAGGGGAACGGACTGTCGCCGATCTCCAATTCGATGACGCGCTTGCCGGCCAGCTTCAGCCGTTTGGCCACGGCCAGGACGCTGAACGCCGTCTCGACGTTGACGCCGCGAGCGAAATCGCTGAAGGTGACGGCCATGCTCACTTCAGCGCGATGGCCCGTGCCAAGGGCCGTAAGACGTTTTCGATGACGTAGTTGTCGACCATCTCGTGGCAGATTTGCGTGAGGTGTTCCAAGGCCGACACATAGGTGCTGTCCGGCCCCAAGCTGCCGTATTGGCGGGCCGTCAGGTAGACACTCATCTGTTCCTCGGGGTAATCACCCGTCCGCACCTGATAGGCATTCGTGCGAGTCTCGATACTCAGCCGGCATTGCGTGCGGCAGTCTTCATCGAGCGCCAGCGTGATCGAGGGCTCGTGATTGATGATGCTGGCGCCGGGCAGGTCGGCCAGCCGCTCAAAGGCCGGACTGATACCCAGCGCCTCGGCCACGAGTTGATTATGATTGCCGCGATAGGTGAAATCAAAACCGAAGAGCAGGTCGAGCGCCTCGCAATCGAGCGGGCTGACCGACAGCATATAGGGCGCGAGTTCCAACACCAGTCTGTGCTGCTCGAGCGCCTCGCCCACCGACTCGGGATTCACCTGGCCCGAGCAGACGCGGCGGTTCTCGATGGTCGCCCAGCGGTAATGGCCCCGGTCCTTGTCTTCTTCGAGCACAAAGTCGCCCTTCTCGCGGCAATAGAAATTGCGCATCGTGGGATACTTTTTCTGGATCCGCTCGAAGTAATGGAGCACGGTTTCGCGGTTGTTCGGCAGCTCCATCTCCGTACTGAGGTTCAGGTTAACGTAGAAGTCGTCGCACAGCGAACCGTAGTCATTCATTCAAGGTGTCCCTTTAAAGGATTGCCCACAGACGGGCTGCGAAACGCCGTTTTGGATGAGCTTGGGGCCATAACTTGCAACGATCACGGTGCAGTATAGAATGCGGCATCTGACGATGTCAAAGCCGCTGCGGGGTACGGCCGCGCGGTGTATGGTGATGTTGCGCGAGACAAACGGGAGCCTTCTCGAGGCCTACCGGGCGCGCCTCTTCCTTTCAAAGAATAAGAATGAAAACGGACCCTCGCGCGCTGGTTTTTCCGACGACGCTCGGTTGGATGTCGCTCGTCGCCGACGCCCAGATGGTGCACCGTTTGTCGTTCGGTCATCAAAATCCGCGAGCCGCATTGGTCTCGATCAGCGAAGACGCGGCCTTCGACGATCGCATGGTTATCGACGATGCGGCGGAACTCGCCGCCAAACGCGATGCTAGCAGCCGAAAGTTAGCCGCGCTCGTGCGACGCCTGCAAAAGTACGCTGACGGTGCCGTCGACGACTTCCGCGATGTCAAGGTGTCGGTAGAGGGCCAGACATCGTTTCAACGGCGTGTCGACGAGCTGTGCCGCCGCATTCCGTTTGGCTCTTCGCTTACGTATGGCGAGCTCGCCGCAAAGGCGGGGCATCCCCGCGCCGCGCGAGCGGTCGGCAATTGCATGCGCACGCATCGGGTGCCCTTGATCATACCGTGCCATCGCGTGGTGGGTGCCGGCCGCTCAACGCGCGGCGATTCGGCTTGCGAACAGGTACGCATGAAATTGCGTGCGTTGGAAATGGAAGCCTTGGCCGGCGTGGCGTAGGATAGGCTGCGCAACGCATCCGTTTCCAGCACCTGCCGTTACCCAGACCGACGACCGGTCGCCAGCGCTCCGTGGATGCGGGGCTTGTTTGTCGCTTATGCCGTCTTCCTGCCAAGTTGAGAATCTCGATGGCCCTTCAATATCCGCCCGCCCGACGCAACGACCAAGTCGACGACTATCACGGCACGCGCGTGCCCGATCCGTATCGTTGGCTGGAAGATCCCGACAGCCCCGAATCGCGGGCCTGGATCGAGGCGGAAAACAAACTCACGTTCTCGGTGTTGGAGAAGATTCCCGAGCGTGAGCCGATCCGGCGGCGGCTGACCGAGCTATGGAACTATGAGAAGTACGGTGTGCCGGCGGCCCGCGGCGGCCGATATTTCTATTCCCGCAACGACGGCCTCCAGAACCAGAGCGTGCTCTATTGGGCGCCGTCGCTCGACGCCGAACCGAGCGTGTTGCTCGATCCGAACAAGCTGTCGAAGGAAGGCACGATCTCCGTCTCGGGCACGGCCATCAGTGACGATGGAAAACGGTTGGCATACGGGCTCGCGTCGGCCGGTTCCGATTGGCAAGAGTGGCGGGTTCGCGACGTCGAAACGGGAAAGGATCTGGACGATCACTTGAAGTGGATCAAGTTCTCCGGAGCGAGTTGGAGCGACGATGGCCGAGGCTTTTATTACAGTCGCTATGACGAACCCAAGCCGGACGAGGAGTTGACCGCCCAGAACTATTTTCAAAAGCTCTATTACCATCGCGTCGGCACGCCGCAATCCGAAGACAAATTGATCTACGAGCGGAAGGATGAGAAGGAATGGGGCTTTCACGGCGATGTGACCGACGACGGCCGCTGGCTGGTGATTTCGGTGACACACGGCACCGAACGGAAGAACAACCTGTTCTATCTCGACTTGCATCAGCCGCAGGCCGAGGTCGTTGAACTGCTGACGGGCTTCGAGGCGCGCTTCGATTTCCTGGGGAGCGACGGTTCGATCTTTTGGCTGCGCACCGATCTCGACGCTCCGCGCAACCGGATCGTGGCCATCGACGTCGAACATCCCGCTCGCGATCGCTGGCGCGAACTGGTGCCCGAGGCCGAGCACGTGTTGGAGGAAGCGCACGTCGTGGGCGATCGGTTTTTCGCCGTCTATCTGAACGATGCGAAGAGCCAGGTCCGCATCTTCGATCTGAAAGGCAAGTCGCTCGGCGAGCTCAAGTTGCCCGAGATCGGCACCGCGGGCGGCTTCACGGGACGCCGCGCCGACCGCGAGACGTTCTATTCGTTCACCAGCTTCGTGCGTCCCCCGGCCATCTATCGCTACGACATCGACGACCGAAAAAGCGAACTGTTTCGCGAGCCGAAGCTGGCGTTCGACCCCGACGACTACGTGACGAAGCAAGTCTTTTACCAAAGCAAGGACGGCACGCGGGTGCCGATGTTTTTGGTTCACCGCAAAGATATGACTTTCGAGGAGCCACGGCCGACCTATCTCTATGCGTACGGCGGTTTCGACATCTCGTTGACGCCCGCCTTCTCGGTCGGCCGCCTCGTGTGGCTGGAGCGCGGTGGGCTGTTCGCCATGCCCAACCTGCGCGGAGGGGGCGAATATGGCCGGCAATGGCACGAGGCCGGCATGAAAGCCAAGAAGCAGAACGTCTTCGACGATTTCATCGGCGCCGCCGAATGGCTCATCGAGGAGGGCTATACATCGCGTGAAAAGTTGGCCATCGCCGGACGCAGCAACGGCGGCTTGCTGGTGGGGGCCTGCCTCACGCAGCGCCCCGAGTTGTACGGCGCCACGCTTCCCGCGGTCGGCGTGATGGACATGCTGCGGTTCCACAAGTTCACGATCGGGTGGGCCTGGTGCTCCGAGTACGGCTCGGCCGACAATGCCGACGAGTTTCCCGCGTTGTTCGCCTATTCGCCCTTGCACAATATCAAGCCGGGCACGCATTATCCGCCGACTCTCGTCACCACCGCCGACCACGACGACCGCGTGGTGCCGGCCCACAGCTTCAAGTTCGCCGCCGCCTTGCAGGCGGCACAAGCAGGCGACGCCCCGGTCCTCATCCGCATCGAGACCAGTGCCGGTCACGGCGCCGGCATCCCCACCTCCAAGGCCATCGAAGAGATGGCCGACGGCTATGCCTTTCTGATCAAGACGCTGCACGTCGGCGAAAGCCGTTCGGACAAATCATGAGCGCCGTATCCCTCCTTGATGAGCGTTGGTCGCCATGACGACACCCGCCGAGTTCTTGTCGGCCGCGAAACAATGGCAGCAAGCCGGTGACTTGCCGCGGGCCGAGGACGCTTGCCGCCAGGCGCTCATGCTCGACCCGCTGCAGGCCGAGGCCCACTATCTGTTGGGTTGTGTGACGAAGCCGCAGGGCAACTACGGCGAATCGATTGCCGCCTTCGAGCGTGCGGTGGCGATCGAGCCCGGCTACGTCCAAGCGTACAACATGTTGGGCATTGCCAATCTGGAGGTCGGTCGGTTGGCCGAAGCGGCGGCGGCCTTCGAGGGCGCATTGCGGGCCAAGCCCGATTTCGCTGTCGGGTACAACAATCTGGGCAACGTGCAACTCGCCTTGGGTCAAACTGACGCGGCGCTGGCGTCGTACGAGCGGGCCGTGCGAATTCACCCAGAGTTTGCCGAAGCGCAAGGAAACCTCGGGAACGTTTTGCGTGAGCTGGACCGGTTGGACGAAGCGCTCGAGCACTGCCGCCTCTCCCTGCATCTGAAGCCCGGATTCGCCATCGGGCACAACCATCTCGGCGCGGTGTATTCTGCCTTGCGGCAATGGGAGAACGCCGTCAGCTCCTTTCGTCAGGCCATCTCGCTCAATTCGCATTACCTGGAAGCTCGCGTCAATCTGAGCGATGCTTTGCGCGAGTTGGGGCGGCTCGACGAAGCCGAGGCCGGCCTGCGCGAGGCGCTCGGACTATGGCCCAACTCAGCGGATGCGTACGTCAGCCTGGGTCTTGTGCTACTCGAGCAGGACAAAATCGATGCCGCCGAGGCAGCCTGCCGCGAGGCATTGCGGTTGAACCCCAGCGCGACGACGGCCCATTTGGCATTGGGTATGGCTTGCCACCTACAAGGCCGTGCCCGCGAGGCGGTAGCCGCTTACGATCGAGCGCTCGAACTACATCCCGACCTGCCGGAGGCCCGCAAGAACCGCGGGATCGTCCGGTTGCAACTAGGCGAATTTGTGGACGGGTGGGACGACTACGAGTGGCGTTGGCAATGCCCAGAACTCTCGGGCCGACGCGTGCCGCAGCGTCTGTGGGATGGTTCGCCGCTGGCGGGGAAGAATATTCTGTTGCACGTCGAACAGGGATTCGGCGACACACTGCAATTCGTGCGTTATGCGCCCCGTGTGCAAGATCGGGGCGGCCGGGTGATTCTGGCCTGCCAGCGAGCCTTGGTACCGCTGTTGCGCGGTGCGCGGGGCATCGACGAACTTGTCGCTCTGGGAGATTCCGCCTCGCCCTACGACGTACATGCCCCGCTGATGAGCTTGCCGCGCATCTTCCACACCTCGCTGGACACGATTCCGGCCGACGTGCCGTACCTCGAAGCAGACCCACGGCTGGTCGGGTATTGGCGCGAGGAGTTGCGATCCGTCGGCGGATTCAGAGTGGGCATCGCCTGGCAAGGCAGCCGCGATTTTCGCTTCGACCGGTCTCGGTCTGTGCCCTTGGTCCACTTCACGCCGCTCGCCGACCTGCCCGGCGTCACGCTCTTCAGCCTCCAGAAGGGTTTCGGCAGCGAACAGCTTGCGGCGCTGGCGGGCCGGCCGAACGTTGTCGATCTGTCGCCGCGGCTGGACGAGAGTTCCGGGCCCTTCCTCGATACGGCGGCCGTAATGAAATGCCTGGATTTGGTCATCGCGTGCGACACGTCGATCGCGCACCTGGCCGGCGCATTGGGCGTCGACGTTTGGGTGGCACTTTCCTCCAGTGCTGACTGGCGCTGGCTGCGCGAACGTGAGGACACCCCCTGGTATCCGACCATGCGGTTGTTTCGCCAGCGGCGGCGCGGCGACTGGGATGACGTTTTTCGACGGATGGCGGCGGCGCTGGCCGCACGAACGGGTGTAACTCCCCGGCCGCGAGCAGTGAGCGTCGAAGTGGCGCCCGGCGAGCTGATCGACAAGATCACGATCTTGGAGATCAAGTCGGAGCGCATCAGTGATGTGGGCAAGCTGGCCAACGTGCGCACCGAGTTGGCTACCTTGACGGCGGCCCGGGACGGAGCGCTCCCGCAATCGACTAAACTCGCCGAGCTGACCGCCCAATTGAAGCACGTCAACGAGACGTTGTGGGACGTGGAAGACGAAATCCGCATCTGCGAACGCGACGGGGACTTTGGCCCGCGTTTCATCGAGCTGGCGCGAGCTGTTTACCACGAAAATGATCGTCGCGCAGCACTCAAGCGTGAGATGAACGAACTGCTCGGTTCGCGGCTGGTGGAAGAGAAGTCGTATGCTCCGTACACCAGTGGGGGCTCTTCAGGGGGCGCTCGGAAGCCACGCGAATGACGGGGTGCGCGCCGTCGGCGCCACGCCGCAGCGAAAAACTCAGGTACCTTCCCTCGCGGCTATTTGCAGGTCACCTGCGCCCTCGGCGCGCCACAACTGGTCCCAAATCGACTGCGGTGTGCTCAAAAGGCTAATGTTGAAGAAAAATGCTTGCTAAGATTTAGGGTTGTTTGTAGTATTACGGCCAACGTCGTCGGCCCAGTTTAACTAGCCACGCCTGGCAGTTATCGCCCCTACGGGCGACTCTCGAAGCAAGAACGGGTCTCTTTTTAGCCACGCCGGCTGTCCGTGGACCAGACGGGTGAACGTCTGGCCTTGTCTGCCCTAGATAGCGCTCCAACGCTTGGCTCGCTGTCCCGTTTTTTGGTCGTGCGCGCGGCGCACACTCTTTTCCACTCGTAATCGAGCAGCGGTCGTGTCGGCCGACGGCCAAGGTGCCGTTCTTGCTCCGCGAGCCGTCCTGCGTCTGTGAAAGCCCGACCGATTCGTCCTCATAACCTACTGCAGTTGGAGAACCGTCATGCAATCCTGGTTTCAACGGAAGTCCCGCGCGGCCTCGTCGCGCGCCGATCGAAAGGGCCGCCGGTCGCGGTCGACACAGCTACCGAAATTCGACGCGCTGAGTTTCGCCGTCGAGCGGTTGGAGGACCGAATGCTGTTGGCCGCCGACCTGACGCTCGATAAGACGGTGGCCCCTCCCGGCGATGTGACGGCGGGCACGCTGCTGACCTACACCATCACGGCATCGAATACGGCTGGCGGCAATGTGACTGCCGCCACGGGCGTCCAGGTAAGCGACTCGCTGCCCGTGGGCGAGACGTTCGTCGACGCCACGGTCACCGGTAGCGGCGCGCCGACCGTGAGCAACTCGGGAAACTCGGTCACGGCCACGCTCGGCACGCTCAATCCGGGCGATACCGACACGATCACCATCCAGGCACTGGTCACGGCGACCTCGGCCGGCACCCTCACCAATACGGCGACGATGACGAATACGTCGGGCGATACCGACCCCAGTCCGGCCAGTGCCACCAACAACGTACTCTCGCCGCCGGCGGTGGGCACCGTCGATCTCTCGGTGACCAAGACCGCCGGCAGCAATCCGGCCACCGTCGGCAGCACCGAAGTATACACGGTCGTCGTCAAGAACAACGAGGCGGCCGGCGGAACCAACGCCACGGGTGTGACGCTCATCGACACGTTGCCCGCCAACGCCACGAACTACTCGTCCAGCGCCGGTACGATCGCCGGCAATGTGCTGACCGACGACATCGGCAACTTGGCGGCGGGCGCCAGCGCCACAATCAGTGTCACGCTGACGCCGAGCACCAGCGGTGTGTTGGTGAATGCGGCCACCGTGGGCGGTGATCAGGCCGATCCAACCCCCGGCAACAACGTGGCGACCACCACCACGCCCGTTGGCGGCGGCGTAGCCGGCTCCACCGTCGATCTGTCGGTAACCAAGACGGCCGCCAGCAATCCGGCCACCGTAAACACCCCGGAGGTCTACACGGTCGTCGTTACGAACAACAGCACGACCACGAACGCGACGGGCGTCACGCTCGTCGATACCTTGCCGGCCAACGCCACGAGTTATACGACCAGCGCCGGGCTGATTACCGGAAACGTCCTCACCGACGCGATCGGCAATCTGGCGGCGGGCGCGAGCCAAACGATCACGGTCTCGGTCACACCGACGGCCAGCGGCGTCTTGGTGAACTCGGCCACCGTGGCGGGCGACCAGGTCGATAGCAACCTGGCCAACAACACGGCCGCCACCACGACCCCCGTGGGTGGCGGCGTGACCTCTTCCACGGTCGACCTGTCGGTGACGAAAACGGCTGCAAGCAATCCGGCCACCGTCGGCACCCCAGAGGTCTATACGGTCGTCGTCACGAACAACAGCACAACGACGGGTGCCACAGGCGTCACCCTGATCGACACCCTGCCAGCCAACGCCTCGAGTTACACCTCGAGCGCGGGAACCATCACCGGGAACGTCCTCACCGACGCCATTGGTAGCCTCCCGGCGGGTGCGAGCACGACCGTGACGGTGTCGGTCACGCCGACGGTCAGCGGTGTGCTGGTCAACACGGCCACCGTAAGCGGCGACCAGGTTGACAGCAACCTGGCCAACAACACGGCCACGGTTGCGACCCCCGTGGGCGGTGGCGTCACTACTTCCACGGTCGACCTGTCGGTGACCAAGACGGCTGCCAGCAATCCGGCGACCGTCGGCACCCCCGAGGTCTACACGGTTGTCGTCACGAACAACAGCACGACCACGAACGCGACCGGCGTCACGCTCGTCGATACCCTGCCGGCCAACGCCACGAATTACGGATCGAGCGCGGGCACGATCACAGGCAATGTGCTGACGGATTCGATCGGCAGCCTGGTGGCCGGTGCGAGCCGAACGATTACCGTTTCGGTCACCCCCACGGCCGGCGGCGTGTTGGTGAACTCGGCGACGGTGACGGGCGACCAAGTGGATAGCAATCCGGTCAACAACACGGCCGCCACCACCACGCCCGTGGGTGGCGGTGTAATCGGCTCCACCGTCGACCTGTCGGTGACGAAAACGGCTGCCAGCAATCCGGCCACCATCGGCACCCCAGAGGTCTACACGGTCGTCGTCACGAACAACAGCACGACGACCGGCGCCACCGGCGTCACCCTCATCGACACCCTGCCGGCCAACGCCACGAGTTACACCTCGAGCGCCGGCACGATCGCCGGCAACGTGTTGACCGACGCGATCGGCAACCTTGCGGCGGGCGCTAGCCAAACGATCACGGTCTCGGTCACGCCGACGGCCAGCGGTGTGCTGGTCAATACGGCCACTGTGGCGGGCGACCAGATCGACAGCAATCTGACCAACAACACGGCCACGGTTGCCACGCCCGTGGGCGGGGGCATAACCGGTTCCACCGTCGACCTGTCGGTGACCAAGACGGCCGCCAGCAATCCGGCCACCGTCGGGACCCCCGAGGTCTATACGGTCGTCGTGACGAACAACAGCACGACCGCGGGCGCCACCGGCGTTATCTTAGTAGATACCCTGCCCGCCAACGCCTCGAATTACACGTCGAGCGCGGGCACGATTACGGGCAACGTGCTGACCGATTCGATCGGCACCCTACTGGCGGGCGGCAGCCAAACGATCACCGTTTCGGTCACACCCACAGCCAGCGGCGTGTTGGTGAATTCGGCGACGGTGACGGGCGACCAGGTCGACAGCAATCTGACCAATAATACGGCCACGACCACCACGCCCGTGGGCGGCGGCGTAATCGGCTCCACCGTCGACCTGTCGGTGACCAAGACGGCCGCCAGTAATCCGGCCACCGTCGGTACCCCCGAGGTCTATACGGTCGTCGTGACGAACAATAGCACGACCGTAAACGCTACCGGCGTCACCCTCATCGATACCCTGCCGGCCAACGCCACGAGTTACACCTCGAGCGCCGGCACGATCGCCGGCAACGTGCTGACCGACTCGATCGGCAATCTGGCGGCCGGCGCCAGCCAAACAATCACGGTCTCGGTCACACCGACGGCCAACGGCGTGCTGATCAACACGGCCACTGTGGCAGGCGACCAGCTTGACAGCAATCTGACCAACAACACGGCCACGGTTGCGACGCCCGTGGGTGGCAGCGTAACCGGCTCCACCGTCGACCTCTCGGTGACCAAGACGGCCGCCAATAACCCGGCCACGGTCGGCACCCCCGAGGCCTACACGGTGGTCGTCAAGAACAACAGCACCACAACGGCTGCCACGGGTGTGACGTTGGTCGATACACTGCCGGCGAATGCCACGAGCTTCACGTCGAGCGCCGGCACGATCACCGGCAACGTGCTGACCGATTCGATCGGTAATCTGGCGGCAGGCGCGAGCACGACGATTACCGTTTCGGTCACGCCGACGGCCAGCGGTGTGCTGGTGAATACGGCGACGGTGACCGGCGACCAGGTCGACAACAACCTGACCAACAATACGGCCGCCACCACGACGGCCGTGGGCGGCGCGGTGACCACGGCCACGGTCGATCTATCGGTGACCAAGACGGCTGCGAGCAATCCGGCCACGGTTGGCACACCAGAGGTTTACACGGTCGTCGTCAAGAACAACAGTACAACCACCGCTGCCACGGGTGTGACGCTGGTCGATACACTGCCGGCGAACGCCTCCGGCTACACGTCGAGCGCCGGAACGATCACAGGCAATGTACTGTCCGACCCGATCGGCAACTTGGCGGCGGGCGCCAGCACGACGATTACCGTCTCGGTCACGCCGACAGCGACCGGAGTGCTGGTAAACGCGGCAACGGTGGCCGGCGACCAGGTCGACAACAACCTGGCCAACAACACGGCCACGACCACGACGCCGGTGGGCGGCACGGTGACTACGTCCACGGTCGATCTGTCCGTGACGAAGACCGCTGCCACCAATTCGGCCACGGTCGGTACGCCCGAGGTCTACACAGTCGTCGTCAAGAACAACAGCACGACCACGGCTGCCACGGGCGTGAACCTGATCGATACGTTGCCGGCCAACGCCACGAGTTATACGTCGAGCGCGGGCACGATCTCCGGCAATGTGTTGACCGACGCGATCGGTAACCTGGCGGCTGGCGCCAGCCAGACGATCACGGTTTCGGTCACGCCGACGGCCAGCGGTGTGTTGGTGAACACGGCGACGGTGGCAGGCGACCAGGTCGATAGCAACCTGGCCAACAACGCGGCCACGACGACGACACCCGTAGGCGGCGGCGTGACGACTTCCACCGTCGATCTGTCGGTGACGAAGACGGCTGGTAGCAATCCGGCCACGGTCGGCACACCCGAGATCTACACGGTCGTGGTGACCAACAACAGCACCACCACGGCCGCTACGGGCGTGAACCTCGTCGATACCTTGCCGACCAACGCCACGAGCTACACGGCGAGCGCCGGTACGATTTCTGGCAATGTGCTGACCGACGCGATCGGCAACTTGGCGGCCGGCGCGAGCACGACCATCACCGTCTCGCTCACTCCGACGGCGACGGGCGTGTTGGTGAATACGGCCACGGTGGCCGGCGACCAGGTGGACAACGTCCCGACGAACAATACGGCGACGACGGTCACGCCCGTAAACGGTGGCATTACCAGCTCGACGATCGATCTCTCGGTGACCAAGACGGCCGGCACGAACCCGGCCATCGTCAACCAGCCCGAGGTGTATACGATTGTCGTCACGAACAATAGTACGACGGCTGGCGCCACCGGCGTCACCATGGCCGACACCTTGCCGGCCAACGCGACGTTCGTATCGGCCACCGATGGCACGTCGGGTGGTTCGCTGACGCCGAGCGGCGGCGTCCTGATCGACAGCATCGGTAGCCTGGCCGCGGGTGCCACCGACACGATCACTGTGACCGTCACGCCGACGGCTACGGGCACCCTGGTCAATACGGCCTCGGTGACTGGGGATCAGGTCGACAGCAACACGGCCAACAACTCGGTGACCGTGAGCACTCCTGTCCAGACGGCGGCCGCCCAGGCGAACCTGTCGATCACCAAAACGGCATCGCCGACGGTGGGCACCGTGGGGCAGGATCTGACCTACACCATCACGGTGACCAACGCGGCCGGAGCTGCCAGTGCGGCGGGCGTGACGGTGGTGGATGCACTGCCCAGCAACGTGACCTTTGTCTCGGCGATCGATAACACGTCGAACACGAGTCTCGTTCCGTCGGGCGGCACGCTCACCGACAACATCGGCAACATGGCAGCCGGCTCGACCGACACCATCACCGTGGTGGTCACGCCGAACCAAACGGTGGCCGGATCCTCCGTCACCAACACAGCGAGTGTGACGACTTCGACTTCCAACAGTAGTACCAATACGGTGGCACAGGTCACGACGCAGATACAGTCCACGACGCCCACCGGCGCCGTACTGTCGATCAGCAAGACGGCCAGCGCCAGCGGCAGTGTTGGCCAGAACCTGACGTACACGATCATCGTCAGCAACACGGGCGGTTCGTCCGCAACGGGTACGACGATGACCGATACGTTGCCGGCTGGCCTGACGTTCGTGTCGGCCATCGACCAAACGCTCGGCACGACCCTGTCCAACAACAACGGCACCGTGACCGACAATATCGGCACTCTCGCCGCTGGCGCCTCGGACACGATCGTGATCGTCGTAACACCCACGTCCTCTGTAGCCGGCACGACGGTGACCAATACGGCCAGCGTCTCGAGCCCGAGCTTCAACGGTGGCGTAGCCGTGACGGCATCGGCCGCGACGAGCATCGCCACGGTGACGCCCACCGGCCTGGCACCTTTCCTGGCCGGCGTGCCGGGCGACGGTACGGCGCAGACCTTCATCACGAACCTGTATCGTGAATTGCTCGGCCGCGAGCCCGATTCGGGAGGCATGTCGTTCTACCTCGGCTACCTCGCCGACCATCCAAATGCCGCCGGTCAGGCCCAAGTCGTACAAGCCTTCTTGAACTCTCAAGAGTACAAGATCCATTATGTGGACAGCCTGTACGAAGTGTTCCTGAATCGTGCTCCCGACACGGCTGGTTTGAACTTCTGGGTACAGCTCATGGGCGATCCCGGCACGCCGGGAGGCCACTCGGGCAGCGCCGACGAAAAGTATGTCCTGTCGGCCATCCTCGGTTCCCAGGAATTCTATCTCGATTCCGGAAACACGCCGCAAGGCTGGATCAACGCCCTGTACGAAGATTTGCTCGGACGTGCCCCCGACGGGAGCGGCTCGGCGTTCTGGATGCAGGAACTTCAGACGCGTGGTCCCGGCGATCGCGACGGCATCGTCCGCGACCTGCTGACAACGCCCGAGGCGGCACACATCCTGCTCGACACCTTCTACCCGGCGCCGGGTGGAACGGCCGCGCATCCGCTGGCGGCGCCCGGCACTCCGGCCGGAACCGGCAGCACGGACTTGGCCCTCATGACGGGAGCCGGCTGGGATAACCTCTACTTCGAGGGACCCTACGGCAACAGCCAAGAGGGGAACGACGCGTTCTTTGCCGCCCTGGCGGGCGGAGCATCGTGGGATGACGTGCAGTTGCTCATGCTCGACAGTGCGCAGTACTACAGCAATCCCAACCGTCCGGTGACCGACTAGACGGACGTTTAAGATCGGAGGTATTCAGGTAACCGACGCCCGCGCGGCTGGTATGCTGGCCGCGCGGGTTTTTTATTGCGCATCGATCAAGAAGCGACGCAAACACCTCGCATGGTGGTCTACAACGCCTGATTGGCCGCTGGCAACCGCGCGTGCCGGCTGTTATGCTCGTTGCAACAATGGTTTCGCCGTTGCCCCCCGCCTGTTGTTTCCCGCCAAGGCCGACGATCTGATGAGTTCATCCCCTTCAGCGCCGCAAAAACTAACCTCGGTTCAATGGTTGATTTGCACCATCGCGGCGATCGGGTTTGCATTCGATATCTACGAACTCCTCATGATGCCGCTCATCGCCCGACCGGCACTGGCGTTCTTGCTTCACGTCGATCCCGATACGACGGTTGGGAATAACCTGATCCTCCAGTGGACCGGTCGAATCATGTGGGGCAGCGCCCTTTGTGGCGGCACATTCGGTCTGTTGGGCGGCTATTTGACTGACTTGCTTGGCCGCCGACGCGTGCTGGTTTGGAGCATTTTGCTGTACGCTTTTTCCGCCGCGGCAGCGGGGTTCAGCACCTCCGCCTGGATGCTTTTGATCTTGCGCTGTACGACGTTCATTGGGGTCTGCGTCGAATTCGTCGCCGCGGTCGCTTGGCTTTCAGAATTGTTTCCCGATCCGCGCCAGCGCGAAGCGGTGCTCGGTTACACTCAAGCCTTCTCGTCGCTCGGCGGATTGATGATCACGGGCGCCTTCAAATTCTTCGTCGCCTACTCCAGCAGCCTGCCAGCTTGGGGGCCTTTTGAAGGTCCGACGGCCTTCTGGCGGTACACGCTCGTGTCGGGGTTGATTCCGGCGATTCCGCTCATTGTTATTCGTCCGTTCTTACCCGAATCTCCGGCCTGGCGCGAAAAGCGGGCGGGCGGCAAACTGAAGCGGCCTAGTATTGCCGAGCTGTTTCAGCCCGCCTTTCTGCGTACGACGGTCGTCACGGCAGCCCTGTTTGCCTGCGGCTATGGCGCCGCATTTGGAGCGATTCAGCTCACGCCGCAAATCGTGCCAGGTTTGTTGGCTGGCCCGGTACTCAAAGATGCCGAGAAGTCCCTCGAGGCGGCGCGTTCGGGTAGCTTGCCAACCGAGGCTTATGAGAAGAAGGTTGAGGAGCTTCGTGGCGTTTCGCAGTTGATGAAGCTGCGCGCCGAGTTGGATAAAGCAGAACCGGGTTCGGAAGAGTACAAGGCGGTCAAAAAGCGCATTGAGCCGCTACAGCGAGCTCAGCAGCAAATCGTCGGCGATGTACAGCTCTGGCAAGAGGTCGGAGGCTTGGTGGGCCGATTCGTGCTAGCATGGCTTGCCTTGCGTATCGTTAGCCGTCGATCCTTGCTTCGTGTCTTCCAACTCCCAGGCTTGATTGTGATTCCGCTGGTCTACGCATTTCCAGCGGCCGGCAACTTGGCGAGTCACAATCTCGACGTATTGAAGTGGGGCATGTTCGCCGCTGGCTTTTTCACGGTCGCGCAATTCAGCTTTTGGGGCAATTATCTACCGCGTGCCTATCCGACTTATCTGCGAGGGACCGGCGAAGGCTTTGCGGCCAATGTCGGCGGTCGCATGATCGGCACTGCCGCCAACCCTTTGGCTACGCATCTGGCGCCAATCCTCGCCGCCTCGATGAGCGGCATCTCGAAGTCGGCGAGCATTGCCTATGCTGCGGCGGCTGTAGCCGCCCTCGTCTATGGACTGGGTAGTATCATCACCTTCTGGCTGCCGGAGCCAAAGCACGAAGAGTTGCCCGACTGATCCGTCCCGCTCGTTCTCGGCAGAGGTCGCTATGGCAACCGCCCCCCAAGCAAACGGTCGACTCACGCGTGGCCATTGGCTCGTCCTCACGGCAGCCTTGCTGGGCTGGATGTTCGATGGTGTGGAACAGGGTCTCTTTCCCCTCGTCGGCCGACCGGCGATCGCCGACCTGTTCGGCTATGGCGAGAAGCCCCTACCGGAACAAGAGGCAGCCATCGGCAATTGGATCGGCATTGTCACCGCCACTTACTTGGTAGGGGCGGCCACGGGCGGCGTGCTTTTCGGTTGGCTCGGCGATCGGATCGGCCGTGTGCGGGCTATGACGTTGAGCGTGTTCACATACGCGATCTTTACAGGGCTGTGCGGCTTTGCTCAGGCGGCCTGGCAGATCGGCGTGCTGCGGTTTATCGCCTCGCTGGGCATGGGTGGCGAATGGGCGCTGGGGGTCTCGCTCGTCATGGAAGTCTGGCCCAACCAATCGCGCGCCTTGCTGGCCGGCCTGATCGGCGCCGCCGCGAACGTTGGCTATCTGATCGACGCCATCGTCGGCAAAAGCGCTCTTAATCACCTCGACGAGATCAACACCTGGCTGCAACGAATGGGCCTCTCGCCAGGCTGGGCCGATGCGCTCACCGCGCACCGCGGCTGGCGGTTGATGATGGTCGCCGGCACGGCGCCCGCGCTGTTGACCTTGCTCATCCGCCTATTCGTCCCAGAGTCGGAACGGTGGCAAGAGGAGCACGGCCACGGCCGTACTTCGCACTGGGCCACCAGGGATCTATTCGGCGTCTTGATCGGATCGCTGGGACCGGGGCTGATCATCGTGCTCTGGGCCTCGGACGAAAACCCGTTATCGTGGCGGCTCACCGGCACGCTGGCCGGTGTCATGCTGGCCGTGTTTGGTTATAGCTATCCGGTGGTCCGCTACCTGAAGCGCGAGGCCGCCGCCAGTGGCCGGGCAACAGCCGACTCCGGGCAAACGATCGGCCGCATGTTGCTTGCCGCGGCGCTGGCCGGCACCGCCCTGCTAGGCACCTGGGCCGCGGCGCAGTGGGCACCCACCTGGGCCGACATGATGAGCCATCAAGCAAAGGGTGCGAAAGAGCAAACTCAGATGTGTTCAGCGATCGGCGCCATCGTTGGGACGATCGGCGCGGCGCTGCTCGGGAATTGGCTGGGCCGGCGGATCACTTATGCCCTCTTGTGCGTACTCTCCATCGGTTCGCTCGTCTGGCTCTATCAGTTCAATCCCGTATTCGGTAAGAGTTTTCTCTTTGGCACGTTCGCCGTGGGGGTTTGCACGGCGTCGTTTTATGGTTGGCTCCCCTTATATTTACCGGAACTGTTTCGCACGGGCGTGCGGGCCACCTGCCAAGGGTTCGGCTACAATTTCGGCCGCATCCTGGCTGCGATCGGCGCCCTCCAAACCGGCAACCTGATCGATCAATTCAAAGACGACCACATATTCTTCGGCGTCAAGTTGACCGGCGGCTACCCACTGGCCTGCACGTCGATGAGCTTGATCTATCTGGTCGGCCTGACGCTCATCTGGTTCGCCCCCGAAACGCGCGGCAAGCCGTTGCCGGAATAGGCACGGCGATCGCCGTCGCCTCTAACGACGAAGCACCTTCAGGTCGTCGACGCCGATGATTTGATTGAGGCTGCCCGAACGGAATCCTGCCAGATCGAGCGTCACGTATTTGAACCCGAGCGCACGGAGCCGCGAGACCAACACTTCACGCAGCTCGGGCTCCGCCAGACGAGGCAGCTCGCCGAGCGGCACCTCGATGCGCGCCAGATCGTCGCCATGATAGCGCACGCGCAGCTCGCGAAAACCGTGCTCGCGCAAGAACTGCTCGGCCCGGTCGATCATGGCCACGCGTTCGGGGGTGACGCTCTGTCCGTACGCAATCCGGCTGCTCAGGCAGGGAGCGGCAGGTTTGTCCCACACGGATAGCTCCCAATGGGCCGCCAGCTCGCGCACTTCGGCCTTCGTCAACTCACATTCGATGAGCGGGCTACGTACGTCGTGCTCGCGGGCGGCGGTCATGCCCGGCCGGTAGTCGCCGCGGTCGTCGAGATTGGCGCCATTGACGACCACCCGCACTCCCAGCCTTTCGGCCAGCCCTTCGAGTTGCGTGTACAACTCGGTCTTGCAGTGGAAACAACGGTCGGCCGCGTTGCGTAGATAGTCGGCGTTGCCGAACTCTTCCGTCGCCAGCACTCGGTGCCGTATGCCGATCTGGCGTGCCAATTCTTCTGCCGCCGCCAACTCGCCCTCGGCCAGACTGGCACTCACGCCCGTAACCGCGACGGCACGGTCGCCGAGCGCGAGTTGGGCCGCCTTCGCTACAATGGCGCTATCGACCCCGCCCGAATAGGCCACCGCGCAACTGCCATAGCTGGCCATCAGCCCCAACAGGCGATCGCGTTTGGCCGCCAGATCGGGGGCGAGCGGTATGGAAGTTCCGGGCAGCATGATGTTCGCTGCGGTTTCGAGTCCGCGAGCGCATAAAAAACCCTCCGCCCCAATGCCGTGGCGACGCGGTTTTCGAGAGCCCGCAGTACTAAAGTGGGCGCCGCGTATCTCGGTTAGTGTGATCCGGCCGCTTTATCCGGAGCAAGGCTCCGGGCGTCGGCTATACACGAAGCACGAGATGTTGCTTTGGCGCCCAGCGGACTTTCTTATCGGCTCCCCAAAATAGGACGTCGACAGCACGAACATGGCAGAGGATTACTGGTATCCTATCGCGGAACCCCTGGCCGGGCAAGAAGACAACGCGGCTCGAAAACATCGCATAAAACGCCACCAATGGAGTGGCCTGCCAAAGAAGTAGAGACGCAGTTCGAGCGCGGAAAAACCCGGCTGGGAGGTTATGATGCGGAACGATCGCGCTTCTGTCCGCGAAGAACGAGGGGAACGACCGGTGCTTGCCATCAGCGATACGCGGCCGACACACCATTGCCAGGGTTTCTCCAGGCGCGACTTCCTGCGCGTCGGCGCGATCGGTAGCGGCGCCCTCGGCCTGAGCGGATTGCTGGCCACCCGCGCCCATGGCGACGCGGCCTCGATCTTCACGGGGCGATCCGTCGTGCTGGTGTTCTTGCAAGGCGGGCCGCCGCATATCGAGTTCTTCGATCCGAAGATGACCGCCCCGCGCGAGATCCGCTCGATCACTGGGGAGGTTCAGACGCGGCTTCCCGGCATCACTTTTGGCGCGACCTTTCCACAACTCGCGCAGCGGGCCGATCGGATAGCGATTGTGCGCTCTTACGGCTCGGGCAATGTCGGGCACACCTACAACCCGGTCGTTACCGGAGGCGAAGCGGCTGGCCCGGCGGTGAGCGCGGTCTATGCTCGCGTGCGCGGGACGAATCATCCGCAAAGCGGCTTACCCACAAACGTGCTCGTCCTGCCAGAAGCCGTACGAGACAACCTGAAGTTCGAATCGAACTTCGAAACGGCGGCCCTGCCGACTTTGACGCAAGCAGGTACGCTCGGCCAAACATACTCCGCCTTCGACCCCAGCGGCGGCAGTGACCTGAAGCACGACATGCAACTCAAGCTGCCCACCGCGCGGCTGGAAAGTCGCCTTCTCCTGTTGCGCGAACTCGATGACCTGCGCCGCCGCGCAGAGCTATCGAAGGCGATCGAGAATTTTTCCTATTACCAGCAACAGGCGTTCGACGTGGTGGTGCGCGGCGTGGCCGCTGCCTTCGATCTGTCGAAGGAAGACCCCGCCACCCTGGCCCGCTATGACACGAGCCACCTATTGCGAATGGAAGAGCTCACGCGCTGGTACGACATGCGTCGCGTCTCCAACCTGCTGGGGCGGCAGTTACTGCTCGCTCGGCGGCTGTGCGAAGCCGGCTGCGGCTTTGTCACGGTTTCGGACTGTGGTTGGGATTATCACGCCAACGGCAACAGCCCGAAACAGATGGCGGGCATCTACGGCATGGGTGGCCAGGTTGATCACGCGCTGAGCGCGTTCATCGACGATGTGCGCGAACGCGGCCTGGAGGACAAGATCCTGCTCGTCGTGACCGGCGAAATGGGTCGCACGCCGCGTCTCAACGGGAATGGCGGCCGGGAGCATTACGGAGAATTGACGCCGCTGTTGCTCTTCGGCGGAGGGCTCAAAATGGGCCAGGTGATTGGCCAATCCGATGGCCAGGCGAGCCGCCCGTCGACCGAGCCTTATCGACCGCAGCACCTGATTTCCACCATCATGCACACGCTGTTCGACGTGGGCCAACTTCGTCTCGCCCCCAACATGCCACGCGAGGTCCTGCGGCTCACCGAGATCGGCAAACCGATCGACCAATTGTCGGCAGCATAAGGACAAGTCGACGCAGGGTCGTGAATCGCCGGGTGCGCGGTAGCTCTTAGCGCGTCGGTTACTCGTTGCTGGTATCGCGCAGCAACGGTTCCATGACCTTCGTGTTGCGTTCGACGGCGAGTACGACCGTGCGCTGCTCGAAACCGTCGCGGCTGGCGGCGACCGCCGGAATGACCTGGCGGCAGTTCGGCAGGCTGAAACGCATGGTGAAGGTGCCGTCGGGTCGGAGCTTGACCGGCTCTCCCTGAAGCGTGACGTGCGCGTCGGGATCGGTCGAACCGAACACCAGCAGTTCGGCATCGACCTCGAAGTGGAACCCCCGCTTTTTCGGCAAAAGGCCCTCGATCCCGGCACCGTATTGGGTGATCATCGGCGAACCCATCGGGCGGCGCAGCCGTTCTTCGAACAGCTCTTGCAGGTCGCCGGCGGCATGCGACTCATAACCGCCGCTCATGGCGTAGATCTTGTCGAAGTTTTCGGCAACCTCCGACCAATTCTCATCGATCGAGTCACTGGCCCCCGCCTTGGGCGTGGTCACCGTGTTGCTCCGCGCCAGCACGAAGAACTTGCCGCTGGGGGCCAGGTAGCCGATGTCGAGCCGGTGGCTCTTGGGCGGATCCTTCAGGTCGATGTACCAGTCGTTCACGCCGCCGTGCACTTCGATGTCGCGCAACGGACGCTCGGCCGACGTAGTCGTCGTGCCAACCGAGACTTCGTAGAGCCGCAACACGGGCCGCGCGGCATGCCACTCTTGACCGAGCGCGGCCTGGGCACGGGTCACACTGGTTCGCGACAGTTGCCACCAGGCGTGTAGCCAGTAGGGCCCGCGCACCATGACGACCAGACGGTCTTTGATCGCGCCGTTGGCATCGCCGGCCGACGAATGGGCCAGGTCCTTGTCGCGGGCAAGCTTGGCTTTGGCTTCGGCCAACTTGCGCAAAGACTGCGGATTGCGCTTTTTAGGTTGAGCTGGATGGTGCCCATTCTTGGCTGGCACGGCCCGTACCACGGCGATGCGCCGGCTACTCGACTTGGGCGAGTGTCCGTTCTTGCCGTTCGCATGACCGTTTCTGGCCGCTTCGACGCGTGCCTGGCGGACAAGAGCCTTGACCAGTTCGTCTTTCCGCATGCTGCGCCAGCCGTTGATGCCGCGCCGCTTTGCCAATTGCGCGAGGTCTTTGACGTTCTTGCTACTCAGCGCCTCTGCCGTCAGTGTCTCTGCTGCGGACATTGCTTGCACCATCTCCCGGATGAACGATCTTGCTGGAAACCGGGCGCTTCCGTTGTCGGATACGCTACACCGGCTGCGGGGATCTCCGCCGTCCCTGACAACCAACTTGCTCGCTACCGTACCCGGCTGTCCCCGGCCGCATTGGGCAGCCCCGAACGACCCTTTGCGATCGCCCGGGAAAACTCCGACGAACCGTGGTGGCGCGTCGCCGCACCCACACAGGCCGACGCTCCTATACCGTCTCTGGTAAAGGTCTTCCGGCTAGGCTGGGCCTGATTTGTAGCCATTCTGAGTCTAACCAGCGTGTGGCTCAAACGCAACGGGGGGGTGTCGTCGCCGGCCCAATTAGGGTGGAACGATCGACAACGAATGCAATGGCTTGTTAGCTCCCACACGATACGCAACTTGCTTTCATAAAACAAGTTACGGAACAAGAACAGACTTCGTGAAAAAAATCACGAATTTGCCCTACGGCCCGTTGACACCCTAAATTGCCTCTATTAGATTAACGCTCCTTAAGGGATTCGAGCGCGAGTCGGGTCGCCGGTCGGGAGTGTCTCAGGCAAGTCGGTCGAAAAGTCCGGTTCTGCCACCTAATCTATTTCCGGGCAAGGAAATAGGCGGATAGCGGCAAATGATTTCACGGCGGGTACGTCGTCCGTGAATTCCTCCTCAAACGAGCCTTCGCCCGTCTCCGAGGCTATGACCTGGGTATCCAGGATCATGGCTGCGGCATTGGTGATGGTCTTGCCCGGCTTGGGCGGTGTCTGGCTCGACAAGCGATTGGGGACAGGGTTCCTCAGTCTTATAGGTTTTGCTGTCGGTCTTATATCGGGCGTCGTTTACTTGTTGACGATCGCGAAACGGGCCCCTGGCCAGCCAACGAGCGGTCGGGTTGCCGATCGTCGGAATAAGGATCATGGCAGTGGGTGAGCACATTCAGCGCCGAGGCGGGATTCGGCTGCCGGCGGCGTGCAGTGTCCTTGTTCTGGCGACCGTCCTGTGCGCAGGGCTGACCGGATTGATGGCTCACGGTCGCCAGGGCCCGGTGGGTTCCATGGCCGTCGCCGTCGCCGCGATGACTTGCGGCCTGTCAGGGGTGGCGGCCCTGGTATTGGCCGGCATGTTGTCCGGCACGCGTTGGGGTGTGCATGGCATTTTGGCGGCCGGCTTTATCCGCTTCTTTCTGCCGCTGCTCGTAATCACCGCTTCGACGGCCGTGCAAGGGCCGTTGTCGCGTGCCGGGTTGTTCGACTACATGGTGATCTTCTTCCTGATCGTCTTGGTCGTCGAGACCTTGCTCCTCGTAGGCGTGCTACGCGCGGGCGAAGCGAAGCGAAGTGCCATGGCGTGGAAAGGACATTAGGCGATGGCCGATCCGGTACTACATATCAAGGACGGCTATTTCTTCGAGGTGCCGAAATTCATGTGGCGGTACGACTTCGCAAGTCGCGAAGCCGTACAGGAGAAATTCTCCTTCATACCCCACCTGACGGCCGACTATCCCGAGGCCACGGCCGCCGATTTCAGCAAGGCGCTTTCGGGTAAGATCATCATCCCGCAGCCCTTCGCCACGCTGAAGAATCTGCACGACAAAGAGTCGGGCTTCGCCATCTCCAAGTTCATGATTCTGGAGTTGCTGGCAGCCGCTCTGTTGGTTTTGGTCTTTTCTCGCATCGCAAGCCGTATTTCGACGGGCGGTCCTCCGCGCGGCAAGGTCTGGAATCTGCTCGAAGCCATCTTGCTCTTCGTGCGTGATCAGGTTGCCGTGCCCGCCATGGGCAAGCACGAGGCGGAGCGATTCACTCCCCTGCTCTGGACGATTTTCTTCTTCGTGCTGACGTGCAATCTTTTCGGGATGATTCCCTGGCTTGGTGCTCCCACGGGCGTGTTTGCCGTCACCGGCGGCTTGGCTTGCGTGACGTTCACCGCGACGGTGGTTTCTGGCATGAGGCAGTTCGGATTCGTCGGTTTCTGGAAGAATCTGGTGCCTCACATCGACCTGCCGGTGTTGTTGTTCCCGTTGAAGATCATCATTTTCTTGATCGAAGTGATGAGCTTGTGCATCAAGCACTTCATCCTCAGCGTGCGTCTGCTCGCGAATATGGTGGCCGGCCACTTAGTGTTGTTGGGCATCATGGGGCTGATCGCTGTAGCGGCCTCGCACGGTCCGGGACAATGGCTGTTGGTTACGTTCATCAGCGTGATCAGTTCGACGTTGTTCAGCTTGTTGGAATTGTTCGTTGCCTTTTTGCAGGCGTATGTGTTTACCTTCTTGTCCGCCCTATTCATCGGCGCCGCGATCCATCACCACTAACCGATTGGCCGTACGACGGTTGGATTCCACGCCGTCTGGCCTTTGTCACCCTAAGACATTCGTTTCTTTTCAAAAACACGGTTCTGACCAAAGAATTCTTTTGACCCACAGGAGAAATCACGTGAAAAAGTTCGCTTCGTCCGTTCGGGCAATGGTAGCCATCGCCGCAATCGTTCTGCTGCCGGCAATGGCGCAAGAAGTGGCCGCCCAAGAAGCCGCGTCCACCGGATCGCCGGCTGTGAGCCAGGGTCTGCTGTTTGGTGCCGGCGACGGCATGTTCGCCAGCGGTGCTTTCGGTTGCGGTGTGGTGGTGATCGGGGGTGCCTACGGTATCGGTCGATTGGCCGGGTCGGCGTTGGAGAGCATGGCTCGCCAGCCGGAGGTCGCCAATAACATCCAAACGGCCATGATCATCGCGGCCGCGCTCATCGAAGGGTTCACCTTCTTCGCGTTGTACATCTGCATGACCCAGAATCCGTTTGCCAAGTAGGGCATCGCGTCGACGCTCGTTACAGGTGATTGATTCATGCGACGATTTGGAATTACCTTGCTGCTGACCCTCGGCTTGCTAGCCGGGCCTGTGTCGGAGTGGGCTTGCCCCGGCGGCTCTCGTGTTCAAGCGGCTGAGCATGGCGATGCGCATGCGCAGCATATTGGCGAAGACGGTGTGAGCACGGATCCTTCCGAATTCAAGAGCGACTTGGCGATTTTCACTTTCGTCGTGTTCCTCTTGTTGTTGGGAGTTCTTTTCAAGTTCGCGTGGGGTCCGATTTCGACGGGACTGGATAAGCGCGAGCATCATATCGCCGAGCAGATTGCGGCGGCCGAGCGGGCCAACTCCGAAGCGAAGGAGATGCTCGCTCAGTACGAGCGCAAGCTGGCCGGGGCGCAGGACGAAGTACGGGCCATCATCGAAGAAGCCCGTCGCGACGCCACCCATACGCAGCAAGAGATACTTGCCCAGGCTCGGGCCGATGCGACCGCCGAAATGGATCGCGCCAAACGCGAGGTGCAGACCGCCGCGGACCAGGCCCGGCGTGAGCTTGCCGAAACGAGCGCCACCCTGGCGGTGGAGCTGGCCGGCAAGATCATCCGCGCCCAACTCGACGCCGGTCAGCACGCTCGGCTCGTCAGCGAAGCATTGTCGCAGTTCCATGCCGGCAGCCAGAACTGAGGGCAGAAGAAGACGTGTCGCTCAATTTTTCAGCCCTCGTCCAGCTCTAAGATTTCGAAGCCAATTCCATGCCCGAAGACGCCTACCTTGCATCCTCGCTGACCGACGATAGCATCGACGTGAGCGCGTACCATGTCGGCATGGTCTATGGCAAGGCCCTTCTGGCGGCGACCGAAAAGACGGGCAATACGGACGAGGTGCTGGGTGAGTTGGATCAACTCATCGAGTTGCTCGTCAAGCAACCGAAGTTGGAAAGCGTACTGGCCTCGGGGATGATCGCCAGCGATCAGAAAGTGGCGCTCGTCGATCGCGTGTTGGCCGGTAAGGTGACGCCGATCTTTCTCAGCTTTCTCAAGGTCGTGGCCTCGCACGGACGCGGTGGTTTTTTGCGAGCCGTCCGCAAGGCAGTGCGCGATCTGCGCGATCAGCAACATGGCCGCGTGCAGGTGCAGGTCACCACGGCTGCCCCGCTCGACGGTGAATTGACCGCGCGCATTCATCAACAACTCAAAAGCATGCTGGGCGGCGAGCCGGTGCTGGCGACCAAGGTCGATCCCGACCTGATCGGCGGCGTCGTCTTCCGCGTCGGCGACACCGTTTATGACGGATCGGTGGCTACTCGACTGGCCCAGGTCCGCAGTCAAATGATCGACAGGAGTATCCATGAAATTCAACGCCGACGAGATCGCGTCAGTCCTACAGCAGGAAATTGAGCAGTACGAGTCGCAGATCGACGTCCGTGAGGTCGGTCGCGTGCTCGAGGTGGGTGACGGCATCGCGCGCGTCTACGGCCTGTCGGGCGTTATGGCCGGCGAAATGGTCGAGTTCCCCAACGGCGTCAACGGGTTGGCCTTCAACCTCGAAGAGCACTCGGTGGGCGTCATCATCTTGGGTGACTTCCTCGAGATCAACGAGGGCGATGAGGTGCGCAGCACCGGGCGCCTGCTGAGCGTGCCGGTAGGCGATGCGGTCGTCGGCCGCGTGGTCGACCCGCTTGGTAATCCGCTCGACGGCAAAGGCCCCATCGTCACGGCCGACCGGCGGCCGGTCGAGTTCATGGCGCCCGGCATCGCCGAACGCCAGCCGGTGCGCGAGCCCTTGCAGACCGGCATCAAGGCCATCGATGCGATGACGCCCATCGGTCGCGGTCAGCGCGAGCTGATCATCGGCGACCGCAAGACCGGCAAGACGGCCATCGGCATCGACGCCATCATCAACCAGCGGCACTCCGGCGTGAAGTGCTTCTACGTCGCCATCGGGCAGAAGGAATCGACCGTGGCCACGGTCGTCGAGGCGCTGCGGAAGCAAGGAGCCATGGACTACACCACGGTCATCGTGGCCGGTGCCAGCGATCCGGCCCCGTTGCAGTATGTGGCGGCCTATGCCGGCACCGCCATGGCCGAGCATTTCATGTACAACGGCCAGCACGCCTTGATCATCTACGACGACCTGTCGAAGCAGGCCGTGGCATACCGGCAACTTTCGCTCCTGATGCGGCGACCGCCGGGACGCGAAGCCTATCCGGGCGACGTGTTTTATTGCCACAGCCGTCTGCTGGAGCGATCGGCCAAGCTGAGCGATGCATTGGGCGGCGGCTCGCTCACCTCCCTGCCGATCATCGAGACACTGGAAGGCGAGGTATCGGCCTACATTCCGACCAACGTGATTTCGATCACCGATGGCCAGATTTACCTACAGCCCGACCTGTTCTTCGCCGGTCAGCGGCCTGCCATGAATGCCGGTATCTCGGTGTCGCGCGTCGGTGGAGCTGCTCAGATTCCGGCCATGAAGAAGGTGGCGGGCGGCTTGCGACTCGACCTGGCGGCGTTTCGCGAATTGGAGGCATTTGCCCAGTTGGGTACCGACCTCGATGCGGCCACGCAAGCCCGGCTCGATCGCGGATACCGCATGATCGAGTTGCTCAAGCAGGGCCAATATCAGCCGATGGACGTGATCGACGAGGTGCTCAGCATCTACGCGGGCACTCGCGGCCACCTCGACAAGATCCCGCGTGATCAGGTCGCGGATTGGGAACGCGGATTTTTGACCTTCGTGCACGAGCAGCGGTCGGAAGTTCGCGAGAAGATCGCCAGCACCAAGAAACTCGACGACGACACCGCCGCTGCACTCGAGGCGGCCATCGCCGACTTCCAAAAAGTATTTGCCAGCAAGAAATAGGAGGGTGACAGCGAAAATCTATTGTAACCACGGTTGCGTGGGCATGGTTGAGACCACACTCGAGGCGAGACCAGCACAATGGATGAACCGACGAATCCCTATGAAGCACCCCAGACTCCGATCGATGTTTCTCCGGGCGCGACCGTTGTCGATAGTGAATCGCGCATGTGGGGCATGCTTTGTCACCTTAGTGCCTTATCCGCGTACGTTACCGTCTTTGGAGGAATTCTGGGCCCATTGATCGTGTGGTTGGTCAAGAAAGACACGATGCCCTTCGTCGATGATCAGGGCAAGGAGTCGCTGAATTTCCAGATTTCGATGCTTATTTATCACTTGCTCGGGTTGGCACTGCTGTTTTGTTTCTTGATCGGAATACCGGTGCTTATCGTTCTTTCGGCGATGAACATTGTGTTGATTATCGTCGCCTCGATGAAGGCCAACAGTGGCGAGGTCTATCGATACCCCCTGACACTTCGACTCATTAGGTGAACCGCCCCTTACATGGCCAAAGCACGAGCACTCGATAAACGCCGCAAGTCGATCAAGAACATCCGCAAGATTACGCGGACGATGGAGCTGATCGCGACGGCCCGCTTCAAGAAGGCGATGGATCGCGCCGCCGCGGCGACGGCCTACACGCGCCGCATCACGGCGCTCGTATCCGATCTGGCCCGTACCGGTCTGCAAGTGAGTCATCCCCTGCTCGAAGCACGATCCGAGACCAAACATGCCGTGCTGTTGGTGCTGACGGGCAATCGTGGGCTGTGCGGCGGTTATAACGCCAACGTGCTGCGAGTCAGTCTGGCGCGATACCAGGAACTCCTGGCGGCCGTGCCGAATGTCACCTTGGAGGTGTCGGGCAAGCGCGGTATCTCAGCGTTCCGTTTCCGCGAAGTCACGCCGGATCGAACCTATACGCACTTCGAAGACAAACCGAGCTTCGACGAAGTTGATGTCCTGGGCAACCGTTTCTTGGAAGAGTACGCCACGGGCAAGCTCGACCGGCTCGACGTGGTCTACACCCGTTTCGAGGGGATCGCCCGGCAGGTCGCCACCGTCGAAACGCTGCTCCCCTTGTCGTCTCTCGCCGGCAGCGACACCGAGACCGAGACGCAGCATAGCTCGCAGGTACAGTATGAGTTTCTGCCTTCGGCCGAGAGCATCTTGGAAGAGGTCGTGCCGACGAGCTTCAAGGTTAAGCTCTTTAAGTGCTTTTTGGATTCCGCGGTGAGCGAGCAGATCGCCCGCATGGTGGCCATGAAGGCCGCCACGGAGAACGCCGACAAGCTCATCAAGCAACTGTCGATGACGTACAACCGAGCCCGACAAAGTCAGATCACCGGCGAGATCATGGAAGTGCTGGGCGGCGTCGAGGCGCTTAAATAGAAAAACTCTCATAGCTATTTACAAATAAACAGGTCGCCGAACGCGACCTTTCGATCTCAAACCCCGAACCGCAATCAACATCTTCCATGGCCACTGCAACACTCGCTAATCGAAAACATCAGGCTGACGGCCCCAATGTCGGCCACGTCACCCAAGTCATCGGCTCGACGTTCGACGTCGAGTTTGCCGCCGATCGCCTGCCGGCCATCTACAACGCCGTCAAGATTTCTTCGGAACACAAGGGCTTGAAGGTCGCGCTCACGGGCGAGGTGCAGCAGCACTTGGGCGGCGGCCGCGTGCGATGCGTCGCGTTGGGCAGCACTGACGGTATGGTCCGTGGCCAGGAGTGCATCGATACCGGAAAACCGGTCACCGTGCCCGTCGGCAAGGCGACCCTCGGTCGCGTCTTCAACCTGCTGGGCGATCCGATCGACGGCCGCGGTGACGTGCAGGCCGACGATCGCTGGGGCATCCACCGCGAGGCTCCGCCCGTGACCGATCTATCGACCAAGACCGAGCTATTCGAGACCGGTATCAAGGTCATCGACCTGCTCACGCCGTTCGTCCGCGGTGGTAAGGCGGGTTTGTTCGGCGGGGCCGGGTTGGGCAAGACCGTCATCCTCACCGAATTGATTGCCCGTATCGCCAGCGCACACGGCGGTTACTCGGTCTTCGCCGGCGTCGGCGAACGCACGCGCGAAGGAACCGACCTGTGGTTGGAAATGCAAGAAGCCAAGATCGGTGATACGGGCCGTAGCGTCATCGAGCAGACGTGCATGGTATTCGGCCAGATGAACGAACCGCCCGGCGCGCGATTGCGTGTGGCGCTCTCGGCCCTGACGATGGCCGAATACTTCCGCGACACGACCGGGGCCGACACGCTGTTGTTCATCGATAACATTTTCCGTTTCTCTCAGGCGGGTAGCGAAGTGTCGGCCTTGCTCGGACGCATGCCGTCCGCCGTCGGTTACCAGCCAACGCTGGCCACCGAAATGGGCGCTTTGCAGGAACGTATCACGTCGACCAACAAGGGCGCCATCACGTCGGTGCAGGCCGTCTACGTGCCGGCCGACGATCCGACCGACCCTGCCCCGGCCACGGCGTTCGGCAACCTCGACGCCTTCATCTACCTGGAACGGTCGATCAGCGAGAAAGGTATCTATCCCGCCGTCGATCCGCTGGCGTCGTCGAGCCGCATCCTCGATCCGCAGTATGTGGGTGATCGGCACTACGCGGTGGCCCGCCGCGTGCAGCGTACCTTGCAGCGTTACCGCGAATTGCAAGACATCATCGCCATTCTGGGTATCGACGAACTGAGCGAACAGGACAAGCTGGTGGTACATCGCGCCCGCCGCATGGAGCGGTTCTTGTCGCAGCCGTTCTTGGTGGCCGAAGTCTTCACGGGCAAGCCGGGCGAAATCACCAAGCTCGACGACACGATTCGCAGCTTCGAGGAGATTGCCGACGGCAAATGGGACCACTTGCCAGAGAGCGCCTTCATGTACGTCGGCCCGATCGAGCAAGCCGAAGAACAAGCCAAGAAGATGGCAGCCAAGAAGTAACGAGTTGCCGAAAACCTGTCGGCGACTCGCGCTTTTCCTGCGAAGCCGAGAGGCTTGCCTGTCCGCCTAACAGTCAAAAATATTCACCGAACTCACAAGTATTGCGATGGAAGTTCACGAAAAGGCCGGCACGCACGGCCATGCCTTGCAACTCGTCGTGGTGACGCCCGAGGCAACCGTGCTGGAGGAAACCGCCGAGTTCGTGGCCCTGCCGCTATTTGACGGCGAGATCGGGATCGCCCCGTTGCACAGCCCGATGATCGGCCGGTTGGGCTTCGGCGAGATGCGCATCAAACGGCAGGGACGCATCGAGCGCTACTACGTCGACGGCGGATTTGTGCAGGTAATCGATGACGTGGTGAGCGTCTTGACCGGTCGGGCCGTGCCTGCGGCAAACCTGAAGGCAAAGGTGGCAGAAGAGCAACTCGCCGAGGCCCGCCAACGTGTTGCCAACACGCCCGAAACGTTGGCCCTGCGCGAGCGGGCCGAGCAGCAGGCCCGCGCTCAACTTCGTGTCGCTCGTCACGCCGGCGTCTGAGAATCGCGACCCGACCGGACGGCGTCTACTCGGCGCCGCTCGAGGCGCCTACCGCCTGGCTTCGCTCGCCGGCTGCCGAACGCGGCTCAAGAGGTTCTGGTACAGGTCCACGTACTGTTTGGCGCTGCGGCTCCAAGACCAGTCTTGGCGCATGCCGTTATGCACGATTTGCGACCAGATGCTGGGTTGGTGCCAGGCGTCGATCGCCCGCTTCAGCGTCTCGGCCAGGGCGAGTCCCTCGTAAGCACGGAAACTGAACCCGGTGGCGGTGCCAGCGGCCAGCGTCTGTTCGGTCGTGTCGGTCACGGTATCGGCCAGGCCGCCCGTGGCCCGTACGATCGGCACGGTTCCATACTTCAGGCTGTACAATTGGTTCAGGCCGCACGGTTCGAAGCGGCTGGGCATCAAAAAAATGTCGGCGCCCGCCTCGATGCGATGGGCCAGAGGATCGGAAAAAGCCAAGCGGACCGCGAGCTTCTGAGGGAAACGCTCGGCGAAGGTCGTCAGCATCTGATGGTACTTGGCGTCGCCCGTACCGAGCACGACCCATTGTACGTCGCTGGTGCGGAGCCACTCTTGCATGACGCTCGTCACCAGGTCGAGTCCCTTCTGGTCGACAAGTCGGCCGACGAGACCGACGAGCGGCAAGTTGGGGTCGGTCGGCAGGCCCAACTCGGCCTGCAACGCTGCTTTGGCCGCCGATTTGCCTACGGCGAACGTGCGATCGTCGTAGGTTTTCGGAAGATGCGTATCGACCGCCGGACTCCAGATCCCATAGTCGACGCCGTTGACGATGCCTGAGAGCACATCTCGGCGCTGCTGCAACACGCCCTCCAGCCCACATCCCAATGGCGCTGTCTGAATCTCGTCGGCGTAACGCGGGCTGACGGTATTGATCCAGTCGGCGAAGACGAGGCCCGTCTTCATCAGATTGAGCTTGCCGTAGAACTCCATCTGGTGCCAATTGAAATACTTCCAGTCCAAGCCCGTGAGCAGCATGTCCCAGTGCCAGAACACGCCTTGGTAGGCCAGGTTATGGATGGTGAAGAGCGACGCGATCGACTCGTAGCCAGACAAGTTCCGGTAGGTAGTCTTCAGGTAGGCCGGAATCAGACCAGTCTGCCAGTCGTTCGCATGGACAACATCAATGTCGAGTCGCAGTAGGCGGACCGCCTCCAACACCGCGCGGGAAAAAAAGACAAACCGCTCGCAGTTGTCGACGTAGTCGGAGCCGTTGTGGCTATAGAGTTCGTCGCGGCGGTAATAATCGTCCTGCTGGACGAGGTAAACGTCGACTTCGCTCGCGGGCAGTCGGCTGCGCAACAATCGACCAGTGACGGTTTTGCTGCCGATCGACACGCTGACACGTGCATCGGTCGGCTCAATGGGCTGGCCGCTCTCCAAGGCCCGGCTGTAAGCGGGCAGGAAGACGAACGGACGATGCCCAAGCCGCTCGAGCTCGACGGGCAGCGCTGCCATCACGTCGGCCAATCCGCCAGTCTTGGCAAACGGAACGGCTTCGCTGCCGGCTAAAAGGATGTTCATGGCTCGTTCAAGCTAACAAACGGCTGGCCAATTGGAAACTCGCCGCAGGATCGGGCAACTCTCTCCATTTTAGCTGAACGATTCGGCGTGAACTATCGGCGAGCATGGTCATTGCGCGGCTTGGCGGAGCGCCGGGCGCAATCGTGCACGCGATGCGCGTTGTAAGCATGGCACCGATTCTTCCGGCGCCGGTTTGCTCCACGCCGTTTCCTGCCCTATTCATTTTTGTACTATGTTCTTCGCGATCACTGCCCTCGGCGTTTCCGCCGTTCAAATCCTGATTGGCATCGCCATCGGTATGTCGGTGCGCAAGAGCCGTCAGCGCCAACTCGACGGCAGCCGTGCGCAGCCTTCGGGCGGAGTGCGCAACGGCGATGAACATCCCCTGCCAGCCACCGCTCAGGCCGACGAACGGTCTGCCCTGGCCGACCCGGTATCAGTCGTCGGCCAACTCGAACGGGCGGCGAAACCGCAGCCGGTGGAGTTGACATCTCCGTCGGCCCGCATGATCGCCGAGGAGCCGGTAGGTACACAGGCAAACGACAAGCAACCGATCGCCGCCGAGTCGGTCTTGCCCACCGGCAAAGACCGTCGCCAGACGGCGCGGCAAATCTTCGAGTATCGCCAAAGTGTGGCGCCCTACCAAGGTGGCCTGCTGCCCGGGAAAGCGAGCTTCCGCGAGGTCGAATGCCAAGACATCTCGTCGACCGGCTTCTCTTTTCTTTCGTCGCAGTTGCCCGACTTTGATTCGATCGTGGTGGCACTCGGTGTCGCACCACACCTGGTCTATCTACACGCACAAATAGTCAATCGATTTCAGGTGGTCGACGGCTCCGCCCCGATCTACCGTATCGGTTGCCGATTCGTTGGCCCGGTGAATTAAAACCGGATAGGCGGGCCATTCCCAGCGGCAAGCTTGACCGCACCGGACAGAAATCGGCACTTCAGTGGGCGCCGCACAGTTCTGCGAGAGCCTACGGCGGGCGAAACCGTTGCCAGCCCGCGAGCGGCCATCCATAATCGTGGTCTCTCACTCCTGGGACGCACGACTCACTCCCTGCACTCATGACACGCGCCTGCCCGGCCCTCGTCCTCGCTCTCATCATCTCTTGCCAGGTTCGGGCTGCTGATGGCCCGATTCCGCACGGCCAGCAAAAGCCGCCCGGACCGCCACTCGCGCCCGCCGAAGCCATCGCCAAGATGACGGTGCCCGAGGGGTTTTCGGTCGAACTGGTGGCAAGCGAACCCGACATCGTCAATCCGGTGGCCATGACGTTCGACGAACGCGGCCGTATCTGGATCACGGAAAGCCTCGAATACCCGCGTCGCGAGGCCGGGGCGGGCCGCGACCGCGTCAAAGTGCTCGAAGACACCGACGGCGACGGCCGCGCCGATCGGTTCACGGTATTCGCCGAGGGACTGAACATCCCCTCGGGCGTTGCCGTCGGCGCGGGCGGAGTGTGGGTCGCCAACGCGCCCGACCTCCTCTTCATGCAGGACACCGATGGCGACGGACGGGCCGATCGGCACGAGGTCGTCGTCACGGGTTTCGGCCGCTTCGACACCCACGAATTGCCCAACTCGCTCACCTGGGGACCCGATGGCTGGCTCTACGGCCTCAACGGCGTCTTCAACCCCAGCCACATCGAATATCGGGGCAAGACTTTTGATTTCACCTGCGCGCTGTTTCGCATCCATCCGCGGACGCGCGACTTCGAGCTCTTCGCCGAGGGTACGAGCAATCCTTGGGGCGTGGCCTTCGACACCGAGGGAAGCGCCTTCGTCAGCGCTTGTGTCATCGACCACCTCTGGCACCTGACCGAAACGGGCTATTACCATCGGCAGGGTGGCCCCTACCCGCCGTTCACCTGGAAGCTCGATTCCATCGTCAAGCACCGCCATCAACAGGCCGCCTACTGCGGCATCCACTACTTCGACAGCGATGCCTATCCCGAGCGTTTCCGCGAACGTCTCTACATGGGCAACATCCACGGAAATTGCATCAACAGCGATACGCTTGCTCGTGACGGTTCGACGTATTTCGCCACTCCGAACGACGACTTTCTCTCTGCAAACGACGCTTGGTTCATGCCCGTCGTGCAGAAGACGGGGCCCGACGGTTGCCTGTACGTCCTCGACTGGTACGACCGCTACCACTGCTATCAGGACGCCAACCGCGACCCGCAGGGTATCGACCGCCTCAAGGGGCGGCTCTACCGCGTGAGATATAAGGACACACCCCGCTCTGGCCAGTTCGATTTGGCTAAGGAAACCGACGACCAGCTCATCGAGCGGTTGCGCAGTCCCAACGTTTTCTACCGAGACCTGGCCCAACGCCTGTTGTGGGAACGACGCACTCCCGAGACTCTCGGCAAGCTTCGGCGGCTCGTGCTCGATGGCGACGAGCCTCGCAAAGCCCGCATGCATGCACTCTGGTCGCTCATCGGCGCCGGACCGCTCGACGTCGATTTCCACGAGCAGCTACTAGCGCAGCCCGATCCAACGTTCCGCGCTTGGGGCGTGCGCGCGGCCGGAAACCAGCGAGAGGTCGACGCACGCGTGCGCGAACGAGTAGTCGCGCTGGCCAGTGATTCTTCGCCCGACGTGCGGCTACAAGTGGCCATCGCTGCTCGCAAACTTGCGGGTGTCGATTCGATGGACTTGTTGTATCGGATTCTTATTGGGGCGGGCGATGACAGGTTGATCCCGCAGATCGTCTGGCAGAACCTCCACCCGTTGCTCGAGAACGAGAGCGAAAAACTCCTGGCTCACATCAAGCGGACCCGGCTGAGCGAACAACCGAAGTTGGCAATGCTCATGCCGCGCATCGTGGAGCGTGTTCTCGGTCGAGCCAATTTCGACCCGCGCCCCGTGACGATGCTCCTCGACGCTCTTCTTGCGAATGATGGTGCCGATCCGGCACTCGCCGGGCAATGTCTGGCCATGCTCGCCGGTAAGATCGAGACCCGCGAAATCGCCGGGGCACGACTCGATAAGCTTCGTGCGGCACTTGACCCGATTGCCGACCGGTTGCTGGGTTCTAGCAACCCGGCGCTCGTATTCAACGCCGCATTGCTGGCGGCCACCTGGAAAGAACCGCGTGCGGTGGCCGTCGTGCGAAAGACATTCATCTCGGCCAATGAACCGGACGCGCGGCGATTGCAGGCGCTCGCCGCGCTCGTCGCCGCCGGCGATCCCGGTTTACTCGACGAGGTGGCGGGGGTACTGGCTGATAGGCAAAAGGGGGCAATCGAATTCCGTCGCCGAGCGCTCGACGCGCTCAGCCGTGCCGAAAGCCCAGATATTGCACGGCTCGTACTGGCTGCCTACCGCGATATGGAACCGGATTTGAAGCCACAGGCGATCGAGCTACTCACTGGCCGTCCGGCGTGGAGCAAGGCGCTGCTCCGCGCGATCGCAGACAAGGGCGTCTCAGCCGATGCCTTGAACCTCAACCAGGTCCGCAAGCTATTGGTGAGCAAGGATGCCGAACTGGTGAACATGGTCCGAGATACCTGGGGCACGCTCCGCAACGACCGCAATCCCGAGCGCGAGAACGTCATCGCCCGCATGCGCCACTTTTTGCGGCAGGCGCCCGGTGATGCCCAGCGCGGCCAGCAGGTCTTCAAAAAGGTATGCGGGCAATGCCACAAGATTTACGGCGAAGGTCAGGAAGTCGGCCCGGACATCACGGTCAACGGCCGCAGTTCCTTCGAACAACTGTTGTCGAACGTGTTCGATCCGAGCTTGGTGATCGGCGCCGCCTACCAAGCCCGCACGGTCGTCACCAGCGACGGCCGCGTGATCACGGGCCTTGTCGCGGAAGACAGCCCGCAGCGCATCGTGCTCAAGGCACAAGGCGGCAAGCTCGAGACGATCGCCCGCCCCGACATCGACCAGATGGAGACGAGCAAGCTCTCACTGATGCCCGAAAACCTCGAACAGCAGCTCAAGCCGGAAGAGATTGCCGATCTCTTCGCCTTCATCACGCTCGATAAACCGCCCGACGACCCGACCGCACAACAGTTGCCGGGCATGCGCAATCGTCAACCACGGGCCACGGAAGATCCGGCAGAATTCTCCGGCATTGTCGGCGACGTCGCGCCCGGTTTTGCGACGTCGGCGGTCGGCGAGGGAGGCGTCGCCATCGTCGCCGAACATTTTGGACGCGACGGGGTGTTGCGGACGCATCCGGTCGGTCGCGACAAGCCGTGCATCCTCGCCGCGACCGTCAAGGTCCCCGCAGGCAAAAAATCTCGGCTGCTGCTCGACGCCTCGTACGACAAACGGGGTGATTGGCAGTTGGTCGTCAAGGTGAATGGCAAGAAGATGTACGATGGCCCGGTCGGTCCCAAGACGGCTCAAGACGGCTGGCTCGATGTATCGGTCGATCTGTCGTCATACGCGGGCACGACGGTCGCCATCGAGTTGTTGAATCAGGCCAATGGCTGGAGCTGGGAGTTTGGCTATTGGGACCGCGTGCGCGTCGTGTCGCAGTAAGGCGGACGGTTCGTTATGGATGGACGTTCGAGAAAACATGCGTAGCAACACCTGGACGCTGATCGATGTCGACCGCGACCTTTACGTCGACGAGTTGCGGTTGGGACCGAGCGATGTCGGATTGTCGCCAAGCGACGGATCCTTTTCCGTCACCAAACGGACACTGCGCGGCGGCCTGCGAGACGGGCTGAACATTGTCGAGCTTGATAACGGTGTACTGCGGGCCACTGTTCTGTGTGATCGGGGCATGGGGATCTGGCGTGTCTGGTCGGGCGAGTTGAAGGTGGGCTGGCCATCGCCCGTAAAAGGTCCCGTCCATCCCAAGTTCGTGCCGCTCGACGAGGCGAGCGGCATTGGTTGGCTGAGCGGGTTCGACGAGCTACTCTGTCGCTGCGGATTGGAGTACAACGGCGCGCCGGAATGGGCGGCCGACGGACGGCTGAAACACACGCTGCACGGACGCATCGCCAATCGTCCGGCGCACCAGGTGAGCGTCACGATCGATGCCGATCGACGGGAAATTGCTCTGACGGGTGTGGTCGACGAGGCGAGGCTGTTTTGCAACAGCTTGCGATTGACATCGACGGTGCGCATGGCGCTCGGTTCCCCGACGCTGGCGATCGTTGACGAGATCAGTAATCCGTGGTCGCTTCCGGCCGACTTGCAGTTGCTCTATCACATCAACATCGGCCCTCCGCTGGCAGCCGAAGGATCGACGTTCGACGCGCCCGTCGCCGTCATGGCGCCGCGCAACGAAGCGGCCATCGGCGCCCTCGAAACGTGGCGCACCTACGGACCGGGCCGTCCCGGCGCGCCGGAGAACGTGCTCTACATGGAGTTGGGCGCCGACCGGGAACAGAAGACGTGCGCGCTGCTGACCGATCCCGCCGGTGAGCGCGGATTGAGCTTGGCTTTCCGCCGAGACCAATTTCCGTATTTCGCTCTCTGGAAGAATCGAATTTCCTACAGCGACGGCTACTGCACGGGCCTGGAACCGTGCATCAACTTTCCGAACGGTAAGTCGTTCGAGCACTCACAGGGCCGCGTGACCAAGGTGCAACCTGGCGAAACGCGTCGCTTCGAAATCGAAATGACAGTCCATACCGACACCGGCACCCTGCGCGCGGCGCAAACTCGCATCGACGAGTTGGCACGCGCGATCGACACCAAGGTGTTCGAACGTCCGCGGCCAGACTGGTCTCCGGGCGGCTAAGGCGCACGTGATCCACCGCCGGTACCAACATCAACCGGGTGGTCGTTCACACATGTCGCTAGCTCCGACTTTTTGAGTTGGGCGTAGGCGCTCCAAAGGCAAACGGTCCAGGGTCCACGCGGTCGAGTAAATCGTTGAACCGCTGATGGAAATGCTTCGCTAGGGCGGGGACGTAAAAGCACGTGGAAGTCAACGTTGATGGCCCGTGCGCTCGATACGCGCCAAGGATCTCGGGGCACAGAATGCAAGAACGATTCGATTGCGCAATCCTCAGCCAAAGCTCATAGTCCTCCCAACCCCATCCATAGTCGAGCAAGTCGGTTGCATAGCCTCCCAGCGATTGCAGTAGTTCTCGATCGAAGAGCGCCATCGCGTCGATATATGGCCCGTCAACAAGCGACGCTGCATCCCAGCCGTATTGCGACATCAAGCCGAGTGCGCTGCCCGTTGTGTCGTCGAACCGCTTGATGATGCCATACGCCGCGGCATACGTGCCCGAGCTCATTGTGTTATAGAGCTTCTCGAAACAGCGAGGGTAAACGTGGTTATCGGCATCTAAAATGAACACGTGCCTCCCGCGCGCCAATTCAATGCCGAGATTGCGCGATTCGGCCAACCCTGTGTTCTCGCGTTTGAGCACCAACCGGGACGGAAACGAGAACGGTTCGATGAATCCCCGAGCAGCCTTCGCTGGACCATCGGGCGACCTGTCCCCGACCACCAGCAACTCGATTCCGCCAGGCAATCGATCGGTGGCAGAGTTTGCAACGCTCGTCAAGCATTGCTGAATGTGACTTACAGAGTCGGAAAGTGTCACAATCACAGATATCGCAGGAGCCCCCAGTTGGACCGCAGCTGCATTAGTGACGACTTCGTACGTGTCTTGTTCCCGCCCCCTCCCTTGCACGTCAGCTCTCTCCCGCAACATCCTCACGCGCGTCCGTTCGATCGTTGAGAATGCGGCTGGGCGCGCGAGGCGCAACCTAGCTCTGTTCGCGACCCAAGATAATCGCTGAAGGGTGGGCCTTCGCTTCAACCGATAAGCAAACGCGTAAGCACCGCATTTGGCCGTACGCCACCTCGCCGAAATCGTCGGACGTGCTGGCGGACGGCGTGCTTCACACGCCTCTAGTATGATCTCACACGAACGTTCCACGGGCATTTTCTGGCGGATAAGCTCGTAAGCCGATTCAACCATCGCTTGCCAAGCAGAATTATCTTCGAGCAATTCGACGCATCGTTCAGCCAACCGATCGTATCGGTCCATCACAAAATGTCTTTCCGACACAAGCGGCGAGAAATCTTCGCTCGTCTCCGTAATGACAGCACATCGATTGGCAACCGCTGCCAAGACACGGTGCCATTCAAAATACGTCCGAGTCGATGAGTGAACGTTGATCAGAATGCGTGCGGAACGGAGCAGTGCATTTCGTGCCGGCCCGAATGCGTATCTCGCGCTGTCGCTCGTGAGCGGCCGTGAAACTGGAGCGAATATCAGCCGGCAATCGTATCGTTGGAACAGCTCGGCGTGTTCGGCGAAAAAAAGCTTCCGCCGCGGAGAACTATGGCCGAGAAAAACGACATCGACGGTCTTTGCAGCGGAGGTCCGGTGGACGTCCTCATAAGAGGGCCCATAGCCCAGCGGTACATGTATCGCCGGGAAGCCCAGCGATTCGAACGCCCGCTGCGCCTGCCGGTTGATGTCAAAAACGCCCTGCACGCGGCCCGCATATTGCAGAACGAGATCGAACCAGTTGCTCCCCGGCTGCTCCGTGTTCAGCAGCCAACATCGCTTCGCGAGCCGGCGCTGCTCTGCCCGCCCGGAAGCCGATCTGAGGACGAACGTAAAATACTCGTGCGGCGAGATGATTACTTCCAAACGTCCCGCATCCGAGGGATCCGGCTTCTCGTCTAATGCGATTCTCGCCGGAACTCCGATGGCGCCGAACCCGTCGCAGTAAAGCTGCGCGATCTCCTGCATGAAATAATTGGCTCGCGACGCGACGTGGAAGACGACCTGCTCGATCATGCTATTCTGCACCCGCAGTCGCGTTCAGGCCGCCCGCGCGGATGTCCGGCATGGATGAGGGATTATCGATCATCCGGCACTTATCATCCGACACACCGTACGTCGTCTGCAGAAAATCGACCGTACGCCGATCATCGCAAAGGATACGAGATATGACGCCAACGCATTTCGGAAACTGGTCAACGATGCAACCGATGGCCTGTCCGGCGGCATCGAAATTGGCGCCAAAGAGTGCCACGAACAGTTGGCTCTGCGAAGCGAGCTGCTTGCCGTAGCGGGTGAACAGTTCGTAGCCCTTGGGAGAATCGATGAGCTGGATCACCTTAGGATGTTTTTGCAACAGCAAGCGAGCCAGCAATGTCGTCTGTTCATGTCTGGGAAAATCGCGCAGCTCTTGCCCGAGTTCGACCACCCGCACGTGATCGGGCAGTTGCGATCGCGCGGCGTCTTCCGCGCTCTCCGTCACAACGCAGACGATTTTTGCGTCGGCGTGCTCTTCCGCGACGGAGCGTAAGTGGCGCACGGCCACGAAATGCGCGTCGGCATGCTTCAATGATGGCCAGAGAAACACGTGGTCGGCGGTGGGGCCGAAGAGTTGGCTGATTCGCGGAAAATGCCGACCCAAGGCCGACCGCGGAGTTCGCCAAAGCCGCGACGTACCGATCGCTGCCCTCGAAGGATAGAACTGCGGCTCGATCGTGTTGATCGCTTGCCATTCCTCACGCAGCCATGCGGATACCTGCGGCGCGGGTCGCACCGCCCGACGCATCTCGCCCAGGACCGCGAGGGCCGCTTCGCGTGTCTGGGGGGGAACTCGTTCTGCCGCCCGGTAAAGGATTCCTCGCGCTTTCGCCAAAAGCCCAAGATTCCGTCGCAGGTCGCCACCGGCCGTCGATGGTGAATCGTTTCCCCAGAGTTCGGCCGTGTCGTCGTCGAACAGCCGCGTCGGCCGAATCACACAACCGCCGGTCTGGTGCCCTCGCAATCGGGAACCGCTCTCTTTCCGGCGGATAAAATGGACCGTTTCGGACGCGACCAGGTGCGGAATGTGGCGGGCCATCGTCTGGCAATGCCAGTGCCAATCTTCGTAACCGAAGCCATTCGCTTCGTCGGTGGCCGAAAACGGAACCTCTCGCGCAACCAGTTCGCGTGGGCAAAAACAGAGCGTGCTCCAGGGGTTCTGCTGAAGCATATCCAGCGCCGACCACTCCCCGCTCGGCCACGCGACCTGAGGTACCAGCCAGGTCTCGCCGACGAACCAAATGTTGTACTCCGGGTGTACGACCACCGCTTTGCCGCAGCCGGTGGCCGTTGCGTGGGCCTTGGTCAACCACCCACGGCTGAACAGATCGTCCGCATCGAGGAAGGCAATCCAGTCGCCCCGGGCGAATTCCGCTCCGCGGTTACGTGCCAGCCCCGGGTCGCCGAAGTCGGTCTCTTCGACGACGGCAAATTGTGACCGTTTCTCCCAAAAGTATTCGACCGTTGCGGTGTCCGGCCGGTCGAGAATCGCTACCAGTTCACAACGTATGCCGCGCTCGGCGGCATGTTCGAAGCAGCGCTGCGCGCTGCGCACGCTGCGGTGGGCCAGCAGCCCCTCGCGGTGTGCATTGACGATAACGGTGACGTGCGGACGATCTGCGGACATGCCGGGCAAGGTGACCTCAAGCACCCTCAAACGACCTCAAACCAGTAACATCCGCCATAGAGACGAACGTCAGACGCGGTATTTGGGCCGCATGTGTCTTGCATCCGGCGCTCATGCCGCCGCGACAACCAGTGCGAAGTAAGGAGAGTTCGGTGCCGAGGTGATTGGGCGAGCAGTGCATGTAGGACGTATTGTTCGGTGTAACAGAGGGAGTCGCGGGTGATGTGCGCCGACGCATACAAACCCCGGCGGATCGCGTTGCCGGCTCTCCAAGGAAGCTTGCTTATCAAGAGATCACGCGCGCCGCTAAGCTGTCGGAGCATGCATGGTGCCCTCCTGAGTTAGCGACAGGAGGACGTCCGCGAATTGTTGCGCGCAGCGATCGGGATCGTGATGGATGGCGACGTAGTCTCGTGCTCGTTGACCGATCGCCGCACGTTCGCTGACGTCGTTCCAAAGCCGAGCGATCTCGGCTGCCATTTTATCGAAATCTCCAGCACAACGAACACCGCAACCGTGCCGATCCAAAAAGCCGTCGGGATCGACCTCTAGCGAGATGACGGGAATCCCGAACAAGGCCGCCTGCAAAAACGCGTTCGAAAAGCCCTCTGAAGCGGACGTATTCGCGAGTATCGCCGCTGAAGCAAAGTAGCGCCCTATTTCATCGGCTGGCACCCGTTCGATCAGCTCGACGTTGGCGGGCTTTTCGGCCGCGAGCCTTTCCCACACGCCGGGAGAATCTGGATTCAGGACAACGCGAAAGGGAATATTAGGGCATTTTCGGGCGATCTTCCAAAGTCGGTCGGGACATTTGTGGACCAGCTCCGCGCGGCCAACCCAGAACACAGCCGGCTCACCTACCGGGCGCGTGTCTGACAGCGGCAACATCGGGTTACGAACCAGATGAGACCGACGGCCGAAACGCTCACGAGCCAGGCGCTCTTGAGTCTCGGTTTGAACGACGATCGCAGTGGCTGCGGACAGACTTTCTTTGATACGTTGGAGAACCGTCTGGTCTGCCGGATCGGCACTTCTCGGTCCCAAATTGTCGACAAGCTGGCTGTCGCCCGTGATACATAGCACGCTTTGAATCTCAAGACGCCGGCAAGCGTCGACAAGCTGTGCCGAGTCGAAAGTTGCCCCGAAACAGACGACCACATCGGGCGAGATCGTCGACAATAATTGATCGAATTCCGGCTCTGCTTCAAACGGTCTGACAGCCTTCAGCAGACGGTGGGCGACCAGCCACGGCAGCGATGTCGTCAAGGCGGCGGCCGGAGCAGCGATGCGGCCACCGCGTAGTTGCCCAAGTGCGGCCCGATATCGACGATAGGCGGTCGCCACGCGGCGCTGCCAGGGCTGCGACAAGACCCGGATCGCCACGCCCTGGCGCTGGGCGACGGCCGGTTGACCATAATCGCCAACAACGAAGCTCACGCGAAACGCGTCGCGGGCTGCCAGGCGGCGGGCAAATTCCCACGCCCGCAGATCGGCCCCGCCCATAGCGCAGACCGGCGTGTCGCTCACGAGGGCCGCCACGTTCGGACGATAGAAGCAGATGTGGGCGGTCATCAGGAAAAGCGAATGTCGCGATTTTGCTCACGCCAGACGGCGAGGATCAAGAGCATCCACAATCGCACGCCCCCCTGCCCCTGGCTGTCGAAATATGCTACGTGGCGGCGCAGCGCGCGAGGATCGAACCATTCACGCAAGCTCGAATGGTCGCTGACGACGAGCTCGTCAAACAGCTTGCGGATCGATGTACTTGGCCGCAGCCAGCGATCTTCGGGAATGGAAAAGCCCATCTTGGGCCGATGGATGAAGGCGTCGTCGAATTTGTGCCGCAGGGCGTCCTTGGAAATCCATTTGGCGATCCGACCACGAGGTGCGCGCCGCGAACGCACGTCGAGCGGCAGCGCCGCGGCCAGGTCGGCCACCGCCCGGTCGACGAGCGGGGTGCGCACTTCCAGGCCGTGGCACATGCTGGCGACGTCGATCTTGGTCAGAATGTCGTCGGGAAGATACGTATGAAAATCCATCAACTGGCTATAGGTGATGCCGTCGCGGCCGCGGGCGCGGTGGACCCCTTCGTCGAACGACGCGCAGGCCGCGCGGGCCTGCCCGCGATGCTCGCCGCGCCATAGCCGGGCGCGCTGCGGCCCGCCGAAGCCACCGTAAAGACTCTCGAAGCGCGCCTTGCGCGCGGCCTCCAGCGGCCCTAACGCACCTATGACGCGCGGCGTGCGCCAAAACACGCCGCGCGGAGAACGGATCAGCTCGGCGATCTCGTGTGCCAGCGGCGAGCCCTCCATCATGGCGTAACGCGCGTAACCGGCGAACACCTCGTCGCCGCCGTCGCCCGACAGGACCATCGGCACGTGCCGCCGCGCCAACCGCGACACATACCAGGCCGGGATCATCGATGTATCGGCATACGGTTGCCCGTAGTGCCGCACCAGCTCGGGCAACAGCTCGGCCGCGTCGGGCGTGAGCACTTCGTGGATCAGCTCGACTCCCAACGTGTCGGCGGCGCGGCGGGCATACTCGATTTCGGAGAAACCGGCCTCGTCAAAACCGATCGAGAACGCAAGCACCGAGCGGCCCAAGAGATCGGCCATCTTCGACGCGATCAGCGTCGAATCGATGCCGCCCGACAGAAAGACCCCGAAGGGGACGTCGGATACCAAGTGGGCCTCGACCGAAGACGCCAGGACCGTATCGAACTCGGCCCGCCAGTCGTCATCGTTCTTGTCGGCAACCGGCTCGAACTGCATCGACCAGTAGCGAACCGGCTCGTCGACACGGCCGTCGAACGACGCTTGCAAGTAGCAGCCGGGCGGCAACTGAAAGATGTCGTGGTAGATCGTATTCGGGCTGGGGATGTAGCGGAACCGCAAGTAATGGTCGATCGCTTCCAGCCGGCCTGCCGGCGGATCGTCGTCGACCGCGCGCAGAACTGCCAACTCAGACCCGAAGGCCAAATAGTCGCGCCCGCGCCGGTAACAGAGCGGCTTGATGCCGAAATGATCGCGAGCCAGAAAGAGCGTGCGGCGGGCGAAGTCGGCGATGGCGAAGGCGAACATGCCGCGCAGCCGGCCGAGGCATTCTGCCTGCCATTGCTCCCAGGCATGGACGAGCACTTCGGTGTCGCTGCGGGTGGCGAAGTGGTGGCCGAGGGCCGTTAGCTCGCTGCGCAGCTCGCGATAGTTGTAGATCTCGCCGTTAAATGTGACGGACACCTGTCCGTCTTCGTTCGACATCGGCTGGCGGCCCCCTTCCAGATCGATGATGGACAGGCGGCGGTGGCCGAGCGCGACGCGATCGCGGGACAAAAAGCCCTCGCCGTCGGGGCCGCGATGCGCCACAGCGCGCGTCATGGCCTCGATCTCACGGCTGTTCTCCGACCGGCTGCCCCAACTCAAGATTCCCGCGATGCCGCACATTCGATTTACCTAGTCGCCGATGACAGCGATTCGTGGGTCAGATTGTCGGTCGAGCCACATCAATTTGTTGCAGCCGTGGCAGAGCGGCGGAGACGCAAAAGGTTTGACGGCCTTGTCCGGTTGCGGCTGATCGTTGACCAAGATACCCACTCTCATTGCAATCTCGCGCTAGTTTTTCGAGAATCTTCGACGGTAGTATCACCGGCGCCTGGAATGATACGGACGCCGGTCATCGGCAGTTCGACCATCGTGCCGCGGCCGAAATAGCGACTGTCGCGATAGACGGCGGAGAAACTGAGGGCCCGGAGCTGGTAACAGTAGCAACGTTCGTAACTCAAATTCCACAAGAGCGAGCGGTCGAAGAAACCGACATCGCACCAGTAGCCGCCATCTCCAATGTTCAACTGCGGGAAGTCGATCAGCACGCGGCTCGCGCCCGCGGGGAGCGAGAGCGATTGAAACGGCTCGGCCACGAAGCCAAGCGTCGGCACGACGGCGTACGTCGTCGGACATTTTTCGGACCGCACCTGGACGAAGAAGAGCACGTCTTCGAGTGGTTCTTGGCATTCTACGTCCAAGAACAACTGACACGGCTCGCCGATCATAACGGCCGAACTGCGCCTCCCCTCGACCAGCAATCCGGCGTCGCGCAGTTGTATGCGCCCAGCCTCTCGGCGCGGGCCGGTTTGGCCGAGCGATGCCTGCTGTGCGGATAGCACCGACTCGGCATAACGGGCAACCGCCTCGGTCGCGCCACCATTGTGAATCAGCCGACCGTGCATCAACACCAGTCCACGCGAACAGAGGTTCTGAATCTGCCCCATATTGTGCGAAACGAATAAGACGGTCGCTCCGCTCGAGCACATCTCGTGAATCCGACCCAGTGATTTGCCGACGAAGTAGCTATCGCCGGTGGCCAGCGCCTCGTCGACAATTAAAATGTCGGGGTCGATGCTCATGGAGATCGAAAACAAGAGCCGGGCCCTCATGCCGGCCGAATAGGTACGCAAGGGACGGTCGATAAATTCGCCCAATTCGGCGAACTCGACAATCGATTCCGTTTTGCGCAACACTTCGCGCTTGCTCATGCCCAGCAGCATGCCACCGTACAAGATGTTCTCGCGCCCGGAGAACTCGGGATGCACGCCCACGCCCAGCGCGAGCAGCGCGGTCACCTTCCCCCGTACTTCGATCCTCCCGCGATCGACCGGCAACAACCCGGCGATCATCTTAAGCAGCGTCGTCTTGCCGGCGCCGTTCGGGCCAATGATCCCCACCACCTCACCGCGCTGCACCTCGAACGACACGTCCTGGACGGCCATGAACTCCTGGTAATACTGCTCGCGCTTCCAGAAGAAGACGTGTTCCTTGATCGGGCCGGTGATGAGGTTGTGATAGAGCTTGAACCGCTTCCACACCTGATCGACCCGGATTACGACATCGCTCATCGGCAGGTGTGGCTCAGATGTATTCGTTGATGAGGAGTTTCGTCTTGGAAATCGTCCAGGCCCCCACCACCACCGCGACAAGCGTCATGCAGGCGAAAAGGGTCCAGCTCAGCGGATGAAACTGGCCGAGAAATACATCGCGAAAGCACACTACGACGTGCGTCAGGGGATTCCACTGAAGCAGCCGCCAGGCCCGCGGGCCAACCATCGCTTCACTCGCCACCACCGGCGAAAAAAAAACCGTCAATCCCAGGCAGAGCGACACGGCCTCGCGCAGATCTTTGACCACGACGCCGGCGATCATGAACACCCAGGAGACGCCCAGAGCGAATAGCGCCAGCAACACTATGGGCAGCGGCAGCAAGAGCCAACTCCAGGTGACCTGCCGCGTATAGAGGGAAACGGCCGTATAGATTGCCAGCGCCACCAACGAACCGATTGAGCCCGTGAGCAAGCTCGTCATGGGGAGCGTTTCGATGGGGTAGATCACCTGCTTGACCAGTTCCATCCGCTCGCGTATCAGCGACGGCGCCTCTTCCAGCGCCTTGGTCAGCACCTGATAGGGAACGAGCCCCGAGAGCACGTAGATAGCATAGTCGAACGGTCCGCTCGATTCCGAAAGACGGGCGCGGAATACGAACGAGACGACCAGCACATAAGCGGCCGTTTGTACCAGCGGTCGCAGCACGAGCCAGAGCCAGCCCAGCAAGGCGCCCTGGTTGGCACCCTTCAGGTCGCGCAGTGTCATCTCGCGCACCAGCTCGGCATGGCGAAAGATGGATAGCAGTGAGTTGGCCAGCACAGACGTCTTCAAAGGCTGTTCGGCTTTCTGTCAGGCGTGGTGATATTCACCTTCCACAGAGTCGAATACGACACATGGCGCCTATGCTACACAAATGGATGCTAGAAACTCGTAAAGCTTAGTCACCTGACTTCCAAGATCGTGATTCATCTGCACGTATTCAGCAGCTTTGTTGGCTAAGCGTTTCCGCTCGTGCTGATCCTGTAACAGAGATTCCATGGTGCGCGCCATCCGATACAAGTCACCCTGGCAGCAGACGCCGAGCGGGCCTTCGCTAAGCAAGCCATCGGGATCCGCCTCGAGCGAAACAATCGCGGTTCCGACCAGCGCCGCCTCCAAAAACACATTCGGAAATCCCTCCTCCTCGGCGGCCGATGTGCTTATAAACAATTGTGCGGACGCAAGCTGCTGCAACATCTCTGTCGGCGACACGCGCTCGATCACACGCACGTTCCTCGGCGCGCGTTCCACTATATCCTCATAGATTTCTTCGCACTCGCGATTCATGATCATTAAAAAGCTGTACGATGGCAACATCGTTGCCAACTCCAGGCAAATCGCGGGTCGCTTATGGTGCTTGTCCGAACGCCCAACCCAAATGACAGCGGTGCTGCCATCGCTCGAAGTTCGCTGCGGGATCGCCATTAGATCTATTGGATTGCGAATCAAACGCACCTCCCGGTCCGGTAACGCGCCAGTCAACATATGACGCTGCGTTTCTGTCTGCGCAATCACATAGTCGGCGTTTTCTAAGCAAAAGCGCGCGAGACTGCCTCGACCGCCTGGGCACCACGCCTTTCCTTCGCTGCACGCACTGCGAAGTTCCGCGTCCGCCGCAACAACGAAAACGATTGGCACCTTGTATTGCCGAGCAGATAGAATAGCGTCGGCTGAGTCGGGAGAAACGCCAAACGTCAACAGCACATCCGACTTTAGGTCTCCAAATATCTTTCGGACCCTGCCACACTTTTTCGCCTTGCTGATCATAGCGAGGCTCCATGCCGCCCATAACACCCGGCACCACAACTTCCAGAGCAACGCGTGTTGCCAACGCTTTACGCGCACGTAGGGCCACGTTCCGCGAATTTCGACGAGCTTATAAGTATCGTCAGCCATCCGCTGTAGCCAGGGTCGAGACGATCGGTCGAATACCAGGCGCACATTCCGCACGCAGTTGTCTTTCTGCCTTCGAGTGGATCGAACGACAAAGGCAACCTTGCACTGCCGTTCGTTCGCCGCAAGTCCGCTGGCGAAGAGCCACGCTCGCTTTTCCATGCCACCCGTATAGGTCGACTCCCTCGGATCGAAAAGCGCTGAAGCGTTAGGGCAGACGAAGCCTACCCGTAAAACATGGCTCCATACCGCGTTTGGACTGGTTTTGTCAGCAAGCCCACCGCGACACTCGCCTTTAGTGTACGGCTCGTCCATCACCGCAATGTGTCCTCTACCGCATTGGGATTGGCATCCGAGCGCTTTCGTGCCACCGCAATTAGGTGCGGGCCAGGACCTAACAATTGGCGGCCCGCCGCGCTCCTTAACGGCGTTGGGCGGAGTAACTTATCCCAGATTCGAGCGAGCACCAGCTTGCCCCACAGCTTGGGCGACTGCCATGGCTTCAGTGGTGTCTTATCAGGAGAAAACAATAACAGGTTGACGCCACGGCAGAACACCACCTCCAGCCCCCGAGCGTCTAGCATTCGTTGCAATCGCTCAGGGGTAAAAGACTGAACGTGCTGCCAGCGATGATATGCGTGGTCGCAGAACGGACAGTAAGACATGCTCGCCGACAGATCCTCCGCGTACGGCGTGCTCAGCAAGACATGACCATTGGGTCGGGTTATGCGCGCCAGCTCGTTGAGAGTGTCGGCGAGGGTGTTGTCGTCCAGGTGCTCAACAACCTCCAGGCACGTAACAAGGTCGAACGCGTCGGACGGCAAGTCCGTTGGGAGGTCCGATATGTGAACACATTGATGCCAATTCGTGGCCCCTTTGAATCGTGCGTTTACTTGCGCAACCGTCACGGGCGACGTGTCAGCGCCGCTTCCCCCTTTCGCAAACGGAAGAAATCGCTCTACTAGGTGTCCGGGCCCGCTTCCGTAGTCGAGGTATTCTTCAATCGGCAGGCGCAGAAAGCGCACGAAGGAGAGGACTGCGTCCGCGACTTCCGCGGAGAAATATGGTGCATCGGCCGCGGCCTGCCAATCCCAGAATCGCTTAACTCTTTCAGGTGTCCACTCTTGGCTTGACACGATCATCGGCATCTACTTCGTCCTCGTGCAGAACGTTTTGTCACCGACGCGGTAAAGCTCGTACACGTTGCAGGCGCTTCCGAAGAGACGCGACATTCTGCGTCGGACGCTAATCGGAACATTCGCGCCAAGTACACCGTAGCCTGTGTAGAAAAGACCAAGCGGCCGCCATCGCCGAACATAGAAGCCATTACTCTCGAAACATTTACGCCAAGCTTGGTGGCTAAATAGCGATATCTCGGACATGCAATCTCCACGCTCGCCGTGACGGCTGGGCAGAAATGTGTCCATTAGCGATGCGGTAACTGTGGCGGCCGTCTTGGCGATTCGCTGTAACGGGTCATAGGCCTGACATTGGCGCCACGCATCCGCGCTGAGTCGCGGAGCGCTAGGCACCAGAGCGGGAAAATGCGCGGCAGTTGTCCAGAATCGCCATGCACTGGTTGGAAGCACGTGGATACAACCGCCGCGGGGAGATAGGACTCGCCGGCACTCAGCCATCATCGAGGGTAGATCGATGACGTGTTCAAGGACGTTTGAAGAGTAGATCATTTGGAAAGCCCCGTCGGGAAATGGCAGCGTCTTTCCGTCATATTCTCTTACGGGATACACGCGATCGCGTGCGTAGCTCGAGCCCGGCAGATCTAGCGAGGTAACGTCGAAACCGGCGCTGGCGAGTGACCGGGCTTGAGCTCCGGTTCCCGCGCCGATCTCAAGTATGCGCAACGGCGGCACAAGCCATTCCGCGACGGTGGCTAGTTCCTCCGAACGGATCCTGTTGAGCCAGTCGACTGAGTACATTTCTTGCTTCAAACGTCCGCTAGGTCGATCCACTCATCGCGGTTATGGCACTTTTCTTTAATCCAATACGCCTGACTATGCCCGAAGCGTTCCAGCAGAGGTCGCAACGATCGGCGAGTGCAGAAATCGTAAAAAGCTTCTCGGCACCCCTCCCAATGACCAAAGTCGTCAAGAATGATCACCCCGCCGGTCGACACGCGATCGTAAAGATGTTCCAGCGTAAGTAGGACATTTTCGTACCAGTCAACATCGATGTGCAAGAGAGCGATCACAGGTGGCGGATCCACCGGTAGGGTATCCGCAATCCAGCCTTTCCGTATCACGTAGCCCGTCTTGGGGATACCAATGCGCTCAAGGGCCTCGCCGACCTGGTCCTCCGAAGCCGCGCAGGCGCCGACAAACTTGGCGGCCTCCGCTCCATCTTTTTCCGAGGTCTGTGACATGCCCGCAAAGGAATCGTACAACCAGAGCCGGCGCGCGAGATTACCAAAACCAGCCGCAAACGCACACGCCGAGCCGCCTCGATATACACCTACTTCTACCACGTCGCCTAGCACACCCCTTTTCACTACATCTTCCATCAAGCGAGCATGGGCTTCCGCAACGGCGAGGCCCCCCATAGACAGCGCGCCTGCAATCTTCATCCGTTTGCCGTATGTTGGCGATCGGCCATGTCTACGGCCGAGGAAGTGTCGAACAGTCTGCGCAGTAGGAATCATTTGGTCGTTATGATCGCTTCGTTGTAGTAGTGTTTTGAGCCGTGCGCGCCTTCCAGGCTGTCGGTAGGGACGTCATGGATCTCCCAGGATGCGTCCTCAAGATAGGCGCATGTGTCAGGCTGCCACGGGAGCTCGCGTGGCATCTCGCGCATCGAGACTTCGAACGGGCAAATGTCACGCAATACGGTTTCACCGAAATAGACGTTTAACGTGTAACGCCCCATGTAAAGCCTGGGTGAGTCGATCGTGCAGACTAAGCGATGGTGCCCCGCGGAGCGCAGCATTGGGCGATCCGAATCAAAGGTCCATAAATGAGCGACCGGCGTACCGCGGGCGTTGACAAACTGGAATGAAACTCTCGCATTTGCTAGCGCTCGCGGTGTGGCGATCTCGAGGCGGACACGAAGCGGCCGACCGTATAGGTGCAGGTTGCCCGGGGAACTTGTTTCAACCGCGGCAAAGATTACCTTTGGCGAGTTTTGCGATTTGGCGTCTTCGTAAACGGTATCCTCGCTCCGATGTAATGATTCCGCGTATGTATTGAGAACCGTTGCGGTGTTGTCTGCGGACAAGAGTTTGCCGGCATGAAGGAGAATGCACCGGTCAGCGAGAGTGGCTATTGAATTTAGGTCATGACTCACCAGCAACACGGTGCGTCCGCTGCGCGCGACTTCGCCCATTCGCCCGATACACTTTTTCTGAAATTCCGGATCGCCGACAGCAAGCACCTCGTCGACAATGAGAATCTCCGGCTCAAGGTGGGCAGCGACGGCAAACGCCAGCCGCATATGCATGCCGCTGGAATAGTGCTTCACCGGCGTCTCCAGGAATCGCTCGGTTTCGGCAAATGCAACGATTTCATCAAACTTGCGATGGATTTCCTTACGCGTCATCCCGAGCACAGCGCCGTTGAGGTAGATGTTGTCGCGCCCCGTTAACTCGGGGTGAAAGCCCGTTCCTACCTCCAGTAGGCTAGCCACCCTGCCGCGGAGCCCAAAACGGCCCGCGGTCGGCTCGGTGATCCGCGCCAGGATCTTTAATAGAGTGCTCTTACCCGCCCCGTTGCGTCCGACGATACCCAGTACTTCTCCTTCGTGGACCTCGAAGGAAACGTCTTTCAGCGCCCAAAAATGGTTCGATGCCGGGTCGTGTGGGTTTCCATTAGGCACGGCTCCCAAGCGAGCGCGGTGCATCCACTCGCGAGGGGCTATTATAGCGCGACGTCCCCAGCGCAAGAGCAGCTCGGAGAAGCGGTGATACGGTTCGCGCGAACCGATCCGATAGCACTTGCTCAAACTTTCGACGCGGACTGCCGGGCGGGTCATGACGGTCAGATCCGATCGGCAAAGGTGCGCTCAACGCGCCGGAAATAGAGCAGGCCCGTCGACAGAGCCAAGGCTAACAGCGGGATAGAGACGCCGACGGTCAGCCATGGAAAGTGCCCTTGTCCGGACATTGCCCAACGAAAGCCGTCGATGGCGCCGGCCAACGGGTTGAGCGCATAGAGCGGCCGCCAGGTGGCCGGTATGAGCGCGCTGGTCTGGTAGATCACCGGACTCACGAAGAACGCCACTTGTAACAGGAATGGAACGACATATTGAAAGTCACGATACAACGCGCTGAGGGCTGAAAGCCAGATCGCGATGGCGAGCGCCACAAGCAGCGTCAAAAGAACAAAGAAAGGCACCGTAATTATGGCGACAGTCGGGAGGACACCGAATGAGAGCATCAGCACAGCGAGCAACGCCATGCCGACCGCAAAATCGACGAGGACGCCTAACACCGCCGCCAACGGCAAAACCAGCCGAGGGAAATAGACTTTGGTCACCAGGTTTGTGTTTGCCACCAAGCTCTGGCTGGCGCCCGAAACCGACTGTGAAAAAAGCTGCCAGACCACTAGACCGCACATGGCCGAAACGACAAACGGCATGCTAGGCTCGACTGGCGTGCGCCCTAACAAGCCGAACAGCACGGCGAAGATGACCAATTGGGCCAAGGGCTGGATGAGCGCCCAAGCAATCCCGATGATCGTCTGCCGATAGCGAACCTTCACGTCGCGCAAAGCTAGAATTGCCACCAGATCGCGATAGCGCCACAAGTCCGTCAGATCGATGACCGCCCAAGGTCGCCGCGCGGAGTACCAGACGAGGTCGGCCGACGGAGGTATAGCGGCGTGAACAGTTGGCCGTGCTTCCATAGACTCACGAGGTTACCACGCGGATTTGGCTGGCGGAATGGGCCATGTTTTTGTTAGGTTTGCGCTAAATCACGAGGTCGGTACGAAGGCCCCGGGTTCCAACGGGGCCAATTCTTATTCTAGTTCGATTAGCAGATCGACACATAGTGCATACGCTGCTCCCGGCGGCACTTCTCGATGAAGCGATCGATTTCCCTAAAGCACGCCGACGGAGTCGTGCGGGGCAACCACCCAAACGAGATCATTGCCCGTGGCGCGGATCGCTCGCAGGTGTTTTGGCGCCACCAAGCCGGCCGCACCGATCAAGGCGGAATGGATCTTCTCCCAGCAAATCTGCCTTGATCTGAATCGCGCTTCCGGAGGCGCCTACAAAAAATGACGATACCCTGGTGTTCTGCCTAACGGAGCCGTTTCCTCGTGGCCCCAATGAAATCGACGAAGAGCCTTCCGAGGACCGCGTACCGCCATGCCGACGACAGGCTTTAAGAGCAACCGACAAAACCGGCCCGGGCTTGCGAAAATCGGCGTTTCACGGCCGATTTTTTTCCCACGGTGCTCTGGCCTCCGGGTTTTGTCAGCCGCTCTAAGCTACCACATGGGTTTGAGCCTGCGAAAGGGCCACAAGACGATCATTTCATTAGGGTTGCGCTAAAGACCCATTTTACCGTCACGCTTGACCGCCAGGCAGAGAACGTCGACACTCGTAACCCCAGCGCGAGTTAGCATGTTGCCGTCGATCACCTTTGCCATTCCTTATTACAGCAATCCGGCCTACTTGCAAAAGGCGATCGAAAGTGTGCTCCGCCAGGACGACGGTGATTGGAAGCTCTTGGTAAGCGACGACGGCTCCCAACCGCGCGAAATCGCGGAAGTCGTTGCCCGCTTTGAAGATCCTCGCATCCGCTACCACGGCAATGAACGTCGATTGGGCATGGCCGGTAACTGGAACCGTTGCCTCGATCTTGCCGACACCGACCTCGTCACCCTGCTCCACGCCGACGATGAGCTCGGGTCGAACTACGCCGCCACGATGCGGGAGGAAGCCGATCGGCACCCGCGGGCAGCAGCCCTGTTTTGCGACGCCCAGGTCATCGATCGCCACGGAGCGAGGCGATTTTCGTTGCCGGAGTTGGTGAAAGGTGCGCTAAAGCCACGCGGCCGACAACCGATCGAATTGGTGGGACGTGACGGCGTCAAGGCACTGCTGCGGGGCAATTTCATCATGTGTCCGACACTCTGCTACCGTCGGCGCGTCGTGGGAAAACATCGCTTTTCGCAGCACTGGAAGATGGTGCAAGACCTCGATTTAACCACCCGTTTATTGCTCGACGGCGAAACGCTCGTGGGAGTTCGACGTGTCGCCTACCACTACCGGCGGCACGGCCAGAACGCTACCGAGGAGTACACGCGCGACCTGGTACGGTTTCACGAAGAGTCGACGCTGTACGCCATGCTCGAAGAGGAGGCCGCCGCGCGCGGATGGTCCGACGTGGCGAGGGTTGCCCGCCGCAAGACCATCGTCCGGCTCAATCTGGCTTGGTGCATCGTGTGCGACGCCTGCCGGCTGCAAACCGGCGCGGCCCTTGAAAAGGCTCGGCTTCTAGCGCGGCTCGGCCGATAGTGAATCACGCGTCGCAGCTCGGAACCGGGCAGCGAGGCCGAACTAATCCCACCATTTCGCAATTCCCCAGAGGCTCGTATGGCTCAACGAGGAACAAGAGCGACGACGCCCAAAAAAGGGTGAAGGCAAAAAGCGGAGCCATGCGGTTGCATTTCGTAGCGTATAGATCGTGGCCGGACGCCAGCCTAGATTTCACGCTGGCCTAGATCTAGAGTTGCCGATGCAACGGCATGCGCGGCTCACTCAAAATGTCGTAGTTGACGGCCGAAAGCAGGAGCTGAATGCCGACGAGGATCGGCAGGGCGGCAATCATCACGGTCCCGGTAGGGGTCGCCTGGTTGATCTGTGCGTGTTGCCACCAGGCCAGGCCGCCAAAAATCGCCCCAAACAGCGTCAAGAACGTACCGGCGACCAACTGCACAGAACCTAAGTTGAAATCGCGCAAGAAGTAATTGTAAAAGATCCGCTTGATGAAGCAGCGCAAGTGCTTAGCCGCAAACGGCAAAATGGCCCGTGCGACGCGTAAGTTGCTGACCTCGTTGCCGTAGCGGGCCGGCATCGGAACTTCCGCCACCACGGCCCGTAAGGTATTCAAGCGGAACAACAGATCGCTCTCGAAGAAAAAGGTGCGGTCGATCTTGTCGATCGGCAGCACGCCAAGAATCTTCGTGTGCATCGCCACGAAGCCATTCGTGGGATCCATGACGCGCCAGTAGCCGCTGGAGATCTTGCTGATGAACGATAGAGCCGAGTTCCCCAACAGGCGAAGGATGGGCATATCGCCCAAGAGTTCGGGAGCGAAGAACCGATTGGCCTTGGCATAGTCGGCCAACCCTTCCAACAAGGGCCGAATCAAGGCGGAGATGCGCGAGGCATCCATCTGTCCGTCGCCATCGAGCTTGACGACGATCTCGGCACCCTCCGACCTGGCCCGCACGAAGCCGGCCAGCGTCGCTCCACCGACCCCAGAATTCACGGGCTGATAAATCACGGTAACGCGAGGATCGTCGCAATGCGATTCGACGTGCTTGCCCGATTGCTCGGGACAGGCGTCGTCAACTACGTAGATGGCTTGCACCTCCGTCCCGATCGTCGCCAGTACGTCGAGGATGTGGGTCCGCACACGGTAGCACGGAATCACCGCGGCCACCCGGTGATCGTTACGAACAGTCGGGATTCGTTCCCGTACCGCAGCCGGCTCGCTGGAGTTCTGAAATTCGGGAAGTGTCGGGCCTGACGGTTCCATCTCAAGCAGACTCGGCTCCTCCGACCTGCCACGCCGGATGTCGCTCTGCGGCGGGTCGTCAGCGATCCAGAGGAAGGTTGGCATATTCGTCCGGCTTCGCGCTAGTCGGAAAAGGCGTGCTGATAGGAGCTTCGTGTCTATTCAAAAACAGGCTACAAGGCGAGACCGCCAGCAATTCTAAATTCGGTTCGTGGACAGACTCTCAACGTGACAGGCATGCGTCAGAAATCGATAAGCGATCGGTTAGGAATTCACACGGGCCGCACGGGGGTTGACCCGACGTCCAGAAGATGCCCGTCGGACGAAAGCATGCGAATGACCACCGGCGGACAGATTGTGAGGAATTCATTAAGACGCTTCCAAACCGCTGCCCCATCAAGATAATAGGACCAACCCTTTTTCACGAGCAGCCGCCATGCTTGGACCGTTGGACGAACCCCTGCGCATTCCCAGAGTCGATCTGGCGCTGTGGTTTTTTCTGATCGCGGCTTGTGGCGGTGCCGTCTATGGGGCGCGCGAGGCCTCGAAAGGGCTGGTCAAGACCTACACGACGAACCGCAAGCAGATCGAATCGGCCGAGAAATCGCTAGAAAAGGCCGGCAAGCCGCCCTCGGGAGGAGCGCGCCCCAATGCGGCCGCCAAGAAACAGGTCGACGACCAGAACACGGCCCTGAGGAAACAGCTCGTCGAACTCTGGAAGGAGCTTTACGAGCGGCAGCGGAACGTCTTGATCTGGCCCAAGAATGCCGACCTGCCGGTCGACCCGAGCCAGCTCAAGCCCGCCGAAGAGTTCCCCGCTTCTCTGTGCAAGGCCTACAACGAAACCGTGATGCGGGCCGAGCTTGAGCGGGTTTTCGGCAAGCTCCAGCTCCGACGTCCCAAGGCGGCCGGCAGCGCCCCGGCGATAGAAAACCTCCCTTTCTCCGACCATCCGGACGATTTCGATGGCCTGGTGGCCTGGAATCCCCAGAGCCGAGAGGCCATCCTCTCTCGATATCACCTGGAAAAGGGCATCCCTTCGGGAGCCCGCGTAAGGATGTGGCAGGAGGATCTTTGGCTGTTTGAGTCGCTCGTCGACGCGCTCAGCCCGCTGAACGAGAACACGACCGAGCCGCTCAACGCTGTGCTGAAGCAGATCGACGTGCTCGACGTCGCCCAATGGGCCACGGCCGCTGCCTGCCAAAATGGGCCAACCATTTGGTTGCCCGACGGTGCCAAACCGGCCAAGTCCAAGGCGCCTGCGGTACCTGCCGCGGACGGATCGGACGAGGCCCAAGTGAACGGCCGATACCTGGATGAGCACGGCGAACCGCTCGCAGCCGGTGCCAAACAGCCCTTCGCGGAGTTCAAGCAGATCTTCGTCTACCTGAAGGTTGTGATCGATCAGCGGCGCCTCGACGAGTTGTTGGCCGCGCTGGCCAATGCATCGCTGCCGGTAGAAGTGCGGCACCTCGTGGTGCAGGTGCCGACCGATTCGACGGTACATCCCGCGCCTCCCGCCAGCGAGGCCCCTACGACTGATGAGTCTGAGGCGTCGGGCGCGACAGCGGCGGAAATCGCGCCAGCGCCTTCGACCGTTGGCAACGTCGCAACGGCCGAGACCACTCCTTGGGATGTTGTCGTGGAGATCGGCGGTGTCGTTTATCTCTATCACCCGGCGGACATCAAGAAACTCGGCACCGGTGCCGCGGGAACGCCGGGTAAGCGTTCCTTTCACGTTCCCGTCGTAGCAACCGCACCGTGAGCTGAAGTCGCGTCGACAGCCGATAGCGAGTCGACGCGGAGGACGAACCCGTGCCTGCAACGAAAGAAGCCCATCCCACCCCCGCAGCCGCCTCGCCCAAGGCGGCGGCACCCGCGCGCGCACCAGGCAAACGTGCGGGCGCGACGAACTGGTCGGGCGAATTGCGGAAATTCTTGATCGAGCGCGGCGAGAAGCTCGTCTTTGCCGGTAGCATCGTCGGTTGCCTGGTTCTCTCCGTCACTGCCCTGCGGCATCTTCCCTACGGGAAATCTCCCGAGGACATGAAGGCGCAGACGAAAAAAGTGTCGGACGAATTGGAGAGTACCAAGTCGGTAGCCGCCGTGACGAAAAAACTGCCCAAGGGGCCGAACGTCAAAACGCTGAAGACGTTGGCTGCGAAGAAAACGCCGGCTCGTGCTTACGCGATGGCTCCCCTAAGAGTTCCTTATCAAGAGCGCCAGTTGCGCCGAGGCGAGCCAACGATTCTGCCAGTCGAGCGCCTGTTGGCATCGTCCGGTTACGGACCGATCGCCATCCAAGGGAAGGCGCCCGCACCGACGCTACCCCGCCCACCCGCTGCTACAGAGAAGCCGGGCGACGCGGCGAAGCTAGCGGCGGAGGAGCGCAAGAAGCGGCTGGACGAAAGAAACAAGAATGCCCGACGCACTCCGCCCAAATCCCCAAAGGAGGAGAAGAAGCCGGCCGAAGAGCCCGTGGCGACGAAACCGGTCGAGAAGCCGAAATCGTTGCTGCCCCAAGCGCCGGCCGAATCGCACCTCGAGTATCGCAATTGGGTCTGCTTGGTTGCGGCAACCCCCTACGTCGCGCAGATCAACGAGTATCAGCGTGCGTTTCATGAAGCGCTGTATCAGAGTACCGAGCGCGACCAGCCGCGCTACGCGTTGCCCGAGATCGAGCGGGCCGAAGTGGTCGGCAAACGTCGCTTGCGTTGGCGTCCCGTCAACGTGATCGCTTCGCTGGAAGACCACGCGACCTGGGCGACCGAATATCCGGAAAGCCTCGACAACCGGCTCATCGATCCCGAGCTCACCGGTTTGCTGCCCCCCTTGGTCTCCGTCAACTACGAACAGGCCAAGGTTACGCATCCGCGCGTCAAGGTCGTGGTGGTCGAACAACCGAAACCGCTGGAAGAGAAGCCGGCCGACGCGAAAGAACCCGCGGCCGCGGGCAACGAAAAGAAGGTTCCGCAACCGATCTTGGGGGGGCTTCGCGACAAGAAGCCGCCGCCCAAAGAAGCTGCTCCCGCCGCTGTAAAGCCCTCGGACAACAAAGAGGCTCCTGAAAAGTCGCCGGGACCGCCGCCGATCGAAATCATTCGCTACCGCCTGTTCCGGTTCTTCGATTTCGACGTCGAACCCGGCAAAGTCTATCGCTACCGCGTGAAGTTGGTGGCCCTGAATCCGAACTACGACCTACCCACACGATTCTTGACGACACCAGAAGATGCTCAGGGCATTTTCAGGGAAGGTCCTTGGTCTGCCCCCAGTCCGGCGGTGGCCGTCGTCGACGGGAGCCGCCTTATGGCGGGCAATGTCGTGGCGGGTAATGTGGCTGCCCCGACTGCCGGCGACAATGACAAGAGTGCTGGCGGCAGCGAAGACGCCGAGATGCTTGGCCCCATAGCACAAGTCCTGGTTCATTTTTACGATTTTGCCACGTCGCAACGAGCGAATGTCCTCTTCGACGCCGGACGCGGTTCGCTTTTGAACCAAGCCAATGTAGCGCTGAATCAACCCGAAGGCACGGCAAACCAGCCCAAGAAGGGGCGTACGGCGAACTCGCAACGCGAGACCGAGCAGCAACCCACGCTCGACGTTCAGACGGGCGCGGTCGTCGTCGACCTATTCGGCGGCGATCCCGTGCCTGGCGTACGCGGCCGTAGCATGCCCGGACACGTACTGGTTCTGGACCAATACGGCGTTTATAAGACGCTCATGCAGGCCGACGACGCGGCGACTTTCGAGAAGGAGCTCCCATCGGTCGCGACGCCTACCGGTAACAAGCCTGGGGCCGAACAGGCGCGCAAATGATGTGCGAGTTGTTTGTTAGTGTCGCGCTAAATTTTAGGCAGGTCATTTGACACACGGCCGATACGCTGTCTATTGGCAGCGGGCTTCATTTCTACATCAGCGCTGCTATGCACAAACCACCCTCGAACCAGCTCAGCTTGCTGGGCGAACATCTGCACGGACTTCGTATGGAACTGTGCGGCGAAGTGTCGCACAACGAACGTTCGGTTGATCCGTTTCTTCAGGTGGGCGGCGCTTCCATTTACTCGCGCAAGGTGCTGCTCGACCTGAGCAAGTGTCACTACGTCAATTCCAGTGGCGTCGGTTGGCTGCTCAATCATCACCGGCGCTTTCAAGAAGGGGGCGGCAAGTTGATTCTGCACTCGGCCTCTCCCGTGGTGATGCAGATCTTCAATCTCATGAAGATGGAGCTGGTGCTGAATCTTTGCCATGACTCTGCCGAGGCAGAGCGCCTATTGATCGACGCGGCGCACAGTTAGACCGGCTGCGAACATAGACCGGCCGCGAACAAGGACCCCAAGTAAAGCCCCCAGAGGGTAGCCGACGTCGAGATTGCCGAAAAACGATCTCTACATCATGCTTTTGCCCAAATTGCCGAGATGGATTATTTCCATCCCTTAGCCAAGTCAGACCGAGGAGTAACTGCGGAGCGCCCCATGGCCAGCATGGATGAAGAAGTTGAATTCGAAGAAGCTCAGACCGCCAATGAATTGGCGAACTTGCAGCTTCACAACGTCTCGCCCGATCTGGCCGTCGCCGTGATAATCGATCACGCGGTGAGGTCCGGCGCCAGCGATATCTTCCTTCGTTGCGAAGAGAACACGGTTGAAGCGTCGATGAGGCACCTGGGCATCGTCCGGCCAATCGCCAGCCTGCCGCCCGATCTGGGTAACCGCTGCATCTTCCATATCCGTGCCGCGGCCGGCATAAAGTTCGATGAACGACGCAAGCCGCAGGACGGCCGCTGGGTGCGCACTCGCCCCGACGGACAAGCCGTCGACCTGCGATTGAGTACGATGCCGACGTTGCACGGCGAAAGTCTGGCCATGCGCATCCTGATGCGCGATGCGCACCTCACCAAGATCGAATCGCTAGGCCTCGTCGGACCGCAATTGGGCACGCTTTTGAGCTGGCTGCACAGCCCCAGCGGCTTGATTCTGGTGTCCGGCCCCACCGGCTCGGGCAAGACGACCTCGCTCTACGCCTGCCTGCATTATCTGAATGACGGCCGCCGCAAGATTCATACGATCGAGGACCCGATCGAATATGCGGTGGACGGCATCGTGCAGTCGCAGGTTGACGACATCAACGGTCCCGATTTCAAGCAGCTTTTGCGGGCGGTGTTGCGGCAAGGCCCCGACGTGGTCATGGTGGGCGAGTTGCGCGACCCGACGGCGGCCGAGACCGCGGTACGGGCCGCCAACAGCGGTCAACTCGTTTTTGCCACGTTGCACGCTCCGGTGGCGGTGGGAGCGATCCAAAGCTTGATCGGACTGGGCATCCACCCACACTTTCTCTCGAGTTCGCTGTTGGGCGTGATCTCGCAACGCCTGGTGCGCACGCTCTCGGCGTACAATCGCACCGCGATCGATCTGAGCCATGCGCCGCGCACGTTCGAAGACGTCAAACGTTGGCTCGATCCGAACAGTGAACCGCAGGCCTACGCGACGGTGCGCGGTGCCGACGGCGAAGACATCTACACCGGACGAACGGCGGTCTTCGAACTCCTGTCGCTTACGCCAGGGCTGAGACAGATGATCGCCGAAGGGCGGCCGTTCGGCGATTTGGCCGAAAAGTCGCTGGAGGAGGGAATGCTCGATTTCCGCCGCGCATCGTTGCTGAAAGTGGCCCAAGGGGTCACCAGCTTCGACGAGATCCTGCGGGTCATTCCCACGGCCGAGCAGTGGGTCGGCTGGTAACTCGATCCTTACCGTGGTCGGGTCCAGTCATTGGTCGCGAACGAGAAGGAGGCTGCGCCATGCGACGGAACCTGTTGCTGCTGGTGTTCGTGGTGCTGGCATGCTGGGTGGCGTACCAGAACCATTGCCGCGCGCAGCAGGAACGGCGAGCGAAGAACATCGAACGGCTCGGTGGTTTCATCGACCACGGCGGCGCCTTCATCGTCTTGGGCGGCCCCGAGGTAACGGATGAGACCATGAAACACCTGGTGGGTTTCCCCGAACTTCAATATCTGGCCTTGCCCGAAACGGCGATCACCCCCAAGGGTATCTTGCAATTGCAGCAGTTCGACCTGCTGGGATTGGAGGTGTTGAGGACCCCCGTGAGCGCTCGATTCTATGTGCAAGTCGCCGCTTTGCCAAAACTCAAAGTGTTGAAGATGGCTCAGACGGGCAGCACCGACGAATGTCTGGCGGAGCTTTCGCGGTTGCACGACCTGGAGGTGCTCGACCTGAGCAATTGCCCGATTTCTGCCGAAGGTGTGCGGCATCTGGTGGAGCTCAAGAATCTCCGCGTGCTGAGCCTGTACGCAACGCTGGTCGGTGACGACTGCGTGGCTTATCTGCGAGAAATACCTCACCTCGAGCGAGTAGACATCGAGCTCACGCGGATGACGCCCCACGGCGTCAATGCGTTGCACGACGCTTCGCCGACATGCCAGATCAGCTATTGACGCCGCCGGCATAACTCAAGCGGGTCGCCAACGGCCCGATAAGCGTCGAGCCGGACGACCGTAGGGCGAGCCGACCTGCTCGATCAGGAGATCGCACCGTGGAAGAAGACTGGTATTGCAAAGCCATGGGGATGGAGTTCGGCCCCATGGCTCTCGAAGATCTCGCGCAACTGGTCGAACGCGGTAACATCCGGGGCAACCATCAGGTACGCCAAGGAACGGACGGTGCTTGGATCAAAGCAGCGGATGTACCAGAACTGCTGAAGCACCTCACCGCGGCCCCGCATGCGCCGGGCAATAGTGCAGAGCCGGCGGAAACCGTGCGTGGCGAAACCTCGCCACCGGTCGCAATGGCGGAGCCGGCAAGAGCGGGTGCCCCAACATCGTTCCACGAGTCGTCGGCAGTCTTGCTCGATCGTTACTACGGAGCCGTCTTGCTCGGCCCGGATGGCATCTCGGTTTGCGACCTGCGCTCTTGCCAACCTGTGACCTTGCCCGGAGCCCGCATCGTTGACCACCGCTCCGCCCACGACGACACTCCGCTTCGCCTTGGGGCTCTCGAACTGCGCGTTTCGATACGCGATGTAGACGACGGGGCAACGACAACAACAGAAGAGCGAAGTGCGTCCGTCCAGGAACTACCATCCTCCGAGGCAGGCACGGACGGCGCGGCAGTTCCGTCAATCGATGACGACAGCGAGAAACCCGTGGCTCGTCGTCTCCCGCCGCCGACCGATGCTAATGCCAATACCCGAGACGTGGCGGCCGAAACGCTCCGCCGCATGTTCACACCGCGGCCTTCCAAGACCCGCTAGCCCCACACGGGTTCGTCAGCGGTGCCGGTGAATCATCGTGATCTCGCTGCCACTTTGATTGTGTTGCACCTCGTCCATGAAGTTGCGAATAAGGAATAAGCCGCGGCCTCGAGGCCGATCGAGGTTCGAGTGGTCTTCCGGCTGCGGCATCATGGCCGAGACGTCGAAGCCTCGACCTTCATCGCGCACGACGTATTTTCCTTCGAACGGGGTTTCGCTGATGGTGACGTGCACGCGGCGGTGCGAGTACGGTATGGCGGTGCGACGTACCTCGGCCTGCCGCACAAAGTCCGCCGGCGATTTTCGCCGTGCGTCCATATCGAGTTCCAGATTACCGCAAAAGATGGCGTTGGTCAGCGCCTCCTGCAAAGCGATGCCGATGCGGATGACCTCGGTTTCGTCGCACCGCGCGCATTGTCGCAGATACTGCTGCACGTGGCTCACCAGGGGCGAGATCAGTTCAGGATCATTCTCCAGACGAAACCGCAGCTCGGTTTGCAACCAGTGTTCTTGCAGTCTTCGCTGCTGTTCGTCGAAGCAAGCAGCCGCCAACACGCTATCTACCGTCTCCAGTAGGTCGCGCGCCAAAAAGCGCTTGGGCACATAGCTCGCGGCACCGTTTTGCAGGGCCGCCAAGGCGGTTTCCTCGCTACCGTGCGCCGTCATGATCACCGTAGGCACGAGCGGCCAGCGGCGGCGGATTTCGGAGACCAGCGACAGGCCGTCCATCTCCGGCATTTGCAGGTCGGTCAGGACGATGTCCGGCACGGTGGCGGTCATGGCCGCCAGCGCCTGCTTCCCGTCTTCGGCATAGACGACGTCGAGATCGGGACGTGCGCCCAGTATCTTGCCCGCCAAGCGGCGGTCCATCGCAAAGTCGTCGACCACGAGGACGCGCTGCCGCCGCTCGCTCTGTTCTCCAGCAGGGTCTGTCACCTCCGGTGACGTGATTCTTTCGCTCATGGCCTTTCCTCGCAGTCGTGGACCGCGTCTTGTCCGATTCCTGCCCCTACATCGCCTCAATGCGTGTCGGCTGCCGGACTCGCTTGAAAGTCTAGCAACTCGGGTTCCAAAAGACTAAGCTCGGAGCAAAGGGTCTGGTAGGCGCCGCGACCGTCGACCGCGCGTCCGGAACTTCCCTTGGTCTCCAACTCGGCCGCCGCTGTCGCGGCGCGCTCCGCCGCCAGGTGGTGTAATGCTCCTTTGAGCGTGTGGGCCGCACGCCGCAGTTCCGGACCGTCGTTCGCCTCGATCCCCTGCGCGATGCGAGCCAGCAAGTTCGGGAGCTCATCGAAGTATACCCCGATCATTTCCAGCACCAGCTCGCGATCGTTGGCGGCCTGATCGAGAGTTCGTTCCCAGTCGATGACGGGCCCTCCAAGCAACACGGGCGCCGGCTTCTCGGCGGAATCGAAGCGGGGCATCCCTTCCCGTGTGCGGGTCTGCACCGGGTGGCTTGCAGCCAACGATTGTGCTCCGCTCGTCGAACCCAACGATAAAGCCTCGGCAATCGCCGCCAACAGCTCGCGGCTGCGGATCGGTTTGCTGACATAGCCGTCCATGCCTGCGGCCAGGCAGCGTTCTCGATCACCCTTCATGGCATGTGCGGTCATGGCGATCACGGGCACGTGACGGTCGCTGCCGCGCTCGCCGCGGCGAATCTCCGCCGTAGCGGCCAATCCGTCGAGCTCGGGCATCTGAATATCCATTAGCACGATGTCGAATGAGTTGCCGGCAAGCGCCTTCAAGGCTTCACGGCCATCGCCAACCACCGTAACCGTGTGGCCGTTCCGTTCCAACAGCCGTCGTGCCACCGTTTGATTGACGAGCCCGTCTTCGGCCAGCAAGACAGCGAGCGGCTGCAACGCTACCTGTTCATCCGCCGCGCCGGCGGGCACAAGGGTCGCGGCCGACGAACCGTCGAGCACCGCATCGATGGCCCGTTCGAGGTCGCTCGGCTTGACGGGCTTTGCCACGTAGGCCACTCGCTGGAGCGTCGGGCTGCGACCGGGTGAATCGGGATGGCCGGGCGAAGTCAATATGATGCAGGGAAGCGCGCCGCCATCCGCCTCGTGCACGAGTTGCTCGGCCAGCGAAACACCATTCTGCGAAGGCAAGATGCTATCGACCACGATGAGCGAAAATGGTTCGCCACCCACCGCGCCGCGGGCCTTCTGAGCCGCAGCCGGCCCATCGACGGCCGTTACCTTCAACTGCCAGTCTTCGAGCAGGTTGGTCAGTCCCAGGCGAGCCGTGCGGTTGTCGTCGACCAGCAGCACGCGCTCGCCAGGCCAACCGACCCGCTTATCGTCGGCGAGCGCAGGCAGTCCGCTCAGACATGCGGTGAAGTGAAATCGACTTCCCTGGCCGACGTCGCTCTCCAGCCATACGTGGCCCCCCATCAGCTCGACCAGCCGCTTCGTTATCGCGAGGCCCAAGCCGGTACCGCCGTATTTGCGGGTGGTCGAGCCGTCGGCCTGCTCGAACGGCTGAAAGACGCTTTTCTGACGGTCGAAAGGTATACCGATGCCCGTGTCGCGCACGGTAATCTGTACGAGGGTTTTGTCGTCCCGGGGTTCGAGCCGGCTGACATGGACGGCGACTTCGCCGCTCTCGGTGAACTTGATGGCGTTGCCGGCCAGGTTGACGATAATCTGCCGCAGACGACCCGCGTCGCCCAGCAAACGATCAGGCACATCGCGCTCGACGTGGCACGCCAGTTCCAGCCCCTTCGCGTGCGCGAGCAACGACAGGGGCTTCACCATATCGGCCAGGCTATCGCGTAGCGTAAAGGGATGACAGTCGAGTTCCAGCTTGCCCGCCTCGATTTTGGAAAAATCGAGAATGTCGTTGATGACCGTCAGCAGCGATTCGGCCGACGTGTTGATAATTTCCAAATATTCTCGCTGCTCGGAGGCCATTTCCGATTCCAGCAGCAATTCGGCCATCGCCAGGATGCCGTTCATGGGCGTGCGGATCTCATGGCTCATGTTGGCCAGAAATCGGCTCTTGGCCGAATTCGCCTCATCGGCCAGCTCCTTTTGACGGCGAATCGTCTCGTTGGCCAGGGCGAGCAACTGTGATTGTGCTTGCAACAGGATGTAGATGCTCAGCAACCGCAACCGCGCGCCGGGTAGCACGACCACGATCGGTTCGTATACCTGCTCCACCGGTCGGTTCAGCGCGATGCTGGCCGCTTCGTGAATGCCGTAATGACCGGCCAGTTCAAGGTGCCCGAGGTCGATAGAGTCGAGCATCGACTTGATCGGCCGACGCATATAGAGTTCCAGGCCGTAGGGCCGGCTCAGGCGCTCCAAAAACTTTTCCCGAGAGATCATGCCGATGACGCGGTCGCGGGCTACGACAATGACCCCCGGCAGCTCGAGATGCTCTTCGAACGCGGCCGCTACGACTTCGCCAGGCGTCGCCGGCTCGACGGCAAAATCGTCGAGCGGCAGATCGGCGAGCGTCGATTCGTGCGTCAGTTCGCAAGCGAAGTTCATTACCATACCTGCCACCAAGGCCGACGGCGCGCCGCGCGCACCGGAGCGGGTCCGGCGGCCACGCCGCGAAAACCGAGCGCCCCTTGGAGCCGAGCCCCTTGCAGCTTGGCGCCCATCAAGTTCGCGCCCGACAGATCGGCCCCGCGCAGCTCCGCGCCGCGCAGGTCAGCCTCTTGCAAGTTAGCACCGGCCAACTTGGCACCGCGCAGATCGGCGTTCGTGAGCGAGACGTATTGCAGGTTGGCGCGCAGGTCGGCCATGCTCATGTCGGCCCGGCTGAGATCGGCACTGTATAAGTTGGCGCCCGACAGGCACGCGTAGCGCCAGATCGATTCGCTGGCTTTGATCCATTGCAGGTTCGCGTTGACCAGGTTGACGTCCGTCAAATTCGCTTGCTCCAGCAAAGCGGTTTCCAGGTCGGCGTCGGTCAGCCAGGCGCCCTGCAATTGTCCGGCCCGCAAGTCGGCCTGTTTCAAGTGTGCCCCAACCAGATTCGTGCCCGACAAGTCGGCCCGGGCCAAATCGGCAAAATCTAGGGCAGCCCCGGCCAATTTCGCGGCACCCAGCCGCGCGGCATCGACGCGCAACAAGATTGCGCCGGTTTTGCGGTGACGTATCTCGAACATGGAGTTGTCTCGACAGCGGCCCGTCGCGGCAAAGACCGGAAACTACGTCCGTGCATGGGCGGGATCGACTGCGGCTCGCTCACAAGCCGGGCGCTTATCATGGTCGCTTCACGTCAGGGTTTTATTAAGATTCGATGAGTGGTCGGCCAAATCTCAATTACGATGCCGCGCGCGACTTCGCACTCCCGACAGACCGCCGAAGGGCTACCCGGCGCCGACCGATGTCGACGCGACGATGAGCACGCAGAGCGAGAGTTGCCCCAAACAGGAGCGATTTCGGCAAGCCATCACGGCGAACCGAGAGTTAGATCACCCAGTTGCGAAACAGGCGTGCGACGCAGCCGCCCGTTATCGCCGCGCTGGCCTGAACGGCACCTCAGTTATTCGAAGCGTGCAAGGCACGATCGCTCGATCGTTGCAAGTGAGGGGCCGCACGGGCCAGGGCATCGAGAAATGCCTCCTGGTTTGCCGGTGCCACCACCAGCGAAGACGGACGCCCCCCCGCGCGGGAAAGATAGGTCACGTACAGGGAATCCCGCGACCATACCGGCGCACGGGTCCAACCGCTGCGGAACGGCGAATGGCTGGGCACCACGTCGACAATGCTGCTGAGGGGCACTCGCCGTTCGTCGATGCCGGAACCGATGACCAGTTCGGGCTCAGCGATCTGGTACCGGCCGGCCAATAGCGACCAGAACAGAGCGGTGCTGATGACGATCAAGATGACACCGATTGCCAATTCGTGTGGCGCTCGCAGCCATTGGACCACGAGCATCGATGGCACCTGAACGAGACCGACGCCCGTGTAGAGCAGCCAGGCTCCGACGGCGATACACGCCAAGAGCGCGGGAGCGATAAAGAACTTGGCCCACCAATCACGTTTCGCGCAATACAGCATCGGTTCGCTCATGAACAAGAAGGGCGGAAGAACTGGTTGAGCTTACGCACCGATAACCGCAAAACCAACAGCCCGGCTGTTAGAATCTCATTCAAATTTGATTTTGCAGCGCCAGCTATCACTCTTATGGAGGGTAACGGTGCGCAAAAGCTCTATCAGTCCGTCGGCACTGCGAGTGGAATGATTAGCGGCATTTCGAGAAACCAACAGGTACCAAGTGCCAGAAAGATGCTGAGCGTCAACACCGACGTGAAGATGAGCCGCGCCGTTGCGGGGCGATAGCCGAGTTCCATCACGTCGACATCCAAGAGCGACAGGTAATTGACAGGGAGCAAAGCGCCCAGCAGAAAAATCCAGGCGATCAACGACGTCAGAACGGCAACCGCCGGGACGCTATAGCCTGTCGACTGCATCAGGCACCAATTCAAAAGTGTGGCGCCCGCGGCCAGCAGCCCGAAGACGACGTAGTATATGCGGCGGCGCGTCTGACAATGTGACCGAGTGTCGCACCGCTGAGCCGCGAAATCACTCTCCACCGGGACACCTTCCATGCAAGCTCTCCTCTTGTGTTCGTCGGTGCAACGAGCCCGGCGCGAATCTTTTTAAAGATGACGACGCGCCATTTGTGCAAAACGCGCTCTCATCGCACGAAGACGATGACGGAAGGTTTGTAACATTCTTGCTGCTCTTTCCCAGACGGTTTGCGCAATTCTAGCGCGACTGTAATTGGATGCTGATGGCCTGATCGTGGTCCCAGCAATTCGGCGCACCGACTCGCGACGCGTGAGGTAATTACTAGCAGCGCATCACCCGGTGGTTCGCGGTTCCCCCAAACGTGTGCCATCGACAAAGACCCGGAATTTGTTTCCAATACAGCCCGGAACCTGGGGAGATGGAAACTGCCACGCTAGGCTGAAGAGGCGGCGAATGCGTGTTGCTTTGCGCGTGAGCGGGGGCAGAAATGCCGGCCAAGAAATCTCTATTCGCAATCGACGGTTCTTGATCGGCCGCGCCGACGACTGTCAACTCCGCGCCAACAGCACGCAGATCAGCCGTTATCATTGCGCGATTCTTGTGGAAGAAGACGGCATCTGGGTGCGCGATTACGGCAGCCGCAACGGCACGCTGGTCGGTGAAACGCGGGTCACCGAACGGCGCCAGCTCGCCAACGGCGATCAATTGCAAGTCGGACCGCTGCGGTTCGAGGTGGTCATCGAGAACGAACCGGCGAGCGCGCAGGAAACTCGGCACTCGCCGGCGGGCGATACCTCGATGGCGGGCAAGCTCAAGACGACGTTGCGTGCCATCGAGCGGCACGATCGCCCTACGGACGAGGGCGAGATCCTCGACATCGTCTCGCAACCGGTCGAGCGCCGGGTCGAGCCGTTACCCGAATTGACCCGCGAAGGCGAGACCGACGTGGCCGAGCCGCCTCCGCCCGAGGAGCCCAAAACGCCGCCGAAACCGAAGCCTGGACGGCACGCGGGTCCCGACCCTGTCGATCCGGCCGACGCGGCGATCGACGGCCTCAAACGACTTTTCAAGCCGAAAAAGTAATAGTGAGAAATCGATTAGGCGTCTTGGCATCGCCCGTTTCCACCCAGCATAATGGGACGTGCCGCACCCGTCCTGCCAAAGGTGCCGGCAACCCGTTTTGGACCTGGGTAGCCACTCGGGCAGGATCTTTCTCCATCTGATCGGCCCACGATGCTGCACCAGAAAAGAATTGTCGTCGTGCTGCCCGCTTACAAGGCCGCGCGAACGCTTAAGCAGACCTATGCGGAGATTCCGCTCGATTTGGTCGACGAATTGGTGTTGGTCGACGATGCCAGCGCCGATGAAACGAGCGAATTGGCCCGCGATCTCGGAATGCGCGTCTTCGTCCACCAAGAGAACCTGGGTTATGGGGCGAATCAGAAGACGTGCTATCGCGAAGCATTGGCCCTCGGGGCCGACATCGTGGTCATGCTGCACCCCGACTATCAGTACGACCCCCGTTTGATTTCGGCGATGGCAGGCATGGTTGCGTCGGGCGTATATGATGTGGTGCTTGGATCGCGCGTGCTGGGAGGCACGGCACTCAAGGGAGGCATGCCGCTGTACAAGTACTTCTTCAATCGCTTGTTGACGTTGTTTCAGAATCTGCTCGTCGGCGCCAAATTATCGGAGTATCACACCGGCTATCGGGCCTTTTCGCGCCAGGTGCTGACGACCCTCCCGCTGTTGGCGAATTCGGACGACTTCGTCTTCGACAACCAGATGCTGACGCAGGCCATCGCCTTCGACTTCAAAGTAGGCGAAGTAAGCTGCCCCACCAAGTATTTCGCCGAGGCCAGTTCGATCAGCTTCAAGCGATCGGTCGTGTACGGCCTGGGCGTTTTGAAAACGAGCCTGACCTATCGTCTCTGGAAATGGCAACTGCTCAAGTCGCGGTTATTCAGCCGCAGTCCGACGGCATGCCTGGGTCTCGACTACTATCGGGGCGAACCGCCGCGGACTGATGCGAGCCGTCTCGAAGCGGTGCAGGAAGTGGTACTCAACCCGGCGACGAAGGACGCATCCCATCGACATGAGCCGGCCGCGCTCGGCCAGGGCACCGGTTAGTACGGCTTGGATGTTGGCGGCCGGGGAATGCGGACGTCGTAGGGTACTGCGGTGAGCAAGGTCGAGCGCCGGCCGCACAACCACCCGGCGAGTTCCTATCCGGAGAACTCGGGCCGCCGCCAACTGGCAATCAGCGCGGCGCTGGCGGTAGCGGTCGCACTCACTTACGGCGGCTCGCTCCGAAACGGCTTCGTCAATTTCGACGACGACCGCTACGTGTTCGCCAATCCCCATGTGCAACAAGGATTGTCCCTCTCCAACATCGAATGGGCATTCCGCGCCACGGACTGTGCCAATTGGCACCCCATTACTTGGCTTTCGCTCCAACTCGACGTCACGCTCTTCGGCCCGAAGGCATGGGGATTTCATTTCGCCAACCTGTTGCTACACGGCGCGAACGTATTACTCCTGTTCCACGTGCTCAGCCTGCTGACCGGCGCCCTCGGCCGCAGCGCTCTCGTGGCGGCCTTGTTCGCCGTACATCCCTTGCACGTGGAGTCCGTCGCGTGGGTGGCCGAACGCAAGGACGTGCTATCGGGATTTTTCTTCTTCTTGGCCCTGCTGGCATGGTATCGGTACCTCCGGCAGCCCGGTTGGCGGCCTTACGGCGTGGTGATGTTGGCCCTCGCTTGTGGTCTGCTGGCCAAGCCGATGTTGGTCACGTTTCCGTTCGTTCTGCTCTTGCTCGATTGGTGGCCGTGCGCGCGTTGGCGCCCACTCACGGAGACGGACGAGACCACACGCGCGTTCGACCCCCAGTCGGCGCAACGGCTGCTACTCGAAAAAGTCCCCCTTCTCGTTCTTGCCATCGCTTCGAGCATCGTGACATACCTCGTACAGCGGCAGGGCGGCGCCGTCATCTCCGCGGAACAACTGCCATGGGTCGAGCGGCTGGCAAACGTGCCGGTCGCGTACGCCGCCTACCTCGCCAAGGCCGTGTGGCCGGTTCGGCTGGCCGTCTACTATCCACATTCCGCCACAGACTTGTCGATCGGCCCGCCGTTCGCCGCGGGGGTGTTGCTGCTGGCGACGAGCGGAGCGGCGGTAATGACTGCCCGGCGCCGGCCGTATCTGTTTGTCGGTTGGTTTTGGTGGCTCGGCATGTTGGTTCCGGTCATCGGCCTCGTGCAAGTGGGCACCCAAGCCTGGGCCGATCGATATATGTACCTCCCCATCGTGGGACTTTGGATGGCCGTAATCTGGGGCGGCCACGCTTTCGAAACCTCGTTCTGTTGGTCGCGTTGGCCGCTGCGCGGCCTGCTCGCGTGTTCGTTGCTCGGGTCCGGCCTGTTGAGTCATCGGCAAGTCGGTTATTGGCACGACGGGGTCTCGTTGTGGCAACATGCCACGGAGGTCGGCCCGCCGAACCCGGTCGCCTATAACAGCCTCGGTATTGCCTTGGCCGAACGGGGAGAACCGGAGGAGGCGATCGAGTGGTTCAAGAAGGGGTTGGCCTTGGCGCCCGACGACGAGCGCTGCCACCAGAACCTGGCGCTCGCCCTAACCGCGGTTCGGCGATTCGAAGAGAGCCTCGACCAGTTTCAGGAGGTGCTGCGCATCAATCCGGACAATTCGCTGGCTCAATTCAACGCGGGGGTGCTCCTCGAGCACCGTGGCAAACCCGCCGAGGGCATCGAACATTTTCGCCGGGCACTGGAAATCGACCCGACCTATTGGCGCGCCCATTTGCAAATGGGTCGCGCCTTGCTCAAGACAGGCCAGACCACGCAGGGCGAATACCACATCCAGGAAGCCCTGCGACTCCATCCCGAACTGCTCAACCGCCGGCGGCCGTAGAGATGCTCACGGCGCCGCGACGAGGATATTTTCGGCTGCTTCGCGGCCGAGTTCGGTCGTCTGACCATTCGCCGAAACAGTCATGACGCTGGCGTCGGCCTGGTTGGCAACCACCTCACCATGCGTGCCCAGCGGCAACCCCGACTCGGTGAGAAACCGCAGAAATTCCGGCGACTGATTAGTGACGCGCGCCAGCCGGAAACGAAAACCGGGCGGACATTGGGCCAACGTGCGGCTGGCCGGAGTCTCTAGCGAGCCGTCGGCGCGTGGGATGGGGTCGCCGTGCGGGTCGAATTGCGGATGTTCGAGATAAACATCAATCCGGTCGACCAACCGATCGCTGACGGCATGTTCCATGTGCTCGGCCTCTTCGTGTACTTCGTCCCAGGTCAGATCGAGCGTTTTGACCAAGAATAGCTCGATCAGCCGATGACGGCGCACCACGCGCAGAGCCAATGCACTGCCGGCCGGAGTAAGCCGCACGCCTTCGTAGGGCGTATAGGTGGCCAGGCCGCTCTCACTGAGTGTTTTGAGCATGCTGGTCACCGTACCCGGCGAAACGTTGAGCACCGCGGCGATTTGGCCGGTCGCCGCCGGACGCCCCGACTGCGCAAAGCAGATCTGGTAGATCGCCTTGACATAGTTTTCTACCGTCAGACTCGGCACCGGCGCGTCCTCGTTCCGTTCCCCTGGCAGGAGCTTCTCTCCGGCTCCTATTCTAGTTTGCCGGTCGGAACGAAAGCGAGAGCACGTCGCTAGGCGATCTCTTTGAACTGAATGTCGTGCAGGCGGCTGTACAAGGAACAGCGGCGGAGCAGTTCGTCGTGCGAGCCGACGTCGAGAATGCGTCCCGCGTCCATGACCACGATGCGGTCGGCCAGGGCGAGCGTTCCCATGCGATGAGTAATGAGCACCGTGGTACGGTCGCGGACGAACTGTTCGAGCACCTGCTGGATGACTTGTTCGCTCTCCAGGTCGACCTGGCTGGTCGCTTCGTCGAGGATCAACAAGGGAGGGTCACGCAGGATGGCCCGTGCCAACGCGATCCGTTGCCGTTGTCCACCCGAAAGGAGATTGCCGCGCTGACCCACGACCGTGCGGTAACCGTTCTCCAACTTTTCTTCGATGAAGCGGTGAGCATGGGCCCGTTGTGCCGCGCGAATCACCTCTTCACGGCTGGCCCAGGGACTGCCGTAACGGATGTTGGCCAAAACCGTGTCGTCGAACAGCAGCGTCTCCTGCGTCACCAGGCCGATCTGGCTGCGCAGGTCGCGCAGGCGCACGTCGCGCAGGTCGACGCCATCGAGCCTCACCGAACCGGAAACCGGATCGAAGAATCGGGGAATGAGGTTCGCCAGTGTGCTCTTGCCGCAGCCGTTCGGTCCGACGATGGCGATCGTCTCGCCGAACTCGATGCGCAGGCTGATCTGCTCCAGCACTCTCTGCGAGGGCTGGTAGTGAAAACTCACCTGGTCGAAGACCAGTTCGCGGCGATGGCGCTGCAGGGCTTGAGGCTGACGCGATTCGACGATCCGCGAGCGGCGATCGAGCAACTGGAAGATCCGGTCGCTGGCAGCCGAGGCTCGCTGAATGCGGCTGAACACTTCGGACAGTTTGCGGGCCGGATCACTCACGCCGGCCAGCAGTCCATAGAATAACAACAAGCCTTCGAAGGTCGGCGGTTGCCGTCCCATCGGTATGCCCAGCAGGTTGTTCTTGCGCTCCAGCACCAGGTAGGCGCCGGCCAACAGCGCCACGCACACGGTCATCATGCCCATCACCTCGGTGACGGGGCGCGTGAGCGAGTCGTAGCGGGCGATCCGCATCGCCTTCTTGAGGTAGTTCTTGCTCACCTTGTGAAATCGCCAGCGTTCGCTGCGTTCCATCGTGAAGGCCTTGACCACCTTGATACCCTGGAAGGTCTCTTCCAGGATGTTATAGATCTGCGACATCTCTTCCATCGCCTTGCGGTTGGCCCGTTTCAAGGTTCTCGCCAGCCAGCGAATGAGCAGCGCCGAAACGGGTGCCACGATGAGCGAGAGGACGAGCAACTGCCAGCAGACGCAAGCCGCCCCGGCCAGGCAAGCGAGCATTTTGAGCGGCTCGCGAATCAGTTTACCGAAGAAGTCGTTGATGCCCGTGGAAAGGCTCTCCATATCGAAGGTGAAGCGGCTCATCAGCTCGCTCGTGCCTTCGTTGGTGAAGGTCCCGAGATCCATGCGCAATGTACGACGATAGAACTCTTTGCGCAGATTGAAGGTCACCCGCTGCGCGAGCCGCGCCACCAACACCTGCTGCACGATGAAAAACAGGCTCTTCACGATCGTGCCTGCCAACAGCGCCCCCACGACGAAAACGAGCGTCATGAAAGGATCGGCGGGGAAGAACGGATTGATGATATGCTGGGCCAGCCAGCGATATCGCCCAGCGTCGCGCTCCGCCAGCGCCGCCTCGTCTTCGAGGCGTTGCCGCTTGACCGTCAGGCCGGCGCGCTCCGCCGGGGCCGCGGTGGCCAGCGCCTGGTCGATCGTGTGGGCTTCCGTATGGAGTTCCGCGGCTTCCTTCTCCGACTGTTTGATCGCGTCGGCCGCCCAGTGCTGCAACGACCGACCCTTGGTGGTCAGGTCGACCAGCGGATAGACGGTGCTGATGTTGCCACCCCACAGCACGGCGACGGCTAGCGCGCAGAGCACGGACGCCCCCAGCGTGAAGGGATATCGCAGCGCCATGCGCAGCGTCCTGCCGAAGTTGTTCATCCCTGGTTTATCCACAGCGGCGCACCGGCGCCTGGTCGGCGTAAGATAGGGCATTCGCGGCGGCAAATTAGCAGATCTTGCCGATTGGGCCAAGGCGGATTGCCGCCTTAGAAGTGCAGGGGGTGCATAAGGGGAATTGCGCGCGGAGCAGGTCGCCCGGCGCGTGTCAATCGGAGAGTTAGCGTAGTTTTTGGCGCTTCCACCGGAAGTTAGGTGGGCTGGGAAGTGCTAGCCCGCATTTCTCACCGCCCCCATAGAAAAAGGCCGCTCCATCTGGCATAAGTTGGTCTTGCACAAACAACTTTGGCCATTTGCATGGAGGCGGCCTCGTGGCAACAGAGTGTAGCGAAGTCTCGTTCGATTTTCA
>DASZTS010000109.1:0-17666 GCA_035547915.1 Pirellulales bacterium | reverse complement strand
CAACTCGCCGGATGGTTTGTCGCCGCCCTCCGCGAAGCGGTTGCCGTGGATCCAGATTTTCTCACAGTATGGGTCGTATTGCTTGTCGGTGAAATTCAGCCGCGTGGCCAGATAGCTAATGACGGTCAGGTTCACCGTCTGGTTGGCTTTCAGGTCGTTGTCGAAGACCTCGATTTCATCACCGGCCATCACCATCAAACCGGTGCCGCTGGGGACCTGGGCCACGATGTTACCCAGCGGGGCGAAGTTCTCATGGTTGTTGGCGATCAGGCGGTTCTTGAAGGCCCGGCAGCGGCGGCATTCTTTCTCCACCAGATCGGGCAAGGCGAAGATCAACAAGCCGGCGGCGTTGTCGGTCAGTTCGTTCTCGTAGACGTCGGCATCGAGCGAGTTCTCGATCTCGATGCCCGCTACGTTTTGGTAGGCCCGATTGCGACGCACTACGATCTTCTTCGATTGGCCCACGTAGATGCCCGCGTCCGACGAACCGCGCACGGTACAATCTTCGACCAGCACGTTGCTGCACAGCACGGGATAGATGCCATAGCTGCCATTCGTCGTCTGTGGCCCGGCGGTCCATTCGACGCGCAGCCGCCGCAGCGTCACCCCGTCGGCGCCGCTGACTTTGACGGCGTCGCCGCGGGCATCTTCGACCGCCAGGTCTTCCAGAGTGAACGCATCGGCCGTGACGAGCAGCCCTTCGCCGCCGGTCCCCTGGAGTAAGTCCTTGAAACAGAGAATCGTTTCGTCGGGGCCGGCGCCGCGGAGGGTGACTCCCGGAACGTCGAGCGAAATGGTCGCCGAGAAGTCGTAGCGGCCGGCCGCCAATTCGATCACGTCGCCCGGACGGGCCTCGATAAGGGCCGTCTGCAACTGGGTTTGGGCCTGGGAATCGGGTCGGATTGTGATGCGATTTCCTGGGTCGGCGGCGACGACTCTGCCGGTGGTCGAAAAGAGCACGGCTGCCAGTACAACCGACAAAGCCGGCAACCTCTGCGCCGGCAACCTCTTCCCAGTCGCAATCATTCGCTGCTGCTCCGGAGGGCCTCGAACGGTCACTACCGCCAGTGTACCGAGTTTCCCGGTTGTAGGGAGCGTAGGGCCGCCGCGGCAACGCGGTACGTGCGGTATTTCCTGCCTGAACGGCTCGTTCCAGCGAGAAGACTTGCCGCGCTTGTGCCGCTTGTCGGCGTTCTGACGATTCCCTCAATCCCGCCGAATGTCGCGACGATAAGAACGGCTAGCGACCCACGTCACAAGGAAACGACCCTATGAAACGCGCCTTCATCGCCAGCCTGGTGATCGTTGTCACGGGCCTGGCCGCGAACGCCCTGGCCGGCGGCCATGCCTGCCCCGACGGAAATTGCCCCGACTGCAAGCCCGGCATCTTTCAGCGTGCCTCCGGTTGGTGGCACAGCAAACATTGCTCCGATTGCGGCAAGACCTGTGGGCCGTTCCACAAATGCTGCGGACTGTTCCACCGGCGTGGGCGCGGCAACGAAATGGTCGATTACGGCGGCCCCCCCGCGGCCCAGATAACGTATCCGTACTACACCAATCGCGGACCGCGCGATTTCCTCGACCCGAATCCGCGCGGTATCGGCCCGTGAAGTTGAAGAAGAGCCGGCAAGAAACGACATCACGTTTTTCCCGCAAACCGAGACGGTTTCTTGTCAGCCTCTTCACCCGGTCCGAAGAGAGGCAACCGCGCCCCTCGACGCCAAACGCGCCGAACCAGCCGGCACGTCGTCGAGGTGGGCGCGGTTGACCCCCCCTGCCGAAACGGTTAGCCTCTCAGCATTCGATGGGTTAAGTCGTTTCATACTTGCAGGTTGTGTTTGTGCCGCGCGTGGCCGTTTGCGGTTTGTCGAAGGTTTACGCCGGCGGCCAGACAGCCTGCGATGCCATCGATCTGGATGTGACCGACGGTGAGCTGCTGGTCTTGGTCGGTCCGAGCGGCTCGGGCAAGACGACGGTCTTGCGATTGATCGCCGGCTTGGAGCTGCCGACGTCCGGCTCCATCCAGATCGGTGGGCGGACGGTCAACGGCCTAGCCGCCCGACACCGCGAAGTGGCCATGGTGTTCCAGAACCATGCCATCTATCCGCATTGGACCGTCTACAAGAACCTGGCCTTTGGGCTGGAGCTGCGCGAAGGGCGAGGGTGGCGGCGATGGTTGACGCGTCACGTGCTTCGAAAGAGCGTCGCCGATAACGGCAGCGATCTGCACGCCCGGGTGGCCGAAGCGGCCCGCATCCTCGATATCGAGCCTCTCCTCGGCCGGCCCGCCAGCGGCCTATCGGGTGGCGAACAACAACGGGTGGCGTTGGGCCGGGCGATCGTACGCCGGCCGGCCCTATTCCTGTTCGACGAGCCGTTGTCGAACCTCGACGCCCAGTTGCGCGTCGAAATGCGGCGGCGGTTGAAACAGATCCATATGCGGCTGGGCGCGACGATGATCTACGTCACCCACGATCAGACCGAGGCGCTCGCCCTGGGCGACCGGATCGCGGTGCTGAACCGTGGCCGAATCGAACAGGTCGGCCCCCCCCAGACCATCTACCATCGCCCGGCCAACCGCTTCGTCGCGGGCTTTATCGGTACGGCTCCGATGAACTTTTTCGAGGGTGTGTGGACCGATCGTTCGCCCCCCTCCCAGCCGTGCCGGAGCGAAACCTGGCAGCTCTCGGCCGTCGGCTGGGAGATCGAGACGGCGGCACATTGGTGGCAGGGAACGGCCTCACGCGAGCCGGCGCTGATCGGCATTCGTCCAGAAGATGTGCACCTGCGCCGGCCGGCCGACGCGCCCCCGGAGGGCGGCTATCCCGCGGTGGCCGCCGTCGTGTCGCTTGTCGAGTACCAGGGCGACTCCTGGCTGGTCTCACTCGAGCCAAAAAACGGCGCACAAACGGAAAATCGGGCATCGCCAGAACGGCCTGGCGCGGTATTATTAGGTAAAGCATTGGCCAGCTCGGGGCTGAAACCAGGAGAGCAAGTTATCGCTTGGTTAGACATGCGGCGGGCGCACTGGTTCGACGGCGAGTCCGGTCGAAACCTGCGTTCGCCGAGCTTGGAATAGGTAACCAGTCGGGTAACGCGGTTTCCGCATCTCCCTCGTTGCGATGGTCGTAGGGTGGCCAACAACGCGGGAATTGTGAGACGGCTGTTACCGCCTCAAAAGCGGCGGTGTTGCCAGATGATCATCTGGTCGCACCACTGCGGGTGGGGTAGGCTGGTTGCCGTTTTCGTTTTGGTGGCCGACCGTGGCCGATTTCGAACGTCCGGAAACCACAGGAGAGAGAACCGACAATCGATGCAATTCGGTCGCCCAGGCGGGACGGCCGATCGTCCAAAAACTCGACAACTCGATACCTAGCGCGCCACGGGCGCCGAAAGAGCCACAGCATGAATACCACGGAAATCCTACGGATCGTCGACGCGATTCACCGCGAAAAGAACATCGACAAGGAGATCGTCTTTCAGGCGATCGAGGCGGCACTCATCTCGGCCGCCAAGAAGCAATACGGCGAAGACCAGGACGTCGTGGTCAACATCGACCGCACCGGCGGCATGATCAGCGGTACTCACAACGGTGTGTCACTCGATCCGGGAGAGATCCAGGGATTGGGACGCATCGTGGCCCAGACCGCCAAACAAGTCATTATCCAAAAGGTGCGCGAAGCGGAGCGCGACGCACTCTTCGACGAATACGACAAGGAGAAGGGACAGCTCATCACCGGGGTGGTGCAACGGTATGAAGGAGGCGCGGCCACGGTCGCCCTGCCCAACTGCGAGGCCATCTTGCCGCGCAGCGAGCAGATCCCCGGCGAGACGCACCACGCCAACGAGCGCGTGCGCGCGACGATCTGCGAGGTGAAGAAGGCCGGCAGCCGCGTGAAGGTCATTCTCAGTCGCACGCGTCCGGCGCTCGTGGGGCGTCTTTTCGAACAGGAAATCCCCGAGATCGCCGACGGCGTCATCGAGATCAAGGCCATGGCGCGCGAGCCCGGTTACCGCACCAAGGTGGCCGTCAGCAGCACCGATCAGCGGGTCGATTGCGTGGGTGCTTGTGTCGGCGTGCGTGGCAACCGCATCAAGAACATCGTCGACGAACTGGCGGGTGAACGCATCGATATCGTCCGTTGGAGCGACGACATGCAGGTGTTGATCCCCAACGCCCTCCAACCGGCAGAGGTCGAAGAGGTGATCCTCTGCTCGATGCTCGGCCGCGCCATCGTGCTGGTGCGTGAGGACCAGCTCTCGTTGGCCATCGGCCGGCGCGGCCAGAATGTGCGCCTCGCGAGCAAGCTCTGCGGCTGGGACATCGAGATCATGACCCGCGAGGAGCTCGACGAGCAGATCGAGCGGGCCGTGGGCGGTTTCAGCGCATTGGACGGCGTCGACGAAAATCTGGCGGAAAAGCTGGTAGGCGAAGGCTTTTTGTCATACGATGATCTGTCGGTTATCGAGCCCGATGACCTGATGGAGATGGGCGGCCTGCCGATCGAGCAGGTCGACAAGATCGTGGCCCAGGCCGAGGCCAAAGCGGCCGAAGCCGAGGCGGCGGCAAACGAGGAGCGGCGCCGCCAGCGTGAGCAAGAGCGCATCGAGGCGGCCACCAAGGAGCTTGAGGCCCAAGAGCAAGCCGCCCACGGTGTCGAGCCCGCCAGCTTGTCGGCCGCGCCCGAAACGCAAGAAGCCCATTCCGAGGAGCCTGCGGGCTGAGGGAACGGGTCGGTGCGGAGCGGCTAGGCCACGTTGCCACGCCCAGCGAGCGGATCACTGTTTGTTTTGTCGAATGCGGAGAATGCCAGAATCGGGCTGGAAAGCCCGAGCGGGATTTGTGGGCCGTTTTAGGAGATGGTCACAATGAATTAGTAAAGCATCCGGCCGCAAGGCAGGCCGGACACAATGACGAGGGAGATTGCAGACTTGTCCGTACGGATCTATGCGTTAGCGAAAGAGCTAGGGATCGATAGTAAAGAGTGTGTTGATCTTTGCGCCAAAGCAGGCGTCACGGGCAAGGGGTCTGCGCTGGCCAGCCTGACAGACGACGAAGAGACCAAGGTTCGGTCCTTTATCGCGGGAGGTGCCAGCAAGGGTCCGGCCCGCGCCGCACCGAGCGCGGCCAAGCCCGGCGCGCCGACGTTGCCGCCGCCCGAGTCTGCTCCCATGAGCCGCGAGGCGTACATTCCACCCGGCGGCACCAGCGGTAAGCCGCCGGTCATTCCTTCGAAGCCGACCCTACCGCCCAAGCCCGAGCGCGTCGATCGGCCTGTCGTCGAAACGCCGAAGAAGCCGGCCGCCGAGGCTCCCAAGGGACCGGTCATCCGCGTCGCTCCGCTCCCCACCGCGCAACAGCCTCCGCCTCCCAAGAAACCGGCCGAGCCCGCCCCGCAGAAGCCGGTCATCAAGCTGCCGGCCGATGTACGGAGCGGCCGCGCGCCGCTGGCGGCGCGCATCAAAGAGCGCGAGGAACAACGGGTCGACAGCGCCCAAGCCCCGGCCGCCAAGAAACCGGGCGAGCCACGCGCCCCGGCCGCGAAGGGGCCGCTGGCCATGCCCGACAGTTCGCGGCCGCGCCGCGGCGGCGGTGTCGGTGCCGGCGGTGGTGGTGGCGGCGGCAAGGTGGCCGCGAAGAGCGAAGATTCGCAGATGGGTACTCGGGAGGAGCGGCAGCGCAACCGCAAGCGCACGACGGGTGACCGTCCGCTGCGCGTCTCCGCCACGGGTGTGGTCGAAGAAGAACGGACGTTTCGCAGGCCCAAACCTCGCCAAAAGAGATCGGGGGTCAGCACGGCCGCCCCGCGCAAGGGGCATGTCGTGATCCAGCTCCCCTGCAACGTGCGCAGCTTTTCGGCGTCGATCGGCGTCAACGTGCCGAAGGTGCTGCAAAAGCTCCTGCAGTTGGGGATCATGTCGAACATCACCTCCCAGCTCGAAGCCGATACGATCGAACTGTTGGCGGTCGAGTTCGGCGCCGAGGTCGAAGTTCGCGAAGCCTACGACATCGAGGACCAACTCATCACTTCACTGCAAGCCGAACAAGACGATCCCGACCAGCTCGAGCCGCGGCCCCCGATCGTCACCTTCCTCGGCCACGTCGACCACGGCAAGACCTCGCTCTTGGACCGCATCATCGGCACCAACGTGGCGGCCGGCGAACGGGGCGGCATCACCCAGCACATCCGTGCCTATCGCGTCGAACGCGACGGCCGCGCCATCGCGTTCGTCGACACTCCCGGTCACGAAGCGTTCACGCAGATGCGTGCCCGCGGCGCCAACGTGACCGACATCGCCGTGCTGGTGGTGGCCGCCGACGACGGCGTCATGCCGCAGACCGAAGAAGCCATCAGCCATGCTCGCGCGGCCAATGTGCCGATCGTCGTGGCCTTGAACAAGATGGACCTGTACGGCGTCAACATCGACCGCATCATGCAGCAATTGGCCGCCAATGAGTTGCTGCCGGCCGACTGGGGCGGCACGACCGAAGTCGTCAAATGCAGCGCGCTGACCGGCCAAGGCGTCGACGAACTGCTCGACACGCTACTCACGATCGCCGAGTTGCACGAGTATCAGGCCAACCCGCACCGCCACGCCTACGGCACATGCTTGGAGTCGGAAGTGGACGAGGAACGCGGTGTGGTCGCCAAGCTGTTGGTGCAGAAGGGGACGCTCAAGGTGGGCGACGTTCTCTTCTGCGGTTCGGCTTACGGCCGCGTCAAGGCGATGTACGACACGCTCGATCCGCGACGCACGCATACGGAAGCGGGACCGTCGACCCCGGTGAATGTCACCGGCTTGAACGAGGCGCCCGGCGCAGGCCAACACTTCTACGTGCTGGACGACATCGGCGACGCCCGCGATATCGCCGAACAGCGCACGACCCAGTCGCGGCAGGTCGCCCTTTCGGGACAGACCGCGCACGTGACCTTGGAAACGTTGCACGAGCGGCTGGGTGGCGAAGAAGTACAGACGCTCAACATCATCCTGCGGGCCGACACACAGGGCTCCATCGAAGCGATCGTGAAGGAGTTCGGCAAGCTGCAACATCCCGAAGTGCAGCTCAAGATCCTACAGAAGATGGTGGGCGGTATCACCGAGGCCGACGTGCACCTGGCCGACGCCTCGGACGCGATCATCATCGGTTTCAACGTCGTGCCCGACGAGGGGGCACGGGCGCTCGCCGACGAGGCTGGAGTGCAGGTTCGTCGCTACGACATCATCTACCAGGTGACCGACGATATCAGGAAAGCCCTGGAAGGGATGCTCAAACCCGAGAAGCGGGACGTCGACCTGGGCCGTGCGCTCGTGCAGCGCACGTTCCTCATCAGCCGGCTGGGAACGATCGCCGGCTGCCGCGTCCTGTCGGGTACGATCGAGCGGAACTGCCGTGTTCGCGTGATTCGCGAAAACCGCGTACTGGGCGACTACGCGTTGGAGTCGTTGAAGCGCGAGAAGGACGACACCCGCGAGGTCCGCGAAGGGTTGGAGTGCGGCATGAAACTGCGCGGCTTCAACGACTTGAAAGAAGGTGATGTTTTGGAGTGTTACCGCGTCGAAGAGTTCGCGCGAACCTTGTGAAGGCCGATAGCAGTGAATGGTGTGCAGCGGCCGGAAATGAGGTCCTGAGCGGCCAGCGCGCGGACTGCCGGCCGAAGCTTCGCCGCGGGTTGTGGTCGAGGTGATTCGGCCGCGCTCGGAACTCTGCTGCTCGCGTCCTTTTTCGGTCCTGTCGAGCGGCGGTCAGTCAAACGTCAATGGTGGTCATGGCATCGCGTCGTATTCAAAAAGCCGCGGAAGCGGTTCGGGAGGTGGTCAGCATGGCTATCCTCACCGACCTGAAAGATCCGCGTATTCAGGGCGTGACGGTGACATACGTCGAGATGACACCCGACATGCGGCAAGCCAAAGTCCACGTGTCGGTCATGGGCAACGAAACGAGGCAGCGGCTGAGCCTGGCGGGCTTGAAAAGCGCGGCCGGCTTCCTGCAATCCAAGGTAGCGAAGCGCATCGATACGCGGTACACTCCCAGGCTTGAATTCGTGCTCGATCTGGGGGTCAAAAAATCGATCGAGATCGCCGAAATCCTCCAGCGCGTGCTGCCGCCGGCGCCGCGCAGCGAAGCCGATTTCGAGGATCACGATTTCGAGGGCCTCGATCTCGAAGACGCGGGGTCGACCGACGACGCATTGGGCGAAGAGGAATAAACCTGGCATGGCGACATTGAACCGGACCGCATTGATCAACCGGATGCACAAGGTGCTCAAGAAGCACTACAAGCCCGTGCCCATTCCCGAGCGGTCGGCGCTGGAGCACGCCTTGTACGCCTGCTGTTTGGAAAACGCGCATTACGAACCGGCCGACAAGGCCTACCTGGCCGTCTCGACCACGTTCTTCGACTGGAACGAGGTCCGCGTGAGCACGGTCAAGGAATTGGCCGAGGTAATGCACATGCTGCCCGAACCCGCGGCGGCGGCTGGAAACCTGAAGCGCGTCTTGCAAAGCATCTTCGAGGCCAGCTATTCCTTCGACATCGAGGCCTTGAAAAAGATGCCGCTCGGCCAGGCCCAACAGAAGCTCGAAAAACACCCGGGCGTCACACCCTTCACCGTGGCCTATGTGACGCAAGCGGCCTTGGGCGGGCACTCCATTCCGCTCGATCGTGGACTGCTGGAAGTGTTTGCCGTGCTGGGCTTGGTGACGCCCCAGGAGAAGGCCGCGCGCAACGTGCCTGGGCTGGAGCGCGCCATCCCCAAGAACAAGGGCGTGGAGTTCGGATCGCTGGCCCATCAACTCGGTGCCGATCTCGTCCATAGCCCCTATTCGCCGAACCTGCACAAGACGCTGCTGGAGATCGCGCCGGAATGCAAGGACCGGTTGCCGAAGCGTGGAGCGAAGCCGGCGAAAACCGAAGTCGCCCACCACGCCACCGACAAGAAGGAAAAGCCCGCCGCGGAAGCGACGAAGCCGGGCAAGGCCGCTTCGTCGGCCGAGGAGTCGAAGTCGAAAGCCACCCCGCCCGCCGACGAGGGGAAAGCGGGCAAGGGCAAGCCGCCGGGCCCCGCCAAAAAGCCAGCGGCGAAGAAGGACGAACCTACGGCCAAGCCGGCCGAGAAGGCAGCGCACAAGACTCCTCCGGCGAAGCCCGTCGTGGCCAAACCGAGCGGCGTCAAGAAATCGGCTGCGGCCGGCCTCAGCAAACGCAAACCTCGATAGATAGACGAACGAGTCTTGGCTCATGGATGACGCCAAAAGACACCTCCTACATGCCGACACGGATGGACGGCGGCGACGCCGCTGGTGCGAGATCGGCCTGATCGTCGCCGCCTCGCTGATCGCGGCGGCCGGTGCTCGTGACTATGCCGGCGGCTGGAACGACGGCAGCCGTCTGGCCACGGTCGAGTCGCTCGTCGATCGCCACACGCTCGCCATCGACGATTCGATCTTCGTCCGCTCGCCGGCTACGGCCGACGCGCCCAACCCCTATGCACCGGGCAACGAACTTCTGCGCACGAAGGGGACGCAGGACAAGCTCTTCATCGGCGGGCGGTATTATTCCGACAAGTCACCCTTGCCGGCCTTTTGGCTGGCCGCGTGGTATGAACTCTTTCAATCGACCACGGGCCTGACCGCGCACGGCCATCCGCGGTTGTTCTGCTACCTGATGACGCTCGCCTCGGCCGGCATCGCTTACGTCGTTACCGTTTGGTCGATCTGGCGGCTGGCGCTGCGACAGGAACTGCCCCTTGCGATCTGCCTGTTACTGGCCGGCAGCTCCGCCCTCGCCACGGTCGCACTGCCGTACACGCGGCATGTGAATAACCACATTATGCTGCTGGCTGTGGTCTCGCTGCTGATGCTCGTGCTGGACAGGATGGTGCCACAGACAGCGAGAGTGAAAGAACCCTGTGACAGTGAAGATGGCGAGTCGCTCCCCATCTCGTCCTCGCATGGTCGCCTGCTAGGCGCTGCGATGGCCGGCGGGCTCGCCGCCATCGGTTACACGCTCGATCTCGGTCTCGGCCCCGTCTTGCTGGTCTGTACGACCCTGCTGGTCGTCTTCCGCAGGCGGAGCATTCTAGCGATCGGCTGCTTTGCGCTGGCTGCCGTCCCGTGGCTGGCGGCCCACCACGGGTTGAACTATGCGACCGGCGGCACCTTCGGACCGGCCAACGCGGTGCCTGAATATGTGTCGTGGCCCGGATCGCCGTTCAGTTCGCAAAACATGACGGGCGGTTGGGCGCATCGCAACATCGGCCACTTCTTCCTCTATACGGCGGCACTGCTGTTCGGCAAGCACGGTTTTTTGAACTACAACCTGCCCCTTTTCCTGGTGGCACTGGCAAGACTGACGCACTTGGTTCGCCGGCGGCCGAACCGATTGCCCGAGTTGATCTTTGCGGCGGCATTCGCCGGCGGTGCGTGGCTACTCTACGCGGCGATGTCGAACAACTATTCGGGCCCGTGTTGTTCGATTCGGTGGTTCGTCCCGTTCGTCGCTCCGGCCTATTACGTACTGGCCGTTCTGTTGCGCGAGCGGCCCGAGTTGGCTCGCCCCCTGACCTTCTTGACCGCGTCCGGCGCCGTGCTTTCGGCCGTCCTTTGGTGGCGAGGCCCCTGGGAAGGGACCGTTCCCCTGGTGCTTTGGCCGCTCAATGCGGCGGCCCTGCTGGCCTGGCCCTGGATCAAAGCCAGGGTGCGTCCGCCATCCGAGCAAACGAATGAAGTCGCTTGGCGCCAGGCCGCCTAGGGTCAAGGCGGGCCAACCGAACCAGCACCGAGCCCGAGTCAGCGCTTGCTCTTCTTCTTCGTCGGCGACTTCTTCTTGGCGGCAACCTTTTTCGTCGTCGTCGCCTTACTCCCCTTCGTGCCGCTGAAAATGTTGTCCCAGCCGGCAGAATACTTCTTCGTCGATCCAGCGTGTGTCACCGTCACGGCAAACAATCCTCTCTTGGAAATGGCCCAGCGATGTGAATGAATTGCGAACGACGCTTCTTCGCTCGCCAAACAGTTAATGATTTGGAGTCGGCTTGGTCAAGGGGTGAGATCGGCCATGACGGTTTGCATCCGGCCAGGCACATTGCTGATGATCCCGTCGACACCCCACTTCGCCAACTCGGCGGCCCGGGTCGGTTCGTCAACGGTCCAAACCCAGGCCTTCAGGCCATGCGCATGAACCAGGTCGATGTGTTCGCGCGTGACGAAACCATCGTCCCAGCCGATGACGCGAGCACCGAATTCTTTGGCCGCGGCCAAATGTTCCGCACCGAGCGGTTCGGTTCCCAAAGCGCCCAACAACAGTTCGGACGAGAGCCCACGGCAGCGTGCGAGAAACTCCCAGTCGAACGCCGTGACGACACACCGATCGACATAACCCAGCCGCCGGATGAGTGCTACCAGCGTCTCGGCGTCGCCCCCTTTGCGTTCGATCATGCAGCCGGCCCGCGGACAGATCAGCCTGAGGGCGTCTTCGAGCGTGGTCAACCGCGTGCCGGCAAAACGCTCGCCGTACCAACGGCCGGCGTCGAGCCGGCAAAGTTCGGACCAGGTGCGGCTGGTAAACACGATGCGTTCACCGCCCCACAGCATGCAGGCATCGCTACATCGGTCCAGCTCGGCGTCGTGGAAGACCACCGGCACGCCGTCGGCGGAGTGGCGATAATCGAGTTCGACCAGATCGACGCCGAGCTCCAACGCCGATGAGAAGGCGGGCAGGGTGTTCTCCGGCGCCACACGGCTGTCGCCGCGGTGTGCCAAGATGAGCGGGCGCGGCGAATCGATGAACCGGGGCATACGCTTACCGACGGGCGGAGCGAGGTGCGAAGAGTTGCCGCGACGCGGCGACCTCGGCCCTTCCGCTAATCCTCCATGACCTCTTGCTCTTTGACCTTGGCCAATTCGCTCGCGCGGTTCTCGAACTTCTTGGTCAACTCCTGAATCTCTTCCTTGAGCTTCTCGCAGTCGTCTTCGGAAAGGACTTTGTCCTTTTCGCCCTGATCGGCCAGCTTGTTTCCGTCGCGGCGCACGTTGCGGATGGAAACCTTCGCATCTTCGGCCAGTTCCTTGATGCGTCCCGTGTACTTGCGGCGAGTTTCCGTCGACAACGGCGGGATGTTGAGGCGGATCAGCTTGCCATCGTTCATCGGCGTCAGGCCGAGTCCGCTGGCCAGGATCGCCTTCTCGATGTCTTTCAACGTGCCCGGGTCGAACGGTCGGATCACGATCTGTGTCGGTTCGGGGGCACCGACCGACGCGAGTTGTTTGATCGGCGTGGGAGAGCCGTAAGCTTCCACCCGGAGCGAATCGACGAGGCCCGGGTTCGCGCGGCCCGTGCGGATGCCGGCTAGCTGGTGCTTGAGCATCTCGACGGCCTTTTCCATCCGCTCTTCGACGTCGAGGAGAATCTCTTCCGCGCTCATACTTCTGCCTTCTGTCGGTTATTGTCGGCCTTGGAAGCCCCGATCCAGGTGCCCACCTTCTCGCCGGCCACGGCCCGCTCGATGTTCCCTTCCTTCTTGAAGTTGAACACCAGGATCGGCATGTTGTGCTCCATGCATTGGGCGATGGCCGTGGGATCCATGACCCGCAGATTCTGCTCGCGAACCTGGGCATAGCTCAAATCGCTGTACAACACCGCGTGCGGATTCTTTTCCGGGTCGTCGCTGTACACGCCGTCGACCCGCGTCGCCTTGAGCAGGATGTCGGCGTCGAGTTCCAAGGCCCGCTGCGCGGCGGCCGTGTCGGTGGTGACGAACGGACTGCCGGTACCGCAGGCCAGGATAACGATGCGTCCCTTTTCCAGATGCCTGCGAGCGCGGCGGCGGATGTAGGGCTCGGCCACGCCGTCCATGCGGATGGCGGTCGAAAGCCGGGTCTCGCAGCCGAGCGATTCGAGGGCGTCTTGCAGGGCCAAGCCGTTGATGACGGTGGCGAGCATTCCCATGTAGTGGGCCGTCGCCTCCTGTATGCTCGTGCTCGCCGAGGTGAACTGCGCGCCGCGCAAGATATTGCCCCCGCCGATCACGATGGCGATCTGCGCACCGTTCCTGGCCGCTTGCGAGGTCTGCCGGGCGATGTGGATCACCTCCTGCATGCTGATGCCGCGCTCGCCCGCGCGAGCGAAGCTCTCACCTGACAGCTTCAGGACGACGCGCCGCTTACGATCTGTGGGCTGGTCGAGCATTCCTCATTCCTTGCCGAGTTCCCAGCGCACGAACCGTACGACCTTCATCTTGGCCTCTTCGGCCACCTTGCCCACCGCGCGCTTGTCGTCTTTGACGAAGGGCTGCTCCAGCAGGACCCTTTCGGCAAAGAAGTTCTTCAACCGGCCTTCGATCATCTTGCCGATGATGTTCTCGGGCTTGCCTTCCTTGCGCGCGGCCTCGGTCAGAATCTCGCGTTCCTTCTCCACCGCGGCCGGATCGAGATCCTCCTTCGAGACGGCAGCCGGCTTGAAGGCGACGACGTGCATGGCGATGTCTTTGGCCACTTCGGGCGATCCACCCCTGACTTCGACCAGGGCACCGGCCGAACCGTCGTGATGGGCATACGCGCCACAAGGGCCGTCGATGCGGGCCACGCGACCGATTTTGAACACCTCGCGGATGCGGTTGTACATGTCGTCCAGCGCATCGCCGAAGGTCCCGGTCTTGCCGGGCGCCGGCTGCTTCAGCAACTCGTCGCCGCTGGCGGCACCGGGGCCGGTGGCCAGTTGTTTGGCCAGATCGTTCGCGAATTGTGCGAACTCCTTGCCGCCGGCGACCGGCGCACTTTCGCACTGGAGTTCGACCATGGCTCCCACGCCCTTGGCGAAGTCGGTATAGACGGCGATACGGCCGGCCGATGTCTCGCGGCCGATGCGCGTCTCCTTCGTCTTGATGCCCTGCTTGCGGATGTACTCGAGGGCCTTCTCTTCGTCGCCGTTCGTCTCCTGGAGCGCCTTCTTGCAGTCCATCATCGGCAGGCCGGTGCGCTCGCGCAACGCCTTGACCATGGTGGCGGTAACTTCTGGCATGGTTTCTCTCCCTTCCTATTCGGCGTCTTTATCTTCGTCGGCCGGCATGGTGTAGGCCGCCGGCGCGCCTTCCGGAGCGACACCGACATTCGCCGCCGCGTTCGCCTTCCCCTCGAGCACCGCGTTGGCCAATTGCTGCAACACGATCTCGATGGAGCGGATGCTGTCGTCGTTGCCCGGGATGGGCAGATCGACCAGATCCGGGTCGCAATCGGTGTCGATCAGGGCGACCGTGGTGATACCCAGCTTGCGCGCCTCGTCGATGGCGTTGTGTTCCTTGCGCGGGTCGATCACGACCATGCACTCGGGCAGCCGGTTCATCGTCCGCATACCGTTCAGGTTGCGAAACATCTTGCGATATTCGCGATTGAGCGCCGACTGCATCTTCTTGGAGTAGGTTTGCAACTCTTCGCCGCTCCGCAGGCGTTCGAGTTCTTCCAAGCGGGTCAACCGGCTGCGAATGGTGCGGAAATTGGTGAGTGTGCCACCCAACCAGCGGTCGCTGACGAAGGGCATTCCGCAACGGGTCGATTCGCGCTCGACCGTCTCAGCCGCCTGCCGCTTGGTGCCGACGAAGAGCACCAGGCTGCCGCCGGCGGCGACCTGCGTGAGATATTTGCGGGCGCGGATCAGGCCCCGCACGGTCTCGCGCACGTCGATGATGTGAATCAGGTTACGGCGGCCATAGATATAGGGCCGCATCTTGGGATTCCAACGGCTGGCGCGGTGTCCGAAATGGACGCCCGCTTCGATCAACTGCTTAACGAGAACCGTTGCCACGCAATCTCCTTTCTTGTCAGCACGCCGTTCGCGGGAGTGCTGCACGTAATTAGGCACACCGGCCCTGTTCCACAACCTCACACGCAGGGAGGAGGCGGACGTCCGGCGTTCAAGGGACGAATCGGCCAGAGCAGAAGCGCGGAACACACGCCCTCGCCTTGGGCCGCTCAAGGCGGAAAGCCGTTGATGATAGCCAGTTTAGGGTATCCGGTCAATGTGGCCGCAGTGGTGGGGCGGTGTCGCGAACGTGCGTGCCCGTCTATGGTTTGCTGACCGTTTAAGAGCAACCGAAAAAACCGGATCGAGCTCCCAGAAATCGGCCGTTTCACGGCCGATTTCTTGCCTGCGGTCGTCCGGCATCCAGGTTCTGCCAACTGCTATAGAGGGCAACGCGGCCCTGAATCAAGCAGGCGCCGAGAATGGAATCTCGCGGGAGTCGCCAGAGCGGCGGCGCAAGGCCGGCAGTGCGCACGAAAAAGGCCGCCCCACGAGCGACCAGGGGCGGCCCGATAATCTGTCCCAGCTAACCTGCCCGATGGGAAAGAGTAGGTCATGGGTGGAGGATGTCAAACGGAAGCGGTAGCGACACAGAAGCACGGGCTTCGAAGCGTCGGTATCAACCGGCGGCGATTGATATCACGGAACGTCTGCGCGGGTCACGACCGAACGGTCTTCGGAGCGCGGAGAATTGCGAGCCACCGATCGTTTGCGGCTGCGGGTGGCAGTCGGCTGCGATTGGCGATCCGACGGTTGCTTCGCCTGGTGACTCCCTTTTGACTTTGCCTTTCCGCCCCTTTGCAACGAAGCCGGCTTCATGGGCCGGTCTTTCGTCGAAGCGCTCGCCGAATCGTAATGCACATCGCCGGGAACCGCAGCAGGCGGCAAGATGGTTTCCGCGTTAGGCGGCAAACCCTCTTCATTTGCTTCGATGGCAGGCGGGCAAGTGGCGCATTGCGAAGGCCACTGTCGCCAGCAGGTAGAAAAATACCCAGCGCATGGCCCGTGCGGCGCGCAGATGCAGCCGGTGGGCTTCATTGCCGGGGGATGCGACACAGCGTGGCAACCGCAGGCCATCGTCAAGAGTGCCAAGCGACACAGACGATGCGCGTTCTTCTTCGTGAATTGCATAGCGATTCCCCCTAAAAAAGCCCGACGCCACCTAGCCCTTTAGAGCGGCTGACAAAACCCGGAAGCCGGAGCGCCCGTGGGCGAAAAATCGGCCGTGGAACGCTGATTTTTGTGGAGCGAGATCCGGTTTTGTCGGTTGCTCTTAGAACATCATTGCCGCCGGAATTCAGACTAAACACCGCCACCGAATCCACCCGTGTTGCTGCTAAAGAACTTGATGGCTCGGATACTGTACGTGCCCATCAGCATGCCGCCGAAGAACCGTTGAAACGGATTGACAAACTTGCTGATGGCATTGTTGGTTGCCACGAGCGGGTCGTGGGCGATGAACAAGCGGTCGCCCGGCAGGAGCTGGTAGTTGGTGGCGGTTTCGGCCCGTTGGCTGATGCCGTGCCAGTCAACCGCAAGAATCTCGTCGCAGCCTGTTCCGTAGGGTGTCGGACGCGCAATCCAGATGCGCTTCGACGACACTTCCTGCATGCCGTTCACCTCGGCCAGGGCATCGAGTACCGTTTCGTTGCCCGTGATGGGAAATTTAACCACGGCGTCGCCTAAACCGGCGCCGTCGGTGATCACGTAATAAAACTTGCTGTTGTAAGCATAGATGTCGACCGCCACCCGCGGGTTTTCCAAAAACTGGGCCAAGTGCGTCTCGATCGCTTGTTTGGCTTGCTGTTGCGTAAGCCCGGTAACAAACACTTTGCCATAACTTCCCAGGGTGACCTTGCCGTCCGGACCGACCATGTGCTCGCCAGAGATCTGTTGCGTCCCCGCGCTCTGAGCCAAACTGATGTGGGTCGTCGGATCGGAAAGAAAGTCGTGCAGCTTCTTCTCAATGGCCCGGGTGGCACCAGGCAAATCGAGTCCTGCCACTTGTACCGAGCCGTAGGGCGGCCCCAAGTCGATCGTTCCACCTGGCTCAACCACGAACTGGCCGTCAAGCGGGTGCTCCAGCAAGGCGCCCGGCGCCTGAATTGCCAACTGATCGAGACTCTCGATCCGATAAGGCGACTTCGGCACCACCTTGATGGCGTCGATCAACAGAATGTCGGGCGGCTCGATCACATAGTCGGGCATGGCCACTTTCGACAGTTCACGGGGAACGTCGGGCGGCGGCGGTGGAACCTTGGCTTCCAAGTTGCTCCGCGGCGGCGCCCAATAATGACCACCGAGCTTGCTCGAATGACATCCTGACTCGCCGAGCGATAGCACCAGCAACGCGACAATGACGCGCTGGCGGCCGTAGTTCCGTCCCCATCTCATGGTCGCGTGCCTCTTCTGGCCGATGTCTCGAAGCTCCCTGTGGGACTCATCGGCTTGTAACGGTTATTTGCTTGCGGGGAGTTTTGCGGAACAAAGCGATTGCACCGAAAACATCCACAAGTCGCAACAAGCGTTACAGGCAAGCCAGGGCGACTTTGCAGGCGGAGCGCCGCCGGCCCGATCTTTAGACGGCTGACAGAACCCGAGAGCCTGCGAAGCCGTGGGCGAAAAATCGGCGTGAAACCCCGATTTTTTCGGAGCGCGATGCGGCTTTGCCAGTTCCGCCGGAGAGACACGCCCTGCTTCAAGCGTGCAGAGTGGACGGCAGGTATGCCCGCTAACCCAAGTTAGAGAGTTTTGACGTTCGCGAAAGGACTTAGGTGCGATTTGGGGGTGTTTATTTCACTACATTTGGATGCCGTCGAGCCGGCGGAGCCGGCGTGGTGGCATCAGGCCGAGCCGTTGGAAAATCACGGCC
>DASZTS010000108.1:0-66396 GCA_035547915.1 Pirellulales bacterium | reverse complement strand
GCCGTGATTTTCCAGCGGCTCGGCCTGATGCCACCACGCCGGCTCCGCCGGCTCGACGGCATCCAAATGTAGTGAAATAAACACCCCCAAATCGCACCTAAGTCCTTTCGCGAACGTCAAAACTCTCTAACTTGGGCTAAGAGCGGCTGACAGAACCCGAAAGTCCGAGCGCCTTGGGCGCAAGAATCGGCCGTGAAACGCCGATTCTTGTGAAGCTAAATCCGGTTTTGTCGGTTGCTCTAATGCGTCGGCACCCGTCCGGGAGCCGGTAAGCACCTTACCCTACGACCGAGTCCCTACGAACCCTCGACCGCGATCAGCCCGTCGCGCACCCCGTCGGCCAGCACTTGGCGAGTGGTGTGGATCTCGGTCTGGTCCTCCAAGGCGAGCACCGCCGGTTCGGTCGACCGCACTACGCCGGCGATCCAATGGTCCCCGTCGTGATACTTGACGCGCATGCCCGAACGGAATTCGACGGATAGGCCGCCGCCACTCTGGGAGGCCGGTTGGGACATTTGCGGCCGGGCCGGTTTCTCGGAGAGGAGCACCTTGGCGGCGGCCGGTTTCTTCTTGTCGAATATTCCGGCCAGTTCCTGGAGGACGTGCCAGTTCTCCAGACGATCTTGCTTGGCGGCGAGCAGCGTCGTGCTCGGTTTTCCGTCCCGATCGAAGTGTTTGGCGAACCGCCCTTCGCTGCGCGCAAAGTCGATGAAGTCGACCTGCTGGCCCGTCTTGGGATTGATCCACCAGTCGTCGTTCACGGCGGGGTTGCCTTGCAGCGAGAGACGCGACTTGATGGTGTCTCCTTTGCGAGGGTCGTAACACAACAACGGAAACGCTCGCGTATCGACGGCCAGGCGAGCCTGATCGGTGGCCATGTTGTCGGCCACACCATGTTCGGGCTGGCACGTGGTATAACAGCAGACCAGGGCCGGGCCGTCGAACTCCAAGGCGTCGATCACGGCACGATAGAAGTGGTTGACGTGGGCACAGGTCGTCTGGGCCACGAACGTGCGGGGGTGCATCATGGCGATCTGGGCGATCTCCTTGCGCCGTTCCTGCTTGCCGCCGATCGCCTTGCCGTGCACGCTCATCTTCGTATTCTGCCCGGTGTAGCTGGAGGTCGAAGCCTGTCCTCCCGTGTTGGAATAGACCTGCGTATCGAGCACGAAGAACTTGATATTCGCGCCCGAAGCCAGGATGCGTGACAGCGACTGGAATCCGATGTCGAACATGGCCCCGTCGCCGCCCAGGCACCACAGCGGCCGGTCTTGCCAGCCCATCTGGTCCCAGCGCATGCGCACGCCCATGGCGAAGGCGGGAGCGTTTTCGAACAGTGAGTTCGACCATGGCACCAGATAGGGGTTGTAGGGATAGGTCGAGGTATAGACCGTATTGCAGCCGGTCGCGGCGATGATGCCCCACCGGTCGCCGTATTTGGCGCCCGTGGCGGAACACATCATCCGCAGGGCCGTTCCCTCGCCGCAGCCGGCACAACTGCCGGCGCCGCCGGTGTAAACATGCGCCTGCTCTCGAAGCATCATGTCGACGAGCAAATTGTCGTTGACGTATCGATCGTCGGACGGTCCGAACCGCTTGAAGAACCGATGGCTCTTGCGGATCGACGTCATGACGTCGTCCGACTTCGGAATCATCTTCAACGCCAAGTCATCGCACACGGTGACGCATTCGGCGCACCCCTTGCACTTGCTGGGGTCGATGATGATCTGGAACATGCCGCCGTCGTCGCCGTTCTTCTTCGGTCCCTCGTAATACTTGCGGGTTTTCGACCACTGCTGCCGATACATGGCCCGATCCGCCTCGTCGGGTATTTCTTCCAGCAGTCGTTCGAGGTGGCTCTCGCTCAGCACCTTGCCGAGGATCGCCGTATCCGGACAGAGCGTGACGCAGTCCATGCAGCCGGTGCAGTTCGAGGGAATGTATTCCGGGATATCGGGCGCGATGTAACTGAAATCGCGCAGCGTCGCCGTTCCGGCCGGAACGAGCGAGCGCGCGAAGCTTAGGTCGGCGGGCAGGCCTTTCTCGGCGCATCCTTCTTCATACGAGCGGATGATGCGGTCGTTGAAATCGTGTACGTCGAGTATCGGAAGCTTGACCTGACGATAATCGCTGTCGACCAGCGTGCCATACGAGCTGTTGTTGAACGGGTCGCGCGCCGAAGCTTCGTTCATCGAAGGGGTGACGTCGGTGGCCATTGCGTATCTTTCCGGGGTTGGAGCGTTTCTCGTGGTAGCAAAAATTCCCTCTCCCTTCGGGAGAGGGTTAGGGTGAGGGCGGTTGGCAGATCGTTGGGTTTATCATCGTGCTGGGTCTGAAGGGAACTCCGGACGCTTGCGGATTGTTTTTATTCGGGATTGAAAACGGTTCAGAGATTCCGCCGCCCTCACCCCGGCCCTCTCCCGGAGGGAGAGGGAGAAGGGGCAGAAGCCCCGTTTCGTGCTTCTTCTGCAATCTTCTCCAATACCGCGTCGGGATCGTTAATCACATCATCATTCAGGATACGTAATACGCGGACGCCGAGCTGTTGTAGATGCGCTGTGCGTACGGAATCGGCTTCTGTGGTGGCGTCGTGACTCAGGCCGTCGAGTTCGATTGCTAAGGACGCGGAGACGCAGTAGAAGTCGAGTATGTAGGGTCCGATCGGATGTTGGTGGCGGAACTTCAGGCCGGCAAGCTGCCGAGAGCGAAGCAGCTTCCAGAGAGCACGTTCTGGTCCGGTCGTGTCTGAGCGTAAACGACGTGCTCGGGCGGTCATGCTGGGGTTGTTTGGAGGCTTGGGCATTGTTTGTTTGGGATAGGAAAACAATTCAGAGATTTGGCCGCCCTCACCCCAGCCCTCTCCCGGAGGGAGAGGGGGCCGTCTGCAATCCTTTCTACCTACACCGTTGCGATCACTTCTCTCGGTATCTCACGCATCTCCTGATAGCCGCGTTTGACGCAAGTGAGGTTGTCTTGCACGACGTGTTCGCCGCGCTTGCCGAAGTATTTCCGCAATGCTTTCTCGACACCGGCGTAAACCTGGTCGTCGGTCATTCCGCTTTGCTCCGCGTAGGGCGTGAGTTTCAGGAACGCGCCGAGCAGCACGATGCCTTGCATGCGCATCTCGAGGTCGGCTTCGCTGGCCACTTCGCGGGCGATCTGCACCATGTCGGCGTAATAGACGCGGATTCTTTTTTCCCGAATCGAGCGCTGATGCCAGGCGGGAATGCGTCGCCAGACGTCGGTCGGTTCCTTCTGCGTCGATTGCATGAAAATGGCGCCGCCGGCGACCATTCCTTCGAGCGGGTTGCCGCTCTGCATGGCGTTCGTGTCGTTCAACACGACGAGATCGACGTGTTCCAACTCGCTGTGCATCTGGATGTGCTGGTCGGCGATGGTGAGATAATAGGTCGTCGGCAGGCCCTTCTTCTCCGACCCGTACTTGGGATAGGCCTGCACATCCTTGCCGAACACTCCGCCGGCGATCGTGGCGATCACCTTGTTCGTCGTGACGGAGCCGAAACCGCCAACGGAATGCCCGCGCATGGAAAATCCGCCATGCGGCCGCAGATCGGGATCCTCGGTCATCTTCAGCGCCAACGGATGGTTAACCCCGACGCAGAAGTATTCCTGCCCCTCGTGAATCATGTTGTCGAAGATGGCGATCACGTCGCCCGGTCGCACATCGCGGCTGCCGAGCCCGGCGGCGCCGTCGTAGATGCGCGGTACGCGGTCGATGCGGTCGTGGCCCGGCTGGCCGCTGGCGGCGTCGCAGAAGGCCGCCTTGATTTCGCGCGTCAGATGATTGCCGGTCGTCGAGAGCGGATCGTCCATCCGTTCGATGACCGAGAATGCCCGACAATGCTTGAGCGCTTCGACCACTCGGCGGGCCGGAAAGGGGCGAAAGCACACGACCGTGAGGCACCCGGCGCGGATCCCCTTCTTGTCGCGCAAATAGTCTACCGTGGCCTGCGCGGTCTCCATATAAGAGCCGATGCCCACGAGGATGTATTCGGCGTCTTCACAGCGATAGGGCAGGAGGAAATCGTAGACACGCCCGGTCTGGCGACGGAATTCGGCGAATGCTTCGACCAGGGCCGGCTCGACGCGGTCGTAGTACCAACGTTGCGCGATCTTCCCCTTCATGTACGAGTCCTGGTTCTGCACCGTACCCGACATCAAAGGGTTATCGGGATCCATCAAGTTCATGAGCTTTTCGCCCGGACAACCGACGTACTCGCGCATGAACTCGGGCTCGGGCAGCCGGACTGTCTCGACCGTGTGCGTGGTCAAGAAACCGTCCTGCACGTTGAAGAAGGGAGTCTTGCTGGCCTCTGCCGCGCGGCGGGCGATGAGGCAGAGATCGCCGGCTTCCTGCGCGTTTCGGCCGAAAAGCATACCCCAGCCGCAATCGGCCACGCTCATCAGGTCGTCGTGGCCAGCATGCACGTTGAGCGAATGGCTGGTTAGCGCGCGGGCACCGATGTTCATGACGACCGGCAGCCGCTTGCCGGCGATCGTGTAGAGGACCTCCTTCATGAGCACCAGCCCCTGGCCCGAAGTAAAATTCGTCACGCGACCGCCCGCCAGGGCGAAACCTTCGCAGAAGGTGGCCGCCGAGTGTTCGCTCTCGGGCTCGAAGAACACGAGCTGATCGCCCCACAAGTTGGGGCGGCCGTTCATCACGGCCGCGTTGAAGCCGCCGCCCATCGTCGTCGAACTGGTGATCGGATACGCGCCCGAGCCCTGCGAGATGTTGATCTCGACATGCACCACGGCCTCGGCGCCGTCGCACGTCGTCGGAATGCCCGGATATTCATACTTCTGCTCGAACGGCTGCTCGGCGACGTCGGGTGCGTGCGTCGAAAACGGTGCCCGCGTGGTCTCGAAGGTAGCAATGCTCATCGGGGTTTCTCCGGAGCGAGGTGAGAGGTGGTGCGCCAATGGCCGACTTCGGCCGTGGCCAAGGCGAGCGAACGCGGGGCGTAGAGCCCATGGGATTCGAAGAAGGCGTCGTGCAGCCGCGCTTTGACCCAATCGGAGTTGTCCGTCGCGAGTACCAGCGACCAGCAACAGCCGCTATCGTTGTCGCCGTCGTTGGTGGCGAAGCCGAGCACGGGGACGCCGGCCTCATAGCAGGCATCGAACAAGAGCCGCACCATTTCGCGGGTATGGGAGTTGCCCGAATAGTCGTCGTTGCCGAAGACGACACAGGCCTCGGCGGTGCCGAGAGGCATCACGCCGCGGTGGTTCTCGAGCCGTCGCGAGTGGACATAGTTGGCGAGTTTCTTCGCCCGAGCGTTGTAGTTCATCGCCGCATCCTCGGCAATGTGCTGGCTGAAGCGCACGCCCCGTTTCGCCTCAGCGAAATCTCGGTCCGCCTATTTGCTCCGACGGGCGCCCTACAACCGCAATACGCTGCTCCGGCGAACAGCGCGCGCCGCCGGTTTGGCTAAGAAACGTGGAAACAGCTTGCGCCCCAGCCCCGCTGATGCCGTACACCGCGGCCAACAGCGCTTATCGCCACGTGGCGGACCAACCGGCCGAGACCAAGCCGAAATGAAGTGAGTGAATTCGGCCGATTTGTTCGTCGCGCGCGCCGAAGTCGTTATTGACCCTGACGTGCCCAACTCAACGCGGTCACGCCTTCATGCTAGCGGATGCGCGGTCGCTGTCAATCAAATTCCGCCGCCACCTTGCGTTGCCACCAGAGCAATCGCGGCGAGCGTCAGATGCGGGTGATAACCGGTACCTGGGGCGATGAGCGAGGCGACGCTCGGCGCGGCGCCGCCGGTGAGAAAGACCTGCGGATCGCCGGCGACCGATCGCGAAAGCTCTTCGACCAACCGGCGTATTCCGCCCACGGCACCCCAAAAAATGCCTGCGCGCATGGCAGCCACGGTGTCGGTGCCTAATGCGGTAGGGGGTTCCGCCAGGCCGACCATGTCGAGCAACGGAAGGAGATCGGCGAACTCGTGGAGAGCGCGGGCCGACATGCCGATGCCGGGCATGATCGCCCCTCCCAGAAACGCACCATTCGTCGACACCAGATCCACCGTGATGGCCGTGCCGAGGTCGACGATGATGGCTGGCCGGTCGACCGGCCGCAGTCGGTTGACGGCCACCGCGTCGAGCAGTCGGTCGATCCCTACCATGTCGGGCCGATCGAGAGATACGGCGAGAGGTAGATCGCCGGATACGAGCAGGACGGTTTGCCGCGGCGAGCCGGTCCGCAACCAGTCGACCAGTCGCGTGGCGAACGTGCGTTGCACACTCGCCACCCACCACGACAGGTCGCCGGTGGCTTGGGGGACCAACCATTCGCCAAGGCTGGCCAGCCCGGCTTCGTCGGGCAAGAAGCTGTGTGTTCGCAGCGGCTGGGGTAATTCGTTGGCCGCGGTGCCTGCGACATCCTCCGCGGCGAACAGGCCGACCTTGATGCGGCTGTTGCCGATGTCGACCGCGGCGATCGTGGCACGCTTGTCGGCGGTCATTGCGAACCGCCATCAGGCCCGGCGTCGCCAGCGACCTCAGGTACGGATGCCGTCTCCGTTTTCCGTCGACTCTCGACGGACTGGTCCAACTCGCGCGCGATCGCGGCGAGTAATTTGTCGAGTCCCACCCCGGTGACGGCGGAGATCGCCAATACTTCGCGGGAGAGATCCGCCGATAGTCGTTCTCGCGTTGCGGCGGCCTCGGGTAACTCGGCCTTGCTCACCACGACGATCTCGGGTCGCTCAAGCAAGACAGGGTTATACAGCCTCAATTCGTCGTGTATGACGCGGTAGTTCGTCAGCGGGTCGCTGCCGTCGGCGGGTTCAGGCTCGACCAGGTGCACAAGTATGCCCGACCGCTCGATGTGCCGCAGGAATTCATGGCCCAGCCCCAGGCCGGCGTGGGCACCTTCGATCAGGCCGGGAATGTCGGCCAGGACGAACGAGCGATCGAAGTTGAGTTGCACCAACCCCAGGTTCGGATACTTGGTGGTGAACGGATAGGCCGCGATTTCGGGCCTGGCACGTGAAAGGCGGCTCAAGAGCGTGCTCTTGCCGGCGTTCGGTTTGCCGATCAGCCCTACGTCGGCAATGACCTTGAGTTCCAAGATCAACTGCCGCGCTTCGCCGGCTTCACCGGGTGTCGACTGCCGTGGCGCACGTTGCGTACCCGATTTGAAATGCGTGTTGCCCTTGCCCCCTGAGCCACCACGGGCGGCGATGACCTGGTCGCCGGCGCGCACCAGGTCTTTGAGCACGAACCCACCCACGGCGTCGTAAACGATCGTGCCCGGGGGGACGCGGATCACCAGATCGTCGGCGCTACGGCCATGACAATTGGCGCCTCGTCCGCCACCACCGCCGCCGCCCTTCCAATGCCGCCGATGCGATAAGGCTGCCAGGCTATCGATCCCCTCTTCGGCCAGCAGGATGACGCTTCCGCCGTCGCCGCCATCACCACCGTCGGGACCACCCCGCGGGACGTATTTCTCCCTGCGGAAGCTGACGCAACCGTTGCCCCCGTTGCCGCCTTGGACCTGGATGGTGACGCGATCGACAAACATGGGGGTGTGCGACCGGACCAAGGGCCGGTCATCGGCGCAAGAAACGCGCCCGGGCGCGGAAGGGAACGAAGCCCGGTCCTACAACGAATCGATGATGCTTATGCGGCGGCCGCCGCGGTCGAACTTGACATAGCCGTCGACGAGGGCAAACAGCGTGTAGTCGTTCCCCTGTCCCACGCCTTTGCCGGGAAAGAAGCGGTTGCCGACCTGACGAACGAGGATATTCCCGGCCCAGACCTGTTCGCCGCCGTATTTCTTGACGCCCCGTCGCTGGGCGTTCGAATCGCGACCGTTGCGGCTGGAGCCTTGTCCCTTCTTATGTGCCATGTCCGTAACTCTTTCGAGCAATTGGTTAGTTTCGAGCGAATCTAACCTTTTACCGATAAAGCCACCGATAGTCAACCTGCTCTTCGGGCTTCAGGTCGAAACGCTCGATGCCCGGGTGCTCGCGGTAGCCGTAGCGGATCTCGCTTTCGTGCTCGTAGAACTTGTCGCTCGGCCGCCAGAAGTTGAGACGCAAGGTCTTTTGCAGGAGCTTCCTGCCCGTGCCCAATGGGTCTCCCTGCTTATAGACATACTGACCGTTCTCTTTGGCGTCTTCCCATTGATAGGCGTTGGTCAGGCCCTGTATGTAGACCGAAAAGTGGTCAGTCGCGGGATCGATGTCTTCCCACGTCGCCACGCCCCAGATCCCCAGATCCTGACCGGCGGGGCTCGGCGGAATTTCGCGCTCCATCTCGACCGTGTTCAACAAGCGGGAAGGAGCCTCCGGCAACAACTCCTTGGCATTGAGCAGACGGTGGCCCGCGTCTTCCCGGCGCTCGATTTCCGGCAAGGCGACCGGAATGACCCGATCGGGATAGGCCTTCCCCTTGTCCCAGCTTTCGAGCCAGATGCGCGGCACGAACATGATCGGTTGTTTGGAATCGACCAGATCGGATTTGACCTCGCCTTCGCTGGTGACGGAGCGGGCCAATTCCTTCCCCGTATTCTTCACACGGAAAAGCAGGTACCAGATGAGCTTGCGATCGAAGCGGCCGTCGGTTGCCGGGACATCCACCCACATCATGCGCATGGGCTTGAAGCTCAACTCCAGGCACCAGATGTTTCGCGAGAAGACGGTGTCCTTGGCCGGAGATCGGCCTTTGGAGAACGGACGCTCGCCGAACTCCGGATCGGCCGCCAAGATCTCGACCAGGTCGTGCCGGCTGAACGTGGCAGCCGCATCGTAATCGGCCTCGATAGTGGTTTCGACGCCGGGCGCCGCCGCGCGAAAGCGTCCGGTCGCGGCCGCCGGCGCACCTTTCTTGGCCGACGCGCCGGTCTGAGACCAGGCGGCGTTGGATGCGAGCAGCACCACCAGCACGCAACTCGAAACGCGCGCGATCCACCGATCAATCGATGTGGACATGAGCAAATCCGCAGATAGTATCGCCTGAGAACGCATTTATTCTAATTCGCGCCGACACGTCGAGCAAGAAAACTCGGGCCGGCCAGGACCGGCCACAAGTCTCCCTAAACCCGGTCGAGGTACGGTTTCTCCGCGTATGCCACGACCTTACCTGCAGCATGCTGGCCGGCGTCCGACGCCGTCGCGCTCAGAACGCTAGATCTTGCCGGAGAGATTAAAGTACTCATTGCTGGCCAGGACGCTGACGGCGGTCGCTTCGATGGAGGCCTTCCCCTGCTCGAGGTTGGTGATCATGCCCTGCGTCGTCGAGTCGGCGGCGCGGTGCAGGAAGTCGGCAAAGAACGAGTCGACGGCACGCGTGCTGGCTTCCTGGCCGTTGACGAAGGTCTGGGCGACCTGCAAGCGCGACTCGCCGCCGTTCAAAGCGCTCTGCCAGAACGCGAGGCCCGAAGAATCGGCCGGCCGCTGGGCAACATCGTTGTACAGTGCGGTGACGAAATCGGAGTTGCTGACGTGCAGGTGCTGGTATTCCGGCACGGTCACAAAATTCAGCACGAGGGTCTTCTCGTTACCCCAGGAATTATACGTATTGACCCAATAGCTCTCTCCCGCGGCCTCGGGAGCGCGGCCCAAGAACGTGTGATAGAACTGGTCGACCTGGTCGGTACGATGCTCGGTCGAGTTCCAAACGGCCTGCGCTACCGAGTCGCGTGTGATTCCGCCGGAGAGTTGCTGTTGCCAGTACGACAGAGTGGCTTGATCGACCTGCCGACCCAGTACCGTGTAGTAGAGGTTATCGATGTACGACGTGTTGCCGTTGCTGGAGGGTGTCGGCGGGTTAGACCCCACGGGCAGCGGAACGATGGTGCTCGTGAGCGCGTTGCCGATGTTGACGGTCGGCAACTGAGACGAGCCGACGGTGACGGCCGCAAACGGCGTCGTCAGCGTCACACCATGGTCGGTCGGGATCACCTCTTCGACGGTATAGGACCCGGCACTCAGCCCGCTGAATATGAATCGTCCGTTCGCGTCGGTCGTCGTCGACGGGTTGCTGCTGTCGGGCTTGCCCGTGCCGTCCTCGTTCACGAAGACGGTGACCCCAGGCAACCCCGGTTCACCGGAGTCGAGCTTACCGTTGTCGTTCAAATCGTTGAAAACGGTGCCGACGATCGACGGCAACTCGCCGATGTTGGCCGTCACCGCGGGAGCGTTGGCGGTCACGACGATCGCTTGCGTGTTCGTCGACAAATTGACGTTTGTCGGCTGCACTTCCGCGACCTTATAAGTGCCCGATGCGAGTCCCGAGAAGGAGAAATGGCCGTTCGCGTCGGTCGTCGTCGACGGGTTGCTGCTGTCGGGCTTGCCGGTGCCGTCGTTGTTTAGGAATACGGTACGGCCCGCGACGCCCGTTTCACCCGTGTCGAGTTTCCCGTTGTCGTTCAAGTCGCTAAATACCGTGCCGGTGATAGCAGGCCCCTCGCCGAAGAAGACGAGCGAGGTCTGATTGGCGGCAAATGTCACGGTCTGTAGCGGCGTCGTCAGTCCGACACCGCTGGGTAAGACTTCGCGCACGACAAAACTTCCGGCCTTCACGCCGGTGATCGAATAGTTGCCTTCCGCGTCGGTGACCACCGACGGGTTGTTGCTGTCGGGCTTGCCGGTGCCGTCCACGTCGACGAACACGGTTCGGCCGGCCACGCCGACCTCGCCCGTATCGGCCTGGCCGTTGCCGTTGGCGTCGTTGTAGACGTTGCCGTCCACACTGTCGACGGTCATCGAAGTGATCTGCACCAACTTGTTGTTCGGTCCCAGCGGCAGATTGCTTAGGTCGGTGCTGCTGCTGGTGCTGGTCTGCACGGAGCCTTCGTTCTTCGTGGACAATGCGGCGATCGTGTCGATCACCTGCATGCCGTTGCCGATGACCTGGCCGAAGACGGCGTAACCGTTCGCGTCGACACCGCCCGGACCGAGGTTTGTCGAATTGTCGACGGTATTGATGAACCATTCGTCGGTGGCACTGTTGGGGCTGCTACTCCGCGCCATCGCGATCGTGCCCGCCGTGTTGGGCAATTTGTATTCCAACGGAATGGCGGCATTTTGCGCCACGGGTACGAACTGTGAATTGCTCGTATAGGTGGCGCTGGTCGAGGTGATGCCGCCGGCCTGGACCACGAAGTTGGCCACCGAACGGCTGAAGACCGCGTCGGTGTATTTGCCGCTGTCGACGTAGCTGAGAAAGTTCGCCACCGTCTGTGGGGCATCGGCGGGGAACAATTCGAGCTGGAAGTTGCCGAAGTTGGTGTCGACCGTCACGATCGGATTGCTGGTGAGAAACCAGCGCATTTCGAGTTGTTCGGCACGCGGCGCGCGCCAAGATCCCCCTCCGACACGCGCCACCCGGCTACCGCGACGGACTAGGTGTTTGCCGTTTTGCCGGCGCAGACGCGCGAAAACTCGGCGCAACATGGCCTTCTTGCTCCCGGTTAACAAGACGTGATCCCCAAAAAACCATTAAATGCACCGATTGCAAGACGGGCAAGAAAAAAAGCGATTCGAGGCGTTCAGGTTGACACTGCACCGGCGATCGTATCGTTTGTAGGGTGCGTTCCGGATACAATTGGGCCATGCTGCCCGAACCGATGGAACCCGATGCCTGGTCACGGTTTGACGCCCTGCGCGCCGAATCGCTCGAACTCCTCGAGACGGCCGAGTCGCTGGTCGATGAGATGCGCTCTGCTCTCGACCATTGCCGGCGGCACCGTCCCGTCGTCGAGGTCAACCAGACTCCGACCGCCCGGCCAGCCTCGTCGCCTCGCGTCAAGTCACATCGCGGCGGCCGGGTGACGAAGAAACGAACCGGGCGACGTTGGCGTCGTCGGCCCCGCTGATACGGACGGTCATGAGCAGGCTACCGCCCCACCCGCCGAACCGACTGACTACGCGACCGGCCGCGGTGGTCGTACTGACGGCTTTTGGATACCTGATTACGGGGCAACTCGCCGCGTCGGCCGGCGCAAAACTGCCGCGAGCCGAGCCGGCCGCGGTCGACATGCAAGCGGAGCGCCTGGCGGCGATCAACGACGCCGTGGGTGAGGCTCTTGCCGCCCGGCAAATGCCGGGCTGTGTCGTGCTCATCGCCCGCCGCGGCAAAGTCGTGGTTCTCGAGGCTTACGGAAATCGCGCTCTCGAACCGGTTGCCACTCCGATGACGGTCGAGACCGTCTTCGACCTGGCCTCGCTCACCAAGCCGATCGCCACGGCGACCAGTGTAATGTTGCTCGCCGAGAAAGGCCGACTGGACCTCGACGACCCAGTCGCCAAGCACTTACCGGAGTTTGCTGCGCAGGGCAAAGAGGCGATCACCGTCCGGCAGCTTCTCACACACCAGGGCGGGCTGATCGCCGACAACGATCTGGCCGACTTCGCCGACGGCCGCACACTTGCGATCGAACGGTTGCTTGCCATCACGCCGCGGTCGCCTCCAGGGCAATCATTCATCTATTCCGACGTCGGTTTCATGGTGCTCGGCGAACTCGTGGAGCGCCTCGCCGGCGAAGGGCTCGACCAATTTGCCTCCAAACACATCTTCCATCCGCTCGGTCTGGCCGACACACGTTTTCTGCCGGACGAACCGCTTCGCCTTCGCGCCGCGCCTACCGAAAGGCGTGACGGGCGATGGATGCAAGGCGAAGTACACGATCCGCGTGCTTACGCGTTAGGTGGCGTCGCCGGCCACGCTGGCATGTTTTCGACGGCCGAGGATCTGGCCGTCTACGCCCAGATGCTCCTGAACCAGGGAAGCTGGTCGGGTGAGCGCGTGCTGCGGCCCGAAACGGTGGCCGAGATGACACGACCGCAGCCGACGCCCGGCGGCCTGCGCGCGCTGGGCTGGGATGTGCGCACCGGCTATTCGTCAAACCGGGGCGAAGGATTCTCGGAGCGAGCTTGCGGGCATGGCGGCTTCACGGGGACGTCGCTGTGGATCGATCCGGTGCTCGAACTGACCGTGATCTTTCTCAGCAATCGTCTGCATCCCGGCGGCAAGGGGTCCGTCAACCGCCTGGCCGGGCAGATCGGCACCATCGCCGCCCAAGCCATCGTGCAGGGGAAAACAGAATCTGAGACGGCGCCTAAACGAAGCTCCCCTTGACCACGTCTCGCCGCACCAGGCCCCGGAAGCGGAGCGAAACCGCTTCTTCGCCGGAACCGAGCGTGAATTCGAACGAAATCTGCCCGGCCGTGAGCTGCGCATCGCGGATCGGCACTTCGTCTCCATCGGGTGAGATGAGCGTGCCGAACAGGCCTTCGATCGACTGGATGAGCTTTAACGTCGATTCGAACTCGTCCCCCTCGCCGGCATCGACCACGAGTTTGTAGGTGCGATCGGCCTTGGTCGGTGGGGCCGCGGCCGGCGCCGCGAAATCGCTGGCAGGGTAGATACGGGCGGCCTTGACCTCGCCCTTCTGCAACATCTCGAGTACGGCTTGCACCGACTCGTGCTTGACCCAGTCCTGCTTGAGCCGTTCGGCGGCGGACTTGGATATCAAGTCTATGCCGGGCCCTGCTTCGCTTTTGAGCACTTTGCCCCGTTGATCAAAGACGGCCCAATAGACCGAGCGCGCATGACGCATGGCGTTGTCGCGGATCTTGTTGGCGTCGAGGCCTTTCGTACGGTTGCCATTCACGCGCAGCAGATCGGCGCGTTCGAACGTAAGCGTCAATACGTTCCAGTCTTTTCCAAAGAGGGCCATCGTGGTCTCCTTTCGCGCATCGCCACCTCACGATACTTTGACGGAAAAGGACTTTCAATCTCCAGCCCGATACGATCGGCATGAATAGCGAGCGCGAGTTACTGTTGGCCCTGTGGGTGGTGCGGCAAGGTGGGGCGAAACGTGCAGCGGTGGTGGCAGCCTTTCGCGCCTGGTCTCTCGACCGCCGCACTTCGTTCGCTCGCGTGCTCGTCGAACGCGGTTGCCTCACGTCCCAGAAGTGCGACGCGCTCGAGCTCAGCCTGGGCGACACCTTGCGGAAGAACGGCGGCGACGCCACACGCACGCTTCGCGAGGTCTCCGCGGGCGACTCGCTGGTGAACGAGCTGCGCCAACTCTCGGAGCAAGAAGCGTCGGACGTCGTACCCGTCGATGAGTTGCTCGGCGACGAAACTCCCCTAGGTACGGCGCCGTCTGACGGTACTCCCAAGGCAGTCACTTCCGACGCCCCATCCAAAGCTTCCCCCAAGTCTGGGGAAGGTCACGAGCGCCGGCCGGCGGCGGGAGACATCTATGCCACACAGGCCCCCATGTCGGCCGAGCACGATCCCGGAATGCGCTATCGACCCGTGCGGCCGCACGCTCGCGGTGGGCTCGGGGAGGTGCTGGTGGCGCACGATCTGGAACTCAACCGCGAAGTGGCCCTCAAGCAGGTGCAAGACCGCTTCGCCGACGACGAAGCGAGCCGGGCGAGGTTCCTCCTCGAAGCGGAAATCACCGGCGGGTTGGAACACCCCGGCATCGTGCCCGTCTATGGTTTGGGCGCCTATCCCGACGGGCGGCCCTATTATGCCATGCGGTTCATTCGTGGCCTGAGCCTGAAGGACGCGGCGGAGGAGTTCTATCGGGCCGACGGCCCATCGCGCAGTCCGAGCCAGCGTGCCGTCGAATTCCGCAAGCTGTTGGCCCGCCTGGTGAGCGTCTGCCAGGCGATCGAGTACGCCCATTCTCGCGGTGTGATCCACCGAGACATCAAGCCGAGCAACGTCATGCTCGGAAAATTCGGCGAAACGCTGGTGGTCGATTGGGGGCTGGCGAAGCTCGTAGGGCAGGTGGAGCATCCGCTCGACGAGCGACCCCTCGCGCCCGAATCGTTGGCCGCATCGATGCCGACCATGATGGGCACGGCTTTGGGCACGCCTCAGTATATGAGCCCCGAACAGGCGGTCGGCCGACTCGATCTGATCGATCAGACGAGCGACGTCTACAGCTTGGGAGCGACGCTCTATTTCGTACTGACCGGAGTGCCACCCTTTCAAGACAGCGACCTGGCGAGCATCCTGCAAAGGGTCGAGCGGGGCCTGTTTCCGCTTCCGCGCAGCGTCAACAAATCACTCTCGCCCGGCCTCCAGGCGATCTGCTTGAAGGCGATGGCACGCGAGCAGAAGGACCGCTACCGATCGGCGGCGGCGCTGGCCGACGACCTCGAACATTGGCTGGCCGACGAGCCGATCTCGGCCCAACCCGACTCCGTGCCGCGGCGAGTGGCGCGGTGGGCCCGCCACCATCGGGCCTGGGCGCTCTCGGGGGTCGCCACGCTCTTGCTCGTAGCCGTTGCCTCGATGGTGGCGATGTTCTTTGTCGATCGCGAACGCCGCCGGGCCGATCAGAACGCGTCCGACGCGCTCGAAGCCCGCGGTAAGGAGGCGGAACAACGTCGGCATGCCGAACGACAAGCGCGCATCGCCAATGCCGCGCGTCTTGCTTCGCAGTCGAGAGAGACGTTGCACAGCATGCCGCAGCGCGGCCTCCTCCTGGCCGTCGAATCATTAGAGGTGATGGCCCGTCACGGCGAGCAACCGCTCGCCGAATGTCAGCAGGCACTCGACGACGCGCTGGCCACCGTGGGAGGTACGCCCCTGGTCGGTCACACCGACGCTCTGCACAGCGTGGTCCTCAGCCGCGATGGCCGTTGGGCCGCGACGGGAAGCGACGATGGCACGGCACGGCTATGGGACGTGGCCGCGCCCGATCGTGCCGATTCCGTCGTTCTGGGCGGTCACGAAGGCGCCGTCTGGGCCATCGCGTTCAGTGGCGACGGTCGCTGGCTGGCCACGGCCGGTGAAGGCGGTGTTGCCCGGTTGTGGGACCTGGCCGCGAAGGATCCGGCCAAGGCCAAAACTCCTGTGGTGTTCCGTGGCCATGAAGGGTCGATCAATGCCCTGTGTTTCAGCCCCGATTCGCATTGGCTGGCCACCGTCAGCAACGACAAAACCGCCCGGCTGTGGGAAGTGACGACAGACACTCCCGACTCCTCATCCGTCGTGCTCGCCGGCCACGAAGTCGATGTAGACGTGGCGGCATTCAGTCCCGACGGCCACTGGCTGGTGACGGCCGGTGCCGACCACAGCGTACGCCTGTGGGACGTACGGGACGTGCGAGCGAACGATCCGGCTACGTCGGCGCAGGTGCTCCGTGGACACAGCGGTGCGATCCTGGCACTGGCCGTCAGTCCCGACAGCCGCTGGCTGGCGACGGCCGGTACCGACCGCACGGCTCGCCTCTGGGATCTTACTGCGTCGAACATTCCCGATTCGTCCGTTGTGTTTACCGGTCACGAAGACGCCATCAATGCCCTGGCCATCAGCGGCAACAGTCGGCGGCTGTTCACCGGCAGCTACGACGGCACGATTCGGATCTGGGCACTGGGGCACTCGGGTACCACGTCGTCACAGACATTGCGGGGTCACGACGCCGGCATTTTCTGCCTGGCGGTGAGCGGTGACGGACGTACGCTGGCCAGCGGTGGTGCCGACAAAACGGCCCGGCTGTGGGACCTCGAGGCGACTGACCACGGTGCCAACACAGTGGTGTTGCGCGGTCATGAACGCGAGGTTCGGGCGCTGGCCCTGGGCGACGATGGCCGCTTGCTCGTCACGGCGGGAGGTGACCACGCGGCGCGGGTCTGGAACCTCGAGCAGCGAGCCGGGGCGGCCATGCCCGCCGTGCTGCGCGGACACACACGCACCATCCTCGATCTGGCGGCGAGTCCCGACGGCCGTTGGCTAGCCGCGGCGTCGGCCGATCGAACTGCCTCGCTGTGGCGCTGTGCGGACGACGGTTCGCCGAGCGATCGAGTCGTCTTGTCCGGCCACCGTGAGGGGGTGTGGCGCGTGGCCTTCGATCCGACGAACCTCCGGTTGGCGACGGTGAGCCACGATTCGACGGCCCGACTGTGGGACCTCCGGGCTGCCGATCCTTCGAAGGATTCGACCGAGCTGACCGGGCATGCGGGTCCTGTCTGGACGGCTCTTTTTACGCCGGATGGCCGCCGCCTGGCCACCGGCAGCGCCGACCATACGGCGCGAGTTTGGGACGTCATGGCCGACGATCCGTCGGCAAACGGGTTGGTCCTCCGTGGGCACCGTGATGAAGTTGTCTCCTTGGCCGTGAGCGGTGACGGTCGCTGGCTGTTCACGGGAAGCAAGGATGCCACGGTGCACCGATGGGATCTGAAATCCGACCGACCGGACCAGAACGCCGCCGTCTTTGCCGGGCACACCGGCCAGGTGGCGCAGGTGGCCGTTTCGCCCGACGCGCGTTGGCTGCTGGCTGCCGGTCATCAGTCGACGGTACACGTCTGGGATTTGTCCGGCAGCGACTTCGCGCATCCGCGCGGCTTGGAGGCTCATCGGGGCGATGTGCTGGCCGCGGCCTTCTCCCCCGATGGAAAGTGGCTGGTCAGCTCCGACGCCAACGGGTTGGTCTGCCTGTGGAAGATGAGCGGCAGCGGGCCCGCGAACGAGCCGATTCGGTTGCACAGGCACGATGACGCGGCGACCGCGCTGGCCTTCAGCGCCGACAGCCGTTGGCTGGTGGCCGTGAGCTACGATCGCACGGCGACGGTCTGCGATCTTGCGGCCTCCGATCCGGCGGCGAATGTGCTCATCTTGCGAGGATTGGCGAGCGACGTGATCGGGGTGGCGTTGACGCGTGACGCGCGAATGCTCGCCACCGCTGGCGGCGACGACGCGGTGCGCCTCTGGGAGTTGCGTCTGGAGGAATCGATCTCGCTCGCGCGGAGTACGGCCGGCCGCGAACTGACCGCCGAGGAGCGGAAAAAGTACTTGGTGCAAGAATAGGTTGCGCGAATATGTCCGCCGAATGGTTCTCGTGGGCCAGGGCCTCTCTCTGATGTTATGATGCGGAGCCGATCGTCGGCTGACAGGCGAAGAGCAGAGGAGATTTGAAGAGCGGTGGGACGGTCGGCCGAGCGTGTGCTTGTTGTGGGAGGTGGCGTCGTCGGCGCGGCGTGCGCCTATTATGCCCGCCTGGCCGGACGATCGGTCACATTGATCGACCAGGGCGAATTTGGTCGTGGGTGCTCGCACGGCAATTGCGGTTTCGTCTGCCCGAGTCATGTGCTGCCACTCTCGGGGCCGGGCGTGTTGTGGAACACGCTGAAGACACTGACGGTCCGCAACTCGCCACTCAAGGTGCGCTGGCGCTTCGACGCGGCACTGTGGGGCTGGTTTTGGCGATTCGCGCGCAATTGCAACCAGCGCGACATGCTGGCCACCGGGCACGCCCTGCAAGGGTTGCTCGCTTCATCGCGGTCGTTGTACGACGAACTCCTGACGACGACGCTGACCGACGTCGAATGGACCGCGCAGGGGCTCTTGTTCGTCTTCCGCTCGTCAGCGGCGATGGAACACTATGCCGAGACGTACCGCTTGCTGCGCAACGAATTCGATCTGGCGGCGACGCGCTACGACGGTTCGGCACTCGTCGAGTTGGAGCCTGCGCTCAAGCCTGGTTGCGCGGGCGCTTGGCATTACCTGACCGACGGACATTTGCGGCCCGACAAGTTGATGGTGGGCTGGCGTGGTGCGTTAATCGGCGCGGGAGTAGAGATCCGTGAGCATTGCGAATTGTGCGACCTGGTTGTCGAGAACCGGCTTGTGCGCGGCGCGGTGACGAACCAGGGCCAACTGCCGGTGGACCAACTCGTCGTTGCCACCGGCGCGTGGACTCCTCGCTTGCGCCGGCTGCTCCGCTGCCCGGTTCCCATCCAACCCGGGAAGGGCTACTCGATCACCATGCCCCGTCCCGGTATCTGCCCGAGGCTGCCGATGCTGTTCGAGGAGCACCGCGTCGCCATCACTCCCTTCGAGAGCGGCTACCGCATCGGTTCGACGATGGAATTCGCCGGATATGACACGACACTCAACCCCGACCGTCTGCGGCTGCTGCGCGACGGCGCCGAGATCTACCTGCGCGAACCGCACGCCGAACCGGTGCTCGAGTCGTGGTACGGCTGGCGACCGATGACGCCCGACGGGCGGCCCTATGTCGGACCGGTGCCGGCTCTGGATAACCTCTTCGTCGCCGCGGGGCACGGCATGCTGGGAGTCTCGATGTCGCCGGCGACCGGTAAACTGATCGCAGAACTCCTGTCTGGCGAATCACCTCACCTCGACCCTAAACTCTATGCCGTTGATCGACAGCGGTAGCCGTCCGTTCGGTGCAAGAATTGCGGCCATACCCGAGGCAGGGAAGATGTTGTTTTACGGATGACGGTGGGCCATGATTCGTCGATTGGCAGGCACGGAGCGTTGGGTGCTCATCTCGCAGGTCGAGCACGCCCGACTCTCGGGCGCGCTGGCCGGGGCCTGGGGAAACGAGAGCTTCCCGTCCCTGGCTCCGCACGCCGAGATGGTCGCCGCGGTGGCGTGCCATGACGACGGCTGGTCGGCGTGGGAGATTTCGCCCAAGGTTGATACCCAGACGGGGCGTCCACTCGACTTCACCGAGACGCCGCTCACCGATTCGCTGGCGATCTGGCGCGAATCGATCAGCCGTGCGGAGCATTTTGGGCCGCTGGCGGCCTACATGGTCAGCGGGCACTTTTCCGCCCTGCTCGAACGCTTTTCGGGCCGCTGGAAATCAGACGTCGCTCTCGAGCGGCTGGCCACGGGCTTCATTGCCGAACAGGCCAACGAGCGCGAGCGATGGCTCGCTGCCTGGCAAAGATCGACCCCGCAGGCGACCGGCCGAATCGCCGCCGCCGACGCTGTGGCATGGCTGCAATTGTTCGATGCCATGAGTCTCTGGCTATGTTGTGCGGAACGCAGCGAAAGCGAAGAATTCCGTTCTCCGTGCGGCACCGCATTCACGTTTCAGCCGGTCGCCGGCCCGTACGAAGTAGCCGTCTCGCCGTGGCCCTTTCGAGAACTCCGGCTTGCCTTGGAGGTCGTCGGCCGCTCGATCCCGGCGGCCAGGTACGCGAACGCCAGCGACTTGGTCACGTCGCCCGCCGAGCCGGTTACGCTCAACTGGTCTCTCATTCCCGGCCGGTGATAGCAGACTGCGCTCTCGATAAGCCGTCTTTCGCTCAGCTAGGGATTCTGGGTACGGTTGGGTCAAACGAGGCGGGCAGGTTAACCCGTTCGCCCGCGCAGCCGTTTCTTAAGTCGTGTCGCTGCATCGGATTTGGGAGTTTCCAGCGGGCAATTGGCCGTAAAATGAAAGCGCCTGCAAGAACAAACCCCTTTCCGGCAACTATCTGGTGACATGACCAAGGCGACCGGCTCCGGGCATCCCTCCGGCCAACGCACGATCATCGATTGGCCGGCCGTGTTGGCCGAGCACGATCGGTGGTTGCGGACGGTATTGTTTGCCCGGCTGGGAGACCGGCAGGCGGTCGACGACGTCATGCAGGAGGTGGCGCTCGCGGCGGTGGAACAGAAGGCGCCGTTGCTCGATGCGAGCAGGGTGTCGCCTTGGCTCTACCGGCTGGCGGTGACGCAGTCGTTGCTCTACCGCCGGCGGATGGGGCGGCGGCGCAAGTTGACCGAGGGTTACGCCCGTAGCGTGCGACCGAGCGAGAGTGACTCGCGCACGGCCGATCCGCTCGCCTGGTTGTTGGCCGACGAGCGGCAAAAACTGGTGCGAAAGGCTCTGGCGCGACTGCCGACACGCGACGCGGAGATATTGTTACTGAAATATGGGGAAGATTGGAATTACCACGAGATTGCAGAACGATTGGGCATCGGGCATAGCGCGGTCGAAGCCCGCTTGCACCGGGCTCGGCGGCGTCTGCGGCAGGAACTGACGGCCCTGCACGTGGTGGAACCGATGAAGTGAAGAAGGGCGGCCGATTTATGACGGGCGAGGGCGATAAACAGTATTTGCTCGATTTGTTGGTCGACGGCGAACTCCGCGACGACGAGCGGCGCGACCTGCTGGCTTGGTGCGAACGCGAGCCCGACGGGTGGCGGCGCTGTGCGTTAGCGTTCCTCGAAGCCCAAGACTGGTCGAAGGTGTTGGGCGATTTGTCGGAGCGCGCCGGCGCCGCGAGTGAAGAGCCTGCCACGATTCGGGCCGAATTGCCGCAAGTTGTTCACGCCGAGTCAACGCAGATTCAGCCGACGCCGACCGCAACGCACGGGGTGTCGACTAGGCGGATCCGCCAGTGGGGAACGATGCTGGCCATGGCGGCCAGCGTCGCGCTGGCGTTCACCCTGGGGCAGCGCATGCACGATGCCGGCAAGGCGGGGCGGATCGTGCCGGACGGTGTCGGGGGGATACGTGCGGTCGACGACAGAGGCGCGCCGGCGGATCGTTCGCCTGGCCCGGTGCGGCTGGTGGTGGGCGGTTCGCCGGGTTCCGGCGAGATCCAGTTGCCGGTGATGCCGGGTGATGAACTCGGCAGTGATTGGCTGCGCACGCAGCCGGCGGCCATGCCCGACGACGTGCGGCAAGCGCTGGAACGTCTGGGGCACCATGTCGAGCAACGGCGGCGGTTGGTTCCGTATCGTCTCGATGACGGTCGGCGCGTGCTCGTGCCGGTAGACCAGGTGGAAGTGCGGCCGGCCGAAAGCCGGAATTATCAATAATGGGCTGCCAGGGAAACGAGCGGTTATCAGTCAAGGAGAATCGTATGCGAGTTGCACGTAAGGCACGCTGGAAGGTGGTTTTTGTTGTCGCGCTGGTAGGAGGTGTCTTGCCGGCGGTTCTTCCCGGGCTCGTGCCGTTGGCCGTGGCAGACGACGAGAACCGGCCAGGCAACGATCAGCAGGAGGCCGCGGCGGGTGATGCCGTCGATTATTGGATTGGTGTTCGCTGCGCGGAATTGCCTCCCTTGCTCCGAGCACAACTCGACCTGCCCGAAGGGCAAGGGGTGCTTGTGGATGAGGTGGTCGCGGACAGCCCGGCGCAGAAGTCGGGGCTCAAGGCCTACGACGTCATCTTTGCCGTAGACGGCAAACCGGTGGCCGAGCCGCAGGCGGTGGCCGAGGCGGTTGGCCGCGCGGGGAAGAATGAGATTTCGATCGACTATATGCATGCCGGGCGCAAGCAGACGGTTTCCCTCAAGCCGGCGCCCCGCCCCGAATCGATCGCTCCCCAACAGCAAGATCAGCATTCGGTCCGCCAATGGCTGGAGCGACTGGGCCATGGTCCCGCGCCCATGAATTTCCGTTTCGTTCACCCAGGCATGGTGGTGCCACGGGGCGGCTCGCTGGTCCCGCCGTTGCCGGACGATATGACGGTGACCATCGAAAAACAGGGAGACAAGCCGGCCAAGATCACCGCGAAGCAGGGTGACAAGAATTGGGAGACGAACGAAGGCGCCCTCGACAAGCTTCCGCCGGAAGCCCGAGAGTTTGCCGAGCGTATGCTCGGTTTGGGGGCGTTCGACCTCGGCATGCAACCGGTTCCGCAGACCGCGCCGGGCCTGCCGCCCCGCCTGTGGACGCGCGATCCGAACACTCATGTCGAACGGCGGCTCGACGAAATGAGCCGCCAGATCGATGAGCTGCGCCGAGCGTTCGACAAGCTGCAAAGCGAGAAATAATCGCTCAGTAATAGCGCCGAACCTGCGGTGCGGCGGTCCTGGGGCGCCTGGATCGCGACTGGCTCTGATACGATCCCTGATAGGGATGGTAGACCATGTCCTCGTAGGCGCCTTTCTTTGCGAAATAGACGGCACGCTCTTCGACACGCTCCGGCGTTATCAGGGCGGGTTCGCTGCTGGAATCGCCCGTGCGGGTCCGCAGGGCGGCATGCCCCCGCCGGCGACCGTTGTTGGTACCGTTTATTTCGTCGAGCAGCGTCTTAGCCGGGTTTGCTTCGCCGCCACCGGGCGCGGGGCCGACGCCGCGGCCCATGGCGCTATTCCCGCCGGCGCGCGACCTCCGTCCCAAGTTGGGCCGGTTGGACATGCTATTCGCCGGTCCTGCGCTGCCAGGGGAATTCGACGCGCCAGAAGGCGCTGTCTCCGGCGATTGATTCATGCCGGGCATGGCACCGCGCGAATAGTTGAGCGGAATACCGGTCGCCCCGGGACCGGTGATGATCGGAGTTGGTGTCGCGCCACCGAATACACCACCCGCCGCGCCACCCAGGGCGGGGTTCCCCGCTCCGCCCACCCCGCCAACATTCGCCGTTCCTCCTCCGGCACCACCCTGCCCGCCGACTTGGGCGAATGCGAGATTTCCCATCGACAATGAAATCGCGGCTGCGGCTCCCCAGACGATTTGGCTCGATATGCGCCGGTGCATGGCTCCTCCTCCCCTTTGTTCGCGACGGTTCGCTGTTCGCAAAAGTTTGCGCGCAACGACAACCGGTCTAGCGCCCTAACGTACGGTCGCAAACAACATGCCGATCTTAGCACGGCACCTGTGTTGCGGATCGCGGCGTTGCGGATCGTAGCCGAAGTTGGTCGCCAGACTACCGAATGTCGGGTTTGCGTGGCGCTTCGGAGGGAGTGAGGCCGAAGAGGAAGTGCATCAGGTCGTGCGTGCCGAGCGTCCGCGTGCTGACGAACAATTCGCCGGCGTCGTAGCCCGCCGCCTGACCCTGCTGCAACGCGAAGGCTCGCACGCGCTCGAGGACGTGCCCCTTGGCGGGGGGGAACTGTGTCTCGTAGCAGCGGATCGCCGCCAGCTTCGTTTCGAGCGTCTCGCCGATATCGACCACGAGATGTCCCGCGCCGGGCGGCAAGCCGAGCGCAGCGAAGGCGAGCGTGTAGTAGAGATACCCCGAGACGGTGTGCACCGGGAGGCCGTCGAAATAGTCGTCCCATTTCGTCAGCCGCGAATAGAAGACGGCGGCGTCGGTGATCTGCATCGCCTGGTAGTGATCGGGCGAAGCGAGCGGCGTCTTCTCGCCGAAGCCCAGCACCAGCTTGGGCCGATAGCGGCGAAATTCTTTGGCCAGTGCCACTCGCACTTCGAAAATATCGAACAGCCGGCGATTAGTGAGCCCGAGCTGAATACGTACCGCCACTCCCAGCGTTTCGCGTGCCCGCTCGGCTTCGGCCAGCCGAACTTCTGGTCCCGGAGACAGCGGCGTGGGTTCGCCGTCGGTGAGATCGATGATTCCCACCCGGTAACCCTGCCTAGCCAACATGGCGAGCGTGCCTCCGCAGGCGATTTCGACGTCATCGGGATGCGCGCCGACCGCGATGACGTCGAGCGGCCGGTCCGGGAGAACGGAGGAGTTGGCGGGCACGGTTTTCTCTAGCTGCGGGACTCATTGATCGAACAGGTTGCACAAAGGGCGTGCAGCCGTCATGGTACGCTGTGTGGACCAAAGTCCAAAGTCCTGGCTTCGAAGTCCAACCGCCCGAAATCTTCACGTCGATGTCTAATCGCCTTGCTCACGAAACGAGTCCGTATCTGTTGCAACATGCGAACAATCCGGTCGATTGGCACCCGTGGGGGGACGAAGCGATCGAACTGGCTCGCCGGGCGGACAAACCGATCTTTCTTTCGATCGGTTACTCGGCCTGCCATTGGTGTCACGTCATGGAGCATGAGAGTTTTGAGAATGCCGAGATCGCGCGGCAGCTCAACGAAGGCTTCGTGTGTATCAAGGTCGATCGCGAGGAGCGGCCCGATCTCGACCAGATTTATATGACCGCCGTACAGGCGATGACGGGCCGCGGCGGCTGGCCGATGTCGGTCTTTCTGACGCCCGCACTCGAACCCTTTTACGGCGGCACCTATTGGCCGCCGACAGGCCGCATGGGTATGCCCGGTTTCGACCAGGTGCTGGCGGCCGTCGTCGACGCCTGGAAGAATCGGCGCGAGCAGGTCAACGAACAAGCCGGTCAATTGACGGCCGACCTTGTCCGCGCGGGCCGGATGGACATGCCCGCCGGCGACCTTTCCGTGCAGCCGCTCGCGGCGGCCGAAGCGGCGCTCGACCGCTCTTTCGATTATCGACACGGAGGCTTCGGCGGTGCGCCCAAGTTTCCGCACCCCATGGATCTGCGCTTGTTGCTCCGCCGTTGGCGACGCGTGCCGCGCGACGAATTGAAGAACATGGTTACGCTCACGCTCGATCGGATGGCATCGGGCGGCATGTACGACCAACTCGGCGGCGGCTTTCACCGCTACAGCGTCGACGAGCGATGGCTCGTGCCGCACTTCGAAAAGATGCTCTACGACAACGCGCTCTTGTCGGCGACCTATGTCGAGGCGTTTCAGGCGACGGGCCAGCCGGATTACGCGCGCGTGGCCCGCGAGACCTTCGACTACGTTTTGCGGGAGATGACCGCGCCCGAGGGTGGGTTCTACAGCACGCTCGATGCCGACAGTGAAGGAGAAGAAGGCAAGTTCTACGTGTGGAATCCAGCGGAGATCGAAGCGGTACTCGGTACTGAGCGAGGGGGGACGTTTTGCCGCGTCTACGATGTGACCCCGGAGGGGAATTTCGAAGGGCAGAACATCCTCAATCTGCCCAAGACACTCGATCAATGCGCACACATTCTCGGCCGCGATGCCAACGACCTGGCGGCCGAACTTGCCGAGAGCCGAGCCCAACTGCTCGAAATCCGGAACGGCCGAGTATGGCCCGGGCTGGACGACAAAGTGCTGGTGAGCTGGAACGGCCTGATGATCGACTCGCTGGCCTACGCAGCGGGTGTGCTCGACGAGCCCCGATATCTACAGGCCGCCAGTGCTGCCGCGGATTTCGTGCTGTCGACGATGCGGCGCGAGGATGGGCGTCTGCTGCACTCTTGGCGATCGGGGCAAGCGAAGTTTGCCGCCTACCTGGACGACTACGCGTGCCTCGCCAACGCCTTGGTAACGCTCTACGAAGCCGGCTTCGAAGAACGTTGGATCGATGCGGCCGTCGCGCTGGCCGATATCGTGTTGGCCGAGTTCGAGGACCGAGACGCGGGCGGCTTCTTCTACACGGCGGCCGACCACGAGCGGCTCATCGCACGGCAGAAGGACGTGCAGGACGGATCGGTGCCCAGCGGCAACTCGATGGCCGTCACCATGCTGCTGCGCCTAGGAAAACTCTGCGGCCGTACCGATTACCTGGCAGCGGCGGAACGAGCCCTCCGAGCGTTCGTGGGCTTGCTGCAAAAGCACCCGGCGGCCGCCGGCCAGATGCTCATCGCGCTCGATTTCTATCTGGGGCCTACGCCCGAGATCGTCGCCATGGGTGACTCGTCGCAGCTCCAAGAAGTCGTTGAGGGGATACGGAAGCGTTATCTACCCAACCGGGTATTGGCGTGCCGGCCCGGCCAAGGGCACAGTGCGGCTCTCGATGGCGCGTTTGCGGGAAAAGCGGCGAATAGCAATGAGCCCGCTCTCTATGTCTGCCAGGATTTCGTATGTCAGCAACCGGCCGTCGGCCGCGAGGCGATTGCCGCCACCATCGCGGCCTTGTAAACGGTTATCGCCGGGCGGAAGCGGTCGCTAGCGCAGAGAGTCGGCCCCGAGTATGCTGTAGGCCGTCGCTCGCGCCGGAGAAGAAGCAACCGGCGCGAGCGCAATGGCGATCTGCGTCCGGCACACGATGCCCATGGCTCTCCTGTTTGCCCTCACCGTCTTCGTTGCCGCGGCCCTTCTGTTTCTGCTCGAGCCGATGATGGGCAAGATGCTCCTGCCGGAATTCGGCGGAGCGCCGGCCGTGTGGAACGTGTGCATGGCTTTCTTCCAGGCGGTGCTGCTCGCCGGCTACGCCTATGCCCATTGGCTGACGCGCCTGGCGTCGATCCGACTACAACTATTCATCCACCTGGCCGTTGTTACACTGCCGTGGCTGGTCTTGCCGTTCGTCCCCCGCACGGGCGAAGGCCCGTCGGCTGGAGACCCGACATGGGCGCTCATCGCCTTGCTTACCACGACAGCCGGGCTGCCGTTCTTCGTGTTGGCCAGCACATCGCCCCTGCTCGGGCAATGGTTGGCAGCGTGCCGCCCCGCGCACAGAGACCAACCGTATTATCTCTATGCGGCCGGCAATGCGGGCAGTCTGATCGGGTTGTTGGCGTACCCTTGCCTCGTTGAACCGCGGCTCACGTTGCCAGCACAAGGCGCAAGTTGGTGTACGGGCTATGGGGCTTTCATGCTGCTGGCGGCGGTCTGCCTACCGGCCGTTTGGCGCAGACACAAACCGATGGTAGACGAGCCGGCGACGGTCTACTCCGCTGCCCGGCCTACGATCGGCGCAAGAGCGAGTTGGCTGGCACTGGCCTTTGTGCCGTCGAGTTTGCTGCTCGGCGTCACCGCCTACCTTTCCACCGATGTGTCGCCGGTGCCGCTCATCTGGGTTGTGCCTCTCGCGCTGTACCTATTCAGTTTCGTGCTCGTCTTTTCGCGTTCTCCACCTTGGCTTCATCGGCTCTTCGCCGTGGCGCTGCCGCTGTTGGTGCTCGCTCAGATTTACCATCTGTTCGAGCAGCACGCCGGGCAACATTACTCGATGCTACGGCTGACGGGCATACACCTCGCCGCCTTCTTCAGCGCCGCGATGGTCTGTCACGGCGAATTGGCCCGCAGGCGGCCGGCACCCCGTTTTCTTACGGAGTACGCTTTCTGTTTGTCGTTGGGCGGGGTGCTCGGAGGAATGTTCAACGCGCTCGTCGCGCCTCTGGTGTTCCGTTCGCTCACCGAGTATCCGTTGGCTCTTTCGGCTGCGTGTGCATGTTCGCCCCTCACTCTCTGGCGCTGGTCGCGCGGCGGCGTTGCCTTCGATCTGCCGATCGCGGCATTGGTCGGTATGGTCTGCGCCGTGATCCTGTTCATGACGCCCTGGCAGGATCCGGAGGGACCGCTCTTGCTGTGCGGCCTTGTTTGTCTCTTCACCGTGGGCCGTCCTATCTGCTTTGGACTCAGCGCCGCTGCCCTGTTCCTGGTCGTCGGCCTTTTCGACGACCGGCACGACCATGTGATCTACCGCGAACGCGATTTCTATGGCGTATTGCAGGTGAATACCGACAGCGACTATGAGCACTACTATCTCACCCACGGCCGCATTGTGCATGGCAAACAGCGCCGCAGCGAGGATCCGGTCGAGCGCTTCGTGCCGCTCGTTTACTATCATCCGAGCGGACCGATCGGCCAGGTGTTCGAGGCGCCGTTGCCGGCGCTGAACTCACGGCCGCCGCTGGCGGTGGTGGGGCTGGGAATCGCCTCACTGGCCTGCTATGCCGAGCTGCGGCAAGAACTCGTCTTCTACGAAATCGATCCGGCCGTCGAGCGGATTGCACGCGACGATCGCTATTTCACCTATCTGCGCGATGCGTGGGCCGACGTGCGAGTGGTGCTGGGCGACGCCCGTCTGCGCCTGCGCGAAGCGCCCGCCGGACATTATGGTCTAATCGTGATCGATGCCTTCAGCGGCGATGCGATTCCCATACACCTGCTCACGCACGAGGCCATGCGGCTGTACCTCGATAAGCTGGCCCCCGGCGGCGTGTTGGCATTCCATATCTCCAATCAGTTTCTCGATCTCGCGCCCGTCTTGGGCAACCTGGCGCGTGCATCGGAGCTGGTCGGACTCGATCAGAACGAACGCACGGCTCCGGCAAAGGTCGCCGGCCAATCGGCATCGCACTGGGTCATTCTCGCCCGCAGCATGGACGATTTCGGCCCGTTGGCCCGCGACGATCGCTGGACTCCGCTCGCCGACGCACCCGATCTGCCACTTTGGACAGATCACTATACGAGCCTCTGGGGTATCGCGCACTGGAGGAACTAGCACGAACCTCGCTCGTCGGGCGATCATTCCTTCGTGATGAATTCGTCGAGATTGATGGCGACGCGCGCGAGTGCGGTCCAGGCAGCGGCTTCCTGAGGTGGAATCTGCGCGGGCGTGAAGGCGCCTGCCACGCGCTGGGCGTCGGCGGGCGAGGCGGCGAAGGCGGTCCGCTCGCGATTCAGCAGGTCGGCCAGCCGGCCTGCTTCACTTCCTGTCGGAGCACGGGCAAAACAGATTCGGAACAGGTAACCGATACGCTCGGCGTCGGCCGCGGACGGCGCTTCGTTCAAGACGCGGGCTGCCAGCGCCTGTGCCGACTCGACGAAGACCCGGTCATTCGCCAACGTCAGCGCTTGCAGCGGAGTGTTCGAACGCGCACGGCGTGTGCAGGTGGTGTTGGCGTCGGGGGCATCGAAGGTCATCAGGAAGGGATAGGGGCTCGACCGCCAGAAGAAAACGTACAGGCCGCGGCGGAAGCGATCGTCGCCGGTGCTCTCCTTCCAGAACTTGGCCTGCTGGGTGAAGCGATAGATCCCTTCCGGCTGCGGCGGATAGACCCCCGGTCCGCCCAACTCGCAGCCGACGAGGCCTGCGGCCGACAGGGCAATATCGCGGATCGTCTCGGCATCGAGCCGCAGACGGGGCATGCGGGCCAGCATTCGATTGGCCGGATCGCGTTGGACCACATCGGCCCGATACGCCGACGACTGGCGATACGTCGCCGACGTGACGATGAGCCTGTGCAACGCCTTCATCCGCCAGCCGCAATCGAACATGAAATGGCGGGCCAGCCAATCGAGTAGTTCCGGATGCGACGGTAGGCTCCCCTGCGTGCCGAAATCGTTGTCGGTTTCGACCAGACCCTGCCCAAAGTACTGCTGCCAGATGCGATTGACGGTGACTCGCGACGTGAGCGGATTCCGCGAATCGACGAGCCACCGCGCCAGATCGAGGCGACTCGCCACCTTTTCACCGCCCTCGAAGGTACGCAGCACCTCGGGCACACCGGGCTCAACCTTCGCCCCACGGCGCAAGAAGTCGCCGCGGATGTGGATATACGTTTCTCGCTGCTCGGGCCGTTCTTTCATGACGAGCGTCGAGGTCACGCGCGCGTCGAGTTGCTTCTTTCTCGCCTGCAGGTCTTTGAGTACGGCGGCCAATGGCACCAACTCGGGATCGACCGTGCGAAACTCCGCGGAGACGATTTTCTTTTGTTCCTCGTTGCGCTCGTCGGCCGCGACGGCCAGCGCCTGCCGCACCGGCGCGGGGAGTGCCGCGCGGGCTTCGTCCGTGAGCTTTCGTTCCCAGTCTTGTTGGCGCGTCCCGGCGTTCGACTCGACCTCGGCCAAGCGTTTCTCGACCTGCCCGATGTCGGCCAGCAAGGCGGGTTCTTCCTTCGACTGCTGCATGGTCGGCACGGGCAGCGTCGGTTCATCGGCGTTGTTCAGCAGGGCGAAGAAGCGATAGTAGTCTCGTTGCGAGAGCGGATCGTACTTGTGATCGTGGCAGCGGGCACAACCGATCGTCAGACCGAGAAAGACCGTGGCGGTCGTGCTCACGCGGTCGGCTACGCTTTCGATACGGAACTGTTCTGCGTCGGTGCCCCCCTCTTCGTTGCGCAGGGTATTGCGATGGAATCCGGTGGCCACCACCTGGTCGATGGTGGCGCCGGGCAGCATATCGCCCGCGAGTTGCGCGACGGCGAACTCGTCGAACGGCAAGTCGCGGTTCAGCGAGTCGATTACCCAGTCGCGGTATTTCCAGATCGAGCGCCCGCTGTCGATCGTATAGCCGTTCGAGTCGGCGTAGCGGGCCTGATCGAGCCAATGACGGGCCCATTTTTCGCCGAATCGTGGTGAATCGAGCAATCGATCGACGAGCCGTTCGTAGGCGTCCGGCGAGGTGTCGGCAAGGAACGCCTCTACCTCGGCCGGCGACGGGAGGAGACCCGTCAAATCGAGCGACAGCCGTCGCGCGAGCATCGCTCGGTCGGCCTCGGGCGACGGCGGCAGACTCGGCATCTCTCGATCGAGGCGAGCGAGGACGAAGGCGTCGATCGGATTGCGCACCCACGCGGGCTGCGAAACGGACGGCACGGCAGGATTGGCCAGTGGCTGAAACGCCCAGTGTCGGCTGGTGGCCGTCTTCGTCGCCACCGGCGAGTCGTCGGCGGGCGCGATCGCGCCCTGGTCGATCCACCGTTTGAGCCGCTCGATCTCGTCCGCTACCAACGGAGGCCGATCTTCCGGCATCCGGGTCACATCGCCGTTGCCCAGGACGGCGGCGATGAGAAGGCTCTCGCCGGCCTTGCCTGACACAAAAGCGGCGCCGCTGTTGCCGCCTGCCTTGGCCGCCGCGACCGAATCGAGCCGCAGGCCGGCCTTTTGTTTCTCGGGGCCGTGACACTCGTAGCAGTGTTTCGCCAGGATCGGCCGGATGTCGCGGATGTAATCGAGCGGTTCGTCCGCGCGGGCGTGAATGCCCACGAAAGCGACAATGATCGTAAGCGACAGCGGGATGAGTCGCATGTGCTGGCGAGCGGGCGGGACCGATCGTGGCGGCAGCGAGGCTGGTCGGCTTGGCAGCGCCGTTTTCATTCGGCGAAGCCATAACCGGTGTTGATCAACGAACTTCGATCTTACGCCATCATCCGGCGCCTGGCAAGAAAGCCTTGAGGGACTCTGCAAAATCGGCGAAGATCAACTGTTCCGTTCGTTTGCCGTCATGCAAGCCGGGGTATCATGGCCGATACGTTCGACCCCTATCGCAAGTGGCTGGGCATCTCGCCCAAGGACCAGCCGCCGAACCACTATCGGCTGCTGGGGATCGAGACGTTCGAGAACGATCCGGACGTGATCGAAGGCGCGGCCGACCGGCAGATGTCGCATCTCCGTACGTTTCAGACGGGCCCACACTCGGCACACTCCCAAAGGCTCCTCAACGAATGTGCGGCGGCTCGTGTCGCGCTGCTCGACCCCCAGAAGAAAGCCGAATACGATCGCCTGCTGCGCGAACAGATGGAGGTTTCGTCCCCTCCGGCAGACCTCCGTGGCGCAGACGCGGTGCCTGGGCCACCTGCGGGGCCCCAACATGCCATGCCGCTGCCGGTCGCAGCTCCGTTGCCACAGGCCGAACCGCTGTTCACGCCGGAAAACGCAGCCTATGTGATCCCCGGTGTAGGCAGCCCGACGTCGATCCAAAAGCGGCTGCGGCGCAAGCCGCCCCTCTGGAAGCAGCCTGCCGTACTGGGCGCGGTAAGCGCCGCAGTGCTGTTCGGCTTGATCGCTTACTATCTTTTCGGCCGAGGTGCTCCACCGCGCGAGGTGGCTGTCGAAAATCCTCCGGCTTCAGATGTCGAGAATCATCCGGTGACGGAGGCGGCCGCCCCTGCCGATACGCAAAGCTCGGATGCGCCGCCCCCCGACCGTCCAAGCAATGTATCGACCCCCTCTCCAACGTCAGCCGATCCTCCGAGTGCGCCGTCGGAGCAGCCGCAGACGGGGCTGACCATCATCGAGGCAACCTGGAGCGCGGGCGAGAATTCAATGAACGTGACCGAGGGCGTGCGCCGCCTGGTGAAAGACGATCGGTTGATGATGATCATCTGGTCCGCTCTGTTCGGCGCGCCAGAGAACGCACCGGGGCCGGGTGCCAAGCGCCTCCGCATCGCCTATCGCCTGCGTGGCAAGGAATACACGGTCGAATACCCCGATTCCCATTTCGTCTATCTCGACGGCCGCGCCCTGGCTCCTCCGCTGGAGTCCCCCGAGGGATTCGAACTGCTCGAAGCCCGTTATGGCGCGGGCCATACGTTCGTCGACGTGTTGACGGAGGCCGGTCGATACGTTCGCGACGGCCGGCTATCGGTGAATGCCGATCAGTTTGCCGCGGCGACAGCCGACGAATTGGCGAAAGACGGCATTCATGGCGGTACATTCAAGGTGCTTTGGGTGCGCTACCGCACGGTCACCGGGGAGCATTTTCACTATGCCTGGAACTCGCAGCTCCTGACCGTCGATCCGCGTTTGCCGGAAGCGGCCGGCCCGCCGGTCGATCTGCTGGACAAGATCGATGAGCAGCGAGACGCGGTATGGGGGCTGTGGACCAGGAAGGACGGCCGGTTGCTGGCGCCCGGTGAGGTGGCGGCGCGCATCGAGATCCCGTTCGACGTGCCCGGCGAATATGCTCTGACGGTCGTCGCCGAACCGGAGACCGAATTGCGCGATGTGAACGCCGGACTGGTCGTCGGCGGGCGCCAGGTGTTGGCGAACATCGACGGCGGCGCGGATGGCACGTCGGGTCTGGCGGTGGTAGACGGTATCTGGCCGATGGAAGACGACAATCCGACAAAGCCCTGGCGGCTGATCGACATGCTCGAACAGGGCCGGCCGAATACGCTCACCTACGTCGTGCGGCCTTCCAGCGTGCGGGTGCTGCGCGATGGTGCGGAGATTTGTCGTTGGTCGGGAGACGCCCGGTCCCTGTCGGTTCCTCCGACGTGGGAAATCCGCGATCCTCACCGGCTCTATTTGCAGTCGTACAACCGGCCCTACCGGATCAGCAAAGTGGAGCTTGTGCCGCTGGCCCAAGAGAAGTCGCCCGTGCTTGTCGCAAAGGACTCGGCCGGGCCAGTCGACGTGCTCAAATCGATCGATCTTGATCGCGACCGGTTGCACGGTGACTGGACGTACGACGGTGCCGCGCTCGTGACACCCGAGTCGGACCGAGGCCCGTTGCAAGTTCGGCTCCCCGTCGTCGTGCCCTCCGAATACCGGCTCGACGTCGTCGCCCAGCGCGAAGCGGGGAACGATTGCCTCGCCTTCGCCCTGCCGGTCGGTGGCAAGGTCGCGGAACTCATTATCGACGGGGGCCAGGGCACGTTGGCGGGACTGCAAATGATCGACGGCAAGGATTTCGCTACGAACGAAAGCCGACGCGAAGCGTCAATTTTCGCCGATGGCAAGCCGCACTCGGTCGCGATCACCGTGCGTGACAAACATGTGCAACTGGCATGCGACGGTCATCCGATCCTCGATTGGACGGGCGACCTTGGCCGGATCAGTTCGTCCGAAGGCCCTCGCTACCGAGACCGCATCTATTTGGGGAATTGGTTCTCGCGGTACCGGCTGACGAAGATCGAACTGACACCACTCGGCGGCGAATCCGAGAGCGAAACGACGCCTCCTCCGAAGCCATCCGAATCGCCGAACGCGACGCCGCCTGCACGCAAGTTCGCCGAACTCGCGTCGGACAATGCCAAGCCCAGCATCGAGCGTCTCGCCGTGCCCGACGACGAGACGCTCAAGAAAGCGCGGCCGGAGGTGCAGAAAGAATTCAGCGCGCGGATCATGGCGGCGAAGGCACCCGAGCAGAAACGAACCCTCGTTCGCGAGCTTGCCCAAAAGGCCCTGGCGGACGATGCGCGGGGCGCAAAGGCCTACGTTTTGTTGAATCAGGCGATCGATCTGGCCGAAGCGGCCGGCGATATCGATCTAGCCTGGCAGACCATCGACCAGCTCGCGCAGTCCTTCGAGGTCGATCGCTTGACGCGGCGCAATGAGTCGTTGGCCGAGATGGGTAAGACGATCAAATCGCCTGAGCGGGCTTGGGAGATGGCCGACGCCGCGTGCCGCCTGCTGGCGTTGGCCTTGGCGGACGGCGATGCCGCGCTGGTGAAGAAGACGGCGGCGCAGGCGCAGAGCTTCGGCAAGCGAACCAAAGATCGGGCGCTGCAAAAACAGATCACCAATCGTGCCAACGACGCGGTCAAGCTCGCCGGCGAGCTCGACGCCGTAGCTGCCGCGCGCGAAACACTGAAAACATCGGCCGACGATCCCCAGGCGAACTTTACCGTCGGCCATTATGAACTGTGCGCCGCGGGCGACTGGCGCGCAGCCTTGCCCAAGTTGGCCAAGGCCGAGGATACCGCTTGGCGCCAGCTCGCCCGTGACGAACTGGCGCTCGGAGGGGCGTCCGCCGGCAATGGTCAGCCGGCGATGCGTAACCGATTCGTGGCCTCGCCGCCGGCTGAAACGTCGAAGCAACTCGCCACGGCCGACGGCTGGTGGTCGCGCGCGGAGCAGGAGCCCTGGCCCGCGCGACACTATTTGCACATGCGCGCCGCCCACTGGTACGGCATGGCCCATCGGTTCTTGGCGGATGTGGAGCGAGCCCGATCCGCGGACCGGATCAGGACCCTGTTGGCCAGCGACGAAGGATTGCCGAATTGGGAATTATTCGCCTGGCGGAACCAATTGACGGGCCAGGTTACCGGCGACATCGTGCGGCTCGACGGCCGCGGCGGGTTGGAGACCGCCGTGGAATTTGGCGGGTCGATCGAGGTTACGATCGTGGCACGGTCGACCACCCCCGACATCCGCCTCATGACGCACAATTGGAATTGGAACTGGAAATGGACCGTTCCGCAGAATCAATGGCACACCCTGCGGTTTGTCATCACTCCGCTGACACAGAGCGTCTTCGCCGATGGTGCGCTCGCGTACGTCGATCCCAACCCGACGTCTACTGTTACGAGAAGTGCCTTGCCGCTCAAGCCGGGTTTCGTCTTTTTGTTGGCGAACGAATCCGTTCTCGAGGTGAAGAAGTTCGTTGTCCGCTCGCTCGAATAGGCTGCTCGGCTTTCCGACCTGACAGAAGAGTGACGATGGGCTCGGATAGTCAATCCACGAGCCAGTCGAGGCCGATGTCGAGCCACTCTGCGGAGTGAGTCAGCGCGCCGACGCTGATTCGGTCGACTCCGCTCGCGGCGACGGCAGCGACGGTGGCTAGGTTGATGCCGCCGGATGCTTCGAGATCGACCGCGGGGGCCAATGCGTCGCGCAGGGCTACCGCTTCGCGCAGCGTGTCGGGCGGCATGTTGTCCAACAGGACGATATCCGGTTCGGTGGGCAGGACGTCGCGAAGCTGGTCGAGCGAGTCGACTTCGACTTCGATCAGCATGTGCCGGTGAGGATCGTTTTCGCCGAGCTGGCCGAGGAAGCGGTGTGCACGCCGGACGGCTTCGGCCGGTGAGTAGCCCGCGCTCGCATCGGCGCCCAAAGCCAGGTGATTATCCTTGATCAAGATGCCGTCGCAGAGCCCCAACCGATGATTGTAACCGCCGCCCGCGCGGACGGCGTATTTTTCGAGCCGTCGCCAACCAAGCGTGGTCTTGCGCGTGTCGTAAATGCGTGCTCGCGTGCCGGCCACGGCCTCGACGAACCGTCGCGTGTAGGTGGCGATTCCCGCGAGATGGCCGAGCAGATTCAACAAGGGCCGTTCCGCCGCGAGCAGGCTGCGGGCGGGGCCGGAGATTTCCGCGATGGCTTGGCCGGCCGCAACGGGCTCGCCGTCGGCGATGACGGTTTGGCAGCGGATCTGCGGGTCGTATTCTTCGAGCGTTACCAGAGCGGCCGGCAGACCGGCGATGATCCCCGGCTTTCGCGCCACAATCCGTGCCCGCCCCAGGGTTGCTTCGGGTACGAGCGAGACCGTGGTCCAGTCGTAAAGCCGTTGCAGATCCTCGCGGACGGCCAACCGGATCAATTGCCGACAATCGTCCTCGACGTCGGCATCCCACTCGATCTGACAGTAGTCTCTAGTGGCCATCGGCAAGCGAATTCTGGATAATGCGCAACGCCATGTCAACCAAACGAGGGCCGACCGCCGACCAACATGAGACGCCCGCCTGGCTGTTGAAGCGGACCGATCAGGCCACGGTCGGGGCGCTCGTTCTCGTGGCGCTGCTCTCCCTGACCGCCTGGTGGTATTACCAGGGGGGTGGTGACGGTCGGTTGATCGAGCTCGAGCGTGCGCCAAAGCAATCGGCGCAGTTCCTGGTCGACGTCAACCGAGCGGACTGGCCCGAACTGGCCCAGCTTCCCGGCATCGGTGAGACGCTTGCTCGACGGATCGTGGAGGCCCGCTCGGAGCGAGGCCCTTTTCTCGATCACACCGACCTGCGCCGCGTGCGCGGGATCGGTCCCAAGACCCTCGAGAAGATCACACCCTACCTGCGGCCGATTCCACCGGCGGCGAACGTTGCCGAGCGGTAACAGCGGGAGTTCCTTACTCCAACCGGAAGTCTCGGTCGGCTGTCGAGCGACCGGCACAGGGGGCTTCAACCTTCGCTTCCCGAAACGCCCGTTGTGGCGGTCACGCCTTCGTCGTCTTCGTCGACTTCCACGCTGACCACCTGATCGATCGTGATCTTGAGCGTACGGATCTTGTTGCGCAGGCTACCTCGCGTGATGCCCAGCATCTTGGCCGCCTGCGATTGGTTGCCCCCCGTGTGATTGAGCACGCGCGTGAAGAGGTATCGTTCGAGCTGCGCCAACGAATCGGCGTAGATGTCCTCGGCGCCCGTGTGCAACGACTCGTCGATGAAATGCTCGAGCTGCTTGAGACCCCCGCGTCGCTGTCCGTTGCCCGACACGACAGCCTTCCGGCTCTGCCGCACCTCATCGGGAAGGAAATCGGGCATCAGCACCTGGCCCGTGGCGTGCAACAGCGATTGCTTGACCACGCTCTGTAGTTCGCGCACATTTCCCGGCCAGGGATACTTGAGCAGCAACTCCAGCGCTTCGGGAGAGATGCCTTGCACGTCCTTGTTCAGCGTTTGGCTGAAGCGGCTGACGAAGTGCTCGAGCAGGACGAGCACGTCGTCGCCCCGTTCGCGCAAGGGGGGTAGCTTGATCGTGTAGCCATTGAGCCGGTAATAGAGATCGGCCCGAAAATCGCCGTCTTCGACCATCTTTTCCAGGTCGCGATTGGTGGCCGTCAGCACGCGGACGTCGGTCTGGATCGTCTCCGTACCGCCGACGCGTTCGAACCGTTGCTCCTGCAAGAGCCGCAGCAGCTTGCTTTGCACCAACGGACTCATGTCGCCGATCTCGTCGAGAAACAGGGTGCCGCCGGTGCACTGCTCGAAACGTCCGATGCGTTTGCTTTCGGCGCCCGTGAACGCACCGCGCTCGTGGCCGAACAGTTCGCTTTCGAGCAGGGTTTCTGGCACCGCCGCGATGTTGATACCCAGGAAGCGGGACGAAGCGCGCGGGCTGTGGTGATAGATCGCGCGGGCCACGAGTTCCTTGCCGGTGCCGCTTTCGCCGCGGATGAGCACGGTCACGTCGTGCGGCGCCACGCGGCCGACGGCCTTGTACACCTCCTGCATGGCCGTGCAACGGCCCACGAAGGTGTCGGCCGGGTCGGTGCTGGACTCGGCCGGCTCCGGTACGCGAACCGGCACGCTCATCGAGTGGCGGATTTCGAGCGCCCGCTCGACGAGGGCCCGCACCTTGACGTAGTCGAGTGGTTTGAGAAGGTAATCGTACGCCCCCAGCTTCATCGCCTCGATAGCCGTGTCGCTGGTGCCGCCCGCCGTGATGAAGATCACCGGCACCTTGGGGTCGTGTTGGAAGACCCGCTCGATCGTTTGCAGTCCCGACTGGTCGGGGAGCATGATGTCGAGGATCACGACGTCGGGATTGCTGGCGGTGAGCGTCGCGAGCCCCTCGGCGGCCGTGTTGGCGGTGAGCAGTTGGAGGTCGGTCTCTTTGAAGACCTGCCGGAAGATGTGCAGCACCGACCGGTCGTCATCGATGACTAGGACGGAAGGCACTCGCAGTCTCCTAGGAACGGGGCCAGACCGATCGGGACAAAATAAAAGCCCCTGGGCGCCGCATCGGGGCGCTCAGGGGCTCTCATGGCCGATCCAGTCGAAAAACTTGCGAGAAACGGTCTCGGCAAGCTGGAAAAAATCGTGTCTTGCAGTGTAGGAAGGAGGCCGCCGATTGTCAAACTTATTCGAGCCGCGCCAGGTACAAGCAGGCCGGCTCGCTTGATATGCTAACACTAAGTCTGCGTTGACCTTCAGTCGTTCTGGTTAATTGGCTGATAGCACTATGCTCTGCTCCTCGAAAGCGGCCGCGCGATGCCTGTTTGTAACCCTGATCTTGGCCTTTGCCACCAATGCTAGCGGTGACGATGCGCAAGCGGCCCGGCTCGCTCTGTTGAAGACGTTCCGCGACGAGTTCGTGCCGCTGACACCGGGAGAGGGCCAGTTTCCTGCCTCGTTCACGATGGGTGCCGACAACCCGTCCGGCGCGGACAAGACACCAGCCGACAAGGCCGCTCAGCACGAGGGACCTGCCCACAAGGTTTCGATCGCGCATCGCTTCGCGGTTGCCCGCTATGAGGTGCCGCAGAACCTATGGGAAGCCGTCATGGACAACAATCCGAGCCGCTGGAAGGGTAAGCGCAACTCGGTGGAAATGGTCAACTATGACGACGCCCTCGATTTCTGCCGCCGAGCCACGACGGCCATGCGCCGCGCCCAGTTGATCGGAAACGACGAGGTCGTTCGCCTGCCGTCGGAGGCCGAGTGGGAGTACGCCGCGCGAGCCGGTTCCACCGGCCGCTATTCCTTCGGCGACGACGCCGAAAAACTCGGCGACTATGGCTGGTTCCACGGCAACGCGGCCGGCAACGATCCGCCGGTCGGGGCCAAGAAGGCGAACAACTGGAAGTTGTACGACGTTCACGGCTATCTCTGGGAATGGTGTTCCGACCGCTGGCACGACAGCTACGCCGGTGCACCGGCCGACGGGTCGGCGTGGGCCGCCGGTGACGACGGCCGGCGCGTCCTACGCGGTGGAAGCTGGAAGGACCCGGCCGATCGACTCACCAGTACCAGCCGCCGAGGTGCCGACGCCACGTTGCGAGACGACGCCGTCGGCCTGAGGTGCGTGCTGGCCCGCGAAGAAGCAAGCGGTTCAGGCGACCGGTTGATGGAATCACGCCCCCTGTATCGCCGCCAACCGCCCACACCGAATGGCGGCCTTCGCCCCTCCGCCAGCCGGATTTCGGCCCGGTCGCGATGGCAGCAGCACGGGCCGATAACTACAATAGATCGGTCGGCGGGAACGGCATCGGGCCTCTCATTTGGCCGGATTTATCTGGTTTCTCATCCTGCGTCGCATCTACCCATGCCATCGCGCGCCGCGTAGAGGAAAAGCTGCATGCGCAATTATCGCCTTGTTTCGCTCCTGGCCCTCTTGATTGCCGCCGCGATCGTTCTGTTGGGCGACGTGCCTCAACTCCAAGCCCAGCCGGGGCGTCGGAGAGGAGGGTTTCCAGGAGGGGGAGGTTACGGCGGCGGTGGCCGGATCGACATGGGCGGCGGGCAGCCGGCCGCAGAGAAGGCCGACGACGACAAGGACAAGGATAAGAAGGACGACGACAAGGACAAAGATAAGAAGGACGACGAGAAGAAGTCGGAAGAGAAGAAAGACGAAGGGCCCGCGCCGATACAGCGGCCGTTGATGCCGGATCGGCCGGCCGATCCACGGGAACTCGACATTGCGCCCGGCGACGACGGCAAGATCTCCTTCAGCTTCAAGGGACAACCTTGGCCGTCGGTGCTCGAGTGGCTGGCCGATATCTCCGACATGAGCCTGCAATGGGAGGAAGCGCCGGCAGGTTATGTCGATCTGACAACGCGCGGACGTTACACCGTCGACGAGGTGCGCAACCTGTTGAACTCGTATCTGTTGAGCAAGGGCTTTACGGTCCTGCGCAACGGCGAGCTGCTCATCGTGGTGAACCTGAGAAAGCTCGACAGCAGCCTATTGCCGCGGGTCACCCCCAGCGAACTCGATGAACGTGGCACCTACGACGTCGTGCGCACGTTCTTCGATCTCGACTGGCTGGTGGCCGAACAGGCGGCGAAAGAGATCGAATCGCTGGTGTCGACCTTCGGCAAGGTCACACCACTCAAGGCGACCAATCGGCTCGATGTGTACGACACGGCGGGCAATCTGCGACGCATTCGCGAACTGCTCAGCGAAGAACAATCCGACGCCGGCCAACAGCGGTTGGTGCGCGAATTCAAACTGCGCTTCACCCGCGCCGAAGAGGTACTTGACACGCTCAACACGCTCCTGGGTATCGAGACGAAGCAGGCAGCCGGGGCCGTCGACCCGCGACAACTCATGCAAGCCATGATGATGGCCCAGGGCGGCGGCGAACGCGGCGGCGGGCAAGGCATGGCTCAATTGGGCAAGAAAGAGAATACCGTCTTTCTGGCCGTGAACGTGCGCGAGAACAGCATCCTGGCGAACGCTCCACCCGACAAGATGGGCGTCATCGAGCAGGCCATCGAAGCGGTTGACGTGCCGCAAGGGCACGGCAAAGGCTCGTTCGCCGACGCGCAGCGTTTGAAGGTATATCGCCTGTCGGGATTGCAGCCCGAGACCATGGTCAAGGTGCTCAAGGAACTGGGTAGTCTCGACCCGACAGCCAAGCTCGAGATCGACGCCAAGAAGAACGCGCTGGTTGTCTACGCTCCGCTGGCCGACCACATGCTGATCACCGATCTCGTCGAGCGGCTCGACGGGGCGAGCCGCAAGTTCGAAGTCATTCAACTGCGCACGCTCAGCGCCGAGTATGTGGCCGGCTCGATCATTACGCTCATGAACGGCCCGGAAAAACCGGAAGAGAATAGCCGGAGGCGATACGGATTTCCGTTCTTCGACAGCAGCCAACAGCAACAGGACTCCTCCGACAAATTCTGGGTCGAGGCCGACGTCGAGCGGAACCGCCTGCTGCTGCGTGCCAACGACGTCGAGCTGGCCGAAGTGCGGGCATTGCTGGTCAAGTTGGGAGAAATCCCCGCGGACCAGCGCTACGGCACCACGACGCGGGTCGTGCCTGCCATGCCCGGGACCGAGATGAAAGACGCGCTCCAGAAAGCGCAGCAGCTTTGGCAATCGGTCTTGCCGAACCCGCTCGAAATCGAGATCGACCCCAGTGCCTTGGAACCGGCGCGCCGCCGCTCGAAACCCGATGAGGACTCGGGGGCGGGCCGCCGACGAGCACCCACATCGGCGCCCGCCGCGGCACCGACCGAGCGGCCTCAGCGCCAACAGCGCGGTGGCCGATCGGCCCAGCGGTCGACGACGAATTCGCGATTTCGTTTGGCGCAAGATCGAGTCATTCCGCCGTCCGCCGTGGCTGACGACAGCCTCGACCCGGAAGAGACCAATGACGACGAGCCCAAAATGGGCGCTCAGGCTGGTGAGGGCGATAAGGGTACCGAACCGGAAGTTCCATCATCCGAGCAACCGGTCAAGGAACCCGAGAACAACGAATCGGAGAATAAGGCGGTCGAGAGTGACGCGGTCGCCGATACCCCGGCTAAGGAAGCCGACGAGTCCAAAGCGCCGGTTGCCGAAGGCTCGGATGGTGCTGACGCGGAAATGAAGGAGAACTCGGCCGACGATAAAAAAGTGGGCGACCAGGTGAACGAGATTCCGAGCAAGTCGATGCGCCGTCGCATGCTCGAGGAACAAGGCATCCCCGCCGCCGACGACGAGTCGACAGCAAACTCGGCCGATCTGCCGAGACGCGCACACGCGCCGATTCGCATCACGCTCGGTCCACAGGGGTTGCTCCTCTCGTCGTCCGACACCGACGCGCTGGATCGCCTGGAGGAGTTGCTCAACAACGTCATGCCGCCGAAGACCGGTTATGAGTTCTTCACGCTCAAGCATACCTACGCGAAAGACATGGTGTCGTTGCTCAAAGACATCTTCAAGGCCGACATGAGCAAGGACTCGAACAGCCGGAACGAGGTGTTCGACATGTTCTGGAACGGCTACCGCGGCGGCGCGTCGAACCAACAAGCGCGGACTTCGCTCTCTCGTCGCCGGCCGCTGAACTTCGTGGCCGACCCTGTAACCAACACCGTGTTGGTGCAAGGAGCCGATGCCACGCAGCTCGCGGAGATCGAAGATCTGATCGACCGCTACGACCGCGCCGAACCGCCCAACAGCGAATCGGTTCGCCGCACCAAGCGTGTGTCATTGCGGTACGCGAAGGCCAAGGAGGTGGCGGACATCGTCAAGGACGTCTATCGCGATCTCCTCAGCCCGAACGATAAGGCACTCCTCGGCAACCAGCCCCAACAACAGCAGCAGGGTCGCGAGCGGAACAATAACGAGAACTTCTATTCGGCCATGTTCAGCTATCTGACCGACGATCCGACCAAATCGGAGGTCGTGCCCCGTTTCAAAGGGATGCTCTCCGTCGGTGTCGACGAACGATCCAACGGTGTCGTGATCTCGGCCCCACAAATCATCCTGTCGGAAGTGCTCAAGATGGTGGCCGACCTGGATGCCGACGCCAAACCGATGCGGCCCGTTGTGCGAGTCCTACGTGTTCCCAGTCCCGGAACAGCAGCCCAGATCCAACAAGCGGTTAACACGAAAAAAGTCGCCGCTCCCGCGCCGGACGCTGCCTCTTCGCCCACCAACGGGAGTCCGTCTCCCGCCGGCGCTTCCGTCATGGGCGGTGGTGGGACAAAGATACGAAGCTCGCGTTAGCTTTCGCATTCTCGCCGCGTAACTTTGCTGCTCGAGCGAGTTGCTCAATAGGCGCCCGCTGCCGCGCCGGTCGTTAATGGATAGCCGCCTCCGGCTCCATTTCCATACAGTCCGTAGGCGCCACCACCGCTCCCGGCTCCGCCATAGAATGACCGTCCCTGGCCGAACATCGGTAGCCCGTTGAACGCCGGCCCGGTATATCCAGCGTACCCAGGTACGTTGACGGTGCTCGGGCGATATTGGAGCGGCCCGTTGAGAGCCGCGTTCGCGCCGTCATACGATCTTCCTTGACCGAACATCGGCGTGCCATTGAACGCGGGTCCCGTGAATCCGCCATAGCCCGGCACATTCACGTTGCTCGGGCGATACATCGGCCCGCCGTTGAAGGCCGGACCCGCCGCGCCGCCATACCCGGCCGCATTGCCACCGTATCCCATTCCGTTGTTGACGCCGCCGAAGCGCGACTGGAGGGCGGGGTTGTAGTTCTGCGTGCCGCCCGAGTTGAACATGGAGCGGCTCCGATTCAAGGCGAACGGTTGTCCCGGCTGGTTGGCAATGTTCGATGCCGCCATGTTGGCCGCCATATTATTATTCTGACCGTAATAGAAGCCACCGCTTGCCGCCCGAGGGCCGCCAACCACACCGGCCATGTTTCCGCCGGCGGCACCGACGCGCGATGCCTCGGCCGTGCTCACATTGCCGCCGCCCATCCCGTTCTGCGGTAGCCCATGATTGACGTTCGCGCCGCCATTGGCCACGGTAGCACCGACTCCCATATTCCCGGCTCCGACGCTCGGGTTGGCCATTCCGCCCATGGTCGCCACGGGAGCGACTTGCCCGAGGGCTGGGCTCGCGAAGATGCCGAGGGTCATGGCCGCTACCGCTATAAAGTCGTACCGCATAGGAGTATCCTCCCCTTCCTTTCGCGCCGAAGCCTACTGTCCGTGCCTACATCACTTGCAGATCACGTGCCAATGGGCGAAGGGAGCATAAATCCCACGATCAACGCCCCAAATCATTCGCAGAGCGTTGGTTTTGCCTGGCGCAAAACGAGATCGAGCGTGGCTCGGTGACGGTCTCAGTTCGACCGTGCTTGGGCATCGCCGACGGGCAAGCGAGAGCGGATGGTCTCGCTGAGACGCAGCATGGTGGCGACATCGAGTTCTTCGGCGCGAGTCGTCTCGCCGAAACCGAGCTCCGCCATGAGCGCGTCGACCGTTGGCTTGTCGAGCTGTCCCTTGTAGCCGCTGAGAATGACGCTGCGCAGGAACTTGCGTCGATGAAAGAACATCGTCCGCGCGAACGAGTGGAAGAAATCGAGGTCGCCGATCCGTTCGCGCCAGTCGCGCCTCAGCCGAATGTGGATGATCGCGGAGGTGACTTTCGGCCGTGGCCAGAAGGCGGCGGGTGGCATCAGCCGCACGATCTCGGCCTCGCACTGCGATTGCACCCACACGCTCAATGCTCCGTAATCCTTGGTGCACGGTCGGGCGACGATGCGGTCTGCCAGCTCCTTCTGGATCGTGACCGTCATCGTGTCGGGCGGGATGTCGCAGGCGAGTAGGTTGCTGATGATCGGCGTGGCGATGTTGTACGGCAGGTTCGCCGCCAGTTTGAAACAGGCGCCGGGCACGGCGGACAGTCGCTCTTTCACGGCCGCCAACACATCGGGGTTGAGGCGGTTCTTGTTCTTCAGGGCATCGCGCCGCATGAGAAGCACGTGATCGAAGTCGATCAGCTCTTCGCTGGCGAGCTGGTGCATCTGCGGATCGAGCTCGACGGTGACCACGGCGGCGGCCGCTCGGGCAATCTTGGCAGTCAACGATCCGGTACCCGTTCCCACCTCCAGCACCACGTCGTGGGGCTCGATGCGGGCGGACTCGAACAACAGGTCGAGCAGGTTCAGATCGATGAGGAAGTTCTGACCATGCCGGGTCTTGGGCAAGATGCCGGCCTGCTCGAAACGGCGCATCAGGAACGATTGCGTCTGGCGGGCGGTCATCTTGGCACTTCCCTTCGTTGCACGTATTTCGCCAGCAGATCGGTTTCGAGATTCACACGGTCACCGAGCTGCCGTCGGCCGAGCGTCGTGGCCTGCAACGTGTGAGGGATCAAGGCGACGCTGAACTTGTCGGCTTCCACGTCGACGAGCGTCAGGCTTACGCCGTCGACCGCGATCGACCCCTTCGGCGCCATCTGGCAACCCAGCGGCTGCGGATAATGGAACCACATGGTCGTCCAAGCGCCGTCATCGTGACGCCTGGCCACGGTGCCCACGCCGTCCACATGCCCGGTTACGAAGTGGCCGCCCAGCAGGTCGCCCACCGCCAGCGAGCGCTCCAGATTGACTGCGGTGCCCATCAGCAGGTCGCCCAGGTTCGTGCAGCGCAGGGTTTCGGGCCCTGCCTCGAATGACAACTCCGACCCGATGTCGATCAGCGTCAAGCAGCAGCCGTTGATGGCGATGCTGTCGCCGAGTTTCACGGCGCCCAAGTCGACCTGAGGACGCAATACGATCCGCTTGCCGGGCGGTTCGGAAACGATGCTCGTAATCTCGCCGAGCGCTTGGACGAGGCCGGTGAACATGAGCCGTTGTGCCTCAGAACAGCGGCTCTTTGTGCGGGCGGCGCTGCACGTATTCCTGCCAGACATACAGGACCGGCCCATGCAGCACAAACACCACGCTGATCAACGGCACGGCAAAGCCGCGCACCAACATCACGCCGGCGAAAAACAGCACGACCATTGCCAGATGGGCGAAACTGGCCTGGCCGAGCTGATTGACCAGGTGCGGGTACGGGATGCGCGACACCATGAGAATCGCCACCAGCACGGCGAAGCACGGGAGCACATACTGCATGACGTTGTCGAGTTGCTGGGGATACAAATCCACGCTCGTTTCCTTGCGTAGCGTGTAAAACAAGATGGCAAAGCTCGCAATCGCTGCCGCGGCCGCCGGACTCGGCAGCCCCGTGAAGTGCATGTGGTCGTCCTCGTCGTCCGTCTCGACGTTGAAGCGCGCCAACCTCATGGCCGCGCAGGCGGCATAGAGCGCCGCGATGACCCACACCATGCGGTGATGCGAGATCTCGAAATGCGGACACATCTTCACCAACAAAAACGCCGGCGCCACGCCAAATGTGACGACGTCGCAGAGACTGTCGAGCTGCGCGCCGAAATCGCTGGTAGTCTTCGCCAGGCGGGCCACGTGGCCATCGAGCGCGTCGAAGATCATCGCCAGGAAGATCAGCCAGGCGCTGAGCATGCAATTGTGGCTCGGGTCTTCCTTGTCCAACGACCGGACCGCCTTGAACAGGTTAAACGTGCCGATGACCTCCGCCCGCGGGTTTTGGTCGTCTTTGGGTGGATCGACGCGGGCTGCCACCACGATCGCGAAGAACCCGCAAACCAGGTTGGCTAGCGTGAACAGCGTCGGCAATACGGCTACGGTACGAATTCTGTGCATCGGTCATTCCTCGTTGTTTCTAGCATACCGCGCCAGTACGCTGCTGCCCGCCGAAACCTTCTGCCCCACGGCGACGAGGACCTCGAGTCCCTCGTCGGCGGGAACGATCAATTCGGTGCGCGAGCCAAGTTTGATCATGCCGAACTTGTGGCCGCGGTCGATCGACTCGCCCGGTCGCAATCCACACACGATGCGCCGGGCGAACAGCCCCGCGATCTGCCGCACTACGAAACGCCGGTAGGGCGGGGCGTCTTCCTCCATTCCGATCCACATGTTCTCGTTCAACATGCGGCTGTCGGGGTTCAGGGCGTTGAGGAACAGACCCGGTTCATAGACCAGACGGATGACGCGGCCGGCCCGCGGCGCCCGGTTGATGTGGACGTTGAAGATCGAGAGGAAGATGCCGATTTTGACGGCGGGTCCGCCGATAAACGCGTCCTGTTCCAGTCGGGTCACCTCGGCAATGGTGCCGTCGGCGGGAGAGACGACCGCTCCCGGTTCTTGCGGCACGCGCCGTGGCGGATCGCGAAAAAACCAGACCACCAGCAGCAGCACAACGGCCGGCACGATCGCCAGGTACCACCACCACACCGCCAACGCTGCCGTTATCGCGGCCAGCGGATAGACCATGATCTGCAACTCGGCCAATCCCCAGCGGGCGAACGGCAATCGCTCGCGCCAGCGAAACGGGTCGTCTTGCGGCAGCCACTCGGCCGTGCAGAGGTTGCGGCAATATTTGAGATCGCGCGGATCGAGGATCGCATGCGGAGCACCATCGGCGCTGCCCTGCCTGGTGGCGGCCATCCGCGCCACGTAGGCTGGCCGAAAGGTGTTCAGCCACCACCGCCGCCAGCGTCCCCAAACGAGCTCGATCTGATAGCAAACACCTCCGCCGGGCTGCACGCTGGTGATATTCGGCGGGAGCGGTTCGGGGGTGGCGCGGCGGATTGACGTCTCAACGTGCGACATTTTTGCATCCTATCGGGCTGCGGCTGGCATGGGAAGCTATGCCGGCGCGGTCCGACCCGCGGTATACTGAAGCCGTCCGGTCATTCACCCCACGATTCGTGGTGCCCACATGAAGCGCGTGTATATCGCCGCCCTGTCGCTAAGCATGCTGTATGTCGCGGAATCGGCCGTCGCGGCCCCCGAAGATCGCACGGCAAACGACAAGGCCGCCCTGTCGCCCTTGCAGGAATACGTAGGCGCCTGGCGCGGCGTCGGCCAACCCCGCCGCGGATCGAACCAAGGCGCGTGGAGTGAAGCGGCCGATTGGTCGTGGCGGTTTGCCGACGGGCGGGCCATGCTTGTCTGCGATTCGCCCAAGGGGAAGTTTTACCGCTCTGCTAAACTGTCGCCCGCGGCCGAGAAAGCTCGCTACGATCTCGTCGCTGAACGGGCCGATGGCTCGGGAGAAGACCGCTTTTCGGGTGGCATCGACGAAGCCGGGCAGTTGGTGCTCGTGGCGGACGACGCGGGCGAACGGCCCGCCGACGCCCCGTCGCGTATCACGATTCGTACGGTGGCCGACGGCGATCGTCTGCTGGTGCTCTACGAGAAGCGCGCGACCGGCGACCGTTATTCGCGATTGGCGGAAGTCGGCTATACGCGCGCCGGTGTCTCGTTCGCCAAAGGCTCCGGCGAGCCGGAGTGTGTTGTGACCGGTGGCGTGGGTACGATCGCCGTGGAACACCAGGGTAAGAAATACTATGTCTGTTGCACGGGTTGCCGCGACCTGTTCAACGACGATCCCGAGGCCGTACTTGCCGAATATCGCGAGCGAAAAGCAGCCGAGCGTGAAAAGGCCAAGGACCGATGAGCGACGTCAGCCCATACGCGGCTCCGATCGCAGAGCCTGTTCTCGACGCCCATGTCATGCAAGCGACCGGGGGCGTTTGGCGAGATGGCAACACGCTCGTGATGTGGAAAGGCGCGGTCTTGCCCGACCGTTGCGTTCGTTGTAACACACCGACCACGCGCCGGTTGAAGCGGACACTCTATTGGCACCATCCGCTCGTCTGGCTCGTCATCGTGGCCGGCGTGCTGGTATACGTCATCGTCGCGCTGGTCGTGCGGAAAAAAGCCGTGGTGCGATTCGGCTTTTGCGATCGGCATTACAAGCGGCGGTTGCTCGCCATCCTCGCCTGGTGGGTCATCACCCTGGCGTGCGTGGCGTCGGTCTGGTACGGCGTTGCCCACAATGGCAATCCGGCCTGGCCCATCTGGGCGGCGATCCTGGTCTTCTTCGGCAACTTGCTATTTGCCGTGGCCATTACGCGTCCGGTGGCACCGACGCGGATCGACGATCAATACGTCTGGCTGAAGAAGATTCATCCCGACTTCTTGGCGAACTTCGCGCCCGTGCCCGAGTAGTCTGAGACGCTCGCGACGCGAAGCTGCGAGTCAGGCGGCCTCGGTCCCATCGTCGTCGAGAGAATCCCAATCGTCCGATTGCTGAAAGAGCGTCTCGTCGGGCCAGGCGGACGGCTCGTCCGGTTCCTCGCTGACTTCGAACGGCGGTTCATCATCGTCGGACGATTCGTCGGTGACGATGATCTGGTCGTCCTCGTCGTCGACCGGTTCGTGCCAGCTCGTATCGGCGAAGGGGTGCTGCAACTGGTTGCGTCGCAGCACCGAAACGCGGTGTGGGCGCTCTTCGGGCTGAGTCTCGTTTTCGGCTTCGCGGGGCGGTTCCTCCACCTTCGGCTTCTTGCGAGCCGCGGCTTTACGCCGTCGCTTCGGCTTGGGTTGAGGGATTTCTTCCTCTTCTTCATCGGAGTTGTCTGCCGCGATTTCGATCATGCCGTCGCCCGCCGGCTCGGGCCGCCAGGTGGCGGCCACGTCGGGTTCTTCGTCGGGCAGTTCGTGCGGTGCTTCCTCGACCGGTTGGGGATAGGCCACCGTAGCGGGCTCGGGATCGTCGTGGGCGGGTAACGGATAGGCCGTGACCTTGAGTTGTCGAAAGACGTTCCAGAGGTGCTCGTGGCAGGTGAATACGAGCACCTGGTGTCCCGTTTGGGCGAACTCACGCAGCACGTCGACGGCCGCCAGGGTTCGCCGGGCGTCGAAGTTTACCAGCACGTCGTCGAGCACCAGCGGCAAGTCGATCCCCTGGCGCGCAAAGACGCCGACGAGCGCCAGCCGCAAACTCAAGAAGAGCTGTTCACGCGTGCCGCGGCTCAAGACTTCGACGGCGAGCGACTTTCCTTCGCTGTCTTCCACGCGCAGGGCGCGCTCGCCGAACGGTGCCCAGACGCGGACATAGCGCCCGCCCGTCAACCGTTCAAGATAGGCCGAAGCCTCTTGAAGCGCCTCGGGCTGGCGTTCCGTCTCGTAGGTTCGGCGGACCGCGTCGAGCGTACTCTCGGCAACCGTCAGCACGCGCCAGTGCTCGATCGCCTCGCGTGCCTGCTGATCGACCGCCGCCAGGTCGGCGAGCCGCGACGCCATTCTTCGGTCGGCGACCAGCGCCGCGGCCTCCTGATCGAGCCGGCCCCGCGCTTCATGCAGCGCCCGCGAGCGGTTCGCAGCCGCTTGGGTCTGTCCGGCGAGCGTTTCCAGCCGTTCGTCGAGATCGACGACCGTCTCGCCATCGAGCCAGCCGTGCAATTCGTCTTCCGTCAACCGCCCGGCCAGAGCGGCTGCGATGTCGCGCGCGAGCGCCTCGCGTCGCTCGGCCAGTGCTTGCCGGCGGGCGTATTCGGCCGCCCGCTGGCGCAGCTCGGCTTCGTTGGCCGCGGCGGCTTCATGCAATATCTGTTGCCGGCGTTGTTCTCCGCGGCGAACGGCCGTGGTCAGGCGGGCTTGCTGCCGTTTTAGCCGCCCGGCCCGCTCGTGCAGGGCGTCGCGTTGGGCGGCCACCACCTGATGCGCGGCAAGTTGGCCGCGCAGCTCGCGCAGTTGATCGGTCGGCCGCTGGCTGGTGGGGTGCAACCCGACGTCGGCGAGTAGTTGCTTGATCCGGCCGGCGAGCATGTCGAACTCGCGCTGCCGTTCCTGCAACTCGTCGTATCGCCGGTCTCGCTCAAGTTCGAGATCGGCCAACTGCCGATGGCGGGTGGCGAACTGACGGGCCTGTTTGGGTGTGAGCTGCTTGGGCAGGCCGGCCGCGGCGAGTGCTTGCTCCCAGCGCCGGCGGGCCTCGCGGCGCTCGTTATCGGCCGCGGCCGCGCGTCGCCCGGCGGCTTCGGCGGAGGCAAGGGCCGCTTGTCGCTCTGCGTCGACACCCAGCAATTCTTCCAACGCGGCGAGCTCTTTCTCGGCCGTTTGCAATCGGGTCAACAACGGACCGCCGCCGCGCGGCAACTCGCGGTCGAGCGCCTCGCGTTCCTCCTTCGCCTGCTTGACCTGCGAGCCGAGGATGGCCGCCTGCTTCTGGCTGGCTTCGAGCTGGTTGGCCGCGGACCGGTCGAGGAGGAATTTGCCTCCCGCCGCGCCGGCCGCGCCGAGCGCGCCGATGGCCGCCAACAGCCAGCCTGCCGAGCCGACCAGCGACAACGGCAAGAACATATTCGCCAACACCAGCACGACCCCCAGGACGAAAACGGCCCCGAGGGCCACCAGCACCCAAGCCGGCATGAGTTGCCGTTCGAGCAGGGTGCGGGTCTGTTCGGCCAGCTCCGCCTCGTGGCCTGAGAGTTGGCTCAACCGCTCGTCGATCTGCACGCGGCGCCGCAACTGTGTTACCCGATTGCCGGCCTCTTCGAGCGCCGGCGAAAGCTCCTGCTTGTCGCCGCCAAGCGCCTGCTTGATTTTGGCGGCGAGTGCGTCGGCCCTTTGCGTCGCCGCAGCCTGCTCTTGCTGCGCGGTTTGCAGTCGTCCCTGGGGTGCCGTCAGTGCCCGAGCCGCGGGGCGCAACCGCGCGATGAGAGCGCCGGTCGACAGCGGCTTGTTGGTAGACGGCTGTTTGTGGGAAGACGTCTTGCCGCCCATGCCCAACACGCGGCGATCTTCGGCCAACTCCTGCTCCAGGGTGCCGATCGCCGCAGTCAGGTGCTCGACCTGGCTCTCCAGCGTGGTCAGCCATGCCTCTTGTTCGGCCAAGGCTTCGATGCGCGGGGCGTGCCGCGCCAAGCGAGCGTTGAAATCGAGCGCAGCCGCTTCGTTGCGCAAGGCGCGCCGCGAACGGACGATCTCGGCGATCCGCCGTCGCCGCCCCTGGAGCGACTCGTTCACCAGGTCGAGCCGCTCGATCGCGCCGGCCGGCAGCGCGGCGAGCGGCGGCAATTGCGCCAACTCGCGCACCAGTTCCCTGCGCCGCCGCCAAGGTTCGCGCACCGCCAGGGCCGTCCGTATGGCGCGCTCGGTTCGCTCCAACTCGGCCTGCTCCGACTCGGATTGCTGCAACTCGGTGGCCAGCTCTTCCAGCTCGTGTGCGATGGCGGCGTGCCGATGGACCTGGGCGCGCAGCTCGTCGATCTCGCCGGCAATCTTCGCCCGCTTTTCGAATAGTTCATCGAGATGACCGGTGTTCTGATCCGGCGGCACGGTTCGCCCGCGCGCGGTCGCAAGCTCGCGCAGCACATCGGCCAGAGCCACGCCGTCCAGACCGGTCGAGAGGTGGTACAAGAATTCCGCGGCGGCCGAATCGCTCAGCGTCCCGAGTTCTTGCATCTCGCGCAGGCCGACGGCGAACACCTGATTGAACGTCGGCTCATCGATGTGGCCCATCAACCCTTGCACGACGTAATCGGGCTGGATCGTGCCGTCGGGTCCCAGCACGCGCAGTTCGCCCTCGATGGGCGAGGTGGCCGATGCGTGCCGACAGATCGTGAAGCGGCCGCCGCGGCCCGAAACCACCAGCGACCCGCCCGCCCGCCCGCCATGAACGGGCGGCAGATAACGATGCCATCGCTCGGGCGAAAAGCCGCACAGCATCGTCCGCACGAATTGCAGGAGCGTCGTTTTGCCGGCTTCGTTCGGACCGTAAAAGACGGTCACGCCGTCGGCCATGTTACCGAGCTTGAGACCGCTCCACACACCGAAACCGTCGATCTCAGCCGCCACGATCTTCATGGCCGGGCCTCCTCACACGTCAACAGGTCGGCACCCAATGCGGCTGCCTTCTGCAACACCTTACGTCTTTCTACATCAGATAGTCCGATCAAGCATTCCAGGTCGGCTGCCGCCGGATGCCGGCCGGCCAGGTCTCGTAGCGGCCCCACGAGATCGGCGACGGTCGTGTCGACGCGGCCGTCGAAGTGGACCAGCGACCGTAAGTAGTCGCCGAGCAGCGAGTCTTGTTCCAGCCAGGCGGGCGGTACCGCCGCCTCGGCTTCGACTTCCAGCCCCAGCGGCCAGACCACGGGGTTTTCCGCCTCGTAGCGGCGGCGGAGCCTGGCAAGGATTTCGGTTGTGCGCTTGCCGCGTCGCAACGTGGCGATGAGCGGTCCCGTCCCTTGCACCGTCCACGAGACGAGCAGGTGCAGGCCAGGTGTGCCGCGGCATAGGTCGTTCAATTGTTCGATCAATAGGCCTTCGAGCGCCTCCGCCGTGGTCGCATCGCCCACGACGACGCGGCGCGTGTGCCAGCGCACGACGTCGGTACTGATCGGCCGAGCATGAACGGCCCCTTCTTCGTCGATCTCTACGGCGGTGCAACTGCTCGAACCCGTTTCGGCCGGGCCGCGCGCCTGTGTAGAACCAGCGTATTCGGCCGCATGTGGCGTTTCAAGCAAAGTGGTGCGGCGATGCTTGCCGCCCAACGCCCAATAGGTGAGTCCGCGGGCCGCCAGCGCAGCACGATCGACGCGGCCATGTGCGACGGCGATCGTCGGAAGTCCATCGGGATCGGGCCAGAAATCGGCCGCACGGATTTTGCCGCCCCGCGGTCGACTCAGGCCCGTAAGCCGTGCTTGCGGAGCGTTACCTGCCTCGAAGACAAAATCGTGCGGTCGGCGACTGGAAAAGCGGTGGACGTTCTCCGGCAGCGGTAGAGCGGCCGGCCACCGTTCGGGCCGGTCTACGCGGCCCCCCGCCCAATAGACGGGAATCTGTCTTTCCGCGAGGCGCGTGAATTGGCGCCGCAGAAAGTCGATGCCATGCGGCCCGGCCAACTCGACATCGATGATGTCGCCGGCCAAGACGACGAAATCGGCCTGCTCGGCCAATGCGGCAGCGACGACCCGCTCGGCGGCCCGATACGGCGCGTCGAGAAAGGGCCCTCTCAGCCGTTCGGGAACGTTGGCCAGTCCGCCCAGCGGACTCTCGAGGTGCCAGTCGCTGGAATGAATAAAGCGCAGCCGCCGTCGGGACATTGGCGCCTCCATGTGCCTTCCCCCTTTTGCGGTACAAGTTGACGGGGCAGTATAGCCAAGGCAGGAAATCCGTCCTAGAGCAGGTTGTTAGCCGCGCATTGAGCTGAGAGGTCGTGAGAAAAAGTCGGAACTTTTTCTATCAAATAAGCGTTCGATAGCCGGCCTCGGCAAGCAGAAAGGTAGTGGCATGGCAGGCGTTCCAACGTTCAGCCTTTTCGCGGTGGTCGGTCTGCTGTTGCCCGCCTTGGCTAACCGGGCCGACGGGTCGTCGCGGCTCGGCGGCGGGTCTTGTTTTGGCACCGCGCTCGGCATGTAATGAGAGGCGCATCGTGCCCCTTCATCCCGAGACCGTCCCGTGAGCCAGCCCGCAATGAAATTCGTAGCATTCGCCACCTTCATGCTCGTGGCATCGTCCGTCTGTGTGGCAACCGACCTGCCGCGCAGCAGCCCCGAGTCGCAAGGCGTATCGTCAGAACAGGTGTTGGCATTCGTCGAAGCCGCCAACCGCGACATCGACGCGCTCCATAGCTTCATGCTCGTGCGACACGGCCATGTGGTGGCCGAAGGATGGTGGTCGCCCTACACGGCCGACGCTCCCCACTCGCTCTACTCGTTGAGCAAGAGTTTCACCTCCACGGCCGTCGGACTGGCCGTCGCGGAAGGCAAGCTCAGCCTCGACGACGAGGTGCTGAAGGCCTTTCCCGACGATGGGCCGTCGGAGCCGAGCGCCAATCTCAAGGCGATGCGCGTGAGCGACCTGCTCCGTATGTCGACGGGGCAGCAAGGCGAGCCACCGCGCACGCCTGATAAGGCGTGGACCAAGACCTTCCTCGAATATCCGGTTCTCTTCAAACCCGGGACGCATTTCCTCTACAACACGTCGGCCACGTACATGCTGTCGGCGATGGTGCAGAAGGCGACAGGCGAAACCGTGCTCGACTACCTGCGGCCCCGCCTTTTCGATCCGTTGGGCATCGCCGGCCCCACCTGGGAGGAGAGCCCACAGGGCGTCACGGTCGGCGGGTATGGATTGAGCATCCGCACCGAAGACATTGCCCGTTTCGGGCAGTTGTATCTACAGAAAGGAAAATGGCAGGGGAAACAACTCGTGCCCGCGGCGTGGGTGGAGGCAGCGACCGCGCGGCAGACTGCGAACGGCAGCAATCCTGCCAGCGATTGGGACCAGGGATATGGTTACCAATTCTGGCGCTCACGCCACGGAGCCTATCGCGGCGATGGCGCCTTCGGGCAATTCTGTATCGTGCTGCCCGAGGAAGACGCGGTGATCGCCATAACGAGCGGCACCAAGGACATGCAGGCCGTATTGAACCTGGTATGGGAGAAACTTCTCCCCGCTTTCCAATCGGCGCCGCTGGTCGCGAACGACGAGGCGGCCGGCAAACTCAAACGGCTGCTCGCCGATCTCTCGCTGCCGTCGCCCAAGAGCGTGGGATCGGCCGCGCCCGTCGCGGGCAAGAAGTTCGTATTCGCGGCCAACGACCGCAAGCTGGAATCGATCACGCTCGAGAGCGGTGAACAAGGCGCCGACGTGACGCTCGCGGTGCGTATGAACGGTACCGAACAGCGGATCGCGTGCGGACAGGGCGCCTGGCGGAAGGGCCGGCTGGCATGGGGGCTGTTTCCCGAGCGGCCGGTAGCCGTCAGCGGTGCGTGGACGGGCGACAATGTCTACACGGCCAAGCTTTGCTTCTATGAAACCCCTTTCACGGTCACGCTTCACCTCTCGTTCGGCGCCGACGAGTTGTGCTGCCGCTGGGAATCGAACGTCGGATTCGGCCCGACCGATCAGCCCGAATTGGTGGGCAAGACCGAATGATACGGGCGATCGATTCGAACACGTCGGGCGCGGAGACGATGGCGAGGACAGAACTACCACCATCCGCCCCCGTGCCACAGCCATCGGCGGCCGGACGGGTGGGCTCGATCGACGCCTACCGCGGGTTCGTGATGTTTCTGATGATGGCCGAAGTGTTGGAACTGAGGCGCGTGGCGTCGTCGTTGCCCGCGAACTCCTGGTGGCATTGGCTGGCCTATCATCAGACGCATGTCGCTTGGCGGGGTTGTTCGCTGCACGACCTGATCCAGCCATCCTTTTCGTTCCTGGTCGGCGTGGCACTCCCCTTTTCACTGGGCAGCCGTCAAAGAAGGGGCGAACCGCTGTGGTATTCGCTGCTGCACGCGGCTTGGCGAGCAATCTTGCTCGTGATCTTGGGCATCTTTCTGCGCTCGATCGGGCGGCCGGGAACGAACTACACGTTCGAAGACACGCTCACCCAGATCGGCTTGGGTTATTTCCCCCTTTTTTTGATCGGCCTCGGTCCGCCTAAACTGCGCTGGGTGGCGCTCGGTCTGATCCTCGTCGGCTATTGGGCCGCCTTCGCGCTCTATCCGTTGCCGGCGGCCGATTTCAACTACGCCGAGGCTGGCGTGCCACAACAGTGGGAACACAACGCGGCCGGATTCGCGGCGCACTGGAACAAGAACACCAACCTGGCGTGGGCCGTCGATCGCTGGTTTCTGAACCTCTTCCCGCGGCAGCAACCGTTCACGAACAACGGCGGCGGTTATGCCACGTTGAGTTTCGTTCCGACCCTGGCGACCATGCTGCTGGGATCGATCGCCGGCGGATGGCTGCGATCCGAAGCGGCGGCATCGCGGCGGCTGGCCTGGATGGTCGTGGCCGGAGCGACGGGGCTGCTGCTCGGCCACGCGGCCGACCATTTCGGGATCTGCCCCAACGTCAAGCGCATTTGGACTCCGGCCTGGGTGCTGTTCAGCGGCGGTTGGTGCTTCTTGTTGCTCGCCGCGTTCTATTTCGTGATCGACTTCGCAGGGTATGCCGCCTGGTCGTTTCCTTTGCGCGTGATCGGTGCCAACTCGATCGCGGCCTACCTGATCGCGCACCTGTTCGATCACTTCATCCGCGACTCATTTGCCACGCACTTGGGGTCCGGCGCGTTTCGCTTTTGGGGAGACGCTTATGAGCCCTTCGTGGCCGGCGCGGCCGTGCTCGCCGTCTATTGGCTGATCCTCTGGTGGATGTACCGCCACCGGATTTTTTTGAGAATCTGAGGTGAGCCGCGCAGTGTCGTTCACAAGCGCGTCCGAACTGTTTGCCTGCCGAGTGCGAGTTCGGGCGTCAATACAGATCGGTCTTGGTGTCGGTCCAACCAACGATGGGCGCATTCGGACCGGTGACGAAGATTTCGACACGGCGGTTTCGCTGGCGGTCGGCGGCGGTCTGGTTCGAGGCGATCGGCTGATGCTTGCCGAAGGCGGTCATGCCGAGTTGCTCCTCACGCACGCCACGGCTCTGTAAGTATTCGGCCACCGCCAAGGCGCGGGCACTCGCCAAGTGCCAGTTGTCGACAAAGCGCTCGCGTGTCTCACGCTTGGAGATTCGCCGATTGTCGGTGTGGCCCACGACCATCACGCGCAGCTCACGTGCCTCGGGCGACTTCAAGACATCGGCGAACTCGTCGAGCAAGGGATACGCGTCGGCACGTAATTCGGCCTTGCCGCTGTCGAAGAGCACGTCGGTGTCGAGCTTGCTGGCACCGGACTGATCGTCGAACTCCATCCCCTCGTGCGTTCGCGAGAGCTGGGCAAAACGCTTACTCAGGCTGGCCGGCATGGCCGTGACGCCGCGTGCCGCGATGATTTTGCGCTGTTCGTCGCTCCGCTGGTCGTCGAGCGCAGCGAGCTCTTCTTCGGCCTGCTTGACCTGATCTTCCAGCCGGTGGCTGTGGGTCTTGAGGTTTTCGTTCTCGGCCAGGATCGCATTCTTCTGCTCGAGCAGCATGCGATTATGCGCTTCGGCGGCGTCGAGCTGACTTTTGGCGACAAATTGGCAGCCCGTCAGGGCTGTCAGGCCGATGGCGAAGCTCGACAACAACGCGGTTCGCGCGGCGAGCATGATTCGACTCCTTTCGAATCGCATTGAGCAGTCCGGATGGGTAAGTGTCTGATCGAGCGCCGCCGGCAATCCGAGCATCCTGGTCGGCCCGGACGGCTCTCTGGCGACCGCTAAAACATCTCCAGCAACTTGTCCATGATCACGCTGTTGGCCGTGTAGGGGCCCTCCCAGCTCCACATGTTGCGCATCAGGTCGAAGCTCATCATCCCGCCCAGGGCCAGCATCAACACGCCGAAGCTCAGTAGGCACATGTCGAAGATGCCGAATCGCGCCTCGCGGGCCGGGGCCAGCATGACGCCGCCGGGAGCCATGGCCATTCCGGGCGCTACCGCGGTGCTGAACCCTCCCAGATCGGCCCCACCGCCGAAGCCGACCGGGGCCGACGGGTCGTCGGGCTCGAGCATGGCGCCGCCGAGAGCGTCGACCGAGCCCATGACGGTCGGTGTGGCGTCGTCAAAATCGGTGTCGGAATCGAGCGCGATGACCTGCGAGCCGCTGTCCTGCGACTCGTCGTCCATCGATTCTTCCAACGGCGTGAGCAGGAATTCGTCCTCGCTTTGCAGCTCCATCACCGCGTCGGAGTCGAAGTCGGCGCTGTCTCCCAGCGTGCCGCTCGAATCGCCGCTGGAGGAGTCGCTGCTCAGGTCGAAAGACGACTCGTCATCGGCCGAACTCAGTTCGAGCGGCTCCTCCAACGAGATACCGCTGTCGCTCGGATCGATCAGGTTGATGCCGCTGTCGCCCGGGCTGATCGTGATATCGCTGCCGGGGCCGGCCGAAACCGGTTCGTCGGCCAGGCGGATGGTCGAGCTGCCGTCGTCTTGTAGTTTGAAGATGTCGTCGTCGCCGGCGCCGATGGTGAGATCGCTGCCCGGCCCGCCACCGACGATCTTGCCCGAGCTGCCACCCAACGTCAGGTCGCTGCCGGGGCCTTTCTTGCCGCTTGAGCCACCTTCCTCGACTCCCAACGTCAGGTCGCTGCCGGGACCCTTTTTGCCGCTCGAACCGCCCAACTCGCTCCCCAGTGTCAGGTCGCTGCCGGGACCACCGCCCGTTTCGCCCAGCCCGATCGGCAGGACGTCGGAACCGCCAACCGGCAACACATCGCTCCCGCCGCCTTTTTCATCGGCCAGGCGAATGGTGACCGCACTGTCGCTCGCCGAGGGATCCTTGGGCTTGGAAATCACGGTGCTGGAACCGCCCGAACTGACGAGTTCGACGCCGCTGCCGGCGGCCAGCTTGATGTCGCTATCTTCCGGGGAGTGCAGGTTCGCCGGCGCGCCGATCACGGTGCTCGAACCGCCGGCCAGGCCGCCCAAGTCGCCTTCGTGCAACAGGACGATGTCGTCGCCGTCGTCGTCCGAATCGCCGAGATCGACATGCAAGCTCGACGAATCCGAGATCGGCCGCGGTCCGCGCTCGGCCAACTCCTGCGCCAACCGCTCGACGTCTTCGGGCTTGAACTTCCAGCTTGCACCGTCACGATAACCGTAGATCTGGCGGTTCTCGCGCATGCCATTGAGCTCATCGGGCGAGACACCGAGCGTCTTGGCGGCTTCTTCCAGCGGAACGAGTTTGCGGGCCATGGAGTCGTTGGGTTGTTAATGTTGACGAGAGTTCGGCGCGACTTGCGACCGCACCTCCCGCGGCAGCGGGCCGGTGGCGTTGAATTCCTCCATGTGCAGATCCCAGTCGAATTTCCGGACGCTCTTCAGCTCGATCTCACCGGTCGCCGTCGACACATGGTACACGGCCATCACCCGCGTCTTGGGGTCGATGATCGTGACCTGTTGCGCCGGCTGACCTGGTTCGCCGGCGGCCGTCGAAAGGGTGATGAGCTCGGCCGATTGAGTAATCTCTTGCGGCACGCTGCGCTGCTCGGCGAACCGCTGAGCTTGGGCTTCGCCCGACGTCACCGCGCCAAGAGCCAAGACAACCAGACCTGCACCAACCAGAGCACCAACCATCGCTAACTTCATCGTTTCACCCGAAGCTATTGAGACGACGGGAATTGGGGCTCTTGCTTCATTGTAAAAGCCCGCTATCCCAATGCAAGGAAAAATGGCGATTGCGGCCGCCTCCGTGGGGCAGGGCGGCGCGCACAGATGTGGGGGGCGGCGAGTCTATCGCTGCTCAAATGGGGCAACAAGACCAGCTTGCCTAAGCGCGCTCGCTGGAAAGGGCCATTTCTCCGCCGCAGCTCGCCGCGAACCATTGCCGCGAGTCGTTCGATTTTCCGATGCCAGACAGGCGGCGCCAGGCGGGGCGCGTATGTGCAAAACTGGGCGGCACCCTCGCCCTAACTCCGTCCAGCGCTTATCGTAATGTAATGACTTCGACTCCGAGCCGGTCTACGGTCGCGCTGCTGGCCAGCGGTGGATTGGACAGTTCGATCTTGCTCGCCCACCTGCTCGACCTGGGGCAACGCGTGCGGCCCTTTTACATCCGTTTCGGATTGGTCTGGCAGGATGCCGAATTGGCCGCCCTGGGACGATTTATGGCCGCGCTCGGTTGTTCGCGGCTCGAGCGACTGACCGTGCTCGATATGCCGGTGGCCGATCTGTATGGCGACCATTGGAGCCTGACCGGTCGGGACGTACCGGGAGCCGAGACTGCCGACGAGGCGGTCTATCTGCCGGGTCGCAACGCGCTCTTGATCGTCAAAGCTGCCATCTGGTGCGCCCTGCACGGCATCGAGGAGTTGGCGCTGGCTCCGCTGCGGTCGAATCCCTTCCCCGACGCGACGCCCGCTTTCTTCGGTCACTTGGAGTCGGTCCTCAATTGTGGTGCAGGGGGACGAGTTCGCCTTGCCAGGCCTTTTGCGGCGTTCACCAAGCAACAGGTCATGCAGTTGGGCCGCGACTATCCGCTCCAACTCACCTATTCGTGCATCGACCCGCGCGGCGAACTGCATTGCGGGGAATGTAACAAGTGCGGCGAGCGACGGGAGGCGTTCCGGCTGGCCGGCCTGGCCGATCCGACGCGCTACCACGCGATCGCCAACTCGGCGAGGAGCGATGTGTCGGGGAGTCGCGGCGAGCCGAGAACGATCGGCGAGACGCCATGAGTCGTTCGCTGGCGCGTGTCGTGTGGTGCTTGTGCCTCGTTTGTTCTGTCAGCGTCTGAAAACCCAGGATCCTTTTTGATGTTTCGCGTCACACGGCAGATCGACTTCTGCTACGGCCACCGGTTGCTCAACTACGAAGGAAAGTGCCGCTATCTGCACGGGCACAACGGCCGAGCCATCATCGCGATCGAAGCCGAGCAGCTCGATCATCGGGGGATGGTGCTCGACTTCAGCGACATCAAGCGGGTGGTCAGCGGCTGGATCGATGAAAACCTCGATCATCGCATGCTGCTCCACCGCGACGATCCGGCGGTGCCCATGCTCCGCGAACTGGGCGAGCCGATGTTCCTGATGGACGCCAATCCGACGGCCGAGAACATCGCCAAGTTGATCTTCGATTTCACGGCCGCGCAGGGCTTTCCCGTAGTTGAAGCCCGGCTGTGGGAGACACCCAACTGCTTTGCCACCTACGCGGGCCGGCGGCCGTAGCGCACGGTACAACCTGGGCAAACTTTACGCCCCAAACGTCTGACGTTTCAACAATCGTCGGCGAACGTCCGAAGCTAAGAACGGCTGACAAGACCTGAGAGCCAGGCGTGCCGATCCGGTTTTGTCGGTTGCTCTCGGATTGCCTGGCAGAACCCCAGGAAGTCCAAGCTCTAGGGGCGAAGGCCGGCCGTGAAGGGCCGATTTTTGAAGCGCGAGCCCCGTTTTTGTCGGTCACTCGAAAAAGCGGCGTCAAACCAGCCCTAGGATATCAGTCGAGGACGACGTATGTCCGCCGATCGCACGAAGGTGCAGCCGAAGGTGCGAGCGACGCTCTATATCTCGGCCGATCTACTCGACGAGGCACGAAACGCGGCGGTCTACCTGGCCGGATATCCGGCCCGCCTGACGCTGACCGGTCTCGTCGAAAACGCCCTGCGGGCCGAATTGCAGCAGCTCAAACAGCGGCATCTCGGCGGCCAGGAATTTCCCCATCGTCAGGCCGATTTGAAAGGCGGGCGACCGATCGCCGCCTGATCTTCGAGGCGGGTTCCGGATGACTCCCGAATCGTAAACCTTTATGCCAACCAGCACCCCGCAACCCGGCGACCGTCAAGCAGAGCTCGACCGCTTGCGTCAGGAACTTTTGCGGCTGATCGTCAAGAACGAGAGCCGTCGTCAGCAGCCCACGAAATAAGGGCCCCGGAGCGAGCGAGTGAGGCGGCGCAGCCTGCTTTTCATCGGCGTGCTCGGCTTGATCGGCACGCTCCGTCTGCCGACCACAAACGACCGGCTGTGGGCCGATTCGTTCACCGATATCGGTGCGGCCCCGGTGCCCCGCGCCGTCTCGATGGTTTCACCCGGCGGCGATCCCGACGCCAACCTTCCCACCGAGGACATTCACCCGCACCCGGCCGTCGTGCGGGTTATCGTGCCCGAGCGCGGCGGCACGTCGTATGGTTCGGGCACGCTCGTGCATGCGCATGGCGAGTACGGACTGGTGATCACCAACTGGCACGTTGTCGGCGACGCAGCGAGCCCGCCGACGGTGCTCTTCGCCGACGGTTTCCGTTCCTTGGCCGCGGTGGTGAAGACCGACCGCGATTGGGACCTGGCCGCGCTTGTCATCTGGCGGCCCAATATCGATCCGGTTCCGCTCGCCAACGCACCTCCGCAGCCGGGCGAAGTGCTATCGATCGCCGGTTACGGGCAGGGGCCTTACCGGCTGGCGAGCGGACGATGCACGAACTACCTACAACCGAACACGCGATTGCCGCGCGAGCTGGTCGAATTGGCCGCCGCCGCCCGACAGGGAGATTCCGGCGGGCCGATCTTCAATCGCCGCGGCGAACTCGCCGGCGTGCTCTGGGGCGAGGGAAACGGATTTACCACCGGTAGCTATTGCGGCCGTGTCCGACAGTTCCTGCAAGGGGTGGTTCCCGAGGGTTCCGGGGACGAGACGCAGCTCGTCTCCGTGCCGACCCGAGAAGCTGCCCGTCGTGGCACAGTGGGGATGCTGGCTTCGTCTGCGTCACGCGTCCCGACCGACGACCCCAGACGATTATCGGCTCATCAAGGGTCGGCCATCGGAACCGTATTCGCGAGTCGTCCACCTGCGTCCCTGGCTGCGCATTACGAGGAGCAGTCTTCGTCGGATACGAGTGGCAGCGAAATGCCTGACTGGCGCGCCTGGCTGGGCAGGACTCGGCCGGAGCAAGGCAAGACGTTGCTGGCCGTCATCGGCGCGCTTGCCGTCGCCCTTCGGGTGCGCCGCAGCATCAATCGGGGAGCCGCGACCGCGGGCCAATCGTAACATTCGGCCGCTGCGATCTTCCAGCGTCCCACCGGGCGAGCCGGCTTGGTCTTTCGCGCGGTTCATTTTTCTGAAGACTTTGGGCAGGTACCAAGGTAATCTCCCTCGGAGCGAAGAACCTCTGGAAACCAGGCTAGACGGCCGTGTGGCTCAAGAACCTCGTATTTATCGCCCTTTGCCTGGCCGGGCTCTCGACGCTCGCTGCAAGTCTTGCGCCCGTTCATAAGCAGCCGCGTGACGGCCGATCTCGTTCCGACGATCGATCGGTCGCTGGCAAGAATACCGCGGCCGGCCAGGCCGCAGCTCCCGACCAAGCCGATATCGCCGAGGTGGCCGCCCAGATGGATCGGTTGTTTCGGGCTGATTGGACGGCCGCCGGCCTGACACCGGCGCCCGTGGCCGAGGACCTGGTGGTAGCCCGTCGCTTATCGCTCGCCCTGACGGGCACGATTCCCTCGCTGGAGGAGATTCGGCATTTTGAGAACGAACCGGCCGAAGGGCGCCTCGACCGGCGTCTCGAAGACTTGCTGGAAGACCGACGTTGCCAAGACTATCTCGCCGAGCGGCTGACCCGGGCCTTCGTGGGAGTGCAAGACGGTCCGTTCATCATCTTTCGCCGGCGTCGCTTCGTCGCCTGGCTGACCGATCAGTTACAGGCCAACCGTCCCTATAACGAGATCGTTCGCGACCTGATCACCGATTCGGGTATCTGGACCGACCGTCCGGCCACGAATTTCATCACCGTCACCATCAAGCCCGACCAGGAGAAGGGGCCGGATGAGGGCGAATTGGCGGCACGCGTGTCGCGAGCCTTCTTGGGCGTCCGGCTCGACTGCGCGGAGTGTCATGACCATCCGTTCCAGCCCTGGAAGCAACGCGACTTTCAGGGGTTGGCGGCGTTTTTTGGGCAAACCAAGCAGCAGGGCTTGAAAGGGATCGTCGACGCCGAGGGCGAGTATGAGGTGGAGAACCGCGTGACCGGTGGTAGAGACAAAGTTGCTCCTTGCGTACCGTTTCAGAGCGACCTCCTTCCCGCCGATGGCACCCGCCGCGAAAAGTTGGCCGCCTGGGTCACCCATCGAAGCAATCGGGCCTTTGCCCGGGCCGCGGCCAATCGCTTCTGGGCGGAGTTGTTTGGACGGCCGTTGGTCGAGCCGATCGACGATATTCCGTCGGTCGGTGATCCGCCGCCCGTCCTCGACCTGCTGGCGGACGACTTCGTCGAACATGGTTACGATCTACGGCGGTTGATTCGCGTCATCGCCGCGACCGCTGTCTTTCGCCTCGACAGCGGCAGCGATCCATCGGGCCCGGAGATCACGCCGGCACACGAAGCCGCCTGGGCCGCCTTTCCGCTCATCCGGCTGCGACCCGAGCAAGTCGTGGGCGGCCTGCTGCAATCGACTTCGCTGCCGACCATCGATTACCAGTCGCACATCGTGGTGCGCGTCATTCGGGCCGGCACTCAGAACGATTTCATCAAACGATATGGCGACCTGGGCGAAGAGGAGTTTTCACCGCAAGGCGGCACCATTCCACAGCGGTTGCTGATGATGAACGGCAAACAGTTGCAAGAACGCATCGGCGAGAACGTACTGGCCAACGCCGCGACGCACATCGCCATGCTTGCGCCGAGCGACGAGAAGGCGGTCGAGACCGCCTACCTGGCCACGCTGACGCGCCGCCCGACTGCCGACGAAGCAAAGCATTTTGTGGCGGCGCTGGGCGATCAATCCGACAAGCGTTCGCGCAACCAGCGGATGGAAGACCTCTATTGGTGCTTGCTCAACTCGACGGAGTTTTCATGGAACCATTGACTCGCGGGACTGCTAAGTCGTCGTTGCTGCTCGACCGACGCGGGGCCCTCAAGCTGGCTGCATTGGGCGGGGTGTCGTGGCTCACTCCCGCCGCGGAATTGCTTGCTCGGCAGTCGGAACAGAAGACTCCGGGCGAACCGGCCCAATCGATCATCCTGCTTTGGCTGGCCGGGGGTCCGAGTCAGCTCGAAACGTTCGATCCGCACCCCGGCAAAGCGATCTCCGCGGGAACTCGAGCGATCAACACGTCGGTGCCCGGCATTCAACTGGCGCAGGGTTATGAGCGCCTGGCCGAACGGATGGAACACGTGGCACTCGTCCGATCGTTGGTCAGCAAGGAGGGCGATCACGAACGGGGCACGTACACCGTGAAGACCGGTTACCGGCCCAACCCGACGGTGGTACACCCGTCGATCGGCGCCATCTGCTGTCATCAATTACCCGTGGCTGGCACCGAGATCCCCCGGCACGTGTCGATCCTGGAAACGCAGTGGCCGAGCATGGGCGGACTGCTCGGCAAGCAGTACGACGCCTTCAAATGTTACGATCCGGCGACGAAGGTGCCCGACATCACGTCGCAAGTGGCCGACCCGCGGATCGGCCGACGGCTGGCGGACCTCAACGTGGTCGAGGCCGCATTTGCCCGCGGCCGGGCCAAGACGGCGGCAGCCACCCTGCACCGAGAGACGGTGGCCAATGCCCGGCAGATGATGACCTCGCAACAGATCGAGGCATTCGACGTGAAACGCGAAGCGCAACCGGTGCTCGATCGCTACGGGGATACTCCGTTCGGCCGCGGCTGCTTGGCGGCGCGGCGGCTGATCGAGGTGGGCGTCCGCTGCGTCGAGGTGAATCTCAACGGCTGGGACACGCACCGCAACAATCACGAAGCCCACGCCTCGCTGGCGCCGACACTCGACGCCGCCCTCTCGGCGCTGATCGACGATCTGCACCAACGCGATCTGCTGCGCAAGACGGTCATTCTGTGCGGCGGCGAATTCGGCCGCACGCCGACGGTCAACCCTTTCGCCGGCCGCGACCACTGGCCGCACGGCTTCACCATGCTCTTGGCCGGCGGCGGGCTGCGCGGCGGCGTGGCGCTCGGTGCGACCGATCCAGAGGGAGGCCGCGAGGTCAAAGACCCTTACCAGGTGCCCGACATCCACGCGACGGTGCTCGCCGCATTGGGGATCGATCCCGAGCATGAAGAACTGGCGCCCATCGGCCGACCCATCAAGCTCAGCGAAGGCAAGCCGATCGCCGCCCTCTTGGCATGAAAAATCCCCTCTCCTTCTGGCAGAGGGCCAGGGTGAGGGCGGTTTGCCCTGCTCTCCGGTCGCTGACTTTCCTAGCCCAAGTTAGAGAGTTTGGCGGCAGTTTCGAGAATTTTTAGCCGGGAACCGACCGTAAGTTCAAGGTTGATGGGGCCCGGCGTGGCAAAGGGCGATGTAGTGAAGACCTACTTTCTTGACGTCGCCCAACCCTGTGCGAT
>DASZTS010000107.1:0-6629 GCA_035547915.1 Pirellulales bacterium | reverse complement strand
AGCGTCACAGCGGCATGGCCAACTACCTGTACCTCGACGGCCACGCCAAGACGCTCGATTGGAGCGTCGCCGTGATCGACATGTTCCCCGACAAGAACGTCTTCACCGACGACATGAGCTATCCCTGATCTGGCTCGGTTCGGCTGTGGGGCGAAGAACCGCGTCGGCTGTGTGTGATGCCAAACGTCGGACGGAATCCCGGCTGCCCGCAAACGAAATCGCCGCGCGACTCGTGGCCGATCGTCGTGTATTTTTTCCACGACGCCTGGCGCTTCTTGGAGCAACTCCGGGTTTTATCAGCCGCTCCCGGTCCCCAAACATTTGCCCCGCCGACGTGGCGCGGTCTAATGTCCCCAGGCGGCGATGCTATTGAAGGGGCTGGCGAGCGTGAGACGATGAACTGGCTACCTACGCGCTGGGCTCGATTCAGCCTGCGAACGCTGCTCGTGGGGGTGACGGTGCTTTGTATCCTCCTGGGCACCGAGGTGCAGCGGGCACGCAAGCAGCACGCCGCGGTCGCCGTCGTCGAGTCTCGCAACGGAGTCGTGGCCTATGCCGCCAAGGGGCGCATCCCCGACCGGGCCTTCAGCGCCTTCGTCCGCGACTGGATTGGGCGGGAATACACCGACGAAGTCACCAGCATCAATCTCTTCCGTCGCAAGATCGGCGACGCCGAGATGGCCGCGATAGGATCGCTGCCGAGCCTGGAGATATTGAACCTCTACAACACGGACGTGACCGATGCCGGGCTCGACCACCTGCGCCATCTCAGCTCCCTCAAGTTGCTCAGCTTGGACTACACGAGGATCACGGATATTGGGCTCGCCGAACTGGCCGACCTGACGAATCTGGAGAGCCTGTCGCTGATGGGCACCGACGTGACCGATGCCGGCATCGCCCACCTCGACGGCATGAAGAAACTGAGATCGCTGGCGCTGGGGGGGACGAAGGTCACCGATGCGAGCCTGAAACGCCTCAAGGCGATCGAATCGCTCGGCGCGATCGACCTGGCCGTCACCGGCGTTACCGACGAAGGGCTCGCGCACCTGAAGGGACTGAAGCACCTGAAGCGCCTGAACCTCTACGGCACCGGGGTGACCGACGTCGGCATCCGACACCTGGCGGCGGTGGGCACGCTGCAATGGTTGGATATAACCGGACTGCCGATCACGAAGTCGGCATTGGTCGAGTTCAAAAGCACCCTGCCGAGGTGCCGTGTGCGCCAGTGATTCGCGGCCGGGTTTCCGTCCTTGTGCAATTCGGCGCCGATTCTTGGTCGTGGGTCATCTCGAAATCGGAGATCCTTCGCCGCCGGTTTCGTTGCCAACCGATGGGTCGGTTTCTTTGTGATGGCGCGGAAATGCCATACGGTCGAAAGCCGGCACCCCACACATCACGAAGAAGCCGATGAACATCTCGAACGCGCCGACCACCGCATAACTGTACATCGTGGTGTGCGCAGCCGGTTCGTTCAGGTGCATGGCCATCATCAAGGCGTCGAGCAGCATCAATGAGCCACGGAGCATGTACCAAAGCCCGAGCGACGCGGAAACGACGCGAAACAGTTGACGCGGTGTCATGGTTGCGATTCCGACTTGCTGACGTTGGCTTCGCGAGTAACCGCAAGCCGTCTCTGTGCCGAGCCGAAAATCATCGATGTTCTTAACTTGGATCAGCAATTGCCATGCCCCGCGGGCACTCCCTCAGGACGATGTCGTGGTAACTCGCAAGAAGGTGATCCGGGAGGTGGACGTTGATCCGTGGTGAAATCTCCGGATTTCAAAATGACTCTCGTACGGGTTCTCGCCCGTGCCCGCGCCTTATCTTTTTCGAGGTCTGTTCACCGGGCCCGTGATGACGGCAAGCGGATGCTCGTGATCGGCCGCCGCCGATATTCGGATTTCGTAGGGAAATCCGTGGCTCAGATCGACCAGATACCAGTCTAAGAACCGGTGTGCGCTCTCGGCGAAACTCTTCGCCGCGGAAATGGACGGGAATGAATACACGTCGGTCCAGACGGCCTCACCGTCTTTGTCCCACGACGACACAGACCTGTCGAAATGCTCCGCCCCGAATGCGCATAGATTCGATCCTTCGGGCGAATAGGGTCGGATGAGGCGCGGATAGTCGATTTCGACGACGACGCCCGTCTGAGTACGATCGTCAGCCATGCGCCCGATTGTAGCGTCGGCGGGGCGCGATTCAGCCGGCCGGCTTCCTCGTCCGCTTCGGCTTCTTCGCACCGTCGATCGCCTTCAAGGCCCGGCGGGTGGTTTTCTTGGCCTGAACAGCCGGTGGAGGAAGACGGCCAAGAGGCCGTTGATGGGAGCGGCGCACCAGCATGCCGCCAGCGACAGGCGATGATTCTCGACGAGCCGAGCGCCCCAGTTCTTGGGTGAAAACGCATCGGATGGGATCAAGAACGGGTGCGATTGGCTCGCGTCCATCGCGACGAAGATCGCCGACAATACGAGCACGAAAGCGGCTCCGATCCAAAACGCCTGAACCCATCCGACGGTTTGCCGCACGCCGACGATGGCAGTCGTCGCGAAGAACAGTGTGACCGAATCAAGGGCGCTGATCGCCACCAGGGACGGTTCGAGGCGGAATGCGGCCACGCTCGCGGCCACGGCGACGGTCGCCAGGAGCAAGAAGCGTATCGAGAATTGAAACCGTCCGGCCATGCCCCCGATTGTAGCGGGGGCGAGGGCGGCGATTACGTTGCAAAACCCCCGGCTTTGGCGTGCGCTGCCTTGACGACCCCCGAATCTTCACCACGCCGCCCTGGCGCGGTCTAATGGCCGGAGAAGCCCCGTGATGCCAGCAGGAGACAAGCATGCGCCGTCCCCAATTCAGTGTCAGAACGTTGCTGGTCGCCATGCTGTTGGTGGCGGCGTTCTTCGGTGGCATTCACAGGGGCATTCACATCGGACGGCAGCGACAGAGGGATGACGACGCACTCGCCGCGAAGCGAAAGGAAATGCTAGCCACGGTTCGACTCCATATCGATTACCTTCACTATGTACGACGAGATGCGGAGATGCAGAAACCTTCGGAGGAGGCAGACTGAGTAACCGCCTACTTTTCAGGCACGCCCCCCCGGCGCGAAGTTCGTTAGAGCGGCTGACGAGTGCCACCTATTCGTGTTGGCGGCTGGCCAGAAACTTAAGGGATTGAGTTATCTGCGGCAGAGATCATGAGCGAGAACCCATATAAGGCTCCGGCAGGCAGCGGCAGTGTTACTCCGTTACGACCTTATCGTCGTCCCCTAACCGTCGGTCAACGCATTAGCATTAGTTCGATTGCGCTCACGCAGGCTTTAATTTGCATCGTTCTTACATTTGGCGATATCGGGTTTGATCATCCAGGTCGTTTTGGGTTGCACTTCGACCACCTACTGATACTGCTATTCTGTCAAATTGTGCTGACTTTGTCGTGGATAGGATTGGCAGTGGCGTTCGCAAGATGGAGCCTCCTATTTGCGGTACCAACCGCTGTCGTCGTAACTGCGGCTGCATTACAGTACGGTTGAGCACGCCCGTCTTTCTCGAGTCGATGCTTTGCGTCCGTAGCGCTCCGGCGTCCGGGTTTTGTCAGCCGCTCTTATAAGAAGCGTTATTTGTCCACACCGGTTGCTCTAATACAGCGCGATGGCTCGGCCGGGGCCGCCGTGGCAGCCGCGGATCTTGAGCGGCGCGAACATGAAATAGGGACCTTCGGGCAGCTTGCCGAGACCGTTCAAGAATTCGACGCCCACCATCCCGCGGCTGCCGAGCGCCCAGTAGGTCATCTGCGCCTGCTCGGGATCGGCGCCGCCCAGCGCCGGCGCGTCGGTGCCGACGCAACGGATGCCCGACCTGGCCAGGTAGATCGCGGCGGCCGCGCTGAGGGCGGGCCAACCCTCGCGCTTGCCGTTGAGCGGATCGGCCAGGAACGCCTGCCCCTCGGGCAGACTCTTAAACCACGTGTCGGTGTAGTCGGAGCGGAAGAGCAGGATCTCGCCGGGCTCGAGTTCGCCCTGTTCGTGTTCGTAGCGCTCGATGTCGGCGACGGTGATCTCGGGCGAGCGGGGCCAGCTCGCCTTCTCGGTCGTGCCCACCAGGTGCCGCACGTCGACGACGCGGGCCCAACCGCAGGTCTGGTCGAGCGGCACCTGCTCGGCCGTCACGTCGCTCGTGCCGCGCGGGCCATAATCCTTCTCGAACTCGGCCAGCCAGCGGCGCACCTCCGGCGCGTAATCGTCGTTGTCGAAGTCGGCCGGGGGCAGAGCGTACGCCGGCGGCACCAGGTGCGTGCCCGCCTGCGAGTCGAAGAGGTGGGTGACGTGGTAGGTGGCCAGGTTGGGCGCGTAGTAGAGGGGTATCTTCAAGTACGACTGGCGGTGGTTGCCGCTGCCGGCGCCGGGCCACGTCAACGGATAATCGGGCGACAGCGTCACCGAGAGATCGGCCACGCGTCTGTGGCGTGCCGACTCGATGAGCTGCTTCGCCAGCGGTTCGCCCACCACGGCCAACGCCCGACATTCGGCATACAGACCGTCGGCGTGTTTGAGGCCCAGCATGCAATAGAAGGCACCCGTCTCGGGAAGCTCGCCCAGGCCCGTGGCACTCTCCGTCCAGACCATGCCGTATTTCAAGCCGGCGTAATGCGTCGGCTCGGCCAGGTCGGGAATCGGCCCCATGCTGGCGCTGTCGGTCGCCAGCGTCAGCACCTTGCGGCCGGCCAGATACTCCATGCACTCGGGATCGGGGTCGGGCCAGGCGGGGGCGCGGCCGTCGAGCGGGTCGGCCAGGAACCGTCGGCCGGCGGGGAGCGGTTGATAGAACTGGTCGGTGTAGCCGCTGCGGAAGACCACGACATCGCCCGGCCCGAGCGGACGGTGCGCGCGTTCCCAGGCGACGACGCGGTCCTTCTTGATCAGCGCGCTGTGGCCGTCGGGGGCGGCGCTGACGGCGTCGCGGCAATCGATCACGCACGCTTCGCCGCCGAACTGCCAGGCCGGTGCCTTGTCGGTATAGACGCGGCCGTAGGGATTGGCGGCGGGGAGGTTCGTGTCGGGGTGCGGTACCGAATGCGGCGGCACGTCCATCTGCGTGCCGCAGTTGCCGTCGATGAACAGCGTATCGACCTGGTAGCCGCTCAGGGGGCCGATCCGCCGTTGCGGCACGAGCGCGAACGGCGGCCAACCCGCCGGCCAGTTGCACGGCATCTCCGGCGAGATCGTGAGCGACAGATCGACGATCCGCGGTTCGCCCGCGACGCCGACGGCCGCGATGCACGACATCGCAACGCTCGCCAGCCAGGCCAGCCCCGCGGCTCGGGCTGCGCGTCGCGGCGACTCGATCGGGCGCGGCGACGCTGGTTGTTTCACTGGCGGGCGATCGGTGAACGTCCGAACGACGTGCGGCATCTCTTCACTCGTGTACGGCGTTTGCCCCTGTGACGGCGGACCGGTCGATCGTTTCCGCGAACTACTGCATCTCGTCCAGCAGACGGTCGCGATCGTCGGATTGCGGCGCGGCGTAAGGATTGTTGGGATCGAGCGGCTGGAACGGCGGATTGCCCATCGGCTGCAACGGCGTGGGGGCGCGTTTCTTCCCCTTGGCGGGCTGGCCGCTGCTGAAGCTGATGATCGTGATCGCCGTCAGGGCCAACAGCACCACGGCCGGATCGATCGCCACCAAGGCTCCGGGTTTGTCCAGGCTGGGCGCCTGCCCCTGGGCCGCCATCACGATGCCGAGGCCGAGGCCGATCACGAAGATCGTCGGCAGCACCATCACCAGGATGGCCCCGATGATGTAGGCCGGCGTCCCGTAGACGACGCGATTGCGACTGACCGTGAACGAACCTTTGACCAAGGTCACGATCCCAAACACCAACATGCCGATTTCAGCGATGCAACACATTCGGCCCTCTTGGAACGTAGCGACTCGAAGATCGTTCAACCGACGCAGCGCGCCATCCTACCGTCTGCGGTTCGCGAGTCAAATTTTTCGGCGGCTGAGGTAACGATTCCTGCCCGCCCGGCCGGACCGAAACCGACGCAACGCGGCGGGCGAAACAGGGAAGTCATCGACCAGACCTTGTCGGACGGGAACGCACCGTGAGTGACCGTCATTGTACGGAGCCGTTCCACATAGTCAAGTAAAATTGATCCACTTAGTGACCGATGATTTCGGAGCGGGGTTTGAAACGCGCCGGTGGCGCCGGCACAGGGCACCGAGCCGATGACGGGCCCGGCGGTCGGGCCGGCGCGATGCGGGGGTCGTCGGTTGCGCCGCAGCACTTCTGGTCTGCCATCCCGATGGCCCATGTCACTGGGTTACCTGTAACAGAAACCCTTCGTCCGCGCGCGCAGCGCGCAGAGAGAGTATGTATTCTCTCATCTACCATCTTCTCTTCTCTTCTCTTCTCTAGTGTCGCTGCGCGCACCGTTTTCGCGCGCTCTGCGCGCGCTCGCAAGTGCTTTGGCTTTGGCCGTTTGCGCGTTTCGGCGCGCGCACTTGGCTGCGCGCGCCGGAGCGCGCACACCAGTGCGCGCGCTGCGCGCAAACGAGCGCGCGCGATGCGCGCCAACCAGCGCGCGCGATGCGCGCCAACCAGCGCGCGCGATGCGCGCAAACCGCGCG
>DASZTS010000106.1:0-60573 GCA_035547915.1 Pirellulales bacterium | reverse complement strand
GTGAAAATCGAACGAGACTTCGCTACACTCTGTTGCCACGAGGCCGCCTCCATGCAAATGGCCAAAGTTGTTTGTGCAAGACCAACTTATGCCAGATGGAGCGGCCTTTTTCTATGGGGGCGGTGAGAAATGCGGGCTAACGGTCATCCAGGCGACCCGGCGTGAAGAAGAACTGGAAAAGAAGAACCGCGGCTTGAAGAACAAGTTACAGCAGTCCCTCCTCCAACAGGAACGGATGCAGAGAGAATGGGAACGGCGAGAAGCACTGGCCCATGCCGAGTCGCCGAGCAGTCAGCGTTTCCTGCCCCAGCCTCATCCGACCAAGTGAATCGGTTCCGAGGCATGGATTTACCTTGGCTCACGGATTTTCTTGGCTTGCGGCCGCCGATCCGTTAAGATCAGCGGCAGTTCGGTACGTCACTTCCGGAACACGGCGGCCCGACCATCATGCACGCTCGTGGCGTGTGTCACCGCGGAACGTTCGTTGCCCTTGCTTGCGCGCAAGGTCTACCGATTCCGCGCCAATTGCCGGCTCAGGCCAGGTATGTCGCCGTCGGCGGAAGGCTGTCTCCGCGTTCTTTCTCGGCAGCCAACAGAACAAGAGGAGTGGTTTCTCTATGAAGCAGCGCACGCGTTTCGTAGGACCGTCGTTGATCCTGGCCCTGTTCGCCGCGCCCGGCTGGTGTTCGGGGGCGAAGCCGACGCCCCGCGCCACGGCGTCGGAATTCGCAGCACAGAAGCCCGCAGCGGAGGCCGTCGACCTGTTCGACGCGATGCAGGCGGGGCAGGTCGAAGTGAAGTTCATTCCGAAGAACGACAAGGAGGCCCGCGTACGATTGAAGAGCAAGTCGGGCCGGCCGCTCACCGTGCGCCTGCCCGAGGCCTTCGCGGCACAGCCGATCTTAGCGCAGATCGGTGCGGGCAACGCCGCCGGCCAGAATGGCGCCTCGCAGTTGCTCGGCAGTACGTTCAACGGACAGAACAACGGCAACGGAGCTAACGGGGGCCGCATGTTCAACGTGCCGGCCGACAAATCGGTCGATCTGCGCGTCCCCTGCGTCTGTCTCGAATACGGGAAGCCGACTCCCCGTGCCGCCATCCCCTACGAATTGGTCCGGCTGGAGTCGGTGAATCAGAAAGCGTCGTTGTCGAAGGTGCTCGCTGGGCTTGAGCGCGGCAATCAGCGCGACGTTCAAGCGGCGGCGTGGCATATCGCCAACGACATGACCTGGCAAGAACTGGCGACCATCAGGATCGAGCACCTGGTCGAACCCAACGAGCCGTTCTTCACCGCCCGGCAATTGCAGAGGGCCAGAGAGCTTGTCCGCGTCGCGACCGGACCGGGTGCGCAGCCGATCGATACGCAGCCGCTGGCCGTCAGCCTGGCCGAAACGAACTAATGTTTTACCAGAATTAGGATTCGGGTTCGCAAGCTGCGGGGTGCAGCGCCCAACACGCGAGCCGGAGTACCTGGAAGGAGGCGGGACACCTCCTCCATAACGCGGATTAACCCGTCGCTCACAATTACCCAGTTTTACACTGGGATTTCCTGCGCGGTGGTAGCCGGTCACGGTTCGCTCCTTGCAGTTTGGCAAGAGGCGCGAATAATGACGGTTGTAACTTCGGAGCGGATCGGCCCACTAGCGCCTTCGCGGTGGTACGCCGCCACCTGTTGTCGACCGTTGACCCATTTATACGAGGAGACCCATGAGACTGATGCAGACCTTTGTCGCCGGCGTGGCCGTGCTGGCCGGCCTGTCGTTCGCCGTGGCCGCCGAACTGAAGAGCGGCAAGCAACCCGGCGATGCGATCGGACCGTTCGATGTCGTGAAGTGCGCCGGTTCGGAAGACGATGACGTCAAGTTGGGAGCCGAACTCTGCTACCGCTGCAAATACGGCAATCGCCCCATGGTGATGGTATTCGCGCGTAAATCGGACGCCAGCGTCAGCGGCTTGGTGAAGAAGCTTGATGGGGCCGTCGAGAAGAACAGCGACGAGAAATTGGCCGCCTTCGTCAACTTGGTGGGCGAGGACAAGGACGCGTTGGAAACCAACGCCAAGGAGTTGGGCAAGAAGGCCAAGGCCCCCAACGTCCCGATCGTCGTGCCGGTCGAGTATGAAAACGGCCCGGCCGATTACGGCATCAACCCCGCCGCCGAAGTGACCGTGATCCTCGCCGTCAAGGGCAAGGTCGTGGCCAACCACGCCTACGGCCCCGGCCAACTGAACGAGAAGGCCGTCGACAAGATTCTGTCGGACGTGCCGAAGATCCTGCAATAGGTTGACTGTTCGCGGCGGGTCGACACGATCCACCGCTTCGGCCTCGTGCCTTTGAAAATAAGGCCCCCTGCGCCACCGCCGTGGCCGCCCGATCGATGCGGTCACGGCGGTTTTTTGCGCTGTATCGTAGCCATCTCGCTCCAATGCGATGGCAGCCCGCGGGTAGGTCAGGTGGCCTCGCGAAGGAAGCCTGAGCGCTACTTTGCAGGTGACCTACTTCTTCTGGATGTCGTAGGCGAACAACAGGTCCTGATCGCGCAGGTAGAGACGGCCTTCGGCGATGACGGGATAGGGCCAGCCGGGCTGACCGGTTCCCTGCAATTCGAACGTGCTCTTGAGCGTGTACTTCTTGGGCGACGCCTCGATCAGCGCCATCACTCCGTTTTGGTAACGGAAATAGAGGTTGCCGTCGGCATAGGCGATGGCGGCCGATTCCTGACCCGGCCCGCGGCCCGGATGCCAAGCGACCTTGCCCGTGCGCAGGTTGACGCAGAGCGGGAAGCCCTGGTTGTGGCCGTTGCCGCAATAGACATAGTCGCCCACCAGGATCATGCCCCCATGATGGTTCTGCATCACCTTGGGGTCCAGGAAGTATTTCTCCTCCGCCTTAACACCTCGGCCGTCTTTGGAAAGTTTCAATAATGCGGCACCCGTACCGTAGCCCGAGGAGCAGAAGACGAAGTCGTCTTTCACGATCGGCGTCGGTATATTGGCCGTGCCGTTGGCGATGCGGTTGTAACCCCACAGCATCTCGCCGTTCTCGGCCCGCACGCCGATCACGCCACGTCCGATGAGCTGCACATATTGTTTCACGCCCGCGGCATGGCTGACCACGATCGACGAATAGCCGGCACCGTCGCCGCCCTGCGGCCCGACGTTGGCCGGCATGGGGGCCTTCCAGATAGTGTCGCCTGTCATCTTGTCGAGGGCCACGATCATGGCGTCGTTGGCGCCGGGCGTGCAGATCAACCGGTCGCCGTCGACCAGAGGCGACTCGCTGAAGCCCCAGCCCGACATCATCTTGCCGCCGAAGTCGCGCCCAAGATTCTTCTGCCAGACGAGCGATCCGTCGGCGATGCGCACGCACACCAGATCACCTTGATGCCCGATGGCATACGCGCGGTCGCCGTCGATCGTGGGTGTGCCATTCGGCGAATCGCTGCCGCCCGTGGGAGTGCTCCACAGGATCTTTCCATCGGCCCCATTCAGGGCGACGAGCTGCTCCTTCCCCCCGCTACGGCCGAGCGTGTAGACCTTGCCGTCCATCACCGCCACGCTGGAGTAGCCATCGCCGAGACCGGTCGCTTTCCAGACGAGCGGCGGTCCTTCTTTCGGCCAGCTATCGAGCAGATCGGTTTCGGGCGAAATGCCATCGCGATTCGGTCCGCGCCATTGCGGCCATTCATTCAGCGAGGCCTTTCGCGCGGCATGCAGCCCCGCGGGCACCCCAGACACGAGAACCAAGCACACGGCAATCCAGGAAGAACGTTTCATATCGTTTCGGCGAAGAAGGAATGGAAAACAACAGCACTTCCGACAACGCGGGCGCACGAATGACCTTAGAACAACCGACAAACCGCATCGAGGTCAAAAAAACCGGCGCTCCGGCTCCCAGGTCTTGGCAGCCGCTCTTAGCCATTTCAAGAGATCTTCTCTACACCAGCTCATGGATCGGTCGTCCGTCTTCGAGCAGGTAGACCGGCCGCCCAGTCTGGTTGACGAGCTGCGACTTCGGGTCGATACCCAACACGTGGAAGACGGTCGCCATCAGGTCTTGCGGGCGTATGGCGGCTGAATGGGGCACGTCGACCTTGCTGGCCGATTGACCGATGACCTGTCCCATTTGCAGGCCGCCGCCGGCCAGCGCGAGCGTGCTCAACGGGGCCCAGTGGTCGCGGCCGGCGTTGCGATTGATCTTGGGCGTGCGTCCGAACTCGCCGGTGACCACGAGCAGAATCTTCTCGCTCAGCCCGCAGTTGTAGGTGTCGTCGATGAAGGCCGACAAGGCCCGGTCGAGTTCGGGGCTGCGACGTTCCAGCCCCTGCTTGATCTGGCCGTGCATATCCCAGCCGCCGTACGACACGGTGACGAACCCGCAGCCCGCCTCGCACAGACGCCGGGCACGGAGCAATTGTTCTCCCAATCCCTTGCCATAGCGCTCGACGATGTGCGGATCCTCGTCCTTGGTGTCGAACGCCTTGCCGGCGTTGCCGAGCACCAGGTCGAAGGCTTGCTGCTCGAAGCGGTTCAGCCCCTCGAGCAGGGCGTCGCGGTCGGCCCGCCGCTTCATCCGATCGAGACCGTCGAGCAACTCGCGACGGTCGTGCAGCCGCTCGTCGGAGACGGCCAGATTCATGTTGCGCCGCGCCTGGCCGGCCGGATCGAAAGGCGCGTAGGCGGGTCCGAGGAAGGCCGGGCCGTCGGAACCGATGCCACCCAACCGCACATAGGTTGGCATCCCCGTGGTCGGATGGTTGGCCCCACGCAAGCGTGCCGCGATCGCCCCCAACGCGGGCCTCGTCGGCAATCCGCCGTTGTCGATATTTCGGTTATCGTAGCCGGTCATCACGAAGTGCGTGCCGCCGCCGTGACCACTGTTGCTATGGGCGAACGAGCGAACGATCGCCATCTTGTCGACGACCGAGGCCAGCTTGGGGAATGTGCCGCCGAGCGTCACGCCCGGCAGCTTGGTGGTCACCTCACCCGTGATGCTGCGGTACTCGGACGGGGCCGACATCTTGGGATCGAACGTCTCGATGTGCGTCGGCCCGCCGCCCAACCAGACCCACACGACGGATGTATCTCTGACGGGTTGGCCGAGGGCCTTGGCCTCGGCTCGCGCGGCGAGCAGTTGCGGCAGCGACAGGGCACCGGCCCCGAGTGTGCCGACCTTTAAGAACTCACGGCGGGTCGAACCTTCGCAATCGCGGTAAACACGGTTGAAGAGTACTTGCAGCATGGCCCACCTCTCCCTTGCAAGACGTGTGTTTTTACGACCTCCGCTGCGGCCCGACCGGCCGGCGCCTGGATTATATCGGCAGCCGACGAAACGGAACAACAATCGTGGATCGTGGGTGGTGGGACATAAGTGTGCTGAAGAACTTTGTGTGCTTGCCGGTAAACCTGGCCTACTCTTCGTCCCAGCCATCCGAAGACAGGCGGCGCCGAGTACGGTTCCATTTGCTGCCGTGACGGAGTCGGACGACCTATGAATAGACCCCGCCCGGGCACTTCGTGCCATTGGATCTTGGAGTAGGCTCACAGGGTCATCAAGTCTGCCTGCAGGGCCGCCGGCCAATGGCTTTTTTCCGACCGGTGATTGCCTCTTCGCGCAATTGTCGCTTTTCCGCCGCGCGCGACGTGCTTCGTTCTGAGGCGGAAGTTACGCTGGTAATTGTGGCGGAGTTAGCCGCCCTCTTGTCGCCACGCTGGCGAATGTTTCCCGCCCTCTCTGTGCCTGCCCATGCCAGAAGTCGTCAAGTGTCCCGCATGCGCGGATCAAACCAGCCAGGAGTGGATCCGCTCGGTTCGCACGGATGACCCATTACCCGGCGGACCGATTCCGTCGCTCTATCGCTGCCACCGCTGCGGCTTCCTCTACACGGTTCCGAAGCTCGAAGATCACGAGATGGAACCGTAAGAGCGGCTGAAAAAACGGGGAAGCCTCGTCGCGTCGGCGCACGGCGGTTACCACCAGTGATGGCTGGGGTTCCAGGGCCAGTAGCTGCGGCGGTCTCCACCGCCGAAGTGAATCTCGAGGCCACCGACGAGCTCGATATTGTTGAGCGTGCGCATGCCGCCGCTGCCCGAGAACGTGAGGTTGTCCTTGAAGTCGGCGCGGAAGGCCACGCGCGGACCGAGACGGTATTTGACGCCGAGTCCGAATGGCGTGTTGAACACGTCGGGATGGAGGCCGAGGCCGTTCTTGCCGGTGATCACCATGTCGGCGAGGCCGCCGCCGATGGAGATGAACGGGCGCACGCGCGTGTCGCCCCACGGGTAGATCAACAGGTTCGTATCGAAGTAGAAGATCTGCTGTGAGCCTGTCTGGATCGACTGCGTCGGGTCGAGGAAGAAGATCTTCGAGAAACCGAAGCGGGTCTCGCCGCCGAAATGCGTGCCGAAGTCCCAGCCAAGGCGAAAGCCGGTGAAGAATCCGGCGCCGTTCTTGAACTCCGGCTTCACGGGCGCCGTGGCGAAGAGCGCGCCCTCGAAGACACTGACGTTGAAGGGGTGATAGAGCCAACTCTCGCGCATCATCGGTTGTCTGGGTATCGCACGTCGCGGAAACGTCTCTCCCGCCGGCCCTTCCAGCGACTGCACGAATTCGCCGCTCGTCAACTGGGCCTTCGACTCGAGCAGATCCGTATCGTCGGCCATCTTTTCGGGCGGCGGGCCGTGCGAGGGCGACAGCAGGTCGGGCGGCGCCAGATCGTCGGGCGCCGAGCCATCGTCGGCCGGCTGCTCCTCCTCCAACCACCGCGTCGTGGAGGGTTCGAGCACGGAGCGCTTCGCCGATCGGCGTCGGGGTTGCAACAGGGCTGCTTGCGTGTCGTCGGCCGTGGCGGCGAATCTCAGCGCGGGCGACGTGCTGCCGCCGGGCTGCGAGTCGTCGTCGGTCGCTGCGGCGCGCGCCGACTGGGCCCACACCGTCGGCGCACTCGCCGACAGCAAGGCCAGCCCAAGCGCGATGGCGCAGCGGTAAGCCATAGAGAGCACTTCGCGTTCTTGTGCAAGCGGCCGGGACGTGAACGTGAGCAGACCGGTCGAGCGGTTGCCCGGACGCGGATGACCGTCGAGCAAGACGCGGTGGGCCGACCAGCCTGCCTGGATATGGAGAGGGGCGGATTATGGGGGTGGGAGCACTTCGTGTCAATTGAGCTTCCACCGCGCGGGGGTCGTGCCTATAATCCCGCCCGCGTTTTTCCGGTTTGCCCAAAAAGCGAGGTGATCGCATGCGTTTTTCCGCCGGTTTGAAGGGATTTGTTGCGCTGCTGTTGTTGCCGGTCGGTGCAGTCTGTGCGGCCGACGACGACACGGATGCGGCCGCGACCAGAACGGCGGACGCCCCGACGGCGGTCCAGATCCTGGAGGATCTGGGATTCGAGATCTACACGGCCGAGGCGAACGACGCGCCCACCGAGTCGCACCGCCGCCACGCCTACAAGAACAACCGCGGTGAACAAGCATCGCCCCCGTCGCAACTGATCTTGCGCGCCGAACCAATCTCGGCGACCGAAACGCCGATGGAGCGCATGCAACGACTCTGTGCCGGCGAAGCCGAGCTGCCGAAGCCGATGATCGTCGGCTCGACGTTGGCCGAGGCGATGCGACGCGTCGCGCAGTGGGGCGATTACTGCCCTTTCTGCGGCCATGCGCACGCAGACAAAGCGGTAGCAGCCGACCACGCGTCAGCCGCTGAGCCGAAGGTCGGCAGCGAAAAACTGCTGACGGTCGCCCCGTCCAAGGGCATCCAAGATGCCATGCCGAACGCCCAGGCGCTCCGTCCCGGCGAGCCGGCACAGGTCATCCTCGACACGCAAAAGCGCATCGGCAAGAGCGTGCTCGAAGGCACCGAATTCGGCGGCTCGCCTGACCTGTTGATCCAATGGATTCGGACCCTCGACGAAGAGAACCGTTTGCGCCAGGCGGCGCTCGATGACGGTACGCGGGCCCAACTGACCGTGGTGGCGGACGAGGACCGCGTTACGCAACGTTCACAGGTCGACGCACTCCGCGCAGCTTGCCATGAGCTAGGCCAAGTGGCCGACATGCTCGAAGAGCAGAACTTGTTCGATGCGGCCGATTCGATCCGGGGATTCGCCGATGTCCTGCGTCGGCAGTCACGCCAGAAGCTGGCCAACTCGGAGGCGGACGTCGACGAGCCGGACGCGACCGAAACCCGTAGCGAGCCGCGGCACGCCAACTCGAAGCATTGATGGGACGGGTCAGCTTCCCTTGTAACCCGGTCCGCGGACGAATCGGCCAGGCTTGGCGCCCGTGTGTTCGCCGTCGCGCAACACCTGCTTGCCGTTGACGAAGACGTGCTTCACGCCGGTGGCGTATTGCTGCGGCTGTTCGTAGGTCGCGTGATCGCCGATCGAACGGGGGTCGAAGACGACCACGTCGGCCAGGTAGCCGGTCGCCAGCCGGCCGCGATCCTTGAGCCGCAGATTGTTGGCCGGCAGCGAAGTCAGGCGGCGAATCGCCTCGGCCAGCGAGACGACTTTTTCTTCGCGGACGTATTTGCCTAGCAAACGCGCGAACGTGCCGTACGCGCGGGGATGCGGATGGAGCTTGAGGAACGCCCCTTCCGGCGCGCACGACTCGGCGTCGGAACAGAAGCTCACCCAGGGCAGGGCCACCTTCTTCCGCACCTCCTCCTCGCTCATGAAGAAATAGATCGCCTCGACGCGGCTGCCGTCTTCGACGACCAACTCGATCGCGGTCTCTTCGGGCGAGCGGCCGCGCGCGGCGGCCACCGCGGCCAGCGTCTGGCCGGCCAGACGTTTGAGCTGCGGATTCTTGAAGCCGACCAGCAGCACGCGGTCGGGCGAGCCGGCCGCCAGCAGCAGGTTCTCCCAGTCGTCGGTGCGAGTCTTCATCTCCTTGATCACGCGGGCACGCGTTCGCGGGTCGCGCAGCCGTTCGATCCATTTGTCGAGCCCGCCCTCTTGTACCCAAGGAGGCATGGTGGCGCTGAGGCCGGTACCGCCGGCCGTGTAGGTATAGATGTCGGCGGTGATTTCCGCTCCCTCGGCGCGCGCCTGGTCGATCTTGGCCACCACCTGGTCGAGCTTGGGCCAGTTCGGCTCGCCGGCCGCTTTGAGGTGATAGATCTCGCCGCGGATCTTCGCCTCCCGCGCAATCTTCAAGAACTCGTCGACCGATTCGAGCAGTTGGTTCCCTTCGCTGCGGAGGTGCGATACATACAACCCATCGAATTCGGCCGCCGCCCGGCACAGTGCAATCAACTCGTCGGTGTCGGCGTAGAAGGCGGGGGCATAGATCAACGACGAACCGACCCCCATCGCCCCGGCGCGCATCTCGGCCCGCACCAGATCGCACATGCGCCGCAATTCATCCTTGCTAGGCCGGCGATCGGCATAACCCAACTCGTGGATGCGCACGGTCGTGGCGCCGACGAACGACGCCACGTTGCACGAGACGCCCCGCTTCTCGAGGTGTGCGAGGTACTCGGCCAGCGTCGTCCAAGCGACGGCGAACTTCAGATCGCCTTGCGATTTCTGGGCGTCGGCCTTCATCGGCGGGTTAAGTGGACCCATCGACCACCCCTCGCCGAAGACCTCCAGCGTTACGCCTTGGCGCAGGTCGCTCTGTGAGCGCCCGTCGACGAGCAACGATTCGGTCGCCCAACTCAGCATGTTGACGAAGCCGGGGGCGACGGCCAACCCGCGCGCATCGACATCGATGGCGGCCTTGGCCTCGCTCAGATCGCCGATGTCCCGGATGGTGTGGCCGACGATGCCGAGGTCGGCCGCCACGGGCTCGCCGCCCAAACCATCGAAGATCAGCCCATGCCGTATGACGACATCGTATTTGCCCTTTTGGTCGTCGGCCCGCGAGTCGGCCTGAAGCAGACCGCATAGTAAGGCCAAGAAGCAGCTTGCCCGACAGTACATGACCGACGCTCCTGGGGTGGAAAACCCGATGCAAGCCGACAGATTTATTGCAAAATCGGCACAGCCATCCTACACTGAAGGTGTGTCAGCCAGTAGGCGGAGGGGCTCCCCTCGTTGTCTGGTTTCTAGAAGACTGACATCGGTTCAGAGGCTCGGGCTCTCCGAGGTGCTTTCATGAGGTGCGGTACGTTGCGCACGTTCTGCCGGCCAAAGATCTGCCATCGCGACGGTTTCACCCTCGTCGAGCTGTTGGTGGTGATCGCCATCATCGGCATCCTCGTGGCCCTATTGTTGCCGGCCGTACAGGCGGCGCGCGAGTCGGCCCGGCGCCTGCAGTGTCAGAACAACCTCCGCCAATTCGGACTCGGCGCCCTCAACCACCACGACATCAACCAGTATTTTCCGAGCGGCGGTTGGGGTTGGCAATGGACCGGCGATCCCAACCGCGGCGTAGGTCAGTTGCAACCGGGAGCTTGGACTTTCTCGCTCTTGCCGTTCTGTGAGCAGCAGCCTTTGTGGCAAAGCGCTTCGGGATTGCAAAACGCTCCCCTGCTGGCCGCCAACGCGGCCACCGCTTCGACTCCCGTGCGCATTTTTTATTGTCCGAGCCGGCGCTGGGGCGTCTTTGCTTGCACCAACGGAAACAACATCAATTCCAACTCGGTGACGAGTTCTGGCAAGAGCGACTACGCGGCTTGCGTAGGCGACGGTACGGTCAGTCAGGATGCCGGTCCGAGCAACGCCCTCGGCCCTTGGTATTATGAAAACCAGATGATCTTTACCCCGGCGATCGGCTCTACGGGCGTGACCTTTCAGTGCAGCCAGATAAACCTCCGCGACGTCAAGGATGGGTCGAGTTGCACGTTTTTATACGGTGAGAAGTATCTGAACCCGACGGATTATTTCACCGGCGCCGACCTCGGGGACAACGAGGATTGTTTTGTCGGTTACGACAACGACTTGATGCGAATCACCAATGCGTCGAATCCGCCGATGCGCGATACCCGCGGCGTGGCCAACACGACCTCTTTCGGCAGTAATCATCCGGTCACGTTCAACATGGTCTTTTGCGATGGTTCGGTGCATACCCTCCGCTACGAGATCGACCTGAGCGCGTACGATCGTCTGGGCAACTGCATGGATGGATGCTCCGTAGACTCCACGCAGTTCTGAGGCGCCGCGAAGAAGCAGACCGCAGGGGTAGAATGGCGCCGCGGCTTAGCTGCCGAAGATGCGGTCGCGCTTGGCTTTGTTGTAAGCGAGTTTCTCGGCCTGAGTCATGCGCGCGAAATCGGGCACGCCGTCATTCGTAGCACCGACCGGGGGAGCCGGATGCTTGCAACCGCAGTCGGATTCCTCCTTCTTACCGCACCCGCAATCGGCGTGGCCGTTGTCCGACGGTGGCACTGCGGCGCGGGGTACACCTGCCGGTACGCTTACAGTGCTCGAGCCGCCATAGCTCATCACGCCGGTTTGCAGGACCAGATCGTCCTCGAGCGAACGGTGGGGCCGGATGCCGAGCTTTTCCAGAACGGCGTGATAGGCCCGCACGGCTTCTTCCGGAGCGATGGCTCCGTCTACGATCAGTCTCAGGAAGTGAACGAACGCGAGCTGGCTCTCGGCATTGTTGATCTTGCGGCCGAACAGCGCGACGCGGGCACCGTACTTCCGCGCCTCGGCGATCAGTTTGAAGGCATCGTAGGTCGTACCTGAGCTGCCCCCCAAGATGCCCACCACCAGGTGCGGATCGTAACTCACGAGCTCTTCCATGGCCCGCGGACCATGATAGACGACCTTCAAGAACAGCGGTCGCCCCGCCTGGGCCACGCCCGCCAGTGTGCGGGCGATCGAGTCGTTGATGAAGTGAGGTATCTGGTCCGCGGCCAGTCCGTTCGGCGAGTTCGGATCGAAAACCTCCAAAAAGTGCCTAAACCCTTTGGCTTCGGCCTCGACGCGGAACTTGCGGTATTCCTCGATCGCCCACAGGTCTTCGTCGAGCCGATTGTTGAAGGTGATGCTGTACAGGCCGAGGTTGGCCCCACGTGTCCGCTCGGCCGGCTCACATTCGACACGACCGCACTGGATATGGTCGAGCGAGGCCGTGCGAAACGGCCGCGACGGTTCCTGGATATAGCTGCCGCCGCGGACCACAAAGATATCGCTCGTGTCGTTGGCCCGCGCGGCCGGCGTGACGTGGCTGTCTTCGAACAGCCGCTCTTGGATCGCCAGCACGTCGTTGGTGCTGGCCGACATGAGCATGATATCGACGATCCCTTGCTGCACGATCTGCCGGATCTGTTCGCGGTATTCGCCGAGCGTCCGCATCCGCACCTCGCCCGCGTGCATCTCCGGCGAACGGCCCGGCGCACCGATGCCGAACGCCATATCGGCATCCTTCGCGTCGGCGATGATGAACTCCTTCGAGCCCGACGGGTCGGCGTGAATCGCGGCCAGTTTGCGATCTAACGATTTCTGTTCTTGCATGGCTGGGTCGAAGAAGGGCTCGGATGAATCTCGTTCCTGGGCTGACGGCGAGAATGGCCTATTTGCCCCGCAGGCGATCGAGTACCGTATCGACCGTCTGCCGCAGCACTTGGCCGCTCTTGCGCAGTGCTTGAACTTCCTTCGGCCATAGCTCGATCTCGTGCGTGCCCGACACGCCCTGGCGGCCGACGATCGTCGGCACCGACAAAGCCACATCGCGGATGCCGTAGCAACCCGACTGCACGCTCGATACGGGGAGCACCCTCCGGCGATCGAGCGCCACCGATTCGATCACCTCCTGGATCGCCAACCCGACGGCGAAACCCGCTCCGCCCTTCTTCTTGATCACTTCGGCCCCGGAACCCTTGGTACGCGTGAACAGTTCGTTCGCCACATTCGGATTCCAACCGGGGAATTTTTCGAGTGGCAGCCCGGCGGCGGTGGCGCTCGACCAGATGGGCACCATGCTGTCGCCGTGTTCGCCCAGGATCAGCGCCGACACCTGCGTGGCGGGCGCAGCGAGGCGCTCGGCGATTAAGCTGCGAAAGCGGATCGTGTCGAGTTGCGTTCCCAGGCCGATCACTTGGCTCGGCGGCAGGTCGAGCCGCTGCGCGGCCAGATATGTGAGCACGTCGACCGGGTTGGAGACGACCAACACCACGGCTCCCTTCTTGTAGCCGGCTTTGGCGATGTCGGCCAATATTCCGACGAACAGATCGACGTTGCGATTGATCAGGTCCAAGCGGCTCTCGTCGGGCTTGCGTCGCAATCCGGCCGTGATGCAAATGAGATCGCTCGTGGGGATATGTTCGTAGCCGCCGGAGGTGATGACCTGGTCGGCCATCACGCTGGCGCCATGCAACAGATCGAGCGCCTGTCCCGACACCGCCTCGACATTCACGTCCAAGAGTGCGATCTCGCGGACCACTCGTCCCATCTGTAGCGCGAACGCGGCGCACGAACCGACCAGGCCCGCGCCGCCGATGATGCTGACTTTCATGATTTCCTCCCATTCAAGGCGGCCATCACACGATCGGTGATCGCCTGCACGAGCGCTTCTTGGTCACCACCGACGTCGGGCTTGCTCTTGGCCATCACGGGCGGAGCGTCGAAGGCATTGCGCTCGACGCCGGTCAGCTTCCAACTGTCGCGGAAGATGTCGTTGGCGCAGATGTCGCAATTTTCCATGCCCGGCGCCAGCCGCGCGTCGCTGAACCCCAGTCGTGTTTTGAAGTCGAGCAGTTCGCGCGTCTTCTGCTCGTCGAGATAGGTCACGCGTCCCATGTCGCGGGCCAACAGCAGGATGCGGCAGTACGAGTCGAGCACTTCCGTCCACCAATAGGCGTGCTCGACCGAATCGCCGTAGCTCACCGTGCCATGGTTCGCCAGGATGATAACGCTCGCCTTGTGGACGAACGGCAGCACCGTGTCGGCAAAGGCCTGGCCGCCCGGCGTTTCGTACTTGGTGATCGGCACGTCGCCCAAGAACACCTCGACTTCCGGCAGCACGCACTGCGGAATCGGTTCGCGGGCGACGGCGAAGGCCGTAGCGTGGGGCGGATGGCAATGCACGACGCTCTTCACGTCGGGTCGCTCGCGCATGATGGTCAGGTGCAACAGGATCTCACTGCTCCGCTTGCGGCGGCCGCTGATCTGGTTGCCTTGCAGGTCGACGATGCACAGGTCGTCGGGTTTCATGAACCCCTTGGAGATGAACGTGGGCGTGCAGAGCACCTCGTTCTCGCCCAAGCGATAACTGATGTTGCCGTCGTTGCCCGCGGCAAAACCCTTGTTGTAGAGCCGCCGGCCGATGTCGCAGATTTCTTCTTTGAGCTTATGGAGTGGAGGCATAGTAAGAGCAATCAGGTGCCAGGGGATTTGGTTACCGAGCCGCCGGGCGGCGGGCCGACGTCGACCGTGTCCAAGATGGCCGCGTTGTAGGCGTCGATCGGTTTATCGTTAGGGTAAAAAGGCTGGGCCGCTTCGCCCCCTTCGCTGAGGGCGATCAAGCTGCCGTGGCCCGCGCCCAGTTCGTCGTAGACGACCAGCTCTTCGGCGGTGGGTTCGGCGGCATTCTGCAATTCCGCGAGCGTCAGCGGCACCGCCAGCCGGTAGCACCCGCCCACAAGGCTCGGGTGAGAGCGGCTCAACGTCACCGTGCCGAACACTTTGCAGATTCTCATGTGTTTACGTCCGGGATCCCGAGGACGCTCCAGCGCACCGGCGTCGCGTCACTCTTCAACATTTCCTTCACTGCCTGGCCGTCGCTCGTCAACACGACCCGCTCGCCGCGACCGGCTCCCAACCGATCGACAGCCAGCACCGGTTCGCCGTCGGGCGAACGTCCGTCGGCCGCCAACAACTGCACAACAAGCAGTTTGGCGCCCGCCATTGAGGCGTGCTTGACGGTCGAAGTCGCGGTGCCTACCACGGTGCCAAGTTGCATGTGCCGAACCCTAGATAATCCGCAGGTCGTCGATCATCGAGCAGCGCCGCTCGCGGGTGAAGGTGAGCGGCGTGGTCACGCCTTCGCCCGTGGGAGTGGCGATCGAGAACGACAGATAGCCTTCGCCACCCAGGCCGAGTGACGCCATGCACGGTCCGTTCTTCACAAACAGCGTCGTATCCATGACGCGGCCCATGCGCGTCATGTTGCGCACGTTCGAGGAATGAATGATCGCGGTGTGCCGGAAGCCGTGTTCGTAAAACTTGGCCTTCTCCAACGCTTCGTCGAAGTCGCGCACGCGGACGAAGGGCACGAAGGGCATCATCTGTTCGACCGGCACGAAGGGGTTCGATTCGTCGGTCTCGCCATACAGCAATTCCGTGTCGGCCGGCACCTGCTTGCCGATGCCGCGGGCCAGCACGGCCGCATCTTGTCCCAAAAACTCTTTGACCGGAACGTTGTGCCGATGCTCACCCTCGCCGACGCTGGTGATCGCGGTCTTGGTCAACGCGTCGACTTCGCGTGCATTCAACCGCACCGCACCGGCGCGTTCCATGGCGTTCATCATGGCGTCGAACACTTGGCTGACCACGAACACTTCCTTCTCGGCGATGCAGAGGAGATTGTTGTCGTAGCTGGCGCCGCGGATGATTGAGCTGGCCGCCCGGTCGAGATCGGCCGTCTCGTCGACCACGACCGGCGGATTGCCCGGTCCGGCCACAATAGCCCGCTTGCCGCTGTTCATGGCGGCCCTGGCCACGGCCGGCCCGCCCGTGACGCAGATCAACTTGACGCCCCGGTGCTTGAAGATGGCGCCGGCCGATTCGAGCGTGGGCTCGGCAATGAGGCAAATCAGATTGTCGATTCCCAGGTCGCGGTAGATGGCTTCGTTGAACCGCCGCACGCCGGCCGCGGCCACCTGCTTGCCGCTGGGGTGCGGGTTGACCACCAGCGTATTGCCGCCGGCGATCATGCTCACCGCGTTGCCTGTGATCGTGGGTAGCGAATGGGTCACGGGCGTGATCGCGCCGATGACTCCGAACGGGGCGTGCTCGATGACCGCCAGCCCATGGTCGCCGCTGAACACCTCGCTCCGCAAGAACTCGACGCCTGGCGTGCGCTCGCCCAGCGTCTTTAGCTTTTCGATCTTGTGCGCGAGCCGCCCGATCTTGGTCTCTTCCATCTCCATCGTGCCCAGCTCGACGCATTGGTCGATCGAGATGCGGCGGATGTGGTCGATCGCCCGTTTGCGATCCTCGAGCGTCCGTTCCGACAGCTTATGGAACGCGTCGGTCGCCGCGGCGACCGCTTCGTCGACACAGGTGAAGATGCCGTAGCGGCCGTCGTAGCCGCGGCGCTGAGGCGTCGCCGGCGCCTTGCCGTTGCCCATCTTGGCCAGCACTTCTTCCACGACACTGCGGATCAACGTTTCGGTGGCCTGCATATTGGATGTTTTCGCTGTTGATGAATTGCGTTATGGGATCGGTATGCGTGGTGTTGTCTCGTCGGGCGTAATCCGACTCGGTCACCGTTCGCCGTCTCGGCTGAAAACACATTTCTGGTCGACGTTCACCGTATCGACGATGCCGATGATGGCGGCGTCGACTGGCAAGGGCTTGGTTTCGGGCGTCAGCCGGGCGCTCGACCCTTGTACGATGAGCACGAACTCACCTTGCCCCGCCCCGACGGTATCGACCGCGACGAACGTACGCCCGGTGGTCACCAGGCGGCTGCGGTCGGCCGCGTCGATACGATACGGCTCGACGACGAGCAGCTTGTGCCCGGTCATCGAGGGGACCTTTTGCGTAGCGACGACGCTGCCGGTCACTTTGGCGACAAACATGAGCCTGCTTCAAGTTGACGGTGATAGTAAGGACAGACATTGACGGGCCACGACCAACTCTTCGTTGGTCGGCATAACCCAGATCTGCGTACGGCTGTTGGGAGAACTGATCGAACACTCGCCTGCGGCCCGTGCATTAGCCTCCGCGTCGAGCACGATTCCCAAACCCTCCAGGTCGGCGCAGACACCCGAGCGCACATGGACGCTGTTCTCGCCGATGCCACCGGTGAACACGATGACGTCGGCCCCGCCCAGTTCCACGAGGTAGGCCCCCAGGTAATGCCGGATTGATGTCACGAACACGTCGAGCGCCAGCCGGGCCCGGGAATTTCCCTGCGCCGCCGCCGTTTCGAGGTCGCGCACGTCGCCGCTCAGGCCGCTTATCCCCAGCAGTCCGCTCCGCGAATCGAGAATCTTCGATAGCTCTTTGAGCGAAATGCCGGTCTCGTTCAGCAACACGGGCAGCGCGAACGGATCGAAGTCGCCCGCCCGATTGTTATGCGGCAGGCCCGACTGCGGACTCATGCCCATGCTGTTCGCCACGCTCTGCCCGTTGCGGATGGCGCACAGCGAATTCGAGCCTCCCAGGTGGCAAGAGATGACTCGCAGATCGCCGCGGCCGAGCAGCTCGGCCACCCGTCCCGCGATGTAACGATGGCTCGCCCCGTGGAAGCCCCACCGCCGGACACAATGCCGTTCGGCCCATTCATAGGGCACGGCGTAGTATCGCAGCCGGTCGGGAATCGTCTCGTGAAAGCCGGTCTCGAACGCGGCGACGAGCGGAATCTCGGGCAGCTTCTCGCTCAACAGCCGCATCGCCGCGATGTAGGGCGGATTGTGGGCCGGCGCCACGTCGCTCATCCCCTCCATCGCTGCCAACACCTCGGCGGTGACGCGCTGCACGCCGCTGAACCGACCGCCATGGACCGCCTTGAAGCCGATGGCCGCAACCTCGGCCGCATCACGCAAACAGCCGTACGCCGGATCGGTCAGTTGCTCGAGGCAGCGTCTGACGGCCACCGCATGATCGGGCACGGCCGAAACCGACTCGTGCTTCTGGCCACCGATTTCGACGAATGAGCGACTCTCGGCCGAACCGATGCGTTCGGTACCGCCGCGCGCAAGCTGCCGCTCGCCGTCCATGTCGAAGAGGCGATACTTGAAACTCGTCGAGCCGAGGTTGGCAACCAGGATCTTCATAGACCATCGTGGACGGCAAAGCCCGTCCTTCCCTTCCTAGGATAGATAAGCCTTGACGAGTCCTTCGGCCGGGCGCGGGATGACGTGGCTGGCGACCAGCTCACCGACCTGCTGGGCGGCGCTCGCACCGGCGTCGACGGCCGCACGCACGCTGCCGATATCGCCGCGTACGACGGTGGTCACCAGGCCGCCGCCGATGGCGATCTTCTTCACAATCTGCACGTTGGCTGCCTTGGCCATCGCGTCGGTGGCTTCGACGAGCGCCACGAGTCCCTTGGTTTCCAACATTCCAATCGCGTCGTTCATTTGTAAAGTGTCCTGATTTTTTATGTTTGTCGATCTACTTGTCTTGCTGGGTGGGCATCACCCACCACGCGAACCGATCCGGTCTCTATCGAGCGTCGGAATCGGTTCTAAACTCATTCCTGATTCAGTCGCGGTGTCCCATTGAACGTGCGGAATCGGTTCTCAACTGCTATCCCATTCCTCAACCGCAATCAAAATTAGCCGAGGTCGCCGCCCTTGGTCGCGGCGGGGAGGACGATGCCGAGGTCGTCGTGCGGGCGGGGAATGATCTGCACGCTGACGACTTCGCCGATGCGTCCGGCGGCTGCCGCGCCGGCGTCGGTGGCTGCTTTGACGGCCGCCACGTCGCCCGTGACGAAGGCCGTCACCAGGCCGCTGCCGACCTTGTCCCAGCCGAGAAAGTCGACATTAGCCGCCTTCATCATCGCGTCGCTGGCCTCGATCAGGCAGACAAATCCCTTGGTCTCGATCATGCCCAGCGCTTCCATTGCCTTTTGTTTTGCCATGAAATCACGCCTCCGGAGTTTAGGTTAGAAAGGTGTTAAAGAGTTCGCTGTTAGTTCGTTGGTTTAATCTTTACGTTCTCGGCCGCGGTCAGTCCTGCCGCAGCAGCTCGACTTTCGCGGCATGGTCGAGGTCGGCGGCGTTTCCCTCGTCGGTGTCGAGGTGGACTTCGAGCTTGCTGGTTTTATCGGCCCGCACGAGCAGGTCGCGCAGCACGAGAGAGCATGACGAGTCGATGCGCAGGCTCATGCGGTCGCCGTTCTTGACGCCGTAGTGCCGGGCGTGGTCGAGGTTCATGTGCACGTGCCGCTCGGCACGAATCACCCCTTCCTTGAGCTCGACGACCCCCTTCGGGCCGACCAGCACGCAACCGGGCGTGCCGGCGATCTTGCCGCTGGCACGCACCGGCAGATCGATGCCGAGCGAGATGCCGTCGGTGAAGGCAAGTTCGACCTGGCTCTGTGGCCGTGTCGGCCCCAGAACGCGTACCGAAGGCAGCATGCGACGCTTCGGACCCACCACCATGACGGTCTCCTCCGCCGCATAAAAGCCGTCCTGGTAGAGGTCTTTCATGGGGGTGAGTTTGCGGCCCGGGCCGAACAACGTTTCGACGTGTTCGTCCGTCAGGTGCAGATGACGCGCGGAGATGCTCACCACCAGCTTCGGCCCGTGCGACTCTTGAGTGCGCGTGAGCACGATCTGGCGGACGATGCGTTCTATTGTTTCACGATCGAGCGTGCTTGTTGTGTTCATTGCCTGCAACCATCGAGTGCGGTGGCATGGCCACCTCGTCCCACTCCGCCTTCTGGCTTTTCTTCCCTGTGACTACGTTTCGTTCGCTATTCCCTCGGCGATGATCAAGTCGGTGCCGGCGGCGAGCAGCTTGCTGCGCCAATCGGTGCCGATCTCGTTGTCGACGACGAAGTGGCTGATCTCTTCCAGGCTGCACAGCAGGGCTAGGCTCTGGTGGCCGAACTTCGTGCTATCGGCCACCACGATGACTTCCTCTGCCGCCCGCATCATGGCCCGCTCGGTCTCCACCAGCAGCAGGTTGTTGTTGAAGCAGCCCCGCTCGTTGATGCCCGACACGCTGAGCACGGTTCTCCGCACGTTAAGCCGGGCGAGCATCTCGTTGGCGTACGGCCCCAACGACACCCCGGTCCGCGGATAGACATATCCGCCCACGAGCACCAGATCGGTGTTGGCACTCGAGGCGAACAGGTTGGCCACGGGGAGTGAGTTCGTTACGACCTGTAGCGGCCGGCCGACGAGCAGCCGAGCCACTTCGTAGGTGGTCGTCCCTCCGTCGAGCAGCACCGTGTCGCCGTTTTCGATCAACTCGACCGCACGGCTGGCGATGGCTCGCTTCTTGTCCCACTGTGCCGGCTGCCGCTCATCGAAGTGCGGCAGCTTGGGTGACGTGCCCGTATAGAACACGCCACCGTGGGTCCGCTTGGCCGTACCCGACTCCTCCAGGTACTCCAGGTCGCGGCGAACGGTCGACTCCGACACCTTCAATGCCTCGGCCAGGTCGGGCAGCGCGGCAAAGCCTTGCGCCCGCACCAACTCTAGCAGCCGGTTTCTCCGTTCTTCCACGGGATAGAGGATTTCCACCACTGAATTGTCTTCAGATGACAGATTATTATCACGATTTTGCCACTTATCAAGTATAGGACGACAAAAATATATCGTCATTTATCCATTTTACGCATATCCGCTTCCAATCGCGTGGCACCACGACACGGATCGTGAGATACAAAGCATTACAGATAAATGCCTTGCGTCGTTCTATGGAAGCATCACCGCTCTCGACGAGAGCTGTGTCTGCAAACGGACGCTTGAAGGAAGCGGGGACGAGCATCCCCGCCCGTGAGATTGGTTGCAAACGCCCGGAGGAGGGCGGGAAGGAGCGCGCCTTGGATCGTCAGCCTGATGCAAAAACCCGCGAGAGCGGCGACGGTAGGTCCGGCGCAGAAATACTTCCGTCGCCGCTTCGCGGATTTGCGAGCTCAATCGGGCCGGGCGTGGCCGGCCGTTAGTTGGAGTTGGTGTAGTACTGGCTCGATTCCAGGATGCCGGCGATCACGTCGTCCCAGTTCACCTGCGCTTGGAGTTGCGTGAGGAACGGATCGGTGGCACCGCCGGTCACGATGTAGGGACCTTGCAGATAGAGATTCTCCCAACCACCGCCCGTGATGTTGGCCAATGCGTAACTGCCGCCCATGATCGTGCCGGGTGAAGACGAACTGCCCGCGTTCGGGTAGTCGGTGTTGAGCAGCTTCTCCTCGACCTCGGCCGAGTTGAGCAGGCTGAGGACGAGCGTCCCGCGCGTAGCCGGCGTTAAATTGTCCGCCTGTTGGGTCCAATAGGCCTCGCCCGACGGATCGGCATGTCGGCCGAGCAGGTCGAGATAGAGCCAGTCGACCCAACCCTGATTCGTGTTCCCCGCCTTGGAGTAGTACTCGTTTGAACTGGCGATCGTGATCACGAGGAGTTTTTCGTCGACCGTGCCGGCCTGGCCATCCGCCGAGGAAGGATAGCCCAATTCTTGCAGCCAATACTGCATGCCAGCCGCGTCGGGCGCGCGGCCCAACAGCGTTTGATATGCGTCCCTCACGAGGACCGTCTTATACTCGGTCGAATTCAAGAAATCGGCCACCACCTCCGCGCGCCCCGCACTCCCGGCCGACTGCAGGAAGTTCAACCAGTAGGTGACCCCGCCTGCGTCGCCCGCCCGTCCCAGCAACTCATAGTACAAGTTGCCGATGAAGGTCTGACTCGTGCCGTCGCCGGGCGTACCCGCCTCGAAATTGGACACGAGTCCGGCGGATGTATAGAGCGTCGAGCCGTTGTCGGTCTGGCTCGAATCGACGTCGTCGGCCGATTCGACGTAGGCCGAGTTGGCGAGCGTGCCGCTGGCGCTCGGCGTGACGGTGATCGTGAGTGTCGCGCTCGTACCGTGAGCGAGCGTCGGGAACAATGCGGAAACGACCGAGCCCGACTGGGCCACTAGGTCAACGCCACCCACGCTCGTGCTCCCGCCCACAAAGGTCGTCGTCATGGGAAGCAGATCGTTCACGTACACATTCGTGGCGTCGGTGCTGCCGCTGTTGTTCGTCACAGTGACCGTATAAACCAGCGGCTGATTGGGCGGGCTGAGCGATGCCGCGCTCTGTGTCACCGACAGGTCGACGGCCGAACCGGCCGATGGATTGACGGGCGTCACCGTGGTCGCGCTGTTATCGGTCGGATCGGAGTCGCCGTTGGCGTCGGTGACGAAGGCGGTGTTGATGAGCGCACCGGGCGGCGTATCGGGTCCGTCGAACGTGATCGTGAAGGTCTCCGACGCGCCAGCGTTGAGATCCGGAAGTGTGGCTTGAGCCACGTCAGTCTCAGGGAATGTCAGGTTGACGCCACTGGGCTCGCTCGTGTTCGTACCGGGAAACGAGGCAGGCAGGTAGTCGGTCACCACCACGCCAGTGGCCGTATTCGGGCCGTCGTTCTTCACCACGATGTTGTAGGTTTCGGTATCGATGCCGCCCGGATTGACCGGCATGTTGTCGTTCGCGGCATAAACGCTGATCGCCAGGTCCGTGGCGCCGGCTCCCAGCGATGAGGCGCTGTTCTGCTGCTGGCTGCTCGCCGCGGTGCCCGCGGACGAGTGGGTCGGGTCGTCGGCGCTGTAGGCGTTGGCCGTGTTGGTGAGCGTGCCGCTGGCGGACGAGTTGACCAGCGCGAAGACGTTGGCTTGCGCAGTGCTGCCGATGCCCACGACCGTTCCCGCGTTGTAGGTCACCGTGTTCGTCGACTGGTCGTAGCTGATATCCGGCGAGGAAGCGGCGTTGGGCACTTCCAACCCCATGAACGTTTCACCCGTGGGAAGCTGATCGGTGACAATGGTGTTCGTAGCGTTGCTGTTGCCGTTATTCTGGATGGTGATGTGGTATTCCACGACGTCGCCGGGCACGACCGCGGCCGCGGTCGATGCGACGTTGGTCACGGCCAGATCGGCGGCAAGGTACGTGCGATGCTCGAGCTGTTCCAAACCGCCAAACGGCAGGCGAGTTTTCCGGCGGGCTGGCCCATGCCCCACCTTGCGATGAGGGCGGCTTTCACGACGAACGCGGGCCATGAAATTCTTGAACAGTGCCATGCGCGATTCTCCCGGTGCGGCTTGCTCTGAAGGGGGGCCGGACGGGCAAGCTGGCACGACTGCGGTGCATCGACCGGCTGCTGGCAACCCCGTCGAGGTGTTCGATAAGAGACGCGAAACGATCCCGATGATTCGGGACGAACGTGGCGGGTAAAGCGGGTATTTCGCCGACGTCTAAACCTCCTATCGGCCGGCGCGCGGAAACCGAATAAGCCAAATTGACCTGGCGTATGGCCTACAACTTTTGGGGAGACCGCTCTTGATTTTGTGTATGCGACTTCAGGGCAACCGAAGGACAATTCCTCCTTCGCCTGATGCTAGTTGTCGGGAAACCGTGCAAATTTGCACCCTTTCGTGCGTGGACTGCTGCCACGGTCTTGGGTGCCGACTCCGAGGGCGGCTATGCTGGACGCATGACCGACGGTTTCAGTTCAGCTTGAAGGACCCACCGATGGATACAATTTGCCGAATTTGCCATTGCTGATCGCCGGTGTCGAAGCCCTCTTTCGCGTCGTGTCGACGATCTTTTGGATGGTCGTCGGCTGGCGAGCCGTGCGGGTCACGAACGCATTGCCGACGACTTGCGGGCGCTCCTGGACAAGTCCAATCCACCAAGCGATAACCCATGCCACGTCCACAGTTCACCCTCCGAGCGTTGCTGGTGGTCGTGCTCATGGTCGGCGTCGCTTGCTGGCTCAACCGTGATGTTCCCGTGTTCGCGGGAATTGCAAGTGGGGGGGCATTGTTGCTATTCGTCGGCGATTGCTGCTTACAGTTCAGCCGCAACTCCAAAGGAATACGCTTCGCGGTCTTCGTGGCCAGCGGAGCAGTGTCGCTGGGGCTCGGCGGCTGGTTCTTGGGGTTTTCGATTCTTACCGTCGTTGCGCGTCGCACGACGTTCGATTAATCAGACGTGAGCGTTGCGCCTGCAGTGTGTTGGCAGGCGCCGACGGCATGGACGACGAGCTACAGTTTGAATTATTTGATGAATGTCAGGCCCGGATCGTTGGGTGGGCCGCCCAGCGGCTTGAACGTGAAGCTGTTTCCACCTTCGATACTCACCTGCGCGACCATCGAGCCCTCATTAGGTGCCCCGTTCAATGTCAAGGTCGCGTTGTGCAGAGTGAAGGAGCCGGTAGCGAATCCAGAGCCGGCAACCAACCCAGCCTGTGGCGGACCTGCTCTTGTCATTTTCCATGTGAACTTGCCGTCGGCCCTTAGTTCAAGCTCGACGGTACCATCGTCTCGCTTGGCGTGCCATTTGCCAAAGAGCGCTGCTGGATTCACCGGCTTGGCGTCGAGAGCAGGTGCCTGAACATTAGGCTGTCCAGCGGCGGGGGCGTTGCCAGGCGGCACCGCCGCGGTATCACGATCGATCATTTGCAGCAGCTCGGCAGCGAGCTTGTCGCTGGGTACCAGGGCCACAACCTGTTCGAGCTGTTCTTTCGCTACGTCGGTATGCCCCGCAGTTATGTAATGATAGGCCAGCAAAAACCGGGCGCTGGCATCACGCGGGTGAAGATCGACGTAACCCTCCAGTGCCGTAAGTTGCGACATGTACATGTTCATGTCGGAATAGAGGCTGCTGAGCGTCGTCCAGTCCCAGCCGGGGCCGATGGCCAGCACAGAGTGAACCGTGGCGGCGGCCGCCGTGTACCTCTTCGTCGCGAACAGAATCAGACCTCGCAACTCGTGAGCGGCAGCGTCGTAAGGTTGGATGCGAATGACGCCTTCGACGAGCGCCAGAGCTTTCGCGTAGTCGCCGGCGCGGAAGTTATCGATGGCCAGGCCAACGGCGGGATTGTCGGTGTCGGCGACCTTGGCGCCGGTCGGGACGGGGATCGGCCGCCCATAATTGAACGTGGTGGTTACGCCGGGATCGTTGTACGGATTGTAGTACGCAACGTAACCGCTGTTGTACCAAGGGCTGCCCATACCCCAGCCGCCCTGTCCCCAGCCCAACGGATAATTTCCGCCCGCATAGCCACCCATGCCGGAACCGGTGCCATATCGATCCCAGGGAGACGACGGTGCCGAGTTGCTCGTGAGGACTGCCGAGAGTGGTGGCAACATTGGGAAGGTCCGATAGCCGCCGAAGCCGTTGCCATTCCAATGATGGTGCCAATGACCGTTGTACCAAGGATAGGGGTGGGCGTTCGACCAGGACGTTGCCGTGGCGGGCATGCCGCCGTTGAAGCCGTTCATCCCACCCGGAGGGCCTCCGATCCATCTCGGGGCATTGCCGCCGATGCCGGGTGCAATGCCAATTCCCGCAGGGTTTCCGGCCCCGGGGAGGCCGCCTGCCTGCCAACCCCCGCCGGCAATGGCTCCGCCGCCTCCGCCCGGTACGCCGCCGAAAAAAAGGCCGCCGCCACCCTGAGCGTGCGCCATCGCCGGGGCGAAGCCGAAGGTGAGAAAAAACGCCGCAGTGACTCGGTAGACATCGTTTTTCATTTCAACCCCTCACGGTTACCCTTCGTCATCAACAACCCCATCGTGACGAGTTCATGCCCCACGTTCATGCCTCGATCGCCTCGCAGCATTCAAGCTGCTCATTGACGCTGCACAGTCGCCAACCGGCCGAGCGAACGACCAGCAGGCTGCCGCCACTGATGAAAACCGTCGTGCCGGTTAAAGCGGACCAGACTACGAAGGCGCGTGCATTGTGGTCCGAAGGAACGCAGAACGGCGGGACAAGTCCAACCAGCAACGCCGAGGCCGCGACGACCGAAAGCCGCGGTAACGGTCGGTTCAGTCCAAGTGCAGCCCAGAGAGTCGCCAATCCGACGAGGACAAAGCATGGAGGTACGATTGCCACTACAAGCAGCGTTTCGATCCACCGATCGTCAGGTCGCCAGCCGCTTGTCGCTTTACCCAAAGTCAACACGACTGCCACCGAGGTCGTGGCAAGCAGAAGATGTCTGATTGAGAACTGGAAGCCTTCACGCGTAGGGAGTTCCCACGCCCGGCGAAGTGTCAGTCGCCTCCTGCCTCGTCTAAGACCCCTTAAGACAAGAAAGACGATCGCGCATGGTAAGCTGAATACCAGCAAGTAACCGACCGCCTCCGACGCGTCGACCCCGTAGGGCTGTGCGATAACTACCGAAGCCCAGCAGCTGAAGAGCGCCGTAATAACCAACGACATCCGTACCATTCCTCTTGCTTGCCCGAATGCGGCCCAAATTCCTAAGAGGCTAGCTTCGGCAAAGAGAAGGGCCATGAAGATTATGATTCGGACATCTGGCCAATTGCGGTGGAAAGCGCTCACGCAGCCAATGAGGAAGGCCACAAAATGGGCAACAACGAGAGCTTTGATTCTTGTGTCCATGTGACTACGAAAGCTTCTCGACTCACTCTGCCCGCTCATTCGGCAGTTTTTCACCACCGCGCTCACGGACACGCCACCGTCTCGCCCGCTGGGGACGGGCACAGCATCGGCTGCAATCGCTCGGGCTCCTGAATCGCCGGGTCGAGCCACGCCCTGTCATTTGCAGGAAAAGACGGGTAGCCGTGGCCCGTATTCTAGCCACCACGATCATCGCCAGCACTACCCGCCCGAGCGCCGACACACCCGAATTCACTCTCCCACGCGGTCGATCAATTCTAAACGGCTTGCAGGCTCCCTAGGCCAGTCCGAGTTTCTGGGCACCGGACTTTGGTGCAACCGACAAAACCGGATTTAGCTTCACAGGAATCGGCGTTTTACGGCCGATTCTTGCGCCCAAGGCGCTCGGACTTTCGGGTTCTGTCAGCCGCTCTTAGGCCAGCCGCCGCTCCCCGCAGATGCACTTGTGACACCGGCCGGCGCCGCACGATCTCCGCATCACACTGCACCCCGTTACGCCAGGTTGGAGTGCGTAGATTATGGACATTAGCCGACGAGTAATGGCCAAGTGTTGAACAGCCGTCGGACCATCTAGCGTGCGTCGTGGGCGGCTTTGAAGGAGTGGATCGGGGCCCAGGTTCTCCTTCTTCACGAAACGTTCCGAGGCACACCAATTGCTCGGCGGAACTGGCAACGCTCCTGTCGCTGCCAGTGCAGATTGCCGGCACACTGGCGCACAAGTCGTGGGACTTGATCCTCGCGCCGACGGACGACACACGCTCCGTTCGACGAAGAAACGCTCGAACAGGTTGGAGCGATTTGCGGTTGGTAGCCTCTAACGCCCGATGACAACGCAACGCCCGCAGTTCACCTTGAAGGCACTGTTCGTCTTTATGACAACGGTCGCGATTGTGGCCGCCACGGTGCCGTGGTGGGTGGATTGGATCCGCTATGCGATCGTGGTCGCCGACGTGGGGCAGGAGATCGCCATCAACGGGACGCTCAGCGAGCTTGTGACAATGGGCGTCGCGGCAACCGTCTCCGGCATGCTCACTCGGTCGCTAGCCGTGGCCTTGCGCGACACGGAGGATTAGTTCGCTTCCTTGTCATCTTGAGGAAGCGGTGGGTCGGATTCCCTGAGGGACGACATGACGCAAGCGGTGTTTGGTTTGGATGCCTTGGTTGTCGACCACAACGATTCCGCGCCGTTGCCGCGCGTGTCGTTCTTGAGGTGCAGCGCAGAATTCGTATGTACGGTTGCGGCGATCGTTCCTGCCGAATGCGCGACGACGGCGGCCTTCGACACGGAGGAGGAGTGGCTGGCCGACCTTGATAAGCCGGGCGTCCCAACCAAGCAATGCGTGGTAGTCGACACCACCTCGGGGACGGCCGACAGGGTCGATGCGATGTCTTTGTTGGCGCATTTGTCGTGCCGCACCGTGCCATTGCCATTGGTAGCGCTGGTCGCAACGGGCGATGTGCGGTCGGCCGTGAAGTTCATGCGGGCCGGCGCCTTCGACGTGATCGAACTGGGCGGACCCGAGCAGGAACTCGTCGAAGCCGTCCGGTTGGCCCTCGAAGATCGGGAGGTGGAAGGGCCGTCCGCGGGCACCGCCGGCAAGTTGTCATCGGGCATGTTCGAGTTATCCGACGCGGAGCGGCAATTGCTTCGGTTGACCGTCGCTGGCTTGGTGAACAAGGAGATTGCCTACAAAATGGGCGTGAGCTTGCGCACGGTCAACACACGTCGGTCGGCGCTGATGAAGAAACTTGGCGTCCGAACGCGCGCCGAACTCATTCGCCTCGCTGTCCAAAGCGGGCAGTTCTAGCTGATTACCCCACGGTCGGCGGACAGCGTTGGCCCGGTTTGCCAATCTCGCACAAGCTGAGCACTGGGGCTTGCGGAAAAGCCCCAGGCGCGCGGCCACTTTCAGGCCGTCCAGCCGGAGCGCTGTTTTGCTGGGCGCGGCCCGGCCCTGAATATGGAGTCGTCAGAATCTCCCAAAGCTCTTCGCATGCGTCCGTTGGATCTGCGGAGCAATGCAAGAATTGTTTCTAAAGCAAAATACTCGTCGCTTACCGTCGTTCACGACGGCTAGGAGCGTGCCGCCGTCTGGGAGTTGGATCGGAGAAGTCATAGCCTAACAGCCGATTCCACCGAGAACGATGAATGCCAATCCCGCCAGTGGCACCATCGATGTCGCGCCACTAACACCGAACAGAACCGGCTGATCGAAAAAGAACCCCAGAGCAGCGCCGAGAGCGGCGCCCGATAGCTCGATCAGCCCGGCACTTGCAAATGTACCGGTGCTCTCGCCGATGGCTTGAAACGCACCGATGCCCACGGCAACCAAAGATACCTGGCCAAGCAATCGTCGCAAGCTGAACTGAAATCGTCGTCTCATCTCGCAAGCGCATCAGATGAAGAGTGCACCCAGTTTCATGAAGATTTCGCGTAGTGGCAAAGCCGTGCCGACGAGCGGAGCCATCGGTAGTGTGGCGGCGATGGCCAGCACGGCAAACGCTTTCGTGTCGAAGGGAATCAGTCGCATCTCGTCGACGTGCTTATAACAGGCGGCCATATTCGCCACCGATCGGATGTCGACGCTGCCCAGAATATTCTCCTGAGCTGCTGTGGAGGAGTTGCGGATCCATTTCTGGTCGAATGCCCGGTCGTGCCGCCAGGCAAGTGCTCCGAACTCGAGCAAGCCCCGGAAGCGGCACAGCGACAACGTCCGGCAGAACGACAACATCGGCGCGTGAACGATCAGCAGAGCCACGACCACAAACGTGGCCACATGGTACTTCAGGCTGTCGAGCGTCTCACCGTGATGCAGAATCTCTTTGGCGAAGGCGGCCGAGAAGACCGTCGATACGGCCAGGAGCACCGTGGCGAAGCCGGCAACTCCCCACCCCAGGAATCCCAATCCTCCGGCGCGGTCGGGGTGCGTGGGCGTCAGGTCGAGATCGAGGCGCGAGACGCGATGAAGGAAGTAGCCCCATACCACGAAGATCCACAGCCAGCGAAGCAGAACAAAATACAAGATCGGCAGGCTGACGAGCGTCAGCCACCAACCGGCAGGCGTGATGTCGGTGCCGATGCGTGCCCAACTCGAAGCCCCCTCGCTGGCCCCCAACGCCAGTCTGACGACGACGGCCAGTACGTAAGACAGCGCGAGGATGATCCCCTCGGACAATGTCGATTCGCGCAGCGCCCTGGCGTTGCACTGGGCGGCGTCGAATCGCCCCCTCTCCCGCGGCGGCACGATTCCCATCTCCCGCAAGTTTCTCGCTTGTACAACGAGGCTGAGGGGAACGAGAACCTGCGCGAGTTCCAACAGCGGGAGAGTGATCAGCAGGCGCGCATGCACTTCCGGATCGTGCAGGAAGGGTACTCTCACCGCGGTGCCGTCGAAGTGGCCTGACAACAGGGAGAGCAGCGACAACGGTACCCAGGTCACCGTCAGCAGCACCGCCACCTTTGCAGCGCGCCGCGGCGGTGTCGTGTCAGAAAGCCCGAGCCGTTGAACAAGGCGATGCGACCTTCCGCAGCGAACCAGGTCGAACTCGTGCTCCGCCTGCTGAAGTTGAGGGGTGGTCATCGTTCTTTCGCGTAAAGATATGGCCGCAACCGATGCATTCTATCGGACCGCTACGGCACTGGACTTGTCTTTAGAGCAACCGACAAACCGGATCGATCTCCAAAAAAATCGGTGTTTCACCGCCGATCGTTTGCCCACGGCGCTCCGGCTTCCGGGTTCTGTCATCCGCTCTTTGTCCCCAGCATATCGCCTCGGGCTCCGCACCCAAACCGAGTGGGGCGACGCTCGCTGGCCTGGCGGGTGCACTTTCAATGCGTCTGGCGTGCGAAACGGCGGGAAGCCGACATCGCGAACTGCACGATCGCCACTTCTGATACCGGGTCGGGCAATCGCGCTGGGCGATTCAGAATTGAAGCGTTTTGGCCTGTCGGCCAATACAATAAGACCGAATCGGTTATACGAGATCTTCTCGAAAGCTTAAGGATATGGACGCCAGTTGGACTGCATTGATCGTAGATGATGACCCCGGTGTACGGCAGTCGGTGCGGCTATGCTTGGAGTCGGACAATGCGCGGGTTCTCGGTGTTGGCACGTCTGTCGGTGCGATCGATGCGTTGGAGCGGAGCCGTTTCGATGTGGTGTTTCTCGATCTTTGGCTACAGTCGGAATCGGGATTGACGGTCCTGCCCGAGATCGTTCGTCGTCAGCCCGGCATCGGCGTCATCGTCATCACCGCTTTCGCTACGTTCGAGTCGGCCGTCGAGGCAATGAAGATGGGGGCCGTCGATTACCTTCCGAAACCGTTCACGCCGGAGCAGGTGCGGGCGGCTGCGCGGCGTGTGGTCACCGCCAAGATACTCAAGCGGCAGGTCACGGAGCTTCAAACCCGTCTGGAAGCAAGCGAGGGTGAGTGTAGCTTCGAGACACGCAGTTCCGATTTCGCGGGATTCTTGCGGCATGCCGCTCGGGCCGCGGCGTCGGATGCGGTCGTCTTGCTGCGTGGCGAAAGTGGCACCGGCAAGACGATGCTCGCTCGCTGGATACGGAAGCAAAGCCGTCGGTCCGGTGGCCCTTTCGTGACGGTTCATTGCCCGATGCTCTCCACAGACTTGATGAGCAGCGCCCTGTTTGGCCATAAAAAAGGCTCGTTCACGGGAGCGGTGGCCGACGCCATAGGGAAGGTCGAGGAAGCTGAGAGCGGCACGTTGTTCCTCGACGAAATCGCGGACGTTTCGGCCGACGCACAGGCTCGGCTGCTCCGCTTCCTCAACGATCGCACCTACGAACGGCTCGGCGAGGCCAAGGAACGAAAGGCCGACGTGCGACTGATCGCCGCCACCAACCGTTCGCTGGAAGAAGAAGTGCGAACGGGCCGATTCCGGGAGGATCTCTTTTTCCGCCTGAATGTCATTACGTTGACTCTGCCACCCCTTCGTGATCGCGCGGACGACATATTGCCGCTCGCCCGACATTACCTGGGGTTCTTCGAGCGGCGGCAGGCTCGACAAAATCTGGCTTTCTCTCCACGTTGCGAACAAGCCATCGCCACCTACCACTGGCCAGGCAACCTGCGCGAGCTTCGCAACGCCGTCGAGCGCGCGGTGATCCTGTCACCTGCCAACTTGATCGAGCCGACCGATCTTGGATTGCCCGATACGAACGGCAACGGCATGGAGCGCGACGCAACCAGCACGCGAACTAGGATTGGTTTGGGCGACGATGTGTCGTTGGAGGAGATCGAACGCGAACACCTTGCGAGGGTCGTCGCCAAGGCCGCATCGTTCGAGGCGGCTGCACGTACTCTCGGGATCGATGTGACCACGTTACAGCGCAAGCGGAAACGCTACGGGCTGGCTTAATCCTGAATTGATCGCGATTCGCGATTGGTGAGTTACCGATGCGGACAAGGCGGCTGCAAACTCGCTTCATCCTGGCCGGAGCGCTGTTGGTGCTGACCACGGTTGGCAGCAGCGTCTGGAGCGCCTGGAACCTTGCCCGCTTGAGCGCGGTTGTCGACGATACTCTGCGCGACAGTCAGTCGGCGATCGACCTGACGACCGCCCTCGCCGGATCCTTGGAGCGGGAGGACGATGCATTGCTGCTGGCCGTGAGCGGCAACGCAGACATGGCTCGTAACCAGATGACGAGCATCAAGCAGCAAGCAGAAAGTCAATATCAGCAACTTCTCTCAGTTCTCAGGGATGACGCACTGGAGGAGCAGTCGCTCGCGCGGCAATTGCGTCACGAGATCGACGAATACCGCCAAGCGGGTTCCGACTTGATCGCCACAGCCGGCAAAGACGACGCGCTGCAACGCTATCATGAACGGGTCAATCCGCTCCTGAGAGAGCTTGTCGCCACCTGTGCCAAGATCCGCGAGGCCAATTTCAAAGAGATGCAACAGGCCGGCGTCCGGGCCCGCGACGAGGCCGGCAAAGCAACGTTGCTTGTGATCACCGCTTCGGTCGCTGCCGTCGTATTGGCGTCGGTGATTGCGTTTTGGCTGGCGCGCTCGATCCTCCTGCCCGTTCGCGAGTTAACGGGATCCGTAGAAGCCCTGCGACAAGGCGATTTTGATCGCCGTGTCAAAATTGGATCGATTGATGAACTTGGACAGCTTGCCGCGGGATTTAATCGCATGGCCGAGTCGCTGGCCGACTACCGCCGGTCCAGCCTCGGCGAACTCTTGGCCGCCAAGGCAACGCTGGAGGCCACGCTCAATGCCCTGCCCGACGCCGTATTCGTGATCGACCCGGACGGCCGACTCGTTGCCATCAATCTGCCGGGCAAGGCCGTATTAGAGGCCACCCAAGCCGCCCAGGCCGGTCACTTAGAGGAACTGCCGCTGCTGCCTGAACATCGAGAATCGGTAGCTGGGGCGCTGGGCGGTTCCCGCGACAACGGCTCGCGCATGGACTTCAGCCGCACGTTGCCGGTAACGCTGGCCGGCCGACCGCACAAGTTCCTCGTCCGGTCTGCGCCGATCCCCGAATTCTTCCCACGCCGCACGGGAGCGGTCGTGGTTCTCGACGACGTGACGGAATTTGCGCGGCTCGATGAGTTGCGCGGCGAACTAATCGGCGTCGCCTCGCACGAACTGAAAACTCCGCTGACGACGCTCAGCGTGAACCTTCTACTCCTGGGCGAAGAGGCTAACACTCTCACGGCGCGCCAGCAGGAAATCGTGGCCGCCGCCGTGACGGGCTGCGAAGAACTGAGCGGCACCATCGAGGAATTGCTAGACGTTACCCGCATCGAGGCCGGTCAATTGCGGCTGAATCTTGGCCCCGTCGACGTCTATGACCTTTTGGATCGGGTGCTGCGGCCATTGCAAACTCGCTTCGACGACGGGCGGGTACAGGTGCGAGTCGAACGCGCCTCGACACCGGCAATCGTGCGGGGCGATGCCCAGCGGCTGTCGCTTGTCTTCGCGAATCTTTTGACCAACGCCCTCAAATACTCCCCGGCCGACGGCACGATCGGCATTACCGTGATGTCCGGGCAAAATACCGTACCGGGCGATGGTCTCTTCCTGCAAATTGCCGTGACGGATTCGGGCCCCGGCATCCCTGCCGAGTTCCGTGAACGAGTGTTCGAAAAATTTTTCCGAGTCGAACATCACCTCGCTCAAGACCATGCCGCCGTTCGCGGTACGGGAATTGGGCTGTATCTATGTCGCGAAATCATCAACGCGCACGGTGGCTCCATCCGTTGTGAGGCGCGCGATCATGGGGTCGGCACGCGATTTGTTATCTCGCTTCCGGCAGTTGCCTGACTCGCAGTGGGCAGGCAACCGGGTCTGTTGGTCGCGGAGGACACCGTCATGATCACGCGCTTGGGTTCGTAACCTTCGCTTCAGAAACTCTGCAGGCGAAGACGCCGTGCAGCCGCCCGGTCGGCGGAAGCAACCCGTCAAATCGGCTTCCATAACTTTTACTACGCCGACATGGCATAGCGTCATCTCGGCGTTTTTCGCTGACGCCCTTCGTGATTCGACTTTTCCAGGCCAGCAGCGGTTTACTTCTATTCCCTTTCCCGCAGTAACGGAGAACGACCATGATGTCGAAAAGAAACGACCGCATCGCATTCACGCTGGTCGAGTTGCTGGTGGTTGTCGCGATCATTGCTTTGCTGATCGGTCTGTTAATACCCGCCGTACAGGCAGCCCGTGCATCGGCCGACCGGAACTCTTGCCAGAACAAATTCAAGCAGATCATTCTGGCGGTCCACAACTTCGCGGGTGCCAACGCCCAGCGCATGCCACCCGTCAATTTCTATCAGGTTGTGAATCCGAGTACCGGGGCTGCGGCGCAAGGGTCGGCGCACTACGCGGTCCTTCCCTATCTGGAGCAGGGAGCCCTCTTCGGCCAGTACACGGTCGACCGGCCCGATGCGGGTTATGGCAACAACCAGGCGTTCAGCGGGGGCGGGGCCGTAAATGTGCCATTGAATATCTTTTCCTGCCCGTCGGACCCCACGAATGCGAATGGCCTGGCGATAGGTGGGCCCTACGACGGCAAATGGGGTTTGTCGAATTACTCCTACAACCTCGTCTTCTTCGGCGGCGGCGCCGTGACGGCCCTGGGAAGGTCGTGCGCCTACAAGATCAGCAACATTCCCGACGGGGCGTCGAACACGCTCGGCCTCGGGGAACAGATTTCATGCTACCCGGCCTCGTTCAGCGCTAGCGGGCTCAGCGGCGCGGAAGCCTACAACACGTGGGCCTGGCCCGCAGTGGGGACGCAGGGTCTGGCAGGCGGAGCGACCTACGGACCGTACAGTCCCGATCCGGCTTATGTCCCAGGCGGCGCGCTCTACGGATCAAACTTTCCGATGCCACAAGCCGGCAACGTCAATCAAATCGATACCACGACTTTTTCCAGCACCCATCCCAATCTCATCAACGTGGCGATGATGGACGGCAGTGTTCGCGCGGTACCGATCGCCATCAGCCAGGTAACTTGGAACCGGCTTCTGGTTCCAGATGATGGACAGGTGCTGGGCAGCGATTGGTGAAGCTCGACCCGTTGGTCACAAGTCCCACTACCATTGGCTAACGCCATGCCGTGCGTGTTGGCGGTTGCTCTTTCGGCCGGATTGCGATTGCGGAAGTAGAACGAGGTGTGCCATGTCGCTTTGGACCTTCAGCTTGAACACCGGGGCGGCGCTATTGTTCGGAATGGCGATCGGGCTGGAAAGGCAGTGGCGGCGACACCCGGCAGGTCTTCGCACCAACGCCCTTGTAGCGCTTGGGTCGGCCCTCTTCGTCTCTCTGTCCATCTTGCTGAACGACACGCAAAGCCCAACGCGGATCGCGTCCTACGTCGTCAGTGGACTCGGATTCCTTGGCGGTGGCGTGATCCTGCGAGACGGCCTCAATGTGAAGGGCATCAACACTGCGGCAACCATTTGGTGCAGCGGGGCGATCGGAACACTATCGGGAGCGGGGTTCGCGAGTCACGCGTTGATCGGGACGGCTTGCATCCTGGGCGTTCATCTCGGTCTGAGGCCGGTCGTACGATGGATCGAGGCTCGCCAAAAGACGGCAACGGACGTCGATACGTTCTATCAACTACGAGTCGAGTGCAACGGTAGCCACGATGCACACCTGCGTCACGTTCTCCTGCGTCATGTCGGTGGGCACCACAAGTTGAGCCTGCAAGGGCTGGCTACGCAGGAGACCGACGACGGTCGCACCGCGGTGCTCGCCGACATCTTCTCGCAGGAGCGAAACGACCGGGCGCTCGAAGAGATCGTAGCTCGCGTGAGCATCGAACCGGATGTCAGAGCCGTCCGTTGGAAGCAAACGGCCGCCTAGAGACTGTCCGCGACAGGCGTTAACCGTCGGCACCAAGTTAGGCTGTTTGACACGTTCGGCAAGCCGCCCGACAATGACAGCAGAGGCTGCCGAAGAGACCTGTTTTCGACCGCTCCGAAGTCGGCGCGAAACGGACGTCTTTCGGCTTCTTTCCGTTGGCTGGGAGCCGGGCTTCGCGATGATGTTTGACGGGCGGCCGTACGCTTTGGTCGCGGTTGCCCAGGGACGGTATGAATGATGACGCTGCGCCGACTTGTGGCAGCCGTGGTGGTTTCTTGGCTGGCGTTGATGAACCAGCCGATCTTGTGGGCCGAACCGGACGACGAGCCGGCTGCCGAAGCGAAAACGAAACCGGCCAAGGTCACGCCGGGACAATCCGGCCCCGATCGAGAAAAGGCCGAGCAGGCCAAGGCGTTCCGTGCGGTGCAGCGCAGCGCGCTCGGCATGATGAAGAGCAAGAAGCTGGAGCAGCGGGCGGAAGCCTTCACGAAGCTGAAGGAATTCCCGATCCTCGACTGTGCGAAGTTGCTTGTGCAACAGGGCATGGCCAGCCCATACGAAGACGTGCGCAAGGACGCCTATGCCACGCTCGCTTCCTTCCGCGACAGCGACGAGGTGTGCAAGTTCTTGTTGGCCAGCGTCGAAAAGGATTCGGCCAAGGGGATGCCGAGCGAGACAACCTGTGCTCTGTTCGCCGTGCCGCTCAGTTCCGACGACAAGGATATCGAGGAGAAGGCCTTCCAACTGTTCGACAAGGCCGCCAAGCGACCCAAGGGCGGCATGTTATTGCTCGTCACGTTGGCCGACCAATTGGGGGCGACCGGCGACGACGCCAGCATCGCGACGCTGTTCCGGATCTCGAAGCGGCCGGTCTTCAAGGAACATTTCGGCGTGCGGCGGTCGGTCGTGCAGGCGCTCAACAAGATCGAAGAGAAATCGGCAGTCGATGCCCTGGTGGCCATCCTGGCGAACGTCGAAGGCGAAGTACGTGGTGACATCGTCCAACGTCTCACGTCGATCAGCGGAGAGAAGTTAGGCTTCGATCCGCCGGCTTGGGAACGGTGGTGGAAGGCCAATCGCGAGACGTTTCGGTTCGCGGCGGCCGGCGGGCGTGTGGTCAACCGGGCCGACGTGCTCGTCTCGAAGTCGTTGTACTACGGCCTGCCGATCTATGCGGCCCGGCTGGTGTTCGTCATCGACACCTCGGGCAGCATGCGCGGACCACGCATCGAAGCAGCCAAACGCGAGTTGACCAACGCCATCAACGCTCTGCCCGAAGGCGTCTACTTCAACGTATTGGCCTTCGACCGGAATGTGAGACCGTGGCAGCGCGCGCTCACGGTGGCCTCGGCCGAGAACAAGAAACAGGCCGCTGCCTGGGTTTTGTTCCAGGGGCTGGGCGGCGCCACGCATTCGTACGACGCGCTCGAGGCGGCCATCGACTTCGACACCGAGGCGGTCTATTTCCTCACGGACGGCGCTCCTTCTGGCGGCAAAGTCGTCGGACCGGTCGACATTGTCGAGGTGATGTCACGGCTCAATTTCACCCGACGCATCACCATCAACGCCATCGGTATCGGCGTCGGCCAACCGCTCCCTATCAATCCGTTCTACGTGTTTCTCACAACGCTCGCGGAGCGTAACTACGGCGAATACAAGGCCGTCAACGACTGACGTATTGCGGGGCGACTGGCCATTGCTCTTCCCGTCGCCGTTTACGAAGCAAACTGGGCACGCGCGCCTGCATTGCGTCGTCATATAAGACCCCGTTATCTTGAGAGTGGTGATTTCGCGAGATGAAAACGGTTAAGGAGTGCCGGTACATGCGTGTACGAACTTGGATCCTGTGGGCTTCGTATGCCCTGCTGGCGCTCGGTATGTCGCGGCCGGCCATCTGCTCGGCCGACGAAGCGGACAAAACCCCATCGACCGCCGAGGCCGATGGCGACAAGGCCGCGGCGGCGCCGAGCAAGCCGGTGCGGCTCTCTCCGACGGAACCCATCTGGATCGACAGGCCACGGAATCGGGTCATCGTCGTCGGCAAGGTTGCGCTCCGCGAAGGACAGCTCGAAATGTTCGCCTGTACCGAGGGGACGAAAGAACACGAGTCGATCCTCTCCGTGCCAGTCGAGGCCTTCAAGGTACACGCGGCGCTCGTGCACCTGGGAGCCGACCCGGGGCGGCCCGTGCAATTCGTGCCCGAATACCGGGCGGCCAATGGTCCGATCGTCGATATCAGCCTCTATTGGACCGATGAGTCGGGCCAGCGCCGCACTGCCTGGGCGCAGGATTGGGTGGAAGACGCGCGCACGGGCAAGTCGTTGAGCCAGCCGTGGATCTTCGCGGGGAGCGGATACTGGGTCGACGAGAAATCGGGCAAGCGTGATTATCTGGCCAACCACGGCGACTTCATCTGCGTCTCCAACTTCTCGTCGGCCATGCTCGATCTGCCGATCGAGAGCACCGACAAGGCGGGTCAGCTCCTCTTCACCGCGTTCACCGACCGCATTCCGCCGCGCGACACCAAGGTGACCATCGTGCTCTCGCCGCGGCTGAAGAAGAAAGAAGCACCCGCGAAGAAGGGCGAGTAGCGCGGTACGGATCCCGGCCTTCGCGCGTCTGGCGCCTACGTTGTCGGCGACATCGCATGACGCGCCGCGGAATCACCCTTGATCCGGGCTAATTCATTGTCCGACCCGGCAATGCTTGAGCATGGCGGCGGGCGACATGATGTAGCTGACGTAGAAGGGACCGAATTCGGCGTAGCGGGCGCTCGCTTCGTCGAAGCGCATGGTGTAGACGATCTCTTTCAGGAACTCGGGGTTGCGGCACCAGAGCGTCACGCCCCACTCCCAGTCGTCGAAGCCGGTCGAAGCCGTGATGAGTTGGGTCACCTTGCCGCCGAACTTCATGCCGGTGCGGCCGTGCTCGGTCATCAACTTGTGCCGCTCGTCGGACGATAGCAGGAACCAATTCTCGCCCACCTTGCGTTTCTTATTCATCGGGTAGAAGCAGGTGGTCGGCCAGGCGGGCAGATCGGGGGTGAGCCGCTGTTTGCGCATCATCGTTTCGCGCTGTTCGTAGGCCCGCATCTTCGCCTGATATGCCGGCCCGTCGGGGGCTTCACCTTCGGCCACCAACCGCTGCCCGTATTGTTCGAGCGTGGGCACATATTCCGACACTTCGCTGATCGAGATAAACGAATAGGTCGGCACGAGCGATACGCCCAAGGGGCCGGCCATCAGGCGTTGATGGACCGCGTCGATCCTGAGCGGATCCGGATCCATCAGCATCAGGCCGAAATCGGCCTTGTGACCGCTGACGACCGACGTTTGCAGGCGGGCCGGGGCCTCGGCACCCGCAGGATCGAGGGCCGCGGTCAGTTCGGCGGTGCCCGCGGTCAGTTCGGCGTCGGTCATTTCTTTCAGGCGCGACCGATCGAAACGATAGTAGAGATGGCTGCAATGCCACCCTTCGCTGGGCCGCAACGAAACTTCGGCGGCCGCCGGATCAGGCCTGTGGGAAGGGGGCGCGTAACTCATGGGATGAAGCTCGGGCGGGGTGCAACGCGGGTGTGAATCAGTATGATAGCAGCCGTTCGCCGACCGGGGCAGGAGGGCTACCCTTGCGTAGTGATACCCCTTCCCCTGCGCCAAACGAAGACCCTGAAATCAGTGCCTAGCGTAGTGATTCATCGATCTGGGCAGACATACAGCGTTTCCGGCCCTGCAATCAATGTGTCGAATGCCGTTGGCGGATCCGCCGATATGGTTGCGTGCCGGCACCCCAAATGTTAGTTTTGCCGCTGATCTGCCGGAGCGGCCCCGTGGGCCGCCCTTCGTCCTCTGCCTAGCGTCGCTGATGGGCTTCAACGTTTTGGCGCGGCACGTGACCGCCGCCGAGCTACGTGTATACGATTCGCTTCGGCGCCTACCTTTTGATCCTGGCAGCGCATCGACAAGAACCCGAACTGATTGCTAAGAATTGGTACCTCAGCCCCGGCACAATTCGCCCACCCCATCACATCCGCTTCGATGGGTCCCCGAGCTATGGACGATGGGGCGCCAGCGACTGCGATCGCGGGCCCGCTTGATGCTGCTCTCGCTCTTGGTTGGGGTGATCGCCGGTGGGGGAGCCATCGTCTTCTTCGTTGCTTGCCAACTCGCTTCGCACGTTGCGCTCGACCGCGTGGCCGGCTACCGTCCCACATCGCCGGGAGGCGAGCCCCCGCTGGTGCTTGACACCGATCAGACATTCCGGCCTTGGCTCCTCCTGCTCGTGCCGACCGTCGGCGGCTTGCTGTGCGGCTGGATCGTGTACAGCTTGGCGCCGGAGGCGGAAGGTCATGGCACCGACGCAGCTATCGAGGCGTACCACTACCATCAAGGATTGATCCGACCGCGCGTGCCACTGGTCAAGATCGCGGCTAGCGCCATCACGCTCGGCAGCGGCGGTTCGGGAGGACGCGAGGGGCCGATCGCTCAAATCGGCGCGGGCTTCGGTTCGTATCTAGGGAGCGTGTTGCGGCTGCGCGCCGCGGACCGTCGAGTGTTGATGGCGGCCGGCATGGGTGCGGGCGTGGCGGCCATTTTCCGTGCTCCTCTGGCCGGAGCGCTGTTCGCTGCCGAAGTTTTGTACCGCTCGCCTGATTTCGAATCGGAAGTCATCATTCCGGCGGGGCTGGCCAGTGTGGCCGCCTATTCCACCTTCGGTATCGCCTTTGGTTGGCAGCCTCTGTTTTCGCTTTCGCCTGAGCTGCTGACACTGCTCTCCTTCAACAACCCGTTCAGCTTGTTGCCCTATACGCTGTTGGCGGTTTGCATGGCGTTGCTGGCCGCGATCTATGTGCGGACCTTCTACGGGATGACGCACCTGTTTCGTCGACTGGAGATCAAGCCGCACTTCCGACCCGCGTTGGGTGCCTTTTTGAGCGGTCTCGTCGGCTTGACCCTTTTTTATTTATTGCGGAGCGACCCGCGGGTGCTGGCTGTACTGTCGTTTGGCTATGGGATTCTTCAGGAATCGATGACGCACGCGCCGGGCGAATCGGGTGGCCGGTTCGCCGTGCTGCTTTTGGCGGTCGCCATGGGAAAGATTTTGACGACTAGCCTGACGATCGGCAGCGGCGGCTCGGGCGGGGTGTTTGGGCCCTCGATGGTAATCGGCGGATGCGGCGGCGGTGCCTTGGGAATTGCTCTCCATTGGCTGTCGCCAGGTCTGGTGCCGCACGCCGCCAGCTATGTGATCGTCGGCATGGCCGGCTTTTTCGCCGCCGCAGCCAAGACACCCTTTTCAACGCTCGTCATGGTCAGCGAATTGACGGGTAATTATAACCTTCTGCTGCCAACGCTTTGGGTCTGCGCCATCGCCTTCTTGTTGAGCGACGAACAGTCGATCTATAGTTCTCAGGTAGCCAGCCGCTCCCGCTCACCGGCCCACACCGGTGACTATGTTCGGGAGGTTCTCGCCGATTTCCGTGTGGGGCAGTTCATCGCCCTACCGCAAGAGTTCCCGATGCTTCTTCCGGCTGATCCCTTAGCCGAAATCCTCAAACGATTCAGTCGCTCGATGTGCCACAGCCTGCCGGTAGCCGACGCCGACGGCCATCTGCTGGGTGTCGTGGTCTTGGAAGACGTCCACCTCGCCTCCCAGTCACCGCACATCGGGACGCTGGTTGTGGCAGCCGATCTCATGCGCGGCGACATCACTCCATTGCGAGCCCAGGATCGTCTCGATCACGCCCTGGAATCGTTCGTCGAGAACGACCAACCGGAGCTGCCGTTGGTCGACGACAGTACCTTGCCTCGTGTCATCGGAATCGTGAAGCGTTCTGACATTTCGGCGATTTACCTGCGTTATGTGCATGGTGCCAACGAAGCTGGACGGGACGATGTTACCTGAATCGCTCGTGTAGTGATTCATCGATCCGGGCACTTATGCGGCGTTTCCAGCCTCGCAATCACTGCCTCGGACACCCGTCGCGGCATCGTCAAAAGCGATCGCCCACTTCCCAGGCCAACGAAACCGACCAAGTTTCTTCGGTTTTTGCTTGGCCTGAGGTCAAAAGGTACCGCCACGGCCCCTTGTGGCTGGCGCGGGGTCAAATTACGATATTCCTTTTCTCGGTTCGGAGTTCGGCATGCGTCATGTGCTGTCCGCGGTGGTGCAGAACGTCCCGGGTGTGCTCGCGCACATCTCGGGCATGCTGGCTTCGCGCGGATACAATATCGACAGCCTAGCGGTCGGTGAGACCGAAGACCCCCACTTTTCACGGATGACGTTCGTTGTCGTCGGCGACGACAGTGTACTCGAGCAGGTTCGCAAGCAACTCGAAAAGATCGTGACCGTGGTCCGCGTGCTCGACGTCAGCTCGCAGGATTTCGTCGAACGCGATCTGATGCTGGTCAAGGTCGCGGCCGATTCGGGGAGCACGCGCAGCCAGATCAAGGAACTGGTCGAGGTCTTCCGCGGACGCATCGTCGACGTCTGTCCCGAGGAAGTGATGATCGAGATATCGGGCCAGGAACGGAAGATCGAAGCCTTTATCGAACTCATCCGGCCCTTCGGCATCAAAGAACTGGTCCGTACCGGTCGGATCGCCATGGTTCGAGGGGCACGTAAACCGGCCGAGCAGCCCGCATCCTAAGACGCGCCCCGGCATCGATCGCCGGCCGGACGAACCGGTTCAGCAAACACCACCAGCCCCCTTTTTCGCACCAGCCATGCCTGCCAAGATTTATTACGACAAAGACGCCGACCTTTCGCTCCTCAAGGGCAAGACAATCGCCATCCTGGGTTATGGTTCGCAAGGCCACGCCCACGCCCAAAACCTGCGCGACAGCGGTTGCACGGTGATCGTCGGCCAGCGGCCCGGCAGCCCGAATTACGACCTGGCGATCAGCCACGGCTTCCAACCGGTCTCGGCCGAAGAGGCGACCGAGAAGGCCGACATGGTCAACATGCTCCTGCCCGACGAGGTGCAGGGCGACATCTACCGTCAGAGCGTGCGGCCGCACCTCAAGCCGGGCAACATCCTGATGTGTTCGCACGGTTTCAACGTCCACTTCGGCCAGGTCGTGGCGCCGGACGGGGTCGATACGCTGCTGGTTGCGCCCAAGGGGCCCGGTCACCTGGTACGTAGCGAGTTCGAGAAGGGGGGCGGCGTGCCCTGTTTGATCGCTATGAATGAAGGCGCCAGCGACAAGACGCGGCAGCTCGGCCTGGCCTATGCCAAGGGCATCGGCGGCACGCGCGGCGGCGTGATCGAAACATCGTTTGCCGAAGAGACCGAAACCGATCTGTTCGGCGAACAGGTCGTGCTCTGCGGCGGTGTCAGCGCATTGGTGAAGGCCGCCTACGAGACGCTGATCGAAGCCGGTTATCAGCCCGAGATGGCCTATTTCGAGTGCATGCACGAATTGAAGTTGATCGTCGACCTGTTCTATCAAGGCGGGTTGAACTACATGCGATACAGCGTCTCGAACACGGCCGAATACGGCGATTATACGCGCGGTCCGCGCATCGTGACCGACGAGACGAAGGCCGAGATGAAGAAGATTCTCCACGAGATCCAGAGCGGCCAGTTCGCCCGCGAATGGATCTTGGAGAACAAGGCCAACGCCCCCGCCTTCAAGGCCACCCGTCGCCGCGAGCGATCGCACAGCATCGAAGACGTCGGCCGCCGCCTGCGTCGCCTCATGAGCTGGATCAACGCCAAGGAAGTCTGAGATCGAAGAAATCCCCTCCTCCCTCCGGGAGAGGGCTAGGGCGAGGGCGGCCCGCCTAACCACTTCCTCTTCGTCTTTCCCCGCCGGCCCCCAACCCGTAAACTAGATACATGCCCGATATCGAACTAACCACGCGCGACGTTCTCAACGGCCTGCAACCGGGCGACGAGATCGAGGTCGTGCACGAGGTCAAAGTCGGGCTCAAGGTCTGGACGACGCGGACCAGCGGTACGGTCGAGCATGTCACCCGCCGGCGGCACGGGTTGCACTTCCGCCGCAACCGTGACGACAAGGTTTTCAGCGACGAAGTGACCTTGCGATTAGACGACGGCTCGGTGTCGACGCTGTCGATCGACGAGTTCACGGAAGTGAAGCGGTTATAAGAGCAACCGACAAAACCGGATCGAGCTCCACAGCCCGGCCCTGTTCGCTGGCGGGCGAAAGCGCAGCCGAGGTAACAATGCCCTCGCCGGCGGGCGATCCTTCGACGCCCCTGTTTGCGGAACATACGCGACATTTCGCCGAGAACCGGTTCGTCTATCCGGTGGTCAGCCGGCGCTCGCACGGTATCTCCATCGGCGTCAACCTGAACCCCGACAAGATCTGCAACTTCGACTGCATCTATTGCCAGGTCAACCGGGTGGAGCAGAGCGAAACGCGGTTCGTCGAAACGGACCGTTTGCTGCGCGAGCTGGATGAAATGCTCGGGCTCGTGACCAGCGGCCGGTTGTTCGCCGAAGAGAAATTCGCCCACACGCCCGCGGCCCTGCGACGATTGAACGATATCGCCTTCAGCGGCGACGGCGAGCCGACGACGTATGGCAACTTCGACGAGATCATCGCGGCCTGTGCCGAACTGAAGCGGCGGCACGGTCTCGATGACGTCAAGCTGGTGCTCATCACGAACGCCAGCATGTTTCACAGGCCGGCGGTCGAGCGGGGCTTGGCGATCCTCGACGCCAACCAGGGCGAGATCTGGGCCAAGCTCGAAGCAGGCACGCCCGAGTATTTTCGGCTGGTGGACCGCACCACGATCCCGTTTCGCCGCATCCTCGACAACATCACGGCGGCCGCGCGCGTGCGCCCGCTCGTCATCCAGGCGCTCTTCATGCGCATCGAAGGAGAGCCGCCGTCGCTCGCCGAGCAGGCTGCATTTTGCGACCGGCTGAACGAAATCGTCGCCGCCGGCGGCCGCATCCAACTCGTACAGATCTATACCGTCGCCCGACCCCCGGCCGAGAGTTTTGTAACCTCGCTCGACGACGCCGAGGTCGACGCACTGGCTGAGCTCGTCCGCTCGAAGACCGGTCTCGCGACGGCCGCCTTCTACGCGGGCGGATCGGGTTCGTAAGCGCGGCTGAAGCCGGAACCCGCACGCTAATGCGGCGAGATGCCCCATCTAGCTAGACGCGGCGTCCCGCCGCGTTTGTGCCGCCGCTTACTTTTCGACCGTGGGTTCCACGAGCGGACCCGAAAAAAGTCCGATCAATCCTTCGGCCGCGGTGGGATGGGTGAAGATCGCGTCGCGCAGCGCCGTGTACGGCAGCCGCCCGATCATGGCCGTCTGCACCACCGCCATCATCTCACTCGCTTCCGCACCGAATGCCGTGAAGCCCAAGATACGGTCGTCGCGACCGACGAGCGCCTTCATGAAGCCGCGCGTCTCTGAGAGCGTATGCATCCGCAACACCGTGGCCATCGGCGCCCGCGCGATGCGGAAGGGGACGTTGCCGGCCCGGGCCTCCGTTTCGTTCAGGCCGACGTGGGCCAATTCCGGATCGGTGAACAAGCAATATGGAATGACCCGGCCGCGCGTGGTCCGGTTGCCGCCGGCCAGGTTGTCGAGTACGACGCGACAATCGTCTTCGCCGACGTGCGTGAACTGCGGACTGCCAGCACACTCGCCCGTCGCCCAGACGTCGGCCGCGGTGGTCTGGAGCTTTTCGTTGACGCGCACGTAGCCTCGGCCGTCCAATTCAACACCCGCCTTGGCCACGTCGAGCCGATCGGTGTTGGGCGTGCGGCCGGCCGCCACCAAGATGTCGGACGCTTCGAGCGTTCGCTCGGCGTCACCCACGCACACCTGGAGCGAGACGCCCGATCCCGAACGGCCCGTGACACGCAGCACCGAGGTCTGCAACAGGACCTCGACACCTTCGTCATTCAATAAACTCAAGAGTGCCTCCGACACATCGGGATCTTCCCGCACGAGCAGGCGATCGCCGCGCTCGATGATCGTCACACGGCTGCCGAAACGCCGCATCGCTTGGGCGAATTCGAGACCGACGTAGCCTCCGCCGAGAATCACAAGGTGGGCCGGAAGGCGTTCCAGGTTCAAGGCCTCGACATGGGTCAGGGGAGCGGCGGCGGCGAGCCCCGGTATATCGGGAACGGTGGCGCGCGTCCCGACGTTGATGAAGACCCGCTCACCTTGCAGCTCGCGCGTGCCGCCGGCATTGAGCGCGACGCGCACGGTCTTCGGCGCGGTGAATTGTGCCTCGCCCATGATCAGCTCGGCACCGCTGTTCTCGAAGTTGCGGAGGTGTATTTCGACCAGCCCGTCGACCATCTTCCGTTTGCGGCGCACAACGCCGGCCATGTCGACTTGCACCTGCCCATGCACGACGCCGAGCCCCCGTTGCGGGTCGACGAGCGAGACGGCCTTGGCGCTATAGATGACGTTCTTGCTGGGCAGGCAGGCCACGTTCGGACAGGAACCGCCGATCATCGCGCGTTCGACGACGGCCGATTTCTGACCCTGTGTGGATAGCGTCCACGCGATGATCTTGCCCGCCACGCCGCTACCGATGATCAGGTTTCGTACGTGCTCCACACTCATACCGATGCTCCTTTTATCGTCACGGGGATGTTCGCCGCACTGGCGCGACGGCGAACCGGAATCTGCGCAGTATCCGCATTCGCTTTCTCGCACCTTCCTAAGCGGCGGAGGTGCTCAACCTGTCCACCGTGTCGGAAACAGGCGGGCGAGCCGCGGCGAAAAGCGGCACCACTGCCTGATTGTGGCGACAGGCCGTAGGCCCTTACTTGGCCTGAGCGTAGGCCGACTGCGGCGCGGGGTCGATCGGCCGGCCCACGGGCGACTCGGCGGCGACTTCGCGGAGGATTTGGCCGGCACGCTCGATATCGGCGGCATTCACATCGAGGTGCGTGACGGCCCGCATCAACTGTCCGCCGAAGGCGCTGATCAGCAATCCGCGGCGTTTGAGGCGGGCGGAGAATTCGGCGCCGGTGCCGAGCCGCGGATCGACGCGGTAGATCACCAGGTTGGTGTCGATCTGCGGCGGCCGTAGCTCAAGGCCGTCGATCTGGCGAATCAGGTCGCCCAGGCGGCGTGCGGCCGCGTGATCTTCGGCCAGCCGCTCGATGTGGTGCTCCAGGGCATAGACGGCCGCGGCGGCGATCACGCCCGCTTGCCGCATGCCGCCACCGAACAGCTTGCGGTGCCGATGGGCTCGCTCGATCAACTCACGCGGACCGGCCAGGGCCGACCCAATCGGTGCCCCGAGCCCCTTCGAGAAACAGACGCTGACCGTGTCGAAATGGCTGGCCCACTTGTCGGCGGCGATCCCCGTTGCCACGACGGCGTTGAACAGGCGGGCACCGTCGAGATGGGTCGACAGTCCGTTGGCATGGGCCCACGTACAGATGCGTTCCACTTCTTCGTAGGGCTGCACGCGCCCGCCCCCACGGTTGTGCGTATTCTCCAAGCAGACCAGCCGAGTGCGAACATGATGGACATTCTCGGGCCGGATGAGGCCCACGAGCTGCTCCAGCCGCAGCACGCCGAACTCGCCGTCGACGGTCCGGGCCACCACGCCGCTGAGCTGCGCGAAGGCACCCTGCTCGTATTGATAGATGTGACAGCTCGTCTCGCACAGGAATTCGTCGCCCGGCGAACAATGCACGCGCACGCCGATCTGATTCGACATCGTGCCCGACGGCACGAAGAGGGCTTTCTCTTTGCCGAGCAGACCGGCAATCGTTTCTTCCAGCCGCAGTACGGTCGGGTCTTCGCCGAACACATCGTCACCCACCTCGGCCGCGGCGATTGCCGCCCGCATGCCGGGTGTCGGTTTCGTGAGGGTATCGCTGCGCAGGTCGATGACGTTCGACATAGGTTTTCTTTGCAAGCGGAGGGAGGCTTTTTTGGCGGGCCGATTCTTACGTTTCTATCCTGCCCTGTTCCGCGGAGCAACCCTGGCCGGCCGCCGGTAGAGGTAATCACTGCCCATTTCTTCCGGCCGTTTGGCGACCTTGTCGATTTCAGGCTGCCGATTGACTGGAAATGGGGTAGGAGCCGCAAAGTCTTCAGTCGCGCTGCTGGAGAAACCGCTCGACCAGGGCGCGGTCGATGCGTTCGAACGAACGCGATTCACGCATGTAGGCCAGCATCTCGCCTGTGGCAATATCAAACCACCAACCGCTGAGGTGTAGCGTCCCACGCTTCACGCGCTCTTGCACGATCGAGTACGACATGAGGTGCTCGAGTTGTACCAGCACGTTGAGTTGCGACAACTGGTCATGGACGCTCAGCGAGCGATCGAGCGGGCCTTCCTGATCGAGCCGGAAGGCGGCCGACGTGCAATGATGGAGCCACTTGTGCAGATTGGGCGTGCCACCCACGGGAGCCGGGCCCACGACGGCCTTCATCGCTCCGCATTCCGAATGGCCGCAGACGATGATGTCGCGCACGTTGAGCACGAGCACCGAGAATTCGATGGCACTGGCCTCCGAGAGATCGCCGGTCGAGCTGCCGTCGATCGTCGCGGGAGGCACCATGTTCCCCACGTTGCGCACCACGAACAGATCGCCCGGATCGGTCGACGCCAGCAATTCGGGCACGACACGGCTATCCGAGCAGGTGATGAGTAGCGCGTCGGGTGCCTGGCCTGAAGAAAGCTCACGAAAACGTTCCGCGTATTGCGGCAACGAATTCTCGCGAAACTCCACAATGCCCCGCAAGAGTTTACGCATAGTCTTGGCTCGGCGGCGGCTCGAACTCGAGTTGGGCCAACAGATTCCGCTCAATGGTAGCGCACACGTCATCGAGCGGCAAGTGATTCAAGGCACTGGTCGAGAAGGGCCGCTGCAACTCGGCGCCGATCTCGTCGAGCGCCAACAGCGGATAGGCCGTGATGATGGTAATCAGGGGCGTCAGCCAGCCGACTCGGGAGATCAAGGCGAACGGTAAGGCCACCAGAAACAGAAACACGAGCTGCCGGATCTTGATGACATAGGCTTGCGGGAGGGGCGTCGCCGCGATGCGCTCGCAGCCGCCGGCGTGATCGAGCAACAGGGCCCGATCTCGGTCGGCCTCCAAGAAGGCGAAGCCGGAGATCTCTTCACGCTCAAGCGCCGCGGCGAGCTGAGCCGCGATCTTCGCCGAGACGTAGCTCGGCATGTGCACGGCCACGGCGACACGAGCGGCTTCCGCCTCTCCCAACAGAGCGGCCAGCTCGGGCAGTTGCCGTTCGCCCCGCAGGTTACGGCGGACGACGTGCGCGAAGGCCGCCGTCCAACGCGCGATCTGTTCTCGCCACTGCCGGTCGCGCGATCCGGTCGCCAGCGCAACCACGACCAGGTCGCGGCATTGATTCGTTATCCCGCCCCAGAGCTTTCGAGCTTCCCACCATCGCTCGTAACCCGCGTTGGTCCGCAGCACGAGAAGCAGGCTCAGGGTCACGCCGGCGATTTCATAGGGAGTCAGGTCGATCGCCACCGAAGTGTCGGTGGCCGACTCGATCCCCCACACCAGCGCCGCCAGTACGCCGAAGACCAGCACACGGATCATAATCCGCCAACCGGCCGGCCCAAAAGGGGTGACCAACTCGCGCCAGAAATCGAGGCCGCTGGGAGGCACCGAAGGGGCAGCGCCGACCGGGTTTGACCACTTGGCTGTTGTCACTTGGAAGCCGGCTCGACCGGCGCCGGCATCATCGGCACCGCCACGACCGATTTGATGGGCTTTGCGGAGGCGACGTCATAGATCTCCAACCGACCGCTCTTGGTGCCGGCGGCCAGACGACTGCCGTCGGCATTGAGGGCTACGGCGAAAACGGGATTCGGTATGCCCGTGATTGTCGCCGTTCGCTGCCGAGTGGCAAGCTGGTAGACCCGGATTTCACCAAACGCCCCGGCGACAGCCAGATGTTTGCGGTCGCCGCTCGTTGCCAGATCGAGCACCACACCGGGCGGACCCTCGAAAGGTTTTGCATATTGGTCGCGCCGTGTGACCGGCTGCGCACCGTTACCAGCGCCGGCGATCTCGATTCCCTGGAAGGCAATCTTCAACTCATAGCCGATGAGCGTCCGTGCGCGGCCGGCAGAGACGGCGAATTGCTCATCGCAGGCCACGCAGCCGACGAAATCGGGCGAGGAGTCGAGTGCTCGGATCAGATGGCCGTCGTCGGCCGAACTGACCTTGGTCGCCTTGTCTCGCCCCGCCGAGACGAGCAGCTTGCCGTCGGGACTGTAGGCGACGTCGAACGCCCAGTCGCTGTGCAACTCGAAGTGGCCCACCTCACCCGCCGCGTCGACCGGCACGACGTGGACCGCGCCGTCCGGTCCCGCCACGGCGATGGCCCGGCCGTCGGGCGAAAAGCTGCCGCGGAAGAGCGTATCGTGGCCGATCCGGCGAGCCGACAGGACCGCGCCGTCTGCGACGCGGAGGAATCGCACCTCGCCGTAGAGGCCGGGCACTCCGCCGACCGCGGCCATGAGCGATCCGTCGGGACTGAATTCGACATGCGACAACAGATCGCAGTCGGTCGGCAGGCGGCGAGCCGGCGTTTCGCCATCGATGTCTACCAACACCACTTCACTGCGGCAGGCGGCCGCCGCCAGCTTGCCATCCGGCGTCAGCGACACGCTCGTCACGGCGACCGGATATTTATAGGCGGCCGGCGGGGCGGAGACGGTTGTGGCGGGGACCGGCGGCGAATCGTCCTTCGCGCCCGCCAGAATCCATCGCTTGAGAAGGTTCACCTTTTCGGCGGAAAGCGGCGGACTGTTTTTGGGCATCTCGGGCGTCGGGCCGGCGATCATCTTCACAAGCAAGCTCTCGTCGGGCTTGGCCGGTTCGAAGAGCGGACCACTGTCCCCCCCCTTGAGCATATCGGCGACGGTATCCAACTTAAGACCGCCCTCGGCCTTGGCGGACGAGTGGCAACCCCAGCAGTGGCGCTTGAGGACCGGCCAGACGGTCTGGCGATAGCTGATCTCGGCCGGAACACCAGAATCGGCGAAGCCGGGTCCTGGTGTACCGCTCGGGAAGAGCACGAGCAAGCACGACACCGCGCCCACCACGCGCCGCCGGTATGTGGCAGCAACGGGGCGTCGTACTAGCGATTCTCCGACCAAGCCGTTGATCCTCATGCGCAGGCGAGCCATCAATGGACCATCAAAAAATCGCGGCTGTTGAGCAACGCCCACATCAGATCCTGGGCCGCCTGGTCGCGGTGGTCGGGCTTGGAGTTGAAAAACGTCAACGCCACTTCGACCTCCTTGGCATCCGGCGGACGCACCACGGACCATAGATAGATCTGCTCGATCAAGGCCCGATTATCGGTCTGTTGCTTGACGAGCGTTGCCAGTCGGCCGCCGGGGTTCGTCAGCTTTCCGAGGATCGTCGGCCCATTGATGAAATGCAGGGCCTGCAACATGTTCGAGCCGTCGTCGCGTTCGCACTCACAGGCTTCCATGCGCTGCGGCTTGCCGAACAGGTTGAGGAAGTCGCTTTGCACGTCGGCGTCGGGCAGTTGCGCGGCCGTGAAACCCGCCGGCACGCCGGCAAAATTCTCGGGCACGCCGGTCGCTTGCGTGAGTGAATCGAGCAGTGTCTCGGCCGGCAGTCGCCGCGAGATGAAGTGCGAGAAGTTGGCATCGTCGTGGGCATTGGTTTCGTTCGTCGCACTTGAGCGTTGATAGGTCTGCGAGAGGACGATCGACCGCATCAGATGCCGCACATCGAAGCGGTGCTCGACGAAGTCCTTTGTCAGCGCATCGAGCAGGGCCGGATTGATCGGCGGGTTTGTCGTTCGCAAGTCGTCGACCGGATCGATGATGCCCCGATGGAAGAAGTAGCTCCAGATGCGGTTGGTCATGCTGCGGGCGAAGAACGGATTCTCGGCCGAGGTGAGCCACTGGGCATAGACCGCGCGTCGATCGGTATTGGCTGCGATCGTCGGTTCGCTGCCGCCCAGGTAGCGAGGCGGTTGCGCCGCGCCGGTGCGCGGGTTCACGGAGGAGCCGACCGCCACGTTCACGATCAACGTCTTGGCATTGGGCACGCCGACCAACCGCTGGTCGGCCTTCACGCCCAACTGGTTGAAGAAGCTGTGCAGGCCGTAGTAGTCGGTCTGCGTCCAGTTCTCGAATGGATGCGGATGACACTTGGCGCAGAGCATCCGTACGCCGCAGAACACCTGCGTGGCACGCTGCAACGTGTCGTCGGTATCTTTGCTGACGGCGAAGTAAGCACTCGTGGGATCGTCGAACGTCCCTCCGCGGCTGTTCAGAATCGTCCGCGCGAACTCGTCGAGCGGCATGTTCGTGGCCACCGCCACGCGAATCCATTCGCGGAACGCGTAGGTCGCCGGATCGTTCAGGTTGGTGCGCGAATTTTGCAGCAGGTCGCCCCATTTCAGCGACCAGCGATCGACGAATTCGGGCCGCTGGAAGAGCGTTTCGACGATCTTGGACCGCTTGTCGACCGCACCGTCGGCGAGAAACGCGGCGAGTTCGTCGGCCTTGGGTTGCACGCCGATCAGGTCGACGTACACGCGACGCAGAAAGTGGACATCGTCGGTCGTTTCCGACGGCTTGATGCGCAGATCGTTGAGCTTGGCGACCACGTGTCGGTCGATGAGATTGTCGCTCGGCACGGGAGTCGGTTCGAAACCGGGTCGTGGTTCGAGCACGATGAAATTGGAGGTGGCGAAGATTCGCTCGAAGCGGGCCACGACCGCAGTCTCGCCCAACTCCCGCGTGCTGACCAGCCCTTCGTCATCCACGCCGGCCACGCGCTCGGTGTTGGCCGTATAGATGCCGAGCCGGGTCACGTCACGTTCGCTGCCGTCGGAATAGCGCGCGATGAGCTGAAGCTGGTGCTGCTGGCCCGGTCCGATCACTACCGACGTGGGATAGATGCGTAGCGACTCGATCTGTACTGGCGCGACCGTGTCGTCGGGGGCGCCGTCGCTGATCCAGCCGGCGAGCAATTCCTCGAGCAGGCTGCCCCGATCGAAACGCACGCCCCCTTTGTGCGGCATGTCGCCCAAGGGCTTCGCCAGCAACAGGCTGGCCGGCGGATTGTGACGGTTGATCCGTCGTTCGAAGAACTCGTCGGAGAGCGAAAGGTAATCGGCCGCGGCGTCGGCTCCGCGGAGGGAGAGCTTAAAGCCGTTCTTACCCAGCGAGTAACCGTGGCAAGCGCCCGCGTTACAGCCACCTTTGGATAAGGCCGGCATCACATCATGGCGGAAGCTGTTGAGCGGCGTGACCGCGGGCAGTTGCACACTCACGTGCACCGTCGACGTTTGGCCTGCGGCCGTGACGGTGACATCGGCCTCCCCCGTGGCCACCGGCTCGACCCAACCGAGAGACGTGACGCGGGCGATCGACGAGTTATTACTCGTGAACGTTGCCTGCGCGGTCAGATCAACGGCGCGGCCATCGGCCGTGGTCGACGTGACGATCAGTGACTGTGGACGGCGCGGATGAGTCAGCTTCACCGTGGTCGGTTCGATACGGATCGGGCCGGATGCGGTCGGTGGCTCCGCGGCGCTCGCATGAATTGGTACGATGCTCGCGCATCCGACAAGCATGGTCCAGATGGCGAGTTCTTTTGATCCAAACATCGTAGCGTTCCTCTATCGTTCTCAGCTCATTCCGGCGGCAACAGTTCTACGGCCACGTGCACCGCTTCGCTGCGGATTTCGAGCGGCGAACTGGGGGTCATTCGGCCCGTCGCGACCAGTTGTAGTCCGCCGATCACGCCAGCCGCCGTGTTGGGCGGAAACTTCAACTCCAACTCGAAATCGGTCTGCGCCGCGGGCACGACCACTCGCGGCACGTTGATGCCTGCTGGCAGGCCGGAGATCGTTACCGTCACGTCGCCGGTCAGACCTTCCAACCGCTCGACCTTACCCGCCAATTTTAAAGCGGCCCCGACTTGGCGGTCGATCTTCGCGGATAGTTTTGGCGGGCCGCCGTATTGCAATCGCAGAGGATTGGAGACGGAGATGGTTCGCACCGGCGTGCAGACCGTCATCAGCGTTCGCTGGCGATCGCGGCTGAGCAACTCGGCCCGAAAGGCAATCTCCACGTTCCCCGCCGGCAGGTCGGCGGGGACTGCCAGATTGTAGGCGACGTCGTTCTTGGCCGCGGCCGCGGCTGCGATGGCCGCCTCGTCGGCCGCGGTTTTCTTTTGCATGGCGTCGGCCACGCGAGCGTCTGCCTCGGCCTTGGCTTTCGTGGCGGCTTCGAGTGCCGCGCCGCCGGCCACCTGGGCGTCGGCGAGCGCCTTGGCCGCCACGGCGAGGGCAGCCTGCGCGTCGGCCAGTGTCTTGTCGGCCATCAGCTTCGCGTCCCACTTGGCCACCGCCTGGCCGTCGGACGCGATTTCGACCGGCACGTTCGGTTCGGGCCGCAGCGTACGGTTCGGGTCGTCCACACCGTTGACCTGCGGCGGATTTTGGCTTGTGAGCAGGCTCAAGCGTACCGGACCGTCATAACCCGCGGGGCGCACGCACCGCACCGGGGCCGCGAACTTACCGCTCAATACCAACTTGGCGTCGACCGCCGGCTGCCAATCGGCATCGAACCCGACCCCGTCGCGAGCCGCCAGCGATACAGGCAGTTCGGCCGCCAGCCAGGGCTGATCGCGATCGAGCGGATTCGTGCCGGCCGGCGCCGTGCGCACCGGGCCTCGCGCGGCGCGGCCGCGGACGGAGACGAGAGCGCATTGGGGTGCATCGGCCGATCCAGCCAGCGTGATCAGCTTGCCGTTGCTGCCGGCCGGTATCTCGGCGGCATCGAGTGCGACGCCCCAGGGCAGTTGTCCGAATTCCAGGCCAATCGGCCCTTGATACGCTTGCCGCTCGACACGCACGCGCACGACCTGCCGCGAACCCTGCACGACGTTGTAGGTGTCGCGTTCGATGGACAACCGAAAATCCGGCTGAGGCGCATCGACCGGCGTGACGAGCAATCGATAGATCGATGCATCGCCACCACGGCCGAGGGCATCGCGGACAGACACGACGAGCGAATCGGTCTCCTTGGGCATAGTGAATTCGACCAGCGAGTCGGTCGTGCCGGGCACGTCGTCGTTCGTGGCCAACACACCGCCGTCCGCCCGGCGAATTTCCACGACACTGTCGATTGGCGCGCCGAGCCGAGCGGCCATCAGCTCACAGCGCAGTTTCGTGTCTGCCGCGGCCTTCAACCGGTAACGATCTTCCTCGCCGGCCACCGACAGGCATCCGTTCACAGCCGCAGGCGCTGTCGGCAGTTCTTGCAATTCGGGGCCCGACTGCTCGACGAGTTCGGGCAGGTCGCTGACCGTGACGGCGGGCGTCGGTCCGCTGGCGAGCGCAGCGTCTGACCAGGCGGCCCGCAACCAAGAGATCTCGGACGCGGATACCACCGGCACGACAAGCCGCTTGTCGGCCGGTAGGTTACCGATCAGGCGCAGCGACGCCGTCGTGCCGCGTTGGACCCCTGCCGGAAACGCCGCATCGGCATATTGCCAATCACCGATCTTCAATCGAAAGTGTCCCGGCGCCGGCGCGGCGAATTGCAGGTCGTGGAGCGTGAGCGTGTATTGACCATCCGCTGGCACAGTGATCGCGAGGCGAGTGTCACCCCGCAAGGCGGGCGACGGCAGTGACCAGGCTAGGTGTCGCTCTTGGGCATCGAACAAGTGGAGCACGGGGCGCAGTTTGCCGGCCAGCCTCTGCGATTCGACTTCGCACATCAGCCGCTGCCCGGCCTGGGCGGTGAACGTGGTCCGCAAGGTGGTGCCTCCCGGCAGCGTGCCGTGCAGGGCAACCGGTAGCGAGTCGATCGTCGGGGCATAGCGCCGCTGAGACAACCGGTCGCAGGCGACGACCGTCTTTTCCGAAATACCGCTCTCGCCCCAGAGATAGGCGTTATAGAAACCGGGCTGCACGCTCCCATCGAGTGTGACGTCGATTTCCACGTGGGCAGCCGTCGCACCGGGTCGTACCACCTGGGAGGCGATGGGTACCGACATCATCAGGCGCGGGTTGGCCGGCAGGTCGGTGCCGTCGAAGGCGATGGTGGTCGTGGCGCCGATCTGCAAGCCCCGCACGTCGACGTTGCGCACGGTCGGCGGTGCCGCCCGCACCACGCTGCACGCCCCCAACACGAGCGCAAGGGCACACGTTAGCGGCGCGCGGGGAGGTGAAGCCATCATCGAACGGGGCGGGAGGGAGGAGCCAATCAAAACAGTTCGCGGATCGGTTCGGCCTCGATGAATCGAATCGGCCGTCCGCCGGGGCCGGGCATCATGGTCGTCTCCAAGTCGATGCCCATGCCGTGGTAGATCGAAGCCAACACGCGGGGAGGCTCGATCGGATAATCGTGCGGTGCGGCCCCGAGCTTGTCGGTCGAGCCGATCACCTGGCCGCCGCGAACGTTGCCGCCGCACAAGAAGTTGGTCCAGGCCGGCGGATAGTGGTCGCGGCCGCCGCGCGGATTGAGCTTGGGTGTGCGGCCCATCTCGCTCAGCACGGCCACGACCGTCTCTTGGAGCAGGCCGCGCTGTTCCAAGTCGAGGATGAGGGCCGAAAAGGCCTGGTCGAACTGCGGGCAGAGGTGCCGCTCGTAATCGAGATACGTGTTGTTCAATCCACCTCCATCGGCGTGCATGTCCCAGCAGGTGAGATTGAAGACCGTGTCGAAATGGTTCACCGTCACGTAGCGGCTGCCCGCCTCGATCAGCCGGCGGGCCATCAGACAACTCTGGCCCAGCGTGTTGCGGCCGTAGCGATCGCGCAGCACGTCGGCCTCGTGTTGCAGCTCGAAGGCCATCTTGGTGGCGGGCGACGTGAGCAAGTTGAACGCGCGGGCGTACGACGCATCGAGGTCCTGCGTCGACTTCGATTCCGACCGTCGCTGCAAGGCGTCGATCTGCCCGAGCAACTGGCGGCGGGCGCTGATCCGCAGCTCATCCTGGTCGGCGGGCGGCGTGAGATTGGCCACCTTGAAGTCGCCGTTCGCCGGGTCGGCACCGAGGACGAACGGCTCGTGGGCGCTGCCCAGGTAGGCCGCGGTCTGGCCGTGATAGGGACCCGCGCCCGTGTTGCCGATCTTGCCCGGCAGGATGATCGAGGCGGGCAGATCGCCTCGCGGTCCGAAGACGCGAGAGACAACCGATCCCGAATGGGGCTGCACGCTGTTGGGATTGAAGTCCTGTCCCGTCATCATCCAGCGCTGGCCGTTTTCGTGCGACGCGCCGCTGTTGTGATACAGGCTGCGGATCAGGGCCACGCGGTCCATGATCCGGGCCATGAGCGGAAAGTGCTCGCAGATCTGCACACCGGGCACGTTCGTGTCGATGGGCCGAAACTTGCCCCGCACATCGTCCGGTGCCTCGGGCTTCATGTCCCACGTGTCGAGATGACCCGGCGAGCCGACGAGAAAGATAGTGATGCAGTTGCGAATCTTGGCCTTGCTGTGGTCGACCGCGCCTGCCGCTTCGAGGCTGAAGCGGCAGGGCAGGCTCAACCCGGCCAGGCCGGCAGCCCCGGCCGTTAAAAAGCTGCGGCGCGTCACGTCGCCGCAGGCAGGGATTCTTTCTCGACCGATGTGCAGCACAGCGGACTCCTTACGGGCTCGAAACAGGAACGACCGGCGAATCCCTTCGCTCGGGCGGATGCCGGATCGCGGGCCGGTTTGGCGGGAGAACTAGACCTTGTAATTCAGTTTGTTCGAGATATCGACGAACTTGCTGTCGATGAACTCGCCTTCGGGCGTCTTGCGGTAATTGACGTACTGCCACATCTGTAGCACGACTTCGTATTCGCCCGGCGTGGCATCGGGGTGTTCGTAGCTGGTGTCGGCACGCGCGGCCGGCGTCGCCAGCACCTGCCCGTCGCGTTTGATTTGCCATTGCAATCGGGAGCCCCAGTCGTTGACCACTTCGCCGCGCACCGCTCGCCGACCTTCGAGACGAATCTCCGCCCGTGGGGCGCCTTCGAACTTTTGTTCCATGGTCCGACTCGCTTTCTTGTGCAGTTACGACGTATTTCAAAGGACCGACAGAACGGCCGGAAGCTTGACAAAAACCAGCGTTTCACGGCCGGTCTTTGGCACACCGCGCTCCAGCTCCCAAGATTTTGTCAGTCGCTTTAGGCGTTTCAGCCAACGAACGCATAAGCCGACGTTGATTCTACGCGAGTTGGCGGCGGCTGCAACGTTTTTACGCCGCTCGCCGAAAATCCTACTGGCACGTCGGTGGTCCAACCGGTCGGCCCGCGGCAGTGAGGAAAAAACGGCGCGCCTGACGGGGGGGCATGGCGTGCCATCCACGACACACTCGCCCCCCGACAGTCACGTCAAGCCAACGTCAGATCACACGACTCTCGGCCCGGATCAAGAACGGACACGAGGTGAAAGCCTGTGGCTATTCGCCGAAGGCTTCGTTCAGCACGTTCGCCAGGCGCACACCGGCACGCTGCAATTGTTGACGCACGACCAGTTTCCGCGTGTGTACGTATTCGTCGTCCAGCTTTACATGGTCTTTGGGCAGTGGATTCCCGTCGCCGTCGGTATAGGCTTGACCGACCGCCAATTGGTGCGCCTCCCAGGCCCAATCCTTCGGTTCCCCACCCGCCCAGTCGTCTTGCTGTTGGCTCGAGATCAGCGAATTGAGCCGCTGGGCGGCGTCCTCCGGCCTGAGATGGCGGAGGCTCTCATTCTCGTAAACGAGATTGTCATCCCAAACCGAGTGCAGGTTCATGTGGTGGTCGTGCCCTCCGTGCCCTCCGTCGTACGATGCAACGCGCACGGCGTTGCCACCGTGGTCGCCATTTCGCTCGGCGCAGTGCAGTGGCTGGTGAATATCTCCGCAAAAATGGATGACGAACTTCAGGGCTTCTCTCCGCTCGAGGTCCGAGGCATCTTCGTCTGCCACGACTTTGAGAAAGCGGTTGAGTTGATCGACGATACAGTCGCTGTTCTTACAATCGCGGTCTGCGTCGTACGACGCGGCATCGAATGGAATGTCGACAAAATGCCATTGGCTGTTATTCGGATAGCGGTCGCCGACAGTTTGCGCGAGGGGACCCTTCTTGATATCATCGGCCCAGTTCGCGTTGTCACTGGTGGCGATCGATTGGCCGCCGAGTATGTCGAAGACGGCCTGACGGGCTTTGTCGGACAGTCGCAGGTCGGCGATCTTCGCCACGATCACGTGGCCGTCGCGTCCCCAGGCCAGAACGTTCGGAGGGACGATCAACCCACCGATGACCAGCCCGATCAAGCACGGCGCCACATACGTTGGCAGATTTCGCCTCCTCCGGCGGCGACCTTCTCGGGATATGTTTCGTTTCGATACCGACCCATCACAGTGCGTGCAGCTCATAAGTCACTCACCCGGTGTTTTGTAGTCGAACGATAATTCTTGTCTTACGCATTTTTACAATCACGCGCTCGACATGCGCCGCAACTGTCGCACATTCGCGATGGTGATTCAATCACCTTTCGATCAACGTTCTCGCCCGCTGGTTGACGGATGGCAGAGCTGGCCTGAGAATGCACGTCCCTTCTGCATGCCCCTCAAGTCGTGACCTTCGAAAAGCGTGGTGGTTGAATGCACCGTCTGTCCTTTACCTCGCGCGTTGTCAGTCGCACGGTTCTCTCGCTGGCAATTTTCACATCAATCGGCATGGCGCCCGGCACTTGCCTGGCCAAAAAACCGGCCGCGCGCCCCGTGCGGAATTGGCGCGACGCTCCGGCGATCGTCGATATCCAGAAAGAGGTCGACATCGTGGCGATAGGCGACGTGCATGGCGACTACGAGCGGTTGATAGGCCTCTTGAAGCGCGTGGGCATCGTTCCAGAAACACCGGAGGCGCCGGACAAAGTGGCTTGGAGCGGTGGCGAGACGGTGCTCGTCTGCACGGGCGATTTGATCGACAAGGGAAACCGCTCGCTGGACGTCATCGCCTGCTTCCGCGCCTTGCGGCAAAAAGCGGCCGACGCGGGGGGCGCCGTCTACGTGACCATGGGAAATCACGAAGCGGAGTTCTTGGCCGATCCCGAAGATGACGAAAAGGCCGAAAAGTTCTTGGACGAACTCGATCACGCGGGCATCGAGCCGAGCGACATCGCCTCCGGTAACGACCGCCGGGGCGTCGGCAAGTTCCTGCTCGCCTTGCCCCTCGCGGTCCGTATCAACGACTGGTTCTTCGCACACGCCTGTGACACGCAGGGAGCGACGCTCGCCAACCTGGCTCGCGAGATCGAAGACTCCGTCAACGAGGATGGGTTTGCAGCCGATGTCTTGGTAGGTGAACGCGGCTTGCTCGAAGCGCGGCTCAAACCGATTCCCTGGTGGGAACGCGACGGTGACTCGCCGAAGCGGAGCGAAGCCCGCCTGCGCGGCTATGCCGACGCCTTGGGAATCAAGCACTTCGTGATGGGGCATCAACCGGGCAAGGCAAAATTCTCCGATGACTCGAAACGCAAGGCCGGCGAAATGGTACAGAAGTTCGATGGCTTGATCTTCCTCATCGACGTCGGCATGAGCTCGGCGATCAACAAGAGCGAAGGTGCCGCGCTGAAGATCGTCAGCCGCAACGGCACCCAATCGGCCACCCGCATCGGTGCCCACGGCGATCCGACGCAATTGTGGTCCGATTGAGTTCTCTCGCCGCTTCACCGGCGATTGACCGGGCAACGATTCCGTTGCGGATTCTCGGCCTCGGGTGGGGCGGTAGCTCACCGCACGCGTATCCCGATCCGCCAACGAACACGCTTGTGCTAAATGGTGGAAGGAAAGGCCATGCCGGACCATATCCACCTGCTGTTGAGTATCCCGCCCAAGTACAGCATTGCCATGACGGTGGGGTACTTGAAGGGGAAAAGTGCGGTGAGGATTCATCGCGAAATCTGAAAACGAAAGGAACCCTGTTTGGACGAACGTTCTGGTCACGCGGTTACTGTGTCAGCACCGTGGGCTTGGATGAGGCGATGATTCGCGAGTACATCCAGAACCAGGAGAAAGACGAGCGTGACCAAGAACGTGGTTTGT